>CAVOHL010000017.1:0-28067 GCA_963695665.1 uncultured Alphaproteobacteria bacterium
TCGCGCAACAGCTCGACGGTCTCGCGCCGGGCATAGGCCCACAGCCGGCCCAAATCGAACCGCTTTGGCGTGCGCAGGGGTTCAGTCTCGTCGGCGCCGCGCTCGGCGTCGGCGCCTCGACTTTCTTCGTGCTGGTCGATTTCGGCCGCGTCGGCGAGATAGCCGACGAACGTATCCTCCAGCGAATTGCTGCCACGCTCTTTGACGAGATCCAACGGCGCGCCGACCGCCAGCACCTTGCCGGCGTGCATCAGCGAGATACGGTCGCACCGCTCCGCTTCGTTCATAAAATGGGTCGAAAGAAATATCGTAACGCCGTCGTTGCGCGAGAGATCGATCAGCGTGCGCCAAAATGCGTCGCGCGCGATCGGATCGACGCCAGAAGTCGGCTCGTCGAGGATGAGAATGTCGGGTTCGTGCAGCACCGCTACCGCGAGCTGAAGTCGCTGCTTGATGCCGAGCGGCAGGCTCTCCGGTTTGGCGTTGGCGACGTTCGCCAGATCGTAGCGTTGCAAAAGCTCCTGGATGCGGCCTTCGACCTTGTCGGGCGGCAAGTGATAAAGCTGCGCGTGCAGATCGAGATTCTGCCGGACGGTCAGTTCGCCGTAGAGTGAGAAGGCCTGCGTCATGTAGCCGACATTGCGGCGCATCTCCATGTCGTTGGATCCCATCGGGCTCCCAAAGAGCTTCGCCCAGCCCTCGGTGGCGGGCAGAAACCCGGTCAGCATCTTCATCGTGGTCGATTTGCCGCAACCATTCGAACCGAGGAAGCCAAAGATCTCGCCCGGCGCGATCTTGAAGTTCACGTGGTCGACGGCGACGAAATCACCGAACCGCCGGGTCAGGCCCTCGGCCTCGATCGCCGGCACTTCGTCCGCCGAAGCTACGCGCGGCCGCACGATTACCTTTTGATGAAGGGCGCGCTTTTCCTCTGGCAGAAGTGCGATGAAAGCTTCGTCGAGCGTAGGTTCTCCGGTTTTCTCCAGTAGTTCCTTCAGCGTGCCATCGGCGATGACCTTGCCGTCGTCCATGGCCATCAGCCAGTCGAAGCGCTGCGCCTCGTCCATGTACGCTGTCGCCACCATCACGCTCATTTGCGGGCGGCGCGCCCTGATCGTGTTGATGAGGTCCCAGAATTGGCCGCGCGACAACGGGTCGACGCCGGTTGTGGGCTCGTCGAGGATGAGCAAATCCGGATCGTTGATGAGCGCACAGCAAAGACTGAGCTTCTGCTTCATGCCGCCGGACAGCTTCCCGGCCGGGCGGTCCTCGAACGGATCGAGCGCCGTGGCGGTCAAAAGTTCGGTGATGCGGGCTCGGCGTTCGGACTGCCGATTGCCCGAACAGCCGGCCGAAGAAGTCGATATTCTCGAAAACGCTGAGCGTCGGGTAGAGGTTGCGGCCGAGCCCTTGCGGCATGTAGGCAATGCGGGCACGGAGGCTTTTGAGGTGGGTCGGATTCGTCAGGTCGCCGTCGAACACCACAACCTGCCCGCTCTGGATGGTGCGCACGCCGGAAATCAGCGCCAACAACGTGGACTTGCCGACCCCGTCAGGTCCGATCACCCCGACCATCTTGCGCGCTGGAATATCGATGGTGACGTCGTCGAGCGCGATCGTCGCCCCATAACGGTGCGAGACACTTTCGAGCCGGGCGACGACGGCGTCCGTCATTGAGGCAGCTTGACTTGAAGGTCGTCCGGCCACGCCGTCGCAGCAATCGTACGCACGATCCCGATGCCGCGCACGCCCGTCTTCACCCTCCTCGAGAATTTTTTCAGAAGTTCAACGTCCAGCCTGAGCTTGACGCGAAACATCAGCTTTTCGCGTTCCTCGGCTGTCTCCACGGTCTTCGGAGTGAACTGCGCGTCGGCTGCAACAAAACTCACCGAGGCGGGAATGACATATTCCGGAACCGGATCCAAAATGATGCGGGCCTCGCCGCCGATCTCGAGCTTGCCCGCGGTCGCGGCGGGCAGGAAGACCGTCATATAGACATCCTGCAGGTCGAGAATGGTCAGGACTTTTCCGCCGGCGGCAACAACCTCGCCATTCCGCGCGAGTTGGTATTGCACCCGTCCCGTTCGCGGCGAGACGAGAACCAGGTCGTGCAGTATCGACTCGATGCGTTCGGCCTCGGCTTGCGCGCTCTTGATGGCGGCGTCGGCTTGATCGCGCTGCGCAGTCGCTCCTACGACGCCCGCCTCGGCCCCTTCGTAATTGCGGCGGCGCTGATCGAAAGTCTGTTGCGTGATGATTTGCTTGCCGACCAGTTCCTGTCCGCGCTCGAAATCGGATTTGGCCGCCGCCAAGACGGCGTTGCGCTGGGAGATCAGCGATTTCGGCCTCGGCCATCGCCTGTCTTGCACGCTCCACGTTGGATTGCGCCGCTCTGAGCTGGGCTTCGTATTCCGGCGACGATACGCGGCCGACGACCTGTCCCGCTTTGACTTCGCTGCCTTCTTCCACGGTGATATCGACCAGCCGGCCGGGATATTTCGCCGCGACGTCGACCTGTGTCGCTTCGATGCGGCCGTTGGTCTTGACGATGCCCTCCGGCATCGATTTGCCGAGCATGCGGTCCAGAAGGCTGCGGACCTTGGACTTCGCCTCCGCGGTGGGAGCCAGCAAACTTCCAATCGAAGAATGAACGGAGGAAGGCGCCAGCGGCACACTGCCGGCAACGCAAGGCGGCCACAAGCAGGGCCCCGACGAGAAAGCGAATATGCATCGCAAGTGTCCTTCGACGTTCAGGAGGCGATCATTCGATACCTAAATTGATCCATGACACAAGACCAGCGCACCAAATCCTTGGTTGACCAAGATCAATTGCGTGAAATGTCATCTGTCAGCCTTATCGACGCTGCTGCTGGTCAGGGATCGTATTTGTTCGCCGAGGAGCGAAAACGTGTGCCGCGCGATCATGAGTTCTTCGTCAGTCGGCAGGACGTAAAGCCCGACCCCGTCCTGCGGCGGACAAAGGCCCCGGCGCAGAGCCTGGTCAGCAAGAAGACGTCGGTGTGGCGACCGCGTTTCTCGCCCATGACGCGGGCCCGTCTGATCACGGGCGAGACCCTTTACATCGACGGGAAATACCACATCATCGATTAGTTCGCCCGCTCAGGGCTGGGAATGCAGGAGGGCGGAGCCCAATGGCCGTCGATCCGCGTCAATCGTCTGCGCTGTTTGTTCGGCTAGTGAAATCACGGTTGCATTAACAGGGAGTGCGTCATGAGACCGAGTATGATTGCGTTAGTTGCGTTGAGCGCGTTTGCGGCAACAAACGCTGCCGCGCAGGGCGCGAACTTCACCGGTGAGTATCGGTGCGTGCAGAACTGCGCAGGATCTGGCCCGGCGTATGTGACCCAAAATGGCTGGGACCTCAATCTCGTGAACGAAATAGGCCAACCTTCGCGGGCGTGGATCGATTGGCCCGGCCATATCTGGGTCCAATACTGGCACCAAGGGGCGGTCCTTTCCGTGGATGGAACGACCATCCAATTCGATAACGGCGCGGTGTGGCAACGGTTCGAGCCCGAGGTGGTGCTCAGGCGTCGTTACTAAACTGATCGGTGCAGCGCGCCATGGGAACGATCAACGCGGGCCGCCCTATCAGGCTGCACTGACAGTGCTCGGCTTTTGCCCGTTACGTCTATCGAACCTGAAGAACGCCGGTCATGGTCAAAGATGGGCGTAAGACCACGTGTGCTGGCCAGGCCAGTTCCAACGACTGCGCCAACCAACTTATTCTTCGCTTACGGTCCAACAAACGCGGTTGAAATGGCCTCGCAAGATTAAGGAGCAAGCACAGCGGCCGACAAGAATGACTGTCGGAACCGATTGAAAATGAGCCAAGGTCAAGCGCCAGTCGCGGGCCGCCGGCGAAGATTATCGACGATGATGAAAATGCTGATCAGGGCCACCCATACTGGAAAGACACAAAGAAGCTCCAGCTGATGTAATAGCTGCCGAATAGAAGCGGCAGCGACAGCGCGTATCTAAATTGCCTGGAATAACCTTTGATCTTCGCATGGATAGGCGAGAGACGCAGATGGCATTTTGGAGTTCTCAAGTCGATGCCGTAGGACAGCAGGCCGCCGACCCCAAGCGTCAGACGACCGTCAGGTTCGCCGCGATGACTTCGCCATCGGTAACGTAGCGATTGACGTGTTTGGCTGGCAGATGTTGGCCCGCACGATAGGAGTTCAGGTCTCCGATAAGTCGATTCTTCTTCAGCTCGGCAATTATGTGGTCCCGCTCGGCATTCGTATCCACATCAGTAGCGTGGGTGATCTGGAATGTAAGTCTGGTCAGAGAGAAACCGGTATCCTTGGTGCCCGCGCCCACCCAGTGAACGCGCCCATCGAGCGGTGGGCGGTCAGTGTTTAACCAGAAACTCGCTGTTCCCAAGTTGGCCTCGGCATGGGCCAGACTCAAAGCCCAGAAACGAACGTGATGGCGTTTTCGCGGGCTGTTATCGATCGCCTTCTGGAAACCGATGTCTTGGCCGCGTCCGAAAAGATAGAGAGTGCTGAATGGCGCTGTGGGGTAAGACGAATTGAATACGAATGCTCGGACCATATGCCACGAACTTCTTAAACCAAGCGGGTCGGCTGGCGACCAGCCAGCGACTGCAAAGGCGGCGTGAAGCTGTCCTAGCGTGCCCGTAAGCACAAGATTAACCGGGTCGCCGGACAACCCATCGCCAGTAATCGTATAACGCGGGACGCGGCTGCGCTGCAGGATTTTGAGGCCCATGCGAACGCTACGCGGGAAAACAATATACGCCCCAATTCCATACGTGAAAGCCAAGGCCAGAATCCAGGGCAGCCTCTGGTCGGCAAAGTCGAAGACAACAAAGACAATGAACCAGACGCTCAAAACGCCCAACACGACAACGAGCAGTCGTTGCATTGCCCGTTTGAGCAACCTCACCATCGTTCACCGTGGCCATTGTGGGTATTCAGTACGCCAACCATCTTATCGAGAAACACGACAAACCGGATGAGTGTCGCAAACCTCAACCCAACCGGTCAACGCGCCGCCCCTAGCGTTCGCAAGACTTCAGGTCCTTCTCCTCGATCGTGAAGATCGCGCCCACCTCGATCTTGACGTCCCGAACAGTGCAGACGCGCCCGGTCACATCGGTGAATTTGGCGTCATAAGTTCCGGACGGCACGTTGGTGATGCGCAGGCGCTCGTCATGGTCAACGGTGCCATCCTTGTCGTTCTTGCACTGATTAGGACCCCAATTCGAGGTGCCTGACGGAGCGAGGTAGAATTCCGAAATCGTATTGCGGGTCAGGTTCCAGAATCGCGTCGGCCGGTTCTGTCCGGCGGCGGCGCCGGCCATGAGAGCAAGAGCGGCGACGATGAGGACTATTCGGGACATGGTCTGCCGCCAACGTTGCGTTTCATTCGACAAACTCCGATCATTCGACAAAACGCGGGTCGGCCAAGGTGGCCCAAGCGGTCAATCGCACCTAAGCCGAAAGTTTACAGTCAGAAACAGCTCCAGAAAAGCTGGCCGGCCTCGATAAGTCGATCGAGAACGTTATGGTCGCGGCATCGCCGCGGTGGTTGACCAACCACACGGCACAGTTCTAGACCGGCCCGGGATGGGTATCGAGACGTCCAATATGAGTTTGCGCATCGCAGCGATCGCCGCATTGACGATTGCCGTTTCGAGCGCGCTTGCCGCCGATCGCCTCCGCATTGCCGTGCAGACCACCGGCACGCTCGCCTGGGACCTCGAAATCGTCAAAGCCCGCGGCCTCGACCGGCAGGCCGACCTCGCCATCGAAGCCACCGCGCTTGCCAATACCGAGGCGGGCAAAATCGCCCTCAAGGGCGGCTCGGCCGAAATGATCCTGTCGGATTGGTTATGGGTCGCCCGTGAGCGCGGGCTCGGCGACAATCTCGTCTTCTATCCGTATTCGAGCGCGCTTGGCGCCGTCATGGTGCCGGCAGGTTCGCCGATCCATGACATCGCCGATCTCAAGGGCAAGAAGCTCAGCGTCGCCGGCGGACCGCTCGACAAAAGCTGGCTTCTCCTCCAGGCGCTGGCGCACCGATCGGGCATCGATCTCAAGCGGCAGGCGTCGATCGTCTACGGCGCTCCGCCGCTTCTCGCGCAGAAGGCATTGGACGGCGAGACCGATGCGACGCTGAATTTCTGGAATTTCTGCGCCAAGCTCGAAGCCGGCGGCATGCGACCGGCCATCCCGATGGCGGACGTGCTCAAGCGCCTCGGCGCCAAGGGAGCGGTGTCCATGGTCGGCTATGTATTCGACGGCACCTGGGCGGAACGCAACCGGGCGATGCTCGGTCGCTTTTTCGCTGCCACACGCGAGGCGGCGGACCTACTCGCGGACAGCCCGGCGGAATGGCAGCGGCTCGCACCACGCATCGGTGTGAGCGATGCCGCCGCGCTCGACATCTATCGCCAGCGCTATCGCGAAGGCATTCCGCGCCGGCCGCTCGCCGAGGAGGTGACGGACGCGCAAGCGCTTTACCGCGTTCTGGCCGAGATCGGCGGTGCCGATCTCGTCGGCCCGGCGCGCGAGCTTGATCCCGGCGTGTTCTACCGCACGGAACCGGGCGAATGAACGTCGCGCTGCGGCTCGCCTCGATCGCATTGCTGCTGGCGGCGTGGCTTGCCGGTTCGCACCTCATGGGCGCGCGCCTGTTGCCGCCGCCGCAAGCCGTAGGGCTTGCCATCGGCCGGGAGGCGCTCTCCGGCGCGCTCGCCTTCAATCTGGGCGTCACGCTCGCGCGCGTCGCCGTGTCGTTCACCATCGCGATGGCGCTTGGCACCGTGATCGGGTTGGCCATGGGTCGCTTTGCGTTCGCCGACCGGCTTGGCGATCCGTGGCTGGTGACGTTGCTCAACCTGCCGGCGCTGGTGATCATCGTGCTTGCCTATGTCTGGGGCGGGCTGACGGAGACGGCGGCGATCACGGCCGTCGTGCTCAACAAATTACCGATCGCGGCGGTCACGGTGCGCGAGGGAGCGCGCGCGCTCGACCGAACGCTCGACGAAATGGCGACGGTGTTCCGCATGGGGCGATGGGTGCGATTGCGTCATGTTGTCCTGCCGCAGCTCGCGCCGTATCTCGCCGCCGCCGCGCGCTCCGGTCTCTCTCTGGTCTGGAAGATCGTGCTGGTCGTCGAATTGCTCGGCCGGCCGAATGGGGTGGGTTTCGAGATCGGGGTTGCCTTCCAATTGTTCGACGTCACGCGCATTCTGGCCTACGCTCTGGCGTTCGTCGCCGTCATGCTGGCCATCGAAACGCTTCTGGTGCAGCCGTTTGAACGACATGCTTCTCGCTGGCGTCCCCAGGACGGCTTGACGTCCACATCGAGCACAAGTCGTACCGCGCCGCTTCCGGCGACCGGTTGCACGTCCTCGACAAACTTTCGATCACGCTGACCAACGGCGAAGTCGTGGCGCTGGTCGGTCCGTCGGGATGCGGTAAGACGACGCTGCTGCGCATCATCGTCGGCCTCGATCGCGATTTCGCAGGCAGCGTGCAGTTGCCCCCGCACGGCAGGTTGGGCGTTGTTTTCCAAGAACCGCGGCTGCTGCCGTGGCGCACCGTCGAAGCCAATGTCCGGCTCGCGGCGCCGCAGGCGAGCGAAGAGACGCTCGGCGCGCTCTTTGCCACACTCGGGCTCACGGAACACCGCCGTCACTATCCGAGCGAGCTATCGGTCGGGCTCGCCCGCCGTGTCGCCTTGGCGCGCGCGTTCGCCGTCCAGCCCGAACTCCTGGTGCTCGACGAACCCTTCGTCTCTCTCGACTCCGCACTGGCGGTGAGACTGCGCGCGGAGCTGGTCGAGCTGGTCTCGCGCCGGCCGGTAACGACCCTCTTGGTCACCCACGACGTTGAAGAGGCGGCCGCCCTCGCCGACCGCCTTATTCTGCTCTCGCCGTCGCCGGCACGGGTGCTTGCCGAGTTGCCGATCGAAAGCCCACGCCGCGCCCGCACGGCGGACGAACTCGCTCTCCTTCGCAACGAGATCGCGCGCAGGATAGCCGGGTCCAGTTAGTTGAAGAGATATTGGGCCGCAGGCTCGCCGCTACTCTCGCCGCGTAAATTCGCTCCACCGTTAAAGTTAACACTGGCTTTGAAATTACTCATTGCGTCCGAGGTGTTATTCACGCGGTTGTGGCGGCAGTATCTTTTCCGCGCCAACCCTTCTTCACGCCGAGAGGAAAAGTTCAATGTCGCTTCGTCAACAAGCCAAGCGGACGGGGCGGGTCGTGACCAACGCGGTGATCGTCAATTACGGGCGATACATGCCGTATGTCAGGATCATCGACAAATTGAATCGGCGGCCGCTGTTTCATCGGTTCAGGCAAGGAAATTCGAAGGTTCCGTCGTTTCCGACGCGCGAGGCGATGTGGAGCTTCGTCAGCAACCGAGCCGCGGGGGCGATCGATTATTTGGAGTTCGGCGTTCACGAGGGCCACAGCATTTTGCATTTTGCCGAACAAAACAAATCGGCCGACAGCAGATTTTTCGGCTTTGATTGCTTTACCGGCTTACCGGAAGATTGGAGCGCCGATTTCAAGCATGGGTGCTTCGATACCGGCGGCCGGCCGCCGAATACGGCCGATCCCCGCGTCGATTTCGTCGTCGGCATGTTTCAAGACACGCTCCCCGACTTCCTCGCCACTTTCAAGACCGACAAGCAAATCGTCGTGCACATCGACTGCGATCTCTATTCGTCGGCGCTCTATTGCTTGACCAAGCTGGACGCGATCCTGCCCAGCGGTTCGATATTGATATTCGACGAATTTGGCGACGTGCTGCACGAATTCCGGGCGGCGCAGGACTACATGGCGAGCTATCGCCGCGAATTCAGGGTGATTTGCTCGCACGACGATTTTTTCACCGTCGCCGTCGAGCTGCTCTGACGCGAACTCGGCGCGACGCGCCAGCCGCCGCCCAATCAATAGCAAGTCACGAAGATAGCGCAGCGAGCGCGACTGCCGGCGCGCAATGACACGCTGCGGCGCGCGCCTCCGGTGCGATGTCGAGCAACGTGTCGAAGGTGGCATGAGCGCAGCCCAATCGCCGGGCGATCTCCGCCACGACGCTGAGCCCGATGCCGGCCGCGATGATCGGGGTGCCCGAGGCAAGGGCCCCGCGCGACATCACCAGTGCCGCGGCGTCGGCGATCGCTCGCAGCTGGGCTTCCGCAAACCAGCGGGCGAGCAAAGTCCAGGTTGCATCGCCCGCTTCTTCCGCATCGCTTCCCACCATGCGGGCGAGGCGTGCGCGCGAGGCTTCGACCGTCTTTTCGCGTCCGTCGACCGTGGCCATATGGTCGACGCCCGGAGGCAAGGTCCCGAGGATGCGGTGGACGTCAGCCATCGTAGCGAAATTCTCGTTGATCAATGGCGTCCACACCCCATCAAGCGGCGCGCGATCGGCAATCGCCATGACGAAGCCGCGCACCAGGCCGGTATAGATCAACTCGCCGGCGGCGAGCCGTTGCGCATCGGTATAGCCGCGGGCCGCCACTTTGCCGTCGACGATCGGAACGATGTCGGTCGTCGTCGAGCCGAGGTCGATGAACAGCGCGCTGGTGTGTTTGCTCGCGATCAGCGCCGCACAGGCGTGCCAGTTGGCTGACGCGATATCCACGCTATGGCGGCCGGCGTCCTCCGGGCGGACGTAACCCGCCCGGCCGGCGTAGACCGAAATGGCGCCGAGCTCGCGGGCGGCAAGCTCGACCAGGCACGCGACGCCTTCCTTGCGCGAGGCGAAGGTATCGGCCAATTCCCCGGTCATGGTGACGACGTTGCGATCGGCGCGGCCCATCTCTGCGCGCGCTTCGGCGAACGCCTGAAGCAGACGTCCCGTCCCGTCGCGAAGCGGCGAGGCGTATTGCACGGCTTTGGTGATGCGGCCGTCCTCGGCGCGCGCCGCCTTGAGATGGACGCCGCCGATGTCCCAGCCGATGACAATGGCCATGTTGCCTCGTGCGCGATTTTACCGCGATATACGATGACTCGATCGCTTCGCGCGGCGCAAGGTCCGGCCATGGAGGTCATACCGGTTCTCGATCTCAAGGAGGGCGTGGTGGTCCACGCCCGTATGGGGCGCCGCGACCAATACCGGCCGATCGAAACGCCGCTCGCCTCGACCAGCAATCCGGTCGATGTGGCCCGCGGTTTGCTGGCCATCCATCCGTTCGAAACGTTCTACATCGCCGACCTTGATGCGATCGAAAACGCCGGCAACAACGACGCCGCCCTAACGCGCTTGAAGACCGAGCTTCCCAATCTCGTCTTCTGGGTCGACAACGGCGTGGCCGATCTTGCCCGGGCAAATTCCTGGCTCGACGCCGGCCTCGGAAACCTGGTGCTGGGCAGCGAGAGCCAGCGCGACGGCGCGCTGGTCCGCCACTTGTCTGCGAGACGACCGGGTCATTCTGTCGCTCGACTACCGCGGCGACGCATTCCTCGGGCCCGCGGCGCTGCTCAGCGATGCGGCTGATTGGCCGCGCAAGATCATTGCCATGACGCTTGCCCGGGTCGGGAGCGCGAACGGTCCCGACCTGAACCGGCTTGCGGCGATCAAGGCCGCGGCTCCCGACAAGCTCATCTACGCCGCGGGCGGCGTGCGCGACCCTGCCGATCTTGCCGCCCTTCGGCGTGCCGGAATAGAAGGCGCGCTCGTCGCCTCCAGCCTGCACAACGGCAAGCTCACAGGCGCGCAGCTCGCACGCCTATGAGCTCCATCAATCCGACAAGCGCGGCAGCTGACGCGAATAAATCGCGCTATGCCGCTGCGAACGGGTGCTTGACCTGGTTGCGCTTGGCGACGACCTCGGCGGCCTTCGGCTCGCCAGCGACGGCGCGCGCGATCGATTCCTTGACGGCGCGATAGTTGAAGTCCTGGATTTTCTTGTCGTCGCGGCTTCCCAGTGGATGAACACGCCGACGCAGATGAAGAGATCGTCGGCCTCGTCCGGCGGGAATCACGCCCTCGGCGACGCTGTCGGCGACCGCCTTGGCGACGGCGTGCTGCGCGGGGCCGAACATCTGCACGGCCTGCTTGGCGCCCTTGATCGTCACTTTGTTGAACATGACCGTCGCCGGCTTGGTCACAGCAGGTTCGGGGTCGATCACGGCGAGCAGCGACGTGAACCCGTCCTTGTTGTTGGTCAGGCAGTTCGACGAAGGCCGTTTCGGCCGCACTGCCGCGCGGACCCATGATGCAGATCGATATGCGCGACTTCGTTGCCGTCACCGACGAGCGATTCACCGACGCAGAATCTGTTGATCTTTGCCATCGCCATCTCCTCCCAAGGAAAACACAACGCTCGCAGGTCTGTGGCCTGCGTCGTCCGGTATCATCTATCCTTGTTGTCAGCGCCCGGCGTGGTAGGCCGGACCGGTTAGCCAGATAGCGGCGGAACGAAAGTCCCGCATACGCAAAGTCAACCACTGTTACGCGCCGACGGCAAGATGGTCCGCAGCCGATGCGCGAAAAGAGTCGCTACTGTTAGATCGGCACTGGTCCCTGGATTGATGCCGTCGGCTTTGAGTGCAGCATCCCAAGCCAAAAGCTCGGGGAGAAGGTGGGCCAAAGGCTCGCGCCGCCTGCAGTGATGTCCGAAATTTTGCCGCGGTTTGCCGGACCTCATCGGCGGTTCGTGCGTCAAACTTGCGCAAAATGTGGCTGTCCGGAAATTCCGCGAGGAAGCCGAGATAGGTCATGAGGGTTGCCCATTTTGCATCGGCATGTTGCCGGCTGGCGGCTTCGAGCCCCGGCAAGCCGAGATCGAATATGTCGGCAAAATTCGTGGCGTATTGCCGCGCAACGCGGTCGCGCTCTGCCGCTTCGGTCATCGCCTGCAGAAGCGTGACCGTGGCCGGCTCGAACACGTCATGGCGGGCGCTGTGTCCGAGTCCGGCGGGCGCCGCCTGGACGATGGCGCGAAATGCGAGGTTGGCGTCCTCGATGTCGAGGGCGCGCACGATTTTAGCGAGCGAACTGCGCAGGTCCGCCGCATCCGCCTCGGCTGCAGCAGCAAGCGGTGCGCAAAGCAAGATGATGCCGAGATTGGTGTTGGCGCCGACGGCGGCGAAGGTTTCCTCGACGGCGCGCAAGATCCGCGCCCCGACGCTCGCGCCCTGAAGCGGTCAGCGGGCCGGCGGCCGCCTCGGCGCTGCGCACGAATTCATCGGCGGTCATGCGATGCCCGGCCGCGAAAACATGGACGTTGCCGGGCTTCGGGGCTTCGAGTTCGGCAAGGCAGGCCCACTTGAACGCCGCAGCGATCCGCTCGGCGCGCGTGGTCACGCCATGGCTCCTCGGGCGGCGCGCGCCGCGAGAGCAGCCGCAAGGGCTTCGGCGAAGATGGACGCGATGTTGACCGACGTTACCTTCTGCAGTCCCGACCAGGCCGGCATGCTGTTGACCTCGAGCACGGTCGGCCGTTCATCGGCTCCATAAAGGATATCAACGCCGGCAAAGTCCGCCCCAACCGCCGCAGCGGCGTTGACCGCAAGCGCGTTCATTTCGTCGGGCACGACCACCGCGACCGGGCGGCCGCCGCGCTTGACGTTGGTAATCCATTGGCGCGAATGCCGTTGCATTGCCGCGATCACGCGGCCTCGCAAGACGAGCAGGCGAAAATCGTGGAAACCGTCGCGTTCCACGCCGACAAAACGTTGGAGATAATAGACGCCGGACGTCGTTCCGGGTTGCGGCAGGTCCTCGGCGCGGCTGATCAGCTTCAAGCCGCGTCCCTGCGATCCAAACAGCGGCTTGAGGACCAGTGCGCCATGGGCGGTCTCGCGTTGCGACGATAGCGCGCGCGTCCTCGTAGGATTCCGTCACCCATGTGGCCGGCGTCGCGATGCCCGCGCGCGACAGCAGAAAGCTCGTCATCGATTTATCGACGCAGCGCTCGATGGTGCGGGCGTCATTCCACACCATGACCCCGAGCTCGCGCAACGCGTGAAGAATCCCGAGCCGTAGCGTGACCATTTCGAAGCTTCCGCCGGACATGGTGCGAACGACGACGGCATCCGGAAGGGCGTCCCGGTATCCATCGATATGCAGTCCCGTGGGGTTTCGCGTCGCAAATCCACATGACGGCAAGCGCACGGGCACGACGCCGACGCCGCGCTGAGCAAGCGCTGCGGTCAGTTCACGGGCGTGCCAGTCGATACGATCGACCACGAGGCCGACGCTCGGCCGGAGCCGTGGATGTTCGACCGCGAAGCGCTCAGCCGAAGGACGCATCGAGCAGGCCCAGATCGATCTCTCCGGCGTGAAAGCTTTCGCCGGTTTCCAGCGCCGTCACGGTAATCTTTGCCGGACTGAACAGCATCGGATCGATGGCGTAGAAGTCGCCCTTGACCCGCTTGAAGATTTCCGCGAATGGCCGGCCGTAGTCGGGCGAGGCCTTGCTGGGAAGCTTTTCGGCCAGTGCGCGCGCCTGGCTCGCGGCGCCGGTCACGAAGAGCTGGACCTGCCCGCCGAAGATGATGGCATCGTTGGTCCGGCCCATCGCAGTGACAAAATCCGGATGCGGCGGACAAAGCGGAGCCGCGCCGATGCCTTCGACGATACGCTCGAGCGGAAACCCCAACTCGTGCGTCTTGTGCAGCGCGACCTCAAGCGCGCGCGCAACGATCTGCGTGCTGCCGGCCAGACTTTGCGTCGGCGCGAAGATGATCGTCAGGTCCTTCGGCTTGACCCGGCAATCCTGGGCAATCTTGGTGACGATCTGTGCGGGCGGCGGCCGATCGCTTTCGATGACCAGAGTGGCATTATCCGCGCGGTCGGCATAGGGCAAAATTTCGAACAAGGGTTCGCGCCGCGCCAGCGCGCGGGCCGGTCCCGAGCCGAGCGCAAAAAAGGAACTGTCATTCTCATGCGAAAGGCGCCAGCCGGCATATTGACTCGCGAGACAGGCAATCACCGGATTGGAGGATTGGGTAACGACCGTCCAAGGCCATCGCGGCGTTGCCGATGACGGCACCAGACGGACGGCGCCTAGCCCGCCCATGCAAATTTCGGCGACGCGAAGGCCGGCGGCAATACTGCCGAGGCATTTGCTGCCGGCATCGATGAGCGCTTCGCCGCGCTGACCGCGGGTGATTTCAATCTTAAGCTCCGCGGCATCAGCCACGAGCCGGGCAACGAGCCCGGCGGCGCGCTCGTTCACGCTGATCGACGGCGCTGTGTTCATATCTTCCTCGCGCGCGTCCAGGCGAGAACCAATTCGCGCCGTTCGTCTGCGAGTGTTCTTGCTCCGGCCGCGGTCGAACTGCAAGCATAGACCGTACATACCGGCTCGCCAGAGTTAATCGCGCTCCCCGCGATCGGCCGGTCGGCGGTCCAGTCCGGCCAGTCTCGCGCGGGGACCGAGCGGATATCGTCTTCAGCATAAACGATCGCGGCCGCCTTTGCGCCGTCGGGATAGAGCGGCGCTTCCCCCAACTGGCCGGTACAGGCGGCCACGTGCAGCGCAAAGAGCGAGCCCTGCGGCGGTTCGAAGACGTCGAACGTCGCGCCGGGCCGCGGATTGACTTCCAAGAGCCAAAAGCGCTCGCCATCAACGAGAAAGTCGGCGCTGTTCAAGCCCACAAGCGACATCGCCTTGGCAAGCCGATGGACAACAGCGGCCAGCGCGTTCGCGGTCGGCGGCGCGAGATCGGCCGGTCGTACCGCGCCGCCGTAACGATAGGGGTGGCGCCGCGTCGGCAAAGACCATTGCGTACTAAATCCGAGCAAGGCTGCGTCCCCGCCATCAGCGAGGAACAGCGCGGACATCGGCGCCCCAGGCAATTTTTGCTGATAGTAGGTATCGCCTGGCCGGAAAACCGGACGCGCCGCGGGTTTGATGTGCGTGCCGCCGGCGCCGCCTTTGCGCTTTGCCAGCCAACCGCTTGGATTTTCAGGCTTCGACAAAGAGACCTTAGGGAACGGAATACGGAGATCGGCGCACAATGCCGAAAGGAACTCGGGATCTTTGATCTTGGCGATCGTTTCTGCGCTGTTGCCGAAGAGACGCCATCGTTCGCCGAGCCGCTGCAACAGTTGCGTCCGGTCCTCGAATCCGGTGCCGCAGACGACGCCGATGGGCTCGCGCCCAGCACTGAGCGTCGCCAACGCGTGGACAAGGACGTTCCCATCAATTCCACGCGTCAGGCTGCCGGCCAGGCGCGCATGCGCATGCGCAACGTCCAAGGTGTCCTGATCGCCGAAGAAATCAGCCACCAGCGGCAGATAGCCGCCGCGGCGCGCCGAGGCCGCAAGCGCTCGTCCGGAAATGGCGGCGATGAGGACAGGCGGCGCGTCAGCCATTGAGCTCGCGCGCGAGGGTAAACGCGTCGCGAAAATCGAATTGCACCGGCTTGGCGGCGGCGATCATTTTTTGGAACAGGCCGGATTCGGTCTTGTACTTGATGTTACCGATGGTCAACGGACCCAATCCCAACGTGCCATGCGGCGTAAGCTCCTGACCGTTCGCCTGCATGTCCAGGCCCTCGACGCCACTCGGCGGAACCGCATTGACGTCGGCGGCGATCAGCAAATGCTTGGCGGCGGCAAGCTGCGCCTTTGACAGAATCGAAACGCCGGCGCGGCCGGCGCACAGCGCCGCCTCGGCCTCCGTCAGGATGGCCGACTTGTGATTGTCGTCGCTGCCGTCTGCCGCGCGCACCTCGACATTGAACCGGTTCTTGATCTCCTTGGCGCTGTCGCTGACACGCTTGATCCCGTCATAGCCGACCAGCGTGACGTCGCTGCCCTCGAGCGCGGCGATGACGCCTGCGGCATAACCGACAACCCCGGTGGCACCGAACACCGCGACCTTCAAGCCTTTGAGAGCGCGCTTTCTCTGGTCCTTCAGGAGCTTTTCGGCGCATGCCACCATCGCCGCAGCGGTGGTGAACGCCCCGGCCGGATCGGCAAAAAACGAAATGCCGAATGGCGGCACCAGCGCCTGCTTGGCTTTTGCCAGCATGTCGAGGGCAACGCTCGCGTTCTTGCCGCCGAAGAACATTCCGGTGCGGGCGCCGGCCTTGGGCGGTCGCGAGAATATCGCGTCCTGAACCAGGCCCGTCACTTCCTCGATCGTCACATTGGAGTAGGTCAGCACCGCATCGTAACCGGCATCGAGCGCCATGTTCACGTCGAACGGGCTCAGGTGTTTGGTCGGCGTGACCATGTGAAGGATGTTCTTTTCCGCCATGGCCGCCTCCCGCGCTTTGATTGCTATTAGCCGGACTCAGCGCGGATGCGCGTGCGCGACGATCTCCGCGCCGCAATTGAGCCCGGTGCAAACCCGGATGTCCAGGCCCCGGCCGCTTGGATGTTGCCGGGCGATCCCCGCCAAGCGGTCGGCTTCTTCGGGCGACGGTGCAAAGGCAAAACCGGTGGGCCCCCAGGAGCTTTGGCCGATGCCGAACGCGCCGGCGCCGTCGAGGGCGTCGAGAACGGCAGCGACCTCGCGACTGGTGAAGCGCGAGCCGCCCTGAGCCGGGGCAAAGTAATCACCGAGGCGCATTTGCAGTTCTTTGATCGCGGCGCCGAACCCGGCAAGGTCGTGGTCGGCAAGCGCCGGCAACGCCTGCATCAGGATCAGGCGGCAAATATGGGCGGCGTCGGCGTCGGACATTGGCGCAAGAGCGGCCAAGGTCGCCACTTCGTTGGGTCCATGGACGCCCTGACGTTGCGGGTCGAGAGCAACCAGAATGCGCCAATGGTCCGGAAACGGCAGGCGGCTGATGATCGGCGCCGGCGTCGGTGCATCATTGCGGCCGCCGTCGACGACCAATCCGCCGCGAGAGAAAAGTCCGATGCCGATGCCGGAGCGCGTTCCGCGTCCGAGCTCAACGGCGTCGCCCTCCACATCAACGGGCCGGTTGTGCAGGTGGCGCAGGCCGGCGGCGACCGCGAGCGCGAGCTGCGTGCCGGAGCCGAGACCGGCATGGGCGGGAACGACTTCCGAAATGTTCACCGCGTGAGCGTCGTCGAGCGCCAGCACGCGTTGCATGGTCTTGAGATATTGCCGCACCCGGTCGCTCTCGGGACCCGAGACTTCGGTGCGTGGTGCTCTTCGGATCGCGATCCGGGTTCTTAGATCGCTGATCGCAAGACCGATGCCGCCGAAACGGCGACCGAGCCGTCCATTGAGATCGAGAAAGCCGAGATGCAACCGCGCCGGAGCGGTGACGGTGATGCCGGCAGCGTCGGAAACGCCATTGTGCAAGCTAAATCCCGAACTTGTTACGCGTAGGGTTTTTCCAATGAGAGTACAGGTCTACACTGCGTCATCCCGTCTCGGTTGGCAATCGGGACGCAGGCAACGATCCATGAGAGGACATCCCATGGCCGAAACCAAAAAAGAACGAACTTATTCGGACGAGGAAATCGAGCAACGCCTCAAGCGCAGTCTGCCGCACTGGTATCTCGAGAACGGCTGGATACGCCGCAAGTACCGCACCAACAGCTGGAAGGGTACTTTGATGGTCATCAACACCGTCGGACATCTGGCCGAGGCGGCGTGGCATCACCCCGACATCACCGCGTCGTACGCCTGGGTCGAGGTGCGGCTGCAAAATCACGCCGCCAAGGGCATCACCGACAAGGATTTCGAATTGGCGGAGAAGATCGAGGAGGTCGTTCACTGGCAGCCGGCGAAGGCGAAAGGTGCGCTCGAGGGCACGCCGGAAAACGATCAACGTTTCGCCTATCTCAAATACGACGATTGAATTGCTGCGGCATCCTTTTTTCACGTTCGACGAGGAATTCGGCCATGGCGCACGCGTGGGTCGCGGGCAAGCCTGCAGCACTCGAGACGGCCATTGCCGAGGCGGCCAAGCTTCTTGCCGCGAGCCGTCATCCCCTCATTGCCGGGCTCGGTACCGATGTCGCCGGCGCGCGCGCCGCGATTGCGCTGGCGAAACGGACCGGCGCAGTCATCGACCATATGAACTCCGAGGCATTGTTCCGCGATCTCGACGTCATGCGTTCCTCCGGCGTCATGCTGACCACGCCGCTCGAGGCGCGCGTGCGCGCCGACACGCTGCTGCTGGCGGGTCCGGAGTTGGGCGAAATGCCGGAATTGCCGCAACGCTTGTTCGAAGAGGCGCGGCAAACCAGAGCTGACATCGGCGTCGAACGCCGCATCTTTTGGCTGTGCCCGGGACGGGCTGCGGCAAACCCGAATTTCGGCGGAACGACCGCGGAAATTGTCGGCAAAGAGCGGAGCGATTTACCGGCGCTGCTCGCCGCGCTGCGCGCGCGGATCGCGGGCCGGCCGACCGGCCGCGCCCGCGTTTCCGTCAAGCACGCTCGACCGGGTGGCCACCGCTCTCAAAGCCGCGCGATTTGGCGTTGCCATCTGGTCGGCCGCCGCGCTCGATGCTCTCACCATCGAGATGCTGTGCGGCATGGTGGACGATCTGAACGCGACGACCCGCTTCTCCGGCTTGTCGCTTTGCCCCGCCGACAATGCGGTCGGCGTCCTGCAGACCTGCGGCTGGATGACCGGACTGCCGATGCGGACCGGATTCGGGCGCGGATTTCCGGAGCACGATCCTTGGCTCTTCGACAGCCGCCGCCTGGTCGAAAGCCGCGAAACCGACTGCGTCGTTTGGATATCGGCCTACCGCGCAGCGGCGCCCGAATGGCGCGAAGCGCCGCCTACGATCGCGTTGACCGGCCGCGGTGCGAGCTTTCCTGTGTCGCCGCACGTTCACATCGAGGTCGGCCGCCCCGGTGTCGACCATCCCGGGGTGCAGCATCTCGCCGCTGACCGGCACGCTGACGGCGATCGAAGCGACGCAGCCAAGCGACACGATTTCGGTCGCCGGCGCGATCGCGCGCATCGCTTCCGCCTTGCCCGGCGTCGGAGAACGCCCGTGTTGACGCGCATTGCCGGCGGGCGCGTCATCGATCCGGCCAATGGTCGCGACGGCATCGGCGATGTCTGGATGCGCGACGGCACAATCATAGACGCCGCCGCAAGCAGCGCGCGCCGATGTGACCTACGATGCCGCCGGCAAGATCGTCATGGCCGGCGCCATCGATATCCACTCGCACATCGCCGGTTGGAACGTGAACACCGCGCGGCTATTGCTGCCCGAATATCACGCGGCCGCTGCGCGGCGGCCGACCGAGATGCCGTTGGCGAAGGGCGGCTGGTCGAGCTTCGAGATCGGGCGCCTCTATGCCGCCATGGGCTTTACCACCGTCGTCGAACCGGCGGTGTCTCCGCACTACGCCCTGCACGCGCACCTTGAGCTCGCCGACATCCCGATCATCGACAAGGCGACGCTCACCGTGCTCGGCAACGACGATTATCTGCTCGGCTTGCTGCAGGCGAAGGAGAGCGACGCCGCCATCGAGGATTATGTCGCGTGGACGCTGAGCATGTCGCGCGCGCTCGGCGTCAAGGTCGTCAACGCCGGCGGCGCGATGGCGTTCAAGGAGAATGTACGAGCGTTCTCCTTCGATGACGTCGTCCCGTCCTATGGCCTATCGTCGCGCCGGATCGTGAAAGCCCTGCAGCATGCGGTCAAGGCGCTGGGCGTTCCGCATCCGCTCCACGTTCATTGCAACAATCTCGGACTTGCCGGAAACGTCGAGACTGCGCTGACGACGATCGCCGCCGCGGAGGGCTTGCCGCTTCATCTCGCGCATCTGCAGTTCTACGGCTACGGCAAGGAGGGCGAGCGCGGATTTTCCTCGGCCGCCGCGCCGCTTGCCGAGGCCGTGAACGCGGCGCCGAGCGTCACCGTCGACGTCGGTCAGGTCATGTTCGGCCCGACCGTGACGATCTCGTCGGACGTGCTGCGTCAATTCAATGCGCGCGATCAGGCCCGCCCGAAGAAATGGCTGATCCTCGATGGCGAGGCCAATGGCGCCGGCATTGTCCCCTATGACTACAGGCGCAACAATTTCTACAACGCCGTGCAGTGGGCGGTCGGTCTGGAATTGTTTCTGTTGATCGCAGATCCGTGGCGCGTTTTCTTCACCACCGATCACCCGAACGGCGCACCGTTTACGACCTATCCGGAGATTTTCGCGCTGCTGATGAGCCGGGATTTGCGCGCGCAGTGGCTGGCGGAGCTGCCGCCGGCTGCGGTGGCGATGACCACGCTTCCCGCGATCGCGCGCGAATATTCGCTCGCCGAGATTGCGACAATGACCCGCGCGGCGCCGGCGAAGCTGCTCGGCCTGACCGGCCGCGGGCATCTCGCTGCCGGGCGCCGTCGCCGACATTGCCGTCTACGAAAACGATAAAGACCGCGCCAAGATGTTTCGCGCCGCGGCGTTGGTGTTCAAGGACGGCGAGCTTGTCGTTCGCGACGGCACCATGACGCATTGCCGCTGGGGCCGCGCGCTGACGGTGCAGCCCGAGCGCGATCGAGCGATCGATCGTCGCATGAAAGCCTACTACGAGGGCCGCTACGGGCTGTCGGACGAATTCATCAAGGTTCCGGAGCACGCTCTCGGGCGTCCCGAACCGTTCGAGCGCGTGCCATGCGTGTCCTGACCGTCAAGGGCGTGCGCATCGACGATACGTTCGCGGAAGCTTTCGGCATGCGCGCGACGGCGGTGATCGTCACCGCCGACAGCGCGCGGTGGGCGCGCCAGGCGGCGGTGACCATGACCGGCTTTGCCACCTCGGTCATCGGCTGCGGTTGCGAGGCCGGCATCGACGCCGAGCTCACCGCGAAGCAGACGCCCGACCGGCGGCCGGGCGTGCGCGTGTTGCTGTTCGCGGTGTCCACCAGCGAGTTGCAGAAACAGCTGGCCGCGCGCGTCGCGCAATGCGTGCTCACGAGCCCCGGCTCGGCCTGCTACGCCGGCATGGAGGGCGAGGAAGCGCTCCGGCTCGGGAATGCGCTGCGCTATTTCGGCGACGGCTGGCAGATCTCGAAGCGGTTCGGCGCCAAGCATTTTTGGCGCATTCCGGTCATGGACGGCGAATTTGTCTGCGAGGCGACAACCGGTCTCACCAAGAAGGCCGTCGGCGGCGGCAACCTGCTCATCGATCGGCCGCACGGCGGAAACGACGCGCGCGGCAGCCGAGGCCGCCGCGGCGGCTATCGCCAAAGTGCCCGATGTCATCGCGCCTTTTCCGGGAGGAATCGTGCGCTCCGGGTCCAAGGTCGGCTCCAAGTACAAGGGCGTGCCGGCCTCAACCAATGACGCCTATTGTCCGACGTTGCGCGGCGCGGTGAAGACTTCGCTCGATGCCGATGCGGGGGCGGTCCTCGAGATCGTGATCGACGGTCTCACCTCCGACGCGGTGGCGGCGGCGATGCGCGCCGGCATCGCCGCGATCGTCAAGCTCGGCCCGAAGCGGGGCGCCACGCGGATCAGCGCGGGAAACTACGGCGGCAAGCTTGGGCCGCACCACTACCATTTGCGGGATTTGCTGCCGTGAGACCGATGATTTTCTCGCTGCGGCAGCGCCCCGACCAGCGGCTCGATTTGTCGCCGCTCGTTCCGGATCTCCTTGCCGGCAAAACGGCGGCGCAGATCGAGCGTATCGAATTGCAGACGACACGGTCGCGCGTCGATGTCGGAGAGATTTTTCGCCTGCGCATGGGCGACGCGCAGAGCATTCGCATCGAAGGCGCATGCGAGCGGCTCGATCGCGTCGGCCAAGCCATGACCGGCGGCGAAGTGCTGGTCGACGGCGATGTCGGCACCCAGGCCGGACGTTTGTTGGCGGGAGGTCGCCTGATCTTGCACGGCAACGCCGGTCCCTGGGCGGCGTCGGGCATGAAGGGCGGCGTCATCGAGATCCACGGCGCGGCGGAGGACCATCTCGGCGGCCCATTGGCCGGAGAGATGGCGGGAATGCGCGGCGGCGTGGTCGTTGTCCGCGGCCGCGCCGGCGACCGCGCCGGCGACCGCATGCGGCGCGGCACCATCATCATCGAAGGCGGAGCCGGAGCCTATGCGGGCAGCCGCATGATCGCCGGTACCCTGATCGTCGGGCGCAAAGCCGGAGCGCTCCCCGGCTTTCTCATGAAGCGCGGCACCATCGTTCTCGGCGAGGGCGCTAGCGCGCTGTCGCCGACCTTCCTCGACTGCGGACAACACCAGCTTCTCGCCATGCGATTGTGGGCGGGGCTTATCGAGCCCGTAAGCAAGCGTGCCGCGTCGTTGCTCCGGCGGCCGCTGCGGCGCCTCGCCGGGGACATGGCGGTCCTTGGCAAAGGGGAGATTTTTATCGGCAGCTGAAATTGAGTGTTTTCGTATATGGTTGGAATGGGAATTGCATGACAATATTGCCTGAGAATCGTGCATAAATTGGCCGGCGGAGCCACATCATGGACCTGATAGCGATTGTCGTCACGGTTTGCGCGCTGGCGCACCCGGATCAGTGCGAGGAACAGCGTCTCGAATACATGTGGAACGGCTCGCTGAAGCAGTGCGCAATGACGGCCCAGCCCTATATTGCCCAGTGGATCGGCGAGCACCCCAAGTGGAGCGTCAAAGACTATCATTGCGAGTACCCGCACGCGAAAGAGAAGGCGGATGCGCGTAGAGCAGCGCGCCCGGCGTGACGCTTTTCTCGACAAGATCGGCACTCGTCCGGTCGTCATGGGAATACTCAACCTGACGCCGGATTCCTTTTCGGACGGCGGGCGATTCATGGCCGCGGAGGCGGCCCTGGCGCACGCCAAGCGGTTGGCCGCGGAGGGTTGCGACATCATCGATGTCGGCGGCGAGTCGACGCGTCCCGCGGCATCGCCGGTCACCGAAGCCGAGGAACTTGCCCGCATCGAAGCGGTCCTGGCCGAGCTTGCCGGCACGCTCGATGTGCCGCTTTCGATCGACACCTACAAATCGAAGGTCGCCGCGCGCGCGCTCGAGCTTGGCGCCGTTCTGGTCAACGACGTTTGGGGCTTGCAGAAAGATCCGGCATGGCCGACACGGTCGCCGCCGCCGAGGCGGCCGTCGTCGTCATGCATAATCGGACGGAAAAGGATTCATCGACCGACATCATCGCCGATATCCGGCAATTCTTCGCGCGTTCGCTGGCGCTCGCGGAAAAAGCCGGAATTGCGCCATCGCGCATTATCCTCGATCCCGGAATTGCGTTTGCGAAGACCGCGCGGCAGAACGTCGAAGTGATCATGCGGCTCGCCGAGCTGCAGGACTTCGGACATCCGATCCTCGTCGGCGTGTCGAGAAAGGCGTTTCTTGGTTCGCTGATCGAGGGCGGGGTGGAAGCGCAGCTCGTCGGAACGATCGCCGCCAGCCTGGCCGCGTGCGCCGCCGGCGCTTCGCTGTTTCGCGTCCATGACGTCGCCGAGCACGTCGCCGCGCTGAAGGTTTTTCACGCCATCCGGCCGAGCTAACGGATGTCGCATCCGGTCGTGATCCGGTCATGATCCGGTCATGGAGCCGTCGAGGCCTGCGATCGTGTCCGGCAGCTCGCTCATCGAAGCGATGAACGCACCGTGCGCCTGCGGCCGCGAGCTGTTGGGCGAGAGCGCTCGTCGCATGCCCGGCGCCGGTGAAGCCAACGGCCGTCATTCCGGCGGCGACGGCCGCCGTCACGCCGAGCGGTGAATCTTCGACGACAACGCAGCGGCCGGGAGCGGCACCCATCGTTCGTGCCGCGAACAGATGCAGGTCCGGCGCGGGTTTGCCGTGAGCGACCTGCGTGGCGCTGAAAATATGCCCGTCGAACAACGGCGCAAGACCGGTCACGTCAAGCGACAGCTGGATGCGTTCGAACGACGAGGAGGACGCCACGCAGCGGCGACAAGGCACCGCGGCGACCGCCGCCTTCGCGCCGGCAACGGGCTTGAGTTCGCGACGCAGACGCTCCAGCAAGCGCCGGCCATAGGCCTGGCCGAGATCGTCGGGAACCTTGCGACCTAAGACGCCTTCGGCCAACGCCAAAACGTCGGTCAAGCTGCGCCCGGCGAATTTCTCCAGCGCCTCTCTCGTCGTCATCGGATGGCCGAGCTCCGTCATCATCTCCGCAAGCAGCGCGTTGGAGAGGATTTCGGAGTCGACCAGCACGCCGTCGCAATCGAAGATGACGAGGTCCATGGACCGGCGAACCTATTGCCCGGCAACGGGCGTTGCGGTCATCTGCCACCAAGACTTATCTGCGACCAAGACTTATCTGCCACCAAGACATCGTAGCGGAGATATCATAGTTTCAACGATGAGGGGCGAACGTCGCTTCGACCAAGGACGCTGGTTATGGTTCGCGTAAAAGTATCGTCATTTGCACTGGGCATCACGTTGCTCGTCGCTGCCGCCGCGCCCTCAGCGGCGCGGGCCGACGATCTCAATGACTATCCGACTACGGCGCGCGTCGACTACGTGTTCGGCTGCATGAAAGCCAACGGCGAGACGCAGCATACCCTCGATCAGTGCTCCTGCTCGATCGACGTCATCGCTTCGATCCTGCCCTATGACCGTTATGTCGAGGCGTCGACCGTACTGAGCATCGCGCAGGTCCCGGGAAACCTCGGGACTCAGTTTCGTTCGACGGAGATTGCCAGGAAGGCGGTCGAGGATCTGCGCCGCGCGCAGGCCGAAGCGGAAGTCCGCTGTTTCTGACGGCGGCCGTTACATCGCCTGCTCGGCCGGCCATTCGGCCTTGAAAACGCGGCCGTCGGTATCGACCGCCTCGGCGCGGAATGTCGCCGCCCCATTCGGCCGATATGAAAACCGGATGTTGGGATCCTCCGAGATGGAAATGCCGCCGTCCATCTCGAGCACTAGGTCATCGCCCCGCCAGATGCGGAGATCGCGCACGATCAGCAACGGAATGTAGAGCAGCGAGAGCGGATCGCGCTGCAGGCCGGAATTGTTCGGGTGGCGAATCATAATCTGAGCTTCCGGCGGGCCGCCGGCCGATCCCGCGGGATTGGCAAATTGCCGAAATCGCATTTGCCCGATGCTCGCCTTGGCTTCCTCGGCGTTCTTGGCCATCGGGGCGGAGCAGCCGCCGGACGCTCGCACATAGGTCTTCACGACATAGAGCCTGCCGTCGCTCAGCTCGGCCACGGCATGGACGTTGGTGTAGGAATTCACCCGCACCCGCGTGGAGATCATGGTCGTGCCGGAGGCGACCTTGAACGTGGCGGCGACCGGCGCCGGATTTTCGTCGATGACCAGCGTGAAGGCCTTGAGCACGCGCGCGTCGCCGGGCGGCAGCGTGGCGCGCAAGGTGACCGGAACGATCGCCGCATCTTCGGCGCGCGCCGGCATCTCGATTGCGATCAAGCCTTCGCCGTCGGCGAGCGGACGTCCCTTGAAGACGTCGCGCGCGAGATCGGGCCACGGATCGTCGGTTTCGGCCGCCATCGACGATCGCAACGCGCCGAATGAGATCGCGGCCGCAAGGCCGATCACCCAGGCCGCTCGCAATTTTTTGCCCATCGATCGCACTCCGCGTTCGCCGGTTGCTGCCGCCGGCGGCGCCTATTCCCACTCCAGCTCGGAATAGGCGGCCGTGGCATTGCGCGCATTGTACTCCTCGAACAACTCCCAGCGGGATTTTTCCGAGGCTCCCGCCATCTGCGCCGCGGCCGCAAGCGGCACGCCGCGCTTGATCAGATCGCGGCAATCGCCCGCCAAGCGTTCGAGGTAGGCCCGCTCGTCGGCGAGCGCGCCCGGCCACGCGGCCGCTGGACCGTGACCCGGAATGACGCCTTTCGCCGGAATCCGAGCAAGATCGTCAATAGTGGCGAGCCAGCCGCGGATGCTGCCATCAAGCACCGGGATGTGCTTGAGAAATACCAGATCGCCCGCAAACAGCGTGCCGGTCGCGCCATCGACGACCGTCAGATCGCTGTCGCTATGCGACGTGCGCCAGGCTTTCAGGGTGAGATTCCGCTGCCCGAGATCGAGCTCGGTCTCGTTGTCGACCGTCAAGGTCGGCGGTACGATTTTCACGTCGTCGAGCACGGATCCCATGCCGCGCCGAAAAGCCGCGAGATAGAACGGCGCGCGCGCGGCCAATGCCCGCGGCAAGCCGCGATGGCCAACAAAAACTGCGGGGGCGGCGAATGCGGCGTTGCCGAACACATGATCCGGATGGGCATGCGTGTTTATCACGTATTTGATGGGCTTTTCGGTCAGTCGACGAATTGCCGCAAGGAGACGGCGGCCTTCGCGCACGCTGCCGCCGGTGTCGATGACAGCGACTGCGTCGCCGCCGACGACAAAGCCGACATTGGCAATCGCGCCTTCGTTTTCGGCACTCATCAGCGCGATGGCGCCGAAATGGACATAGACGCCGGCAGCGACTTCTTCGACCGCAAGTGGCTCGATCGTCTCTTGCGAATAGGTCAGCGTTGCTGTCCCGCCAATCGCGAACCCCACGATGGCAGGAGCGAAAAGAGCGATACAGGCCGATTTCAAATAGCCGCCGGACGAATAGCGCATGGAACTGAGCCTTCGCCTCACGTGTCGTGTTGTTGTCCCACTCTTCATTGCGACAATATCGTGTCCAAAATGTTGGGACATTTGTTGGGACATGGCTGCCCATCGAATTTCTTAGGCCAGGAACATTTTCTGTTGCGCGGGAAAAAGTGCAGGCCTACAGTTTGTCAAGTTTCCGGCTTCAAGGACGTCGGCCGCTAGGGAGAGCTGACGTTTCTTCGCAGGCTAGGCAAGTCGGCGAGAGAGCAAAGAAATCCTCGCGACGCGCTGATGCCGTGACACGCTGCCGGCAACGCTTCCCCAGGCATGGGTTTGCGCCGTGAGGCCGAGCTTGCTTTGGGCTTGTTCGCATTGGTGCAGCCCCTCGAAACGTCGCAGGGAGGACACGCAATGCGTTATCTTTCACTTACGCTCGGTACCTGCCTAAGCGCGGTCGCGGCGCTCGCCGTCGGATCCGCCTATGCTGATGATCTCGTCAAGATGTCGGAAAACCCGGCCGATTGGGTGATGCCGGCACGGACCTATGACGGCCAACGTTTCTCGCCACTCAAGCAGATTAATGCCGGCAATGTCGGCAAGCTGCAGGTGGCCTGGACGTTCTCGACCGGCGTTCTGCGCGGCCACGAAGGTGCGCCACTGGTCGTCGGCAGCACGATGTACGTGCACACGCCGTTCCCCAACCTCGTCTATGCGCTCGATCTCGATCACGAAGCCAAGATCCTTTGGAAGTATGAGCCGAAGCAGGATCCGAACGTGATCCCGGTGATGTGCTGCGACACGGTGAATCGCGGCCTGTCCTATTCCGACGGCAAGGTCTTCCTGCATCAGGCCGACACGACGCTGGTGGCGCTCGATGCCAAGACCGGAAAGCCCGTCTGGTCGGTGAAGAACGGCGATCCGTCGAAGGGCCAGACCGGCACATCGGCGCCGTTCGTGATCAAGGACAAGGTTCTGGTCGGCATTTCCGGCGGCGAGTTCGGCGTGCAGTGTCACGTCACCGCCTACGACGTCAAAGACGGCAAGATGGTTTGGCGCGTCTTCTCGGAAGGACCGGACGATCAAATCATGGTCGATCCGGAAAAGACCACCTCGCTCGGCAAGCCGGTCGGCAAGGATTCGAGCACCAAGACGTGGCAGGGCGATCAATGGAAGATCGGCGGCGGCTGCACGTGGGGCTGGATCTCGTACGATCCCCAGCTGAACCTGTTCTATTACGGTTCGGGCAACCCCTCGACCTGGAATCCGAAGCAACGCCCGGGCGACAACAAATGGTCGATGACCATCTGGGCGCGCAATGCGGACACCGGCATGGCCAGGTGGGTCTATCAGATGACGCCCCACGACGAGTGGGACTATGACGGCGTCAACGAGATGATCCTCAGCAATCAGCAGATCGGCGGCAAAGAGCGCAAGTTGCTCACGCATTTCGATCGCAATGGCCTCGGCTATACCCTCGATCGTGAGGACGGCGAGCTTCTCGTCGCCCAGAAGTTCGATCCGAAGGTCAACTGGACCAGCGGCGTCGACATGGACAAGAACTCGGCGACCTACGGCCGGCCCGCGGTCCTGCCGCAGTATTCGACCGATGCGAACGGCGAGGACCACAACAACAAGGGCATCTGCCCGGCCGCGCTCGGAACCAAGGAC
>CAVOHL010000018.1:0-34154 GCA_963695665.1 uncultured Alphaproteobacteria bacterium
CTTCGGAAACGCTACGGCTCGCCCGACCAAGCGCAGCACCGGCAGCCGGCCGTTCGAGATGACGCTGTTCATTCAAAGAGCGCAAGTTGCTCACGCATTTCGATCGCAATGGCCTCGGCTATACCCTCGATCGTGAGGACGGCGAGCTTCTCGTCGCCCAGAAGTTCGATCCGAAGGTCAACTGGACCAGCGGCGTCGACATGGACAAGAACTCGGCGACCTACGGCCGGCCCGCGGTCCTGCCGCAGTATTCGACCGATGCGAACGGCGAGGACCACAACAACAAGGGCATCTGCCCGGCCGCGCTCGGAACCAAGGACGAGCAGCCGGCGGCCTATTCGCCGGACACGCAGCTGTTCTACGTGCCGACGAACCACGTCTGCATGGACTACGAGCCGTTCAAGGTGAGCTACACGGCGGGCCAGCCCTATGTCGGGGCGACGCTTTCCATGTATCCGCCTGCCGGCGACAAGAACATGGGCAACTTCATCGCCTGGGACGGCAAGACCGGAAAGATCGTCTGGTCCGATCCTGAGGAGTTCTCCGCATGGGGCGGCGCGCTGGCCACCGCTGGCGGCGTCGTGTTCTACGGGACACTCGAAGGCTATCTGAAGGCGGTCGACGCCAAGACGGGCAAGGAACTCTACAAGTTCAAGACTCCGTCGGGCATCATCGGCAACGTCATGACCTACGAGCACGGCGGCAGGCAATACGTCGCGGTGCTGTCGGGCGTCGGCGGCTGGGCCGGAATTGGCCTCGCGGCTGGCTTGACGGATCCGACCGCCGGCTTGGGCGCGGTGGGTGGCTACGCCGGGCTCAACAACTACACGGCTCTCGGCGGAGCGCTCACGGTCTTCACGTTGCCGCAGTGAGGCTAACGCGAAGCTGATACGCAGTCCCTCCGGCGCGTCAGCAAAGGTGGCGCGCCGGAGTCATCGTTCCGATCACTGTTAGCCGCGCAAGGAAGCGTTCCGTGAAATCACGTCCGGGTGCGGCCGCGTTCGCGTTGGCCGCTACATTGCTTTGGACCGGTATCGCGCTGGGAGACGGGTCGGGCGACCCGACCGCCGTCAAGGATGAAGGCGGCAAGTATCTCGATAAGCAGGGCAACCCGACCTACAGCATAAAGCCGGACGGCACCGCCGATTGGTACACGTATTCCGGCTACGTCCGCTACCATTCCGAATGCCACGTCTGCCACGGGCCGAATGGCGATGGCTCGTCCTATGCACCGGCGCTCAAGGATTCGCTCAAGACCTTGAGCTACGGCGACTTCCTCGGCGTGGTCGCCGGCGGCCGCAAGAACGTGAATACCGCCAACGAGAACGTCATGCCCGCGTTCGGCGACAACAAGAACGTAATGTGCGTGATCGACGACATCTTTGTTTATCTGCGCGCGCGCGCCAACGATGCGCTTGGTCGGGTGCGGCCCGGCAAAGCACGAAGACAAGCCCGAGGCCGCCAGGAAGTGGGCAGACTCTTGTTTCGGCCAGGGTGGATGAATGGAGAAGGCGCGATGACCGAGGCGGCCGGACATCGCTTGTTGATGTGCGCGGCGGCTTGCTGCGCGCTGATCGCGATTTTCGCGCCGGTCATGTCGTTCGGGCAAGGACGCGGTACGCTGGAGGGAGGCCTCGAGCTCGTCGATCCGAATGTATTGCGGGTCTGCGCCGATCCGAACAATCTGCCGTTCTCCAACGAAAAGGGCGAAGGTTTCGAAAACAAGCTCGCCGAGTTTTTCGCGGCGAAACTCGGCAAGAAAGTCGCCTACACCTTTTTCCCGCAGGCGACCGGGTTTGTGCGCATGACGCTCGGTTCGCACCGTTGCGACGTCATCATGGGTTATCCCCAAGGCGACGAGATGGTGCAGGGCACCAATCCTTACTATCAGACCGCTTACGCCTTGGTGTCCAAGGCTGGAAGTCCGCTCGATGGGGTCGACGCGCTTGGCGACGCGCGGTTGAAGGACAAGCGCATCGGCATCGTCGCCGGTACGCCGCCAGCCACGTATTTCGTGAGCGAAGGGCTGATGGCCAAGGCCAAGCCGTATCCGCTGATGATCGACACACGCTACGACTCGTCCGCGGTGGCGATGATGAACGACCTTGCATCGGGTGAGATCGACGCCGGCGTCCTTTGGGGTCCGATGGCGGGATACTACGCCGCGCGCGCCAATCCGCCGATGCACGTGGTGCTGCTGATGAAGGAAACCGGCGGGCCGCGCATGGTCTACCGCATCACCATGGGTGTTCGCCCGTCCGATCAGAACTGGAAAAGGCAGCTCAACAAGCTGATCGCCGAGAACCAGCCCGCCATCAACAAGATCCTGCTCGATTCCGGCGTGCCGCTGCTTGACGGCAATGATCGGCTCATCGCCGGCGATTCATCGACGCCGAAACCATGAGCTGCCGAACCCTCGTCGTCTTGGCGATGTGGCTTGCCGCGCTCGCCGGCGTCGAGGCGTGGGGCCAGACTCGCCAGCCAGGACTCGCCGGCCGAGCCGTCCGGCTACCGCATGCAGGATTATCGCGGCCCGACCCCGGCAACGCTGGCCGGCGCTCGCGTTGTCACGACGGCGCAGGCCGAGGAGCTGTGGAAGGCCGGCGCGGTCTTTGTCGACGTTCTTCCGCATGTCGCGCGTCCGGCCAATCTGCCGCCGGGAACGATCTGGCGCGAACAGGCGCGGATGAACATTCCGGGCAGTATCTGGCTGCCGGATACGGGATACGGCGCGCTCACCCCGGCGACTGAAAGCTATTTGGCGACCAATCTCGATCGCGCCACCAGCGGTGACCACGCAAAATGGCTCGTCGTCTACTGTCGTCAGGACTGTTGGATGTCATGGAATGCCGCCAAGCGGGTGCTGACGATGGGCTATCGCAACGTCGCGTGGTATCCGAAAGGCACCGATGGCTGGGAAGCCTCCGGGCTCCCGCTGCAAGACGCCAAGCCCGCTCCAGCCGACGGCGAATAGGGCGCGTCCCTCAATTCAGCGCTTGCCGAATCGCGTGCCCGAGCGCGAACACGCGTTGCTCGATGGCGGTCGGCACTTCGCAGACGTAGCGGATCGATTTGCGCCGATCGTCGAAAATGCGCGTGCCCCATTCGACTTGCGTAGCGAGCGCGCTGATCTTGGATTGGTCCGCTTCCGGCTTGTCCTGCAGCTCGCGCAATGCGGTTACGTCCGAGCGTATCCTATCCGCGAGTTCCTTCTCGTTACGGGCTACTCGACCGATACCGCTCATCACTTCGCTGCGCTGCTGGCTCAAGGTGTCGAACACGCCGGCGAAAAGTTTCTTGGCCTTGTCCTCCTTCTCGGCGGCACTGCCGGTGATGAAATCGGCGATGGCCTTTTCCGCGGCGTCGAGCGGGGTGCGGCGCGCCGCCAGCCGGGCGACAAGATTCTGGACCTGAGGATCGTCCTTCCAGGAATCGCCGACGTCGGCGATCGAAGGGCCGTCCCACATCGCCGCGACCGACATCTGCGGCACCTTGGGCTGCACACACGGCCAGTCCGGATCGCGCGGATCGGCGGCGCGCGCAGGGTAGCGGCAGCGCCGCCCCGATCGCACAAAAAGCAAAGACAAGTGCAGGCAATTTCATCGTCTGCTCCCGGCACGGCGGTTCAACACCGTACTGCGTCGCTCCGGCTCAGTGGTCGGAGATGGTAATGCCCCAGGGCTGCTGGCCGACCTGGATCGTATTGATGGCTTTGAGCGCGCCGACGTCGATGACCGAAATGTCGTTCGATACGCCGTTTGTGGTCAAAAGATACTTTTCGTCGGGCGTAAACGCCATGTGCCAGACGCGTTGGCCGACCAGAAGGTATTTCGTGACCTGATGCGTCATCCCGTCGATGACGGCAACATGATTTGACGGCCCCAGCGCCACGAAACCGGTCTTGCCGTCGCGCGTGATGTTGATGCCGACCGGCTGGATCGGTTCCGGACGCATGCCGGGGATCTTAAAGGCGATCTTCTGCTTAACCTTGTGCTCGGCCGGATCGATGATACTCACGGTCCCGCCGACTTCCGACGACACCCAAAGCTCGGAGCCGTCCTCCTTGAACACCGCGAAGCGCGGGCGCGCGTCGACGAGGACGCTGGCCACGACGCTGCGCGTCGCCGTGTCGATGAAATGCGCCATGTTCGTCGTCTCGGACGTGTTGACGAGGATCTTGCCGTCGGGGCTTATTCCCATGCCTTCCGGTTCCACGCCGACCTGGACATCGCCGATCTGCGCGCGCCGCGCGATGTCGATGACGGTTACGGTGTTGTCGTCCTCGTTGGCGACGTAAAGGATCTTGCCGTCGGGACTCTGGACGAAAAGCTCCGGGTCGGGGCCCGATGGCAGCGTGTCGACCACCTCGTTGGTGCTGGTGTCGATCATCTGGATCGTGTCGTCGTCACCGACCGCGACCAGGACGTATTTCTGGTCCTTGGTGTAGGCGATGCCGCGCGGCCGCTGGCCGACCTTGATCGTCTTCACCACTTCCCATTTGTTGGTATCGATGACCGAGACGGTGTTGCCCTTCTCGTTCGAGACATAGGCGGTGAAGGCGCTTGCCTCGCCGGCAACCAGCGCCGAGAGCCAGGCGCCAACGATCAGCCGAAGCCACATGGCCCGATCTCCTGCGTCGCTATTTGAGCTGACATTTGGTCTCCGGACGGTCGATGCCCAAGGTGTCGAGCTCGGAAAATTGGTGCAGGAATCCCTCCTGCGGCGACACCGAAACGATCACGCGCCCGTCGGTCAGAAGAATCGGCTGACGAAGCTGCAGGTCCCAGTCGCGCACCGTAAGCTTGCGGCCCTTGAACGCGGCCACGGCAAAATCCGTCCCCCTCATGTAGTCGAGCATGACCTTGGGGTCGGCCGAATTCACCCGCGCCGCGGCCTCGCCGATCATGCGCACCGCCGTCCACGCCTGCATGTCGAGCGCAGTCATGCGCCGCGAGAACGATCTGCATGAATCGATCTTGCAGCTGGATCGCGCCCCATTGATCAAGCGAGGCGTCCCAGCTCGTGGGGACGAGGCCGGCCGATCCAGCGACCGGCCGAGGATCGCGGGTCCGGTACGGGAGATAAGACGCGAACACCTGACTTTCGTCGGCCGCGACCAATACGTCGTAATCGGGCGCCGACTGCGTGAAGAGCGGGATCTGGCTCTGGATCTGCACGAGGCCGCTGTCGGTGCGCCGCGCGCCGCCGGTATCCTCGAACACGCGCTCTTGCACGATCTTGGCGCCAAACCGCCCCGCCGCCCGGCGCAACGCGTCGGCATAGAGCTTGTCCGGTTCGTGCGAGCCGACAACGAGCAGCCATCGCCGCCATCGCTTCCACACCAGATACTGCGCGAGTCCGTCGGCGAGCATGGAACGAGACGGCGCGACATGGATCACGTCGGCTCGGCAGTCCTCCTGGCGCAGCCGGTCGTCGTTCGCGCCGACATTGAAGAGAAGGAGGCCGCGCTGGCGTCCGGCGTCGGCGGCCTTGAGCAGCATCTCGCGCGGGAAGGTCGGTGATGACAAGCGAGATGCCGCGATCGGCAAGCTGCGTCACCGCAGCTGCGGGGTCGTCGCCGCCTTTGAGGCGCGTCGCCTCGATCGAGAACGACTGGTTGAGGAACTTGCCGGTTGTGTTGTTATCCTCGATCGCGAGTTGCGCGCCGGCGATGCCGTTGTTGGCCGCTGGTTGCTCGAGGAGAGAGATCGTCTCCGTTCTCTTCGCTGCGGCCAAGGTATCCGATCTTGACGTCGAGTGAGCCAGCCGCCGGCAGGGCCGACGTCGCGGCGAGCACAAACGCAGCGGCAAAAATCGCCCGGTATCAAACGCTTCACTCCCAGTATCGCCGCCCGCTAAACCATTATAATACTTGGAATTCTACCCTAATTCTCCTACTATCAAAAGGGCTGAGGGCGACCGCACTCGGTTCGTCCGCAGCGACCTTTTGCCATGCCCAAGGAGTTTCCCGATGACCTTCATGCTCGCGAGCGTGACCGGCGTGGAGGAAGCGGAAATCGCCATCCGGCACGGCGCCGACATCGTCGACTTGAAGGACGTCGGCAGCGACTTTGGCGCGGTTGCGCCGGCTCTCGTGCGCGCGACCGTCGATGCGGTGGCGCAGCGCCGGCCGGTCAGCGCGGTTGTCGGCGAGCCCGCAGATGCAACCCGCGGCGATGGCGCGAGCGGCGCGGCGATGGCCGATGCCGGCGCGAACTACGTCAAGGTCGGCTTCTATCCGCACGCGGCGCAGGACGACTGCGTGCGTGCCCTGTCGTCGTTGGCCCGTCGCGTCAGCCTGATCGGCGTCATGTTTGCCGATCATCGCCCGAACGAAGCGCTCGTTGCGCTCATGGCGGAGAGCGGCTTTGCCGGCGCCATGATCGATACCGCCCGCAAGAAAAGCGGCCGCCTGTTCGATCACATGGACATTGCGGCAATCGGAAATTTTGTCGAGTCCGCGCGCACTCTCGGCTTGCTGGCGGGGCTCGCGGGCTCGTTGGAGACGCCCGACATTCCGCGCCTGTTGTTGCTCGCGCCCGATGTGCTTGGATTTCGTCGCGCCCTTTGCGCCGGTCAGGACCGGACCGCACGCCTCGATGCCGACGCGGTCGACGTCGTGCGCGCGCTGATCCCGGCGGATTCGCGCAAGGCCAATACCGACGCCGCGGCTTCCGGAAAAATCGATTACCGACTGCTCGCGGCGCGCGGATATTCGTTCGACCCCGGCAAGCATGAAGCCGAATCCGATCGCATTTTCGTGCGCGACTTCGTGTTGCCCGCGCGAATTGGCGCCTACGCCCATGAGCGGGAGAAGCCGCAAAATGTCCGCTTCAACGTCGACGTGAAGGTGCTGCGTCCCGATCGCATGGTCGAAGATATCCGCGACGTGTTCTCCTACGACCTGATCACCGACGCGATCCGGATGGTCATCGCGCAGGAGCATATTGCGCTGGTCGAAATGCTCGCCGAACGGGTCGCCGCGCTCATCCTCATGCATCCTCGCGTGACCAGCGCGACCGTCCGGGTCGAGAAGCTCGAGGTCGGGCCCGGCGCAGCCGGCGTCGAGATCGTGCGCCATCGCGCCAACGAAGTGGCCAAGGTGCATCAGCTCTATCCCGCGGCAGGCGGAGAGGCCAATCCCAAAGTGGCGACCTGAATGGACGATCCCGATGGTCCCGTCGTCGTCAAGCTCGGCGGCAGTTTTGCCTTCTCCGTGCATCTGCGGGCTTGGATCGAGGCCATCGCCGCTTGCGCCGGACGCGTCGTCATCGTGCCCGGCGGCGGACCGTTCGCCGACACGGTGCGGTCGGCGCAGCTGAGAATGGGATTTGACGACCGCGCCGCGCACGACATGGCGATACTCGCGATGGAGCAATATGGCCGCGCGCTCGCTAGCCTCGATCGCCGCCTGTCGCCGGCGGACTCGACTGAGGCGCATCCGCCGCGACCTTAACGCCGGGCGGGTTCCGGTGTGGATGCCGACCCGCATGACGCGGCTTGCAAACGACATCGCGCCGTCGTGGGACCTGACCTCGGACAGTCTGGCCGCGTGGTTGGCCGGGACGATCGGCGCGCGCCGGCTATTCCTGGTCAAGCATGTCGAGTTTCGTTCTCGCGCCGTGGGCGGCGATGATCTGGCGGCAACGGGTGTCGTCGACAAGGAGTTGGCGCGCCAGCTTAAGAAGAGTGCGGTCGATGCCGTGGTCTTTCGGACCCACCGATCACGATGCGGCGGTCGCTGCGATCCGCGAAGGCGCCGTCACCAGCATGTAGGCGGATAGCGTTGGCCCGCTGACAATGGGCTAGGATACGACGCCATGGGCAAGCTCAAGACGCCGCGCTGGGGATGGGCACTGACCGGATCGGGGCATTTTTTCAAGGAATGCCTGCGGATGGTCGGCGACCTCGACGAGGTCGATCTGTTCGTGAGCAAGGCCGCCGCCGAAGTCGTGCGCATGTACCGGCAGGCGCTGCAATTGCCGAAGACCGCCCGCGTCTTCCGCGACACGACGGCGAGCGCGCGCCGGTCGGATTGTTCTACTACGGCGTCTATCACACCTTGATCATGGCGCCGGCGACTTCCAACACCGTGGCGAAATGCGTCTTCGGTATTTCCGATACGCTCGTTACCAATGTGTTTGCCCAGGCCGGGAAGTGCCGCGTTCCCGCGATCGTATTCGCCTGCGATACCGCGCCCGAACTCGAGACCGAGGCGCCCAAGGGCATGGTCCGGGTCTATCCGCGCGACATCGATCTGCAAAACACCGAACGCCTGAAATCGTTCGAGAGCACGATCGTCGTCGAGTCGCTCGAACAACTCGAAGCGGCCTTGAAACGCCGCAAACGCGGAACTGCATGGCTGAGCGCATCCTCCTTCTCACCGGCCATCTTGCGCGCGCGCGACTGGAAAAAGTCCTCGCCGGGGCCGGCGATCTCGGGTTCGACTGGTCGGTGGTCGACGTCGGCGTCAAGGTCGCCGCGCTGATGACGGAAGCGATCATCGCGCGGCGGCTGCCGCGGCCGGTCGATGCGAGCCGCGTCATGGTGCCCGGCCGCTGCCGCGCGGATCTCCGAGCTCTCAGCGGAGAATTCGGCGTGCCGTTCGAGCGCGGCCCCGACGAATTGAAGGATTTGCCGGCGTTCTTCGGCAAGCACGGCAAGCGGCCTCGATCTCTCGCGGCACGATATGCGCATTTTCGCCGAGATCGTCGACGCGCCCACGCTCGGCGTCGACGCGATCATCGCGCGCGCGCCGCGATGCGAGCCGCCGGCGCCGACGTGATCGATCTCGGCTGTTTGCCGGATACGCCGTTTCCGCATCTCGAGGACGCGGTGCGCGGCGTTGCGGGCAAGCGGCTACGAGGTCAGCGTCGACTCCGCCGATAGCGAGGAGTTGCGCCGCGGCGGCAGGGCGGGCGCGCAATTCCTGCTGAGCCTGACCGAAGCCACTCTTCGACATCGCCGGCGAAACCGGCGCCATTCCCGTGCTCATTCCGGCGACCCATGGCGACTTGCCGTCATTGCTGCGAGCGGCGGCGGAGGCCGATCGACGCGGAGTGACCGCGATCCTCGATCCGGTTCTCGATCCAATCCATTTCGGCTTCATGGATTCGCTCGCGCGCTATGCCGAGCTGCGCCGGCGGCTTCCTGCGGCAGAGATGCTCATGGGCACCGGCAACCTGACCGAACTGACCGACGCGGATTCCGACGGCGTCACCGCGGTCCTGCTTGGCATCTGCTCGGAGCTCTTCATCCACAACCTGCTCGTCGTGCAGGTCAGCCCGCATACGCGCCGCACGATCCAAGAGCATGACGCGGCGCGCCGCATGATGTTCGCGGCGCGCGAGGACGCGAGCATTCCCAAGGGTTACGGCGGCGCGCTGCTGGCGTTGCACGAGCGCAAGCCTTTTCCCAATACGCCGGGCGAGATCGCGGAACTTGCCGCGCGAGGTCAAGGATGCCAACTTTCGCATCGAAACCGCCGAGGACGGCATCCACGTCTATAACCGCGACGGTCACCATGTGGCGCAGGACGCCATGTCGCTATTCGCCAAGCTCGGCGTCGACAGCGACGGCCCGCACGCGTTCTATCTCGGCACCGAATTGATGAAGGCGGAGATCGCGTGGCGCCTGGGCAAGCGCTATGCGCAGGATTCATCCGCTCGACTGGGGATGTGCCGTCGATCGTTCGCCGGCCGACCTCACGCGCCTGGCCGAAGCCGGGCACACGCTGCGCGCCGCCAAGAAAACCGCCAAGAGCCGCCAAGAGATGAGCTGATGCCGATGATCCGGGAAACCATCGTTTCGACGGTGGATGGCGCGGGGCGGGTTCACTTGGCCCCCTTGGGCATCATCGCTGAAGACGATGGTTGGATCATTGCGCCATTCCGCCCGTCGAAGACGTTCGACAATTTGAGCGTCGGTGCCGTTCGCCGTCGCCAACTTCACCGACGACGTTCGCGTCTTCGCCGGTTGCCTGACCGGACGCCGCGACTGGCCGACAGCCGCCTGCGAGGGGATTGCGGTCCCGCGTTTGGCGGGTGCGATTGCGCACGCGGAACTCGCCGTCACCCACACGACGCCGGATGAACAGAGGCCGCAATTTCATTGTCGCGTGTTACGCACCGTGGCGCACGCGCCGTTCATGGGTTTCAATCGTGCCCAGGCCGCGGTGGTCGAAGCGGCAATTCTCGTGAGCCGCCTGCACATGCTGCCGCGCGAGAAGGTCGAGCGCGAGATCGCCTATCTGCAAATTGCGGTCGAGCAAGACCGCCGCGCCGGCCGAAGAAGAGGCGTGGAAATGGCTGACGGAGGCAATCCGGGCGTTCTACGCCGACGCGGACCGGTAGATGCGGATCAGTAGAAACGTCGGCGCCGGCAGATGGCAAACCATCGGCCGGCGCAGGTATTCCCAGCGAATTCAGAGGAATTAGAACTCGGCCGGCAGATAGCCGTTGATCTCAAGTCCGACACAGATCTCAACGAGAACGGGCGTTGTCCAGGCCATAGGTTTCTCCCTTTACGGCTGCCATGGCGATCCACGGCTGCGCTGCGGAGACGATAGGCCATAGGCGCTGCGCGGCAAAGAACTTAGTGCGCCCGCTCGATCACAATTACCATATCGGCGGTGGGCAGCGTTCCCGCGACGACGGCGCGTAGCCGCCGTAGGGATACAACGAGCATGCTGCGCAGGCGCATTGTCGTTGCCCAACTTTTGTCCGCGTCGGTCACCGGCGTCAGCGCGGTGGGAACCCTCGTACGTCCTTGAGCGTCGCGCTGTTGAAGTCGGCCCCGCTGGTATTGGCCCCGGTGAGATCGGCGCCGGTCAGATCCGCCCCCGCGAGATCCGCCGAACTCAGATCCGCTCCGGAGAAATTGGCGCGCTGGAGCTTGGCGTACTCGAAATTGACATGAGCGAGGGCCGCGCCCTCGAAGTTCGCGTCGGCCAAGGTCGCGCGCGAGAAATCGGCGCGGGTCAGGCCCATGCCCTGATTTTTCATGTCGGCGGACGCGCGCAGATGCGAAAGGTTCGCCCCGGTCATATCGTCGAGGCTGAAGCGCGCCGTGACCTTGGCGCCGGTCAGGTTGGCGCCGACGAAGCGGGTGGCTTCCTCCGGACGGGTCTCCAGCCCGGCCGATACGATGAGCGTCTCCAGCGCGGCATTGGAGAGATCGGCATGGGAAAAATCGGCGCGCATGATCCAGGCGCGGTTGAGCTTCGCCGCCGACAGCTTGGCGCCGACGAGCTTGGCGCCGACGAGCTTGGTGCCGCGCAAATCGGCCTCCGATAGATCCGCCCCCGAGAAGTCGACGCCGGTGAAATCCAAGTCCTGAAGGTCCAAACCGGCAAGCGACCGGCCGGCAAAGCTTGCGCCGTGTCCCGGCGACGCGGCCGCCAGCGTTGCCTCCACGTCGGCGCGCGTAAGATCGGCTGCGAGGGCGCCGGACACCGTCAGCGTCAAGGCGAACGACCAAAAATAGGCCCGATGTTGCGCGCATGGCCGTCCTCCCGCCAACTCCGCGATCACGATCGCACGTCACTGCGCCTTCCTTGCGGCGATGTCGCCGGCGTGTTCCGCGTGCGTTGCACGGCGCGCGCAACGTCAAGGCGCGTCCTTGGGCGGCATGCGCGGCGGCGCGAGCGGCGAAAACACGATGCCGCCGCTGTGATCGGGCGTGAACGCCGGGTCGAGCGGACCTCCGGAGGAAGGATCGCCGCCGCTGGTGGTGGTGATCGAACTCGGGGTGGCTTCGCGCGCCGTCAGCTCCGCGGTGCCGCCCTCGCCGGTGCCGAAGTCCGCCGTATGACCGCCTTCCTGCGGCTTGCCGCTGGCGCTCGCCTGCACGGCGGCTTCGGTTTTTTCGGCAAGCTTGGCGGTGTAGGGCAGGCGATAAGCGCGCGGAACGCCGCTCGGACGATTGTCGTCGTCGAGCGCCTCGACCCAAAGATGGATCGCGCCCGGATCGCCGGCGAGCGAATGCGGCTCGACGATCCGCGCGCCGAGGAGCTTAAAGTGCGCCGGCAAGCGGATCGACCGACGACCAGCCGAGCAGCGCCCGCGTCCCGAAGAAGCTGACGACGTAAAACGCGCTCGTCACCAGGATTGCGCCGGCCTTCACCGCCAACGGCAATCGCGTGTACACGCAAGCGCCAAGCAGCAGCACGCCGAGCACCGTGTAGGCGATCGAGAGGCCGAGGATGATCGTGGTGAGGCTGGTCATAGCTTCTTCACATAGCCGGTCTTGGGATCGATGTCGGCGCCGTTGCGATGCATGTTGCGAAACGTCTCCATCAGCGATTTCCACCGCGAATTCACGTCGACCACCTTGCCGTTGTCGTCGAGCGTGAACCGCACCGCGGTCTTCTCGTCGCCGGTGTGATCGACCATGACGGCGTTATCAAAGACGACTTGCGCGGTCGGATTGAGCTTCTGCACCTTGACCGTCACCGGCACCGCCGCGCCGGTCGTCGCCTGAAAATGCGAGACGTTGACGGTATACTCGCCGGGCACGATGCCGCGGATGGTGACGATTTCCTCGCGGATCGGCGAAGAGATTTTCTTGCCGTTGACCAGGATGAAATCGTTGGCGCCGCCGCGATCGTCGCGTTCGAGCACCATGAAGCCGGCTTCGCGATGCCGATACCAGGCGATGTTGCCGGCCGGATCCTGCGACAAACAGATCGAGATCGTCGGGATGCTTGTCGGGCCAATCCATGGTGACGATGAATTCGGCCTTCGAGTCGATCTTGCCGTCCTTGGCGTCGGGCGCGATCGCCAGCAGCGCGATGAAGAACAGGAAGGCGACGACCTGCAGCGCCTTGAACAGCATGACGCTGAACGGATCGAACGGCTCCTCGCGCGGATAGAGGCCGAAATCATCGAGCATCGTGGCGCTCCAACGCCGGCACGACGTACGTCTCGGTGAGCCTGACCGCGTGCGAGAACACGCCGGCGGTCGCGGCGTCGAGCATGTAGTACTGAGCTTTCAGGAGAATCGAGCCGACGAGACCGGCGAGCGTCGTGTACATGGCGACCGCCATGCCGTCGCCCATCAGCCCCATCGAGGATTTCAGCAGCGTGCGGTCGGCCGCATCGAGCCCGGCAATCGGCGCCAGCATGATGATGAAGCCGATGATCGTGCCGAGGAGGCCGAGCTTCATCAAAGTGTCGCTGGCGAAAGCGCCGAAACCGTTCGAGCCGCGCAGCCGGTCGGCGAGCGAGCGCAGCAGCAGCGTCTGGTCGAGCCGCCCGGCGCCTTGCATGCGCGCCTTGAGCGCCAGATCGCGGATATGGTCGGCGACCAGCCCGGGCGGCAGCGTATCCACGCCGCTGAAATTGACCTCGCCGGCCGCGATCCTGTCGGCGGTGCGGCGGCCGGCATCGCCTTCGCGGCTGATGGCAATCGTGCGCCACAGGCAATGCAGCGACGCGCCGATATAAAGGACCGCGATGATCGAGGAGATGTAGGTGCGGTCGGATACGACCATCAGCCGGATCAGATTGTAGTGCCAGGCGAGGACGGCGGCAAAAGCACACGCGCCGGTAAAAATCATCCAGCGCAGAACCGGCGCGCCCTCGGCGGCCGCCGGCGCCGACAACCGGTCGGGCGATAGGGCGACGACGCTCATGCCGAAAATGCCTCTTTCCTGACTATTGGTCCTGGGAGCATGCACCGCGCGTTCGCCGCCGCGGGCGCGCGAAGCCTAACAATCGCACCCTACCTGCCGCAAGTGCCTCGAATGTGGCCACAAGGCGCTTTGGCTAGGTGTTACCGGATGAACGCTGGCGCCGAAGCCACTCGCACAATTGCACGAGCGCGAAACGCCGGGACAATGACGGAGTAGACGGCGGAGCCGGTCGTTAGGGAAGGTGGGCAAGCGCAGTCGAGGCTTTGGTCTCGCTGTTCGTCGTGAACGCGCGGCTTCGTAGACAGAGTACTTTTACCGCCTCGTTCTCGCCGAGTTCGCGTCCGATCGCGCTCTCGGCCAGATAGGCTTGTCCGTGCATCAAACAGCTGCTGGGAACCGTAAACGTTTCAGGATCCCGCAGCACCACCCGGGCGTTTTGCTCGGTGCACGCTGCAAGGTCGGGGACGGAGGCGAGAGAGCAGACCAATATCAAGGCGGTCAACATCAAAAAGTGCTCCGATGAGTTGCGTGGCTTTCTCAGCCGTTGCGCGACTTAAAGCAAAAACCAGGCCACACACCGACGCGCCGTAGCCCGGATAGAGTGCCGGCAAAGATTCGGGGACAACGGAAGGAGGATGGTTCTCATCCGAATCCCCACGACACCAAGGTCGCAAGCTCGGTGCGGCGCACGAACCATTCGATATGCGTCGCCGGCGCGATGCGCCGCGGGCCGCCGGCGATCACTTCCTTTTGCGCCTTAAGCCGCTGCGCCTGCGGCACCGCAGGCAGGCCGCGCATCAGACACCCGGTCGGTTCGCCGGCGCAGCGCCGGTGCCGCTTGCACGGCCGCTTGGCGCAGCGGCGCCAGAATCCGAGCGCGTCGCAATAGAGCCGGTGCGTCGCGATGTGCGCGGCGTCGACCTGCGCCCTTCCCTCCTCGAAGGTGCGCCGCTTGAGGAAGTCCTGCTTGGCCGGCGGCTCGTTGCGCTGCGATGATTCATTACGCCGCGACGGCATGTGAATGGCTCCGTTGTTTGTTTCGCGCCGGCAATGACGACATGGAATCGCGTTCTCGCGACGCGATCCGCGCCCGAGTTATGCCAAAACCGTAGCCCGGATGAAGCCAACGGGTCCGGCCCGAAGTGGCCGGCCCGATGACAGGCTCCACGCAATCCGGGGACCAATCAACGAGCTTGAAAGCCGATCCCGGATTTCGTTTCACTTCATCCGGGCTACGAAGCGTAAGGGAAATAAAAGGAGGCGAAACGCCGGCAGGCGCATATCCAATGATCCGCATCGACGGATGCGGCGCGCGCTGAAAGCGAGCGCGCTCGCCTGTCGGCGTTCCACCGCGGCGCTTGCTGCAGCGAACGAACGCCGCAGCTCAGCTCCAGCTACGCGCTTCCTGGGACCTGGTCGGAGCGCACGATCCCGATGGTTCGAAAGATCGTGCGCTGCTCAGCGGGCGTTACCCGCTCCTTCCTGTCCCAGTCCAGCGGGTTGCCCCGCAGACCGGTCATCGTGCCGGCCGGGCGTATATCCCCGGAGCCGCCCGGGAGCGGCAGTGACGAGCCGCCGCCCGCGGGAACCGCTCTCGCTCCGCCAGCCGGCGTCACCGGCTTGCGTCCTTTACGGGAGCGAGATTCGGTACGGGGCCTATCCTCAGTTGACGGCAAATACGATCTGCGGTACTGATTCTCCAACCTTGCGGTTGCATTGAGTTCATCTTGAGCCGCCGCAGGCTACCTTGGGTGTAATGGGACCGCGCCGGTTTCATTCCGAGGTGCTGGGTTTCGCAACCACACGCGCAGTGCCGGTTGACGAGCGTACAGACAGCCGTCGCGTCCTTGCGGTGGAGGTCGGCTCCGTCAACCCGCCAAGGCTTCGGAACCAACCCCCATTTCCGCAAGGCCGCTCCAACTAGGAGAAGGCCGTGATCTGGGTCTCCCCGCACTACCGCATCTCATGCACAGGAAGGATCGTGCATGTACGCGGGCACTGGCGTCGCTGGCCATGTAGACGGTCATCGACCAGTGTTCCGCTTCCGCATCCGCCTGCGGCGTAAATCGACCACAGTATCGGATTGAGAGCTACCGCCGGACGCCTTGCGCTTGCGCTTCGCGCCCGGCGGCTTCTTTTGCTTCCCGCCCTTAATCAGCGCCTCGACCTCTTCGGGTTTCGTGCGGATGAAGCGTTCCATCGCCTCATCGAAACCCATTTTGATCTTGAACGGAGAGGGGCGCTGACGCCCTTGGTCATGCGATCAGCGCCTTATAGGTCAGTCTCCCTTCTACCGCAGAAAATAGCGCATTGATACGATCCTGCGGCGACATCTCGCGGCGGTTCATCCGCCACGCCATTTCAGAGACGTATTGCTGCAAATGTTTTGCGGAAACCCAGTGGTGAGTGCCGACGATCTGGCGCTTTAGGAGCGCCCACACGCCTTCAATCGTGTTTGTGTGGGCGTCGCCGCGAACATATTCGCCCGCGTGATGGTTGACGATTTCATGCGGCGGCACGCCATACATGGCCTGATAAGCGGGGTGAGCGTCGGTAATGAGCCGATCAGCGTTAGGCGCAACGGCGCGGATGAAATTTTGCGCCCGCTCGGTGCTGAAACCATCTGGCAGCGCCAGCGCGGCAACGTTGCCGTCGCGATCTACAGCGCCAATGACGGGCGTTTTGTTGACCACGCCAGCCTTACCCTTCTTCTTGCGGCGCTGGCTCTTGTGGCGATTGTAGCCCTTACCGCCGACAAAGGTTTCGTCAACCTCGACCGTACCCGACAGCGGCGCATTGAATGAGCCAGTACGTGCCGCATGGCGTAACCGGTGCAAAACGAACCACGCGGATTTTTGAGTGATGCCGAGATCGCGGGCCAATGTGGTGGACGCGATGCCCTTCGGATGATTGGTCAAGAGCCAGATCGCGCCGAACCAAACCTTGAGCGGCAGCTTCGTGTTTTCGAAGATCGTGCCGACTAGGATTGAGAACGTGTTGCGGCATTGGGCACATTGGTAACGGTTCGCTTTCAGCGAATAGACCTTGTCGTGGCCGCAGTAGGGGCAGAACTCGCCGTCACGCCATCGGATACTTTTGAAGTGGTCGAGCGCTACCTGATTGTCACTGAAAGTGTGATATAAATCTGCTAATGTTTTGAAGCGCTTAAGCATGGTCGATACCAGTGTTTTGAGCTGCGATTCACCGTAAGCGCATTGAATCACAAGGCTTATGCCCTGTCAACTGGTATATAGCCGCCTTCGGTACGGAGCGTAGCTGAAACGGGGACGCAAGTCAACAAAAACGGGACAAGAGCAGCACGCGACGGGTTGTACCCGACGCGAATTCGGAAGGCGATGATCGCCGAAGGTTCATTTGGATTAAGGCAGTTATTCGCCATTCGACACTGGCTGTGCCAACGGTTGACGGGCGGCTGGTGCGAGTACGGTCGCGCCCATGAAACGGAGGACCACCAAACGGCATGGCAAGCGGGATTGGGTTGATTACGCCGACTTAGCCATCAAAGCACTGGCGGTAGCCATAGGCACCGGAACGTTAGCCCTTGGAGTGTGGCACGAGTTTTTTTCGTGCGGTGCGTTTTTGCTACTCTAATCCTCGTATTCATAATCGGGATCATCGAAGACGCGGAAGCGACCATTGTCTTGTCGAGGTCCGGATTTCTCCGGGAAAGTCAGAACACGACAGAAGGCAGTGGTCCGTCTTCGCTGCGTGGGATCGAGGTAATGAAAGAATCCGAGGCAATACAAACGAACATCCCCTTTATGTATTTCAACGCTCCTTTTTTCATCGATGATTGTGCCGTCCGATACGTCAAGGAAATTGAACGCCATCCCAGTGGGGAGAACTGTGCCTCGGCCCAGATCGGATGGTTGAAGATCGACCACTGGCAAAAGATGGTCTTTCTTCGCAAACACAAATTTCATTCCAAATTCAGCAATGGTAGCGTCAGTCGTGCCGTTGTTTACGCAAGTTATCGTGACTTTGACTTTTTCTTTGTTCCAGATATCGCTCTTCAACATGACGTGCCTAACTCTAATTTTCGGACGATGAGTTGCCAAAAACTCTCGGGCCTGATTGTCGGCGGAGGCTTTGGCTGCAATAGCGGTATTTTTCGTGTCGCGCATTCCTTGGCGGATGTAGCGCAACTGAACCCAAAAAAGAACAATTTGTCCCATGGCAGCAAAGAACATAAGCAAGGTGAACCACGTCAACCGAGTCGCATAATCAGCGATCCGTTGCGTTTCGAAAGCCAGTTTTCTGTCGATTTCCGCTTTCTCATTGCGGTCGCGCTCGGTTTTTTCAGCCAGCTGTCCAGCGTCGGGAGCGGGGAGTATCTTTACCGTGAACGGCATTGGGTCGGCGCCACGCTGTTCGGAAGCGGCTGGCTCTGCGGTCTGATTGGCTGGTGGATTGTGGTGCCGCCGCTGTGAATAAGCCGAATCCCACGTTACGGCTATCAGAAGCGCGATTCCCAGTAGTATAGTTTGCGCCCTTAGCATCCGCCGATTACCGCGCCGAAGATATCCGCATTCCCGCGGCTATTATAGCGGAACTGAAACTCCGCAACGTAGAGCGCTAGATATTGCTCCGCTCACCTTGTGGAAGGCGCCGACAACGCCACAGACAAAGTTGTCTTCCCCGGCCACTTGCACAAATCGGCGATCAAGCATTTCTCGCACAGCGGCCGGCGCGCCACGCAGATATAGCGGCCGTGCAGGATGAGCCAGTGGTGGGCGTGCAGCCGGTAACGCTCGGGCACCACCTCGTTCAGCTTCATCTCGACCTCGAGCGGCGTCTTGCCGACGGCCAGCCCGGTGCGGTTGCCGACGCGGAAGATGTGGGTGTCGACCGCGATGGTCGGTTCGCCGAAGGCGACGTTGAGCACCACGTTCGCGGTCTTGCGGCCGACGCCGGGCAGCGCTTCGAGCGCGTCGCGGTCGTGCGGCACCTCGCCGCCGTGCTCGGCGATGAGCATGCGCGACAGCGCGATCACGTTCTTCGCCTTGGTGCGGTAGAGCCCGATGGTCTTGATCAGCGCGCGCACGCGCGGCTTCGCCGAGCTTGACCATCTTCTCCGGCGTGTCGGCGAGCTTGAACAAAGCCGGCGTCGCCTTGTTGACGCCGGCATCGGTCGCCTGCGCCGACAGCACGACCGCGACCAGGAGCGTGAACGGATTGACGTACTGCAATTCGCCGCGCGGCGTCGGATTGGCGGCGGCGAAGCGGCGGAACGCCTCCTCGATCTCGGCGGCTGTCCATTGCGGCAATTCGCCGTGCATCGCCTTGGCGTCGGCCTTGCCCTGCGCCTTGCCGCGCCTCGCCTCTGCGCCGGGCCGCCTTGCCCTTGCCTCTGCCCTTGCCGGCGGCGGCAAGGCTTTGCCGAGTGGTTTTTCGCGCCATGTTTCCCGTATAGTGAGCGCCATGAACAACGACAACAGCAGCCGCGCCAACGCCGCGTCCGCCGAACCGACGATCTTTTCGGCGGTGATCACGCCGCACCGTTCGCTGTCCGCGACCGGCTTTCTGGTGCTGATGCTGTGCATCGGCGGCATCAGCTTCGCCTCCGGCATGTTGTTCCTGCTGCTCGGCGCCTGGCCGGTGTTCGGCTTCTTCGGGCTCGACGTGCTGCTGGTCTATGTCGCCTTCCGCGCCAATTACCGCAGCGCCCGCGCCTACGAGGAGGTGACGGTGACCGCCTCCGAGCTCACGGTGCGCAAGGTCAGTCATCGCGGCGGCGTGCGCGAATGGACGCTCAATCCGCTCTGGGTGCGGCTCGACCGCATCGTGCACGAGGAATTCGGCATCGAGCGGCTGTTCCTGGTCTCGCGCGGCCGCCGGCTGTCGATCGCGGCGTTCCTCGGGCCGGACGAGAAGGCGAGCTTCGCCCACGCGCTCTCCTCGGCGCTCGGCGAGGCCAAACGCGGGCCGACCCGGACGGTGCTGGAATAGCGGCTGGCGGGCAGCAAAAAGCGAACGGTAACGCGGCTGTAATCGTTGGCTGTTTCGTACTTCGCCGCGCGCCCTTCGCCGGCTCAGAAATCGGGTGGTTCGGCGCAGCGCGGCGGCCTAGATGGGGTGCAGATGAAGGAGACAGCCATGCTTTCGCCCGACCGCATCCCCGACCTGACGCCGCTTGCCGCCGCCGCCGCCGATTACGACGTCGTGCGCCGCGCCATCGGCCATATCCGCGATCATTGGCGCGAGCAGCCCGAGATCGAGACCATCGCCGAGGCCGCCGGCGTCACCCCGACCGAGCTGCACCATCTGTTCCGCCGCTGGTCCGGGCTGACGCCGAAGGCGTTCCTGCAGGCGCTCACGCTCGACGGCGCGCGGCAATTGCTGCGCGACTCGGCGAGCGTGCTCGACGCCACCTACGAAGTCGGCCTCTCCGGCCCCGGCCGGCTGCACGATCTGTTCGTCACCCACGAAGCGATGTCGCCGGGCGAATGGAAATCGGGCGGCGAAGGGCTGACCGTGCATTTCGGCTTCCACCCCTCGCCGTTCGGCAAGGCGCTGGTGATGGCGACCGAGCGCGGGCTCGCCGGCCTCGCTTTCGCCGATGCCGGCGAGGAAGACGCGGCGCTCGCCGACATGAAGCGCCGCTGGCCGCGGGCGAGCTATGTCGAGGATACCGCGCGCACCGCGCCGATCGCGCGGCGCATCTTCGATCCGTCGCAATGGCGCGAGGACCAGCCGCTGCGCGTCGTGCTGATCGGCACCGATTGGGAGGTGCGGGTGTGGGAGACGCTGCTGAAGATCCCGATGGGCAGCGTCGCCACCTATTCGGGCATCGCCGACAAGGTCTGCACGCCGGCCGCCGCGCGCGCCGTCGGCGCCGCCGTCGGCAAGAACCCGGTCGCGTTCGTCGTGCCGTGCCACCGCGTCGTCGGCAAGAACGGCGACCTCACCGGCTATCACTGGGGCATCACCCGCAAGCGCGCCATGCTCGGCTGGGAGGCCGGGCAGGTCGGCGCCGCGGCGTAGGCTGCTCACTTCTCCCCGCACGCGGGCAGGGCCGGGATGAGGCGATTTGTCCGCGGGGCTCGGAATCCGGAGAGGCCCCTCACCTCGATCCCGCACATGTGGGGAGAGGGAGAATAACTACACCGCCAGATCGCGCTTCTCGGCCACCGTCGAATCGGCATTGAGCCGGTAGATCAGCGGCACGCCGGTCGCCAATTCGCGCGCGACGATCTTCTCCGGCGACAGGCGCTCCAGCACCATGACCAGCGCGCGCAGCGAATTGCCGTGCGCGGAGACCAGCACGTTCTCGCCGCGCAGCACGCGCGGCAGGATTTCCTGGATGTAATAGGGCAGCACGCGCGCGGCGGTGTCCTTGAGGCTCTCGCCGCCGGGCGGCGCGACGTCATAGGAGCGCCGCCAGATGTGCACCTGCTCGGCGCCCCATTTGCGCGCGCGCGTCGTCCTTGTTGAGGCCGGAGAGATCGCCGTAGTCGCGCTCGTTGAGCGCCTGGTCCTTGAACACCGGAATGTTCTGCTGGCCCATCTCCTCGAGCATCAGATCGAGCGAGCGCTGCGCGCGAATGAGCGCCGAGGTGAAGCCGACATCGAAGCGCAGGCCCTGCGCCTTGAGCTTGCGGCCGGCGGTGCGCGCCTCCGTCGATGCCGTTCTCGGTGAGATCGACATCGCGCCAGCCGGTGAACAGATTTTTCAGGTTCCACTCGCTCTCGCCGTGGCGCACGAGCACGAGAATGCGGTCGCCCATTGGTTGCTCCATTCGCCTCCCGCTGCAGGGGGGAGGTCGCCGAGCAAAGCGAGGCGGGAGGGGGTGATTTTCTCGGCGCTGTTTCACCCCACCCCGGCGCGCGATGCGCGCCGACCCTCCCCCTCCAGGGGAGGGTCTTCAGATATCCTTCAGGCCGAGCACGTCGGCCATCGAGTAAAGCCCCGGCTTCTTGCCGCGCGCCCACAACGCCGCGTGCAGCGCGCCGCGGGCGAAGATCATGCGGTCCTCGGCGCGGTGCGTGAGCTCGATGCGCTCGGCCGGGCCGGCGAAGATCACGCTGTGGTCGCCGACGACGGTGCCGCCGCGCAGCGCGGCAAAGCCGATATCGCCGGCGCGGCGCGCGCCGGTCATGCCGTCGCGGCCGCGCACGCGAACGCTGGGCGAGATCGACGCCGCGGCCCGCCGCCGCGGCGCGGCCGAGCATCAGCGCGGTGCCGGACGGCGCGTCGATCTTCTTGTTGTGGTGCATTTCCAGGATCTCGATGTCGTAATTCGTCATCGAGCGTCTTGGCGACGCGCTTGACCAGCGCGGCCAGCAGATTGACGCCGAGGCTCATATTGCCGGATTTGACGATCGTCGCGCCGGCTTGCGGCCTTGGCGATCAGCGCTTCCTCCTCGGCCGAATGGCCGGTGGTGCCGATGACGTGCACGATGCCGGCGGCCGCGGTGAGCTCGGCGAACGCCAGCGTCGCCGCGGGAATGGTGAATTCGATCAGCCCGTCGGCGCCTTTGAGCAGCGGCGCGACGTCGCTCGCGACCTTGATGCCGTTCGCGCCAAGCCCGGCAAGCTCGCCGGCGTCGCGGCCGATCACGGCCGAATCCGGCCGCCTCGACCGCGCCGGCAAGCGTGACGCCCTTGGTCGCGGCGATGGCCTGGATCAGCGTGCGCCCCATGCGCCCGCCGGCGCCGGCGACCACCAGCCGCATGTCGGAATTTGCAGCGGCCATCGAGTCGTCTCCGGTTGCGCGCGGATATAGCGGCGGTGACGGGCCGGCAGCAACACGGCGCGGTTTCCTACCCGCGCTCTGCGCGAGGGAGGATGTTACGGCTGCGGGCCGTCGTAGCCTTCGATGACGACGATGATCGGCGATCGCGTGCGGCTGCCGCACCTTGATGTTGGCCTGGTATTCGGGCGAGCGGTAGCAGGCGAGCGCCGTGGCGTAATCGGGAAACTCGATCACCACGTTGCGGGAGCGGCTTGCGCCTTCGACGCATTCGAATTTGCCGGCGCGCACCACGAAGCGGCCGCCGAATTTGCGGAAAATGGCGGGATTGGCGGCGACATAAGGCTTGTAGCCTTCCTCGTCGCTCACATCGACGCGCGCGATCCAGTAGCCCTTGGCCATCTCATGCCTCCTTGACGTCTGCTGCTGCGCGATTTCGGCGACGATCGCCTGCGGCCGCCGCCTTGCGGATCGGCCGCGGCGACGATCGGCCGGCCGACCACCAGATAGTCGGCGCCGGCGGCGATGGCCGCGCCGGCGTCATCACCCGTTTCTGATCGCCGGCTTCGCGCGCCGGCCGGCCGGATGCCCGGCGTCACCAGCACCATGCTCCGGCCCGACGATGCGCGCGCAGCGCCGCCGCCTCCTCGGCCGAGCAGACCAGACCGTCGACGCCGATGTCGCGCGCCTGCGCGGCGCGCTCGGCGACCAGCTGCGGCACCGATGCGTCGTAACCGGCGGCCGCGAGATCGGCGTCGTCGTAGGAGGTGAGCACGGTGACGGCGAGGATGCGCAGGCCCGCTCCGCGCGCATCGACCGCCGCCTGCATGGTCTGCGGATAGGCGTGCACGGTGAGAAAGGTCGCGCCGAGCCGCGCCACGCTCTTCGACGCCCTGCGCCGACCGTGTTGCCGATGTCGTGCAGCTTGAGGTCGAGAAAGACCTGCTTGCCGGCGCCGACCAGCGTCTGCGCGATAGGCAAGCCCGCCGGCGAAGGCGAGCTGATAGCCGATCTTGTAGAACGACACCGCATCGCCGAGCCGCTCCACCATCGCCTGCGCCGCCTCGACCGACGGCAGGTCGAGCGCGACGATCAGGCGATCGCGCGCTGAGAGCGGCGTGCCTTGCCGCGTGTCTTGCCGCGTCCCTTGCGGCGTCCCCTGCCCTCGCATCAGGCGGTCCCGCGCGCGCTCTCGCGCGCCATGTCGACCAGCCGGCGCGCCAGCGGCCTTGAGCGTCGCGGCGAGACTTTCATCCTTGAGATTGTCCATCTCGTCGAACGCCTGCTCGGCGCGTCCGACATTGATCTGCTCGGGGATCACCAGCGCGCCGCAGCCGAGCTCCAGAATCTGCCGCAGCGCCATCAGCGAGCGCAGCCCGCCGGCCGGCCGGGCGAGGCCGAGCCGAGCGCAAACACGCGGCCCTTGAAGGCGGCATAGTAGCGGCTCGCCGTGCTCGCGCACGCGCGAAATCCAGTCGATCGAGTTCTTCAGGAGCGGCGTCACCGAGGCGTTGTATTCGGGACTGGTGATGAAGACGCCGTGATGGGTGGTGAGCATCTCTCTTGAGCCGCAGCGCGTTGCGCGGCGGACCGGCATCGGTGGCGAGGTCGGCGTCGAAGATCGGCAGCGGATATTCGGCGAGCGAGATGCGGGTGACCTCGGCCTCGGCGAGCGCGAATTCCTTGGCCGCGAGCGCGGCCAGCCGCGCATTGTGCGAGCCGGTGCGCAGCGAGCCGGGGATGACGAGGATTTTTGGAGCAGCCATGATTATCGGACGACGCCGGCACGGACGACGAGGACTGATGCCAACATAACCGCCGATCCGCCGCCTGTCGTCGGCCCTGCGGCGTCAGGTCTTCCGGTAGACCCAGACGCGCGCCGGCGGCAGGTTCATCCAGATGCGCTCCGAGGCCTGCGCCGAAACGCCGCCGAGCCGCGTCGGGATCGGCGACACGACCGCATAGGTGAACTGCACGAAGGGCGCGCCCGGCAGCATCAGGTCGAAGGCCTCGCGCAGCAGGCGCCGCGCGTCGCCATCGGCTTGGTGACCAGCGGCAGGCCGGAGACGACGGCGGCGGCCGGCTGCAGCAAGAGCGTCTCGAGAACGCTGCGCAGGCTGTAGGCATCGCCCTGCACCACCGTGGCCTCGCGGATAGCGCGCGCGCAGCAGCCGGCAGAAGGTCGGATTGAACTCGACCAGCACCAGCCGCGCCGGATCGATGCCGGCTCGACCAGCGCCTCGGTCACCGGACCGGTGCCCGGCCCGAGCTCGATCACCGGCCCCTCGCTGTGCGGATCGACATAGCGCGCCATGGTGCGCGCCAGCATCTTGCTCGACGGCATCACCGCGCCGATCGACAGCGGCTTCTCGATCCAGGAGCGGATGAAATGCACCTCGTCGTCGAGACGGATGCCGCGCTTTTGCTCGAACTCCGCGCGATGCCGTCACGCGTGCGTTCGAGCGCGGATCTGCGTCCGATCTTGCGCCGATCAGGGCCTTCCTGAGCTCGAAGAGGCGAAATTGCCGCTCGATCTTCTGTTCGAGTATCCGAAGCGCCGGCAGCGGCATGGCAATCACACGTGAAGGAAACGTGGTCTTCTAGAGCATTTGCGGAGCAAACACCAGCCGCGCGCGCAAGCGGCTGCCGGAACGGCTCAAGCGGAATTCGCGCGGCGTGCCGCTCAAGCCGTCGAGGAATTCCTTGACCTTGCCGAAGAAGCCCGCGGATTCCGGGCTGCGTCTCCTTCGAGGACAGTTTCTCGAATTCGGCCAGCAGCTCGCGCTGCCGCTTGGTCAGGTTCTGCGGCGTCTCGACCACGACCTGCACATACATGTCGCCGGTCTGCTTCGCGCGCAGCACCGGCATGCCCTTGCCCTGCAGGCGGAAGCGCCGGCCGGACTGGGTGCCTTCGGGCACCTTCACGCGCGTCTTGCCGCCGTCGATGGTCGGCACCTCGAACTCGCCGCCGAGCGCCGCGGTCACCATCGAGATCGGCACGCGGCAATGCAGATCGGCGCCGTCGCGCTGGAAGAAGGGATGCGCGGCGATCGAGAGGAAGATGTAGAGATCGCCGGCCGGACCGCCGCGCACGCCGGCCTCGCCCTCGCCGGCGAGACGGATGCGGGTGCCGTCCTCGACGCCGGGCGGAATGTTCACCGACGAGCGTGCGCTCGCGCGTGACCCGGCCGGAGCCGGCGCAGGACGCGCAGGGATTGTCGATCACCTGGCCGCGGCCCTGGCAGGTCGGGCAGGTGCGCTCGAGGGTGAAGAAGCCCTGGGCGTGGCGGATCTTGCCGTGGCCGCCGCAGGTCGGGCAGACCTTCGGCTTGGTGCCGGTCTTGGCGCCGGTGCCGGAGCAGGCCTCGCAGGTGACCGAGGTCGGAATGCGGATCTGCGCGGCCTTGCCGGCATAGGCCTCCTCGAGGGTGATCTCCATGTTGTAGCGCAGATCGGCGCCGCGCTCGCGCCCGGAGCCGCGGCCGCGCCGCCGCCGCCCATGCCGAACAGATCGTCGAAGATATCGGCGAAGGTCGAGGCGAAATCGGCGCCGAAACCGTGCGCCGCGCCCAGCCGCCGCCATGCTCGAAGGCGGCATGGCCGAAGCGGTCATAGGCGGCGCGCTTGTCGCCGTCCTTGAGGACCTCGTAGGCCTCGTTGATTTCCTTGAACCGGTGCTCGGCATCCTCGTCGCCGGGATTGCGGTCCGGATGACACTGCATCGCGAGCTTGCGAAAGGCGGCCTTGAGGTCGCCGTCGCTCGCGGTGCGCTCGACGCCAAGAATCTCGTAGTAGCAGCGCTTGGCCATCATTCCCCACCCGATGACGCCCAATCATTCCACGCCGATCCATGCCGAGGTCGAGCCGGTGCCACGCCGATCCGTGCGCACGTCAAAAACATACACCCGCCGTTTGGCCGGCGGGGGTGCTGTTCTGACCATCGGTGGCGACATCGGGCGCGTCCCGCCGGATCAAGCGGATTTCTTGTTCTTCTTGTCGTCGTCGACTTCGGTGAACTCGGCGTCGACGACGTCTTCTCTTCTTGGCTGCCGGCTCCGCGCCGCCGTCGGCCGCCGCCGGCCGGCTGCCTCGGCGGCCTGCTTGTACATCGCCTCGCCGAGCTTCATCGAGGCCTGCGCCAGCGCATTGGTCTTGGCCGTGATCGCCTCGGCGTCGTCGCCCTTGAGCGCTTCCTTGAGGTCGGCCATGGCGTTCTCGATCGCGCGCCGCTCGGCCTCGCCGACCTTGGCGCCGTGCTCGGCCAGCGCCTTCTCGGTCGAATGGACCAGCGCCTCGGCGTGGTTCTTGGCCTCGACCGCGGCCTTGCGCTTCTTGTCCTCCTCGGCATGCGCCTCGGCGTCCTTGACCATCTTCTGGATGTCGGCCTCGGACAGGCCGCCCGAGGCCTGGATGCGGATCTGCTGCTCCTTGCCGGTCGCCTTGTCCTTGGCCTGGACGTTGACGATGCCGTTGGCGTCGATGTCGAAGGTGACCTCGATCTGCGGCACGCCGCGCGGCGCCGGCGGAATGCCGACGAGATCGAACTGGCCGAGCATCTTGTTGTCGGCCGCCATCTCGCGCTCGCCCTGGAACACCCGGATCGTCACCGCGTTCTGATTGTCCTCGGCGGTGGAGAAGACCTGGCTCTTCTTGGTCGGGATCGTGGTGTTGCGATCGATGAGCGGGTGAACACGCCGCCCAGCGTCTCGATGCCGAGCGACAGCGGGGTCACGTCGAGCAGCAGCACGTCCTTGACGTCGCCCTGCAGCACGCCGGCCTGGATCGCGGCGCCGACCGCGACCACCTCGTCGGGATTGACGCCCTTGTGCGGCTCCTTGCCGAAGAACTGCTTCACCACTTCCTGCACCTTCGGCATGCGCGTCATGCCGCCGACCAGGACCACCTCGTTGATCTCGGCCGCCGACAGGCCGGCGTCCTTGAGCGCCTGCCGGCAGGGCTCGATGGTCTTCTGGATGAGATCGTCGACCAGCGCCTCGAACTTGGCGCGGGTGAGCTTCATGGTGAGATGCTTGGGCCCGGATGCGTCCGCCGTGATGAACGGCAGGTTGATCTCGGTCTGCGTGGTCGAGGAGAGCTCGATCTTGGCCTTCTCGGCCGCCTCCTTCAGCCGCTGCAGCGCCAGCTTGTCGCGGCGCAGATCGATGCCCTGCTCCTTCTGGAACTCGTCGGCCAGATAGTTGACCAGGCGCATGTCGAAGTCTTCGCCGCCGAGGAAGGTGTCGCCGTTGGTCGACTTCACCTCGAACACGCCGTCGCCGATTTCGAGGATCGAGACGTCGAAGGTGCCGCCGCCGAGGTCGTAGACCGCGATGGTGCCGGTCTTCTCTTGTCGAGCCCGTAGGCGAGCGCGGCCGCGGTCGGCTCGTTGATGATGCGCAGCACTTCGAGGCCGGCGATCTTGCCGGCGTCCTTGGTCGCCTGGCGCTGGGCGTCGTTGAAATAGGCCGGAACGGTGATGACGGCCTGCGTCGACCTTCTGGCCGAGATAGGCTTCGGCGGTCTCCTTCATCTTCTGCAGGATGAAGGCGGAAATCTGCGAGGGCGAATAGCTCTTGCCGTCGACCTCGACCCAGGCGTCGCCGTTGCCGGCGCGCACGATCTTGTAGGGGACGAGCTTCTTGTCCTTCTCCACCATCGGGTCGTCGTAGCGCCGGCCGATCAGGCGCTTGACCGCGAAGATGGTGCGCTCCGGATTGGTGACCGCCTGGCGCTTGGCCGGCTGGCCGACGAGCCGCTCGCCGTCGTCGGTGAAGGCGACGATCGACGGCGTGGTGCGCATGCCTTCCGCATTCTCGATGACCTTCGGCGTCTTGCCTTCCATGACGGCGACGCAGGAATTGGTGGTGCCGAGATCGATGCCGATGACCTTGCCCATGGTTGTTAATCCTCTCCTTCTCGGCAGGTCGGGTAGGCCCAAAGGCGCCCGTTGTCCGACCCCCTGATAGTTTCGTTCATCGCCCGGCCCGTTTTGCGGGCGATTTCCCTTGGCTCATATAGGAGAGCGTGATGGCCCCGCAAGGCAGGATTGTTGGAGGCCTTAAGCGCGTTCGCCGGCAGAACGCGGCCGCGGGCACGCCGATACGCGGGCCGCGCGCTCGCGGCCATCGGTGAATGCGCCGCCGCGGAATTGGCTCGCCTCACACACCGTTCTTTCACCACGGCCCGGGCATCATACGCCCCGGCGCGAAAGCCGGCCTTAACCGGGAGATAATCAAAGGTCTTTCGCCGGCATTAATCGGTCCGGGCTAGCCTTCGGCGCCAACAGGGTCGGGAGCATGACGCAGTTGCGAAATTCCGCCGAATGGCGGCTCTTCTCCTTCAACTGGGTACCGATCGGCCTGATGGCCGTGGCGCTGGCGCTCGGCCTGGCGTTCACCGACTTTTCGCTCAAACCGGCGAGCATAGCGCTGGGGCTCTGTGTCGCCGCGCTCTACGCCTCCGTTGCCTATTACAACGCGCACGTGCCGCACAAACGCGATCCGGTCGTCGTCTTTGCGCTGGGGTGCACCGCGCAAATCGTGCTCATCACCCTGTTGATGACGCCCTTGACCTATATTTCCGCGGCCGCCGGCCTGCCGATGCGCGACGCCAGCCTGGAGCAATTGGACCAGGCGCTCGGGCTCGACTGGCGCGCTTACTTCAACTTCATCTACGAGCGTCCCAAACTGGTCTCGACCCTGGTCCTCGGCTACAACATCATCGGTTTGCCGATCTTCGGCATTCCCGTCGTGCTCGGACTGACGCGCCACCATCGCCGCCTGCACCAGTTCATCCTGGCGTTCACGCTGGCGCTGATCGCGACCACCATCATCTCGGTCCTGGTGCCGGCGATCGGCACCTACGACATCCTCGGCATCGTGCCCGATCCGCTGCGGCTCAAGCCCGGCGGCTACCTCGATGGACTGCGCGACCTGCCGCTGGTGCGCGACGGCTCGCTGCGCGAGCTCGATATGCGCAAGCTCGGCGGCATCATCACCTTTCCCAGCTTCCATGCCGCCGCGGCGGTGCTCTATCTGTGGGCGCTGTGGAGCGTCTGGTGGATGCGGCCGGTCGCGCTGATCGCCTGCGGTACCATGCTGGTGGCGACGCCGATCGGCGGCGGACATTTCTTCGTCGACGTTTTCGCCGGAATCGCGGTGGCGGTGCTGGCGATCGTGGCGGCACGCTGGATCGGTCAGCGCTTGACCGAGCCGGCGGCGCAGTCGGTCCTCGCCACGCAAACGCCGGTCGTCGAGTAGAGCCCCGGCGAAATCGCAAAATAGCCAAGATCAAAACTGCAGATGCGGCGGCCCGCTGCCGCCGCAAGGCGCATCGCCACGAACGGCGCGCTGGGTAGTCAGCCCGCCATCTGGCCTTCTGACCTGGAGTGAAGGGCGCCAATGAGCTTGCCGGAAGGCGAAACAGGGCTGCGGCTCTATCCCGGCCATATCGACCGCGGGAAACAGGCGGCGCTCGTCGCCGCGCTGGACACGGTTCTCGCTGCCGCACCGCTCTATGCGCCGCGCATGCCGAAATCGGGACGGCCGTTTACCGTGCGCATGTCGAATTGCGGGCCGCTGGGCTGGGTCTCGGATGAGAATGGCTACCGCTATCAACCGACGCACCCCGAGAACGGCCGCCCCTGGCCGCCCATCCCTGCGGCCTTGATCGCGATGTGGAACGAGATTGCCGGATATCCGCACGCGCCGCAGGCCTGCCTCGTCAACTTCTATGCGCCGACGGCGAAAATGGGTCTGCACCAGGATCGCGACGAGGAGGATTTCGCCGCGCCCGTCATCTCGGTGTCGCTCGGCGATTCCTGCCTCTTTCGTATCGGCGGCCGCAAGCGCGCCGATCCCACCCGGTCGCTTCGCCTTCACTCGGGCGATGTCGTGGTTCTCGGCGGCGATGCACGCCTTGCTTTTCACGGCGTGGATCGGATCTATGCAGGAACGTCGACCTTGCTCCGGCAAGGCGGACGGATCAATCTGACCATGCGTCGGGTCACACGGCCGGCCTCAGCGGAGGCTCAGTGTGCGCTCGCGGAGGTTCCGCACCATGCGCGATAGGACGTTGAGCCATAGGACATTGAGCCATCGGACATTCGCTTCGCGCCTGCGCACCGGCTTGGCCGCCTTGTTCGCCGTAACGGTCCTGGCGCTGCCGGCCCAGGCGGCCGACCCGGTCTATCCGCTCGGCTCGCGCATCGGGCTGGTGCCGCCGGACGGCATGGCGGCGAGCAATGAATTTTCCGGTTTCGCCGACCAGGGAAAGGACGCGGTGATCCTGCTCGCCGTGCTGCCGGCCGAGGCATTTTCCCAGATCGAAAAGACGATGGACGCCGATGCGCTGAAAAAGGAAGGCATCACGTTGGACAAACGCGAGCCGCTGCAGCTCGGCGTCGGCAAGGCGTTCCTCTTTACCGGCCGGGAGGTGGCCGAGAAGACCCATTATCGCAAGTGGCTCCTGGTCGCGGCGATGAACGACGTCACCGCCCTCGTCAACGTCCAGGCGCCGGAGAGCAGCGTCTATTCGGAGCAGGTCGTGCGCGCCGCGTTGATGACGCTTTCGCTGCGGGCGACTATCCCGGACGCCGAACAGCTCAGCCTGCTGCCGTTCACGGTCGGCGAGCTTGCCGGGTTTCACGTCAACCGCGTCCTGCGCGGGCGCGCCCTCATGCTCAGCGACGCGCCAAGCGAGAGCGCCAAGGATGCGGCCAAGGATTCGGCGAAGGTGGCAAGGATGCGGCAAGGATGCGGCGAAGGATCCGGCCCCAGCCGGCATCCCGGCGCATTTGCTGATCGCCGCAGTGCCCGGCGGTCCGACCGAGGCGGACGATCGCGGGAAATTCGCGCGCTTGGCTTTTGGCGAAATCGCCGGGCTGCGCGACGTCCACCTCACCATGTCCGAACCGCTGCGCATCGGCAGGCAATCGGGATATCAGACCATGGCCGAGGCGAAGGACGCCGGCACCGGCGTCGACGTGCAGGTGGTGCAATGGCTGCGCTTCGGCAGCGGCGGATTCCTGCAAATGGTCGGTGTCGGGCCCACCGACAACTGGACGAACGTGCTCGCCCGGCTGCGCACGGTCCGCGACAGCATCGACCCAAAATAAATCCGAGCCGCTGACGGCGTGTCCTCGTAACGGGGACCGAGCTTCCCGTCGCGCCTCCCTTCGCTGGAATGAGCGGAGATTAAATACGCTCGTCCCGCGCATGCGGGGACCCAGCTTCGCGGGCTCTTCTGATTCCCGCTTTCGCGGGAATGAGGGGTGGGACACGGCTTCGGATCAACAAACTCAATCTTCGACAGGTCTCCCTTCAATACGAAGGTGCCGTAGTCGAGCTTGAGTTCATCGCTGACGCCGTTGTCGTACAATCGAAAAGATACCGCGAAGAGCGGACGCCCAATTCCGTTCTGACCGTGTTTGTAATAGCTCACCACGACCGGCCACGACGGCAGGCCGAATAACGCCTCCGCGTTCTTCACCGATTTGAGCTTCGCATTTCCGCCCTGTTTCAGCGACGGACCAATTTCCGCCGTCGTGTCGTAAACCATGAGGCCGTCACTGCCGTCATAGACCGTGGCCTCCAGGCGCGACTGACCCGCCGACGCGGCTTTCATGATGGCAACGCTGTCCTGTGTTGGGAACAATACATCCCCCGCGAAAGAAGCGGCGTCCTTCTCGGGCGCATCAAGCTCGGCGAGCACCGCGCCTTCCGTCCGCCGCGCGCTCCCTTTCATGGTCTGGCTCAGCTTGTTGTCGTCATATCGCGAGAAGCTGAATTTGAACTCGCTTCCATTGTAGTCTTCCCAACTTTCGGAACGGACATCGCTGGCGGTTTTGCCGCTCTCCTTTGATATTGTTTCGATCGTGATACGCGTGCTCAGATTGTAGCCTCGACACGCCGAACCGCTTAAATCATAGAACAATTGGCCATGCATATTTTGTATATTTGAATTAGGGTCAGCCCGGTCAAGAACAGGGTCATGAACGGTTTTATGCGAGGCGAGCACGACTTCCGCCAAGCTGTGATCTGACCAACAGAACGCGCCGGAAAATGAAACTGCAATCAGCAAGTCTACCGCTTCACACTATTCCTCCGTCGGACACTGGCGCCATCAGCTGCTCGGCACTCGCACCAACACGCATCCGGCAATTCGCAACGAGCCGTCGTCGAGCCGGCGCACGAGATAGTAGGCCGTCGCCATCGACCGTTCGCCGTCGGTTAGGGTCACCCGGTAGGTCGGCAACCCGCGAAACGTCACGATATCGATGAACTCAGCGCTGGCGACGGCGGGGAGCGGAGCGTAATGCGCGGTCACGTCGTCCCTGAACGCGGCCGGCGTCCCGTATTGTGCTTGAAGATCGGGCGAGGCTAGGGCGAAGGCACCGGGCCAATCGTCGGCTCGCATCGCGGCGATCTGCGCTTCGATGAGTAGCCGCATCGCAGCCTGGCCCGCGCGCGTGAGCCCGGTCGCAGCGGGGAGGTCCGGTGGCGGCTCCAGATCGCGCGGCTGCCAGGGCTGTGCGCCCGCCATGCCTGAGCCCATCATTATCCAGGCGAGGCACACGCCGCCCGACACGAGCCGCGCGATCATGGGCCGAGCTAGCACGACAGCGAAGCGGGACAGCATCGGAAGTTCTCCCGACGGCAAACCGGCAGCCTGAAGCTTACCAATACTCGCTGCGGCGTTGTGGCCACATCCTGCATGCGGAGATCCCGGAAACTGGACAAGCGTGCTAGTCCCCGCTCATTCCCGCGAAAGCGGGAATCGCAAGGAGCCCGAGACAAAGAAGCTGGATCCCCGCATGCGCGGGGACGAGCGGTATTTGTGAGGACATGCCCTTGGCGAAGCCACGGGCCCGGACCGAGCGGTCCTTTAAGAGTTCTGCGCGTTAAGAGTTCTGCGCGTCAAGAGTCTCCGCGCGTTGTCGTTGACCGCGCCGCGCGCGGTTCTTGCGCCGCCCTTCGAGACCCCGACCAAGGCCGGCCGCAGCACGCGCTCGCCGATCATGTATCCCGGCTGCACCACCTCGACGACGCTGCCCGCCGGCACCGCCGGGTCGGGCACTTCGAACATCGCCTGATGCACGTTCGGATCGAACTTCTCGCCGCGCGGGGTGAACTGGCGGACGCCGTTCTTTTCCAGCGCCTTCAGGAGCTCGCGCTCGGTCAGCTCGAGGCCGTCAATGAGCGCCTTGACGCCGGGCTCGGCGCTGGCGCGCAGTTCCGGCGATACCGCCTTGAGCGCGCGGCGCATATTGTCGGCGACGGCAACCACATCGCGGCGCGCAAACGAGGTAACGCCAGAGCCCGCGAATTGGCGACCTCGCGCTCGGTGCGCTTGCGCAGATTCTCCATCTCCGCCAGCGTGCGCAGCAGCCTGTCCTTGAGCTCGGCCGCAAGCGCGACCGGATCGGCTTCGGGCGTAGCCGGGTCGTTAACCGACGAGGCGGCCTCTGGCGCGGCCGCTGCGTCCTTGGCACCAGCGGTCTGTTCCGTCATATCAATACCCATGGTTCCGCTGCCCGCATATCAGGGTTGAGAGCGCAAAAATCAAGCGCATAAGGCGGTCGGGCCGGGGAACCCGGGCCGGCCCCCGCCGGGCAAATCGGCGCCCGGTGCTCTTAGCCCGCCAACAGCTTGCTCACAACCTTGGCCGTGTAGTCGACCATGGGAACGATGCGGGCGTAGTTCAGCCGCGTCGGGCCGATGACCCCGAGGACGCCGACGATCTGGCCGGAGGCATCGTGATAGGGCGCGACGATCGTCGATAGGCGGGAAAGGGAGAACAGCTTGTT
>CAVOHL010000019.1:0-55168 GCA_963695665.1 uncultured Alphaproteobacteria bacterium
CGACGAAGGTATCGCCGGCGTACCCGTAGCGCGACCAGCCCGAACGGCACCGCGACCACGGCCGCCGCCGCCAGGCCGCCCAGCGGGTAGAGCGCGAACACCACGCCGCCCACCAGGTTCAGGTGCTTGGTGATCAGCGCGACCGTGTACACGCCGACCCCGAAGAAGACGGCGGCCCCGAGCGAGATGTAGCCGGTGAACCCGGAGAAGATGTTCCAGGCGACGGCCGAGCCCGACGTACAGCAGCACGAGCACGCCCACCTGCGTCAGCACGACGTTGCCATCGAGCGGGATGAGTACCGCGACGGCCAGCAGCACGGCCAGCCCCCCGGCACGCCAGAGGGCGAGGGACCTCATTGCGCCCTCGCTTCCTTGCGCCCGAACAGGCCCTGGGGCCGGAACACGAGCACGAGCACGAGCGCCCCGTAAAACACCACGGTCGACCATTCGGGGTTCCAGTAGACGTCCACCAGCGACGCGAGCGTGATCACGAGCACGGCCGCGCCGAGCGCGCCGCCGATGCTGCCCATGCCGCCGAGGATGACGATCGCCAGGAGCCGGGAGATCAGGTCATACCCGGTGTTCGGATTGACCGGGTTGAGCTCCCCGAACACCATGCCGCCCGCCGCGGTCACCCCGACGCCGATCCCGAAGGTGAACGCGGCCACCCAGGTTCACGTCGATCCCGACCAGCCGGGCAGCGGTGTGGTCCTGCATGGTGGCGCGCACGCTGCGGCCGAACTGGGTCCGGTACAGCATGAAGTAGATCGCCGCCACGAACACCACCGCGAGCGCGAAGCCCAGGACGTAGATGTAGGGCACGTAGTACCCGAAGATCTTGAAGGTCGCCTGCGGGCTGGTCCAGTAGGTGTTGATCGACAGGTAGTTCGACCCGAACCTCTCGTACAGGATTCCCTCGATGATGATCGCCACCGCGTAGCAGGCGAGCAGCGACATGGAGGTGCGCTCGCGTCCCCGCAGCGGCCGGATGAACAGGTACTGGATCGCCACCCCGAGGATGAACATCGCCGGGATGGTGATGAGCAGGCCGACGAACACGTCGATGTGCAGATGGATCCAGAGCACGTAGCTGAGGTAGGCACCGATCCGCCAGGGCCTGGGTGTCGTCGGTCCACACGCCGGTGGCGTTGATGACCTGCTTGGCGCGCACCTCGAAGACCCGGCCGGTCTCCAGGTCGGTGACGCTGGCGCCGGTGACCCGCTCCCCCGCCCGGAGAAAGCCGTTCACCTTGACCCTGCTCGCCGCGAGCGCGCCGAACTCGGCGGCCGTGCGCACCACGGTCAGCGTGAACCTGGCGTCGTCCACCTGCGCGTCCCAGTACTGGATCGCGCCGGTGAGCGCGTCCGGGCGCAGGCACGGGGCCTCGCGCAGCGCCCTCTTGTGGGACAGGTGGCGATGGTGCTTGAGCCCCTTGGCGGTGCCCGAGGCATAGGCCATCGCGTCGTAGAGCGCGATCCCGGTGCCGGCGTAGGCCCGCTCCCATACCCGGTGCTGCAGCGGGTACAGGAACGGAACCGGGTGCACCAGGTGCGGTGCGATGCGGTCAAGCAGCAGGCCGCGCTCGCGCAGTGCCTCGTGTGACCAGCCCGAAGTCGAGCATCTCCAGGTAGCGCAGGCCACCGTGGATCAGCTTGCTTGACCGGCTCGACGTGCCGCTGGCCCAGTCGCGGGCTTCGACGATGGCCGTCGACAGGCCGCGCGTCACCGCGTCGAGCGCGCTGCCCGCCCCGACGACGCCGCCACCCACGACCAGCACATCCAGCTCGCGCTCGGCCATCTTGGCGATCGCGTCTGCGCGCGCCGCCGGGGACAGTGCAGCTACCACGACACCTCCGTTTAGTTAGCTGACATCTACCCAGTCGAGGGTGCGCTGGACCGCCTTCTTCCATCCGGCGTAGCCCTGCTCCCGCTGCTCGGCCGTCCACTGCGGGGTCCAGCGCTTGGACTCGTTCCAGTTCGCCTGCGAGCTCCGAGGTGGTCGACCAGAAGCCGGTCGCCAGGCCGGCCGCGTAGGCGGCGCCGAGCGCGGTGGTCTCCGCCACCACCGGGCGGCTGACCGGAACGCCGAGGATGTCGGCCTGCAGCTGCATGGCCAGGTCGTTGGCGGTGACGCCGCCGTCGACCTTGAGCACCTCCAGGTGCACGCCGGAGTCCTGCTCCATCGCCTCGGCGACGTCGCGGCTCTGGTAGCAGATCGCCTCCAGGGTGGCGCGGGCCAGGTGGGCGTTGGTGTTGAAGCGGGACAGGCCGACGATCGCGCCGCGAGCGTCGCTGCGCCAGTAGGGCGCGAACAGGCCGGAGAACGCGGGCACGAAGTAGACCCCGCCGTTGTCGGCGACCTGGCGGGCCAGGCTCTCGATCTCGGCGGCGCCGGAGATGATGCCGAGCTGGTCGCGCAGCCACTGCACGGCCGACCCGGTCACCGCGATCGAGCCCTCGAGTGCGTAGATCGGCTTGTTCGAGCCGAACTGGTAGCAGACGGTCGTGAGCAGCCCGTTCTTGCTGCGGACGAGCTCCTCGCCGGTGTTCAGCAGCATGAAGTTGCCGGTGCCGTAGGTGTTCTTGGCCTCACCGGGAGCGAAGCAGACCTGGCCGACGGTGGCGGCCTGCTGGTCGCCGAGGTCGCCGGTGAGCGGCACCCCGCGGACCGACGCCAGGCCGGTGACCTCGCCGTAACCGCCCGGCGCGGAGGACGGCCTGATCTCCGGCAGCATCGACCGGGGGATGTTGAAGAACCCGAGCAGCTCGTCGTCCCAGGCGAGGGTCTCCAGGTCCATCAGCATGGTCCGGCTGGCGTTGGTCGGGTCGGTGACGTGCGCGCCGCCGTTGACCCCGCCGGTCAGGTTCCAGATGACCCACGAGTCGGTGTTGCCGAAGATGGCGTCGCCCGCTTCGGCGGCGGCCCGGACCCCGTCGACGTTCTCCAGGATCCACTGGATCTTCCCGCCGGAGAAGTAGGTCGCCGGCGGCAGGCCGGCCTTGCGCCGGATCACCTGGCCGCGGCCGTCGCGGTCGAGGGCGCTGGCGATGCGGTCGGTCCTGGTGTCCTGCCACACGATCGCGTTGTAGTACGGGCGCCCGGTCCTGCGGTTCCACACGACCGAGGTCTCCCGCTGGTTGGTGACGCCGAGCGCGGCCAGGTCCGATCCGGTCAGGCCCGCGTCGTGCAGCGCGGACTGGACGACGGCGGCGGTCCGCTCCCAGATCTCAACCGGGTTGTGCTCGACCCAGCCGGCCTGCGGCAGGATCTGCTCGTGCTCCAGCTGGAACTTGCCGACCTCGTTCCCGGAATGGTCGAAGATCATGAACCGTGAGCTTGTGGTGCCCTGGTCGATGGCACCGACGAAATCCGGCATGGCTGTCCTCCTCGCCTATGAGCCAGAACGCTGATCTGGGTTGCGTCTGCGGCCGGACATTCGGATCGACGTTGGTCTCCGACGCCTGCGGGTACCGGGCACCCGGGATCTCCGCCGCGGACTCGTCGCACAGCGGCTCCGACCGTCGGGGTTTCCGCGATCGGACCCTTGACGTCCTCGATCATCTTGAGCCGTCCGTGCAGGATGTCGCCGATGAAGAAGTCGTAGATGAGCCACGCCGATTACGCCCCCGATGAGGGGACCGACTATCGGTATCCAGAAGTAGCCGGTGAAGTTCGGGCCTCCTATCGCGTGAAATGTGCCAGGCAAGGCCACCTTCCCCCAGCCCCCGAAGAAGGAGAGCAGCCGGGGCCCGAAGTCACGGGCGGGGTTGATGGCGTATCCCGCGTTCGGGCCGTAGGACATGCCGATCGCCGCGACGATAAAGCCGATGACCAGCGGCGCCAGGTTGGACTGCACCGCCGCGTTCCGTGCATCGATGACCGCGACGACGAACATCAGCAGGAACGCCGTGCCGACGATCTGGTCGATCAGTGGCCCGCCGTAACCGCCGCGGAAGTACCCGGCCGGGAACGTGGCGAAGATCGAGAACGTCGTCAGTGCCTGCCCGCTGCTCTTCGGCGTACGGTGCACGAAGTTGATCAGGTTGATCGCGTTGTCGTAGACAAGCCACACCAGGGCGGCGCCGACGAAGCACCCGAACACCTGGGCGCCCCAGTAGGGCAGCACCTTGATCCAGGCGAACTTGCGTCTGACGGCGAAGGCCAGGGTCACCGCCGGGTTGATGTGGGCGCCGCTCACGCCGCCCGCCACCCAGATGGCGAAGGCGACGGCCATCGCCCATCCCCAGGTGATCAGCAGCCAGTCGCCCGATGCGTTGAAGATCGTGGTGGGGCTCGCGGTTCGGCCAGAGCCCGGCAGTCCGGCCACGGCCACCGCCACGACGCCGTCGCCGAACGCGATCAGAACGAAACATCCCAGGAACTCCGCGAGGAGTTCGCCCCACAGCCCGGTGATGCGCCCGACCGTGCGGCCCTCACCTCGTAGCGGAGTGATATCAGCCATGATGTCCTCCTGCCCCCGCCACGCGTCCTTGCGGGCGGAACGTGCTGTTCGGCCCAAAGTACGACGCAGACTCGATCAACGGCAATGGGTCAGCCGAGTAAAGTTTTGGTAAAATCTGAACGAATCGGACACACTCTTGACGGGTGAACGGCACAGTCTTATGTTTTTCGCAAAACGTCGTTCTGTAATACCGAACGTCATTCTGATGACTGCGCGACCTGTGGAGCGTCAATGAAGAAGCTCATCAACAGCCCGGACACCGTGGTGACCGACGCGCTCGCGGGGATCGCCGCCGCGCATTCGTCGCTCTCGGTGGACATCGAGAACAAGGTCATCCTGCGGGCCGGCGGCCCGACGGCCGGGAAGGTCGGCCTGGTGTCCGGCGGCGGTTCCGGTCACGAGCCGCTGCACGGCGGGTTCGTCGGGTACGGCATGCTCGACGCGGCGTGCGCGGGCGAGGTCTTCACCTCGCCGGTGCCCGACCAGATGCTGTTCGCCACCAAGGCCGTCAACGGCGGCGGCGGCGTGCTGCACATCGTGAAGAACTACACCGGCGACGTGCTCAACTTCCAGATGGCGGCCGAACTGGCCGACGACGAGGGCATCGAGGTCGCCTCGGTCGTGGTCAACGACGACGTCGCCGTGCAGGACTCGCTCTACACGGCCGGCCGCCGCGGCGTCGGCGCGACCGTCTTCGTCGAGAAGATCGCGGGCGCGCTGGCCGAGCGCGGCGCATCGCTCGGCCCAGGTGGCCGCGGTGGCCGCCGAGGTCAACGAGCGCAGCCGGTCATTCGGCGTCGCGCTCACGTCGTGCACCGTCCCCGCCGCGGGCAAGCCGACCTTCGATCTCGCCGAGCAGGAGATCGAGCTCGGCATCGGGATCCACGGCGAGCCGGGCCGGACCCGGGCCCCGCTCCAGCCCGCCAGCGCGATCGTGGGGATCGTGATGGACGCGATCAACGCCGACATGCCGGCTCGACGGCGACCTGCTGGTCATGGTCAACGGCATGGGCGGCACCCCGCTGATCGAGCTCTACGGCGCGTTCAACGAGGTCAGCACCTACGTGACCGGCCATGGCGCGCGGATCGCCAGGAACCTGGTGGGCAACTACATCACCAGCCTGGAGATGCAGGGCTTCTCGGTGACCGTCTGCCACCTGACCGACACGCTCGCGGACTTGTGGGACTCGCCGGTGGACACACCCGGGCTCCGTTGGGGACGGTAGACGCGACAGCGTCGTCAACTACCGCGAGGAGCCCATATGGACGCTGAATTCTTCCGCGCGTGGATAGCGGAGATCGCAGCGGTCGTCGAAGCACAGCGAGACCACCTCACCCAGCTCGACTCCGCGATCGGCGACGCCGATCACGGCATCAACCTCGCCCGCGGGTTCAGCGCCGTGCAGACGGCGCTGGCCGCGGCCGACACCCCGACCCCGGGCTCGGTGCTGCTGCTGACCGGCTCCACGCTGATCTCCAAGGTCGGCGGGGCGTCCGGGCCGCTGTACGGCACCGCGTTCCGGCGCGCGGCCAAGTCGCTCGGGGACAAGCCCGAGGTGGATCTGCCCGAGCTGGCCGACGCGCTGGCGGCGGCGCTTGAAGGCGTCAAGAAGCTCGGCGCCGCCACCGAGGGCGAGAAGACCATGGTCGACGCGCTCGCCCCGGCCGTGGCGGCGTTCAGCAAGGCCGTTTCCGAGGGGGCGGCCGGCGTCGGCCGCCTTCGCCGCGCTGACCGACGCGGCCGACGCCGGCGCGCACGACACCATCGAGATGCAGGCGCGCAAGGGCCGGGCCAGCTACCTCGGCCCGCGCAGCGTGGGCCACGAGGACCCGGGCGCGGCCTCGTCGGCGCTGATGCTGCACGCGCTGCGCGACGTCGCTTCCCGCCAGGCGGGATGAGGGCCGGGATGGGGCTGAAGGCGCTGGGCGCGAAGGGCGGACTGGTGCGAGGTCAGGACCGACTGGGCTGGACGAGGGCCGAATGGCGGGATGAGGCTCGAACGGCGGGATGAGCGGCATGGGCGATGAGAGGGCAGGCGCGACCGAGCCGCCCGTCCGGTTCCGCGGTCTGCCGGTGTCGGCGGGGACGGCAGCGGGCATGCTGCGGATCATCGGTGACACCGCCGTCGACGACACCACGGCGGCCAGCGCCACGCCCGAGGATGTGACCGCCGCGTTCGCCGCGGTGGCGGCCGAGCGGTCCGCGCTGGCCGAACGGCTCAGGGACGCCGGGCGCGGGTCCGAAGCGGAGATCATCGCGATCGGGGCGCTGATAGCGGGCGATCCCTCGCTTTCCGCGCCCGCCATCGCGGCGATGCGCGACGGCGCGGACGCCGCCACCGCGGTGCGCGAGGCCACCGAGGGGCACGCCGCGGCGATGGAGAAGCTGGACAACCCCGAGCTGGCCGAGCGGGCAGGCGACATCCGGCAGATCGCCAGCGCCGTCCTCGAGCGGCTGCGCACGGGCCGTGCCGCCGCCGCCGGACGCCGGCAACGGACGCCGAGCCGGGCGACTTCATTCTGGTCCGCCGCGAGGTGAGCCCGGCCGACCTCATCGAGCTCGGCCGAGGCCGGCCTGGTCGGCGCGGTCTCGGTCGCGGGCGGCGCGAGCTCGCACGCGGCGATCGTCGCCCGCGGACTCGGGGTTCCGATGATCGCCGGCGCGAGTCCCGAGGTGCTGGACCTGTCCCCCGGCCTGGCCGCCGTCCTCGACGCCGATTCCGGCGAGCTCGTGGTCGGAGGCCAAGGGGCGGAGGTGAGCGGCGAAGAAAGCGGAGGGCGGGGAGAAGAAGTGGCCGACGCCGAGCGCGCGTCCGGCGTCCGGGTCCGCCGGCGTCAGGGGGTCGACGACGACAAGCGGCCGCGGGCCGCCGCGGACCGCGGACGGGCACCAGGTCGTCGTGCTGTGCAACGTGGCCTCGGCGGTCGAGACCCGGCGGGGGCTCGCCGCGGGCGCCGCCGGCGTCGGGCTGCTGCGCACCGAACTCCCCTATACCCAGGCCGCAGACTGGCCCACGCTGGCGCAGGATCGCGATCAGCTCGGGCCGATCCTCGAACTGCTCGCGGACAGGACCGCCATCGTGCGGTTGCTCGACTTCTCCGGCGACAAGATCCCGCCGTTCCTCGGCCGGGAGGCGGGCGGGGCGGTGGCCGAGGAACTGGGCGGGGCGGTGGCCGAGAAGGCGGGCGCGGAGATCACCTTGCCGGCCGGGGCCGGGCTGGCCGCGCTGCTCGCGCACCCGTCCGCGCTCGCCGACCAGTTGCGCGCCATCCTCGAAACCGGGCGGGACGCGCGGCTTGGCGTGCTGATCCCGATGGTCAGCTCGCTGCGCGAGGTCAGCCGGGTGCGCGAGGTCCTCACCGAGACGGCCGCGGCGCTCGGCGTGGCGACGCCGCCGCTCGGGATCATGGTGGAGCTCGAGTCGACCGCCGCGAACGCCGCGGCCTTCGCGCCCGCGGTGGACTTCTTCTCGATCGGGACCAACGACCTGACCGGCGACGTGCTCGGGCTCGGCCGCCGCGACCAGGCGGCCGGGCCGGCGCTGGCCGCCCACCCTCGGGTGCTGGCGCTGGTCAAGGGGGTCGCCAAGGCGGGCAGGGAGGCCGGGATCACGGTCTCCGTCTGCGGGGACTCGGCGGCCGATGCCAGGGTGCTGCCACTGCTTGATCGGCGCCGGCGTGCGGACGGTGAGCGTGCCGGCTGCCAGAGTACCCACGGTCCGTTCATGGATATCGAATTTGAACTCCCTGGCCTGCAAGGAGCTGACCGAACGGGCGCTGCGGGCATCGACCGCGGCCGAGGTGTGGGACCTGGTGCCGACGCTATGAGGGCCTCAGCGCAACGCCGACAGCATCGCTCCGCTGCGGCCCGCGCCCAGGTCGCGGGAGATGGAGCGGGCGGACTCAACGACCGCGCGGGCCAGCTCGGCCTGGGTAGCGTGGTCGAGGATCCGCTCGGCCGGGCCGACGCACCCCGATCGCGCCCGCCACCACGGAATCCCGGCCGATGACCGGTGCGGCTGTCCCGGCGTCGCCGACCGTGGCTTCCTCGTTCTCGACCGCGTAGCCGCGCCTGCGGACCTGGGCGAGCGCCTGCCCGAGAGCAGCGCGGGTCGTCTTGGTGCGGCCGGTGAGCGCCTGCCGCTCCTCGGCCATCACCCGTGCCGCCTCCTGGGCGGGCAGATAGGCGACGATCGCGTGCCCGAGCGCGCACGCGTACCACGGGATGGCCGCGCCCACCTCCAGGATCTGCACCGTATTGTCCGGCCGGAACACGTGGTGCAGCACGATCACCCGCGTCCCGGACAGGGTCGCCACCCACACCGCCTCGTTCGTCCGCTGGGCGAGGGACTCGGCCCACAGCAGCGAACGAGCCCGCAGCTCGGAGCCATCAAGGTAGGCGTTGCCAAGCTGCAGTACCCCGGGACCCAGGCATTACGCTAGATCAGAGATCGCGATCCGTCTTGTGCGAGTATGGTCGGCAATACGGAACTTTCCTGGCAGGGTCGCTGAGGTTGGAGGCGAAATGTCCGTATAGCCGAGCAACCAACCTAAGGGTAAAGAAATCGCGTGTGATCGCTCTCGTAACGCAGGTCCCCAACAATTTAGCGTCCGAGCATCTGTCGTGCCATCTCCGGAATCATCAATCTCGTGAACGCAGCGACTCACCCCTCCAAACATCCGGGCGGTCACGAACTGCTTGCATCTTTCCCCGCCTCTGCTCTAGCCTCGGGGCGATTACAAGAACTTCGATTCCAGCGGAGACCGCAATGAAAACGCCGATTCTCTCTTTGATTTGTCTTGCATGCATCCTGAATGCCAGTGCTGTCGCAATGCACGCGCAAACTCCCGACAACTCCACTGACCGCACTGCACCCAGCTATGACATGAAAGCCCAGGCCCTTCTCGACCTGCAGGCCGTGAATAAGAAGTGTGTCGATCTCGCCGAGGCACTCCCGAGCGACAAGCTCACCTGGCGCCCTTCACCCGACACCCGGTCCTTTGCTGAAGTGTTTCTGCATGTTGCTGGAGAGCGCTACGGAATCCTCAGCATGATGGGTGCGAACCCTCCGGCAGGGTTTAAAGCGCGCGAGTTCGAAAAATCCACAACCGAGAAGGATCGCATCGTCGAGGATCTGAATCAGTCCTGGGATTTCGCGAACAAAACGATCAATGGCATGAGCAACGCGGATTTCGCAAAGCTGCTGCCAAAGCTCGGCCCGCAGGCTAACGAGGGCGACGTTGTTTACATTCTCGTTGCCGACGCGCACGAACACCTCGGCCAGCTCATCGCCTACGCGCGGCAGAATGGCATCGTGCCCCCCTGGACCGTGGAGGCGCAGAAAAAGAAGGCGGCCGCCGCCGCTGCCAAATAAAGGCGGTGACTGCACCTTCGCTCTGACTCAACGCTCGTATCGATCCCTGGGATACAGATTCCGAGTGGCATGTCGAACATCCGTCACCTAAATCGACGCTGTGTCATCTGCCAACCGAAAGTTTGGCCCAATGGATTGATACGTCCGGATAGCCGACCATCCGGAAACTACTCGACGCAACGTGTTTACCGATCCCGGATCGAACGGAGGCGGAAGAACAAAAACACCGCGAGATTTACTCGCTAAGAGTAGAATCCTCGCCATTGGGCGTACTTCACCGGAACGTCGACGTCAGCCTTGGTCACTTCCCCCCCAGGAGGCCAGAAACCCAATGCCTCCATCCTGCGCCGTCTCCGCTCCCATACCGGGCTGAACATCTCTGGAGACTGCGCTATGAAATTCACTCTCACTCAGAGGAAGCAGACTGCTTCTTTCAGCATTGCAGGCTTGATGCTTGCAAGCGCGCAGCTATGGCTGATGCTGGCCGCGGCCTCCAACTCTGCCCTCGCACAGGGCACTCCTCCGTCCTGGGTGCAGGCCTTCGGCTCCTCAGGAAATGGCAGTAACGTCGCCAACGCTATCAAGGCCGCGCCTGACCACCGCTTGTATGTGACCGGTCAGTTCAGCGGAACAGCGACCTTCGGGGCACAACCGTTGCCGCAACTGGCGCATTCGATATCTTCCTTGCAAAATACGGTCCGTCCGGCTCGCTGCTGTGGATAGCGCAAACATCGCAAACAGACACCAACTGACAATCCTGCCGGCAACGGTGTCGACCTGGACGCAAATGGGAATGTGTACGTGACTGGAAAGTTCGTCGGGAATGCAACTTTCTATTCAGCGAATCCGGTCGACAAGAAGATAACGTTGACCAGCGGGTCTGAGGAAGCGATATTCCTGGCAAAATACACTCCTGCCGGTGCCCTCTTGTGGGTCCAAACGGGCATAAGTAATTGTGGCCCGGATTCAGATTGCACCAGCTACGGCGTAGCAGCGAATTCTGCTGCTGGCACCGTCTATATCGCTATCGCGACTCAGGGGGGGACACAACGTTCTCGTCGGCTGATGGTACGAGTCACGATATTTCTGGCGACTATTATCCGCACATGACACTTGCCAAATATGCCACCAACGGCAATTTCCTGTGGGCTGAAACTAACTTGTCCTACGCTGTAGATACCGGCGGCACTGGAGTCGCAGTCGACTCAAAGGACAATGCATATATCGTCGCTGGTTCACAGGCGAGACCCTGTTCTACAGTGCCGACGCTCCTGCCATAACAGTGTCCCCCTTCGCTTTTGTTGTTGATCAATACGGAGATTACACGGGTAGGGACACTTTCCTGGCGAAGTACGATAAGAACGGCAACGCCCAGTGGGTGAACCACCTTGGCGGATACACTTCTTATCCCGGCGCGGTCGCTGTGGGTCCGAGCGGAGAAGTTACCCTTGTTGGCTACATCGAGGATAGCCAGTATTTCTTGGAGGTATATGAGATTTACGTACAAACCTACACAACCGTCAGCTCGCAGCCTCCGGGAGCGAACATGAACCTGGGCAGCGGCATAATCACTGATCCGGGCAACACCGATGAAGTCATTTCCACTTACAATTCCGCCGGGGTGGCAATTCGAGCGCAGCGGCGGGGTGGGAGCGGGTAACGAGAGCGCCACCGGGGCCGCCTACGACTCGCGGGACAATCTCTACGTCACCGGCCTGATTCCGGGAGATGTTCAGCCGCAGCTCTTTGTGGACGAATACTCGGGCAAAAATCTGCTTTGGGAAGCAACCGCAAGCGCGGAAAAATGGACAGAACAGTCGGCGTTGACCGTCGATGGGCCGCAGGCTCGGTATTTGTAACAGGTGGATATAACGGCACGGCGTCGTTCGGCGATATCGAACTGACCGGCACCGGAACCTCGGAAGTATTTGTAGCTAGGCTGAACACGGCATTCGCCAATCAGTCTGCGGATCTTCTGCTGCGGCTGTACGCCTCTCCGACGCCGGTCAAGCAGGGCGATCTGATCACCTTTATTTTTCCGGACTGGAATCGTGGTCCAAACGTTGCCTATCTTGAGTCGCTGAAGACGCAGGTGCCCGAAGGAACGACGTTCGACTGTATACGCATGTCGGGAACGCCCGGGTTGGGCACCTGCACGCATCCGCCCTACCAGGGAACGGGAGAGATTGTCTGCGATGAAAACAGCGCCATGGCGCCGAACACGACGTGGACGCTGCGGGCTGACGGTGAAGGTGACGGCCCCATCAGGCAGCGTGATCACCGAGACGGGAACCGCGACCGAGGTCACGCCCGATCCAAAGCCAGCGGATGCGACTTCGACGGTGAGCGTTGCAGTGGAGTAAAGACAAGGCGGGGCCAAAGTAGTATTTTCTTGTCGGGCTCCGCGGCTTAAGCGGAGCCCGGTCTTGTCCCTGTGAATCGCGAACAATATTCAGCGGGTGTGATGCGCACCACTTCGTAGCGCCCGGGAAAGAGTAAAATGCTCCCTGTTGGGCGTACCGAACCGGAACGCCGACGTCCGCATGGCTCGGTCCCCCGAGGCCAGAACCCAACCGCCTCCATCTGCGCGACGCCCCCGCTCCTTACTGATGTAAGAGCTGTGTGGAGGGCTGCGCCATGAAATTCACTCTCGGCATGGTGGCCGGGCGGTCGGGCGGCGACGAAGGCATTCGCCGCCTTTTTCGCAAAAACCTCGTCGACCGCATAGACCGCGCCGCCGACGGCGCGCAACGCCGCTTCGAAGCTCCCGGGCGACATCGAGGTGTCGGCGTCGATCCGCACCAGGCCTTCCTTCGGCGTCGCGTCGCGGATCTGCTCGACATAATCCATGGGATGGCACAGCGCGATCGTCTCCAACGACGCGAGCGGTGCCTCGGCGCGCGCCAGCGATTGGAACTTCTCGGCTTCGAGCGCGCGGACGATGGCGCGCAGCCGATCCGGCCGCTCGGGATGGCCGGCAGGAGTTATGTGTTCAAGGCAGGCAGGGTGGGTGATGAAGAGCGTCGACATCGAATGTTTGACTTTGGACCTGGTCCACACTTAAGCCAGCGCGGCCGGCCAGGGAAGGTGGCGGGCTCCAGATTTGAGCCACGCCGCTCCGGACAACGGCAACGAACGGTCGAGGACAGCGATGCAATTCAGCGGCCTGCACCATCTCACGGCGATTTCCGCCGACATCAAGGCCAATCGCGCCTTCTACACCGGCGTGCTTGGATTGCGGCTGGTCAAGAAGTCGATCAACCAGGACGACGTGAAGGCCTATCATCTCTACTACGCCGACGGGCGAGGGAGCCCGGGCAGCGACGTCACCTTCTTCGACTGGCAACGCGAACCGGAACAGCGCGGAACCGGCAGCATCAGCCGCACCGGCTTGCGGGTGGCCGATGCCGCCAGCCTGTCATGGTGGCACGCGCATCTTTCCCGCGCCGCCGTGTCGGTCGGCGAGATCGCGGAGCGTGACCGCCGGCAGACCTTCGACTTCGAAGACCCCGAGGGTCAGCGGCTTGCTCTCCTCGTCGATGCCGCGGCGGGACCGGGGCACGCCTGGGACAAGAGCCCGATTCCGCGACAGCACCAGATCCGCGGCATCGGTCCGGTCACGTTGAGCGTGGCCGATCTAGCGCCGACCGATCGGTTCCTTTGCGAAGTGCTGAACATGCGCCGCGCGCGCGATTATCCGAACCCGGGCAACGAGAAGAACAGCGTCCACGTCTATTCGATGGGCGCGGGAGGGGCGGCTGCGGAACTGCATGTCGCGGTCGAGCCCGATCTGCCGCGGGCGAAGGAAGGCGCGGGCGGCGTGCATCACGTCGCGCTGCGCACGCCGGACGATGAGCAATATGGCGCCTGGGCGGAGCGGCTCGACGCCGCGAAAGTGCGCAACAGCGGCAAGATCGATCGCTATTATTTTCACAGCCTTTATTTCCGCGAGCCGAACGGGATTCTGTTCGAGATTGCGACCGACGGGCCGGGCTTCGCCGTCGACGAACCGGCCGACGTCGCTCGGCGAGCGGCTCTCCGTTCCGCCCTTCCTCGAAGCCCGTCGTGCCGAGATCGAGGCCGGGTTGAAGCCGATCTAGGAGGCCAGCACCGCATCGGCGCCGAGAACGCCGGGGGCGCCTTCGACGATGACGCGCTCGATCGCTCCCGCCTGAACGGAATAATTCTCGGCGAAGAAGCGCGCCAGGGCGATGCGGGGAGCGGCCTCCGGGCCAAGCCGCAGCGCCGCGAGCGCCTGCTGCGCCAAGAGGCAGCCGCCGCCGGCGAGACCGAAAAGGCGCAGATAGGGGCTGGCGCCGGCGAGCGCCTGGTCGGCCTCCTTGTCGAGGCGCGCGAGCAACCAGTGCGTCGCGCGCGTCAGGCTCTCGACCGCTTCCTGCAGCCGCACGCCGGTCCAGCCCAAAGCCGGGTCGTTGGTTGCGTTCACTGCCTCGACGATGCCGCGCAGCTCGCCGAGATAGGCCTCCACCACCGCGCCGCCGCCGAGCGGCAGCTTGCGGGTGACGAGATCGATCGCCTGAATCCCGTTGGTGCCTTCGTAGATCGGCCCGATGCGCGCGTCGCGCAGGAGCTGCGCCGCCCCCGTCTCCTCGATGAAGCCCATGCCGCCATGCACCTGCACGCCGAGCGAGGCGACCTCGATGCCGATTTCGGTCGAGAACGCTTTGGCGACCGGGGTGAGCAGCGAGGCGCGATGATGCGCCGCCTGCCGCGCCGCCTGATCGTCGCCGCGCTCGGCGTGATCGAGCGCGAGCGCGGTCGCGTAGCAGATGGTGCGCGCGGCTTGGGTCAGCGCGCGCATGCTCAGCAGCATGCGCTTGACGTCGGGGTGGGCGATGATCGGCGCTGCTTCCGTTGCCGGCATTCCGGCGACGCGGCCTTGCCGCCGCTCGCGCGCGTAGGCGAGCGCCTGCTGGGTGGCGCGCTCGGCGATGCCGACGCCCTGCAGGCCGACGGCAAGCCGGGCGCGGTTCATCATCGTGAACATGCAGGCCATGCCGCTGTTCTCTTCGCCGATGATGAAGCCGGTCGCGCCGCCCTGGTCGCCGAAGATCATGGTGCAGGTCGGCGAGCCGTGGATGCCGAGCTTGTGCTCGACCGAATGGGCGCGCACGTCGTTGCGCTTGCCGGGCGAGCCGTCGGCGTTGAGCAGGAATTTCGGCACCAGGAACAACGAAATGCCGCGCGTGCCGGGCGGCGCGTCGGGGAGCCGCGCCAGCACGAAATGGATGATGTTGTCGGTGAGGTCGTGCTCGCCATAGGTGATGAATATTTTCTGGCCCTTGATGCGGTAGGTGCCGTCTCCCGCGCGTTCGGCGCGGGTGCGCAGCGCGCCGACGTCGGAGCCGGCCTGCGGCTCGGTGAGCTGCATCGTGGCGATCCATTCGCCGCTGATGAGCTTTTCCAGATAAGCGCGCTTGAGCGGCTCGCTGCCGTGGGCGCTGAACGCGTCGATTGCCGACATGCTCACCAGCGGGCCGACGCCGAACGCCATCGAGGCCGCGTTCCACATTTCGACGCAGGCGGCGTTGAGCACTTGCGGCAGGCCTTGGCCGCCCCATTGGCTCGGCGCCGCCAGCCCGTTCCAGCCGCCTTTTCGCCAGGCGTCATAGGCTTCCTTCCAGCCGGGCGCGGTGGTGACGGCGCCGTCCTTGAAGACCACGCCCTTTTGGTCGCCGACCCGGTTGAGCGGCGCGATGATGTCGCCAGCCATGCGGCCGGCTTCGGCCAGCACCGCCTCGACATCATCCATGGCGAGGTCGCCGAAAAAGCCGTCGGCCAGCGCCGGCACGAGCGCGGTCCCGTATTTGAGGGCAAAGCCCATGTCGGCGAGTGGGGCATTGTAGGTCACGGCGAGCCTCCCCGGCATTGCATCGGCTCGCGCGGCGAGCCGGTGACGTCATCACATCATTATCGTGCGCGCGTTGCGTTGCCTATGGCAGATCGGCGCAAGGCGGGAATGCGCGGGAAGGGGGAGGGCGGCGAGCAAGCGTCGATCGAAGGCGCAATGGCCGCGGCTGCGCTCACCTTTACAATGAGTGAGTGCTCGCATATCCGAGCGCGGATGGCCTTGCGCGTCCGGCAAATCCTCATCTCCGACAAGACCTTTGCGTCGCTTCGTGACAATCCCGATGCGACGGCATTGGCGATCATCGGCGCCTTTCTCGCCTGCCGGCTTGGCATCGCCGCGGTGCTCGGCTTTACCGTCGACGAAAGCTACACCGTCGCCAATGCGCGCGATCTCGATCTCTCGTATTTCGATCATCCGCCGCTGCATTACTGGATCGCGCACGCGTTCATGCCGCTGCTCGGCGACGGTCATGCGCTCAGATTGCCGTTCATAGTCTTGTTCGCCGGCTCGACCTGGCTTCTCTATCGGCTCACCTGCCGGCTGTTCAGCGCTTGGGCCGGCGTCTGGGCGGCGCTGGCGCTCAACCTCTCGTTTTTCTTCACCATTTCCGCCGGCGGCTGGATCGTCCCCGACGGCCCGCTCATCTTCTGTCTTCTCGCCGCGGCGCTGACCCTGGCGGACGCGTTCTTTCCCGCCGTCGCGGCTCCCTCGCCGTGGCGGACATGGATCCTCGCGGGAATTTGGCTGGGGCTTGCCGGGCTCTCCAAATATCACGCCGTACTGTTTGCTTTCAGCGTGCTGCTCTATCTCCTGAGCGTGCCGGAGCGCCGGCGTGTACTGCTGCATCCGGCTCCCTGGACCGGGGCATTCATCGCGCTTGCGATGTTCACGCCGGTCTTGATCTGGAACGAGCGGCACGGCTGGGTCTCGTTCATCTATCAGAGCCGCCACGGTTTCGTTTCTCGGGGCACGGATGTCGCGCTCCATGTCGGCAATGTGCTGGTCAACGCCGCCGGCCAAGCAGTCTGGATCTCTCCTTGGATCGTCGTGCCCATGGTGCTTGCCGCCTGGCAGGCGCTGCGGGCGGGACGCGAGCACGAGCAATCCTGGTATTGCCTCTGTCTTGGCCTGCCGACGATCTTGTTTTTCACCATCGTTCCGCTGTGGGGGCATAGAGGGTTGCCGCATTGGCCGATGCCCGGCTGGCTGATGCTTTATCCGCTCCTCGGCGACTATCTCGAGCGCGCCGCGAGCCGCCAATGGCCGCGCCGCTGGGCGATCGCTTCTGCCGCGCTGTTTGCGGCATTGACGCTGATCATCGTCGGTTATGCGGCGACCGGCTTCGGCAAGCTCGTCGTCCCCGAAGCTTTCCGGCACGGCGACCCGACGCTTGAGGCGCTCGAATGGACGCCGCTGCTCCGTGAGCTCGCGGCCCGAAATTATCTCGGGCGCAAGGATCTGTTCGTCGTCGCGCCCTATTGGCTCGCCGCCGGCAGGATCGACCAGGCGCTGGGCGGTGCGTTGCCGGTGGTCGCGTTCGGCGATGCGAACGAACCGAAGAATTTCGATTTGCGCTACGATCAACGTTCGTTCGTCGGGTGGGACGCGTTGATCATCGGCGTCAAGATCGAGCCGTATATCGAGAAGCGGTTGCGGCCATTCTTCGCTTCGCTCGAGGAACTGCCGTCGTTTTCGTTCGGCCGCGCCGGAATGCCGGAAATCAAGCTGCGGATATTCCTGGCCAAGAAGCTGCTGATGCCGTTTCCGTCGTTCTATGCGCCTGACGCGGCCGCGCGGAACGGGCGTGGTTGATCCACGCCGGCTGCGTCGCTATGGTCCGGCCGCGTCGCCTCGCGGCGCGCCGACGCGTTGGGGCGTAGCCAAGTGGTAAGGCAGCGGATTTTGATTCCGCCATTCCCAGGTTCGAATCCTGGCGCCCCAGCCAATACAATCAATAACTTAACGTCGCGTGGAATTCTGTTAGCCGCAGCATAGCCTCAGCCAAGCGCCCAGTCGGCTGACAAAAATTGAATCATCTCATCGCAACCGGATCGCAGATCGCGAATCGTTTGATTTTGGTCGGCCGGCAACCTCGCGACCGGAGGTTCGGCTTGCTGCCTGCTCGGATTGCAGCAATTCGCGAGAGCGTCTGGTCAGGTGTTCAATTTGCCGGACGAAAACGGTCCGAGTCTCATCGGAAAATTCTGCCAGCAGCCGCTCGTTGGTGGCTTCGCCGGCGGCCAGGATGACGCGGTGATGACGCCGGCCTTCACGGGTCAGCGAGATCGAGACCTCGCGATTGTTCTGTGGGTTGATTTTCTTGGAGACGAGCCCGCGTTTGACCAGGGTCGAAACTGTGCGGCTAAGCTGCGCCTTCTCCAGTCCCATGCCGTTGGCGATCTGGTTGAGCGTCTGCGGCCCTCCCGCGCCAACATGGGCGATTAGTCCCCACTCAACGCCGGCGAGGCGAAGGAGCCGGCGGTATCGCAACGCCGCGGCTCGTCGAAGGAGATTGGCGAGGATGAGAATTCCGCGCGAGACCAGCCGATCGCGACCGCCCGCACCCGGCCGGTCAGTTCGCGCGGCCGATCGGACCCGGCGTTTTTGCATGCGGCAAAAGAGCAAATCTGCACCTTTCGTGCAACAGTTGACTTCGTCAACAGTGCAGGATTTACTTCCAGGCAGACCATGCCGCTTGCCAGGTCTATCGACGGGAGGAGTTCGCCATGCTCACGCCGCTGCCGCGGGACGAGGGGACCGGCTATGAAATGCGAATGCCGGCGTTCAAGGCCGACCTTGTTCAGGTCGGGCGTGGAACTCCGATGGGCGAGCTGCTGCGCCGCTACTGGCACCCGGTTGGAGTTTGCAAGGATGCGACTGCGGTTCCACGACAGGTTCGAATTCTCGGCGAAGATCTGATTCTGTTCCGTGACGGCCAGGGCCGCGCGGGGCTGCTGCATGCGCGCTGCTGCCATCGCGGGACGACGCTTTATTACGGCAAGGTCGAGCAGAACGGTATTCGCTGCTGCTATCACGGCTGGTTGTTCGACCCGCAGGGGCGCTGTCTCGAACAGCCCTGCGAACCGCAGAGTGGCTTGTTCAAAGATAAAGTGCGGCAGCCCTGGTATCCGGTTGAGGAACGCTACGGTTTGATCTTCGCCTATATGGGCCCGCCCGAACGAAAACCGGTGCTGCCTTCCTACGAGTGCCTCGAGGTCATGGGCGAAGGCGAATTCGTCGAAGCCGACGATTTCTCGATCGGCGGCGGAGGCCCCGCCATCATCCCGTGCAACTGGCTCCAGCATTACGAAAATGTCGTCGATCCGTTTCACGTACCGGTACTGCATGGATCGTTCAGCGGGCCGCAATTCACGCTGGCGATGGCCTCGATGCCCAACGTTACCTTCGAAGCTTCTCCGCGCGGCGTTCTGGCCCGCTCGACGCGCAAGACGGACGACGGCAAGACGTTCTATCGCGTCACCGAGGCGGCGCTGCCGACCCTGCGCGTGGTGCCGAATCCGCGCGTCGCTCAATTCGCCCGGGTCGAGTTGATCGGCTGGGTGTTGCCGATCGATGATACGTCGTTTCGCATCTATGTTGCCGGCCGCGTCAAAAACACCGGCGACATCGCCCGCATGCGCTCAAAATTCAACGGCAAGGATTGGTGGGACATGAGCGAGGAGGAGCACCAACGCTACCCGGGAGACTATGAAGCTCAGGTCGGGCAGGGACCGATCACGATACATTCCGAGGAGCATTTTGCGCAGTCGGATCGCGGCGTCTTGATTATGCGACGAATGCTTGAGGAACAGCTCGCTCATCTCGCCGCGGGGCGCGACCCGATCGGTGTGAGCTTCGACCCGGCTGCGCAGCCAATCGTCTTTGAAGCGGGCAATTATATCCGCGACGAATAGGGCACGGATCATACGCGGCCAGCGCGCGACCGCGGGTAACGAACGAGGAAAATTGAGGGAAGTCCATGCGCCGAAGTGTAGCGACCTGCGTCCCGATGATGGCGGTCATTATGCTTGCGTCGGCAGCCGCCGCCGCCGAGAAGAAATACGATCGCGGCGTTACCGACGCGGAAATCACGCTGGGGCAGACCGCTCCCTACAGCGGGCCTGTTTCCGGATACGGCACATTCGGCAAAGCATCGCTCGCGTATTTCGCGATGATCAACGATCAGGGTGGCGTCAATGGCCGTAAGATCAAGTTGATCAGCGTGGACGATGCCTTCAATCCTTCCAAAACAGTCGAACGTACACGCCAGCTGGTCGAATCCGAAGGCATCTTCTTCGATTATGCCCCGGTGGGAACCGCGCCAAATCTTGCCGTCAAGCAGTATCTGAACGACAACAAGATCCCGCAATTGTTGCTGCAAAGCGGTGTTCCGAGCTGGAACGATCCGGCGCATTTTCCCTGGTCGATGTCCGGATTGCCGAACTACGCGACCGAGGTGCAAGTATTCGCCAAATACGTTTTGGATGCAAAGCCTAATGCGCGAATTGCGCTTCTCTACCAGGACGACGATTTCGGTAAGGAGTACTTGCGTGGAATGCGAGCCCGGCTCGGGTCGCAAGCGGACAAAATGCTGGTCGATGCCCAGTCGTTCGAGTTGAGCGACCCGACCGTCGACTCGCAGATGGTCACGCTCGCCGCGAGCGGCGCGGACGTGCTGCTGATCGCCGCGACGCAGAAGCAAACGGTGCAGGCGCTCCGCAAGGCTTACCAGCTCGATTGGCATCCGCTGAAATTCATCGCTTTTCCCGCGGTATCCGTCACACGGACCTACCTGCCGGCCGGCGTCGAGGCGTCCAAGGGCGCGATCTCGTCATCGGTTTTTGTCGATCCATCGGATCCGACTCAACAGAGCGATGCCGATATTCAGGCCTATCTCGCCTGGATGGAGAAATACTATCCGGCCGGGGATAAGCTCGATATTTTGAATGCCGCCGCCTATGTCGAGGGGCAGATCGTGGTCGAGGTGCTCAAGCGATGCGGCGATCTGCTGACCCGCGAAAACGTCATGAAGCAAGCAGCAGGCTTTCATCAGTTCCGCGCGGCCATGTTGCACCCGGGTATCACGGTGGATACCAGTCCCGATGACTACAACATGTTCAAGAGATTGCAGCTGATGACCTTTGACGGGCAGTACCTTACTTCGGTCGGAGCACCGATCGGCGATTGAGCGGCACCGGACACGCGCCACCTTTTCGCTTGGTGAAAATCCGAAGGCTCATGACGCATCAAGGCTTTCCCGTCGCCGCGACTCCTCGAGCAGAATCCCGGATTCGGCGCGCCAGGAAATGATCTCGCGTTCGCCGATCTTGTAGACGCGGTCCTGCGCGTGCCGATGCTGCTCGACATGAACGTAGTGCCCGGGCGCTACCTCGAACACGTCGGTCTCCAGCGAGCCGAGGAATTCGCTGGCGATGTACTTGGCCTCGATGCGATTGCCCATGTCCGGGTTCTCGCCGGTACTCATCAGGTCGGCGCGCACTGAAAACCAGACTTCCTTGCCGATCGGCACGTGCCGCACGCCGGGCGGAACCCGGACGTAGAGCAGCTGGCCGAGCGATTCCACGAACGCGATCGAGCCGCTGCGCGAGCGGATCCGGCCCTGGAACAAATTGTTGTTGCCGATAAACTCGGCCACGAACTTCGTCCGCGGGTTTTCATGTACTTCGCGCGAGGTGCCGATCTGCTGGATCACGGCGTCGCTCATGACGATGACTTTGTCCGCCAGCGACAACGCCTCCTGTTGCGAATGCGTGACCATGACGAAGGTGATGTTCAATTCCTGCTGCACTTTTTTCAGCTCGATCATCATCGCTTGGCGCAGGTTGAAATCGAGCGATCCCAGCGGCTCGTCGAGCAGGAGCACCGTCGGCCGGCTGATCAAGGCCCGTGCCAAAGCGACGCGCTGCTGCTGGCCGCCGGACAGATCGCGGGGCCGGCGGGTGGCGAAGCTCGTGAGCCCGACCATCTCCAGCATTTCCCAGACGCGGCGGTCGCGCAGGCTCCTCTCCATGCCTTTCATCTTCAGGCTGAATTCGACGTTCTGGAATACCGTGCGGTGGGGAAACAGCGCGAAGCTTTGGAACATCATCGACGTGTCGCGCAGCGCCGGCGGCAGATCGGTCACATCCCGCCCGGCGATAAAGATTTTTCCTTCGGTCGCCTCTTCGAGACCGCCGATCATGCGCAGCGTCGTCGTCTTGCCGCAGCCGGAAGGCCCCAGCATCGCGACAAATTCGCCGTGCTTGAGTTCGGCGCTGAAATCGATGACCGCCCGGGCTCCGCCGGGATAGGTCTTCGAGACATGCTCAAGGACGACGTCGAAATCGGTCATGGCCCGGCTGGGTCACTCGGCCGATTTCGCGACCGCATTGATCATGCTCCATACCGAATTGAACGGAACATTGTTGAGCGCGCCCTCGTGATTGAAGTCCGCGAGCATCTTCAGCGCCTCGCGCATCGACTTGTTTTCGCCGGCGTGCTCTCCCAACCGCGCCAGCGCCTCCGGGAATGGCGCCTCGCGCGACTTCTTCGTCCGCATGTGCTCCTGCACCAGCGCGTTGAGCTGGTCGTAGGTCTGCTTCAACGAGCCGCCATTATACGGACGACCGAGCAGGCCACGGATGCCGTTGGCGCTCAGACGCTGGCGAAGACCCTCGGGCAGCGATTGCGCCAAGCCTTCAAGCACCTCGCCGATGCCGAAGCCCTGGGTAAACAGCCCGCGGATGGTGTCGATCGTGCCGTCGCCATTACCGTACATGCGAATCTGCGCTCCCGAGAGCGCCGTGCCCATCGCCTTGGCTTGGTCGATGTGGACGTCGCGCTCCGCCTCGATCCGCAGCCGGGCAAGCTCCAGGAAGGTCGCGGCCTCGTTGTACTTTTTGAGCGCCTCGGCCTTGGCCTCGAGTCCCGTGGCTTCCGCTTCGAGCTGGCGTTGCGTGTTGGCGATTCTGCAGTTGCTCGACTTCCATTTCCGCGCGTCCGCGGGCGCCGGCTTCCCGTTCGATGCCTTCGGCGCCGATCTTCTGCGCCTCGGTGGTGGCGCGGGCGCGGGTCAGTGTGGCCTGTGCCTCCAGATCGGAGGCGAGCTTGCGCGCCTCGGACTGCGTGATCATGTGCATGCGCATCACCGCGGCCTTGCTTTCCTCGTCGATGCGGCGCGCGTCGGCCATCTTGCCAGCGTCGATGACCTCGACCTGGCGCGCGCGCTCGGCGTCGGCGACCACCCGCACTGACTCGACGTTGTGCTCCGCTCTTTCGCGCTCGGCGACGCTGGCGAGCCGCTTCGTTTCGGCGATCTCCAACTCGCGCGTCTTGGCCGCGAGCGCGATCTCGCGATCGCGCTCCGCCGCCTCGCGGGCGAGGAAGCGTTCAATGTCGGTGCGCTCGCGCTCGCCCTCCTTCTGGATGAGAGCGATATCGCGGCTCATCTCCTCCAATCGGGTGGAGAGCGCACTGCGGACGTCCGCGGCTTCACGCTGCGACGCCTCCTCGATGATGACGATCTCCTTCTGAATTTGCGCCGTCTCCAGCGCCTGCTGCTTGTGGATTTCCTCCTGCTCGACCTCCCAGCGCCGCTCCAGGACGAAACGCTGTTGCTCGCTCAAGATCCGCGCCCGCTCGTCGGAGATTTCCTTTTCTTGAGTGGCCGCAGCGACCGCTTCGTCGCGATCGACCTGCAGGATGCCGAGGCGGGTCTCAAGGCTGCGTTTGCGCACCGACAGCGCGGTCTCCTCGCTGGCCTTGTGACGCGCGTCTCGGGCCCGTTCTTCTGCGGTCGCCACCGCGGTGGCGCGGGCGATGTCGGCTTCCTGCCGTTCGCGCTCTTTGGCGGCAAGCTCGATGGCCTTGTCGCGCTCGGCGCGCTCGCGCGCCAGGTTGCGGGAGATTTCGGCAATCTCGGCTTCCCGGGCCTTGTCGATAAGAGCGATCTCCCGATCGCGGCGTTCCTGCTCCAGCGCAAGCTCCTTCTGTACCTGCGCGATCTCGCGGCGCTTCGCCTCGGCGGTGAACGCGATGTCACGCTCGGTCCGCAGCTGCTCCAGCGCCTTCTCGTTCTCCAGCTCGCGCTGCTCTACCGCCAATCGCTGATCGAGCACGAAGGTCTGCTTTTCGCGCAGCTGCTGGGCTTGCTCGTTGGAAATCTCCTTGTCCTGGCTCGCGCGCGCGACCGCCTCCTGGCGCTCGATTTCCAGCAATTCGAGCTGCGTGGTGAGGTCCTTATTGCGGATCGCAACGGTCGTCTGTTTCTCGGTCGTGTGCACCTTGCGGCGCGCTTCCGAGGTGATTTCGGTGATCACCTTGAGGCCTTCGGCATCGAAGACGTTGTCGGCGCGGAAATACTCCTTGGTCGATTGTTCGAGCGCGACGATCGTCACCTCTTCAAGCATCAGGCCGTTGGCGGCGAAGCTCTCGCTGACGTTCTCCTTGATCTCGCGCGCGAAGCCGTCGCGGTTTTCGTGCAATTGCTTGAGGGTTTTCTTGGCGGCAAAACTACGCAACGCCCCGACAACCTTGGCTTCAAGCAGATTGCGCACCTTGTCCGCATCGAAGGTCTTCTCGCCGAGGGTGCGGCTCGCGGTCAGCACCGCCTCCTCGGTATGGCCGACATGGGCATACAGCTCGGTATTCACATCGATACGGATGTTGTCGGCAGTCAGTACCGCTTGTTCTCGCGCCCGGCTGACCGCGAACTTGATGGTCTCGAGCGAGACCCAGCTTATTTCGTGAAAGACCGGGAGCACGAGCGCGCCCTTGCCCAGGCAGACTTTGGTGCCCAGGAAGCCGGTGCGTATGAAGCCCATATTCGATGGGGCGCGCTTATAGATCCAGATCGAGATGATGTAGAGGATCGCGATCACGATGATCGCGACGATGAGGAGACTGATTACGATCTCAAACATCGCGCACTCGCCCCGTTTCTTGAAGTTCTTCCCTGGTCATCTGCCGAAGCCCTTCATCCCCCGCGCACGACGGGGGTCGTTGAATTGCTCGTTTTGCGTTCTCCGAAATCGAACAGTTTCGGAGTTTTTCGATTGCGCCGCATGCTCTCGCGCCGTTCGTCGGTAGCCCGGCGATCGAGATCGAGACCGACGCCGGACAGAACCACGCCGTACTCTTCTCGCGCCTTCGCTTCGCTCATCAGCCTGCGGGCGACGTCGTTGCGGGTCCGGCCGGGATCGCGCTCGAGCGGATCGCCCCATCCGCCGCCGCCGGCGGTACGAAAGATCACGCGGTCGCCGGAGTACACCCGGACATTGTCGATCTTGGCCGGCAGCGGTTCGCGCGTGCCGTCCTTGCGCAGCAGCCATTTCTCCGAGCACGCCCCGGGCCGTCCGCCGAGAATGCCCCAGGGCTGGGTGCGGTGGCGGTCGTCATGGATCGAGATGTCGCCCTCTTCGAGCAGGAGATAGACCTTCTCCACGCCATTGCCGCCGCGGTGCTTGCCGGCACCTCCGGTATCGGTGACGGTCGTGTAGCCCTCGATAAGCATCGGATAGTAGGTCTCCAAATATTCGCTCGGAATATTCTGGAACAGCGGCCACCATGAATGACCGTCCATGCCGTCGCCGAGCGGACGGCCGGGAATGCCGCCGTAGAGAATTTCCATAAGTTGGAACGGCCGGCCGAGCTTGTCCACTCCAGAATAGAGAAAGTGAGGGCTCGAGCCATAGCCCGCCGCCGTCGCCATCTCCGGCGCATTGTAGCTCAGCGCCCCCCCAAGGACATCGAATTGCCGCGACAGCGTGTGGGTGCGGCAGCCGAGAGCGGCCGGGAAATTCGGATGGACCAGCGAACCCTTGGGCATGGTCACGTGAATGAGATCGTAGAAGCCGTCGTTGAACAAGATCTGGGGGTCGAAGACCATGATCATGTAGACCCCGATGAACATCTTGAACATGCCTTCGTGCAAATAGAAGTTGATTGGTCCCGGGGCCTGCGGCGAAGTGCCGGTCCAATCGAAATAGGCATGGTCGCCTTCGCGCCAGACGGTGAGCTTCATCTTGAACGGGCCGTTGCCGCGCCCATCGTCGTCGACATAGTCCTCGAACGATTTCGGTTCCTCGGGCAGATTCTTCACGATCAAGCCGCGCATCGCGCGGTTGGTCCGTTCGAGCAGCGCGTCGCAGGCCTGCCGGTAGGTGTTACGGCCGAAACGCTGGCATATTTCGATCACGCGCTTTTCGCCGGCGCGGCAGCCGGCAATGATGGCCATGAGATCGCTGTAGTTCATCTCCGGCGTACGCGTGTTATTCATAATGACGCTGAGCGCGGCCTTGTTGAGCTCGCCGTGCTCGTAAAGCTTGATCGGCGGAATGCGGATGCCTTCGCCGAAGATCGACGCCGCGTTCGTCGGCATGCTGCCCGGCACCGCGCCGCCGACATCCATCATGTGCCCGAACATCGACGTGAAGCCGACCAGCTCGCCTTCATGAAACACCGGCACCAGCACCATAAAGTCGTTGAGATGGCTGATCGCCCCGGCGCAGGCATAGGGATCGTTCTGCAGGACGATGTCGCCGGGCTCGAGCTCGAAATTACTTTCCTTGAGCATGTTGGCGACATAGGAGCCGAATTGGCCGACGATCATCCGCCCCTTGGCGTCGCAGATCATCGGGAATTCGTCGTGCTGCTCGCGGATCACCGGCGACATTGCCGAACGGAACAGCACGGCATCCATCTCGTGGCGGGCATTGCGCAGCGCATTCTCGATCAGGTCGAGCGAAACCGTGTCGAGCCGCGGGCTTTCCCGCCCGCGCGGCATCGGCTCGGCTGAAACCTCCCGGCCGGAAGCGCCGCCGGTCGTACGTTCCGGAAGCGGCCGCTTGCCCTGCCGGCAGTTCGCTCGGTCGCGTTGCCGGAGCGGTCTCAGCGAACATCTCGGCGCATCCGCGCAACGCCGCTTCCGTCGCCCGGCGCAACGCGGCGCCTTCATCGCCATTGGCGCGCGCCGAGCCGAACTGCATCTTTGAGCTTCCCTCGACCGTCAGCTTGCCGAGGACAGTCACCGCGCCGCGCTCGACCTTGTGTTCGACGACTTCCGATGACCAGTGCGAACCGAAGCGCCGGTTGAGCATCGCATAGACGTCGGAGTCCTCCGCCGGCGTCTCGGATGCCAAGCTGGCCGATGCTAGATCCGCCGAAGTCGGCGGCCGATAACTCGTTGCCAGCAACCCCAATTCTTTGCTCTGCAAGGCGAAGACGCGGTCGAACTGCTGCTTGTTGGTCTTCAGCAGGTCATCAAACGTCACCGTATTGCTCAGCGGACTCAAATTCGTCATCGACCGGCTCCGCGCCCCTAGGACGCCTTGTTCGGCATGATCAGAATACTAAGATATTCGTCGACTTCACCGGTGTGGTTGGGGTGAACGACCGTCGTCGCGTCCATTTGCACGATGATCGCTGGGCCCGGGATGCGATTGCCGGCACGCAGCCTGGTGCGGTCATAGACGTTGACCGAAGCGAAACTCCCGTCGAAATAGGCGCGGTGCTGTTCGATCACCGCGGCGGCCGCATCCGGGCCCTCCTTGTCGAACTTCGGCAGATTGATTTTCTGCACCGTCCCGACCCCGACCGCTCGAAGGTTCACCAGCTCCACCGGCTGCTCGAGCTTGAAGCCGTAGATGCGCTCGTGCGCCAGTCCGAAACGTGCCGCAAGATCGTTGAGCGCACCGCTGCCAAGGCGATCCGGGTCGATCTCCAGCGAAAATTCGTAGCCTTGCCGCAAATACCGGACGTCCGCCTCGTAGTTCAGGCGCTGTCCGGCCTCCTCGATGCCTTCTTCGCGCAGCCACGCCCGCGCCTCGCGGCCGAGCTTGGTCAGAATGTCTCCGACCTGGGCGGGGTCGGCATCTTCGATGGTCCGCACGAAGGTCTGGCCAAATTCGTTCTTGACGTCGGAATGGAGGAATCCCAGGGCAGACAGGACGCCGGGGGTAGGGGGAACGATCGCCGGGTAGCAGCCTGCGAGCATGGCCATCGCATTGCCATGGAGAGGACCGGCGCCGCCGAAGGCGACCAGCGCAAAATCCCGCGGATCGAACCCCTTCTGCACGGTCACCAGGCGTAGCGCGCCGAACATGTTCTCGTTGACGATGTCGAGGATGCCCTGCGCCGCCTGATGCAGATCGAGGCTCAGCGCCCGCGCAATCTTCGCGACCGCTTCCTCCGCGGCCTTGACATCGAGCGTCATCTTGCCGCCCAGGAGTCGCGGCGGCAAGCGACCCAATACCAGGTTGGCGTCGGTGACCGTGGGCCGATCGCCGCCCTTGCCGTAACAGGCCGGGCCCGGCACCGCGCCGGCGCTTTCCGGCCCGACGCGCAAGGCGCCGGTCATCGGCACGTGCGCAATCGAGCCGCCGCCGGCGCCGACGCTGTGCACATCGACCGAGGGCACCTTGATCGGATAATAGCCGACCGTAGTCTGCCGCGAGATCGTCGGCTTGCCGTCCTCGATCAGCGAAACGTCGGTCGAGGTGCCGCCCATGTCGAAGCCGAGCGCCCGCGGAAAGCCGGCGAGCGTCGCCACGAAAGCGGCTCCCGATACGCCACCGGCAGGACCCGACAGCATCGTGTGCACCGGCGATTGACTGGCGCGCTCGACGCTCATCAGGCCGCCATCGGAGCGCACGATATTGACGCTGCGGTTGAAACTGCACCCGGTGGATCTTTTCCTCGAACGCGCTCAGATAGCGGCGCATGCTCGGGCGAACATACGCATTCATGACCGTGACCAGCGTCCGCTCGTATTCGCGGAATTCCGGCAGGATTTCCGAAGACAATGACACCGGCATCTCCGGCGCGGTCTCCTCGATGATCGCCTTGACCCGCTGCTCGTGGTGCGGGTTGGCGTAGGAATGCAGCAGCGACACGGTGATGGATTCGGCGCCAAGCTCGATCAGCTCGCGCACCGCATGGCGGGCCGATGCCTCATCCAGCGGCTTGACCACTTCGCCGCGGGCGTTGACCCGCTCGCGGATGCCGCGCGTTAGCTCCAGGTCGGCCAGCGGATCAGGCTTTTGCATGATGATCCAGCCAGCCAGCGGTCCCGGCGTCTGCGAGCGGGCGAGATGCAGCACCTGTTCGAAATTCTCGGTGACGAGGAGGCCGACCCGGGCTCCCTTTTCCTCCAACACGATGTTGGTCGATACCGTCGTGCCATGCAGCAGCGCGGCGACATCGGCGGCGACGATGCCGGTCTCCTCGATCAGTTGCTGAATCCCGGCGAGAATCCCGACCGATTGGTCGCTCGGCGTCGACGGCGTCTTCAACAAGCGCATCGCGCCCGAGCGCTCGTCGAACAGAAGCAGGTCGGTAAATGTCCCGCCGACATCAATGCCGAGCCGGCTACTCATATCTTCCCCTGCGTTGGCCGCTCCGAACGACGCCGAAGCCGGTACCAATCCCTCTCGGCGTCACTCCCGGAAGGTCCGCGTCGTCCCGGCACGTGCAGAGGCGCAATCGAAAACGCCCTACGACAATAGTCCTGGAGCGACATCTTGTTGTCAACCGACCTCAAGGCGAGTGCCGGCGCCGCCAAAGCCCGCTTGCTGAGGGGGTTTTGACATCATCGGGGGATGATTTACCATTCAGATGGAGCCTTAACCGAGACGGCGGACATGGCGGACGAAACCACCGGGCAACAGCATTTCTGGATCGCCGTTGTTGCGATCATCATCCTGCTTATCTTCCTATATTTCTATCGACCGTTCGAGACCTACCTCGTCGCGCACATTCCGCTGATCCATTTCAGCAATGTCGTGTTCTGGTTTGCGTCGCTGGTCGGCCTTATCGCCTATGCGTTCGCCCACTGGCAGTCCTTTCGCAGCGAGATCTTTCGCAATGTCGGCGAATTGAACGTCGACACGCTGGTGTTCGATACGCTGCAGGCCGCTATTCTTGCCGTCGTCATTTTCTGTGCCGGCGCGACGCTGCAGGCGATCGAGGTGCTGAGCGAATACTTCGTCAATCGTGGCCCGATCTTCGACGCTGCATTTGGCGGGCAGCTCCTGGCCATAGTCCTCTTGGTGATTTTCGCCGTGCTCTTCTACTTGCTGCACTACGTCGTGCGCGCCTTGCGCACCGGCTGGCGCCCGCAAAACGCACCACCGGGGGTTCGTAGCCGCGCCGGAGCGCTCCCTGCCGGTTGAATTGATTCTCTCGTCATTCACGGGAGAGCGGAATTGCAGAAAGGCCGCCCAGGGGGCGCAGCGAATTCGTCGAGCTTTTCTCTTCGCCAGAGCGCATCGACGATGGCGGCAGGTCGACCAGCCGGTTGAAGACGGCGAGCGAACGTTCAATGCGCGCGCGTTGCAAATCGCGCACGATGAATATCAGCCGTGAGCGCCGGTCCGCGTCGGGCCATTCCGGCAGGTGACTGGGCGGATGGACGATGTGCTGGACGCCGTTGATCAACACCGGCGTCGGCACCCCGGCAACGTGCAGAATGCCTTTGAGACGCAGCACGTTCGCGCCGTGGCGATGCAAAAGCATGCTCGCCCACACGCCGAAAGCGGTCCAATCGAGCGGCCGGTCGAACAGCACGACAAACGATTGAATGCCGGTGGCGTGTTCATGCGCGCTGTGTTGTTCGGCTTCCTCCGCACTCCAGAGGCCCGCCTCGCGAAATTTGCCGGCCGGGTCGTAAATGTCGTCGGTGAGCAGACGGTGCGGATCGGCGCCGATGTCGGTTGATCCGACAATCTGCGCCGAAAGATTGAGCGCGCGCAGTTGCGACCGGAGTTCGGCCAGCGCGGAAGGGTCGACGAGGTCGAGCTTGGTGATGATCAGGCGGTCGGCCATCGACACCTGTTTGATCGCCTCGGGGAAGTCGCGCAGCCGGGCGACGTTCACCGCGTCCACCGTGGTGACGATCCCCGACAGGCGGAAATGGTGGCGCAGGACCGGCTCCGACAACAGCGTGTAGGCGATCGGCGCCGGGTCGGCGAGCCCGGACGTCTCGATGACGACACGGCGGAAATGCGGAACCTCGCCCCGCGTTCGCCGCGAGAGAAGGTCGCGCAACGCCTTCTGCAGATCGCCGCGCACCGCGCAGCACAGGCAGCCGTTTTCCAGGAGCAGCGCGCACTCGGCCACGCCCTGCAGCAAATGGTGATCGAGCCCGACCTCGCCGAACTCGTTGACCAGCACGGCGGCGTCGGACAGTTCCGGCGACCGCAGCAGCCGCTGCAGCAAGGTCGTCTTGCCGCTGCCGAGAAAGCCGGTGATGATGTTGACTGGCGTGAGCGCGCCGTAGTTGGTCATGCGCGTTCGTTCAATTCTGGCGGTTATCGAGGCTGGCGAGATATTTCTCGTCGAGCGGATCGAAATTTTTGCCGCCGATCCGTTCGGCGGCGCTCCAGAGCTCGGCCAGCGTCTCGACGATCGCCGTGCGGCCGGTCGCTCCGGCCAGCAAATAGGACGCGCCCGACCAGTCCTTCACGGTAAGGCCGTGATGTTTGACCACGGCGTTGAGGATGCGCACCCGCGCTTGGCGCTCGCGCCCGCGCGTTTGCGGCTCGCTCCGCCCGGCGAATGCTTGCGGTGCGCCGGCGCTATCGCTCCAATGCCCCTTGCCGCCAAGGACGCCGCATAATGCGCACATCAACGCGACCGCTCAGCGCGCCCGCGCCGCCTCGACGGGAGCGCTCTCCCGCGGGTAGCGGCGGCGGAAATCGTCGGCAATCGCGTCGAAGGTGCAGAACCGCACGCCGGCGTGCTTGGAGAGATAATCGTACACCCGCTCCAGCATCAGCAAGACTTGCGGGCGGCCGGCGACGTCGGGATGGATGGTGATGGCGAATACCGCATAGTCGTATTCGCGGTAGACCCAGTCGAATTGGTCGCACCAGAGCTCTTCGATGTCGCGCGGCTTGATGAAGCCGTGGCTGTTCGGCGCGCTCTTGATGAACATCATCGGAGGGAGATCATCGAGGTACCAGCTGCCGGGTATGTCGATGAGATCGGTCTCTTCGCCCCGCACCAGCGGCCGCATCCATTCGTCCGGATGCTTCGAGTAGTCGATCGGCGTCCAGCTGTCGCCCACCCTGACGTAGAACGGATGAAAATCGTCATTCATCAGGCTGTGGTCGTATTTGATGCCCTTCTTCAGCAACAGCTCGTTGGTGACGGTCGAGAATTCCCACCATGGCGCGACATAGCCGGTGGGACGGCGGGCGCAGAGGCGCTCGATCAATTCGATGCACCGATCCATCACCGCCTCTTCCTGCTCGGGCGTCATAGAGATCGGGTTCTCGTGCGAATAACCATGCATTCCGATCTCGTGGCCGGCATCGACCACCATCTTGCATTGCGTCGGAAAGGTTTCGATCGAATGGCCGGGAATGAACCAGCTTGTCGGTATGCCGAGGCGATCGAACAGCTTGACGAGCCGGGGCACGCCCACTTCGCCGGCAAAGAGGCCGCGGGAGATGTCGCAAGGCGAATTCTCTCCGCCGTAGGAGCCGAGCCAGCCGGCTACCGCGTCGACATCGACGCCGATGGCGCAGAGTATGTCCTTCTTGCCGCTGCCGCTGCGCGCCGTCGAGCGCGCGCTTCGCGCCGAATCCGCGGTCCGCGACGTCACCAGCGAACGCGGCTGGTAGCGCGGTCCAGTCGCGGAGCCATAGCCGGCGCGGATTGCGCCGGATGCTGGACGGATACGATTTTCGTCGTTCATGGCGGGCTACTCACGCAAGGATATCGTTGAATGCTTCCTGCCGTTCGACCGGCAGCGAACGGACGCACGCGAGGAACAGTCCCACGTTGTGCGCGCACCGGCAAGAGGCCGCGGATGCGCTGCCTCGCCGTCTGTTGCAGGTCGTTGACAATCACCGATGGAAAACGCCATGCTTGTTAGATCGGAGGTCGGCGATGAGCGATTGGAAAAACGAAACGCGAGCTGACTACGAACGCAAGGGCTTCGCCGGGCGCTCCGGTTACGGCCGCAGCCCGGTTTTGCTCGTGGTCGATTTCATCAATGCCTTTACCGATCCGGCGACCCCGCTCGGCGGCGACTTCGCCTGGGAGATCAACGCCACCCGCCAGCTCCAGGAGGCGTTCCGCGGCGCCCGTTTGCCGATCGTCTACACCACGATCGCCTATGCCAAGGATCTGCGCGACGGCGGCTTGTTCGTGAGGAAAGTCCCCTCGCTCGGCATCCTGCAAAAAGGCTCGCCGCTGGTCGAGGTCGACCAAAGAATCCAGCCGGCGCCGGGAGAGCGGGTCGTCGAGAAGAAATACGCCAGCGCCTTCTTCGGCACCAACCTCGATGTCGAGCTGCGCTCGCTCGGCGTCGACACGGTGGTCATGGCCGGTTGCACCACCAGCGGCTGTATCCGCGCCTCGGCGATCGATTCCCTGCAATACGGCTTCCACACCATCGTGGTGCGCGAGGCCGTCGGCGACCGCGCGGCTGGACCGCACGAAGCCAATTTGTTCGACATCGATGCGAAATACGCCGATGTCGTACCGCTTGCCGACGTCCTCGACTATCTTCGCCCGTTCGCCGGCACCGCTGATTTCGCGGCCAAGGCCGAGGACGATTTTGACCGGTGGTGGCCGCGCGCTCAACGCGCGGGCTGAGCGCGCATGGCAAATAGCACCCGAGCCGGACTGTCGTCGGTCTTCGACGAGATGGTGGCGAACAACAAGCGACGGCTCGACGATCTCTATGCCGACGAGAAGCCGCGCTTCGGCACTCCTGCAGCCGGCCGATCGTCCGCGGGCGGGGTCAGAGAGGCCGGCGCGCATCACGCAACCTTCCACCCGCTCCTCGATCCCGAAACCTCGCTCGCGGTGCGCCGCTTGAACGAGCGTTTCGGCAAGGATTGGCGCTACGAAGTCGCCGACCGGCAGCGCGATGGTGATGAGGCGATCGTGCTGTGCCGGCTTACCTTCGGCAAGGAAGGAAGCGTCAGGGCGCAATTCGGCCGCGCTCAATTGTCGCAAGGGAGTGTAGCCGGCATGAGCGACGGCGTGCAGTTCCGCTCGGGCGGGGTCGGCGCGAAAAGCGACGAGAACGATGCGTTTCGCCGCGCGACCGAAGCGGCGCTGATGAACTGCATCGATCTCATCTAGTCCGGTTGAGCGGGCTGAAATCGCGAACTCAAAGTCAGTGCGCCGCTGTCGCGCTGCGCACGCTCCGCGTGGTGGCTTCGCTCTTGTCCGCATACTCGCCGCACCAGTCATTGCCGAAGGTAATCGGCCAGGCGCCGACGCCGTTGTCGCGTCGGGCAGGGGGGAAGCGTCGGCAATAGCCGACCGCCCGCTCCGAATCCGGTTCGGCGCCTTCGGTCGGATGATATTGCCACCATCTGCAACCGGAGCAGACGAATTGGGCGGTCACGGCCATCTTCGCTTCCCTCTCTCATTCAAGATTGCATTCAACCACCGTCCGGTAGCTCTACTCAACCCTTTCCCTCATAACGATTGCTGCCGGCGATGGCTCCGCGGGCTCTGTCGGCCGCGGTCGGGGTTGCGTGGTCGCGGCAATGCTGACAATCTTTCCACGCCGGGCGGGGAAAGTTTCAGGCGATCATGGCGCGTGTAGGCGTCGATGTCGGCGGTACCAATACCGACCTCGTCCTTGAGGCCGATCACGGCATGTTTGTGCACAAGGTCGCCAGCACGCCGCACGACCAGTCCGAAGGCGTGCTCAAAGGGCTGCGGGAGCTGTGCGAGATCTCCAAAGTGCGTCCCGACGACGTTTCCTTGATCGTTCACGGGACCACGGTCGCCACCAACATCACCATAGAGCATAACGGCGCCGAAGTCGGCATGCTGACGACGCGCAACTTCCGCGACATCCTCCACATCGGCCGGCACAAACGCCCGTACAATTTCTCGCTGCATTTCGAGGTTCCTTGGCAGCAAAGGCCGCTGGTCAAGCGGCGCAACCGCATTGCGGTGACCGAGCGTATCCTGCCGCCCGAGGGAACGATCGAAGTTCCTCTCAATGAGAAAGAGGTCATCGAGGCGACGCGGCTGTTCAAGCGCCGCGGCATCAAATCCGTGGTCGTCGGCTTTCTGTTCTCGTTTCTCAATGATGCGCACGAACGGCGCGCGGCCGAGATCGTTCGTGCCGAGATGCCCGACGCCTATGTCTGCACCTCGTCCGAGGTCGCCAATGTCATCCGCGAATACGAGCGCTTTTCGACCGCGGCGATGAATGCCTTTGTCGGGCCGAAGACATCGCTCTACCTCAACAACCTGCAGACCAAGCTCAGCGCCGGCGGCTTTCGCGCCAATCTCCGGGTCATTCAATCGAATGGCGGCGTCGCCACGGTCGAAACCTGTTCGCAGAAGGCGGTGGGCATCTTGATGTCGGGTCCCGCCGGCGGCGTCATCGGCGGCCGCGCCGAGGGCATGCTCTGCGGCCGCTCGAACCTGATCACGGTCGACATCGGCGGCACCTCGGCCGACATCAGCACCATTCCCGACGGGCGCATCAAAATCATGAATGCGCGCGACTCCTACGTGAACGGGCATCCGATCTTGGTGCCGATGATCGATCTCGTCTCGATCGGCGCGGGCGGCGGATCGATCGCCTACATCGACGCCGCCGGCGGTTTTCATGTCGGGCCTCGATCGGCCGGCGCCGAACCGGGGCCGGCGTGTTACGGCAAGGGCGGCAAGGAGCCGACCGTCACCGACGCGCAGGTCGTCCTCGGTCGCCTCGACGCCGATAAGATGCTGGGCGGCGATCTGCCGCTCGACCCCGACCTTGCGCACAAGGCGGTCGAGGAGAAGGTGGCGAAGCCGCTCGGCCTGTCGGTCAAGGAAGCCGCGCTCGGCATCGTCAAGGTGATCAATTCCAATATGGCGCTGGCGATCCGCTCGAACTCCGTGGCGCGAGGCATCGATCCCCGGGAATTCGCCTTGGTGCCGTTCGGCGGCGCCGGGCCGTTGCATGGCATCGCGCTCGCCGAGGCGATTGCGGCGAAGGAAATCATCGTGCCGGTGGCGCCGGGCATCACCGCCGCCATGGGTTTGCTGCAGACCGACATGCACTATGAGCACGCGCGGTCGCTCATCGTGCCGCTCAAGCGGGCGGATCAGGCGGCCATCGCGCGCATCAACGCCATGATCAACGACTTGGTCGAGCGCTGCGGCCGCGATCTGGAAAAGGACGGCGTGCCGCCGGAGCGGCGAAAATTCCAAAAGCTCGCGGAATGCCGCTATCACGGTCAGGGCTTCGAGCTGCGCGCCGACCTCCCGGAGGGGAAGGTGACCGAGGCGAATGTGCGCGACGTGGTCGCGGGTTTTCACCAGCAGCACCGCCTCGATTACGGCTATCACTTCGAAGACGGCGAGGTCGAGCTGATAACGATCCGCGTCATCGGCCGCGAGGACGTGACCCCGCTGAAGATGGCGCCGATCGACAAGGTCGCCGGCCAGAATATATCCGACGCGCTGCTCTACAGCCGCCCGACGACATTCGACGACGGCGAGACACTCGACACGCCGCGCTATGACCGCGGCGTGCTCCGGGCGGGACATCGCATCGCCGGACCGGCGATCCTGATCCAGCACAATGCCACCACGCTGCTGCCGCCCGGCTACGTCGCCGACGTGGTCGAATTCGGCAATCTTCACATTCAACGCGCCGGCTGAGGGCGGTCGCAACCATGCCCCGACAGGCCATCGATCCGATCACGCTGCAGGTCATCAATGGCGCACTGCAGACGATCGCCGAAGAGATGGGGCACGTCCTCTACCGGATGTCGTTCTCCTCGATCATCCGCGAGTCGCAGGATCTCGGCGCCGGATTGTTCGACACCGATTTCAACACGCTGTGCGAATTGGAATTCGACGCCGCTGCATATCGGCTCGCTGCCCGGCTATCTCGCCGGCATCCGCGACACGCTGCAGGACGGCGAATGGCACGACGGCGATCTGGTCATTCACAATCATCCCTATCACGGCTCGAGCCATTCGCCGGATATCGCCGTCGTGGTGCCGGTGTTCCATCTCGGCAAATTGGTCGGCTTCTCGGCGAATACCGCGCACCACGTCGACATCGGTGCGGCGACGCCGGGCTTGATCATCGACATCCCCGATGTTTTCGCCGAGGGCATGCTGTTTGCCGGCACCAAGCTTTATGAGCGCGGCAAACGCAACGAGGCGCTCTGGAATTATATCGGACGCAACAGCCGTGCCGCGCGCCAGCTGCAAGACGATCTTGACGCCCAGATCGCGTCGGCCCGGCTGGGCGCGAAGCGCTTTGCCGAACTGATGGACCGCTATGGCGCTGAGCTCATCCTCGATGCGACCCAACAACTGATGGACTACACCGAGCGCGTTCTGCGCCAGCGTATCGCCGCCATTCCCGACGGCGAGTACCGCGCCGAGGGCTTCCTCGACGATGACGGCAAGAATTGCGACGTGCGCCTGCCGATCAAGGTCTGCGTGCGCGTCAAAGGGGACGGCATCGAAATTGATCTCACCGGCTCGTCCGACCAGGTCGAGACGGCGTTCAACGTGCCGTTCGAGGGCTCGACCAAGGTCGCCTGCTTCTGCGCCATCCGCTCGCTGCTGCTCGATGCCGCGACCTCGGACGTGAAGGTCCCGTCAAACCAGGGATCGTTCCGGCCGGTGACCGTCATCGCGCCCAAAGGCTCGATCTATAATCCGAAATTTCCCGCTGCTGCGGAGGCGCGGTTTGCCCAATGCAATCGGGTGATCGACCTGATCTATAAGGCGCTGGCGCCGGTGCTGCCCGATGACATCATCGCCGGCAGTTCCGCCAGCCTGTCGTTTTGCTCCTATGCGGGCGTTCGACCCTCGGGCGACTATTGGGTCTTCCTCGAAGTGAACGAAGGCTCGTATGGCGGCCGTCCGCGCGCCGACGGCCCCGACTGCATCGACAATCTGATGGCCAATACCCGGAATAATCCGCTCGAAGATCTGGCCATGCATTTGCCGATGATCTGCGACCGCTACGAGTTGCGCGATGATGTGATGCCCGGCGCCGGCCGTTTTCGCGGCGGCATTGGCGTGGTCAAGGCGCAGCGCGTTCTGACCGACGCGTTCATCACCCATGAGAACGAGCGGCACCATGACGTGCCGTGGGGCATTTTCGGCGGGACACCCGGTCAGGTTGGGCGGGTCGACATCTACAACGTCGCCCGGCCCGGCGACGTCAAGCACATGCCGGCCAAGTTCTCCGGCATGCGGGTCGCCGCGGGCGACGTGCACGTCTTCTACGGGCCTTGCGGCGGCGGCTTCGGCGACCCGCTGGAACGGCCGGCGGCGAAGGTCCTCGAGGACGTGCTGGACGATTTTTGCACGGTCGAGCATGCCCGCCTTGCCTACGGCGTCATCATTGATCGCGTCGCCGAGACGGTCGACGAAGCCGCCACCAGGGCGCTGCGCGCGCGCATGCGCACCGCGCCGCGGGGGATGCCGGTCGCAGCCGCCGAACCGGCCGGCAAGACGCTCAAGCCGCAAGTCGCCGCGCGGCGGCCGGGCGAGATGCCGGCGGCGATGCGTCCAGCCGCATCGTCCCGTCTGCCGGTGACGCCGGGCGTTCATGCCAAAGAGCCATCGCGTCGCGGATGTGATCCGCCGGCTGCGCGCGACCTACGGCAATGCCTGGAGCTTCGAGATCATGCGCCACCGCACCCTCGGCGATGCGATCGAGGTCGTTGGCCAACTGCGCGCCAATGGTTCAACCATACGGGAGACGGCCGTCGCGGCCGCGCGGCAAGGCGGTTCGCGCGGCGAGTTGTTGGAGCGAGCGGCCAATGACAGTCTCCGCAAGTGCGTCGAAACGCTCACGCGCAACGGCCGGTAGGGCGCCGCCTGCGCGGCCGATTTAGTGGAAAGGTCGAACGGCTTTGGAACAAAGAGCGGCAATTTTCGTGGAGGCGATGGTCGCCATCGCCATTATCGGGACGCTGGCGTTCCTGATCGCATTATTGGTGCGCTTGCCGCAGGGCGAACAGGCCGCGGGGCGCGGACCGGGCCAGCGCGCCGCACAGTCGCCGCGTTGGTACGAATTCACGCTCGCGCTCATTCTGCTCGGTGCGATCGCGGCATTCATCATCTGGCTGGTCTCCAGCGGCAGCCAATGGGTGTGGGGCGAGACGATCGGCGACTGGCGATCGGATACGCGCACCATTATTTTTGCCGCCGTCATGGTTGCGCTTGGCGTGATCGGGCTCGTCGTTTCGCTCGCCTACACGCTGGCCCAATTATCGGGGCGTTCGGTCTTGCGACAGGAGATAGCGGCCACCGCTGAAACGCCATCGGCAGGCGCGGCGGCAGTACCTGGTCCCTCGCCACTTCGTCTCCTCGGCTTCCTGGCTTTCGTCGTCGCGATCGTGCTGTTGTGCTGGATCGGCCTGACATCCGCCGAGCAATACGGGCTGGTCGCGCAATTGATCTATCCCGCCAGCCTCGGCGTGACGCTGGTGCTGCTGTTTGACAAGACGACCCGCACCTGGGGCGTCAAGCCCGCCGCCGAGGCGGTGCGCGAATGGCTCTTGGGCGACCTGCTGGCCTTTCTGCTCGTCCTCGCCTTCCTCAACCTGCGCAGCCTCGCCAAGCCCGAGACTTACGTCAGCAGCTTCTGGGACATTCTCAATATTGTCCTGTTCTTTGCCGCGTTTTGGTTGCTCGACCGCACCTCCGCGCGGAGCCGTTTCCTCCTCGGCTACGGATACCTCATCGTCCTGCCATTGCTGTTGCTCGTTTGGGATACCGGGCAGGGCGTTGCCGGGTCCGCCTCATGGTGGGCCTCGATGTGGCCCTTTCTCATCCTAGCGATCGTGTTCTTTATTCTTGAGGTTGTCGGGCTGGTCGCGTCGGCGGGCGATCGACAAATCTTGCCGGCGGTCAAGGATGCGGTCTTCGTGCTGATCTACGCCATCCTGTTGATTGTCGCGCTAAGGTCCGCCCATGCTTGAGACGTCGACCAGCGAGCCGATCCTGCGGGCCGAGCCCTTGCCGTTCACGACTTGACGTGCTCCATTTGCCGCTCGATGACGCGGCCGAGGACATCCACAAGCAACCAAGACTTCATTCAAACAAGGGACTCATTCAAAATGGCAGGATGGCGGCTGTTTTGGGCGCTCGTAGGCTACGTGGCCTTCATCGTCGTTCTCATCTTTCTCTATTTCTACAAGCCGTTTGAAGACTTCTTCACGCTCGTCATCAACGGATTGGGCTATGACAACGCGATGTTCTGGGTGGTGCTGATCGCCGGGATTGTCGGGTTTTGCGGGTATCATTGGCGGGCCTATCGTCTTTACATCGTTCAACGGCGCAGCGTCGACGCCATGGTGCTGGCATCGTTGCGGGGCTCGACCTTTGTCGCCATCTTGTTTTGCGCCGGCGCCGCCGTGCAATCCATGCTGATCCTCTGTGTTTATTTGCTGCAGGACGGACATGCGCTGGGCGCCGAATTCGGCGCCCGCCTCGGCGCGGTGGTCGCGCTCGTTATCCTGACCGTGGTCTTCTGCCTGATCTATTGGCTGCTCAAGGTGGTGCGGCAAGCGTCCGCGCCTAGCGCGAGCGCCGATACAGGATCGTATAAATTACAATAAACAATCCGATCATCAGCAGCGAAAAAAGCGTCGACGCCGTCCCGAGCGCAAACAAGGTCGGCTGCACACGCTGGGTCAGCGATGCATTGATGTCGAGCGGCAAGGTGTTCTGCCCGCCGGACAGCAGCGTGGTGCGGGCGAATTCGTCATAAGAGAGCGTGAAACCGAACAGGCCGGCCGCCACGATGCCGGGCGTGATCAGCGGCAGCGTCACCTCCTTGAACACGGTCCATTCGTCGGCGCCCATGTCGCGTGCCGCCTCCTCGAGCCGGCTGTCGAAGCGGTTGAATACCGCCATCATCACCAGAAAGCCGAACGGCAAGGTCCAGACCACGTGCACGCCCAGGCCGGAATACCACCAGCCGGGCGGAATGCCGACGACGCGCAGCAGCGAGGCCAATCCCAGGCTGAGCAGAACGCCCGGCACCATCAAGCCGGCCATCACTGCGTAGAACAGCGCTCCGGACCCGCGGAAACGCTTGCGAAAGGCCATCGCCAGCATGGTCGAGAATAGCGCGGTGATCAGCATCACCACGATCGCGAGAATGAGCGAGCGCACGAGCGAGCTCTTGAGATCGCCGACCGCCGACGGTCCGGCCAGCTTTCCCCACCAGTAAAAGCTCAGACCCCGCATCGGAAAGGTGACGCCGCCCCGCGGTCCCTGAAAGGACAGGGTGAACATCGCGAACATCGGTCCGTAGACAAAAATAAGAAAGATCACATAGTAGATACTGAAGCCCGCCTTGACGCGCGCCTTGCGACGGTGTTCCGGCGTCGAGCGAGCCATCGTTAAAGCTCCTTGCGGATATCGACCAGCCGCAGGATGACCACGACGCCGATCATCATCGCCACCATCAGCATGAAGGCATTGACCGCGGCAAACGGATAATTGGCGATGGCATAGTAGTTCAGAATGACAGTGCCCGTAGTCGATGTCTTGCCGCCATAGACCACGACGGCCGTGGCGAATTCGCCCATGATCATGACGAAAACGAAAATCATGCCGATGGCTACGCCGGGAAGCGAAAGCGGCGCGATGATCTCGCGAAAGATCTGGAACGGCGTCGCGCCCATGTCACGCGCAGCCTCAAGGAGCGTGCGATCGATCTTGGCCAGCGAGAAAAAGATCGGTCCGACGGCGAGCACGACATAGAGCTGAACCAGGGCCATCGTGTAGCTGAACTCGGAATAAAGGAAGAAGCTGACCGGCTCGTCGACGGCTCCGATCGAAATCAGGAATTCGTTGATCAACCCGTGGCGGCCAAGCATCGGCAGCCAAGCCACCGCGCGGATGAGGTAGCTGGTCCAGAACGGAACCATGGCGAGCAGGAACAGGGCGAGCTGCCATTTGAAGTCCTGCACCTGCATCGACAGAAAGTAGGCGAGGGGATAGGCGAGCACGAGGCAGATCGCCATCACCGTGATGGTAAAGCGGAACGTCGTCCACAGCGTGCGGATGAAGACCGACGGCGTGAGGAAATCCGGCTGCTTGGGATCGAAGAAGCCCTCGGTGACGAAGAAGTCCCGGTAATGCTGGAGCGTGAAGGCCGGCGTCATGCCGTGGCCGGTCGACTTCCAGAAGCTGAAGACGAAGATCGAGAGCAGCGGCAGAAAAAGGAAGATGATCAGCCAAATCGTGGCCGGCGCGATCAATATCGGCACCGGGAAGCCCGGCTCGCGGCGGTATTTGCGTTCGGCCTTGGGCTCAGCGTATGCCGCCGGCGCGCCGCCAATGAGCCCGCGCGGCGCGGACTCTGCCGGTGTTATTTTCGTATAGCTCTCGAGCGTGGTCACAAGTCGACTATACGCGAAAACGCCGCCGCCTTGAAAGCCGGCGGCGGCGTGTCGCGAAAGCTCGAGTGGCCACCACCGGTTCAGGCGGTGAGGAATTCCGTCCAGCGCTTCACGAGATAGTCGTTCTCGTCCATCAGCGAGTTCCAGACGGCGATCTTGGAATATCGATTCCAATACGAGCCGCCGGTGCGAACGTCGCCCTTCTTGATGATGACGGTGCCGAACGGATCCGAAAGGTCTTTCGCGGCCGGCTTGCCCATGTACCAGTAGTCCCACTCCTCGGCAGCGAGGTATTTCTTCGCGTTGTCGGGAATCGAGTGATAGTAGCCCTGCCGAGCGACGAAGGCTCCCGCCCAACCATCGAGCCACCAGTTGATGTACTCATAGGCTTGGTCGAGTTGCTTGCCCTTGACCTTGGCGGAGATGGCAAGGCCGCCGTGCCAGCCGCGCATGCCTTCCTTGGGGAAGGCGTAGACGCAGGGCACGCCTTCCGCCTGGATCGCGGCCACGGCCGGCGACCACATGCTCTCCAGCGCCACTTCGCCGTTGACCATCAGGTTCACTGATTGACCGAAGTTTTCCCAGAAGGCGCGGAAGTGCCCGGCCTTCTTGAGCGGGATGAGATAGTCGATCAGGAAGTCGATCTCGGCCTTGGTCATATTGCCCTTGTCGCCGAATTTCTTGAGGCCGAGAGCCTCGATCGCCATCGCCGCGTCCATGACGCCGATCTGCGGCACGTTGAGCAACGCGACCTTGCCCTTGAAATCCTTGTTGAGGAGCTCGCCCCAGCTTTCGATCGGCCTGCCGGTCGCTTTCGGATTGTAGCCGATGGAGTTGGCATTGTGGAACGCCGGCGCCATGCTGATGTATTGCGAAGGTCCTTTGGCCTTGTTGCCGTTTTCGTCGACCCACAGGAAGTGGAACGGCGCGTCGCCTTGCCCTTCGCTCGATTCCGGCGTCAGCTTTCCGGTCTTGGTGAGGTTCGTGACCTTGTCCCAGTCTTTCAGTTTCTTGGTATCGATCGGCTGCCACACCTTGGCCGGCAGCATCACGTCCATGTCGTTGTAATAACCTTCGGCGATTTCGTACTGGTCGTTCTGGTTCAGCATCTTGCTGAACATGTCGCCGTAACCCATCGCTTGACCGCTGACCGGGAAACCCAGATCCTTCGTCGCCTTGTCCTGGATTTCGTTGATCTCGCTGACGCCAAGGCCGATGCTTCGCAGTCCGCCTTCCGCCGCCGCGGGTCGCGAGAAGCCTGCGCCTGCCAAGGCACCGGTTGCAATACCGACGGCGGTTGTCTTCATGAACGATCTACGCGACAACCTGTCTTGCCGAACACGTCCTGGGCTATCGTACGCCATGCCCCGTCTCCTGTGTTTTGAGGAAGTCAATTCGCGTTGTGTGTCTTGTCTGTGTGTCTTGAAGCCCGGTGCAGCAGTTGGCCAAAGGCTCTTGTTCGCCGCTTCAATTTGCGAATGATACATTAGAGGTTAGGTCTGTCCAGCCCTTGGGGGAGCACAAAGTGAGTGTGTTGATCAAAAACGGACGCATTGTCACTGCGATCGACGATTATCACGCCGACATCTTCGTCAATGGCTCGCAAGTGACCCTGATCGGCAAGGATCTGACAATCGAGGCGGACAAACGCATCGACGCCGCGGGCAAGCTGGTGATCCCCGGCGGCGTCGATCCGCACACGCATCTTGAATTGCCGTTTGGCGGTACGACAACCTCAGATACGTTTGAAACCGGCACCCGCGCCGCCGCCCATGGCGGCACCACCTGCATCATCGATTTCGCCGTGCAGACGCGCGGGACTTCAACGTTGAAAGCGCTCGACGACTGGCACGCCAAAGCCGCGGGCAACACGGCGATCGATTACGCCTTCCACATGATCGTCACCGACATGCCGCAGGAGCGCATCGGCGAGATGCGCGGCCTCGCCGATAACGGCGTCACCAGCTACAAGCTGTTCATGGCTTACCCGGGTGCGCTCCTCTCCGATGACGGAACAATTTTTCGAGCGATGCGCAAGGCCGGCGAGGACGGCACGCTTGTTTGCATGCATGCCGAGAACGGCATCGTCATCGACGAACTGGTCAAGATCGCATTGTCACAAGGCCATATCGAACCGAAATACCATGCCCTGACCAGGCCGACACGGCTGGAAGCCGAAGGCGTGCATCGCGCGTTGTCGATCGCGGAGGTCGCTCGCGCGCCGGTCTATATCGTGCATTTGAGCTGCTACGACGCGTTGCACGAGTTGCGCATGGCGCAGGCGCGCGGGGTCATGGCGCACGCCGAGACGTGTCCGCAATATTTGCTTCTCGACGTCGATCGCTATGACGAACCGGGCTTCGACGGGGCCAAGTATGTGCTTACTCCGCCGCTGCGCGAGAAATGGAATCATGACGAGCTCTGGGGCGGTCTGCGCTCGCACGCGCTCGACGTCATTTCCACCGACCATTGCCCGTTTTGCCTTAAGGAGCAAAAGGAGCTCGGTCGCACCGACTTCAGCAAGATCCCGAACGGCGGTCCCGGAATTGAAAGCCGGATGAGCCTGATCTACCACTACGGCGTCAGCCGCGGATACATTTCGCTCAATCGGTTCGTGGAACTGACCTCGACTGCGCCGGCCAAGATCTTCGGCCTGTTCCCGAAGAAAGGTACCATCGCCGTCGGCAGCGACGCCGATATCGTCATCTTTGATCCCGCGCGCGAGGAGACGATCAGCGTTTTCAACGAACATACGCATCACGCCAATATCGACTACAGCGCCTACGAAGGCTTCAAGGTGAAGGGCTATACCGAAACCGTATTGTCACGTGGCAAGGTCGTCATCGAGAACGGCAACTACGTCGGCCGCGCCGGGGATGGCGCCTTTGTAAAGCGGTCTGCATACGGCGGGCAATACGCCAACACGCACGCCAACATGGTGCACGACGTGCTCGCGCCGAGAGCGTCGCTGGGATCGCCGGGTCGTCGGATTTCCTGACCGTGCGAGCGATCCATTAAACTTGCGGGAGCGTCGTGCGTCGGCCGGATCCGGCTTCGTAAGCGACGCCAACGCGAAACAACAACGGCTCATCGAATGGACGGCCGACAAGCTGCATAGCCTGCGGCAAGCCGTTCCGGGTAAAGCCGATCGGCACCGCGAGGCCGGGCAGGCCAAAAAAGTTGAACGGCCGGGTGTTGGCGACAATCCGACCTAAGACCTGCGCCATCGCCGCGGACCCGCCGATGTCGGTCTCCTTTGCGGTCGGGACCGGCTGTCTCAGCACCGGGACATGCAGCACGTCGCATTTGGAAAAAGTCTCGCGCAAAAAGTGTCCGAGCAGACCGGCGCGCGCTCGTACCGCCTCGAGATAGAGGGTGGCGGGCACGCCCAAGCCGACCAGCAGCCGCGCGCGGACTTGCTCCGAATAATCCTGCGGGCGATCGCGCAGCCATGGCAGATGCAACGCGGCGGCTTCCGGCCACAGTATTGCGTTTGACAAGTCGTTGATCGCGCCGTGATCGCCAACCGGCACGTCGACGATTTTTGCGCCTTGTTTCTCGAGGACGGCACGGCTGGTCGCGAGAAGCTCGGCGACGCCACGATCTATTCCGTCATAGTAGTATCGGTCGGGCACGCCGATCACGACGACCGGCGAGCGAGCCCGGCGTTGCCGCCTCGTCGAGGCCGCGCTCGTAGTCCGGTACCGGGCGACTGCTCGACATCCCATCGTTCGCGTCCGCTCCGGCGATGACGGAAAGAAGTCGTGCGCAATCACCGACACTGCGGGCCAGAACGCCGATGCAATCGAACGAGTACGATAGCGGCATTGCGCCGTATCTGCTCACGCGGCCAAGCGTCGGCTTGATGCCCACCACGCCGCACGCCGCGGCCGGTAGCCTGACCGATCCGCCGGTGTCCGAGCCGAGTGCTCCAAATACCAGGCCGGCGGCGACCGCGGCGCCGGAGCCCGATGACGAGCCGCCGGTGATATGCTCGAGATTCCAGGGATTGCGGCACCGGCCAAAGTGATCGTTGTGACCGGTCGGACCGATGGCGAACTCTGCCATGTTGAGCCGGCCGAGCTCGATGCCTCCGGCCGCGTCGAGCCGGCTGAGCACGGTTGCGGTATGGTCGGGGATGAAGTCGGCGCGGATTTTTGCGCCGCAGGTGCAAATCTCGCCGGCGCGATAGAACATATCCTTGTGCGCCAGCGGCACGCCATGGAGCGGCGGGAGCGGATGTCCGGCTTTGACGGCCCGATCGGCCGCGCGGGCTTGCTTGCGCGCCGCCTCGGCGGTTATCCGGATGAAACAGTTGAGCGCCGGCTGCCATCGCTCAATTCGATCGAGACAGGCTTCGACCAACGCCTCGGCGTGCAATCGCCCTTGTGCAATCGCGCTTGCCGCCTCACGCAATGTCAGCGTCGCAGGGTCGATCACCGGTCTGCCTCGTCAGCGCCATCGCCTTCGAGCAAGCGGTGGAACGCCTCCGGCGTTTCGTCGAATGATATCGGCCGCAGCAGGATCGAGGCCGCGGCTTTGATGCGCTTGAGGGAGCCGGCGAGGGCGTCCAACTCTGCGGAGGTAACGCTGACGCCGCTCTGGGCTACGACCTCTCGCAGCGCAGCCTTGTCGATTTCGTTTCCTGCGCTCATCAAGCAACCTCCGCCTCGCGCGCGCAAATTGCTCCGCCACCCGCTAGCCGCGGACGAACCGGAAGTGCTCCCATTCGGTAGGCGCCTCCTTGAGTATTTTCCGCCAATTTTCGCTCGACGCATGGTTACGCGGTCCGATGCGACGGCCGGCATAAGCAAACTCCGCACCGTTTGGCTGCGAAGGGATAGGGAGATAACGCGTAGACACCCGCCTCTCTCGGCTCGATCACGACCGCGGTGTCCTTTTTTGCGTTCAGCGGGACATTGGCGAATGTCTGTGAGCCGCGGTCGTCGCGATGGATCCGGTTGAAGTAGAGGGCAAGGGTGTCGATGAATTGCAGCTGTTTGTAGTTTTGGAACAGCTTCTCCTCGGTCAATAGCGCCGGCCAGTTGCGGGTCGCCTTTCATTTCTTCCTTCAGCCGTTTCTGGCGATCGAGTTCACCTTCGAGCATGCGGTCGGCGAGCGGCCGATCCTCTGCGGGAATCTTGTCGATCAACACGAGGGTGGAAAGACCGTAACGGCCGTTATACAGGCCCCAGCTGTGCATGCTGGATATCAGGCCGCAAAACGGATGGTGCCGGGAATTGAAATCGGGTGACAGCCGGCTTGTCACCGTTATGTACTTCGCCGGCGTTTCGACGAGATTGTAGGGGAGGCCGGTTTTCTCGTCAGTGACCGGCTCGCGGTCGAATTCCGCCCAGCCGGCATCATGATGCTCGATGACGTAAATCATGAGATCCAGCGGCGATGGCGATTCGAACTGATCGTTGCCGAACGCGCGAGCGAACTGTCCGCACAGCGCCGTGTGCTCGTGCATCATCACCGCCAATCGCGGCGTGCCGGCCGGTGCTGTCTGAATAATCATATGGGTTGTCCAAAACGGCCAATGCTTGAGAGGGTGCTTGGCCGCGGTTCTCGCCGGCGTATTGTCGGCCGATACTATAGCTTCTTTCAAGCGTACTGAAGCGTGGGTACGAGATACACGGACGCGGCCGGACCACACAAACGGATCAAGTGCTGCTGCAGTGCGGAAGTCCGCCGGTCCGTGCCCAAAGCGTGCCGAAAGAGCGGCCACCAATGCCGGACAGTTAGAATTTCGCCGACTGCAATGGTAAGCTGAGGTTTGGGATATGGGGCGAACCGCCAATCCGCCCGAGGGATCGACCGAGGAGAAAGAACAGTGTCTCGCGTAATGCTATTGGACCGCGTGATCGGGGATTCATTTCCAAGCCTGGCCAGCGCCGCTGACATCAAAGCTTTCGAGGGGGTGCCGTACCGGGAGCGAATTGCCGCCGCCAGCACCTTCGATGCCATAAAGTTGGGTGCCGCGCATAACCCGGATGCAGCGGCCATTCAGTTCCTGCCGAATGCCAGTCCTGAGGACACGCCGATCGTGATCACGCACGGTCAGTTCGTCGCGCGCGTCACGCAGGCAGCGAACATGTTTCACGCTCTGGGCGTCGGCGCCGGCGATGTCGTCAGCTTCATGTTGCCGCTGCTGCCGCAAAGCTTCTTCACGCTATTCGGCGCGGAAGCTGCCGGTATTGCCAATCCGGTGAACCCCCTGCTTGAAGCGCATCAAATCGCCGAGATTTTGGAAGCGGCGGGCACCAAGGTGCTGGTCGCGCTTGGGCCGATGGCGGGCACCGACATCTGGGAAAAGGTCGTCAAGGTACGCGGCCAACTGAAGCAGCTGAAGGCGATCGTCCAGGTCAACGGGCCCGGCGACGAGGCGAATGCAATCTACTCCTTCGATGCACTGATCAGCAAACAGCCGGCGGACCGCCTGGTCAGCGGCCGACAAATCGCCGCCGGCGATGTCGCCGCCTACTTCCACACCGGCGGCACCACCGGTACGCCGAAACTCGTCAGCCATACCCACGCGAACCAGGTGTACCAGGCTTGGGCATGCAATCTGATGCTCAAGGCCTCATATGGCCGCAACCTTCTGTTCGGCATGCCGCTGTTCCATGTGGGCGGCGCACTGACGCAAACCCTGGCGACGCTATCGAGCGGATGCTGTCTGGTGGTGCTGTCGCCGGCCGGTTGGCGAAATCCGGCGGCGATGAAAAATCTTTTTCCGCTGGTTGAGCGCTATCGTCCGGAAATCTTCTCCAGCGTGCCGACGGTTCTCGCGGCCTCGCTCGCGGTGCCGGTCGGTAACGCCGATATTTCCTCGCTGCGCTATTCGGCTGGCGGCGGCTCGGCAATTCCGGTTGCGGTCGGCAAGGCGCTGCAGGAAAGATTCAACATCCCGGTGCTCGAGGTTTACGGCATGACCGAGACCTCGAGCGTGCATACCGATTGCCTATTTGGACCGACCGATCAGGCTGGGCTCGGTCGGCCACCCGGTACCGTACAGCCGCGTGCGCGTCGTCAAGATCGATGCTGACGGTCGCTACCAGCGCGACTGCGCCAGCAATGAAATCGGCGTTGTCGCCATGGCCGGACCCGGCGTGTTCAGCGGCTATCTGAACGACGTGCACAACAAGGGTGCGTTCGTTGAGCCGGGCTGGGTCAACTCCGGCGACCTCGGGCGCCTCGATGAAGACGGCTATTTGTGGATCACCGGTCGCGCCAAGGACTTGGTGATCCGCGGCGGCCACAACATCGACCCGGCGCCGATCGAGGAGGTGTTCTTTGCGCATCCCGCCGTCGGGCTTGCCGCGGTGGTCGGCCAACCCGATGCCTACGCCGGCGAACTGCCGCTGGCCTATATTCAGTTGAAGCCCGGCGCCAAGGTGGCGCCTGGTGAGTTGGAAGACTGGGTGCGCGAGCGCACGCCGGAGCGCGCCGCGGTGCCGGTACAGATCGTCTTGATCGATCCGATGCCGTTGACCGGCGTCGGCAAGGTGTTCAAGCCGCAGCTGCGCTGGGATGCGGCGCAACGGGTGTTCACGCAGAGCTTAAGCCCGCTGATCGCGCAAGGCATACGCTGTGAAGTCGGCGTCGGCGCCCACGACACGCATGGCAGTTTGGCAGAGCGTGACGATACCAGGCGTACCCATCGGGTCACGCGAGGCGGTTGCGCGGCAGGTTCACGAAAGGCTCGATCCGTTCGTGATCCGCCATGAGATCCATTGGACTTAGAGAGACGGGTGACGTGCGGGCCAACGGCAACAATGCGCAGCCGTTCCAGGGGTCTTTACGGAACCCGGAGATCCTTGATTGCCAATGCGCAGAGTTCGGCCGAGTCCCGCACGCCGGTTTTGGCGGCTTCGATGATCCGTTGGGCGATGATCGTCGTTATGGGATCGGTTCGGCTGGAAAGCTGTAGCGCGCGCAGGGCGTCTTCATAAGCGACCGAGAGTCGTTCGACGTCTTCCGGACCAAGCGACAAGGTTCGCAACATACTAACAAATTGCACAGCATACCCCCCTCCGGCGGCGTTTGAGCCGCTCCCGGTGAACCCTGCTGGAAATTAGCACAAAAGGTTCGCGACGTACCGGCCGGTGTGCCGGGGACGCCGTGTCCGCCGCCGCCCATGGCCCCTTCGCTGCGATTCGAAGGCGAACGGCTTGGTTACGAGAAGGCGGCTAGGAGGCGATTATCTCAACCTAATGAACGTGGCGCCAAGCTCATGGTGGCGGCGCCAGATCACCGTGCATTTCTCGACGATGCTGTCGGAAAGAACCAAGTCGAATTCGCTCGGCAATTCGGACACCGAGGATAATATCAAGCCGCACGCCGGTGTCGGAAATGTCGAGAACCCGGCACGCGCGCGGCTCATTGCCGGGCCCGGTCTGCACCTTGGCGATATGGTAGAGGGTGACGGCGCAACGCTCCGCGCCGCTCTTCATCGGATTTCAGCAATTCATCGGATTTCAGCGATTGCATGATGCGCCGCTCCTAAGTGCGGCCGCGCCTTAACGGATGGCGACAGCCCCTCTAGCGAAACCACGTAGCGGAGCAGCCATTAACGAGCCGGCGGAGGCGATGCTCGGATTTTACTTGTTTTTATTGAAATCGGCGCGGCGGTCATCCGGACCGCCTGAGCCGAGTGAATCGGTCTGCCGCTTCAATCGCCGGCCTAGCCAAATGTGGATGGCAAGAGCCGCCGGACATGCAACGCCGGCGACAATGTGCAGGTCGCTGATCCATGGCCGGAGCATCTCCGAACCCAGATAATAGAGACCAAACGCGGTCACGATCAGAACGACGTTAAAAGCGATCATGATTGTGCCTGAGATCCGATTGAGGCCTCCTTGCCACGCTCTCGCAATATGAATAGGAAATAACGCGCCGAGCAGCAGCAACGTCACCATCGCCGCTCCGCCATGGGCCATAGGCAAATTCGCGGTCGCAGCCTACAAGTCTCCGTTGGCAAGTCCTTCAATTGGTCTGCGATCAACCATGCAAGTCCGGTTGCAAAGAGGATTGGCGGATCTCCTTCGTAGAGGCCCCAACGGAAACGCTGATCAAGCCGGAGCGCGCATGCCATCTTGCCATCCCGGCGTCATGAAGACTTCTCCAGATGTCCGCACGAGAAGCGCACTCGCCCGATATTTGCTCAGGATTGCCGCCGCGCGTTCGCCGATGATCATAACGACTTTCGTCAGCGCATCGGCGATTGTGCATGACGAGGCGCGCACCGTAGCCCCAACAATTTCCATAGCTGGTGCTTGGGTCGCCGGATTGACCGCCGACGAGCCGAGACAATCAAAAGATTCAAATGGATCTAATAATGGCCCGGAGGATGCGAGTGCCGCATTTGTGATCGCAAGTTCACAGAGCGCCATGTGTGGAAAGCGCGGGTCGCGGATATGGACGATTTCCGCAGCGGCGCCAAATGCGGCGAGATCGCCGCCCGCATTAACGAGGCCACGCCGCTGGTTCTGTTCGCGAAGGACCTCGATTGCGCGATCCCACGGCGAACCCCTTGGCGATACCCCCCAGATCAATTCTGGTCGCAGAATAATGAAAGCGAACGCGATTTCCGGCGAGCAACTCGATAGCATCGCTGCTCGCCGTTTCGATCGGGCCGTTTTCACTATCCCCGCTTTCGCGTGGCAGCAGCCCGAGCTTTTGCAACGCCGGCGCGACGGTGATGTCGAATACGCCGGCCGATTGCCGCTGCAGCTCAAGCGCGAGTCTAGAACGTTATAGGTCCACGGATCGACTTCGACGCTTCGTTTGCAGGCTTCACGATTGAGACGGCCGACGTCACTGTCGAAATCGTGGAAGCTCATTTGCCGATGAACTTTGGCAATTGCCGCGAACGCCGCATCGATGGCCCGTTCCGCCGCCAACCAAGTCGCCCGCGCACCGGATTTCGACGAAGGTGCCAAGCAGCGGTCGCGCGCGGCAAACGCTATCGGGTGTGTCCATACGCGGCCAAAACCCTTTTTACACCTTCGGTGACGTGCATGGAGGACAAGGTAGCCCCGGAGATGTTGCGAATGTCGCTACCCACTTTCAGCGGGCTGGCACTGGTCTTGCCGACGAACTGTGACAGCCAGCTTGGGCTTCGCACTTCGCCGCCATAGGATTCTCGATAGGCAAGGATATCGACACGACGGACGCGGCCGCCCTCGATCGAAACGGCATAGTCGATGTACAGGTGCTTGCCGATCACATGGTCGAGGACGAAGAATCCCGCCGGTGCTCGTTTTCCACACCCCCCCGGCCTCGACTTCCGTTAGGTGCGCGGACGGAAATGCATTCGTGCGCCTCCGCGACCGACATGTACTGGACTGCGTAGGCTGGCGCGTTGATCGAAATCAGGGTGGCCGCGGGAGCAGTCCAGCGTATCCAATCGGTCATAGTGTCATTCTCTCCGGCTGCGGTCGCTCTGGCGAAGGCGCCACTTGGTTGGCAGCACGATCTCTCTGGTTAGAAAAAGAAACCCACGCCGCCGAGAATAAGAATCGGAATTCGCTCCCGCTGGATCGTTGTTGATCACCTTCTGATAAGTCACCTTGAGCACAATCTTCGGTGATGGGAACACCGCAACGCCGATGTTGTGGAATTGTGTTTGTCCCGCGCCGGTCGGCATGTTGGCGTCGGTTACGGCAAAGCCCGCTGTTTGGAAGTTCTGGTTGGTGTAGCGATAGTACGGCACCGCCTCCCATTCAGTGTTGAGGATCGTGCCCATTGGAATATGCAGCGCGACCTCACCGGAGAAGCCATACATGCTCCGTCCCAAGTTGTTTGTTGGATCGCCTCATTGTTGGCTCGCAAATTGGCCGGATCGCCGAACGTCACGAGAACGCCCTCGCCGCGCAGCTCAACCCACGTTTGCGGGATGCGGTAACGGAATTCCGCGTCATAAACGCCCATGCTCGTGGTGCCCAGGGAATTGCCCAAATCACCATGCGCGCCGCGGGGCTCGATGTTCGGCGTGTAGTACCCACTAACGCTCCAATCGAGCCCGGGAGTTTGCGGCAGCGAGAAATCCAACCTACCGGAGACCGCCAAACTATTATTGAGCTGCGCGAAATCGCCAAGCGGCGGGTTGGAAAAGGCGAGCGCATTAAGGCCGTCAACGCCCGGGAAGTAAGGTGTCGGAAACGGCGGAGCGGATCTTGCGTCGTTACGAAGATCGAATAAATCGCCAAAATCCTCGTTCGCTACGCTCAGCATCACTTGATATTTTATGCCGTCTACGATCGTACCGTAGAGACTGGTCGCCGGCACTTTCCAGGTCGACGGGATCAGCCCGTTGTAGAGCTCCGGTCGGAAGACGCTGTAAAACTGCGTCGGCTCGTGATGCTGATTGATATAGCCGATCGGTACCAGATCGACGCCTGGAGCACGCCAGCTGATCGGGTCGCTGAACTTGAAATCCACCCAGACCTGCTCGATCTCGACGGTGCCATGCAACTTGTCGTCGTTGTCGAACCCGGCGCCCGAATGTTCGAACTCGATCTCGGCGTTAAAGATGATGTTGTCGGTAATGGCGTAAGTTGGCAGCAGGACGACGCGGCGGGCGTCGAACGAATTCTGCCACTGGCCGCCGGCGGCCGGATTTTGCACGGCGCCGAGGAAGACTTCGCCGTAGGCTCCGATGGAGAGACCGGCTGCTGGGGAATCCAATATACCAAGTATCGGCTTATCCCCGACTTGCTTGACCGCCATATCGAGATTGGTTGACGTGGCGGACTTGCCGGGGTTTCGGCGCCGGCTGATCCGGCGCCGTCAAAGTCGAACCGGCGGATGGATCGCCGGTCTTCGCCGTCTTGCTCCGCGACTTCGTCGGGTCCGTGGTTTCGGTGGACGCCGGCGGATTGCTGGCGCTTGCTGTCGTTTTCTGTTGCTTGATCTGCGTTTCCAGCGATTTCATTCGCCGGTCCATCGCCTCCAATCTCTTCAACAATGCTTCGTTGCTTTCGCCCGCGCCCGTTTGCATGGACGAAACGTTGTCGCTCGCCGCATGCGCCTGGTGCCCGCAGTCGCCAAAAATCGCGGCCACGACGATCACCGTAACAAATTGCATGGCCGCCAAAGCAATAGATCGCGCGTCAGCGCGTTCTTCTGTTCCATGGTCGCCCCCACGGGTTCCTGGACGATTTACCGCGGGCGCGATTTCAGCTTAATCGTTTCCCGGAACAAGTAACGATGTTGTATATATTTTGTCTTATTCCAGTTCTAACAAGACCGATAAGTCCTGGGGCGACGTTCAAATGACAAAGTGTATTGCTGGATCGCTGCAAACGGTGACTCGTCTATCCGGGATCGTGCCACAGCTGGGACATCTCCACTGAGCGGGCGCAGTGCGCGCAAATCGGCGCATCATTGATGTGCGAGGCAGCGCCTGGCTCGTTGTTCATCCGATGATGTCATCCCATTGGCTTGAGCCATCGCCCGAGCCTGTGCCACGCGACCTGCGCAACGTAAAGCACCATTTCGCAGCTCGTCCGGATGCGTCTCAACGGCCGCGTGATGATAGGCGCGATGGTGCCCATAATGGTGGACGCGGTGCGCGGCCGCCGTAAGCGGCCACAAGGCAACAACAAAGACGAGCGCCGGCAGCGCGTTGTTTTTCATGGTTGATGGTCCCCAAGGGCCTCGCCACGTCTTCACGAGCAATGCCGGAAAAGGAAAGCCTTGTCCCAGGGAGAAGGGAAGGCTTCGCAATCTTGGTAAATCCGCGGGTGGATTGGTAAATCGGCAACGCCATTGGGACCCGGCGAGCATGACAAGACGGTGCACCGGCGCGTCGAATGGGCGCAAATCGGGCGGGTAGCAGGCATCATCGGGTCGCAATCATGGCGGTGAAATGAAATAGGCATCTTCGGAATTTGATGTGGGCACACATGACGACTCAGCTAAGCGGTTAGCGGGGTAGGCTGAGCGCTTGGGGGACTGCTAAAGGCAAACTTGAAGGGGGACCGTTTGCAATGGGACAGGCACATCCCACGGCACGCAATAATGAGAGTGAGCGCAACCTCCCGGCGCTGCGACATGAAATCGAGAAACCAGACACGCAAGCACTGCAAAA
>CAVOHL010000020.1:0-152183 GCA_963695665.1 uncultured Alphaproteobacteria bacterium
CAATCCCAATCGGGTGTCGCACCTCATACTCTGCGGCGGTTTCGCCCTGGGGCGAGTAAGCGCGATCCGGAGGCAGGGGAAAGGCGCAAGGCATTTGTGACACTGATCCGGTCGGAGTGGGGAGCAGACAACCCTGCCATCCGTCAAATGTTCGCCAACTATTTGATGCCGGGCGCCACCAAAGAGCAGATCAATTCGTTCAATGAGTTGCAGCGGAAAACGGCTTCGGCAGAATGTGCGGCGCGTTATTTCGAAGCGACTGGAGCGATCGACGTAGCTGCTCTCCTGCCCCAATTCGCGTCCCGACGCTGGTGATGCATGCACGGGGCGATGGTCAAGTCCCGTTTGAGCTGGGACGGCACCTTGCCACGGAAATCCCGGGCGCCAAGTTCGTTGCGCTTCAGAGCAGCAATCACGTTTTGCTGGAACAAGATCAGGCGACGCAGCGCTTCTTCGAAGAGATCAGCCTCTTCTTGGCGAGCTGAATACATACGGCCGTCCCGGATCATGAAATGTCCGCAAGCGCAGTCGCGGCACGCTCTTCCCGGCCCTCCTCGGCATCATGTATCTTAAGTGGAAGACACCCTTCGCAAGGGCGGCCGAGGTCCAGGCGAACTCCCCAATCGGTTTCTCACAGAAGGACGGCAACGCATGTTCTCACACGTCATGGTCGGCGCCAACGATCTCGCCGCCTCGAAGAAATTCTACGACGCCGTGCTGGATGCCCTCGGGCTCCCGGCGGGCCAAGCCGATCCGCGGGGCCGCGTCTTCTCGCACCAAGACTGGCGTGTTCGGCATCACCAACCCGATCAACAGCAAGTCGGCGACGCACGCCAATGGCGGTACCATCGGCTTCGCGTGCGCCGGTCCCGAGCAGGTGAGGGCTTTCCACGACGCCGGCGTCGCCAATGGCGGCAAGAGCATCGAGGACCCGCCCGGCTGGCGTGAAGACGCCGGGCGCAGGTTCTATTTTGCCTATTTGCGCGATCCGTCGGGCAACAAGATTTGCGCGCTGCATCGCGGGTGAATGCGTGGCATCGACACCGTAATCTCGCCAACACTCCGCGTATCACGGGCGGTTAGATGCAGCGGAAGCAGCCAGCCAGTGCGGATGGCGGCGTTCGATCCAATCCAGAATCCGGGATCCCATCGATCTTAGCGGCGGAAAATCGTCGGCGAGCAATATCAGTCCAATCGGAAGCATCCAGAACCCCGAAGACCGGGAGGAAGCCGAAAAGACCGCCGCAGACGAGAAGCCCGCCCGCCGGCATTCTTATCCAGCGCGAGGACGGCTGCCGGAGCCAGCGGACGGTCGAGCGAAAGCGGCGCGGCAGCCGGTCGATGAGTTGATCGAAACGCCGATCGTAAGGACTGGCCGCGGCCGACTGAAACTCGGCATCGACGCGACGTCGATTCGGCTCCTTCTCCATCGCGTCAGGTCTCCGTTTCGATGGATCAATTCGATTCGGTTTTCTACGAAGTCCATCTCGTTCGCGCGGTATCATCTCGATACTTCTTCGTTGCAAGGGCGTTATCACGACAGGCGAAACGCCACGGATGGCATGGTTGCCGGCAGGGTCATCATCACCAGCCGTATCAGCTTGAGCGCGCGCAGCTCGCCAGGATGAATCTTCCGATCGGCGGCGGCGACCCGCTCCGCGGTGCGAACCACGATCGATGCCAAAGACAGGCCAGCCAACCGGCCCAGCGTTTCCACGATTGTGTTGGCGCCGTGCCGGTCTTCGAGTTGTCGCACGCGATGGTCAAAGGCTTCGACGATTTGGCGGCGGGAGATTGTGGGTGCGAAACCCCGTTGATCGATGAAATTCACCAGTTCGTCGCGTTCGACGGCTTCCAGCCGGCCGTCGGACAGGGCCACAAGTGCGCCCGCGGTGACCAACGCCTGCATCACCTCCTCGTCACGGTGATCGAGATCGCCGGCTATGCTCGAACGGGTATAGCGGTTTGCCATGATACTCCTCTTCGGTGACACGCTACGTGCGCGCCGGAGGAGCTCAGACCAGCCTCGTCGGGAAGATTAAGATGCTTCGAGCCCTGACGCCGGCCGGTCCAGCGCGCACCGGCGCGGGACAGCTGATCCGACATCGCGAGATTGGCCGACAAAAATCGGCGTCCTCGCCAGAGGGGCCCGGATTCAATCTTTTACGTTTATTCGAGTTAGTTGTGACACGTGGCCAAATCAAGCCGATCCAGGGCCCGGTAACGCGTCAGAGTGCCGCGTTACCGGTCGCAATTGGGCCGTACTCGATCGCGGTTGCAGGAACTCGCGCTCCAGTCGCAGTAAAATGATCTCCTCAACGGAAACAGGGGGCGTCTGCGACCTCGGCTCGTGCCGAGCTACGGCTACATTTCGTAAGTGGCGTTTGTCGGAACGACGGTGCCAGCTGATATTGCTTCCTGTGTCAGGTTTCGAGCGGCGCGGACGCACCACGGTCGCCTACTCCATTCTGATCGGGGCGCCCTTCGCATCGACGCATTTTTAACTGCGGAACCGCGAACCCGCCTGCTGAGTTGTGCTTGGTAGAAAATCACGGCGAGGAGGTCACCATGGATCGCGCGGACGCGAAGACCACTAACGACAAAGGCAAAGGCGCGGTCAAAGACACTGTCCGTAAGCAGGCAGAGCTCAAATTCGATAAACCCCTGGGCTCTTCTCACAACGATGAGGCTGATTTGAGGGACGTTGCACGAAAGGCGGCAAAGAAATCCCGGTAACAACGAAAGACCCATGCCAGGCGGCACAAAGGGTACGGTCGAGACGCATCCCGAGCTCAACTGCGCCGCAAAATGATTTATCCGACGATCGGCGTCCAGCTAATCACAAAGGTACCCAGCGGAGGGAGTTCCTCTCCAGAAAGGCTCGCCTATGTTCAGTGCCGAGCAATATCGTGCCAAAGCGATCGCATATTCCAAATTGGCGAGGATAACGAATAGCGCCAACGAGGTGCGCGAATTCCAAAGACTTCGAACGAAGCTTCACTGAACTCGCGAACAACGCGCAATGGTTGACCGACAACAAGGACAAGATGGTGCATGCCACAAGGCTTGCAGGAGTTGGTTAGCGCGCTCGCGAGACAGTTCAAACCCGCAACGTCAGGATTTTAGTTATGTCGAGCCATATGCCGCCGGTACCACCAGCCAATCGCAGCAAGAAAGGTGGAAAGAGCGAGAGAGAGCTGTCGAAGGACAGCAAATTGGTGAAGCATGAACATCATCCCAACTCGGCCGAAGAGGGGGACACTGCAAATATCAAACAGAACACCACGAACAAGGGCTTTTTCCGCGGTCGCCGCCTCGGTTGATTGAACGGGCGCCGCAAGATCCATTTTTTTATGGGATTACGCCGCGAGTGACCCTCCGCTGAGGAACTTAAACGTGGGCGCAGCCGTTACCTCGCCACCCACCCAACCAGCGAGGACGGTAGAAATGGACAAGGATCGAATCAAAGGTTCTGCAAAGCAGGCCAAGGGAGCGGTGAAAGTAGCCGCAGGGAAGGTCTTCGGCGACGCGAAGCTCGAAGCTGAGGGCAAGACCGAGAAGACCGCGGGAAAAGTGCAAAACGCCATCGGCGGATTGAAGGACGCGGTGCGCGGCAAATAGAGCCATCACCCTCATTGGAGCGTTTCTCATGGAATTGATCCTGATTATCATCGTATTGTTGCTCCTGTTCGGCGGCGGGGGTTACTGGGGTCGTCGTCGCGGGCATTGGTGAACGAAAACGCAGTGCCGCAAGCACGTGATGTTGCCCAGTCCGCCTATTGGTCTCTTTGTATTCAGGAGGCCAACTCGCGGGCCACGTGCGGTTTGATTGGCGCGCGACAGGGCTCACCGCGTAGACCTGCCGACCGGGCCAGCCCGGCAAGGTAGAGTGACCGTTGTTTCATGAGATTAAGGGCGTCTCCGATATGGAGACGATTCTTGACAAACGTCTCCAAATCAGCTACATTCGGCCCCCGAATCTCGCTCATCGAGAAGGGCACGTTTCGGATGCGATCCGGAGCGTGGAGCGAGAACGGTGCTTCCGCGCGGGCTCGCAATCCGCGCCGGAGCAGCTCCGGGCATCATGCGCTGCGGTACTACGGCCGCAGCGGGAGGTGCTTTCCCTGGACTGGGACAGGCGGGGGCGGGTAACGCCCGCCCGGCAAATGCGTCGAGCGGCCGCGTCCCAGGAAGACTGGCCTGGAGCTGAGCGAAAGGGGCGAGAGCCCCCTGGCAAGAGCCGTGGTGGGACGCCGACAGGCGAGCGCGCCTCGCCAAGCGCGCGCCGCATCCGCAGATGCGGATCATTGCCCCATGCGTCTGTCGGCGTTCCGCCTCCCTTTATTTCGTAGCCCGGATGAAGCGCAGCGAAATCCGGGAACGTTCAAGATCTTGATCGTATCCCGGATTTCGCGGAGCCTGTCATCGGGCCGGCCACCTCGGGCCGGACCCGTTGGCTTCATCCGGGCTACGACGTTTCACAAAACTCGGGCGCGCGAGCGTCGCGAGAACGGAGGACTTTGCCTTTTGCGCAAGAGGGCGACCGGGACAATGTCGCAGGAGCGCTATGTGGCGCGGTTTCACGCCGAGAAGGCGGCGCTGGCGCGCCACTACTGCAACGTCTTCAAGTTCTGGCGCGACTGCCCGTGCAAGCGCTGCCGCCGGGAAAGAGTCTGCTGCGGCGATCAGCACGCCTGCCTCAAACGCAGGCAGAACGAAGTCCCGCGCCAAATCCAGTGGCGCGCCCGGCAGCAAATCCTGGCGTCGACGCCGGCGAATGCCGGCCCGCCGGAACGCACGGCGCGCGAGTTCCTGCCGAGCGGTTTTTATCCGGAGCGCTCATCTGTGGCAGGCGGATGAACACGATATGTTGAGGAACCGGCCGCTTGCCGATGCCGCGCCTGCAGCACACGTGCAACAGGCTGGTGAACATTTTCCCACGGTATCGGAGGACCTTACATGTCGCATGCGAAGCAGGCTTCGAAGCAAAACACGGTGATCGACGGCGAGATCAGGCTCGGCGAGGAAGAAATCTCCGATGTCAGCTTGTCGACATTTTATGTCTTTGATGCGGAAAATGCGGTGACGCCGGCGCGCGCGCAAAGACGTTTGCTGGGAGCCGGCGGCTGTGGCTGTGGCGTCGGTTGCGGCTGCAGCAAGGGCTGCGGCAGCTAAGCCGAGGCTTTCTTCCGCCGGTCGCGGTCGATTTCGTCATTGCCGGGCTTGACCCGGCAATCGATACTCCTGCGCATCGCCCGGGTCCGGGTCTTCGCCCGGTGACGAAGCGCGGGAGTAAGCCATGCGCATTCGCTTCGATTTCGGCGCGGTGACGCTCGACGTCGAGACGCTCGATACGCCGACCGCGAAGGCGATCGCCGCCGCGCTGCCGATCGCCGGCGCGGCGCTCATTTGGGGCGAGGAGGTCTATTTCGACGTACCGGTGAAGGTGACGCGCGAGAAGGATGCGCGCGCCGTGGTCGTGCCTGGCGAGATCGCCTACTGGCCGGAAGGCAACGCCATCGCCATCGGCTTCGGCCGCACGCCGATCTCGAAGGGCGACGAGACGCGGCTCGCCAGCCCCTGCAACATCTGGGCGAAGGCGCTCGGCGACGTGAAGACGCTCGCCAAGGTGAAGGCCGGCGCCAGGATCAAGGTGACGGCGGCGCAGTAGGGCGCTCTCCGGTCTGCTGCGTCGCCCGTTGCGCCAAAGCGAGCATCAGATCCCAGGCGTTGCGGATGTTGACCACGAGGAGAAGAACGAGCGCAGCGGCGAGCAAATTCGCGCCTGCGGGCTTCCGCGCCAGGAATAAGCCGCCAGCGGCGATCATCGCCGCATAAGCGGCGAGCGGGCTTACGCCATAGCCGAAGCGGTCGGCGAGATCGACGGTGTGATTGCGTATGAGCCGGACGCAGACCAGGACCGAATAGCCGAAGCCAACGCCGGCGGCGACGACGATGGCGATGCCGAGCGAGGCCGGCGTATGCGTCGGAACGAGCGCGATCAGGCTGACCAACAGGATGCTGGTGTAATGAAAGATCACCGGGCTCATGAAGGTGCGCGTTGCGCCGCCGCCGGGCGTGAGCACGCTCGCGCCGATCGAAGCGGCGACGAACAGGAGCGCGACCAGCGCGGCCGCCGCGGTGCCGAGGAGGGCGTAGAATTCATGCCAGGCGGCGAGCATCGCGATTTCACCCGCGGCCGACGAACGGCATCTTGTTCGCCATCACCGTCATGAACAGCACATTGGCGTCGAGCGGCAGGCTCGCCATGTAGACGACGGCGCGGCCGACATCGTCGACGTTCATGCGCGCCTCCGGCATGGTGCGTCCGTCGGCCTGCAGCATGCCTTGCGCCATCTGCTCGGTCATCGGCGTCGCGGCGTTGCCGATGTCGATCTGGCCGCAGCAGATGTCGTAGCTGCGGCAGTCGAGCGCGGTCTGTTTGGTGAGCCCGGTGACCGCGTGCTTGGTCGCGGTGTAGGCGACGGTGCCGGGCCGCGGCACGTGCGCGGAGATCGAGCCGTTGTTGATGATGCGGCCGCCGCGCGGATCCTGCGTTTTCATGATCTTGATCGCTTCCTGCGTGCACAGGAGGACGGCGGTGAGATTGGTGGCGACGACCGCCTGCCAGCGCTCGAGCGGCACCTCCTCGATCGGCATTCCGCGCATGCCGATGCCGGCATTGTTGAACAGGACGTCGAGCCGGCCGAAGGCCTCCTTGGTCTTGGCGAACAGCGCGCGGATCGACTCCGGCTCCTTGACGTCGGTCGGCACGACCAGCGTCTTGCCGCTCGCTTCCTTGGCCACCGTGTCGAGATTGTCGCGGCGCCGGCCGGCGAGCACCACCGCATAGCCGGCGCCGGCGAGCGCCAGCGAAGCGGCGCGGCCGACCCCGGTTCCGGCTCCGGTCACCAGAGCGATTTTCTGCGCGGCCATGAGCGTCTCCTCGATCCGTCATTGCGGAAGCCGCGAGCGCGGCTCTCCGGAATCCATAACCACGGATCGGGAAGTTGTGAAAGGGCCGAGAGAGCCGGTCGCGGCGGCGCCGCTCAGCTCGCCAGCGCGACTTCCTGGTCGGGGCTGCCGACGCGGTAGTCGTCGGGCGAGGCGATGCGGGCGCTGACGTCGGTCGCGGTGCCCGGCCGGCCGAAGCGGTAGCCCTGCATCGAATGCACGCCGGCGGCGCGCAGGAACAGATGCTGCTCGGCGTTCTCCACGCCTTCCGCGGTCACCTTCATGCCGAGGCCGCGGCCGAGGCTGACGATGGCGTGGACGATCGCGGCGGCGTCGGCCGCCGTCTCGATGCTGTGCACGAAGCTCGAATCGATCTTGAGCTTGTCGAACGGGAAGCGCCGCAGATAGTGCAGGCTCGAATAGCCGGTGCCGAAATCGTCGAGCGCGAAGCGCACGCCGATCGCCTTGAGCCGCAGCATCGACAGCTCCGCGGAATCGAGATTGCCGAGGAGCGTGCTCTCGGTGAGCTCCAGCTCCAGCCGGCTCGGATCGAAATCGGTTTCCTTGAGGATGCGCTCGACCACGTCGACGAAGTCCGAGCGGCGGAACTGCAGCGGCGAGACGTTGACGGCGACGGTCAGGCCCGGCCAGTTGCGGCCGTCGAGGCAGGCGCGGCGCAGCATCCACTCGCCGAGCTCGACGATGAGGCCGGAGTGCTCGGCGATCGGAATGAACTCGGACGGCGGGATCACGCCGATGGTCGGATGGTTCCAGCGCGCCAGCGCCTCGACGCCGACCATCTTGTCGCCGCTGGCGTTGACGATCGGCTGATAGGCGGCATGCAGGCCGTCGTTCTTGATCGCGTGCAGCAGGTCGCCTTCGAGGAGCTTGCGGTTGGACAGGTCGGCGTCCATCGCCGCGTCGTAGATGCAGGCGCGGTTGCGGCCCTCGTTCTTGGCGCGGTAGAGCGCCATGTCGGCGTAGCGCAGAATGTCGGCGGCGTCGCGCGCGCGGCGGTCGATCACGGCGATGCCGATCGAGGCGCCGATGATGATGTTGTGCCCGTTGATCGCGTAGGGCGCGCACAGCGCGGAGATGATCCGGCCGGCGATCGCCTGCAGCGAATAGGAGTCCGAGGAGCACACCGTGATGATGGCGAACTCGTCGCCGCCGAGCCGGGCGACGAGATCGTCGCCGCGCACGATGCGGCTCAGACGCTGGGTGACGTTGAGGATGAGCGCGTCGCCGATGTGGTGGCCGAGCGTGTCGTTGACGTCCTTGAAGTGATCGAGATCGATGTAGAACACCGCGGCCGTCGGCCCGCCGCGGCGCACCTCCTCGATCACGCTCTCGAGCCGCTCGCCGAAATAGATGCGGTTGGGCAGGCCGCAGACCGGATCGTGCAGCGCCAGGTGGCGCAGCTGCGTTTCGCCGGTGGCGATGGCGTTCGCCGTCTGCCGCATGTGGCGGATGACCAGGCCGACGAGCAGCGCGAAGCCGGCAATCGCCACGGCGATGAAGGGCAGGATGCTCCACATGATCGTGCCGCCGGCCTTCGTCGGCTTCCAGGCGAAGCGCACGATCGGGTCGCCCTGCGCGTCGGCGATCGTCGTGGTCTGCGCGTCGAGCGCCTGCGCCGGGTCGTCGATCCGGCGCAAGCCGGCGAGTTGCAGGCGGCTGCCGATCTCGCCGAGCATGGTCTCGTCGATATATTTGACGGAAAAGACGATCGGCGCATGCTCGTTGCCGAGCTTGAGGTCGCTGTCGGAGCCGACCGCGACCGCCGCGACGATCGCCGGCCGGTCGAAGAAGCGTTGGATCAGGGCGACGCGCCGGCCGGGATTTTGCGGATAGTGCCCGGCGACCGCCGCGATGACGTGGTCGGGGACGATGTCGAGCCGTCCGCGCAGCAGATTGAGGCTGTCGGCCAGCTCCTTGTGCAGGTCGGCCGTGTCGGTGCCGTCGGCGGAGCGGGCGTTGGCGTATTTGATCTGGTCGAAGCCGTCGAGGACGACCACCACATCGTGGTGGAAATAGGTTTGCAGCCATCCGCCGAAACGATGCTCCACCCATCGCGGGTCGTAGTCGACGCGGATCGCCTCGGTGGCGCGCTCGGTCGCCGCCACGCTTTCGAGTTCGCGCGCCACCCGCGCGCCGCGGTCCGCGATCGCCTGCTGGATGAGCTGTTGCTCGCGGTTGAACGAGACCTCGTCGGCGCGCTGCGCCGAGGTGAGCACCGCGACGACGACGCACACGATCGCCACGGCGACGATCACGCCGATCGGCATGACCAGCGTCGGGCGCACCGGGTTCCAGCGCGACCGCTTGCGTTCCTCGGCGATTTTCGGTCGCGCCGAAGTCACCACTCTACCCTTACCTGCCGTTGTTCGCCGCGGACGATAGTGGGCAAAGATTGCAAATCGCTTGCGGTTCAAATGGCAAAACGCTCGCGGCTTTTGGCCGGCGTAAATCAGCCGCAGAAGTTAACGCCGGGTAAACACCGCGCCGGCGTTCACCGCTTGTTGCCGTAAGGCGGGCGCGGAATGGCGATATGGGCGGCGCGCAACGCCGCCGACCAGCGTTCGCGCAGATCGGTGAAATAGGGTTCCCCCGGCTCGATCCGGTAGATCAGCTCGGCGTCGCAGGTGTCGCGCCGCACCACCAGCAGGTCGATCGGCATGCCGACGCTGAGATTCGAGCGCATGGTCGAGTCGATGGAGACGAGGCCGACCTTGAGCGCGTCGTAGAGGTCCATCTCGTAGCTGACCGCGCGGTCGAGCACCGGCTTGCCGTATTTGTGCTCGCCGATCTGCAGATAGGGCGTGTCGGTGGTGCATTCGATGAAGTTGCCGGCCGAGTAGATCATGAACAGCCGCATGCGCTCGCCCTTGATCTGGCCGCCGAACAGGAACGAGACGTCGAAGGTGACGTCGGAGGCTTCGAGCGCCTTGCCCTCGGTGCGCGTGAATCGATGCGGATGACGTGGCCGACGCGCTGCGCCGCCTGGAACATGGTCGGCGCGTTCATCAGCGTTTCGCGCTCGCCGGTCTCCGGGTTGTCGAAGCCTTCGGTCAGGATGCTGAGCACCGACTGGCTGATCGACAGATTGCCGGCGGATGCGATCGCCATGATGCGCTTCTCCGGGATCGTTGAAGACGTGCAGCTTGCGGAAGGTCGAGATGTTGTCGACGCCGGCATTGGTGCGCGTGTCGGCGAACATCACCAGGCCTTCGCGCACGAGAATTCCGCAGCAATAGGTCATCGCATCGCTGCGCTCGCCATCGGCGATATTCTATACCGGCAGCGGCGCACTTGCGGCAACCGCAGCGGCGTTCACTGATCGACCTTGATCGCGACCGCCAAGGTCTCGCTCGCCGCCGCCGTAGCGCGTGCCGCGCACCGGCGCGGCGCCGAGCGAATCGAGCCCGATGGCGACGCGCACATAGGCGTCGGTCGGACAGACGCCGTTGGCCGGATCGAAGCCGACCCAGCCGAGATCGGGCACGAAGGCTTCCGCCCAGGCGTGGCCGCCATCCGCGCCGACGTCGCCGTCGGCGCGCGAAGATAGCCGGCGACGTAGCGCGCCGGGATGCCGAGGCTGTGCGCGGCGGCGATGAAGATGTGCGCCAGGTCGCGGCAGACGCCGCGCTTGCGCGCGAAGGCTTCCGCGGCACTTGCCGGCTGCGGCGATCGGCGCTTCGCTGCGAGGCCATCTCCTCGTGCAGGCGGTCCAGCAGGGCGTGCAAGCTCGGCGAGCGGCTGCCGCCGCTCGCGCCGCGGATCGTCTTGCGCGAAGTCGCGGATCGCCGCGTCGGCCTGCGTCAGCGCCGTCTCGCGCAGGAACAGGCTCGGCGGAAACCGCTCGACCGCGCCGCGCACCACGCCGTCGGTGTTCTGGGTCTCGACCTCGCCGTCGACCATCGACGCTCAGGTCGTCGAACGGGCCATCGGCGGTGAACGACGTGGGTGATGTTGCCGAACGCATCCTCACGCGCGGCAAGCCGGCGTCGGCGGACACGTCGATGCGCCAGCGGACCACCGTACTGGCCGTCATGATTGCGCGGCGTCAGCCGCAGCATCTGGATCACGCCCGCGGCCGGCGGGTCGTAGCGGTAGACGGTCGTGTGGGCGATGCGCAGGCGCATGATGCAGGAATCAGTGGTCAGGATTCCGCGATGCAGATAGGCGCGCGGACAGCGATGTCGTCTGCTATCTGATCCTGACTACTGACTCTGTTCCCGTTACATCAGATATTGCTGCGCGATCGCGGCTGCCGAGCCGGTTATTGTCGTCGATGAAGTCGTCGATGAACTCGTGCAGGCCGCTCTGGAAGATCTCCTCGATCCGGCTGTTCTCGCAGCCGCGCCCGGACCGCGCGCGCCTGGCGCTGCGCCGGGCCCTGGCGGCCATAGGCGCTGGCGATGCGGTCGAGATTTTGCACCAGGTTCTCGTAGCAGCTCGCCAGCGAGCGCGGCATCTCGTCCTTGAGGATGAGCAGGTCGGCGACCAGCCACGGCTTGACGTTCTCGCGATAGACCCAGTGATAGGCGGTGAGCGCCGACACCGAGCGCAGGATCGCCGCCCATTGGAAATAGTCGAGCGGGCCGCCGACACGCTCGTCGGCCGGCAGCAGCAGATGATATTTGACGTCGAGGATGCGCGCGGTGTTGTCGGCGCGCTCGATGATAGACGCCGAGCCGGGAGAACCAGTAGGCGTCGTTGCGCAGCATGGTGCGGTAGGCCGAGCCGTCGAAGCGCAGCGAGGATCTCCTGCACCCAGCGCAGGAAGCGCAGCGAATTCCTCGCGCGAGGCGGGCCGTTGCCGCAGCGCTTGAGCTCGAGCCAGGCGCCGTTGATGGCGTCCCACATCTCGATGGTGAGCGCGGTGCGCACCGCGCGCGCATTGCGTGCGCGCGATCTCGAAGCAGTTGCGGATCGAGGAGGGATTGCCGGTCGAGAAGGCGAGGAATTCGGTGACCGTCTCCTCGTTCGCCTCGGCATAGTGCTGGCGAAGAAGGCGCTGGCGCAGCCGGCGGTCGCGACCGCGGATTCCCATTCATTGGTGGCGCCGACATAGGCGAGCGGCAGCGCGGTGAGCCGCTAGCGTCGCGTCGAGGATGCGCGCGAGATATTCGGCGCGCTCGACGTAGCGGGCGAGCCAGTAGAGATTATCGGCGGTGCGCGAGAGCATCGTCTAAGTCATCCGTCCAGCACCCAGGTGTCCTTGGTGCCGCCGCCCTGGCTCGAATTGACCACCAGCGAGCCCTTCTTGCAGCGCCACGCGCGTCAGGCCGCCGGGCACGATGCGGATGCGGTCGCGGCCGGTCAGCACGAACGGCCGCAGGTCGACGTGGCGCGGCGCGACGCCCTCCTCGACGCAGGTCGGGCAGGTCGACAGCGCCAGCGTCGGCTGCGCGATGAAGTTCTTCGGGTCGGACTTGAGCTTGGCGCGGAACGCCGCGATCGTCGCCTTGTCGGCCTTCGGCCCGATCAGCATGCCGTAGCCGCCGGAGCCGTGCACCTCCTTGACCACCAGCTCGTCGAGGTGGTCGAGCACGTAGGCGAGATGCTCGCTCTCGCGGCAGCGCCAGGTCGGCACGTTCTTCAGGATCGGCTCCTCGCCGAGATAGAACTTGACGATCTCCGGCATGTAGCTGTAGATCGCCTTGTCGTCGGCGATGCCGGTGCCGACCGCGTTGGCGAGCGTGACGTTGCCGGCCTGGTAGGCGCGACATCAGGCCGGGCACGCCGAGCGCGCAGTCGGGCCGGAACACCAGCGGGTCGAGGAAGTCGTCGTCGATGCGGCGGTAGATCACGTCGACGCGCTTGCAGGCCCTTCGGTCGTGCGCATGTAGACGACGTCGTCCTTGACGACGAGGTCGCGGCCCTCGACCAGCTCGACGCCCAGCTTGTCGGCCAGGAACGAGTGCTCGTAATAGGCGGAGTTGTAGACGCCGGGCGTGAGCAGCACGACGGTCGGATCGGCCGAGGCGGTCGGCGGCGCGACCGATTTCAGCGTCGCCAGCAGCTCGTCCGGATAGTTCTCGACCGGCGCGACGCGGTAGCGCGAGAACAGCTCGGGAAACAGCCGCAGCATGATCTCGCGGTTCTCCAGCATGTAGGAGACGCCGGAGGGCGTGCGCGCATTGTCCTCGAGCACGTAGAAGGTGTCGGCGTCGACGCGCACGATGTCGATGCCGGCGATGTGGACGTAGATGTCGTGCGGCACCTTCTGGCCGTTCATCTCCGGGCGGAACACCGGATTCTGGAACACCAGGTCCTCGGGCACGATGCCGGCCTTGAGGATCTCGCGGCGGCCGTAGACGTCCTTGATGTAGGCGTTGATCGCCTTGACGCGCTGCGTCAGGCCGCGCTGCAGGAAGTCCCATTCGGCGGCCGAGAGGATGCGCGGAATGACGTCGAAGGGGATGAGGCGCTCCTGCGCCTCCGGCCTCGCCATAGACCGCGAAGGTGATGCCGATGCGGCGGAACAGCAGTTCGGCCTCGCGCCGGCGGAAATCGAGCACGTCCGGCTTGACCGCGCCGAGCCACCGCGACAGCTCGGCATAGGCCGGCCGCACCGCGTCCCCGCTGCCCCTCATCTCGTCGAACATGTCGTCCCCGGCCCGCCTCGACGGCGCTTCCGCGCCAAACGCCTGATCTCCAAGCAATCTTTGCGCCAAATTGGGCGGCGCGGGCAGGGGGTGCAGGCTCACCGGCCCGCCATTATTGCTTACGTTTTAGGCGACATGATCATTGCGTTGGCCATCGGGAACCCGACCGGGGTGCAATCAGTTGGAACCCCGAGGGCCCGGACGGCAGCAATGATCGAGCCAATCCTGGTTGTCGGAATAGCGGTTGCCTTGACCGCCTGGTACATGCAGCACCGGTGGCGGCGCTGGCAGCAATTCCGCAGCGCCCGCAACGACGCGATCCGCAATATGGTCGCGCAGCACGCCAATGGGCTCGAGGTCCTCGCCCGGCGCTATGCGCGCGGCGAGATCGACCGCGTCGAATATCTGCAGAAGAAGGGCGATATCGTCGGCGCGCAGGTGCCGCTGGAAAGTCATCCCTGATTTCCGAGTGGCCGCGCTCGGCGCTCCAAGCCGGCGGATCAAGCCGCGGCGGGTTCTGCGCGCGAAAAGTCCGTTAGATGTCCTGCAGCTTTTTTCCTTCCGCGACCACTTTTTCGAGCAGGTGGGCGGGCTTGAAGTCTTCGCCCATCGTCGCCTCGAACTCCTTCATCTTGCCGAGGACTTTGCCGGTGCCGACCAGATCGGCATAGAACATCGGGCCGCCGCGATAGACCGGCCAGCCATAGCCGTTGATCCAGACGATATCGATGTCCGAGGCGCGCTGCGCCTTGCCTTCCTCCAGGATCTTGGCGCCTTCATTGATCATCGGATAGATGCAGCGCTCCAGAATCTCCTCGTCCGAGATCGTGCGCCGGTTGATCCCTTTCTTGGCGGCAAAATCGAGAATGATCTTCTCGACGACCGGTGAGGGCTTGGCGTTGCGCTGTTCGTCATAGTCGTAGAAGCCGGCGCCGGTCTTTTGCCCGCGCCGGTCCATCTCGCAGAGGATCTCGCGGATGGTCGAGGATTTGCTCGTCTCCTTCGACCAGCCGATGTCGAGACCGGCGAGGTCGCTCATGGCGAAGGGTCCCATCGGCATGCCGAAATCGTAGATGCACGCGGTCGACGTCCCAGGGCATGGCGCCTTCGAGGATGAGCTTGTTCGCTTCGCGCTGGCGCTGGTGCAGCATGCGGTTGCCGACGAAGCCGTGGCAGACGCCGACCAGCGCGGCGATCTTGCCGATCTTGCGGGCGAGCTGCATCGACCGTGGCGATGACCGGCTTTGCCGTCTTCTCGCCGCGCACGACCTCGAGGAGCCGCATGACGTTCGCCGGCGAGAAGAAATGCATGCCGATGACGTAGCTCCGGCCGGCTGGTGGCGGACGCGATCTCGTCGACGTTCAGATACGGAGGTGTTGGAGGCAAGGATCGCGCCCTTCTTGGCGACCTTGTCGAGCTTGCCGAAACACGTCCTTCTTGATGTCCATGTTCTCGAAGACGGCTTCGATGATGAGATCGCAGTCGGCGAGCGTTTCGAGGTTCAGCCCGGGGCTGAGCAGTCCCATCCGGGTCTCGACGTCGGCCGCGGTCAGCCGGCCCTTCTTGGCGGTGTTGTCGTAGTTGCGGCGGATGGTGGCGAGGCCGCGGTCGAGCGCGTCCTGCTTCATCTCGACGATGCTCACCGGAATTCCGGCGTTGAGGAAATTCATCGAGATGCCGCCGCCCATGGTGCCGGCGCCGATCACGCCGACCTTCTTGATCGGCAGCGTCGGCGTGTCGTCGGGAACGTCGGAGATTTTCCAGACCTTGCGCTCGGCGAAGAACACGTAGCGCTGCGCCTGCGATTGCGCGGTGGTGACGAGTTTCAGGAATTCTTCGCGCTCGCGCTTTAAGCCCTCGGGGAACGGAAGGTCGACGGCAGCCTGCACTGCGCGCATCGCGCCGTGCCAGGCTTCGAAGCCGCGGTATTTGCGCGCGTTCTCGCGGCGGACTTTTTCGAAGATCTCGGGATGGCCGCGCGCCGCCTGCACCTTGTCGGTGAGGTCGCGCACTTTGCGCAAAGGCATATGGGTGTCGATCGCCTTGCGGGCGAAGGCGAGCGCGCCTTCGCGCAATTTTCCTTCCTCGACCATCTCGTCGATGACGCCCCATTGCAGCGCCTGCTTGGCGCTAAACGGCGTGCCGGAGAGAATGGCTTCGAGCGCATTCTCGACGCCGATCAAACGCGGCAGGCGTTGCGTCCCGCCGGCGCCGGGAATGATGCCGAGCTTGATCTCGGGAAGCCCGAACCGCGCCGACGGCACGGCGACGCGATAGTGGCACATCAGCGCCACTTCGAAGCCGCCGCCCAGGGCCGTGCCGTGCACGGCGGCGATGACCGGCTTGGCGCCGCCTTCCATCGCGGCTTCGCATTCGGTGAGCGGCGTGCCCTTCGGCGGCTTGCCGAATTCGGCAATATCGGCGCCGGCAATGAAGGTGCGGCCGGCACAAATCAGGACGATCGCCTTGACTGCAGGGTCGGCCATGGCCTGGTCGATGCCGGTGCGAAGGCCGGTGCGCACGTCCGCCGAGAGCGCGTTGACCGGCGGCGAATTGAGCGTGAGCACGGCGATATCGCCTTCGCGGGTCAGATCGGTCACGGAATTGATGGCGGCCATCGTTGGTACCTCCCTAGCTGCGCACGTCATATCGCGGAACGGCAATTTCGCAAAATCGGTTGCTTTCGCCCTATGCCTGAATAAGCTGTCGCGCAAATTCACCAAATGGCAGGGGAAGAAACGCCGTGTCGCTATTTGACCTGACTGGCAAAGTGGCCGTGGTTACCGGCTCATCGCGGGGCATCGGCCGGGCCATCGTCGAGCGCATGGCCGAGCACGGCGCCAAGGTCGTCGTCTCCTCGCGCAAGGTCGAGCCCTGCCAAGAGGTGGCGAACGCCATCAATGCGAAACACGGCGACAAGCGCGCCGCCGCCATACCGGCGAACATCTCCTTGAAGGAGCAGCTTGGGCGCCTGGTCGACGAGACGATGAAGGTCTTCGGCCAGATCGATGTCCTGGTCTGCAACGCGGCCTCCAATCCGCACTACGGGCCGATGAACACGATCACCGACGACCAGTTCAGCAAGACGCTGAGCAACAACATCATCTCCAACCACTGGCTGATCAATCTGGTTGCGCCGCAGATGATCGCGCGCAAGGACGGCTCGATCATCATCGTGTCGTCGGTCGGCGGCCTGCGCGGCAGCCCGATCATCGGCGCCTATTGCATCTCCAAGGCGGCGGACTTCCAGCTCGCGCGCAATCTCGCCGTCGAGCTCGGGCCGCACAATGTGCGCATCAACTGCATCGCCCCCGGCCTCATCCGCACCGACTTTGCCCGGGCGCTGTGGGAAAATCCGGACAACCTCAAGCGCTCGACCGCGCGCACGCCGCTTGGCCGCATCGGCGAGCCGGACGAGATCGCCGGAGCCGCGGTGCTGCTCGCCTCGCGCGCCGGGAATTTCATGACCGGGCAAGCAATCGTCATCGATGGCGGCAACACGATCACCTGATCGATCGTTGCCCGGAAAGGAAAATGCCGATGTCCGATCTCGAACAATTCCGCAAAGACACGCGCGCCTGGCTCGAGGCCAATTGTCCGCCCGACATGCGGCTGCCGCTCGAAGACGACGATGATCGCTACTGGGGCGGGCGCAACGCGAAGTTCAAGTCCGAAGGCCAGCGCCAATGGTTCGAGCGCATGGTGGCGCGCGGCTGGACCGTGCCGGAATGGCCGCAGGAGTATGGCGGCGCCGGCCTCTCGCGCGAGGAGGGCAAAATCCTGCGCGGCGAGATGCGCCGGCTCGGCTGCCGTTCGCCGCTCGACTCGTTCGGCATCTGGATGCTCGGTCCGGCCTTGCTGCGCTACGGAACGCCGGAACAGAAGCGCGAATATCTGCCGCAAATCGCGCGCGGCGAGATCCGCTGGTGCCAGGGCTATTCGGAACCGAACGCCGGCTCCGACCTCGCGTCGCTGGCGACCAAGGCGGAGGACAAGGGCGACCATTTTCTGATCAACGGGCAAAAAATCTGGACGAGCTACGCCGACAAGGCCGACTGGATCTTCTGCCTGGTGCGCACCGACCCGGCGGCGCCGAAGCACCTCGGCATCAGCTTCATCCTCTTCGACATGAAGTCGCCCGGAGTCTCCACCAAGCCGATCCTGCTGATTTCCGGGAAATCGCCGTTTTGCGAGACCTTCTTCGACAATGTCCGCGTTCCCAAGGGACGCATCGTCGGCGAGATCAACAAGGGCTGGGAAGTCGCCAAGTATCTTCTGACCCATGAGCGCGAGATGATCAGCGCCATCGGGCTCCCGGGCGGGCGACCGCTCGGCCAGATTGCCGCCGATTCACTTGGAATGGAGGCCGGCATCCTCGCCGACACGTGTCTGCGCGCCGACATCGCCCGCTTTGACGTCGACGCCTATGCCTTCCAGCTGGCGCTGGAGCGCACCGGCGACCAGCTGAAAGCCAAGCAGGCGAGCCCGGCCATTTCCTCGATGCTCAAATACTACGGCGCCGAGTTGAACAAACGCCGGCATGAATTGCTGATGTCGGCCGGCGGTTCGCAGGCGCTGGAATGGGAGAGCGAGCGCTCGCGCCACGGCGAGGCCGCGCGCAGCTGGCTGCGGACCAAGGCCAATTCGATCGAAGGCGGAACCAGCGAAGTGCAGCTCAACGTGATCGCCAAGCGCATTCTCGAATTGCCCGGCGCGTGATCGCGGAGAGTAGGCGTGCCCCTCATCCTTAACGAAGAACAGGTCCTGGTCCGGGACAGCGCCCGCGCTTTTCTCGCCGATCACGGTCCGGTCTCGCATCTGCGCAAGCTGCGCGACAGCCGCGATGCCGAGGGTTTCTCCCGCGCGCTGTGGAAGAAATTCGCCGAGATGGGATTTTGCGGCGTCCTCGTGCCCGAGGATCTGGGCGGCTCCGGCCTCGGTTACGTCGAGGCCGGCGTGGTCATGGAGGAAATCGGCCGCAATCTGACGCCGTCGCCGTTTCTGTCGACTTCGATTGTCGGCGCGACCGCGCTGTTGCGCGACGGCAACAAGGCGCGGAGCAGGGAGCTCCTGCCCAAAATCGCGGCCGGCGATCTCCTTCTGGCGCTGGCGGTCGATGAGCGCGCCAAGCATGCGCCGAGCGCGACCGCGCTGCGGGCGGAACGCAGCGGCAACGGCTTTGCGCTCACCGGCGACAAATGCTTCGTCGTCGACGGGCATGTCGCCGACCTGCTCATTGTCGCTGCGCGCAGCGCCGGCGCGCCGGGCGAAACCGACGGCCTCACGCTGTTTCTCGTCGACGCCAAGGCCAAGGGGATCGAGACCGAGCGCAGCGTAATGGTCGATGCCCACAACGCCGCACGCATCAAGTTCGACCGGGTGCAGGTCGACGCCGACGCCGTGATCGGCGAGGTCGATCGCGGCTGGCGGCTGCTCGAAGGCGTGCTCAATGCCGGCCGCGCCGCGGTCGCCGCCGAGCTTACCGGCGTAGGCGAGGGCGCCTTCGGCCGCACGCTCACCTATCTCAAGGACCGCAAGCAGTTCGGCCAGCCGCTCGGCTCGTTCCAGGCGTTGCAGCACCGCGCCGCTCATCTCTTCACCGAGCTCGAAATCACCCAGGCGGCAGTGCTCAAGGCGCTGCAGGTGCTCGACAGCGATTTCGAGCGCGCGGCGACGATCGTTTCCGTCGCCAAGGCGCGCGCCGGCGCGAGCGCGACGCTTGCGGTGCAAGAGGCGGTGCAGATGCATGGCGGCATCGGCATGACCGATGAATTCGACATCGGCTTCTTCATGAAACGCGCGCGCGTCGGCCAGGAGCTGTTCGGCGACGCCGGCTTTCACGCCGACCGCGTGGCGCGCTCGCAGAACTATTGAGCCCGATCTCGAAAATGCGGCGTAGACGGGCGAGTGCGTAGAGGAGGAGACATGGCGGGAGGAGCGGCTTTCCCGGCCATCACGCTGGCACAGGCCAATGCGGCGCTGACCGCCCCGGGCTCTGCGTTCGAGATCGAAGAGCGCGACATTCGCGGCGTGCGCACGCGCGTGTGGAAGAACGCGCCGCCGACCATGCGCGAAGTATTTCTGCTCGGACGGAGCCACGGCGATCGGACCTTTGTCGTCTATCGCGACGAGCGGGCGAGTTACGAGAGCTTCGCCCGCGCGGCGCTGGCGATCGCCGAGGCGCTGCAACAGGCGGGCGTGAAGAAAGGCGACCGCGTCGCCATCGCCATGCGCAACGTGCCGGAATGGCCGGCGGCCTTCTTCGGCTGCCTCCTGGTCGGCGGCGTGGCGACTTTGCTCAACGCCTGGTGGACCGGTCCGGAGCTCGAATACGGGCTCAACGATTCCGGCGCGAAGGTCGCGATCGTCGATCGCGAAAGGCTCGAGCGGATTTTCGAGCATCTGCACAATTGTCCGGCGCTCGAGCGCGTCTTCGTCAGCCGCGAGCGCGAGCAGGTGGCGCATCCGAAGGTCGCCAAGCTCGAGGACGTCATCGGCGCGGTGAACGCGTGGCATCTTTTGCCGGACCGGCCGCTGCCCGACGTGCCGCTCGATCCCGACGATGACGGCATGATCCTCTACACGTCAGGCACGACGGGCCAGCCGAAAGGGGCGCTGATCACCCATCGCAACTCCTGCTCGACGCTCATGGCCAATCCCTATTCGGCGGCGCGCAGCTTCCTGCGGCGAGGCGAACCGGTGCCCGAGCCCGATCCGAACGCGCCGCAACGGTCCTATCTCCTCGCCGTGCCGCTGTTTCACACCACCGGTTGCCACGCGGTGATGAATCCGCTGATGGTCGGCGGCGGCAAACTGGTGCTGATCCACAAATGGGATCCGGAAATCGCCATGCAGCTGATCGAGCGCGAGCGGGTCAGCGGCACCGGCGGCGTGCCGACCATCGCCTGGCAATTGCTCGAGCATCCGGCGCTGGGAAAATACGATCTCTCCTCGCTCGAAGGCATCGGCTATGGCGGCGCGCCGGCGGCCGCCGAGCTGGTGCGCGCCTTGAAGAAGAAGTTTCCGGCCTCGGCGCCCGGCACCGGCTGGGGCATGACCGAAACCACCAGCACCTTCACCGGACACCAGGGCGAAGACTACGAGCTGCGGCCGGACAGCTGCGGTCCCGCCTTGCCGGTCGGCGAGATGAAGATCCGCGATCCCGACGGCAATGAATTGCCGGCCGGCGGCATCGGCGAATTGTGGGTCAAGGGCCCGAACGTGGTGAAGGGCTACTGGAACAAGCCGCAGGCCACCGCCGAGACGTTCATCGACGGCTGGCTGCGCACCGGCGACATCGCGCGGCTCGACGAGGAGGGCTTCTGCTACATCCTCGATCGCACCAAGGACATGCTCATCCGCGGCGGCGAAAACATCTATTGCGTCGAAGTGGAGAACACTCTCTACGAGCACCCGGCGGTCATCGACGCCGCCGTGGTCGCGATCCCGCATCACACGCTCGGCGAGGAGCCGGGCGCCGTGGTCACGCTCAAGCACGGCGCGCGGGCGAGCGAAGCCGAATTGCGGGCATTCGTCGCCGAGCGGATCGCGGCGTTCAAGGTGCCGGTCAGGATCCTGTTCTCGCCGGAGATGCTGCCGCGCAATGTGAACGGCAAGATCCTGAAACCCGAGCTCAAGCGCTTGTTTGCATCATAGGCGCGCCATGCCCGGCACAAGGCCGGGCACGACGCGTGACGCGCCGCTCGTGCGGATCACACCTTGACGTTGGTATATTTGCGCATCTCCAGGCGCGAGATCGCCCGGCAATGGACTTCGTCGGGGCCGTCGGCAAGTCGCAGCGTGCGGATATGCGCATAGGCATGCGCCAGTCCGGCGTCGGTGGTCACGCCCATGCCGCCATGCGCCTGGATCGCGTCGTCGATCACGCTCAGCGCCACCCGCGGCGCCGCCACCTTGATCATCGCGATCTCGAGCTGCGCCACCTTGTTGCCGGCCTTGTCCATCATGTCGGCGGCCTTGAGACAGAGAAGCCGCGTCATCTCGATGTCGATGCGCGCCTCGGCGATGCGCTGCTCCCACACCGAATGTTCGGCGATCTTCTTGCCGAAGGCGACGCGGGAGAGAAGCCGCTTGGTCATCTTCTCCAGCGCCACCTCGGCGACGCCGATCGTGCGCATGCAGTGGTGGATGCGCCCGGGGCCGAGCCGGCCCTGCGCGATCTCGAAGCCGCGGCCTTCGCCGAGGAGAAGGTTGCTCGCCGGCACGCGCACCTTGTCGAGGATGACCTCGGCGTGGCCGTGCGGCGCGTCGTCGTAGCCGAACACCGGCAGCATGCGCACGATCTTGACGCCGGGCGTGTCGAGCGGGACGAGGATCTGCGATTGCTGCTCGTGCCGGGCGCGCGAAGGATCGGTCTTGCCCATGACGATGGTGATCTTGCAGCGCGGATCGCCGACGCCCGACGACCACCATTTGCGGCCGTTGATCACATAATGATCGCCGTCGCGGGTGATCGAAGTCTCGATATTGGTGGCGTCGGAAGAGGCGACCGCCGGCTCGGTCATCAGGAACGCCGAGCGGATCTCGCCGGCCAGGAGCGGCTTCAGCCATTTCTCTTTCTGCTCGCGGGTGCCGTAGCGGTGCAGCACCTCCATGTTGCCGGTGTCCGGCGCCGAGCAGTTGAACACTTCGGAGGCGAAGGAGACGCGGCCCATCTGTTCGGCGCAGAGCGCGTAGTCGAGATTGGTCAGGCCGGCGCCGTGATACTCGCCTTCGTCGTGATGCGGCGAGGGCGGCAGGAACAGGTTCCACAGGCCCGCGGCCCGCGCCTTGGCTTTCAGCTCTTCGAGGACCGGGATGACCTTCCAGCGATCGCCTTCGGCGCTCTGGCGCGCATAGGTCTCGACCGCCGGATAGATGTGCTCGTCCATGAAGCCAATGACGCGGTCACGCCAATGCTTTTGCCGCTCGGAAATGGAAAAATCCATGATGCTCCTCTCCCTAAATCCTGCTCTCGGCCCTGCGCGTCCCGCCAAGAAAAGCTTCGGCGGCCGGCGTTCAGGGCTTTAGCACTTGCCAGGCAGAGCGCATACCCGAAAAATCGCCGGCAGCGAGCGCGATCGCTCGCGCTTGAGCAGCGGTCGCTCCCGCGCTAGAGGAGGCCGCACGCCTGGAGCTTTTGCCAATGGCCGGACCCGCCGACAGCGAACGCGAAATCGTCACCGCCGCGCTTCTGGTGATCGGCGATGAGATCCTCTCTGGCCGGACCAAGGACAAGAACATCGGCTACGTCGCCGAGTATCTCACCAATATCGGCATCGACCTCAAGGAGGTGCGCGTCGTTCCCGACGAGGAGCCGGAGATCGTCGCTGCGCTCAACGCCTTGCGCCCGCGTTACACCTACGTGTTCACCACCGGCGGCATCGGCCCGACCCATGACGACATCACCGCCGACAGCGTCGCCAAAGCCTTCGGCGTGTCGATCGACTACCACCCGCGTGCGGTGGAGATCCTGCAGGCGCGGATCAAGCAGACCGGCGGCGTGATGAACGAAGCGCGCATGCGGATGGCGCGCATGCCCGCCGGCGCCGAGCTGGTGCTCAACAAAGTCTCGGCGGCGCCCGGCTTCCGGATCGGCAACGTCATCGTCATGGCCGGCGTGCCGCCGGTCATGCAGGTCATGCTCGACTATGTGGCGCCGACGCTCAAGACCGGCGTCAAGATGCTGTCGGAGACGGTGCGCGCCGACTGCCGCGAGGGCGACATCGGCACCGAGCTTGGCGAGATCGCGGCCGCGCATGCCGGCGTCATCATCGGCTCCTATCCGTTCATGGACGAAGGACGCTTCGCCAACACCAACGTGGTGCTGCGCTCGCGCGACGCGCAAAAGCTCGCCGCCGCCAAGACGGCGGTCGAGGCGATGCTCGTGCGCGTGAAAGCGGAGCTCAAGCAAGCGGCCGCAGGGAGTTGATCGCGATGGGAGAGCTCGACGCCGGCGAATCCGGCAAACCCGCGACGCGCGATCCGGCGAAGATCTTCCCGGTCTCCTGGGACCAGTTCCACCGCAACTCGCGGGCGCTCGCTTGGCGGCTCAACGGCGTCGGCCCGTTCGAGGCGATCGTCTGCATCACCCGCGGCGGGTTGGTGCCGGCGGCGATCGTGGCGCGCGAGCTTGGTATCAAGCTGATCGAGACGATCTGCGTTTCGAGCTATACCCACACCACCCAGGCCGAGGTGAAGGTCATCAAGGAAGTCGCCCCGGCGATCATCGCTCGCTCGGCCGGCGGTGGCGCGGGCGTGCTGATCGTCGATGACCTCGTCGATACCGGGCAGACCGCAAAAGTCGTGCGCGCCGTCCTCCCGCGCGCGCACTTCGCGACCGTCTACGCCAAGCCGATGGGCCGGCCGCTGGTCGACACCTTCATCACCGAGGTGTCGCAGGACACCTGGATCGATTTTCCCTGGGACACGGGCTTAGCCTTCCAGCCGCCGATCAGCGACGCCGGATTGTAGGCGAGCGCCGGCGCCGGCTTTCGGCCGCCGGCCGCGGTGGCTATGATCGCCGGCAAAGCCGTGAGGAGAAAGCCATGGATGCGGTCACGCCGAAAGGCACGCACGACACCCTCGATACCCATTCGCACATCGTGCGCCCGGCCGAGATGGAATGGAGAAAGACGCGCTTTCCCGGCTGCGAGGTAAAGCCGCTCCTCGTCGACAAGGAGACCGGGCTCGTCACCGCGCTGATGAAGTTCGCGCCCGGCGCCGTTCTCCCCGACCACGAGCACGTCAAGATCGAGCAGACCTATATCCTCGAAGGCACGCTGGTCGACCGGGAAGGCGCGGCCGAGGGCCTCACCGTCGGTCCCGGCGAGTTCGTCTGGCGCGAGGCCGGCAGCCGCCACGTCGCCTGGACGCCGCAGGGCGGGCTGATGCTCGCCATGTTCCAGGTCCCCAACAGGTTCTTCGAGCAGGACGGGCGCATCGCCGATATTTCCGGCGCCGACTGGGACAGTCTCTGGGGACACGTCGCCAAGGATTGACGCAGAGGAGGCCGCCGCGCTTCCGACGCCCGCGCCGCGGGTGCTACAAAGGCCGTCGCGCGGACGGCTCTCTTTGAGTCCGCGAAGCGGACGTGCTCTTTGTCCGCGGCGGACGTGGCGAAACGGTAGACGCAAGGGACTTAAAATCCCTTGGGGGAAACCCCGTGCGGGTTCAAGTCCCGCCGTCCGCACCACCTGGCAAGTCCAGTTCGAGATTGCGATAAGCTGAACTCCCGGTGATGGCCCTGATGTCTACTTTTGTGGGAGAAGCAGACATCACGAATAGCAGCCGCCATCACGCGTTCGATGGCCACAACCGCCCCGATCACGGCTGAAGTCGAAGGTGACGAGCGTTTCGTTCCGGCTGCTTGATCGCTCGAAAATTTCGGGATGGCGGAGCGCGTGCACGGCGTCGTAGTAGCCGGCCCGCCAGTGCTCCTCCATCGAGCGGCGCGCGTAGTCCTTGGAGTCGCCTTCGTAACCCTTTGCCCGATAGATCAGCTGCACGATGTTGGCAGCGTGCCGGTCTGCGGCCGAGCTTAGGAATTTGACTTCTTCGCTCTGCTTCATTTCTTCCGGTAGTTCCTCAGGAGCGACGCGAGCATGCTTGTGCACCCAGTTCTCGTACGGCAGCGTGGATTTGTGGAGCGCTTGGTCGCAGAACTCCTCAGCATGGTCGCTGTTTCGCACGGCTCCGCGGCGTAGAGTCGCTGCGATGAGTGAGTTGTTGCTTCGCGAATTGCAGATTACAATTCAGCGGCCGCTGATCATCAGCACCGACGACTGATTGCTTTCAACAAATTTTGATGGAACTCCGTCGCGGCGCCTATGTCGGGCGGGTAAGCCGCCGGTACTTTTCGAATGCCGCCAAATGGACTTGGATCGTTGCGGTTTCCCGAAACGTATTCCGCCGCCACCGGTGCGGATCGCCTTCGTGCGCCGGCAGCTTCACTAACAAAGGGTGGTCTTTGGTCGCCGCGAATTTTTCGTTTTCCGTTGATGTCACGCGCATTGAGATGAATGAGAAAAAAATGCGACCCGAGCTGAGTCAAGATTGATCGACAGGATCGCTCGACCGATCGAAGGCGACGTTTCGGTTGGCGATGGCGCAAAAGACGACGGGTCGGTTTCGAGCCATGGCGCGAAAATTAGCGTAGGCAGATCTTGCTTCCAAATCGGCGCTGCCAGGGGATCGTCGTTCTACGCAGAGGCGAAGGTTGGTGATGGGAGTGCTGGGAGCTTTGGTGCTGGCGGCCGCCTTGATATTCGGCGTTCCTTGGATCCGATTGGCGCTCAACACCGTCTCGACCGATGACGCCTACGTGAATGGTCACGTGACGTTCGTCGCCGCCCGCGTGCAAGGGCAGGTTGCCCGGGTGTTGGTCGATGATAACAACCGTGTTCATAAGGGAGATGTTCTCGTCCAGTTGGACAAGGAGCCTTTTGAGGACGCAGTCGCCGTGAAGAAAGCGGCTGTCGACACCGCGGAGGCGGACCTTCAAGCGGCTAAAGCCACGGTGCGCGGTGTTGAAGCACAAGCCAGGAGCCTGAGCTGGCAATTACGAAACGCCATTGAGGACGTCGATAACCGGGTGGCCTCGTTGCAGGCCCGCGTTGCCGCCCTCGATAAAAGCAACGCCACACTCAAGTTGGCACAAGTTGAATTTGCCCGGGCTGAGCAATTGCTGCCGCAGGCGACCGTAAGTCGGGAGCAGTACGATCAACGGCAAGCCGCACTTTCGGTCGCGCAGGCGGACGTTATCCAAGCAGAGGCGGATGTACATCAAATCCGTGTCTCTTTGGGGTTGCCGGCGCAGCCTGAAAGCGGAGATCTCGGTGAGGTGCCGCCCGATCTCGATCAGACTTTCTCTTCCGTTCGAGAGGCGCAGGCAGCTCTCATCCAGACGGCGGCGCAGCTTGGCGTTGCTCATTCCTATGAGCAGCTACCGAAGGAGATGCTCAAGCAGTTCGAAAGCCTGGATCAAGGCGATATCGACCGCACGCTGGCCGGACTTACGGATGATGCGCCGGCCGTCAAGCAGGCGGAAGCCAAGCTCGAGCCGCCAAGCGCGATCTCGTTCAGGCTGAACTCAACCTTCGTTACTGCGATGTCGTCGCAGAGATTGATGGAGTTGTGACGCGCCGAAATGTCAATCCGGGCAACAATGTGCAGGTTGGGCAGAGTTCTGATGGCAATCCGATCGCTCAACGAGATCTGGGTCGATGCCAATTTCAAGGAGACGCAGCTGCGTGATTTGCGCATCGGCCAGCCTGTCGACCTGTATGTCGACATGTACGGAGGCCGACACGTGTTCAAGGGGCGGGTCTCCGGATTTACGATGGGGACCGGATCGACGCTATCGTTGCTGCCGGCGGAGAACGCCACCGGCAACTTCATCAAAGTGGTCCAGCGGCTGCCGGTTCGAATCGATCTCGAAGGATACGACCCAAACGAAAACTACCCTGTTCATCGGCACATCCGTTGTTCCCTACGTCTATGTGAACAAGCCGCCGACCGGGCCCGACGCCGGGAAATTCCTGCAAGGCTACGAGCCTCAACCGCAAACCTCTGATTCATTACATCGGAGCGCGCTTGGGGCCGGCAAATGACCGATGCGGCTCTTTCGCCCTCAAGATCTTCCGTGGCGGGGAATCCGTGGCTGGTGGCCGCCGTGGTGGTGGTGCCGACTTTCATGGAGGTGCTCGATACGACCATCGCGGTGGTGGCGCTGCGTTACATCGCCGGCGGCCTGTCGGCTACGGTGGATGACGGTGAATGGGTTCTCACCAGCTACCTTGCCGCCAACGCCATCATCCTGCCGATCACCGGGTGGTTGAGCGCGCATCTGGGACGCCGCAACTACTTCTTGATGTCGATTGCCGTTTTTACGCTTAGCTCCGCACTGTGCGGAATGGCCACCAGTCTCGGTCAGCTCATCCTGTTCCGCGTCATCCAGGGCCTGGCCGGCGGCGGTCTGCAGCCCTCCAGTCAAGGCGTGCTGCTCGATGCCTTCCCGCGGGAAAAGCAGGGCGTGGCGATGACGCTGTTCGGCTTGGCGGCTCTGCTCGCGCCGGTCGTCGGACCGACTCTCGGCGGCTGGCTGACCGACGAGTACCAGTGGCGGTGGGTCTTTCTGATCAATGTGCCGATCGGTCTCCTGGCATTTGCCGGGTGTTACGCACTTCTCCGCGACCCGGATTATCTCACGAAAGAACGTGCAAGAGCTGAAGAAGCGGCCGTTCCATTTTGACTCGATCGGTTTGTCGCTGCTGATTGTCGTCATGGTCTGCTGGGAAGTGATGCTCAGCAAGGGCCAGGAATGGGACTGGTTGGGCGATCCATTCTGGCGCGTGCAGACATTGGCCATGCTTTTTGCGGTGGGGCTGGCTGGATTGATCTTCTGGGAGTTGCGCAGCCCCAACCCGGTGGTCAATTTCCGACCGTTGGCGAACGTAACTTCGGCGCGTGCTGTATCATTATCTTTTGCGCCTATGCCGTGCTCTACGGTGCCAGCACTTCTTTGCCCGGCTTGCTTCAATCGTTATTTGGTTACAACGCCTTGGACGCGGGACTGGTCATGTCGCCGGCCGGGTTGTTCGCTGTCGTTGCGATGCCCATCGTTGGCTTCATGCTGGGCCGCAAGACGGATGCCCGATGGTTGATCGGTACGGGATTGCTGCTGATGGCCGCCAGCAACTACTGGATGTCGCAGATGAACCTCTTGATCAGTCCGGACCAAGTTGTCTGGCCGCGGGTCGTTTTGGTCTTAGGACTGTCGATGTGTTTTGCACCAGCAAATGTGGCCGCCTATCTCTACACGCCGATCGCGCTGCGCGGCGCGGCTGTGGGCCTCTTGAGCCTTCTGCGCAACGAGGGAGGCAGCGTTGGAACGTCCATGGCCCAGACGCTGCAAGAAAGACGCGATCAATTCCATACGCTGCGGCTCGGCGAGAGCCTCGATCCTCTAAATCCGGCGGTACAGTCTTTCATTGAGCAAGCTCAGGCGCGTTTCCTGCAGCAGACCGGCGACCCGGCGACTGCGCAGCAGCTAGCTTGGCAGGCATTGGAGAATCTGCGTCAACACCAGGCATCAGCGCTGTCGTATTTCGACTGTTTTTGGCTATTCGCGGTCGTGATGCTTGCGCTGATGGTCGTCGTTCTGGTGATGAAACGTTCGGTGGCTGAGAAAGGCGCGCGCGTCGGCGTCGAGTGAAACATGGCCGGTGGTCGATTGCGCCGGCGATTATGCGGTGAACGTGAAGCTGCTGCCGGTGCCGCAGAGCACCAGCTTCTCCGGCATTTCCCGTTTGGCCAGATCGATGAAGTTCTGTCCGCTGCAGTGCATCGGCATGACATGTTCGAGGTCGAACTTCTTGAGCTCCGCCATCACCTTCGCCAGGTAGTCATCCGGCGCCGGCGCCAGATGGAAGCCGCCGACCAGCGCGTAGATCTTGTCGATGCCGGTGATTTCCTGCGCGCGCCTGAGCGTGTTGATGATGCCGGCGTGGCCGCATGAGCTGATCACGACCAGCCCGCGATCACCCAGCCTGAAGCAGGTGGCGTGCTCGTGCCAGTGCTGATCGGGCACCGGCTTTCCGGCGAGTTCCTCGGCGGTGAAATGGTGGTTCATGTAGGCGTTGGCGTCGCAGCCCAGCCCGTCCCGGACGCCGTATTCCACCCACGTGTTTGGCAACACGTGCTCGATGCTGGTGCGCGGCACGGCGCCGGTGGTGAAGGCGTGGCCTTCGATGACGATCGGCACCTCCGACAGCACCGGCTGTACGTCCAGCGCCTTCAGCTTGCGTCGGTCCAACGGCCGTGCCGAAATCCGTGAAGCTGCCATCCGCGTTGCGATTGAAGCGACTGCAGAAATCGTCCTCTCCGCCGGTATACAGGCGCAAGTCCTTGCGCATGCGCGCGCGGTAGGCCTCCAGGAATCCCATCAGGCCACCGACATGATCGTAATGGCCGTGGCTGATGATCAGCGCGTCCACCTGGGCGACATCGATCTTCAGGAGCTCGAGGTTGTTCGCGTAAACGTCCGGCGTGAAGCCGAAGTCGAGCAGATAGCGGCGCGTCTCCTGCGCCTTGCGCGACTCCAGGTGCAACGCCAGGCCCCACTCGCTTTCCAGGGTCTTGCCTTGCGGCGCCTCGGGAAATCCCGTGCGCCGGACCGCCAGACCAGGCACCTCCGCCGGTCGCAGGAAGATGTCGTGCGTGTTGTCGGTGATCTCCCGAACCGTGAGCTCGTCGATCACCGGCGCATCGATCCGGACGGGCGCAGCGTCGGCGGACCGATCAAGCGGAATGCTGCAGGTGAGCAGCGAGCCGCCAAGCAAGCCTGAATGTTGCAGGAAGCTACGTCGGTCCAACGATCGCGACATGACCGGTCACCTCGCCTTGCTGCGCCAAGGCTACGCGTTGCGATAATCTGCGTCAAACGACGCCCGGAACCGTTCCTTCGCGGCTGACTTATCCTTACAGTGTAATGACTCGCACCGCGTCGCTGCTTGGCATCGCGGCATCGCCAGGCGCGATCTCGCTTTGTGCCAAGACCATCACTAAACTAGCATCCGATCGGACCCGTCCATCGAGGTAGTCCAAACGCCGTCAGCAAAACGCCATGAATGGGATGGTATGCCCGGAATCGGGTGTCACCCCACATGGCGAGCGCGCGTAACCTCAGGATCGAACAATGAAGCGGCTCTTCGCTCTTATTGGTGCGCTTGTTTTAGTTGGCGCAATCGTTGCAGGCGTTCTCTACGCTCAGTGGAACAATGCGGTGCCTATTTTTGCGATGGCCATAAATTACGTGCGCTATCTTTCCGCGCCCGCCGGAAGCATGACAACGGAACTAGCCGCTCGGCGGCCTCCACCACCACGGCGGCATCGCCAGGCGCGACTCCAGGGCCAGACGAAGTCCAAGGCGCAAAGGAGGGAGACTGGCCGAGTTACAACAAAACGCTCACCTCAAATCGCTTCTCGCCGCTCAGCCTGATCAACAAAGACAATGTCGGCAATCTCAAGGTTCTTTGCACCTACGACACCGGCCAATATACCGGCTTCACGTCCGGTTTGATCGAGGTGAACGGTGCGCTGATCGGAACGACGGAATACGATATTTTCTCCATCGATCCGGCCAATTGCCACCAGAACTGGCGCACCCACGAAGATTACTCACCCGGGACGCCGCAGGGCGTCAATCGCGGCGCGGCTTACATGGACGGCCAATTGTTCCGCGGCACCCAGGACGGCCGCGTCCTGGCTTACGATTTCAAGACTGGCAAGCGCCTCTGGGCGACGACGATCGCCGATCGCGAAGAAAGGCGAAACTGCACCCGCTGCTCCGATCGCGTGGAACGGCCTCGTCTTCATCGGCAATGCGGGGGGAGACATTAAGGGCATAAAGGGGCGCATGTACGCGCTCGATGCCAAGACCGGCAAAATCGTTTGGGAATTTTACCTCGTGCCGAAGACGGAGGGCGACGTCACCCGCGGGCCGCAAGGCGCGTCTCCCCTCGATATGTCGACTTGGAAAAACGCTTCCGGCTCACCGATCACCGGCGGCGGCACCTGGTCGTCGTACACGTTGGATCCGACCACCGGCCTCTTGTACGTGCCGGGCGGAAACCCCGCGCCCGATTTCGCGACCGGGCCGCGCGAAGGGTCGAACCTCTATTCCGGGTCGGTCGTCGTACTCGATGCAAAGACCGGAGCCTACAAGAACCACTTCAAGCTCGTTCCCCGCGACTGGCATGACTGGGATGTTTCAAATCCGCCGGCCATCATCCAAACCGCCGGCGGCAAGAAGCTCATGTCGGTCGCGCCCAAGGACGGGCACCTCTATGGCTTCGACCTCGCCACCAACGCCATGCTCTATCGTGTGCCGGTGACCCGCATCGAGAACGCGGACGCGACCTTCTCGACCAGTAACGCGGTCCACTTCTGTCCGGGCTCGACCGGCGGCGCCGAATGGAATGGTCCGGCTTACGATCCCAACACCAACCTCGTCTATCATCGGCGAAGTTGAGTGGTGCACGACGGCGACGCTGCAAACTCCCAAACAAATTGCCGAGAGTGCCGTCTGGAGCGCCTTGGTCGGGCGAGGCGTCGCTCAACCCGTTCAATACCTGGGGCAAGCCGGATCCCTTCGGCAACTTGGGCCGGCTGGGTCTACGCGAGCAATGCCGACACGGGCGTTTGGAAATGGCGAGTGAAGACCAACTATCCGATACAGAGCGGCATGACCCCGACCGCCGGAGGTGTCGTCTTCTTCGGCGATATGGGCGGCAATTTCTATGCGGTCGACGCCGACAACGGGCGGAAACTATGGGGTCAGAAAATTGGCGGTGCGATCGGTGGCGGCGTCATCACCTATACGGCGAGTGGAGCGCAAAAAATCGCCGTCGCGACCGGTCTCACGGAAATCCTCTGGCCAACCGAAATTACCACCGCCAAGGTTTCAATACTGGGGCTCGATATTGGCAAGTGAGGACTCCAAATGCCATGACCGGCGTTGCGCTCGACCGATGACTTTGGTCTGTCCAGCGACAAGTTCGCGCAAGGCGCGCGTGAAATAATCACACGCCGGCGAATTTTGCCGGCCGCTTTTCCAGAAACGCCTGCACGCCCTCCTTGGAGTCCGCCGAAGCGCCGGCGAGGCGCTGCAGGCGGACCTCGAGATCGAGCTGCTCCTCGTGCGAGTTCTCCTGGCTTTCCCAGTAGAGCCGGCGGATCAAGCCGAGCGCGACGGTCGGGCCGGCGGCGAGCTGCTGCGCGAGCTTGCGCGCCTCGCTCATCAGCGCATCGTCGTCATAGACGCGATTGATGAGGCCCCAGGCGAGCGCGGTTTCCGCCGGAAGGCGCTCGCCGAGGAGCGACAGCTCGATCGCCCGCGCCCGCCCGATGAGCCGCGGCAAGAGCCAGGTCGAGCCGCAGTCGGGCACCAGGCCGATCCGGCGGAACGCCTGCAGGAAATAAGCCGAGCGCGCGCACAGGATGAGATCGCCCATGAGCGCGATGCTCATGCCGGCGCCGGCCGCGGCGCCGTTCACCGCGGTCACCAGCGGATAAGGCAGCTCGCGCAGACGCCGCAGGAATGGATGATACTGCGTCTCCAGCACATGGCCGGCGCGGCGCGGCAGCGGCGCATTCCCGCCCGCCTGCAGATTGGCGCCGGCCGAGAAGGCGCGTCCGGTGCCGGTGATCATCAGGCAGCGGATCGGACGATCCGAACCGGCGATTGCGTCGAGCGCGTCGGACATGCCCTTGAGCATCTCGTCCGATAATGCGTTGAGCACCTCCGGGTGATTGAGGCTCAGGATGGCAAGCGCCCCGTCGATTTCCAGGCTCGCGCGTTCGAACTCCATGGACCCCTCCGCTTGTCCGTTTGCTGCCGCCGGTGCCGCCGCGCGCAGGCCGCGCCTGCGTCATCCGATCCTTGGCGGGGAGTGCGCCGGCAGCGCGAGCGGACGCCGCGCCGGTCTCGCCGCCCGTCGCAGGCGATAGCGCGGCAGCAGGTGCGCCACAAGGCCGAAGGCGCCGAGCGTCAGGCTCGCCCACACCGCCATGCTGAAATAAAGCGACATCCAGGCGATCTCGTCTTGCCAGTCGGCGATGTCGTGGCTGACGATCCAGCGGGTCGCCGCGTCATGCAGGCCGGCGACGAGCCCGAAAAATTCCCGTCCGTTCGCCATATCCTCGTGCCAGCGGGCAAGATACAGCGGCACGTCGACCGTGCACATGAAGGCGACATAGGCGGTGGCGCCGACGGCGGCCGCGCCGATGAGGAGGCGCACGACGCCGCGGAAGCTCCCGAGCAACCGCAACAACGCCACCGCGATCAGGGCGAACGTCACCGTCCACAGCGAGTTCTCGAGCACATTGCCGAGATAATTCGTGGTGATCACCGCGTACCAGGAGCAGCACTCGGCGAGAACGATCAACGGGACGATCGCTTTCGAGGTATTGCGTGCGGTGTCGGAATCGGTGGCATCGCCAAGCCGGCGCAAGACGATCGCCCATTGCAGCGCAAAGCAGAGCTCGGCGACCGTCGCGACCGAGCGGCCGACGAAGACGCTCGACAGCCAGGTATCGAACAGGCAGATCCGCTGCACGTCCGCGCGCGGCAGGATCGAGCGGAAGGCGCAGCCGAAAACGTAGCCGGCACTCAAGAGGAGCAGCAGGTCGGCGCCAACGCCAGCCGATCGCCGGTCGATTTCCGCGTTGCGGAAACGAGAGCGAAGCCACAACAGCAGCGCGATATTCGTGCCGGCGGCAACGAGCAGGAGACTCCACCAGACCGCAACCGGATTCGACCAACTCAGCCAGTCCAAGCTCATCAAACGGCCCGCACCTGTTACAAAATCCTCGTGGAATTGTAACAATATCGTCACGCAACGCCATAGCCGTGCGTCGGGTTGCGGCGTCGGGCGCGGGCTCGCGGCGATCTGCCGCGCGAACTGCCGCGTTCGCAGCGGGCGGCGGAGCATGCGGTGATGCGGGATTCGGCCGCCTTTTACGGGCGTTAATGTGGATTTTCTAATTTGTCAGGTCGGTATCGCGCGCTGGTGGAGGATAGCGATGGCGGGGGTAGGCGGCTCGCGCTCTCACACCGAATTGCGCAAGAAGCCGCGTCAGCATTTCCACTACGCGGCGAAAATCCTCACGGATCAAGAAGGAGCCGCCGCGCCCGTGTTTGATCTCCGATATCTCGGAGGGCGGCGCGCGTCTCCTGCTCGACAAGAACGATGAGCTGCCGGATCGCTTCATGTTGCTGCTGAGCGCGCGCGGTGAAGCGCGGCGCCGCTGTCGCGTCATCTGGCGCAAGGATTTGGCCGTCGGCGTCGCCTTTATGAGCGACGAGACCTAGGCGGCTTCGCGCGCCAGGTCCGGACGCCGGCCGCCATATTTGCGGCGCAGGCGGCAGGCAAGCATGCAGCATGCAACTAGGGTGCGCGCCGTCGGATTTTTTGCGGCTTGGACGTTGCCGATGATTTCGAGCGATGGTGATCGTCAGTCCCGTCACCGGCCGGCGCGCGGTCGCGCCGCGGCCTGGACGGCCGCCGTCTGCACTTTCGTTGCGCTGTCGCTCGCCAGCTGTGCAATGAGCGATGGTTACGGCACGCTTGTCGTCGATCCCGCCCGATACGCGGCCTATCACTGCAAGGATCTGATCGCGCAACGGAACAGTCTGATCAGCCGCGAGCAGGAGCTGCGCGGCCTGATCGAGAAGGCGAGTGAAGGGCCGGGCGGCAGCGCGATCGCAGCCATGGCCTACCGCACCGATTACGAGACCGTGCTCAGCGACGAGAAGCTCGTTGCAGCGCACGGTCGCCGAGAAGAAGTGCGAGCTCACCCCGACCTATCAGAGCGACCAGAGCGTTCGCTGAGAAAGTTGACGTGCTTCGGCGCCGGCCAGGCCGCTAAAGCGCAACGCGCCGCAGCCGCAGCGCGTTGGCGACGACGCTGACCGAGGAGAGCGCCATCGCGGCCGCCCCGATTGCCGGCGACAGCAGGACGCCGAACAGCGGATAGAGCGCGCCGGCCGCGATCGGCACGCCGGCGGCATTGTAGAGGAAAGCGAAAAACAGGTTTTGCCGGATGTTGCGCATCGTGGCGGCGGAGAGCGCCCGCGCCCGCGCGATGTCGGCGAGATCGCCCTTGACCAGCGTGACGCCGGCGCTCGCCATGGCGATGTCGGTGCCGCCGCCCATGGCGATGCCGATGTCGGCGGCGGCAAGCGCGGGCGCGTCATTGACGCCGTCGCCGGCCATGGCGACGACATGACCGGCGCGCCGCAGTTCCTCGACCACGGCGCCTTTGCGCTCGGGCAGCACCTCCGCTTCGACGGTGTCGATCCCGAGTTTCCTGGCGATGGCGAACGCCGTGGTGCGGCTGTCGCCGGTCAGCATCACGATGCGCGATTCCCTGCGCGCGCAAAGCTTCGAGCGCCGCCGGCGTTGTCGGCTTTATCGGATCGGCGACCGCGATAAGTCCGGCGAGCGCGCCGTCGAGGGCGACGAAGACGACCGTCGCGCCGTCAGCCCGCAGGCTCTCGGCCTGCGCCTGCAGCGGATCGGTCGGGATCCCGAGCTCGGCGAGAAACTCGGCATTGCCGAGCGCGACGCGACGACCCTCGACCGTGCCGCGCGCGCCTTTGCCGGCCGGCGAGTCGAAGCCGGCGACCGGCAGCAATTCGATGCCGCGCTCGTTTGCCGCCGCTGACGATCGCGGCGGCAAGCGGATGTTCGCTCGCGCGTTCGACGCTCGCGGCAAAGCGTATCAGCGCGGCCTCGTCGAAATTCGGCGACGGCACGATGGCGACGACTTTCGGCTTGCCCTGCGGTCAGGGTGCCGGTCTTGTCGACGACCAGCGTGTCGATCTTCTCCATGCGCTCCAAGAGCTTCGGCGTTCTGGATCAGGATGCCGGCCTGCGCCGCGCGGCCGACGCCGACCATGATCGACATCGGCGTCGCCAGGCCGAGCGCGCACGGGCAGGCGATGATCAGGACGGTGACCGCAGCGACCAGCGCGTAGGCGAGGCGCGGTTGCGGCCCGAAGGCCGACCAGGCCGCGAACGCGACCAGCGCCGCCGCGATGACCGCCGGCACGAACCAGGAGGAGACCTGATCGGCGAGCCGCGCGATCGGCGCGCGCGAACGTTGCGCCGCGGCGACCATCTGCACGATGCGCGCCAGCATCGTGTCGCGGCCGACTTTCTCGGCACGCATGACGAAGCCGCCGCTCAGGTTGAGCGTGCCGGCGATGACGCTTGCGCCCGGCTCCTTGGTCACCGGCATCGATTCACCGGTGACCGGCGACTCGTCGACCGAGGAGCGGCCCTCGAGCACCGCGCCGTCGACCGGAACTTGCTCGCCCGGACGCACCCGCAGGCGGTCGCCGACCGCGACGGCGTCGAGCGGCACGTCTTCCTCGCCGCCGCCTTCGTCGTATCCGCCGCGCGTTCGCCGGCGCCAAGTTCATCAGCGCGCGGATCGCGCCCGAGGTCGAGGCGCGGGCCCGCAATTCCAGGACTTGCCCGAGCAGCACCAGGACGGTGATCACGGCAGCCGCCTCGAAGTAAAGCGCGACGCCGCCATGCGCATCGCGGAACGCCGGGGGAAAGAGCCCGGGCGCGAGCGCGGCGGCGACGCTGTAGAGGTAAGCCACGCCGGTGCCGATCGCGATCAGCGTGAACATGTTGAGGTGGCGTGTGACGGACCGATTGCAGGCCGCGCACGAAGAACGGCCAGCCGCCCCACAGGACCACGGGCGTCGCCAGAACGAGCTGCACCCAGGTCGAGGCGTCGTGCGCGAGCGGCGCAAATCCGAAATGACCGCCCATGTCCAGGACCACCACCGGCAGCGCCAGTGCCGCGGAAATCCAGAAGCGGCGCGTCATCTCGGCGAGCTCGCCGCCCTCGTCCTCGCCGCCCGCTTCCGGCTCGAGCGCCATGCCGCAGATCGGGCAGGAGCCCGGCCCGTCCTGGCGGATTTCGGGATGCATCGGGCAGGTGTAGATCGTGCCGGCGGCTGCGTGTCGCGGCTCATTCGCGCCGCCGCCCGTCAGGTATTTTCCAGGATCGGCGGCGAATTTGCTGCGGCAGCCGGCGGAGCAGAAGTGATGGGTCTCGCCCGCATGCACGTGCCGATGCGGGCTCGTCAGCGGATCGACCGCCATCCCGCAGACCGGATCGAGCGCGGCGGCCTGATCGAGCGCCTTGGCGTCCCGCCTGTGCGCGGCATGGTCCATCGTAACAGCCTCTTGCAACGGGTACCCGGTAGGGGTATATAGCGGCTATGCAGGCCGAATGCCAAGAGTTCGGTGCTGAAGCGGCTGAAACGGATCGAGGGCCAGGTGCGCGGCCTCGCGCGCATGGTCGAGGACGACCGCTATTGCATCGATATCGTCACCCAGCTCTCCGCCGTGCGCGCCGCCTTGCGTCGCGCCGAGGAGGAGATCCTGGCCGACCATGTCGCGCACTGCGTCGAGCACGCGATTGCGTCCGGCAACAAAGGCGAGCAGCGGCGCAAGGTCGGCGAACTGATCGAGGCGCTCTCGCGCAGCGATCGGTGATGGTCAGCGAAATTTCTGCCGCGCCAGCGCCGCGCCCTGGGCGAGCGCCTCGAGCTTCCTTGCCGCGATGTCCCGCTGCATCGGCGCCATGCCGCAATTGGTGCAGGCGATGATCTTCTCCTTGGCCACGTAATTGCGCGCCTCGCCGATCACGGCCGCGACCTCGGCGGCGGTCTCGATCTTGTCGGTGGCAACGTCGATGACGCCGATCAGCACGTCCTTGCCGTCGAGCAGCTTGAGCACGCTCATCGGCACGCGCGAATTGATGCATTCGAGCGAGACCTGATCGAGGCGGCTGCGCGCCAGCGCCGGGAAGAACTTCTCATATTGGCGCCACTCGCCCCCGAGCGTCGCTTTCCACTCGATATTGGCGGCAATGCCGTAGCCGTAGCAGATGTGCACCGCGCTCGCGGCGGTGACGCCGTCGATGGCGCGGTGCAGCGCCTCGATTCCCCATCCGGCGGCGTCGTCCATGTAGACGTTGAAGGCCGGCTCGTCGAATTGGATGACATCGACGCCGTCGGCGGCGAGCCCGCGCGCTTCCTCGTTGAGCAGCGCCGCAAAGGCCATCGCCATCTTCACCCGGTCGCCATAGTGAGCGTCGGCAATGGTGTCGACGATGGTCATCGGGCCGGGCAGGGTGAATTTCAGCTTCCTTTTCGTGTGCGCGCGGGCGAGGCGAGCCTCGCGGGCATGCACGCGCGAGCGAAGGCGCAGCGGGCCGACCACGGTCGGACACATCGCCTTATAACGATTGTCGCGGATGCCCATCTCGACGCGCCGCTCGAAGTCGATGCCCTCGACCGCCTCGAGAAAGCCGTGCACGAAATGCTGGCGCGCTTGCTCGCCGTCGCCGACGATATCGATGCCGGCATCCTCCTGCAGCTTGAGGGCGAGCAGCGTCGCGTCATCCTTGGCGGCTGCAAGCGCTGCGCCTTGAAGCTGCCACGGCGCCCACAGCCGGTTCGGCTCCGCGAGCCAGGGCGGCTTCGGCAGGCTGCCGGCGATCGTGGTCGGGAATAAAGGAATGGTGGCGACGCTTGTTGACATCACGGAGTCCGGCGCTGACGTTGGGGTCATTTCCGAGTCTTGACGGCGGCGAAAGCCGCCGACTATCAGGTATTTGTCCCTCGATATGCAATCGGCTTCGGAGAATTCCATGGCAGACGCGGAACCGTCTCCTCCGAGGCTCGAATTCGTCTTCGCGGCGCATGTCAGTGTCGATGCGCCGCTCGATCTCGGCGACGTCGGCAAGGGCGGTCGGCGCATCATCCCGATCACCGGCGGAGATTTTGTCGGCCCGCAACTGCGCGCCAAGGTGCTGCCGGGCGGCGCCGACTGGCAGGTCTTGCGCACCGACGGCGTGGCCGAGCTCGAGGCGCGCTATACGCTGCGCACCGATGACGGCGCTTTGATCTACGTTCGCAATCTCGCCTTCCGCCACGGGCCGCCGGATGTCCTCGCCGCGCTCGCCGCCGGGCGCCCGGCGGATCCGGCGAGCTACTATTTCCGCGGCGCTACGTTCTTTGAAACCAGCGCGGCGCGCTATGCCTGGCTCACCAAGCACGTCATCGTTTGTACCGGGGCGCGCGAGCCGGCGGGCGTGAAGCTGAATTTCTATCGGCTGTTTTGAGCGCGGTCTTTTACGCTCCGATCAGCCTTCGCCCTTCAAGCTGACGACCATGACCGTCGACGTGCCGTGGGCGAGGACGCGGCCGGTCGAATCCGTCACCCGCGCTTCGGCAGAAATGATCTGGCGGCCGCGACCGACGACATGCGCCTCGGCGCGCACGCGTCCGGTATTCTTGTTGATCGGCGCGGGTGAAATTGGCCTTGGTTTCGATCGTGGCAATTCCGAACCCGGCGGGCAGCGTCGAATGCGCCGCGCAGCCGGTGGCGCTGTCGATCAGCGTCAAAGCCCAGCCGCCATGCACGCCGCCGAGCGGATTGAGCAAATGCGCGCCGGTTTCGCCCTCAAACACGGCGCGGCCGTCGCCGACCTCGACAATGCGGAACGACAGCGTCTGCGCGATCGAGGGCGGCGGAAGCCGGCCGTCGATCAGGGCTTGCATCAGCTCCCGGCCGGTCATTTGCGCGATGTCTTCGGTCTTGGCTGGCTCCGGAGCTTGGGCTGTTGCCGCGGGCATGGCAGCTATTTCCTTGTAGATACAAATGATGTATATACATACAATCATGGCCAGACGACCGCAAGCCCCGGGCAAGGGCCTCGTCAACGAGGCGCAGGCGGCGATTGCGGCGTGCGCCGGTTGGGCGAGCCGCCTGGCGGCGCGGCGGATCACGAATTTCCTGGAAGAGCGCATGCAAGGGAGCGGGCTCAGCCTCGCCCAGTTCGGCCTCATGGCGCAGATCGCGGCTTCGCCCGACGATACGTTCGGCGCCTTGGCGGAGCGCACCGGGCTCGACCAGTCGACCCTGTCGCGGAATTTGCGCGGACTGGAGGCGGCCGGCCTCGTCGAAATCGCCATCGCCGAGGAGGATCAGCGCCGGCGCGCCGTGTGGCTTACGGAAACCGGCGCTCGGCTGTTGCAAAAGGCGATCCCGGTGTGGCGAAAGGCGCATGCGGCGCTCGCGCAGCGGGTCGATCCGCGTCTCGCGCTTCGCCTCGGCGCCGCCTCGGAGGAGCTGGTCGGCAAATAGGAGCTTGCGCCCCGGCTAGCTCTTCTCCGCCGGGAGCACGATCTGGGTCTGCGTCACCAGGGCGCAGAGCCGGCCGTCATCGCGCGTGATCCGCGTCTGCCACACCATGGTGGTGCGGCCGCGATGCAGCGGCGTGCACTCGGCGCGCGCGGTCTCGCCGTGCGGAATGGCGGCAAAGAAATTGGTCTTGCTCTCGATCGTCGTCGTGCGCGTTCCCGGCGGCAGATTCACGAAGGTCGCGGTGGCGCCGACATTGTCGGCAAGCGCCATGATGGCGCCGCCGTGCATCACGCCCGGGATGGTTTCCAGCTCGCTGCGAACCACCAACTCGGCCTCGACGCGCTCCGGCGAAATATGCGTGAGCTTGACGCCGAGAAAATCGGCAAAAGGAATTTTCGGCAAATCGGGATTGCGGCTCATGTCGGTTCCTCGCTCCTTACGCTAATAAACCACGACGCTGCGGATGCTCTTGCCTTCGCGCATCAGCGTGAAGGCGTCGTTGATCTTTCCGAGCGGCATCGTGTGGGTGATCATCGGGTCGATCTCGATCTTGCCCTGCATGTACCAGTCGACGATTTTCGGCACGTCCGAGCGGCCGCGCGCGCCGCCGAACGCGGTGCCGCGCCACACCCGCCCGGTGACGAGCTGAAACGGCCGCGTCGCGATCTCCTGCCCCGAGCCGGCGACGCCGATGATGATGCTTTGCCCCCAGCCGCGATGGCAGCTTTCCAGCGCCGCGCGCATGAGATCGACGTTGCCGACGCATTCGAAGGTGTAATCGGCGCCGCCGATCTGGTCGGCGCCGCTCTTGGTCATGTTGACGAGATGCGCGACGAGATCGCCGCCGATGTCCTTCGGATTGACGAAATGGGTCATGCCGAAGCGTTCGCCCCAGGCTTTCCTTTCCGGATTGAGATCGACGCCGATGATCATGTCGGCGCCGACGAGGCGCAGGCCCTGGATGACGTTGAGCCCGATGCCGCCGAGGCCGAAGACGATGCACTTCGCGCCCGGCTCGACCTTGGCGGTGTTGATCACCGCGCCGATGCCGGTGGTCACGCCGCAGCCGATGTAGCAGACCTTGTCGAATGGCGCGTCTTGGCGAATCTTCGCCACCGCGATTTCCGGCAGCACGGTGAAATTGCCGAAGGTCGAACAGCCCATGTAGTGGTGGATTTTCTTGCCGTCGATCGAGAAGCGCGAGGTGCCGTCGGGCATCACGCCCTGGCCCTGGGTCGCGCGGATGGCGGTGCACAGATTGGTCTTGCGCGACAGGCAGGAGGGACACGTCCGGCATTCCGGCGTGTACAGCGGGATGACGTGGTCGTCCTTCTTGACCGAGGTCACGCCGGGCCCGACGTCGACGACGATGCCGGCGCCCTCGTGGCCGAGGATTGTCGGGAAAGAGTCCTTCCGGGTCCGCGCCTGACAGGGTGAATTCGTCGGTGTGGCAGATGCCGGTCGCTTTGATCTCGACCAGGACCTCGCCCGCGCGCGGGCCGTCGAGCTTGACCGTGGTTACTTCCAGCGGTTTGCCGGGCGCAAACGCCACCGCGGCGCGGACCTCCATGTGCACCTCACTTTTTCGCAATTGTCACGCGGACGATGACATTGATGCTGTGTCATTGTCCATTGCGAATAGTGTGTGATTGACGCCGATGGATGCGTGCGGACTTTCGAGCGCCGGACAAAACGGCTAGCATCACGCTTTGCTTGCCGAGGCCGAACCGGTGGAAAGCCGAGCCGAGCTCTTCGGGAAAGACAACGGAGCAAGAAAATGGATGTGCTCGGCACGACAATATTTGCTTTGTTGGCGTTTATCCTTCTCACCGTCGTGTTCGGAAGCTTTTTCTCGGTCAATACCGCTGAAGTCGCGGTGATTGCCAGGTTTGGAAAATTCCGCCGCGTCGCCGAGCCGGGACTGAACTGGAAATGGCCGATCGTCGACCGCGTAGCCGGCAGGATGAGCTTGCGTGTCAATCAAATCGACTTGACGATGGAAACCAAGACCAAGGACAACGTATTCGTCACAATTCCGATCTCCGTGCAAAATCGCGTGCGGCCGGAAAAAATCTATGACGCGTTCTACAAGCTCTCCAATCCGATCGAGCAGATTCAATCCTATGTCGAGCAGGTCATTCTCGGACACGTCCCAGGCATGACGCTGGATGAAGTGTTCGCGAGTCAATCCGGCATTGCCACCGCCGTGAAGCAGGAGCTCGACGCCGACATGGCCACGTTCGGGTTTGAGATCGTCAATGTGCTGGTTACCGACATCGTTCCCGACGCCAAAGTGAAGTCGGCCATGAACGACATCAATGCCGCGCAACGCGAGCAGGTGGCGGCCAACGCCCGCGGCGAGGCCGAGAAGATCCTGGTGGTAAAGAAGGCCGAAGCCGAGGCTGAGAGCAAGGCCCTGCAAGGCCAGGGCATCGCCAACCAGCGCAAAGCGATCATCGAAGGGTTGCAAGGTTCGATCGACCAGTTCAAAAAAGCGGTCGGGGATGCCACGACCTCCGAAGTCATGCAGCTGGTGATGATCACGCAATATTTCGATACCATCAAATCGATCGGCGAAAGCGACAAGACTAATACGCTGTTCCTCTCGCACGCCCCCGGTACCGTCCGGGACATTTCCGATCAGATCTTGCAGTCGATGCTGACGGCGGAACGGGCGAAGGCTTAGCGGCAACCCCAGCGCGCGAACCGAACCTCCGCGTGGCGAGCAACCTGAAGCGAAAATCATGCGGCAGATCTGGATCACGCGAGCCGGCCCACCCGAGGTTCTCCAGGTCAGGGAAGCGCCCGATCCCGAACCGAAAGCCGGCGAGCTTCGGATTCGCGTCGAGGCGAGCGGGATCAATTTCGCCGACATTCTCGGCCGCATGGGCATGTATCCGGACCAGCCGCCGATTCCGGTGGTGCCCGGTTACGAGGTCGGCGGCCGTGTCGATGCCGCGGGCCAGGGCGCCGAGCGAAGTTGGATCGGCCGCGACGTAATCGCCTTGACGCGCTTTGGCGGCTACACGGACACGATCTGCGTGCCGGCGAAACAGGTCTTCGCCCGCCCGGCCGGCATGAGCGCTTTGGACGGCGCGGCCATCCCGGTCAACTATTTCACCGCTTGGCAGCTCATCGTCGTCATGGGTGCGTTGAAGCGCGACGAGACCATGCTCGTTCATTCCGCCGGCGGCGGCGTCGGCATCGCGGCAACGCAGATCGCGAAACATCTCGGCGCGCAGGTCATCGGCACGGCGTCCGCCGGCAAGCATGCCGAGCTGCGGGCGCTCGGGGTCGATCACCTCATCGATTATCGGACCGAGGATTTCGAAGCGCGCACGCGCGAGATCACCGGCGGGCGCGGCGTCGAGCTCATCCTCGACGCCGTCGGCGGTGAATTCATGGAAGAAGGGCTATCGCGTTCTCGCGCCGACCGGACGGCTCGGCATGTTCGGCGTTTCCGCGGCCGCGAGCGGCAAGGAACGCAGCGTGCTTGGATTTGTGAGCCTGCTCGCGAACACGCCCTGGTTTCAGTTCAATCCGCTGTCGCTGATGAACGCGAACAAGGGCGTGTTCGGCGTCAATCTCGGCCATATGTGGGGCGAGGTCGATCGCATCCGCGAATGGGCCGAGCGGCCTGCTGGACTTGTGGGCGCAGGGCGTCGTCAAGCCCAAGATTGCGCGCAGCTTCCGCTTCGATGAAGCGCCGCAGGCGCATCACTTCATTCAGGATCGCAGGAATATCGGCAAAGTGCTCTTGGTGCCGTAAGCACTTGGATGCCGCAAAGAAAGAGCGCGGCCGAGGCCGCGCTCTGGTCGTTGCTGCATTGCCGGCTGGCGCTAGCGCGCCCGCGAAAGGCGAAGCGGATTACCGCGGCTGCGGCACGATGCGAATATAAGGCTTCGGCGTCTTCCAGCCCTGCGGATAGAGCTTCTTCGCCTCGTCGTCGGTGACCGCGCCGGTCAAGATCACGTCCTCGCCCTGCTTCCAGTTCGCCGGCGTCGCGACGCGATGCTTGGCGGTGAGCTGCAGCGAGTCGATGACGCGCAGCACCTCGTCGAAGTTGCGGCCGGTGGTCATCGGGTAGACCAGCACCAGCTTGATCTTCTTGTCCGGGCCGATGACGAAGACGTTGCGCACGGTTTGATTGTCGGCGGGCGTGCGGCCTTCCGACGTGCCGCCGGTGCTCGCCGGGAGCATGCCGTAGAGCTTGGAGATCTTGAGGTCGGTGTCGCCGATCATCGGATAGTTGGGGGCGAAGCCGACGACGTCCTTGATGTCGCCGGACCATTTTTTGTGGTTTTCGACCGGATCGACCGACAGCCCGATGATCTTCACGCCGCGCTTGTCGAATTCGGGCTTGAGGCGGGCCATGGTGCCGAGCTCGGTGGTGCACACCGGGGTGAAATCCTTGGGGTGCGAGAACAGCACCGCCCAGCCATTGCCGATCCAATCGTGGAAGCGGATTTTGCCTTCGGTCGTTTCGGCTTCGAAATCCGGGGCGGTATCGCCAATCTGCAGCGCCATGAAATCCTCCGTCGTTTGTTCTGATCTCGGGGTGTTCGGGAATGTATTCTGTGCGTTACATAGCCCTCTAAGGGCGGCAATACTAGGCTCTCTCCTCAGCATCGCCGCTGCGAAAATCGGAAGTAAGCGGAAAGAATTGAACCGCCGCCGCGCTGTAGCAAGGAAAAATATTCCTACGACTTGCGGGAAGGACGTTGCCCGGGCGGCGGCAGCGCTGCTGCCGCGCGAACGTGATCGGGATCACAGCGTGATGCCCCGACTTTGCCGCATCCTCGCCTTTGGGCAGCCCGCCTCGCCAGGCAGAACGACGCATCATGGAAACGGTCTCCGGATCAAGCCCGCTTCGACCTCGCCACGCTCGGCGCGGTGATCGCGCATTCGCAGATCGTGCTGGCGAAGGCGGAAAAGCCCCTGGCGCGCCTGCCGGCCGGCTTCGAGGCGGTCGATGTCGGCTGTTCTCGAGTGGATCGCGGCCGAGGGCCGGCGTGCCGGGCGCTCGCTCTTGCGCATGTAAGCGCCGCGCCGTCCTCAGCGTACTCCGCCCGGTGCTAGGATCGGCAATCCGACGGTGCGACCGGGAAATCCCGCAGCGTCGAAATAGCGGTGCTCCCGACCATCTGCATGCCAATCACCGTGACAAGCCCGTTCGGCGCGGGCTCCGAGACCACGACCCTGCTGGTCACGTCGGGCAACGCACCATTCGGCAGTCGCTTCGGCGAGCACGCGGCCGACGAGCTTGCCCTTGTTGCTGACATCGAGCTGCATCAATTGCGCGATCGTGCGGCCGAGATCGGCATTGCTGGCGGGCGCCGGATCGACGAAATGCGACTTGAAGTCCGGTCCCTGCATGGCCATGAAATTCCAGGTGTCGGCGCGGCTGAACGAGCCGTGCATGCCTTGGCCTTGCTGCAGCACGCGTGTCGGCGACTTCGACGGTGCAGCGCACCGGTTCCCCGCACACCGTGTCGAAAGAGCGAAAGCTCACCGCAATCGCCGGATGCGGCGTCACCGCCGCTGCCTTCGAGCGCGATGTCGTCGAGGGTCAGCGTGCCGGGAAATTTGCCGAGCTTCGAATCGACGAAGATGCCGCTGACGTAATCCTCGGCGAGCAGGGCATCGATCGACCCGCTTCGCCATGTCGGTATCGCCGTCCGGCAGATAGATCAGGTCCGAGCCGCCATTGGCGGCGACGACCACCTTCGGCTTGTCGCTTATCGCCGCCAATGAGCCCGTTGCCGAACTTGCTGTGCTGCCCGTCGGCGATCGTCTTGTAGTTGTCGTCGGGATCGATGAGCGGCAGGCTCAGCGCATGGGCGAGATCGAGCGCGAGGAAGCCGACGGGGAGGCGGCCTTCCGGAGTGTCGGCGAACCTGGTCTTCACCGTCGCGCTTGTTTGGCTCTCCTTCGAGATCGTCGAAAAGCCGTGGTCGGCGTCACGATGATGTCGGTGGACTCGAGCAGCCCGAGGTCGCCGAGCGCGGAGCGGATGCGCGCCAAATCGTCGTCGGCGTTGCGGATCGCGGCGAGCGACGTCGGGCCGTTGATGCCCGGAACGAGAGCGTTCAGGCTGTCACCCTGATTGTGCTGGGTGCCGTCGGGATCGCGCGACCAGAACACCAGGACGAACGGCCGGTCGCGCTCCTTGAACAGCGGCAGGATCGCCCGCGTCGTCACGGCGGCGAAATAATCCTGCTGCACGACATTGGCGAGCGTGCGTGCGCGGTATGCCAACGTTTCCGTTGGCGCCGCGCGGCGGCGGCGCCAGCGGCAGGTCCGCCGCCTTGAGGCGCTCGGTCATTTCCGCCGACAGCGGGATGCCCTTGGGGCTGCCGGTCGCGTCGTCGACGATGATCGTCTGCGTACCGGTGCGCTCGGTATGATCGAAGATCAAAGTCGGACCGATCTTACCGATGGACGCCGTGCTGTAGCCCTTGTCCGCGGGCGAGCTTCAGGATCGTGGCTTCGTCGAGATAATCGCCGGAAAAATGCTCGTCGACGTCGCCGAGAACCGGATCGCTTTCCAGGAACGGCGTCAGGCTCTTGCCGGCGCCGGGCACCTCGAAGCCGGCATAGATCGTGTTGGAGAAATCGCCGGTGTCGCCGAGCATGTGCCCGGTCGCCATGGCGGACGCGTTCGCGGTGGTGAAGGTCGGAAACAGCGAATGGCTGTTGCGCAGGCTCACGCCCTCGCGGGCAATCGCCGCCATGGTCGGGGCGGTGCTGTCGTCGACCGAGCGGAAACGCAGCCCGTCGGCGACGTAGAGAACCACGTTGTGCGGCCGCGATGCCGGCGCTTGCGCCAGCGCCGCCGGCAATGCGGCGGCGGTCAGGACGAACGTAGCGACGAGCAGGCGAAGCATGACGACGGTCCGGAAAGCAACGGCCGTTTTGGCGGCGTCGGGTGACGGTCGCGTGACGGCGGCCACCGCCGGCGCGTGCCGGGCCGCTGACGCTAGCAGAGGATGAGTTGCGGCCGCCACGCGAGGCCGCGCAGCGGCAGATGCCGGTCGACAGCGCGGCGCAAACAAAAAGGCGGCCCCGAAAGGTGGGGCCGCCAAGGGTCCGCGCGACAGGAGTAGCGCGCGAACCGGCTTGCGGGCAGCCATCTTGCCCGCAAGCGGAGGTGAGAGCGAAGTCACCTACATCGATCGGTCAATCGCGTAAGCCCTTCGCTTGCCGAAGAGCCGGGGGCGATTACTCGCCCTCCGTGCCGATCGCGTAGGCGGTCTCGCCGTGGACCGCGTCGTCACCGACTTTCAGGGTCGCTTCATCCATGCGCAACGGCACGATGATGGAGATGACCTTGAGGATGATGTAGGTGGCGATGATGTTGTACACGATGATGAACGCCGCTCCCTCCGCCTGCAGGAGGAGCTGGTTGGCGTTGCCGTAGAGCAAGCCGGTCACGTTCACGCCGGGCGCCTCTTTGTCGGTGCCGATATATTGCAGCATCGCCGGATTGGCGAGGATGCCGGTCAGCAAGCCGCCGGTGAGGCCGGCGACGCCGTGGGTCGAGAACACGCTCAGCGTGTCGTCGACCTTCATCATGAAGCTGGTCTTCTGCAGCTTGTTCATGGCGAGCCACGGAATGATGCCGGCGACGACGCCGATGATGATCGCGCCAATGCCGTCGACGTAACCGGCGGCGGGCGTGATGGCGACCAGGCCGGCGATCATGCCGTTGACCGCGCCAAGCACTGACGGCTTGCCGTAGGCCATCTTGTCCATCAGCGTCCAGACCAGAAGGGCGACGGCGGTCGCGGTGTTGGTGTTGAGCACGGCCGCGCCGGCGTCGGCGTTGGCGAAGTACGGGTCGCCGCCGTTGAAGCCGTTCCAGCCGAGCCACAGGATGCCGGCGCCGACCAGCGTGATCAACAAGCTGTTCGGCGGGAAATGTTCGCGATCAGCTTGCAGCCGCGGGCCGACCACCCACGCGGCGACGAAGCCCGAGGTACCGGCGGCAAGATGGATGACGTAGCCGCCCGAGAAGTCCGCCACGCCCATGCCGGCGAGCCAGCCGCCGCCCCACAGGCTGAACGCGCCCACCGTATAGACGAGCGTCATCCACACCGGGCAGAAGATCATCCACGCCGTGAAGTTCATGCGGCCGAGCACGGAGCCGGCGAGAATGATGACGGTGATGGCAGCGAACACGAACTGGAAGAAGACCAGCGTCGCCATCGGGAAGGCGAGGGGCGGCATGCCCGCGGCTGCCGCCGGAATCGTTGCCTGGCCGGTGGTAAAGATGGCAGAGGTTGCCAAACCCGGTGTGCCGAGGAATGGGAACCATTGTGGCCCGAAGGCCATGTTGTAGTCGAACAGGACCCAGACGATCAGCACCGAAGCGAAGGCGTAAATCGACATGAAGGCGGAGTTGATCGCCCATTTCTTCTTGACGATGCCGCCGTAGAGAACGGTCAGCCCGGGAATGCTTTGCAGACCGACGAAGGTTGCGGCGGCCAACTGCCAAGCGTTATCTCCGGTATCAAGCCATTGTGGTGATGGTACGAGTGCCATTTGCTTCCCCCAGGACAATTGCCCTCTGCGCGCCTCCGGCAGACAGGCCAGCCAATGCAACACACGGCAAAAAATATGCCAGCCAATCAAGCCTTGACTGGGCTTCTTTCCACATGAAGGTTGTGCGGCGGCAGATCGAGTTGATTAGAAAATCTGCATTCTGATTAGAAAATGGGCAGACAACCGATGCGATCGCACCTTCTAAGTCGGCCATTGGCGGTGGCAATGATCGCGCTGGCCGGCGCGGCCGCAATCGCCGCCGCCCATGCAGAAGCGCAGCGGGGCGAGGTCGCGATCACCTGCGCGAATCTCTCCAGCGGCGCCAGCTGGCAGATCAAGATCGACTACGACCGGAAGACGGTGGATTCCAATCCGGCGCGGATCAGCGACGCCGAGATCTCGTGGCGCGACGTGAAGGACGGCTGGTACTACCGGCTCGATCGCAAGTCCGGAAATCTCACGGTGACGCTGGCCTCGGCCACCGGCGGCAATTTCCTCTATGATCGCTGCAAGCTGGAGCACTAAGCCGCCCTTGCGGAGCAACAAACCGCACCAACGCCGGCCGATGATCGGAGAAGATCGGAGCTGCGGCGATGGTTGAACGCCTCTCCGGCGTCAAGGCCAGTGTCGGCTTCGCCTCGGAAACCGGGCCGCGCGAGCGCAACGAGGATTTCGCCGGCGCCGTTTTCGGCTGGGAGCTGCCGAAGCCGCGCCGCGATGTCGTCGCCGCGATCGCCGACGGCATTGGCGGCGCCAAGGGCGGCCGCGTCGCGGCCGAGACCGCCGTGCGCGGTTTTCTCGACGGATTTTGCGACCTGCCGGAAACCATGGAGGTGCGGCGGGCGGCGGCGACCGTCATCAGCTCGCTCAATGGCTGGATCAATTCCCAGGGCCGGCGCGACCCCGAGCTGGCGGGAATGGGATGCACCTTCACGGCGCTGGTGCTGCGCGGGCGCGTCGCGCATGTGCTGCATGTCGGCGACACCCGCGCCTATCGGCTGCGCGGCGACCGCCTCGCCTGCCTGACCATCGACCATGTGCGCGAGGATGGCACCGGCCGCTCGAACATCCTCAACCGCGCGCTCGGCGTCGAGACCGAGGTCCGGCTCGACTACGCCACCCAGCCGGTGGCGCTGCACGATCGCTTCCTGCTCTGCAGCGACGGCGTGTACGGCACGCTCACCCCCGACGCCATCGCTGAAATCCTGCGCGAGCGCTCCGCGTCGGACGATTCGGCGCGGGCGCTGGTGGCGGCCGCGCTCGATGCCGGCTCGACCGACAACTGCACGGCCCTGGTGCTCGACGTGGTCGAGCTGCCGACGGCGGAATCCGCCGATATCGGCGCCGCCATCATGCAGCTGCCGCTGATCCCGGTCCCGGTCGATGGCGAGACGGTCGATGGCTTCGTGCTCAAAGTGCTGGTCTCCGACGGCCGCTACAGCCGCCTGTTCGGCGCCGTCGATGAGGTCGAAGGCGGCGAGGTGGTGCTGAAGTTTCCCAAGCCCCAGGTCGCGACCGTCGCCACCTACCACGCCGCCTTCGTTCGCGAGGCGTGGGTCGGGGCGCGGGTGAACAGTCCCTGGGTCGGCCGCGTCATCGAGCTGCCGCCGGGACGCCAGACCTGCCTCTACACGGTGATGCCGCTCTATCAGGGCGAGCTTCTGGAGACGCGGCTCGCGCGCCGCCCGTCGGTGGGACTGGAGGAGGGGCGCAACATCGCCATCAAGCTCGCCCGCGGCATTGCGGCGCTGCACCGCGCCGGCATCATCCATCGCGACATCAAGCCCGACAACGTGATCCTCGAGAGCAATGGCTCGCTCAAGCTGATCGATCTCGGCGTGGTGCGTGTGCCCGGCCTGGAGGACTTTCCGCCCGAGGACATTCCCGGGACCGCCGCCTACATGGCGCCGGAAATGTTCACCGGCGAACCCGGCAATGAAGCGACCGACATTTACGCGCTCGGCGTCACCATGTTCCGCGCCTTCACCGGCGAGTTCCCCTACGGCAATCTCGATGCGGTGAGCCCGCCGCGGCGCAAGCGGCCGACGCCGCTCGCGGAGCTGCGCCCGGATCTTCCGGCCTGGCTGCAGGCCGCGCTCGGGCGGGCCATCGCGACCGAGCCTGCCGAGCGCTTTCGTGACATGAACGAGTTTGCCCTGGAGATGGAGACAGGACCGGAACGCGCGCCGGTCGAGGTGCGCCAGCCGCCGACGCTCTACCAGCGCTATCCGGTCCAATTCTGGCAGGGCGTCGCCGCACTTCTTGCCGTCGCGCTCTTGGTGTCGGTGCTGCTGCGGCACTAAGGCGTCGATCGACCGCCGCCGGCGCCGCATTGACTCTGTTGCGGCGACACCGCTAAGCCAGAACGCCGGCTGGCGGGTTAATGACCGGAATGTTCAAGCGAATCCTGATTGCCAATCGCGGCGAGATCGCCTGCCGGATCATCAAGACCGCGCGTCGGATGGGTATCGAAAGCGTTGCGGTCTATTCCGAGGCCGACCGCGACGCGCTCCATGTGGAGATGGCCGACGCCGCGATCCCGATCGGCCCGGCGCCGGCGGCGCAGAGCTACCTCGTCATCGACAACATCATCGCCGCCTGCAAAGCGAGCGGCGCGCAGGCGGTGCATCCCGGTTACGGTTTTCTCTCCGAGCGCGCGGCGTTCGCCGAGGCGCTCGCCAAAGCCGGCATCGTCTTCATCGGGCCGAACCCGAAGGCGATCGCCGCCATGGGCGACAAGATCGAGAGCAAGAAGCCGGGCCGCCGCCGCCAAGGTCTCGACCGTGCCCGGCTATCTCGGCGTGATCGAGGACGACAAGCAGGCGGAAAAGATCGCCGACGAGATCGGCTATCCGGTGATGATCAAGGCGTCGGCGGGCGGCGGCGGCAAGGGTATGCGCATCGCCCACAGCCGCGCCGAGCTCAAGGAAGGATTTGCGCGCGCCCGCTCCGAGGCGAAATCGAGCTTCGGCGACGACCGCGTGTTCATCGAGAAGTTCATCACCGATCCGCGCCACGTCGAAATCCAGGTTCTCGGCGACAAGCACGGCAATGTCATCTATCTCGGCGAGCGCGAATGCTCGATCCAGCGCCGCAATCAGAAGGTCATCGAGGAGTCGCCGAGCCCGCTGCTCGATGCCAAGACGCGCGCGAAGATGGGCGAGCAGGCGGTCGCGCTCGCCAAGGCCGTCGGCTACGACAGCGCCGGCACCGTCGAGTTCGTCGCCGGGCAGGACCGGAGTTTCTTCTTCCTGGAGATGAATACGCGGCTCCAGGTTGAACATCCGGTTACCGAACTCGTCACCGGCATCGATCTCGTCGAGCAGATGATCCGGGTCGCCGCCGGCGAGCGGCTCGCCCTGAAGCAGGGCGATATCAAGCTTGACGGCTGGGCGGTCGAGAGCCGCGTCTACGCGGAGGATCCTTATCGCAATTTCGCGCCCTCGATCGGCCGGCTGGTGCGCTATCGCCCGCCCGCCGAAGGCGAGCATGACGGCGTCACCGTGCGCAACGACACCGGCGTGTTCGAGGGCGGCGAAATCTCGCTCTACTACGATCCGATGATCGCCAAGCTCGTCACCCACGCCAAGACGCGCGAGCGAGCGATCGATGCGCAGGCCGATGCGCTCGATGCCTTCACCATCGAAGGCATCCGCCACAACATTCCGTTTCTCGCGGCGATCATGCAGCATCCGCGCTGGCGCGCCGGCAAGCTGTCGACCGCGTTCATCGCCGAGGAGTTTCCCCGCGGCTTCGAGCGCGCGCCGCCGACGGGTCAGGTGGCGCGCACCATCGCCGCGGTCGCCGCCGCGATCGACCACGTGCTGGGCGAGCGCAAGCGCCGCATCTCCGGGCAGCTGAACAGCGCGCTGACGCGCGAGCGCCGGCGCGCCATCTGGCTCGGCACCGACGAATCCTGCACGCCGATGTCGCCCGCGAAGGCGAGGCGATCGCGGTGACTTGTTCGAGGACGGCAGCCGCCATGTCCTTCGCTCGGACTGGGCGCCCGGCGTGCCGGTGTGGGCCGGCACGATCGACGGCGCGCCGCGTCGCCGTGCATGTGCGCATGATCCCGAACGGCTTCGAGCTTGCCTATCGCGGCATCGAGGTGAAGGCCTTCGTCTATACCGAGCGCGAGGCGCGCTATGCGCGGCTGATGCCGGTGAAGAAGCTCTCCGACAGCGGCAAGTCGGTGCGCTCGCCGATGCCGGGCCTGATCGTCTCGATCGCCGTCACGCGAGGGCCAGGAGGTCAAGGCCGGCGAGACGCTCGCCGTGGTCGAGGCGATGAAGATGGAAAACATGCTGCGCGCCGAGCGCGACGGCATCATCAAGACAGTCCGCGTCAAGCCGGGCGACAGTGTTGCGGTCGATGCGGTGATTATGGAGTTCGCGTGACGCGAGGACCGGCGTCGCCGGGGCCGACCAGCATGCACGCGCTGCGCTTCTTCTTCTCGCCGTCCGGGCGGGTGCCGCCGCAGGCGTTCGCCCTTGCGGTCGTCATTGTCTATGCGGCCGGCGCCGCGTCGCACTGGCTCACGACCCCGGGTGTCATCGCGCGCGCCGGGCTGTGGCCGTTCGTCGCCGTCCAGGTGCTGGTGATCTGGATCTGGTACGCGCTGCACGCCAAGCGCCTGCGCGACGCCGGCCGGCCGGTCGGCCTCGCGGCGGGAGTGGACCTTCTCTATACGCTTTCGGTGGTGCTGCTCATCATCATCGCCGCGTCGTTCTTCAACGCCTCGGTCGATCAGGATTCGAACGCGACGAGCGCGCTCGGTCTTCTGCTGCTCGTTTCGATCGTCGCCTCGCTGCTCGGCTCGCTGCATTACGACTTCTCCTGGCTGATCGTGACGATCTTGGTGGTGATGGCCGTCGTGCCGATCATTGTGGCCGCGCATATTCACGTGCTGGGCGGCGCTGCAGCCGAGCGGTCCAGAGCTCACGGCGTGATGTTGCATTTCGCCTACGGAGCGAACATGAACCGCGCGGTCATGCGCAAGCATGCGCCGGGCGCACAGCCGATCGGCGTCGCGGTGCTGGCGAATTACCGCTTCATCATCACCGCGGACGGCTATGCCTCGGTCGAGCCGATGCGCGCCGCAGCGGTCCACGGCGTGCTGTGGCGGCTCACGCCGCGCGACCGCGTCGGGCTCGACGCCTGGGAAAGCGTCGCAAGCGGCTCATATCGCGCAGCGACGTTGGCAGTGCATGGCGACGGGCGCCGCCGGACGGCGCTCGTTTACCTGGCGCGGCCGTGCGGCATCGGCCGGGCAAGGTCCGGCTATGTGGAGCTCGTCGTCGCAGCGGCGCTGGCCTGGGAATTGCCGCCGCACTACGTCGCTTCCTTGCGGCAATGGCTGCCGGCACACCCGCTCGGCTCCGGCGTGCGCAAGCTCGGGGAGTTCGGATGGACGTGACGGTCCACATCGTCATCCGCGGCCGCGTGCAGGGCGTCGGCTTTCGCGCCTGGACCGAAGTGACCGCGCTCGAGCACGGCCTCGAAGGCTGGGTGCGCAATCGCCGCGATGGCTCGGTCGAGGCCTTGTTCGCGGGACCGCAGGAGATCGTGCTCGACCATGATCGAGGCCTGCCGGCACGGGCCGCCCGGCGCGCGCGTCGACGCCGTCGATCAGCGCGACGGAACGGCCGAGGACCTGGCGCTGCGCCGACGCGGCGAGCTGTTCTCGGTGCTCGCGACCGCCTGAACGTCCACCGTCGCGCCGAATAGCGGCTTGAACTCGGCGCGCAACGCCCGATCGACCTCCGCCATTGACCGCCGGCCGGCCGAGATCGGCGAGCGAGGTGACGCCGTAGCGCGGCTCGGAGACGCCGCACGGCACGATGCCGGAGAAGTGCGACAGGTCGGGCGCGACATTGAGCGCGAAGCCATGCAGCGTCACCCAACGCTGAACGCGAATGCCGATCGCGGCGATCTTGTCCTCGCGGCCCTCGCCCTTGGTCCGGCCGCCGGACCCACACGCCGATGCGGTCCTCGCGGCGCTCGCCGCGCACGTCGAACGCGGCAAGCGTGCTGGATGATCCATTCCTCGATCGTGGCGACGAAGCGGCGCACGTCCGGCGCGCGGCGCTTGAGATCGAGCATGACATAGCCGACCCGCTGGCCGGGACCGTGATAGGTGAATTGCCCGCCGCGGCCGACCACATGCACCGGAAAACGCGCCTCGATCAGCTCCTGCGGCCGCGCGGATGTGCCGGCGGTGTAAAGCGGAGGGTGCTCGAGCAGCCAGACCAGCTCGGGCGCTTCGCCGCGCGCGATCGCCGCCGCGCGGGCCGCCATGCCGGAAAGCGCGCTTTCGTAGTCGACCGGGCGGTCGCTCACGAGCCATTCGGCCGGCGCCGCGCCGGCGCGTGGAAGGAGGCCGATCGTCACGTCGCCGCGCGTGTTAACCACCTCGTAACCATGCCATGGTCAAACAATATGGCACTGAATCTCCTTCGGCAAAACCGGCGCGGGGCAGCCATGGCGACACTCGACAATGTTTCGATCGATATCGCGGTGGTGTTGGGAAGGACGGCGATGCCGATCCATCAGGCGCTGCGGCTCGGCCGCGGCGCGATCATCGAGCTCGACGCCTCCGAGGAAGACGAGGTCCGCATTCTCGTCAACAACATGCCGGTGGCGAAAGGGACCGTGATCGTCAGCGGCAACCGCATCGCCGTCGAGGTCAAGAAGCTCCTGCTGCGCACGCCGGACGGAGCCTGAAGGAACCGGCGCCGGCCGGGTCTTGTCCGCCAACAAGCGAACTGTTACATCCGCGCATCCAGCGCTGTTTTGCGGCGCGCTCACCCCACATGCGGTCGTGGCGGAATTGGTAGACGCACTAGCTTGAGGTGCTAGCGGGGCAACCCGTGGAGGTTCGAGTCCTCTCGACCGCACCAGTCTCGACAACATCGATCTCCGTTTTCGAGATGCAACTTTCGCATATCGTCCGCTCGCATTGGTCGCGGCGAAACGATGCCGAATGGTTGTCCCACTCGGTCTCTTCCACTCTAACAGGCCGTACCGTGGGCCGCAGGCGAGGGTGTCCGGCCCCGCTTGACAGGTTCTAGGAGTTACGTACCCTCGTCGACGCTGGTTGCTGAAAAATACGACGGCCCAAACGGCCAAAAAAGACCGCAATGGGTCGCCAAGGAGGGAGGGTGCTGACACCAGCCCAGCCGATCGAGAACAATCCACGTTCGAATGTTCGATATCGCCGAGCGCGCCGTGATGGCGGCGCGGGCGGCTAATGGCGCCGGTGGGCGCAAATGCGGTGGGCCGGCAGCTGCCGGCAGCCGCATAGCGGTCACTCGCCGACCGGCAATGGCGAGACAGAACTAATCCCACGGGAGGAGAAATTAGCAATGAGTTCTGTAGCGAAGTTGAAGACAGGCCCGGCGGTGGTTGTCGCGGCCACGGCAGCGGTCGCTGTCGCCGGATTGTTGTTTGCGTCCGGCGCCCGCACCGAGGAGCTCAAGCACTACAATTCCATGAGCAAGGACTTCTGGCTCCATCCGCCGGATGACTGGTTCATGGGCGACGAGACGTAGGAACAGAAGGGTACGCATCCCGCGAACACCGTTCCGCCGCCGACCGGCTTCACCAAGGAAGAGATCGAAGCCACTCTGAAAGGCATCAAGCTGGCGCCCGGCTTCAAGATCGAGCTGTGGGCAAGCGGTCTTCCCGGCGCGCGCCAGATGGCGTGGGGCGACAAGGGCACGCTGTTCGTCGGCTCGTGGTTCGGCACCGGCGGCAACGTCTATGCGGTCACCGATGACGGCGGCAAGACGGACGGTCAAGACGGTCATCAAGGGCATGACCGTGCCGACCGGCGTCGGCTTCAGGGACGGCGCGCTCTACGTCGTCGACATCGACAAGCTCTACAAATACGACAACGCCGAGGCCAACCTCGACAACATGCCGAAGGGCCAAGTCGTCTATGACGACATGCCGCCCTACGTTGCGCATGGCTGGAAGTACCTCGCGTTCGACAAGAATGGCTGGCTCTACCTGCCGTTCGGACCGCCCTGCAATGAGTGCCTGCCGCCGACGTCGACCGTCGCAGATCCGCCACGTCGATCCGAGTAACGGCATGGCGGAAATCGTCGCGCTCGGCGTGCGCAACAGCGTCGGCGGCGACGTCGATCCGCGCACCGGCGATTATTGGTTCACCGAGAATGCGCGCGATTGGCTCGGCGACGACCTGCCGAGCGACAAGCTCAACCACATCTCCAAGATCGGCGAGGATTTCGGCTATCCGTACTGCCATCAGGGCGACATGCCGGATCCGAAATTGGCCATGGGGCACAAGTGCTCGGAGTTCTCTCCGCCGGCACTCAAGCTCGGCGCGCACATGGCTCCGCTCGGGATGAAGTTCTACACCGGGAACCAATTCCCGGCCGACTACAAGAACAACATCATCATCGCCGAGCATGGCTCCTGGAACCGGCACCACTTCCAGGGCGCGCGGCTCATGCGCGTCACGGTCGATCCGGACGGCAAGAACGCCAAGCAGGAAGAGCTCGCCTCCGGATGGATCGGAGCGGACGGCAAGTATCGCGGCCGGCCGAACGACGTGCTGGTGGCGAAGGACGGCTCGCTGATGGTTGCCGATGACTTCACCGGCGCCATCTACCGGATCAGCTACAGCAAGTGATCCGTGGCGTTGATCGCTCCGTCGCATCTGGCGGAGCGATCATCGTTTGATCCTCGCGGGTCCAGGCCGGGAAACCTCCGGCTTGGACCCGCGTTTTATTGAGAGACACTTCGTACGATGCAGCCATGGCCGCAAGAGCGCTACGAGTACGCGACCCATGAGTACCGTGCGCCTTCTCCAGTCGGGTTTGGTGTTGCTCGGCCTGCTCTTCGGCTCCGGGTACGCGCCGGCCGCGGACATAGCGGCAGGCAAGGCGACGGCGGAGGGTTGCGCCGGCTGTCACGGAGCGGACGGCGTCTCGCAAATGCCGCTGACCCCGTCGCTCGCCGGCCAGCCCGATGAATACGTGCAATGGCAGCTCGTCTATTTTCGCTCCGGCGCGAGGAAGAGCGAGGTGATGGGACCGATTGGCGAGGCGCTCGACAATGAGCAGATCCGCAATCTCGGCGCCTACTACGCATCGCTGCCGCCGCCCAAGCCGGCGCCTTTGGCAAACCCCGACGAGCTTGCGCAGGACGGCGAGAAGGTGGCGGTGTTCCACCGCTGCAAATCATGTCACGGCGACGACTTCGTCGGCTTTCGCGCCGCCGCGCGCCTTGCCGCTCAGCGTGAGGACGTATTGCTGAAAGCCTTGCGCGATTTCAAGGCCGGCGTGCGCGTCGGCTCCGGCATCGCCTCGATGACCGACGTCGTCTACGCGCTCAACGATGACGCCATGCAGGCGCTGGCGCACTACATGGCCACCCGCCCCTGACGGCGCGGTCAGTTGTGCGACGGCGCGGCGCCGGTTTCGCTCGTCGAAGCCAGACTCGATCGCTGCGCGGGCGGTTCGCTTCCCGCCCCTAGGCCACCGAGCAGGATGCCGAGATCCCGCATATTCGGTGCCGGCAGCAACGCGATGCGGCCCGCGGGTGCGCTGGCCGCAGCCGGCGGCCATGTCGGTTCGCTCGCCGGGGATTTTCCGTGATCGGCCATTTCGATCCGCCCCGGCTGTTCGGCCGGCTTCACGTGCACCACGCGAAATCCTTGCTCCTTCAAAGCCCGCAGCAGTCCCGGCAGGGCCGCGACCGTCGCCGGGTGAATGTCGTGCAGCAGCAGGATGCCCTTGCCGCGTTTCTCCAGGCGGCTCATCGCGCGCGCGATGATTTCGCCGGGCTTGATGCGGCGGTGCCAATCGTCAGCCACGGCGTCGGAGCTGAAGACGACGAGCGAGCGCGCGGCAAGCTCCCGCTCGGCGGTGTCGCTGCGGGCCAAACCGGGAATGCGGAAGAATGGCGCCAGCTCGCTCGGATCGCCGAGCGCGGCGCCCACATCGGCGATGCCGCGGTCGATCTCGCGGCGCAGCTTCTCGATCGAGAGATTTCCGAACCGGAACGGATGATCCTCGCTATGCGTGCCGATCGTGTGCCCGGCCTCGTAGACGCGCCGCGCCGCCGCGGGGAAATCGTGCGCCATGCGCCCGACCAGGAAGAACGTAGCCTTGACGCATTGCGAAGCGAGAATGTCGAGGATCTGGTTGGTGTAGGGCGGCAGCGGACCGTCGTCGAAGGTGAGCACCACCTCCTTGTCGGAGAGCGGCAGCGAGTTCGCGATACTGCATGATCCCGACGCGGGTCGGCTCGCCCGGCTCGAGCAGGAGCACGCGGCTCGTTCCGAGCGCATTGGGATTTCCCGGACAATCCTGCGCGCGCGCCGGCGCCGCGGCAACGAGCGCGCCGGCCATGCCGATAACGACCGCAAAAGCAGAGCCAACACGCAACGACAATCTACACATGCCCCGTTCTGGGTACCCGACCGGGGACCCACCACCCACTGCGGTCTCTGCATTACCGGTGGCCGGATTAACGGCGCATTAACGCAAAAAGGCGGGCCGGAACCCTTTGAAAATGCGGGCGCGCGGCCGGGGTCTTTCCTTGCCGTTAATCATGCACGCCTAATCTGCCTGGCGTCGAGTTTCCGATGGGGCGTGAGTATGAAGGCCGCTGCGGCAGCCCGAAACTGGTGGGCGGCACGCCGGCGGCCTTCGCGCGATCCGATGATTGCGGCCGCGCGCGACAGCAAAAGCACGAGAATCGTCCGCATCGCCTCGTTCCTCCTGGTGATGCTTGCAGGCGCCATGATCGTTTGCGCCGGCGTCGGCTTTGCCGTTACCCAGGTTGACGACAGCCGTCTGGAGATCGAGCGGCAGGTGACGCTGCGCCAGGCGGTCGAGGAGTTTCGCGCGGTGTCCGGCGACGTCGACCGGATCGGCGATCCGCAGCTTCGTCTCATCGAGCGGCGCGCCGGCCTCAAGGGTCTGCGGTTCGATTCCGACCCGGCCGGCGAGAGCGGACGCGAGGTGCAGTCGGTGATCGACGCCCGCGGCCGCATCGTCGGCTGGTTCAGTTGGGTGGGCGACCGCTGCGCTCGTTCACGCGATGAACCGGCTTTGGGGTTTCGCCGCGGCGGTCGGAGTGGCGCTCGCTTTGTGCGCCCTTCTCGCCGCGCGCGCCGCGCACCGGCTCGCGCGCGCGCTCGATCGCTCGACCGAGACGGTGCGCCAATTGACCCGCCAGGACGCGCTGACCGGCCTGCCCAATCACCGGGTGATGCTGGAGAAGCTCCACGAGGCGCTGGCCAAGCGCGGCTCTGCCGTCGTTGCTTTTGCGCTCATCGATCTCGACGGTTTCCACGAGGTCAACGATACGCTTGGGCGGGCAGGGGGCGACGCGGTGCTGATGAGCATTGCCGACCATCTGCAAGCCGCCTTGCCGGCGGGAGCGGTGTTCGGGCGCTTCGAGGAGGATGAATTCGCGGTGATCATGGTGAGCGATGATCCGCGCGTCTTGATCGAGCTCGCCGACCGCATTCGCGCCGCGCTGTTCCGCCCGGTGTTCATGGATCGCATGTGGCAGACCACCGCCGGCTTGGGCCTCGCGCAAGCGCCGGAAGACGGCGCCACCGCCGAGGAATTGGCGCGTCGGGCCAGTCTCGCCTTGCGTGCCGCCAAGCGGGAGGGGCGCGGCACCGCGCAACGCTTCGCGCCGCAGATCGAGATCGAAGGCGCCGAGCGGCGCTTCCTGCTGCGCGAGCTGGAATCGGCGATCGCGCTGCAGGCCCTCGACGTGCATTACCAGCCGATCGTCGCCGCCGACGGCGGCGGCATTGTCGGGGTCGAAGCGCTGCTGCGCTGGAGCCATCCGACGCGCGGCGCCATCGGACCGTCCGTCTTCGTGCCCCTGGCCGAGCAGAGCGGCCTGATGTCGCAATTGGGCGAAATCGTCCTGCGGCGCGCGCTCGCCGATGGCGTGCGCTGGCCGAAGATATTCGTGTCGGTCAATCTGTCGCCGCGCCAGATTCGCGATCGCTGGTTCGTCGATCTGGTCGGCGCGATCATGGCCGAGACCGGCATCGCCTCTTCGCGCGTGGTGCTCGAAGTGACCGAGGGGATCCTCATTCAGGATCCGCAGGAAACCCAGATCCGGCTCGAAGCGCTGCGCTCGCTCGGCGTCTCGATCGCGCTCGACGATTTCGGCACCGGTTATTCGAGCATGAGCTATCTGCAAAAATTCCCGTTCGATCGGCTCAAGATCGACCGCACCTTTGTCGCCTCGCTCGGCAGCTCGGGCAATACCGCCGCCATCATCCGTTCGATCGTGAGCCTCGGCCACGCGTTGGGCATGAAGGTGCTGGCGGAAGGCGTCGAGACCGACGAGCAACGCGTGCTGCTGCGGCTTGCCGGCTGCGACGAGATGCAGGGCTTCCTGTTCGCCAGGCCCGCGCCGGCCGCCGAGATCGACCGGGCTTTGGCGCGCCCGGCTCGCCCGGCGTTCGCCTGAGCGCGCTTATACGCTGACAGCTTCGCGGCTAGACGCTATCGTCGGGCGCACCCGACGGCCGGCCCGGCCGCGGACGGAGCGCGCGATGATACCGAACCGCCTTCCCGGCCTCGATTTCGATCTCGGCAGCGACGTCGACATGCTGCGCGACACGGTGAGCGGTTTTGCCCAGGACAAGATCGCCCCGCGCGCCGCCGAGATCGACCGGTCGAACCAGTTTCCGCGCGAGCTGTGGCCGCAGCTTGGCGAGCTCGGTCTCCTCGGTATCACGGTGGAGGAAGAATGGGGCGGCGCCGGCATGGGCTATCTCGCCCATTGCGTCTCCATGGAGGAGATTTCGCGCGCCTCCGGCGCGGTCGGCCTCTCCTACGGCGCGCATTCGAACCTTTGCGTCAATCAGATCAGGCGCAACGGCACCGCCGAGCAGAAGAAGCGCTATCTGCCGAAACTGATCTCCGGCGAGCATGTGGGCGCGCTGGCGATGTCGGAGGCGGGCGCCGGCTCGGATGTCGTCTCGATGCGCACCCGCGCCGACCGCAAGGGCGATCGCTTCGTTCTCAACGGCTCGAAAATGTGGATCACCAACGGCCCGCTCGCCGAGACGCTGGTGATCTACGCCAAGACCGATCCGGACGCGGGGCCACGCGGGATCAGCGCGTTCATCGTCGAGCGGGGCTTCAAGGGATTTTCCACGGGGCAAAAACTCGACAAGCTCGGCATGCGCGGCTCCGATACCGGCGAGCTCGTCTTCGCGGACTGCGAAGTCCCGGCCGAGAACGTGCTCGGCTCGGTCGACGGCGGCGTCAACGTGCTGATGTCGGGCCTCGACTATGAACGCGCCGTGCTCGCCGCCGGCTCGATCGGGCTGATGCAATCCTGCCTCGACCTGGTGATCCCTTATCTGCACGAGCGCCAGCAGTTCGGCCAGCCGATCGGCAGCTTCCAGATCATGCAGGCGAAGCTCGCGGACATGTACGTCACCTTCAACACTGCGAAGGCCTACGTCTACGCGGTCGCCAAGGCTTGTGACCGCGGCGAGACCACGCGCGAGGATGCCGCCGGCGCCATCCTCTACGCCGCCGAGCGCGCGACCTGGATGGCGCTCGAAGCGATCCAATGCCTCGGCGGCAACGGCTATATCAACGACTATCCCGCCGGGCGGCTCCTGCGTGACGCCAAGCTTTACGAGATCGGCGCCGGCACCAGCGAAATCCGTAGGATGCTGATCGGCCGGGAGATTTTCGAGAAGACGCGGTGATTGTGCGTTCGGCGAGCTGGGAACAGCGCGCAGCGTGGATCAGATCACCCCAACCTTCGGTCATATTCCAGCACCGCATTGAGCAAAACCTGCGCGCCGGCGGCGCATTCGTCGAAGCTCGTCGATTCCGCCTCATTGTGCGAGATGCCGCCGGCGCAGGGCACGAAGATCATGGTCGTCGGCGCGACGCGGGCCACGTAGGCGGCGTCGTGGCCGGCGCCGGAGATCATGTCGCGTGACTTGAAGCCGGCTTTCTCCGTGCCGATGCGCACGCATTCGATGAGCTCCGGCGCGAACTTGACCGCCGGCGAATTCCAGATCCGCGCTTCCTTGTAGGTAAGCTTCAGCGGCTCGAGGATTGCGGCAAGCGCGGTGCGGAATTTCTCCTCCATCGCGTCGAGCACTTTCTCCTCGGGATGGCGGAAATCGATCGGTGAAGAAAACCTCGCCGGGAACGACGTTGCGGCTGTTCGGCTTGTTCTCGATCAGGCCGACGGCGCCGACCGCGTCGGGCGCGTGCTCGAGCGCGATGGCGTTGATCCGCTCGATCATGCGCGCTGCGCCGAGGAGCGCATTCTTGCGCAGCCGCATCGGCGTCGCGCCGGTATGCGCCTCCTGGCCGGTGACGGTGACTTCGTACCAGCGCATGCCCTGCACGCCCTGGACGACGCCGATCATGCGGCCTTCGTCCTCGAGGATCGGCCCTTGTTCGATATGCAGCTCGAACATGGCGCCGAATTTGCGCGCCGCCGGCCTTCTCTTTGCCCCTGTAGCCGATGCGCTGCAGCTCATCGCCGAATGTCTTGCCGTCGCGATCGGTGCGCGAATAGGCGTATTCGGGCGTAAAGACGCCGGCGAAGACGCCGGAGGCGAGCATGGCCGGCGCATAGCGCGAGCCTTCCTCGTTGGTCCAGTTCACGATCTCGATCGGCGCGTTGGTTTCGTAGCCGACCTCGTGCAGCCGTGCGCATGGCTTCGAGCGCGCCGAGCACGCCGAGCGCGCCGTCGAATTTGCCGCCGGTCGGCTGGGTGTCGAGATGCGAGCCCATCGCGATCGGCGCCAGGTTTTGGTTCTTGCCCGGCCGGCGCGCGAACATGTTGCCGACCTCATCGACCGAGACCGTGCAGCCGAGCGCCTCGCATTGCGCCTTGAACCAGTCGCGGACCTGCCGGTCGAGGTCGGTCAAGGTCAGGCGGCAGATGCCGCCTTTTGCCGTCCCGCCGATTTGCGCGGTGTGCATCAGCGTATCCCAAAGCCGCTGGGCGTCGATCTGCAGGTTCTGCATGGTCGGCAACTTTCGCTTGGAGGAGACTACGGCGTGACGTCGACGCGCTCGACGCCGCGCGGCGCGTTGAGCTCGCGCCAGGTGGCGTTGGCGACATGCACGGCCGGGAACGGATCGCGCGCCACGTACTTGCCGGCGCCGGCCTCGGCCCGCAGCTCGCCGTCGAGCCAGGTGATCTCGCCGCGCGAGAGCGTCGCGCGCGGCAGGCCGGTGCAGCGGAAGCCCTCGAACACGTTGTAGTCGATCCGGCTGACCTGCTTCTTGGCCGAGATGGTCTTGGTGGCCTTCGGATCCCAGATCACGAGATCGGCGTCGGAGCCGACGGCGACCGCGCCCTTTTTCGGATAGACGTTGAGAATGCGCGCGATGTTCGCCGAGGTGACCGCGACGAATTCCTCCTTGGTGATGCCGCCCGGTATTGACGCCGGTGGTCCAGAGCACCGGCATGCCGGTCCTCGAGCCCGCCGGTGCCGTTCGGGATCTTGGTGAAGTCGCCGCGGCCGAGCCGCTTCTGCTCGGTGGTGAACGCGCAGTGGTCGGTCGCCACGACCTGCAGCGAGCCCGATTGCAGGCCGGCCCAGAGGCTCGCCTGATGCTCCTTCGGCCGGAACGGCGGCGACATCACGCGCCGCGCCGCATAGTCCCAATCCTTGTTGCGATATTCGTCCTCGTCGAGGACGAGGTGCTGGATCAGCGGCTCGCCGAACACGCGCTTGCCGGCGGCGCGCGCCCGCGCGATCGCCTCATGCGCGTCGCGGCAGGAGGTATGGACGACATAGAGCGGACAGCCGGCCATGTCGGCGATCATGATCGCGCGGTTGGTGGCTTCGCCCTCGACCGCCGGCGGGCGCGAATAGGCGTGGCCTTCCGGCCCGGTCACGCCGGTGCCGAGATAATGCTGCTGCAGGTGCCAGACGACGTCGCCGTTCTCGGCGTGCACCAGCGGCATGGCGCCGAGCCCGGCGCAGCGCAGAAACGAGTTGTAGAGCTCGTCGTCATTGACCATCAAGCGCGCCCTTGTAGGCCATGAAATGCTTGAAGGTGTTGATGCCGTAGGTTTTGACGCACGGTCTCCATCTCGTCGAACACCTGCTTGTCCCACCAGGTGATCGCCATGTGGAAGCCGTAGTCGCAGGCCGCGCCCTCCGCCTTGCGGCGCCAGTCCTGATACGCCGCGAGCAGCGACTGGCCGGGATTGGGAATGCAGAAATCGACCACCATGGTGGTGCCGCCCGAGAGCGCGGCCTTGGTGCCCCATTCGAAATCGTCGGCCGACACCGTGCCCATGAACGCGAGCTCGAGATGGGTGTGCGGATCGATGCCGCCCGGCATGACATAGCAGCCGCCGGCGTCGATCACTTCGGCGCCGGCCGGCGCTTCGAGATTGGCGCCGATCGCGACGATCGACGCCGTCGCGATCGAGAACATCGGCGCGCCGCGAATGATCGTGATTGACGACGGTGCCGCCGCGGATGAGCTTCGTCATGTCGGTCTCCTAGCCGGCCGATCGCCTGCCGAAGCCATCCCGCATTTTTGTCCGTCGGGGTAGCCTCGTCAAAGCGCCACATCGTGACGAGGCAGTCAAATGTCGGCTCGGATAGCGTGCATCAGCCTCATGGTCTTGCTCGCGAGCGGAGCGGCGGAAATCGCCCGCGCAGAAGACGATAAACCGACGGCGGCGCAGACCGCCGCCATTCGCGATTGCGCCGCGAAGAACCAGGACGACGTCACCGAGGCCGAACGGCTGTGCCTGTTCAATCTCGTCGCCACGCCGTGCCAGAATACGAGCGAGGGCCAGTCCAATCTCGGCATGGCCGACTGCTTCCGGCTCGAAGGGCGGATCTGGGACGGCCTGCTCAACGACAATTTCAAGCATTTGCGCGCGTCGCTCGATGATCAGCAGATCGCCAAGGCGCGGGAGATGCAGCGCGCCTGGATCGCGTCACGCGACAACACTTGCGCCTTCTACGATGTCAAAATCCGCGGCTCGATGGCGATCCCGCTGGGCGCGGCCTGCATCGTTCGGGAGACCGCGCGGCGGGCGTTGCTGCTCAAATCTCTCGACGGGTTATGAAATGCAGCCATTGGCCGATTTCGGTCATGGAGCCACTCGCCCGGCGGCCTGACGCGGCGGGTCGCTACTAACTCATTGAATCCACGACGAATCAGCTATGATGTCCACAGCCGATGACGCTGGAGCTGGCGGCATGCTGCGCGTGCGGTTGAAGGCGGACGGACGACTGGTCGAGGTCCTGCCCGACGGCAGCGAGCGCGCTCTGCTTGTTTCCGAGGGCCAGTCGCTCACCTCGCGCAGCGACAATGGCGCGCACGCGGTGAGCGCCCGCTTCCTCGACGCCGCCTATGCCCGCAATGTGCGCGGGCAGACCGGGCTCACCCAGACCGCCTTTGCCGCGCGCATCGGCGTGCCGGTCGAGACCGTGCGCAACTGGGAGCAGGGCAAGCGTTCGCCGCGCGGACCGGCGCGGGCGCTGCTCAAGGTGATCGACCAGGCACCCGACGCCGCCTTTGCGGCGCTCGGCGGCAAGCCGCGCTGACGCGGCGTCTCGTGAGCGCGAGCGGACCCGTCCCGATCATCGAGGCGCAAGGCGCGCAGATCCCGTTGCTCGGCCTCGGCACCTGGGAGCTGCGCGGCCGGACGTGCACGCGGGTGGTCGAGCAGGCCGTGCGCCTCGGCTACCGGCACGTCGATACCGCCGAAATCTACGACAACGAGCGTGAAGTGGGCGAGGGGCTGCGCGCTTCCGGCGTCAAGCGCAGCGAGATCTTCGTGACCACGAAAATCTGGCCGGCGCACTACGCCCCGCGCGAGCTCGAACGCGCCGCGCGCGAGTGCCTGGTGCGGCTGCGCCTGAGCGAGGTCGATCTGCTGCTGCTGCATTGGCCCAACCCGCAGATCCCGCTTGCGGAAACGCTGGGCGCACTGTGCAAGGTCAAGCGCGACGGCCTGGCGCGCAATATCGGCGTCTCCAATTTCACCGTGGCGCTGATCGAGGAGGCGTTGGCGGCGGCGAGCGAGCCGCTCGTTTGCGATCAGGTCGAGTGCCATCCGTTCCTCGACCAGTCGAAGGTGATTGCCGCCTGCCGCCGTCACCAGATGGCGGTCGTCGCCTATAGCCCGATTGCGCGCGGCAATGCGCGCGACGACGAGGTGCTGCAGCGCATCGGCGCCGCGCACAAGAAGACCGCCGCGCAGGTGTGCCTGCGTTTCCTGGTGCAGCAGGACATCGTCGTCATCCCGCGGACCAGCAAGGTGGAGCGGCTCTCCGAGAATGCGGCGATCTTCGATTTCGCGCTGAGCAAGGCGGAAATGGCGCAAATCGCCGCGCTCGCGCGTCCCGGCGGCCGCCTCATCGATTGGGCGTTTTCCGGCCGGCCGCAGTGGGATTGAGCCCTCGCCGGCGCGGCGAAGCGGCGAGCCGGCAACGCCGGGAGCTCAGAACTCGACGTCCAGCTCCTCGAGCTCGTCGGGCTCGGCCTTGGCGCCGGCGATCCATTCCTGCATCAGCGGCAGCGCCATGACGGTGCGGCAATATTTGGCCGCATGCGGCTCGAGGGCGACGTCGTAGGTGAGAAAGCGTGCGCAGACCGGCGCGTACATGGCGTCCGCCGCGCACGGCTTCGATCCGAACAGATACGGCCCGCCATATTTATCGAGGCACTCGCGCCAGATCGCGGTGATCCGCTCGATGTCGCCGCGCGCGCCGGCCCAGGCCTTGAAGCCGGGAAAATGCGCCTTGATGTTCATCGGCAGCGCCGAGCGCAGATTGCTGAAGCCGGAATGCATCTCGCCGCAGATCGCGCGGCAATGGGCGCGCTGCGCGCGATCGGCCGGGAGCAGGCCTGCCTGCGGGCTGAGCTCGTGGAGGTAATCGGCGATCGCCAACGTGTCCCACACCTTCAGCCCGTCGTGATGCAGGCAAGGCACGAGAAAGGAGGGCGACAGCAGCAGCAATTCGGCGCGCGTCGACGGATCATCCGTGCCGACATGCTGCTCGTCGAAATCGAGGCCCGCCATTTTGCAGAGCAACCAGCCGCGCAGCGACCACGAGCCGTAATTCTTGCTGGCGATGGTCAGGATAGCCTTCGGCATCTCGTCGGTCTCATCGAAAAGTTGAATTGGATCAAATATTTGCCCCGAGGACGGGATTCGAAGCGACGGCAGATTTGCCCCGCTCCGGCGGCCCGCGACCCCGCTGTGCAGGATGTTCACATTCTTGTCGCAGTGCAACAGGAAATGCACTACGTTTTATTTGGCTGGGGGGTCGAGGTACGCCGTCGTCAGACGGCCCGCGGCACCCGTGGGAGACGGATGCTGTACCTCGCTTATCAACTGCAAACCGACGTGATGGTCCCGATCCGCGCGTGGGCGAGCATGGCGGTCAACGCCGGGGCTTCGCCGCAGCTTGCCGACCATCCGGCGATGCGCAATCTCAGCGCCGTCTACGAGCTTATTTCCCGCGCCGGCCTCACTCACACGCGGCCGCCCTTCGGCATCGGCTCGGTCACCGTCGGCAATCGCGAGGTCGAGGTGCGCGAGGAGGCGGCGGCGTCGACGCCGTTCGGCACGCTGCTCCACTTCAAGAAGGACATCGAGGCATCGCAGCCGCGCGTGCTCATGGTGGCGCCGCTCTCCGGCCACTTCTCGACGCTGCTGCGCGCCACGGTGCGCACCATGCTGCCCGAGCATGACGTCTTCATCACCGATTGGCACAATGCGCGCGACGCGCCGCTGACCGCCGGCCGGTTCGGTTTCGAAGAATACATCGAGCACCTGATCAAGTTTCTCGAGGTGATCGGGCCGGGCGCGCATCTGCGTCGCGGTGTGCCAACCCTGCGTCGCCGCGCTGGTCGCCACCGCGGTCATGGCGCAGGCCGGCAACCCGGCGCAGCCGCGCAGCATGACCTTGATGGCCGGGCCGATCGACACGCGGGTCAACCCGACCCGGGTCAACGACCTCGCCAAGAAGAACTCGATCGAGTGGTTCGAGCGTACGCTGACCGCTTCGGTGCCGATGCGCTATCCGGGCGCGTTCCGCCGCGTCTATCCGGGATTTGTGCAGCTTGCCGCGTTCATGAGCATGAACCTCGACCGGCACGTGAAGGCGCATCGCGAGCTCTACGAGAACCTCGCCAATGGCGAGATCGAGAAGGCGGCGATCACCAAGGCCTTCTACGACGAGTATTTCGCGGTGCTCGACCTCACCGCCGAATTCTACCTCGAAACCGTGCGGCTCATCTTCCAGGAGCACGCGCTGCCGCTCGGGCAGCTTCAGTTCCACGGCGAACCCATCGACCCGAGCGCCATCCGGCGCACCATGCTGCTGACCGTCGAGGGCGAGCGCGACGACATCTGCGCCGTCGGCCAGACGGTTGCCGCGCATGATCTGTGCAGCAAGCTTCGCCCCTATCTCAAGCGCCACCACATGCAGGCCGGCGTCGGCCATTACGGCGTGTTCTCGGGCAAGCGCTGGGAGAACTCAGATTTATCCGATTTTGAAGAACGTGATCCTGTCGAGCGATTGATTGGCTGCCGGTTCAGCGCCCATCCGGCCCCAGTCCATAGTCCTGGCGCAGCTTAGCGGCTTCGGCGGTTTGACCCAGCGCCTCGAGCGATTGCGCGGTCACGCTGGCGGAGTCCCTCGTCCAGGGATGCGCGCGGCCGAGCGCGGTTTCGTGCGCCGCCAGCGCCGCCGTGGCGAATTTCAGTGCGTCGCCCGGGCTGCCGGCTGAGACCAGCACGCGGGCAAGATTGAAGCGCAGACGATTGGTGTTGGGATGCGCGGCGCCGAGTGCGCGCTCGTCGATGTCGAGAGCGCGCTCGAGGAGCGGCCGCGCGCCGACGAAATCGCCCTGGTCCCGCAGCAGGCTGGCGAGATTGTTGAGCCGCGTCGCCGTTGCCGGATGGTCGGGGCCGCGAATCTTCTCGCTCTGCGCCAGGACACGCTCATAGAGCGGTCGTGCGAGCGTCAGTTCACCCTGATCGTGAAGGAGCGCGGCGAGGTTGCCGACGCAGGCTGCGGTCTCGGGATGATCGGCACCGACGGCCGTCTCGAAGGCCGCGAGCGCGCGCTCGTAAAGGGTGCGCGCCTTTGCGAGATCGCCCGCCTCGCGCAAGAGATCGGCGAGCCGGCAAAGGCTCGCAGCCGTGCGCGGATGCTCGGGCCCGAGCGCCTTTTCTTCGATCGCAACGGCGCGTTCGCCGAGCCGCCGCGCGCCGGCAAGGTCGCCGGATTGCTTGAGCAGGAAAGCGAGATTGCCGAGATCGCCGGCGGTATCCGGATGGTCGGGACCGAGCGCTTTCTCGTCGATGGCGAGCGCGCGCTCGAACAGCGCGCGTGCTCCGGCAAGGTCGCCTTCGCCCCTGAGCACGAGGCCGAGATTGCTCAGGGCTGCCGCGGTCGCCGGATTGTCCGCGCCGAGCGTTTTCTCGGCGATGGCCAGCGCGCGTTCGAACAATGGCCGCGCCGTCGCGAGGTCGCCCTCGTCGCGCAGCAGGAGCGCCAGATTGTTGAGGCTGGTCGCGGTCGCGGCGTGCTCGGGGCCGAAGGTCTTCTCGTTGATGGCGAGCGCGCGCTCGAGGAGTGGCCGCGCCGCGCCGTGGTTGCCCTCGTCGCGCAGGAGGAGGGCGAGATTGTTCAGGGTTTCCGCCGTATCGGGATGGTCCGGACCGAGGCGCTTCTCGCGGATCGCAAGCGCGCGTTCGTAGAGCGGCCGCGCCCGCGCATAGGCGCCGAGCGCGTAGTGCCGGTAAGCCGCGAGCCCTTCGAGCACGCGGCCGGCGGCCTCCTCGGCGGCTTCGGGCGGCGCGTCCTCGAGGAGCGCGCTTGCCGGCGCGTCGAGCCGCCGCGCCCGCGGCCAGGCGTCGGGCCAGGTCTTGGCGTCGGCGATGTCGCGCGGATAGACCGCCGCCAATGCCGCCATCAGCGCGGCGCGCGCGGCTTCGCGCGCGGGGCCGGCACAGCGGTCCGCCGCGACCTGCCGCACCAGGCGATGCAGGCGGATCGTCTCGGTCTCGATCGCCGGATCGCGCTCGTCGGCGATGGTTTCGCGCTCGATGAGCGCGAAGGCGCGCAGCGCCGCCACCGCCTCGTCGAGGCCGTCATCGGCAAGCGCGCCGGCGAGCGGCTCGCCGAATTTCTCCCGGCCCTGCGCGAACAGAAACAGCGGCAGCGGCTCCGGCGCCAGCAATGCGGCATGGACGATCAGGGGTTCGACGCCGGCGTGCAGCTTGGCGGCCTCGTCGATGGCGAGCGCGAAGGTCTTGGTCACGGTCAGCCGGTCATGGTACTCGGCCGGCGCATCGCGCGCGTCGTCGAGGACGCGGGCCGGCGCGGTCTCGAAGCGCTTGCGGTACTCGGCGAGCGGCTTTTCGAGGCGTTCGCAATAGGCGGCCGCCTGCTCGTGGGCGAGCGGCAAACCGCCCAGCGCTTCCGACAGCGCTTGCGCCGCCTCGCGTTCGGCGTCGCGGCCGGTGCGGGCGAGCAGATAGGCGGCGCCGACGTCCTTGGGCCACGGGCCGATCTCGACCCGGGCGGCGATGTTGCGCCAGGCATGCGTGTTCGAGGTGACGAGGATTTTGCCGCGGCCGCCGCGCGGCAGATACGGCTTGAGCGCATCGGCGTCGGCCGCGTTGTCGAAGATGAGCAGGATGCCTTCGCCTTCCTGCCGCAGCCGTTCCATCACCGCCGCGAGCGCCTGCTCCTCCTTCTCGTCGGCGCCGACCCAGCGCAGCCGCACACCGAGCGCAACCAGATCGGTGCGCGTGCCGGCCTCGGTTTGCGCCCTGATCCACCAGGTCGCGCGGTAGTCGTTGCGATGCCGCTCGGCATAGGCGGCGGCGAGCGTGGTCTTGCCGACACCGCGCAGTCCGTAGAGCGCGGCGACGGCAAGGCCGCTGGTTTCGCGTTTGAGCGCCGCCTCGATCGCGGCAAACGCATCGTCGCGCCCCATGAAATGCGGCGGCACATGCAACGGAATGTTCGAGACGGCGAAAGCCTGTCCAGGGAAGGCGATCGCCTGCGGCGCCTCGCGCTTCTTCAGGAACTCGTGGAAACGGGCGCGCGCCGTCTCCTGGTCCAAGCCGAACAGCTCGCAGCGGCGGATATGGTCGGAAAGCGCCGGCAGCCGCGCCGGCTTGACCGCAACGAACAGCACGAAGCCCGGACGGGTCCCGGCCGCCTGCCACAGCGCCGCGTTGCGCTCGAGCGTCGAGAAGGGGGCGCGCAGATATTCATCGGAGATGACGCAGAGCACGTGGTCGGCGGCATCCAGGCGCTTCTCCATCCAGCCGTAGATGTCGCCGCCGCCTTCGATCTCCCATTCGTGGATATGCGGGACGTGGCCGAGCGCGGTGAGCTCCTTGCCGATCCAATGAGCCCAGTCGCGGTCGCTGCTCGTATAGGAGATGAAAAAATCGGCCATCAGCGCCAGACAGGCAGCACAACTTCAGCGAGCGTCAGTCTGGCACGCGGTGCGAACCTTCGGCAAACGGAAAGCCGGGCGCGCATACCACGCCTGCGTCCCGAACAAAAGGCGAGGGGGCCGCAACCGTAGCGGCCCCCCCGCGGACTTTGCCTCGCGCGCCCTTCGGCGACGAACTCCTAGTCGCTGTCGGTCGCCCGGCCATACATGGACGGATCGTCCTTCGGACCGGACTCCGACCAGACCACCCGTTGCGGCATCGGCTTTTGCGGCGCCAGAGCGCGGGTGTCGCCGCCGAACTGATGGTCGAGCCAGGTCACGCACATCGACTTGCTGGTGTCCTCGATCTTCTGCTTGATTTCGCCCGCGGTCGCGATTCCGGTCTCCGAGGATGAGATCCGCTCGACGTTCTCCGACAGGCAGTCGAACACGATGCGTTGTGCGCGGTAACGCAGCGCAAAGCCGTTCGAGTCCTGACGCAGTCCCGATTCGAACTTGCTGATCGCGTTGTTCGAGGCGCGGCCGATCATGTCGTCGGTGGCTTCGCGCAGCTGATCGTTGACCAGGCCGCCATGGGTCTGAAACAGGCGCTGCATGAACAGAGCCGAGCCGCGGTTCGCGGCCAGGAGCTCGGAGACTTCGAAAATGCGCCGGTAGGTCTGTTGCGCGGCGCGCTGGATGATCTTGTCGACTTCCTGCATCGGGGCGTAGCCGCGGCTGTTGCCGCCGAACAGGCTATCGACGTCGGCCCCGACCCGGTCGAGGATCATCACGCGGATGCGCTCGCCGGACCAGTTCTCGCCGAGGAAGGTCTCGAAGGTGTCGAGCTTGGCGTTCTTGATCGCCGCGTCGAGCGATTGCTCGATCGCGTGCTCGGTCACATCGCCGGCCGTCGTGACTCCCCTGCCTTCCTGCGCCTGCCGGTCGTGGAACTCTTTCAGGATGTCCTGGACCTTCTGCGTCCAGTCGCGCTCGCCTTCCTTGGAGTTGGCCTTGCCGAGCGGCGAGATGGTCTTGCTCGTGCCCTCTCCACCGGAGGCGCCGAGCTCATCGGCGTTGAGCTGCGCGACCACATGGAGCAGCATATTCTGCACCTTGCTCGAGGGCGGCTCGAGCGAGGCGGTGCGGCTGTCGCTGCGATCCCGGTGCGAGCCGCTGTCCGAATCGTCGCTGCTGGAATCGTCGGAATGCCGGCTGTGACAGTGACGGCCGCATCCGCCGTAGTAGCGGCCCCCCATGTTGCCGATGATCATGCCGGCGATGCCGCCGAATTGGGCATAAGCCGGTTCGGGCATCGCGGCGACCCCGATTGCCAGAAACGCAAGCCCCGAACACGCCGCCATAAGGCCTGGCAAGTGCCTGTTCATGTCGTGTCTCCCAAGCTCAATCAGTCTGCCTGCATTCCCGGCTTCCAAAGTCCAATGAATACGCTCATCTCCGCCGCCGTCTGTGTTCGCGGTCACTTTGCGGCGGCTGGGCCTGGCCCTCCAGCGGTCTGCATTCTTTGCGCCAACAGGTCGGCGAAGGCGACCTTGCTCTTCTTGGCCTGCGCGTAGACGTCGAGGAGCGTGGCACGCAGGTCGCGGTTGTATGGGCATCGCGTCAGTCGCTCCAGGAAGCGAATTTGCAATTCCGTCGGGGCTTCGGAGCGGCCCCAATCCCAAACCCAGATTTGCTCCGGAAAATACCACGTTTCCGAAGGTTCGCAAAAGATCGGCACCTTGAAGCCGCGGACCTTCATCTTCTTGGTCACCGGATCGGCCGCACCGTAGTAGTGCTCGAGGCGGTCGATCTCCTCAGGCGTCAGCAGCGGCCGTCCCATCGCATCGATCGCCTCGCCGCCCTTGGCCAGATCGACGATGAGATGTGCGGCGTCCATCTCGTAATAGGGGTCGCCCTCCCGCGCCGTCGGGTCGGCCAATACTGTAAGGTCGATCGCGTGATAGGCGAGCTTCATCGCCTCGACCGGGTTCTTCTCCACGCCGATCTCGCCGTTGCGATAAATGTGGGCAAGCTCGACCGCCGCCTGCGCCGAGCCCTGGCTCATGGCGCGTTTCAAAAGATTGATCACTTCCTTCTCGCCGTACTCCTCCTTGACCAGCAGCAGGCCGCTGTGCAGGCGGTTGGCGAACTCGACCTGGGCGTAGGCATCGCCGCTGCGGGCGGCGAGGCGCCAATAGCGTTCGGCGATTTCCGGCTGCGGGCTGGGAAGGCCGGTGCCTGCCTCCATGATCTCGGCGACGCGGACTTGCGCGGCGGTGTCGCCGGCCTCGGCAGCGCGGCTGAACCATAGCAGCGCCAATTCGCGGTCGCGGCTCACGTCGTTGCTTTGGTTTCCCTCGCCGCAGGAGCAGCGGGCGCCCCTTTGGTAGATCCGTCCCAATTCGTATTTCGCCCGCAACGAGCCGGCATCGGCGGCACGCTGCAGCCATTCCACGGCGCGGCGCGGATTGGCTCGCGAGAACGGCTGCCCGCGGCCGGTGGTCAGCGCCTGGGCGTTTTCGACCATGGCGGAGACGAGGCCGCTTTCGGCCGCCTTCGCGAACCACTCGGCGGCCTGGCCGAAATCGCGCTGCACGCCGATGCCGTCCCGGTAGTGCAGCGCGAGATTGTACATCGCCAGCGGATGGCCCTGCTGCGCCGCCCGCTTGAACAGATCGATGGCCGCCTCGTAGTTCTTGTCCAGCTCGTCGAGCACGGCGAGATCGTTCAACGCGCTGATGTAGCCGCGCTTGGCAGCGTCGTCGTAGGCGAGCCGTGCGCTGTCGAGCGCGCGCCGGCGTTCGTCCTCGGCGAGGGCCGGCCGCATGGCGCGACCCTGATACGCGCGTCCGAGATTGAACAGATAGCGGAACACGCGGGGATTGTCGCTCACCGCCTTGCTGCAGGCGGCGATGGCGGCGTCGGCGTCGAGCTTTTCGGTCAGCACGCCGGGCACTTCCGGCGGCCGCGCGCCGTCGAGCGGCGAAGCCGCGAGCCGATCGCAGTCGGTCACGGCCTTGTTGGTTACCGCCGTCACCTCGATCGGATCGTCCGAGCTCAGCGCCAGCGTGGCGAGCGCCCGGCGGGCCAATTCGGCGGTCCCGTGCGGGCACTGATCGAACCGGCGGATGTGCCGATCATAGAGGTCGCGCTTCTGCAGCTTCGCGATCTGATCCCAGTCGCTGTCTTCGCCGGCGCAGCGGTCCTGCGACATCTGGAACCGTTCGCGCCCGATCGAGCCGACGAAATAGAAGTCGTCGACATTGGCCGAGTTATGCTCGTCGTAGAAGACTTCGGGCTCCTGCTGCCGCCCCTTGTCGTTGGCGATCGCGCGCACCATCAGCTTGACGCGCTCGCCGAGCTCGACGGCCGATTGCCCCGGCCGCTGCAGCTCGGAGCGCAGGACGCCGGTAAACAATGAATTGCGCCCGAAATCGTCCTGGCCGAGTGTCTCGGCCGCCTGCTCGCCGAACGAGGCCGAGTAGAGGATGAGGAAGCCGGGTGGCGGCTTGCGCAGGTTCAAGAGGCGGCTGCCCGAATCATCGCCGCGTTTCACCAGCTTGATTTGCTGCGCGTCCGCAGCGTCGCTCTGCACCAGCGACCGGCAGGCATCCAAGATCATGATGACGGTTTTGGGATTCTTCTCGGCGATGCGGCGCTGGATTTCGTTGGCGGAAACGCCGTTGGGAATCTCGCTCTTCTGATATTCGTCGAGATACTGGGCGATCTTGAGCCGCACCACGTCCGCGTTCCTGCGCTCCTGGTCGGACAATCGCGATTTGGTAAAGGCGTACGGGCTCTTGAGATCGCCGAACAGCAGATAGTTCGTCTGGTCCGCCTCGACGCCGAAGCCATGGCCCGAGAAGTAGAACACGACGTCGTCGCCGGCTTCGATGGTGTTGAGGAAGGCGGAGAAATCCTTCTCGAAGGAATCCTTGCTGCTCAGATCGGTCACGACCTTGATGTTCTTCTTGTCGAACCCGACCTCCTCGAGGTCCTTGGCCAGGTCCTTGGCGTCGTTCGCCGCGCGTTCAAGCCGCTGGATGTAGCCGTCGGAGTAGCGCTGGATGCCGACCAGGAAGGCGCGCCGGGTCTCGCCGGCGGACGCCGCATTTGGCGCGAGCGATCCCAGAAGGATGAGCGCCCCGATGAGCCCCGCGGCCGTTCGGCCGTTGCGGATCGCCGAATGCGCCGCCCACAGACATCGCCGCACAACGCCGACTGCCGAATTCATCATTGTGGCCCTCATCCACCCTGCGACCGCGGCTATCGCCGCCTACGGCGATCTATCGATTGAACGGCAATCAAACATCTTAATAATTGTTAATCCAGTATCATCGTGACGACGCAGAGACAAGTTTAGAGCCGGGCGCAGCACGGTTTCACACGGCTTTCTCCTCATCCAAATCAGTTCCGCAGCGTGCGCGCGACGCGAAAGCCGATCTCGGCGCGTCTTTCCTCGGTCACTTCCCAGCTGCGCTTCGCCGAGCGCAAATCCTTGGGCTCGTCCGCCCACGAACCGCCGCGCACGACATGGGTGGTGCAATCGCCCGTGGTTCGCGCCGCGCCGTCTTGCGGCATGCCGGAAAGGCTTTCGTTCCAGCAATCTTCGACCCACTCGCGCACATTGCCGTGCACCTGCAGCAGGCCGAACGGATTGGGCTGCGAGGCGTCGGTCGCCACCGTGCGCCGCGGCGGCTGCGCCTTGGCGCTGCCATTGTACGCATAGCGCCAGTCGTAGTTGGCGCGGTCCGGAGAAATCTCGGCGCCGAACCAGAACGGCGTCGACGGACACGCAGCCGACGTGCAGCCGCGGGTGACGTATTCGCGCTCGGCTTCGCTGAGCAGCCGATAAGGCGCGCCGGTCTTCTTTGCGAGCCACGTGACGTAGGCTTGCGCGTCTTTCCAGGACACGTTGATCACCGGGCGCGCGCCGCCGCCCCAGCCATAATCGCCCGGCCGATAGGCGTTGCAGCCGCCCTCCGCCACGCAGGCACTCCACTCGTTGAACGTTACCGCCGAGCGGCCGACCGCGAAGGCCTGGCCGAATGCGACCTGCCGCTGCGGGCCTTCGTCGGTTTCATGCCCGGCTTCGCTCGCCGGCGAGCCCATGACGAAGGTCCCGGCCGGCACCGTGACCATTTCCGGACAAGTGTCGCATTCCCTGAAGCGCTCTTGCGGCTTGAGGGCGCGTTCGCGTTCGCCGTGAGGAGGCCTACCGCCGCCGGAGCCTGCGCCGGAGCGGCCGTTTTGGCTTGCGATTGTTGCTCCAAGGCCGCGGTGCGCGCGTCGCTCTCATATTTGCGGGCGATGTCCGCCGTGGACGGCGTCTTCGCGGCAGCAGCGGGAGCGGCAGGCGGCGGCTCTGGTGCGGCGTTGGCGACGGTTACCCTGCCGGCGCCAGTCCCCGGGACGAAATTGGAAGGGCCGTCGATCGAGGAGCCGGAAAACCATGGCCGCTGCGGCCGTTGATTGCTCTTGGTCGCCTCTTTCACTTTTCCGCCGACTTCGCTGAGCACGTCCAGGATGCCGAGCCCCGGCGTTTTGATGATTTCGGCAAGCGCCTTGGTGAAGGGACTGTCCACGTCGGCGCCGTCATCGGCGGTCTGGCCGGGCTGGGTCGCAAACGCAATCACCGTGCCGTCCGGGGTCGCCATCTGCGCCAGGCCGCCCTTTGGCGCGCTGATGTCGCGCATGCGCATTTCCTCGCTGTCGCGGCCGCGGCCAACGGCCATCGAACGGCCGCCGGCGGCGAACGGATTGTTCCGGCATGCGTCGAGGATGACGACATTGAGCCTGGTGCGGGCTGCCGCCATCTGGCGGAGCACAAGATTGACGTCGATCATGAAGTCGACGTCGGCATCCTTGGTCACGTCGGCATCGACCGGCACCAGGTAGTTCGCACTGTCAATTTCGACGCCATGGCCGGCGTAGTAGAAAAATCCGGTGTCGGCGCCCTTCATCTGATCGCCGAATTGTTTGACGATGTGCCGGAACTTGTCCTCGTCGAGATTGAGCTGGGCGCTGCCGCCGACGAGCGTGAAGCCGAGCGACCGCAAGGTCTCGGCCATCAGACGGGCATCGTTCTCCGGGTTGGCAAGGGGACGTGCGCTGCCGTAACGCGCATTGCCGACGACGAGCGCGACCCGTTTGTCGGTCGGAGCAGCCGACGACGAAGAGAGGCCCGCGATCAGCAGGGACACCGCGCAAAGAAACAGCCGGCCCATGCCGCAAACACCCTCATCTGGCCGCCCGTCGCCCCCAACGACGGCTGGTTTGCGTCCGAGTTTCCAAGGCGGCACCCATATCATAAAGGGAGGCGGCCTCAATATAACTTTGCGCAATATGCCTTAAGGCCTGTGGGCGTGGAACAAAGACGGCTCGGTCACCGCATCGCGGCGGCGATGTTGCCGCCATCGACCGTGGTCACGTCGGCGGTGGTCTTGAGCGCCAGCGCCTGGTGCAGGAAGGCCTGGGCCACGTCGTCCGCCGTCACCTCGCGGCCGAGCAGATTGCCGCTCATGTAGTCCTGCTCGCTGAGGCCGCGCGCCTTGGCGCGGGCGGCGATCATCTCCTCGGTCAGGAGGCCGGAACGGATACGGTCGGCGTTGACGGCGTTGGCGCGGATACCGTCGGCGCCGTAGTCGAGCGCGTATTGGCGCATGAGCGCGAGCAGCGCCGCCTTCGGCACGCCGTAGGGGCCGAAATTCGGTCCGGGATTGACCGCTTGTTTGGAGACGTTGAAAAGCAGACACCCGCCGGACCCTTGCGCCAGCATGATCTTGATCGCCGCCTGCGCCACGCGCTGGTGGCCGTAGAAGTTCAGCTCGAAGCTTTTGCGCAGGACCGCCTCGTCGACCTCGCCGATGCGCCCCTGCCACGCCGCGCCGGCGTTCGACACCACGATATCGACGCCGCCGAATGAGGCGGCGATCTTGTCGAAAGCCGCCGGCACCGACGCCGCGTCGGTCACGTCGCATTGCACCGGCAGCGCCGTGCGGCCGATCCTCTTTGCCTGCTCGCTCGCGGCGGCGACGTCGATGTCGAGCAGGGCGACCTCGGCGCCCGCGGCCGCAAACGCTCTTGCGGTCGCCGCACCGATTGCGCCGGCGGCGCCGGTGACGGCCACGATCTGGCCGGCGAGCGGCGGCTCTTTTTTCAGGCCGAGCTTCGCCTGCTCGAGCGGCCAATATTCGCAATCGAACATCTGCGCTTCGGTGATCGATTCGAAGCGGCCGATCGCTTCGGCATCGCTCACGCCTTCGATCCACGCCTCGGCGATATCGGCGGCGATCGCGGCATCTTGTTTGCAGCGGCCAAGACCGAACAGGCCAAGGGACGGCACGAGCACGACGCGGGGCAGGGGATCGAGCTCCTGCCTTGCCGCCGCCGACGCGGGCGTTGTGCCGCTCGAAATATTGGCGGTAGCGCGTGACGAAACGGGCGGCTGCCTGATGCGCGGCCAGCCGGAAGTCGTCGAGCTTGCCGGGCTCCGGCGCCGGCAGCACCAGCGGCCAATTCTTGGTCCGGATGGTGTGGTCGGGCGTGATCACGCCGCTTTCACTCAGGCGCGCCTAGGTCCTTGTTATCGAGGAAAGCCAGCACCGCCGCGTTGCCGCGGAATTCGAGGACAAGCCGGCGCCAGGCGCCTTCGATCTTCTCGTCTTTGAGGCTGCATGCGCCGCGCACGATCGGCGCGACCGCGGCGAGCGCAGCGGTTTTGCCGGACGCCGGCGCCGCGACCGCCGCCGCCTTGCGACGGCGCGCGATAAAATCCTCGGCGAGCGACACCATCTCGATCATGCGCTCATAGGCTTCGCGCGCGCTCTCGCCGAAGGTGACGATGCCGTGCTTGCTCAGAATGAGCCCGTTGCTCGGCTTGGCGCGCTCGAATGCTTCGATCGCCTGCTTGGCGAGACCGAAGCCGGGCATGAGATAGGGCACGAAGCCCATCCGGTCCTTGTAGACCTCGGCGCACTTGGCCTCGCCGTCCGGCTGATCGATCAGGCTGAGCACCGCGGTCGCATGGGTGTGATCGACGAATTTGTGCGGCAGGAATGCGTGCAGCATGATCTCGACCGAGGGATTGGGCGCCGCCGGATCGATGAGGTTGGCGCGCTCGATGCCCACCAATTCCTCGTCGTCGATCGCATCGAGCGCGCGCAGCCGACGCAAGGCTCGCAATCCGCACGGCGGGAAGACCCGCGGGCTCAATCGCCGCCATCTCGGCGCCGGAGGCTTTGATGCGCAGCACCTCGACCTGTTCGCCGAAGCGGTCGGTCATGCGCGTTTTCAGCGAGGTGTTGCCGCCGCCATGCAGCACCAGCTTGGGGTCACGGCCGAGCAGCCGCGTGGTGTAGATGCGCAGCGCCAGCTCGCGATCAATCCCGGATTTGGCGCCCTGCGCGACCAGCGCCTCGGCGTCGCCCTCGACCCACCCGCTCTTCATCGCGCGCTCCCAGGTGTGCCGAGTGGCCGGTTGGGCCGGGCGCCGGCGCGCGTCTCGATCAGCCGCCGGCGAAGCGGCGCGACCACCAGCCGCTGCGGCGCGGCCGATCCGGCGGCTCGCTGTCGCCAAGCTCGGTGATCACCGGCTGCTCCGCCGGCGCCTTGGGCTGCGGCGCATGCGTTTCATCGGCGGCGGCGCCGGGCGCCGGCTCGCGCACGGTCGAGCGCCGGCGCGGCGGCTCCGGCGCCGCAGGCGGCGCCGAGGGCGGCATTGATTCATCGTGCGGCGCGTCCTCGCGCGGTCGGCTCGGAGATGCGTGTTCGCGATCCGCGCTGGCTTCGCTCACTTCCGGCTCGTATGCCGGCGGCGCGGCGAACTCGGCGCCGGTCGCGGCCTCGTGCTGGGGCGCCTGCGCGTCGTGATCGTGCGACGCGTGCGCCGGCTCGCCATTGTGCTCTCGCTCCATGCGACTGCGGCGACCGCCGCGGCGGCCGCGGCGCCGACGCCTGCGTTCGCCGTCGCGCTGCGGCGCTCCTCCGCCTCTGTCGTCCGCTGCTGTCTCCTCCGCCTTCTGCCGCGAGATCTCCCTCGGACAGCGCCTCGTCGTCCTGTCGGCGAAGGGCTGGGCCGCTCCCTCGGCGATCGGCTCGTGGCGGCGAGTCGGCTCATGGGCGGCAGCTTCGCCGCCATTGCGTCCACGCCGGCGCCGCCGCCGGCGACGCCGCGGGCCGCCTTCTCCCGATTCAGGTGCGCCCTCCGCGGCCTCCGCCGCGTCGGCCTCGGCTTCCTCGTCGTCGGCAATTCCAGCCGGCTCGAGTTCGTCCTCCTCCTCGAGCGGCGCGGCGGGTGCCGCCGCTGCCGACTGCTCGGCCAGCGCCTTGGCGGCTTCGACGGTATGCACCTGCTCGCCGCGATCGATGACGAAGGCCTGCGGCGCGGTCACCGTCTCGTCGGCGCTCACCGTGATGGTGATGACGAAGCGCTCCTCGAGCGCGCGCAGATGCGCGCGCTTCTGGTTGAGGACGTAGAGCGCCACGTCCGGCCGCGTGCGCACGATGAGATTGTGCGTGCCGGATTTCATCAATTGATCTTCGAGCGCGCGCAGCACCTGCAGCGCGAGCGACGACACCGAGCGCACATGGCCGCTGCCGCCGCAATACGGGCACTTGTCCGTCGAGCTCTCCAGCACGCTGGTGCGGATGCGCTGGCGCGACATCTCCAGCAAGCCGAAATGCGAGATGCGCCCGACCTGGATGCGGGCGCGGTCCTGCTTGAGGCACTCCTTCAAGCGCCGCTCGACCGCGCGGTTGTTGCGCTTCTCGTCCATGTCGATGAAATCGATGACGATCAGGCCGGCGAGGTCGCGCAGGCGCAGCTGGCGCGCGATCTCGTCCGCCGCCTCCAGATTGGTCTTGAGCGCGGTGTCTTCGATGTGATGCTCGCGCGTCGCGCGGCCGGAATTGACGTCGATGGCGACCAGCGCCTCGGCCTGATTGAGCACGATGTAGCCGCCGGAGCGCAGCTGCACGACCGGCGAGAACATGGCGTCGAGCTGGTTCTCGACGCCGTAGCGCGAGAGCAGCGGCTGCGTGTCGGTGTAGAGCTTGACGTTGCTTGCGCATGGCTCGGCATGAGCATGCGCATGAATTCCTTGGCCTCGTCGTAGCCCTCGGCGCCGGCGACCGATGACCTCGTCGATGTCCTTGCTGTAGAGATCGCGGATCGAGCGCTTGACCAGCGAGCCTTCCTCGTAGACGAGCTTGGGCGCGGTCGATTTCAGCGTCAGATCGCGCACCGTTTCCCACAGCCGCAGCAGATATTCGAAATCGCGCTTGATCTCGGTTTTGGTGCGGCTGGCGCCGGCGGTGCGCAGGATCACGCCCATGCCCTCGGGGACTTCCAGCTCCTGCGCGATCTCCTTGAGCCGCGAACGGTCCTCCGGACTGGTGATCTTGCGGCTGATGCCGCCGCCGCGCGCGGTGTTCGGCATCAGCACCGAATAGCGGCCGGCGAGCGACAGATAGGTCGTGAGCGCCGCGCCCTTGGTGCCGCGCTCCTCCTTGACCACCTGCACCAGCATCACCTGCCGGCGCTTGATCACTTCCTGGATCTTGTATTGGCGGCGATAGCGCGGCGCGCGATCGGGGACTTCCTCCAGCGCGTCGGCGCCGCCGACCAATTCGACGACCTCTTCGGCGGCTTCGTCATCATCGCCGTTCTCGGCGCCGTCCCGCGCCGTCGCGGCTGCGCGCAGCGCCGTTGTCGTCATCGCCGGCTTCGGCGGCGGCCTCGGCCGCCGCTGGTGCGGAATGATCCTCGTCCGGTCCGGCGGTCGCTTCCGCCGCCGACGGATAGGGCTCGCCCGGCTCGGCTCCGCCCGGCGCAGGTTCGCGCCGCTAGCGGCTCCGGCTCGCTCGCCGATTGCGGCTCGGTCGCAGCCCATGCTCCCGACTCTTCGGCCGGGGCGGTCGCTTGCCGGTTCGATTTCGCGGCCGGTGGTCTTCCTCGGCGAACTCCGTCGGCTGCTCGGCGGCAGCCGGCGTCGCCGGCGGCGCTCCGCCACCGCGCCGCGCACGACCTCTTCGTCGCGGCGCGCGGGCGCTGGCCGGCCTCGGCCGCGGTGCCGGCGCGAGCGCCGGTCGTCCTCGTCCTCGGCGTCGCGCTGGGCGCGTCCTTCTTCGTCGATCAGCGCCTGCCGGTCGGCGACCGGGATTTGATAGTAGTCGGGATGGATTTCGCTGAAGGCCAGAAAGCCGTGGCGGTTGCCGCCGTAGTCGACGAACGCGGCCTGCAGCGACGGCTCGACGCGCGTCACCTTGGCCAGATAGATGTTGCCTCGGAGTTGTTTACGGCTGCGCGGACTCGAAGTCGAATTCCTCGACGCGGTTGCCGCGCAGGACGACCACCCGGGTTTCCTCCGGATGGGTCGCGTCGATGAGCATTTTGTTGGCCATTGGCAATTCTCATAAGGGCCGGCGCGCCACTCGCTCCGCGCCGCGAAGGCGGCGAAGGACGGCGGGCCGGCCGATTGTCGGTGGATGAAACGGATCGGAAACTCCGGGCGCAGCCGGCGAAGTCGGTCGGCGAGCCGGCGAGCGCTGCGTAAGCGCCGCCGCGCCAGTCCGATCGAACTTCGCCTTGCGCCTCGAACATGAACTCCAAACCGCGGTGGGACGGCAGCGCTTGGCGCCGCCGCGATTCTCTCGCCGCTGACGGTATCGGCGACGCGCTCCGACAGCCTTCGCTGTCAGCGACGCGCCGCACGAGTGGGCTCCGGCTGCCCTTCTCCTTGAGGGTACCGGCCTCGCTCGTTCCGCATCCGTCGGCGCGTTGTTGGCGCCGGAGCGGAATCGAAAGCGTCCGCCGCGCCCCGTTATCGGGCGGAGCCATCGCGGCGGACGTGCCGGATGCCCTGACGGGACACAACCGGAACCTTGACCGTCAGCCTGTCCTTCTTAAGGCCGCCGGCGGGGAATTGGCAAGCAGCCTGTGGGATTTGCCCGAACGCGGCGGTTCCGCCGCGCCTCTTTAGCCCATCCCACGTTGCTGAGAGATAGGTACTTAAGTTTCGTTTAACCACGCCTGCCTAATGGAGTAAGACAGGCGCGCGGAGGGTTGCAACCGATGGCTGTCCGGGCGGCGAGCTGGGCTTTCCTCGGCTGATCTTCGCTGTGGCCGCATCGGCGGCCGAAGGCCCGTGGTCGCGCCCGCGGCCGATTCGCCTCCGGTCGCGACCGACGCCCGGCTCGGCGGCGACGAATCGCAGACCCGGTTCGTCATGGATCTGAGCCGCAAGATCGACCTGCACGCCTTCACGCTTGCCGACCCTTACCGGGTCGTGATCGACATGCCGCAGGTGACCTTCGCGCTGCCGCCGAAAACCGGCGAGAGCGGCCGCGGCCTCATCAAGGCGTTCCGCTTCGGCCTGGTGATGCCGGGCGGCTCGCGCATCGTGTTCGATCTGACCAAGCCGGTGCGCATCGACAAGGCCTTCGTCATCGACGCGTCGGTCGATGCGCCGGCGCGGCTCGTGCTCGAGCTCGTCGCGACCGATCGCGAGAGCTTTCTGCGCAAGATCGCGCTCGACAGCCGGCTCACCCGTCGCCGCGGCGCCGAGCGCCGGCCGGCCGCAGACGAACGGCGGCGACCCGCGTCCGCTCGTCGTGCTCGATCCCGGCCACGGCGGCATCGACACCGGCACCAAGGGGCCGAACGGCGAGCATGGAAAAGGACATCGTCCTCGATTTCGCCCAGCGCCTGCGCGACGCGCATCGAGAAGTCCGGCAAATACCGCGTGGTCATGACGCGCACCGACGACACCTTCGTCCCGCTCGCCGACCGGGTGCACATTGCGCGCAACGCCGGCGCCGCGCTGTTCGTCTCGATCCATGCCGATGCGCTTGCCGCACGGCGAGGGCGATGCGCAGGGCGCCAGCGTCTACACGCTCTCGGAGACCGCATCCGATTCGGAGGCCGCGCGACTCGCCGAGAAGGAAAACCGCGCCGACGTCATCGCCGGCGTCGATCTCAAGACCGAGCCCGATGACGTCGCCGGCATCCTGATCGATCTCGCCCAGCGCGAGACCAAGAGCTTTTCCGTGCAGTTCGCGCACAAGCTGGTCGCGGAAATGAAGCCGGCGACGCGACTGCACAAGAAGCCGCTCAAATCGGCCGGGTTCCGGGTGTTGCGCGCGCCGGACGTGCCTTCGGTGCTGGTCGAGCTCGGCTATGTCTCCAACCGGCAGGATCTGCAGTCGCTGCTGTCCGACGCACTGGCGCAACCGCACGGCGGATTCGATCGCGCAGGCGATCGACGGCTATCTTCGCCACCCACGTCGCCGGCGCGCGCGCCGGCGCGAATTGAGGTTCCGGCGATGCGCTGCCTCGCGGCAATGGCCTCAGTTTGAACAAAAAACGGAGCGACGGAAGACGATGCGCGGGAAGGTCTGTGGCGGTTTCGGGCCAGATACTGCCACAGTGGGTGTCAGCCGCATTGCCGCGCGCCGATCGGCTGGGCGCCAGGATCGGTCCGCATCGGGGCGGGACATTCTCGATGAAACTGTTGCTGCGTTTCCTCGGCTTTCTGTTCGCGGCCGGAACCATCGTGTTCCTCGTCGGCGTTTGCGCGGTCGCCGGCCTTTTGTGGCATTTCTCCAAGGATCTGCCGGACTATTCTCAGCTGCAGGATTACGAGCCGCCGGTGATGACGCGGGTGCACGCCGCCGACGGCTCGCTGCTCGCCGAATATGCCAACGAGCGCCGGCTCTATCTGCCGATCCAGGCGGTGCCGAAGCTCGTGATCAACGCCTTCCTCGCCGCCGAGGACAAGAATTTCTACGAGCATGGCGGGCTCGACTTCAACGGCATCGCGCGCGCGCGGTGATCCTTTACGTGCAGAATTACGGCGGCAGCCGCCGGCCGCAGGGCGCCTCGACCATCACCCAGCAGGTGGCCAAGAATTTCCTGCTCACGAACGAGGTGTCGTTCACGCGCAAGATCAAGGAGGCGCTGCTGGCGCTTCAGATCGAGCGGACCTATTCGAAGGACAAGATTCTCGAGCTCTATCTCAATCGAGATCTATCTCGGCCTCGGCGCCTATGGCGTCGCCGCCGCCTCGCTCCTCTATTTCGACAAGTCGGTGCACGAGCTGACCGTCGCCGAGGCCGCCTATCTCGCCGCGCTGCCCAAGGGGCCGAACAACTACAATCCGTTCCGCCACCGCGACGAGGCGATCGCGCGCCGCAACTACGTGATCGACCGCATGGTCGAGGACGGCTACATCACCGCCGCCGACGGCGACAAGGCGAAGAAGGAGCCGCTCAACGTCACCGTGCGGCCGACCGGCGCGCACATCTTCGCGGCCGAATATTTCGCCGAGGAGGTGCGGCGCGTACATCTATCGAGAACTACGGCGAGAAGAAGCTCTACGAGGGCGGCCTGTCGGTGCGCACCACGCTCGACCCGAAGCTGCAGGTGCTGGCGCGCAAGACCATGATCGACGGGCTCGTCAATTTCGACGAGCAGCAAGGCTGTCGCGGCCCGGTCACCAAGATCGACATCACCGGCGATTGGGGCGTCAAGCTCGCCGACGTGAAGTCGCTGGCCGACATCGATCCGTGGCGGCTCGCGGTGGTGCTCGAAGTCAACGACCAGTCGGCGCGCATCGGCCTGCAGCCGGCGCGCGATCCCGGCGGCGCTGTGGTCAAGGAGCGCGAGGTCGGCATCGTGCCGCTCGACGGCGTCAAATGGGCGAAGCCGGCGAACGGATCGGCAAAGCCGATCCAGCGCGTGAGCCAGGTGCTCAACGCCGGCGACGTCGTCTATGTCGAGCCGGCGAAGGAGGACGGCCAGTTCCGGCTGCGCCAGGTGCCGGAGATCTCCGGCGCCATGGTGGTGATGGACCCGCATACCGGCCGCGTGCTGGCGATGGTCGGCGGCTTCTCCTACGACCAGAGCCAGTTCAACCGCGCCACCCAGGCGCTGCGCCAGCCCGGCTCCTCGTTCAAGCCGATCGTCTATGCGGCGGCGCTCGACAACGGCTACACGCCGTCGACCATCGTCCTCGACGCGCCGATCGAGATCGATATGGGGCGGGCGGCGGCATCTGGCGGCCGGAGAACTACGGCAGCAAGTTCTACGGCCCCTCGACGCTGCGCTTCGGCCTCGAGCAGTCGCGCAACGTGATGACGGTGCGGCTCGCCCAGGACATCGGCATGCCGCTGATCGCCGAATACGCCAAGCGCTTCGGCGTCTATGACGACCTGCCGCCTTATCTGTCCTATGCGCTCGGCGCCGGCGAGACCACGGTGCTGCGCATGGTCACCGCCTATGCGATGCTCGACAATGGCGGCCGCCGGGTGAAGCCGACCCTGATCGACCGCATCCAGGACCGCTACGGCCACACCATCTACAAGCACGACGAGCGCGAGTGCATGCGGCTGCGACGCCGACAAATGGCACGACCAGCCCGAGCCGACGCTGGTCGATCGCCGCGAGCAGGTGATCGATCCCGATGACCGCCTACCAGATCACCTCGATGATGGAGGGCGTCGTCCAGCGCGGCACCGCGACGGTGGTCAAGGACGTCGGCAAGCCGATCGCCGGCAAGACCGGCACCACCAATGACGAGAAGGACGTCTGGTTCATCGGCTTCTCGCCCGACCTCGTCTGCGGCGTCTATATGGGCTACGACAAGCCGCGCCACATCGCCCGCGGCGCCACCGGCGGCCATGCTCGCCGCGCCGATCGTCCGGGACTTCATCAAGGTTGCGCTCGCCGACAAGCCGCCGATCCCGTTCCGCGTGCCGCCCGGCATCAAGCTCATCCGCGTCGATGCGAAGACCGGCATGCGCGCCGGCCCGGGCGACACCCGCGCGATCCTCGAAGCCTTCAAGCCCGGCACCGCGCCGCCCGACAGCTATTCGGTGATCGGCGCCGAGACGGCGAGCGGCGGCGCGCTGCCGGTCTCGCCCGACGCCGACCGCGCGGTCCGCAGCGGCACCGGCGGATTGTACTGAGATCAGGCGATCGATCGGTAATCAGTTGTCAGAGATCAGAAGGCGATTGTGCTAGTTGAATGACCGGCCTTATCTGATTACTGACCACTGATATCTGACACCTGACATCATGCGCGCGGAAATCGAAACCATCGTCGCCGAGATCAAGCAGTCGGTCGGGCTGCTGAGGAGGCATCTTTGACGTCGACAAGGCGCGCGCGCGGCTTGCCGAGCTGAACCGGCAGGCCGAAGACCCCAATCTGTGGAACGACCAGCAGCGCGCCAGCCGGGTGATGCAGGAGCGCACCGCGCTCGACGATCAGCTGACCGCGCTCTCCCGCATCGAGCAGGAGCTCGACGACCAGGTGACGCTGATCGAGCTCGGCGAGGCCGAGAAGGATCAAAAGGTCATCGCCGAAGCCGAGGCGGCCTTGCGCAAGCTCAAGACCGAGGTCGCGCGCCGCGAGCTCGAGGCGCTGCTCTCCGGCGAGGCCGATGCCAACGACTCCTATCTCGAGGTCCATGCCGGCGCCGGCGGCACCGAGAGCCAGGATTGGGCCAACATGCTGCTGCGCATGTATGTGCGCTGGGCCGAGCAGCACGGCTACAAGGTCGACTACATCGAGGAGACGCAGGGCGAGGAGGCCGGCATCAAGTCGGCGACCATCGAGGTCAAGGGCCACAACGCCTATGGCTGGCTCAAGACCGAGAACGGCGTGCATCGCCTGGTGCGCATCTCGCCGTTCGACTCCAATGCGCGCCGGCACACCTCGTTCGCCAGCGTCACCGTCTATCCGGTGGTCGACGACCGCATCAAGATCGACATCAACGAGGCCGACGTGCGCGTCGACACGATGCGCTCCGGCGGCGCCGGCGGCCAGCACGTCAACAAGACCGAATCGGCGATCCGCCTCACCCACATCCCGACCAACATCGTGGTCGTCTGCCAGAACGACCGCTCGCAGCATCGCAACCGCGCCCAGGCCTGGCAGATGCTGCGCGCCAGGCTCTACGAGCTGGAACTGAAGAAGCGCGAGGAGAAAGCCGCCGCCGAGCAGGCCGCCAAGACCGATATCGGCTGGGGCCACCAGATCCGCTCCTACGTGCTGCAGCCCTATCAGATGGTGAAGGATCTGCGCACCGGCGTCTCGACCTCCAACACCGGCGGCGTGCTCGACGGCGATATCGACCACTTCATGGAAGCCGCGCTGGCGCAGAAGGCCTTCGGCACGGCGCCGGCCGAGGTCGAGGACGTCGAATAGCCACCCGATACGGTGCCGACGCCGTCGGTCATCGGCGCCAATGCGCGACGGCACATACAGGCTTTACTTCGCGTATCGGTAAGCGCCGCCCTTTTCCAGCGCGCGCCGATAGGCCGGGCGCTCGTGGATGCGCTGCAGGAAGCCGAAGAGGTTCGGACGTGTCGCATCGAGCCCGGCACGCGCCGTTGCCGCTTCGAGCGGAAAGCTCAGCATGATGTCGGCGGCCGAGAAGCGCTCGCCCAGGAACCAGGGCGCAGCGCCCAATTCGCTTTCGAGGAAGTCGAGGTGAACCTTCAATTGCGATGCCACGACGGGCCGGACCGGCAATGCCAAAAGCCCGAGCCGGTCGATATAGAGCTTCACCAAAAGCGGCGGCATCGCCGAGCCTTCGGCGTAATGCAGCCAATAGCGATAACGCCAATAAAGGTCGGACTCCGTGGTGGCGCCAGCTCAGGACCATGCCGGTCGACGAGATATTCGACGATCAGCCCGGTCTCCGCGAGCGTGCGGCCATCGTCTTCGATCACCGGCGATTTGCCGAGCGGATGCACCTGCTTGAGCGCCTCCGGCGCCAGCATGGTCAGCTTGTCGCGCTGATAGCGCACGATCTCGTAAGGCAGATTGAGCTCTTCGAGGAGCCACAGCACGCGCTGGCTGCGCGAATTGTTGAGGTGATGGACGCGGATCATTCCGCCAGCTTAGCGGCGTTTATCCGCCGCCGTCGAGCCTGGCGCCGGCGTTGAGGAAGCGCTGCGGATCGACCGCCTCGCCGTCGATCCGCGTCTCGTAATGCAGATGCGGGCCGGTCGAGCGCCCGGTCGAGCCCATGCGGCCGACGATTTGGCCGACGCGAATCTTGTCGCCGATGTCGACGTCGATCTGCGAAAGATGGCCGTAGCGGGTCGAGAGGCCGTTCCCGTGATCGATCTCGACCATCTTGCCGTAGCCGCCGCTCCAGCCGGCCGCCGTGACGGTGCCGGCCGCCGTGGCGTGGATCGGATCGCCGACCTCGCCGCGGAAATCGAGCCCGGTATGCATCGCCGCCACATGCAGAAACGGATCGACGCGCACCCCGAAGGTCGAGCTGAGATCGATATCGCCGGCGACCGGTTTGCGCACCGGGATCGCGATCAGCGCGCGGCTGAGCTGTTCGGCCTGCGCGCGGGCAACATTGACGCGGGTGAGCGCGCGCTCGAACTCGCGGCCCTCGCCGGGCAGCTTCAGCGGGACGAACGGACCGCCGGTCGCCGGCGCCGGAGCGTCGTGCTTGAGACCGAGCACGACGAAGACGCCGCGAAGCTGGCGGGTCTTGCTTTCGTAGCGGTCCTGCATCTGCCGGAGCGTCGCCTCCTGGCGTCCCTCGATGCGATCGAGCGAAGCCTCGAGGCGCGCGAGCCTTCCGTCGACGGCCGCTTCCTTCCTCGGCTTGCCGTTCGCCGGCATCCGTGCGGGCTCGAGCGACGTGCCGCGGTCCGGACGTTGCGGAGCGGCAAGCGCATCGCTCATCGGCGAAGGTCTTGCGGGTGCGGCCGCGTCGCCGGCCCGCGCCGCGCCCCTGATCGAGCCGGTCACGGTCGGGTCGCCGACGCTGCTCAGCGCCGCGGCGCGCAATTCCAGCGTCGTCTGCCGGCGGATAAGTGCGTCGAGCTTCTGCTCGAATTGCTCCTGATCGAGCATTTGCCGGCTCGTCGTGCGGTCGATCTGCGCGCGCAGTTCGGCAATGCGGTCCTCATAGGCGAATTGCTGCTCGGCCTCGCGGGCGATGAGGCTTTTGAGCACGTCGTCGCGGAAGGCGAAGTAGGTCGCGCTCGCGACCGACCAGCCGGCCATCGATGACCACGGTGCCGACGGCGATCCAGAATGCAACCGGTCCGAACCTGATCTGCCGTCCGGCGTGCGCAATGGTGTAGCCGTTGCCGGCGGCGGCCCGGCTGGCGTGCCGGTGATGCGATTCGGCGGGGCGCCCGGGACTGCGCGGAGTTTGCCGCGACTGCGACTGAGACGCTGTCCACGCCGACATCGACGCTCCCCACCGCGCCGGTCAGTAGGCGCCGGCCGCACCGGGGCAGCATTTGAGGGGCTTATGGTTAATATTCAGGAAATTGCCGCGGGCATTTTGTCGGCTTGGGTAAATGCTTCGGCAACCCTGGCCGACGTCCGGAGGCCGGCATATCCGCGGTCCTCACAGCGCTTCGACAGCGGCGAGGACCTCCTCGGCATGGCCGGCGACCGAGACCTTCGGCCAGATGCGCGCGATGCGCTGATCGGCGTCGATCAGGAAGGTCGTGCGGGCGATGCCCATGAACTTGCGGCCGTACATCGATTTCTCCTGCCACACGCCATAGGCTTCGAGCATGCGGTGCTTCTCGTCGGAGGCGAGCGCGATGGCGAGCTTGTGCTTGGCCTTGAATTTGTCCTGCGCCGGCACCGGGTCGGCGGAAACGCCGAGAACCTCGGCGCCGGCCTTGGCGAACGCGCCCTTGAGGCGGGAGAAGTCGATCGCCTCCTTGGTGCAGCCCGGAGTGTCGGCGCGCGGATAGAAATAGAGGACGACTGCCCGACCGGCGAAGTCGGCCAGCGAAACGCTTCCGCCGCCGTCGCGGGAGGAGCGTGAATGCCGGGGCCTTGGCGTCCCTGGGGCGAGTTCGCGGGGCATATGCCTTCCTTTCGACGCTTTCCGGGGGGCATTCTGCCACATGCTGTACCGGCGCGAGCGGGCGGGTTCGGCCTGGCAGGTTGTTCGGGGTCTTGCACGCGCGGGCTAGTCTGGCGGCGACGTCCTTCTAAAGCACTGCGGACGAGGGGACGCCCGAGGGGGCATGACGAACCAGAAGGCAGGGCGCGGCGCTTCCGCGAGGGGTCGGTCGTCGAACTGCGGCGGCCGGCGAAGGTCGTCGCCATTGACGGCGGCGAGATTGGGCAGGAAAACCCGCTCCCGTTCGAGCCTTTCTACCGCCGGTTCTTCTTCCTCCACCGCCGTCTGTTCCAGCGCACCGCGATCGGGATCGGCGTCCTCGTCGGCGTAACGGTCCTCGGCTGCCTCGCGCTCTGGTGGCGGCTCGCGAGCGGGCCGATCCAGCTCGACGTCGTGACCCCCTGGCTCGCAGCCGCCATCGAGGAGAATTTCGGCAGTCATCATCACGTCGAGGTCGGCGGCACCCAGATCGAGCATACCGAGAACGGCGGCACCGCGGTGCGCATCCGCGACATCGTGGTGCGCGATGCCGACGGCACGGTGGTGGCGAGCGCGCCGAAGGCGGAGGTGCGCGTCTCCGGCATGGGCCTGCTCAGCGGCCATTTGCGCGCCGAAAGTCTCAATCTCGTCGGCGCGGAAATGGCCGTGCGCATCGAGCAGGACGGCGGCGTCACCGTCTTTGCCGGCGCCGACAAGCATCCGATCGCGACTGCGTCGGTGCCGTCCTCCACCGCCGCGGCGCTGCTGCGCTCCGCGCAAGAGAAGCGGGAGCAGGCCGCGCAACAGGCCGCGTCGGCAAATGCGCCGCGCCCGGCCGCGACCCCGGCGCCCATTCCCGCGACCGACGGACAACGCCCCGCGCCGGGCCGCGCCCGCGATATTTTCGCCGCGCTTCTCTCCTGGATCGACGGCATTGGCGAGACCGGGCTCGACGGCCACGGTCTGCGCGAGCTCGGCCTCAAGGACGGAAATCTCACCGTCGACGATAAGCGCACCGGCAAGCATTGGACCTTCAAGGGCATCACGCTCAGCGCTCGAGCGGCCGCAAGGCGGCGGCGTCGTGGTCACGATGGGCTCGGACAATCCCCAGCATCCGTGGGGGTTGAGCGCGGCGATCAAGCCGACCGGGAACGGCTCCCGCAGCATCGACGTCGAAGGCCGTCACGTCGCCGCCAGCGACCTCTTGCTCGCCTCGCGCCTCGGCGACGGCAATATCGTGACCGACCTGCCTCTGAGCGCGACCTTGCATGGAGAAATCGGGCCCGACGGCGTTGCCGCAAAGCCTGTCCGGACGGATCGTCGCCGATGCCGGGTTCGTCAGCGACGCGCATGACGAAGACGGCCGGCTCGCGCTTGATCGCGCCGAGTTCCAGTTCAATTGGGACGCCGGCGAACCGCATCTTGTCGGTGCCGCTGCAGATTCTGTCCGGCGGCAACCGCATCACGCTGATCGGCAGGGTCGACGCGCCGGAGGAGGCCAGCGGCAACTGGGCGTTCAAGATCGGCGGCGGCACCGTCGTTCTGACCGCGCCCGGCACGTCCGGCGATCCTCTGGTCCTCAATCGCATCGCCGTGAGCGGCCGTTATGATGCGACCAAGCGCCGTCTGGTCGTCGATGAGGGCGATTTCGGCAACTCCGACGTCGGCGTCGCCTGTCCGGCAATCTCGATCTTTCCGGCGAGCCGCGGCTTGCGGTCGGCGTTGCCGGCACGCGCATGCCGGTCGACTCGCTCAAGCGCATCTGGCCGTTCTTCGTCTCGCCCAAAGTGCGCGACTGGTTCAGCGATCATCTCACCGGCGGCACGCTCGAGCGCATCGTCATCGCCGTGAACGCGCCGCTCGAATCGCTCAAGACCAGCGGCTCGCCGGTGCCCGACGACGGATTGTCGCTCGACGCGCTGGCGACGAACTGCCTGATCCGCCCGCTCGACGGCCTGCCGGCGCTGCGCGACGCCGACCTCAACGTGCACATTGTCGGCCGCGACGCCGTGGTCACGCTCGGCAAGGCGACCGCCGATCTGTCCTCGGCGCGCAAGCTGACGATGTCTGCCGGCGCGTTCGAAGTGCCCGACACCGCGGCGGCGACGCCGGCCGCGCGCGTGCGCTTCAAGCTCGAAGGTCCGGTGCCGGCCGCGGCGGAGCTCTTGCGCACGGACCGCCTGCGCGACGTTTCCGACCTGCCGTTCGATCCGGCCACGGTCCGCGGAACGATGAGCGCCTCGGTCACGCTCGGCATCCCGATCAAGGCCGACCCGCCGCCGGGATCGACGACTTATGCGATCACCGTCGACGCTACGAACTTCTCCGCCGACCACATGATCATGGGCCAGAAAGTCGAGGCCGCGACGCTGCGCGCGAACGCCACGCAGCAGGGCTTCCAGCTCAAAGGCGACGTCAAGGTCGGCGAAGCGCCGGTTAGTCTCGAATACCGCAAGAACCGCGGCGAGGCCGAGGCGGAAATCCGCCTGCAGGGCATGCTCGACGAGGCGGCGCGGAAAAGTCTCGGCCTCGATCCTGGCGGCGCGATCAACGGCTCGATTCCGGTGCGGCTTGCCGGGCGGGTCACGACCGGGTCCGACCGCGAGGGCCGCTTCAACATCGAGGCCGATCTCACGCCGGCGCAGATCGACGGCCTGTTGCCGGGCTGGACCAAGCCGTCCGGCAAGCCGGCGCGCGCCACTTTCACGCTGCTCAGCAAGCCGCAATCGACCCGCATCGAGGATCTGCTCATCGAAGGCGCCGGCGGCGGCGTGAAAGGCACGGTCGATTTCGACGCTTCGGGCGAACTGCAATCGGCCAATTTCCCGGCCTACGGCTTCTCCGATGGCGACCGCACCAGCCTCAAAGTGGACCGCGCATCGGACGGCACGCTGCGCGTGACCATGCGCGGCGACGTCTATGACGCCCGCGGCTTCGTCAAGGCCGCGGCCGGCGGCGGATCGCCGAGCCAGCGTTCCAATCGCCAGACCGCCGACGTCGACGTCGACATGAAGCTCGGCGCCGTCGTCGGCTTCAACGGCGAGGCGTTGCGCGGTCTCTCGTTGCGGATGTCGCGCCGGGCCGGCGAAATCCGCAGCTTGGGCCTCACCGCCAAGATCGGACGCGACGCGTCGCTGACCGGCGATCTGCGCGGCGGCGCCGGCGGCCGCCAGCTGGTCGACCTCGAGAGCGCCGATGCCGGCGCTTTCTTCCGCTTCACCGATGTCTATGCGCGCATGACCGGCGGGCAGGTGTCGGTCGTCATGGATCCGCCTTCCGCGGTCAATCCGGTGCAGCAGGGTGTGCTCAACGCCCACAATTTTGCCGTCCACGACGAGACGCAACTCGAGCAGGCCGTGGCCGGCAGACCGCAGAACCGCCGCAACACCATCGACTTCTCCGGCATGCGGGTCGAGTTCACGCGCGTACCGGGCAGTGTCGCCTTGCGCGAGGGCGTGGTGCGCGGGCCGCTCATCGGCGGCACCATCGACGGGCTGATCGATTACGCGCGCGACGAGGTGCACCTGCGCGGCACGCTGGTTCCGCTCTACGGTCCGAACAATCTGCTCGGGCAGTTGCCGCTGGTCGGTCTGTTCCTCGGCGGCGAGAAGGAAGGGCTCGCTCGGCATCACCTATGAAGTCGTCGGCCGGCCGGGCAATCCGGTGCTGCACATCAATCCGATCTCGGCGCTGGCGCCGGGATTGCTGCGCAAGGTGTTCGAGTTTCCCGCCAACAATAATGGCAGCGCGGACGAAATTGCGCCGGTGCCGCCGGCGCCGGCATACGGCCCGCGCCAATAGGAGCGCCGCGGAGATTTCGATCAGACCGGCTTCAGCAGCACGTGTCGTTTGCGGCCGAACGAGAGCTTGATCACGCCCTCAGCCGTAAGATCCTTCTCACCAATCGTAAAGTCCTAGTCGCTGAATGTCGGCTGTCATTGACCGCGATGCCATTGTTGGCGATCTGCTCGGCGCACCTCGCCCTTCGAGGCAGCAAGCCCGGCGTGAATCAAGGCGGCCGAGATACGCCGATGCCCTCTTCGAGCTCGGCCGCGGCACATCTCGACGGTCGGCAGGTTGGCGCCGAGGCCGCCTTCCTCGAAGGTCGTGCGCGCGGTCGCCGCCGCTTCGCTCCGCCGCGGTGCGGCCGTGAACAAGCGCGGTCGCCTCGGTGGCGAGGATCTTCTTCGCCTCGTTGATCTCCTCGCCCTTGAGCGCGGCAAGCCGCTCGATCTCGTCGAGCGGCAGCACCGTGAACAGTTTCAGGAACCGCCCGACATCGGCGTCCTCGGTGTTGCGCCAATACTGCCAATATTCATACGGGCTCACCTGGTCGGCATTGAGCCACACCGCGCCGGCCGCGGTCTTGCCCATCTTGGCGCCGGAGGAGGTGGTGATCAGCGGCGAGGTCAGCGCGAAGAGCTGCGCATTCTGCAGCCGGCGGCCGAGATCGATGCCGCTGACGATATTGCCCCACTGATCGGAGCCGCCCATCTGCAGCACGCAGCCGTAACGCCGGTGGAGCTCGACGAAATCGTAGGCCTGCAGGATCATGTAGTTGAATTCGAGAAACGATAGTTCCTGCTGGCGCTCGAGCCGCAGCTTCACCGAATCGAACGACAGCATGCGGTTGACCGAAAAGTGCCGGCCGACGTCGCGCAGGAAATCGATGTAGTTGAGCGTGTTGAGCCAGTCGGCATTGTTGGCCATGATCGCGCTGCCGCCGGCGTCGCTCGAATTTGAGGAATTTCGCGAAGATGGCGCGAATGCCTTTGAGGTTCTCGTCGATCGCCTCGTCGGTCAGGAGCCGGCGGCTTTCGTCCTTGCCGGACGGATCGCCGACGCGCGTGGTGCCGCCGCCCATCAGCGCGATCGGCCGGTGGCCGGTCTGCTGCAGCCAGTAGAGCATCATGATCGGCAGCAGCGAGCCGACATGCAGCGACGGCGCGGTGCAGTCGAAACCGATATAGGCGGTGATCGCCGACGAGCGCGCGAGCGCATCCAGCGCCTCCGGCTCCGAGACCTGATGGATGAAGCCGCGGCTGGCGAGGACGTTGAGGAAGTCCGATTTGTACGCGCTCATCGATGTCCGATATTTGCCGCCGTTCGCCCGCGGCGGCAGCGTTGGTGTAACAGGTCCGGCGCGTGATTCAACCCGAAGAGCCGGCAATGCCAGCGCCGCGCGCGGCGGAGAACCGCGTGCAGCAAGTCTTCGGTCCTGGCGATCGGGATGACGAGCGGCACGCTTGCCGGGCGCGTTCCGAACTCACCGCTTCGCCGGCTGCACGATCGTCCCTGGTTCGTCGTCGGCGGTCGTCTCCGCGTCCGTCGCCGGCGCGGGCGGTGGGGGTCCGGGCTTCATGTTGGCGGGAAGCGTGGCCGGATTGACCGGCGCGAAGGCCGCACCCGCTGCGGACTTGCCGGTATAGGCAAAGAGCCCGTCCTTGCCGGAGACGATGTCGCCGGGCCGCAAGGTCGGATCGCTCTTCACATCGAATGAGGAAAGGCCGAAGGCGTCCCTGCCGTTGCAGGTGCAGTTGGCCACCAATTGTTTGCGGTACACGAACGCGGTGTCGAGATTGGTGTAGCGCTGGCCGTCTTGGGCGACGGCGCTGGCGACCTCGGTGCCGAAAAAGACCTTGGTCTTGCTGTGCGGGCAAATCGCCCGGCAAGTTTCCGTCGGTGTGGCCTTGGTCATATTCTCCAAGGGAAAGTGCTGGCCGTCGCAAAGCCGCACGCAGAACGCAACGGAATGTCCGGTGCTGCCGCCGCTCTCGTTCACACTCTCCGAGCCGAGCCGCGCCGGAGCTACCCGTCCGACACTGGCGGCAGGCGGGGGATGCTCCGGCGGCGGCGCGGCGCGCTCCTGCGATCCAAAGAAGAAGTCGAACAATCCCTCGGCGCGTGCCGAGTCCTGCGCCGTCAGGCTTCCAGCGGCGAAGAGCGCGCCGAGGAGGATTGCGGCACGCCAGCGCGACCGCCTGCTAGGCCCGGATGCCATCGCTTCACCTCATTATCGGCAGACCTCAACCAGGAGGTCGCAAACGCCTTCCCTGTCTATCAATTCGCGCACCGCAATCTCATCGCAATCAAACGCGCTAATCGCCGAATTTGCAACGCATTACCATCGAATTTTGCAACGACACTCACAGCCCTCGGTCGCGGCGGGAGGGGGAGTATGTTCCTGCGTATCCCAAGGCCCATCGGTTTGATCGCGCTCGTTTCGACGCCTTTCTTGGCGGGCGCGAGCGTCAGCATGCCGGTCGATGTTGCGCACGCGGATGATTGTCTCGCTGCGCCGAACTCTCCTGCGCCGCAGGGGAGCCATTGGTACTATCGCATGGATTGGGCGAAGCAGCGCAAGTGCTGGTACCTGCGCGCTCCCGGCCAAGCGTCGCAACAAGCGGCTGCGCAAGTCGAGCCCGAGGCCGCGCCATCGGCGTCGGTCGCCCGCGCCGTCCATAGCAACGCCGGTTGCGGCCGCGCCGGTCGGCGCGGCGAATTCGGCGACGCCCGGCGACGGCGCTGCGTCCTTGCCGCGCGTCAAAATGCTTTCCGTCAAACGACAGCCGGCTCCGATGATCAGCGCGACGACGAACGAGCCTGCTCACGCCGAAACGCGCCGGACGGAAGTGCCGCGCCCTCGGTTTCGCCGACGGTCGTGCCGCAGGAAGACGCAGCGCAGACCGGCGTTCGGACGCCAGCGTCGGCGCCGGCGGCCGCGACGGTGTGGCCCGATCCTCCGCTCGCGATTGCTGCGCCCGCGGCGAGGAATTCGATCACAGTTTCAGACGATGCCGGCGATGGCTCGTTTCGACGTAAGGCCGACGCTCTGATCTCCCCGGACGCGCAGAACATCAGGCAGCACGCTGCGGCGGCCGGCGCAGCGCTGCAGCAGCCTCCGCCGGCGACGCCGGCGGAAATGCTCCTTCCTGTAGCGCTCGGGTTGGCGGCTGCCGCCCTTCTGTCTCGCCTCATCATGAAGCTTGCCGCTGCGCGGCGCGAACCGATTGTCACCTATTACGCGCAGTCCGACTGGATCGACGAAAACCTCGCTCCGCACGTTCTCGACGATCTAGGCCAAGACGATCAAGGCCAAGACGACCAAGGCCAAGACGACAAGGCCAAGACCATTTCATCAGCGATCGACGCCAATTTGATCAGGGCACCAACTCCAAGCCCGAGCGAATCCAACCTTCTGTAGCGTCATCCCGCAATCGAAAGCCATCGGCGAGGCGGCCGACCGCGACTGTCGACGACTTGGAAATGACGGAGCGTGTCATCATGCGCGCGCTCGAACGCGTGCGGGCCTGACATCGAGCTCCACCGGCGGTTGAAGGCTGCCCGCCAAGCCCTGGAGCAGAGAGGGAAAACCGGCGGCCGCGACCCCTTTGGTCAGGTGCTGCCCGGCTTGAGCCGGATAGCTCGGCAACCCTTTGTTAACCTTGTTCGCCCCAGCATCCCCCAGGCTGGGCGATCGGGAGAATCGCGCATGAACATCATCACCATGGCGTCCCGAAAGGGCGGAGCGGGCAAAAGCACGTTGACCGCCCATCTCGCGGCCTACTGCCACAAGATCGGCGAGCGCTGCGTCGTCATCGACGCCGATCCGCAAGGCTCGGTCTCGCTCTGGCATTCGCTGCGCGCCGACGGGCAGCCGCCGCTGATGAGCGGCGCCCGCGGCATCGAACGGGCGCTCACTTCGGCGATGGTCGATGGCTACAAATGGGCGTTCATCGACACCGCGGCGAGCATGTGGGTGGTGGCGCAGGAAGCGATTCGCGCGGCGACCCTCGTCCTCGTTCCGGCGCGGCCGGGATTTTTCGATCTCAACGCCGTGCGCGAGACGGTCGCGACCGCGCGCGCGCGCAACAAGCCTTACGCCGTCGTGCTCAACGCGACGCCGCCGAAGCGCGGCGAGAAGGAAGCGCCGGCAGTGGCGCAGTCGCGGGCGTTCTTCGACAAGCTCGGCATCCCGGTCTGGGCGGGGCAGATCAGCCAGCGCGCCGGCTATGTGCTGACCCTCGCCGCCGGCGCCAGCATCTGCGAGTCGACGCCCGACTCGGTCGCCACCTCCGAGGTCGCGCGGCTGTGGACGGCCGTCGAACGTTCGGTCGGCGCGATCCACGACGCCCACACCGCCGCCGCGACGCACGGCCAGGCGGCGTAGGCTCGTTCGACCCGTTATCGGCCTGCGCTCGCGGGCGCAAAAAATTCATCGAGGGAGAAGAAAAATGGCAAAAACGATTCTCGGCCTGGAGCAGGCCGCCGAGCTCGTCGGCCGCATGAAGGCAGCCGCGGAGGGCAGGGGACGGTTCACCGACATCGTCATGCCGAACGGGGAAAGGCTCGCCGATTGCACCTTCGGCTACGTCGCCGAGATCGGCGAGGCGATGCAGACCATGGGCCTGGTGATGCCGGAGTCCTTCGGCCGGGCTTGAGCAGCGTCCAACCGCGGCGGCTTACGCCGCGCTGGTGCGCCGGTCGCCGCTTTTGCCGAGCCGCTTGTCGAGATAGGCCCCGACCGAGCTCATCAGCGGTTCGATCTTGCCGTCGAAGAAGTGGTTGGCGCCGGCAACGACTTTCTGTTCGATGACGATGCCCTTCTGGGTCTTCAGCTTCTCGACGAGGCCGGTCACGTCGCGATGCGGCACCACCGCGTCCTTGTCGCCGTGGATGATGAGGCCGGAGGACGGGCAGGGGGCGAGGAAGGAAAAATCGTAGAGGTTCGCCGGCGGCGCGATCGAGATGAAACCCTCGATTTCCGGTCGGCGCATCAAGAGCTGCATGCCGATCCAGGCGCCGAAGGAGAAGCCGGCGATCCAGCACGAGCGCGCTTCCGGGTTGACCGACTGCGCCCAATCAAGCGCCGAGGCGGCGTCCGAAAGTTCGCCGATGCCGTGGTCGAACCCGCCCTGGCTGCGCCCGACGCCGCGAAAATTAAAGCGCAACGCGGAAAAGCCGCGGTGCACGAACGCATAGTAGAGCTGGTACACGATCTGGTGGTTCATCGTGCCGCCGAATTGCGGATGCGGATGGAGCACGATGCCGATCGGCGCGTTCTTTTGCCGCGCGGGGTGGTAGCGGCCCTCGACGCGGCCTCCAGGTCCCGTGAAAATGACCTCGGGCATGATTTAACCTCGATTGGATCGCTGGCGCGGGCTTCCTGCCCGGTTGCTTGACGGCCCCCGCGGGCGCACGTAAGCGTCTAGAACCATTTCAGATTTTTGACGTGGTCGCGGATACGGCAGCGGCGCAGACATTGACTCGGGCCTTCTAGCACGGGGCAGGGGACAAAAAGCAAGCGCCACGGCGGCATCGGCCCCTTTCCTTGTCGCAACGAAGCCACAGATGCGCATCCGCAGGCTTGAGAACAAGGCATCGGTCACCGAATCGGACCAGGGAACCGGCCAAAGGCGTTGGCAATGACGGAGCGCGTCTATCTCGACTGGAACGCCACGGCGCCGATGCGGCGCGAGGCGCGCGAGGCGCTCCACGATGCGTTGGCGCTCGCCGGCAATCCCTCCTCGGTCCATGCCGAGGGCCGCGCCGCCCGGAGCCTGATCGAGCGCGCACGCGCGGAGATCGCGGCGCTGGTCGGCGCAAGGCCGGCGGATGTGTTCTTTACCTCCGGCGGCACCGAAGCCAACATGCTGGCGCTGACGCCGGCGATCGAGACCGCCGGCGAGAAGCGGCCGCGCGAGCGGCTATTGATGTCGGCCATCGAGCACTCCTCGGTGCGTGCTGGCGGACGGTTCCCCGCCGAGGCGATTGCCGACATTGCGGTCGACGCCGACGGCCGGGTGAACCTTGCAGCGCTGGCGCAGGTTCTGGCCAAGGCTCCAAGGCCGCTCGTTTCGATCATGCTCGCCAACAATGAGACCGGCGTGGTGCAGCCGGTCACGGAAGCCGGCGCGATCGTGCATGCGGCCGGCGGGCTCCTCCTCGTCGACGCGGTGCAGGCGGTGGGACGCGTGCCATGCGATGTCGGCGCGCTTGGTGCGGATTTGCTGACGCTCTCGGCGCACAAGATCGGCGGCCCGAAGGGCGTCGGCGCCTTGGTGCGTGGAAGCGAGGCGATCCATCTCCCCGATCCGCTCATCCGCGGCGGCGGGCAGGAGCGCGGCATGCGCGCCGGCACCGAGAACGTGGCCGGCATTGCCGCCTTCGGCGCAGCCGCTGCCGCGGTCCGACAGCAGACCGCGGCCGAGGCGGCGCACATGCTGGCGCTGCGCAATGAGCTGGAGGGTGGGCTGCGCGCAATCAGCCCGGGTGCGGTGATTTTCGGCGCCGGCACTGGCGTCGAGCGCCTGCCGAACACGACGCTGTTTGCCCTCGAAGGCATGAAGGCGGAGACTGCGGTCATCGCCTTCGACCTCGAAGGGGTCGCGGTCTCCTCCGGCGCCGCCTGCTCCTCCGGCAAGGTGCAGCCCTCGCATGTCCTTGCCGCCATGGGCGTTTCGCCCGCGCTGGTGCGCGGCGCGGTGCGCGTCAGCTTGGGCTGGACGACGACCAAGGCCGATATCGATCGGTTCCTCGCCGCTTGGAGAAAGGTGTCGGGTGCATTATCTAAGGGTTCTAAGGAACGGCCTGGGATGGCTGCCTGAGTGGGGCGCCTAAATGGCTGTATCGACGACCGATTTCACGGGGTGACCAGGGACCAGGGACACCGAACCATACCGACAAATCCAACCCGCGGTCCTTGAAACCGTGAGCGGAGGGACGAATGCCGGCAGTACAAGAGACCGTCGATCAGGTGCGGCGGATCGATGTTGACCAATACAAGTATGGCTTCGAGACGCTGATCGAATCCGACAAGGCCCCCCTGGGCCTCACCGAGGATACGGTCCGCTTCATCTCAGCGAAGAAGAGCGAGCCCGAATGGATGCTGGCCTGGCGGCTCGACGCCTTCCGGCGCTGGCAGACCATGCACGAGCCGAAATGGGCCAAGGTCGAGTACGGCCCGATCGACTATCAGAGCATCTACTACTACTCGGCGCCGAAGAAGAAGGACGGGCCGAAGTCGCTCGACGAGATCGACCCGGAGATCCTGCGCACCTACGAGAAGCTCGGCATTCCGCTGCGCGAGCGCGAGGCGCTCCTCGGCATCCAGAGGCCGGCGAACGAGGAAGGCGAGGGCGCTGCCGAAGGCGAAGGCGGTAACGGCTATGGCCGCGTCGCCGTCGATGCCGTGTTCGACTCGGTTTCGGTCGCGACCACGTTCAAGGCCGAGCTCGCCAAGGCCGGCGTGCTCTTCATGCCGATCTCGGAGGCGCTGCAGGAGCATCCCGATCTGGTGAAGAAATATCTCGGCACGGTGGTGCCGATCAGCGACAATTTCTTCGCCACGCTCAATTCGGCGGTGTTCTCCGACGGCTCCTTCGTCTACGTGCCGCCGGGCGTTCGCTGCCCGATGGAGCTCTCCACCTATTTCCGCATCAACGAGCGCAACACCGGTCAATTCGAACGCACGCTGATCATCGCCGACAAGGGCTCCTATGTCAGCTATCTCGAAGGCTGCACCGCCCCGGTGCGCGACGAGAACCAGCTCCACGCCGCTGTCGTCGAACTGATCGCGCTCGACGACGCCGAGATCAAGTATTCGACCATCCAGAACTGGTATCCGGGCGACGCCAATGGCCGCGGCGGCGTCTACAATTTCGTCACCAAGCGCGGCGATTGCCGCGGCAAGAACTCGAAGATTTCCTGGACCCAGCTCGAGACCGGCTCGGCGATCACCTGGAAATATCCAAGCTGCATTCTGCGCGGCGACAATTCCCGCGGCGAGTTCTATTCGATCGCCATCTCCAACGGCTACCAGCAGGTCGATTCCGGCACCAAGATGCTGCACCTCGGCAAGAACACCACGAGCCGCATCATCTCCAAGGGCATCGCCGCCGGGCACTCGAACAACACCTATCGCGGCCTGGTCACCGCCCACCGCCGCGCCAGCGGCGCGCGCAACTTCACCAATTGCGACTCGCTCCTGATCGGCGAGCACTGCGGCGCGCACACGGTGCCCTATATCGAGGCGAAAAATTCCTCGACCGTGTTCGAGCACGAGGCGACCACCTCGAAGATCTCGGAAGAGATCCTGTTCTATTGCCGGCAGCGCGGACTGTCGGCCGAGGAGGCGACCGCGCTGGTCGTCAATGGCTTCGTCAAGGACGTGCTGCAGCAGCTGCCCATGGAATTCGCGGTCGAGGCGCAGAAGCTGATTTCGGTTTCGCTCGAAGGCAGCGTCGGATGAACATGGAGGTCGTCATGACACTACTGGTTCAAACAAAAGCGATTCGGCTATGGCGCGACGGTCACTGGCAAGGCTGGTACTGATGTTGGTCTATCTCGCGATCGTTGTCGGATGCGTGGCGAAGTGGAGCGAGCCAAATGTCGCTGCGGTCCGCCGTGATCATGCTGGTCGTAGCGACCGCGTCGTTTTTAGGTGGACCTGGCTCAAGACCGAGGGTGGATGGCGCTGGCGCTGGGGAACGATTAGCCGGCGCCGCCGGTCGAAGGAAAGACTGGAGTTCGGAATGGCATTGCTGGAAATCAAGAATCTTCACGTCGAAATCGACGGCAAGGAAATTCTCAAAGGTCTCGATCTCGCCGTGAATGCCGGCGAGGTGCATGCGATCATGGGGCCGAACGGCTCCGGCAAATCGACGCTCGCCTATGTGCTCGCCGGCAAGAAGGACTACACGCCGACGGCCGGCGAGGTGCTGTTCAACGGCAAGAACCTTTTCGACATGGAGCCCGACGAACGCGCCGCCGCCGGCTTCTTCCTCGCCTTCCAATATCCGCTGGAAATCCCCGGTGTCGCCAGCATGACCTTCCTGCGCACCGCGCTCAATGCGCAGCGCAAGAAGCGCGGCGAGGCGGAGCTGTTGACGCCGGAATTCCTGAAGAAGGTGCGCGAGGTGGCGAAGAGGCTCGGCATCGATCAGGAGATGCTGCGCCGCGCGGTCAATGTCGGCTTCTCCGGCGGCGAGAAGAAGCGCAACGAGATTTTGCAGATGGCGCTCCTCGAGCCGCGGCTCGCGGTGCTCGACGAGACCGATTCCGGCCTCGACATCGATGCGCTCAAGATCGTCGCCGACGGCGTCAACCGGCTGCGCTCGAAAGAGCGCGCTTTCGTCGTCATTACCCATTACCAGCGGCTCCTCAACTACATCGTGCCCGACGTGGTGCACGTCCTCTCGCGCGGGCGCGTCGTGAAGACCGGCGGCAAGGAGTTGGCGCTGGAGCTCGAAGCGCGTGGTTATGCCGAGTACCAGGAAGAGGTCGCGGCGTGAGCCGCGCGCGGCTCGCAGCGAGCGAAGACGAATGAATGCGCTGGCCGAGGTGACGGTGATGAAGACCGCGGCGGAGACCGCCTTGGCGCAGGCGTTCGCGCAGGCGCGCTCGCGGCTTCCCGGCAGCGACGCCGTCGCCGCGCAGCGCGCGGCCGCCTTCGACCTCTTCGCCAAGGAAGGCCTGCCGCATCGCCGCGTCGAGGACTGGAAATATACCGACCTGCGCGCGCTGATGCGCGAGGCAAAGCCGCTGGCGAGCCCGCCCGATGCCGCGGCCAAGGCGCGACGCGAAGACCGCGGGCGCGCTCATCGGCGACGTCGAGAGCCGCCGGCTCGTGTTTGTCGATGGCGCCTTCGTTCCGGAACTCTCCGACATCGCGGCGCTGGAGCCCGGCCTCGCCGTCGGTTCGCTCGCCGCCGCGCTCTCCGCCAACGATCCCGCGCTCGCGGCGCATCTCGGCAAGCTCGCGCCGGCAAGCGACGTCGCCGTGGCGCTCAATACCGCGCTGATGGGCGACGGCGCCGTGATCCGCGTTGCCGCGGGCTCGACCATCGAGCGGCCGCTGCATCTGCTGTTCGTCGCCTCCGGCAAGCCGGCGGCGACCTTCGTGCGTTCGCTCCTGGTCGTGGAAAGGGGCGCGCGGGCGATGCTGATCGAAAGCCATGAAGGTCCGCCCGGCAGCGACTATCAGGTCAACGCCGCGCTCGAATTGTTCGTCGGCGACGAGGCGCATGTCGATCACGTCAAGATCATCGGCGAAGGGGCGGACGCGCTCCACGTCTCGACGCTCGCCGCGGCGATCGGCGCCAGGGCGAGGTTCAACACCTTCACCTTCACCGTCGGCGGCGCCGTGGTGCGCAACCAGCTGTTCCTCAATTTCGACGGCGAGGACACCGTCGCCGGCGTTCGCGGCGCGACCCTGATCAAGGGCCGCCAGCACGCCGACACGACGCTCGTTGCCAACCATATCGCGCGCGGCTGCCAGAGCCGCGAGGTGTTCAAGACGGTGCTCGACGGCGAGGCCCATGGCGTGTTCCAGGGCCGCATCATCGTTAAGCCCGGCGCGCAGAAGACCGACGCCAAGATGATGACGCGGGCGCTCCTTCTCTCCGAGCGGGCGGAGGCGGACAACAAGCCGGAGCTCGAGATCTTTGCCGACGACGTGCAATGCGGCCACGGCGCCACCGCCGGCGCGCTCGACGAGGAGCTGAAATTCTACCTGATGGCGCGCGGCATCCCGGCGGCGGAAGCCGAGGCGTTGCTCATCCAGGCCTTCCTCGGCGAAGCGGTCGAGGGCATCGAGCATGCCGGCTTGCGCGAAGTGTTGATGGAGGCGGTCGTTGCCTGGCTCAAGGTGCGGGGCTCGTGATGCATCCGGCGGTCAGCAACGGCGCCTATGACGTGAACCGCATCCGTGCGGATTTCCCGATTCTCGCCACGCAAGGTCTACGGCAAGCCGCTCGTCTATCTCGACAACGCCGCCTCGGCGCAGAAGCCGCAGGCGGTGCTCGATCGCCTGCAGCAGGCCTACACCTCGCAATATGCCAACGTGCATCGCGGGCTGCATTACCTCGCCAATGAGGCGACCGAAGCCTACGAGGGCGCGCGGGAGAAGGTGGCGACGTTCCTCAATGCCGGCCGCAAGGAGGAGATCGTCTTCACCCGCAATGCGACCGAGGCGATCAACCTCGTCGCCTACACCTTCGGCCGCGAGCGCATCCAGCCGGGCGACGAGATCGTGCTCTCGATCATGGAGCATCACTCCAACATCGTGCCCTGGCATTTCCTGCGCGAGCGCCAGGGCGCGGTGATCAAATGGGCGCCGGTCGACGAGGAGGGGCATTTCCTCGTCGACGAGTTCGAGAAGCTGATCGGCCCGCGCACCAAGCTCGTCGCCATCACCCATATGTCGAACATGCTCGGCACGCTGGTGCCGGTGAAGGAAGTCACGCGCATCGCCCACGCGCACGGCGTTCCGGTGCTGATCGACGGCGCGCAGGCGGCGGTGCATCTCGACGTCGACGTGCGCGATATCGACTGCGATTTTTACGCCTTCACCGGCCACAAGCTCTACGGTCCGACCGGGATCGGCGTCCTTTACGGGAAATACGCGCATCTCGCGGCCATGCCGCCGTTCAACGGCGGCGGCGAGATGATCCGCGAGGTGTTCGAGGACCGCGTCACCTATGGCGAGCCGCCGCACAGATTCGAGGCCGGCACGCCGCCGATCGTGCAGGCGATCGGGCTCGGCGCCGCGCTCGACTATGTCGCCTCGGTCGGCAAGTCGCGCATCCGCAGCCACGAATCAGGCCTCATGCACTACACCCACGACCGGCTGCGCGAGATCAACTCGGTGCGCATCCTCGGCACCACGCGGGACAAGGGGCCGATCGTCTCCTTCGAGCTCAAAGGTGCGCATCCGCACGACGTGGCGACGATCATCGATCGCGCCGGGGTCGCGGTGCGCGCCGGCACCCATTGCGTCATGCCGCTCTTGGCGCGCTTCGGGCTGACCGCCTCCTGCCGGGCGTCCTTCGCGATGTACAACACCCGGGAAGAGGTCGATTGTCTGGTGCAGGCGCTGCTCAAAGCTCAGGATTTCTTCGCATGACCGATGAACCGAATCCCGATGCCGCAGGCGCGGCTCCCGCCGAGACAGCGGAACGGCCGTCAGCCATTCCGGCGGACGAAATGGCGCGCATGACCGACGAGATCGTCGGCGCGCTCAAGACCGTCTACGATCCGGAAATTCCCGCCGACATCTACGAGCTCGGGCTCATTTACAAGGTCGACATCGACGACGAGCGCATGGTCAAGATCGACATGACGCTGACCACGCCGAACTGCCCGGCCGCGGCCGAGCTCCCGGCCCAGGTGGAAAACGCCGTTGCCGGCGTTCCCGGCGTGCGCGAGGCCAAGGTCAACATCGTCTGGGACCCGCCCTGGGACCCGAGCCGCATGTCGGACGAGGCCCGCACCGTGCTCAATATGTGGTGAGGGCGTGCGCGCGAGTTGCGCGCCGAGCCGCGGCGCACTAGATGAAGTGAGGTAAGTGACGTGAGATCGTTAGCATTTTTGAGTTATTACAAGTCGTATGATGGCGCTTGTCATTTGCCGGGCTGACGCGAGGAGAACGTGACCATGGCCGGACTTCGGCCGAGACCTCAGGTGATGCGATTGACCGACGCCGCGGCGGATCGGATCAAAACGGTCATGGGCAAGGCCGAGCGCCCGATCGCGGCGGTGCGCATCGGCGTCAAGAACGGCGGCTGCGCCGGCATGAGCTACACCATGGAGTATGCCGAGGCGATCAATCCGCTCGACGAGGTGATCGAGGAGAAGGGCGTGCGCATCCTGATCGATCCGAAGGCGGTGATGTTCCTGCTCGGCACCGAGATGGACTACAGGATCGACAAGCTCTCCGCCCAGTTCGTGTTCAACAACCCGAACCAGACCGCGGCCTGCGGCTGCGGGGAATCGGTGCAGCTCGAACCGGCGAGCGACGCGGCCGGCGCCGGCGCGCTATAGGGCTTGCGCCGCTCTATCGATTGAACTTCCTCTCGCGATCTGTCTAATTGAGCGATCAGGCGTTTTTTGGCGATCGCCAGATCGCATTTTTGGGAAACGGGCGCATGGGTATCAAGCTCCACTATCATCCGTTCTCGACCTATTCGCGGCGGGTTCGTATCGCCCTTGCCGAGAAGCAGATCCCGCACGAGCTCGTCGTCGTCGACATGCCGGCGCGCCGGCATCGGGAACAGCCGTACCTGTCGCTCAACCCTTACGGCCGCGTGCCGACGCTCGAGGAGGACGGATTCGTGCTCTTCGAATCGACCGCGATCCTCGGTTATCTGGAAGCGACGCACCCGGCCACGCCGCTCGCACCGGCCGATGCGCGCGGCCGCGCGCTGGTCGACATGCACATGAAGCTGTGCGACCTGCAGTTCAGCCGCCACGCCGGCACCATCATCTTTCCCAAGCGCTTCCTGCCCAAGGAAAAATGGAACGCCGCCGCCATGGCGGAGGCCAAGTCGGAGATCGAGAAGCATTTCGCGATCCTCGACAAGCATCTCGCCGGCAAGACCTATCTGGTCGGCGAACAGTTCTCGCTCGCCGAGGCGTGCTACGTGCCGTTTCTGGAGTTCCTGCCGCTGATGGAAATCGCTCCGCCCAGCGCCGTCGCCGAGTGGAGCGGCCGTCTGCTCAAGCGCCCGAGCGCGGTTTCAACGCGGCCGGAAAAATAGCTCCGAGGTCGGGGCCGGCGGTGCCGGCGTGGACACCCTCCGGGGCAGTTGACCGTCGACTGCAGCGACCCTTACCCGTTGCCAGTGCCTGGTATGGGCTTTCGGCGGCAACCTCACCCGCTTCTGTACCGATGCGACTCTGAGCGTCCGCCGGTGCGCGGTCAGCGTCTTGCGCTGAACCGGCGCCGGATCTGCAGTGCTCGCGGTCGTCAGGTTTGATTTCGCCGCCTGTGCGTCTTCGGCAACAAGGTCGGAACCGACGCCGGGCGGGCAGGGGGCGCTTGGATCAAGATCGGTCACGCCGGTGGCGGGATTGAACACGTAGCGGTGACCGCACACCGCGACCGTCGGCGGCTTTCCTTCTTTGAGGAACGCATCGCTTCCGTCCTTGAGCATCGCCCAAAACGCCGCATGCGGATTGTTGTCGGCGTGCGCAGCCAGATTCTCCGCGGTCATGCGGAAGGGAAAGGCCTGGAGCTGCACTTTGTCCTGACCGCCGTTGAAGGCCTCGCCGATCAGCGCATAAATCTCGTCCATGTGCCGATCGGTCATGGCGTAACAGCCGATCGAGTGGCAGCCGCCATGCACCATCACGACGCTACCGGTTCGTCTGAGCGAGCGGTCGAAGGCGTTGGGGAAACCGATATTGAAGGCGAGGTATTCGCGCGACAGCGGGTTCATCTGCGCTGGTGTGATCTCATAGAAGCCTTCCGGCGCCTGACGGTCTCCCTCGCTGATCTTCGGGCCCAGCTTTCCCGAGAACTTGCAGATCGGATAGGATTCGAGCAGCGCGTACCTGCCGTCCCGATCCTGCTTCCACACCTCCAATGTGCTCTCGGTCTTGTAAATCCGCAGCAGGATCGGCGCCGCGCGATCCATATTCAGGCTGGCCATTTGCTGCAGCGTCGATGCGCGAATGGTGCCGGTCTTGAGCACGGCTCCGATGTCGTCGAGCGGGAGCGAACAACCGCCAAGGCCGGCCAGGGCGGCGGCGACCGCAAGAGCACTGACGGCGAGAGCGGCGCCTCGTCTCCGACGTGACGTTTCCGTGACTTCCTTCCGTGAGCGCATCAAAAGCTTGGAACCCTTGGCCGACAACGACGAAAATCTCCAGTACGGCGCTAGTTTAAGCCATTCCCTCACGATTCGGAAATCGCCGCCCCACGCGTCGGTCCGGCTGTCCGCGAGCGTCCGGTCATGCAAAAAATCGCTTAATTGCCAACAATGAGATAACCCCGTGTGGAGAATCCGGTGCCGCAATCCCTGTGGTTCAGTAACATGCGCGACCGGTAGTCCTCCGGCTCGCGCCAATGGCAAGGGAGCATCCGATGGAACGTCGATCTGCTACGGCGGCGAGCTTGCAGGATCTCATCCTGATTTTTCTCGTCCTGATGCTGCTTGTGGGTTTGCCGATCGTCGTTTGGCTCGACCTTCGCAATCTGACCGAGAAGGCATTGCTGCGTCAGGCCAGCGACCTCAATTCGGTGGTCAGCAGCGTGCGCGCCTATTACGCCAGCAACGTGGTCGGCCGGGTGCTGGCTTCGCCGGGTTCGACGCAGGTGGTGCACAATTACGAAACCATTCCCGGCGCCATACCGATCCCGGCTACGCTTTCGCTCGAGCTCGGGCGCGTGATCAGCGAGCAGCAGCAAAACATCTCCTACCGCTTCGTGTCGGATTTTCCGTTCAAGAACCGGGCGCCGCACGCGCTCGACGGCTTTGAAACGAAGCGCGCTCGCGGCGCTGCGTGACAATTCCGGCCGAAAACTGACCAACGTGTCATGGTCCGTGTTCAGCGACCGCGTCCGCTTGATCGCGCCGGTGATCATGGGGGCCGCGTGCGTGAGCTGCCATAATTCGCATCCCGAGAGCCCGAAACGGGACTGGAAGATCGGCGACGTTCGCGGCATCCAGGAGATCACGATCAGCCAATCTTTCGCCGACAACATATTCTCGTTCAAGTATCTGATCGCCTACTTCGTTTTCATGGCCGCGGTCGGATTGATCTTCATCGTCGTGCAGCGACGCCAGGCGGCGACGATCAGGACCATGAACGGCGAGCTCGAGACCGCGAATGAATTCCTCGCCACCCTGTCAATGAAGATTTCGCGCTATCTCTCTCCGCAAGTCTACAAAAGCATATTCAGCGGCCAGAAGGACGTCATCATCCACACCGAGCGCAAGAAACTGACGATCTTCTTCTCCGACATCAAGGATTTCACCGCCACCACCGAGCGCTTGCAGCCGGAGCAGATCACGCTTTTGCTCAACGAGTATTTCACCGAGATGTCCAAGATCGCGCTCAAGCATGGCGGCACGGTCGACAAGTTCATCGGCGACGCCATCCTGATCTTTTTCGGCGATCCCGAGACCAAGGGCGAGGCGGAAGACGCCAAGGCCTGCCTGCGCATGGCCGCCGAGATGCAACGTCGCGTCGCCGAACTGAACGCGAAATGGCGGAACGAAGGCGTCGAGCATCCGTTCCGTGTCCGCATCGGCATCAATACCGGCTTTTGCAACGTGGGAAATTTCGGCAGCGCCGATCGGATGGACTATACGATCATCGGCGCCGAGGCCAATCTCGCCGCCCGCCTGCAGTCGATCGCCGCGCCCGGGCAGATCGTGGCCAGCTACGAAACCTACGCTTTGGTGCGCGCCATCGTGGCCGCGCACGCGCTCCCATCGATCACCATGAAGGGGATCAGTCGCGAAGTCATTCCTTACGCCGTCGAAGGCACGCTCGATGCGACCGGCCAAAAGCTCGAGATTTTCAGCGAACATTTGACCGGAATGGATTTCTACCTGGATCCCAGCATGGTTCAGTCGGGCTCCGCCGAGCGAATTCGCGCGGTGCTGCGGGAGGCGATCGCGGCGCTCGAAAAGTATGGGTCGGGTCCGATATCGAAAACGCCGCTCGCGGACGTGCCGCCAACCTGACGAACCGGGCGCGAATGGCTGTTCGTTCGTTCCTTGCCGGCTCCGTGACCGCAGGGTTAGCCTGCCCGGCCAATTCGACGGAGCGCGCATTGTCCCCCATCAGCCCTTCGAGCCGGAATGACCAGCGAGACGACCGAACCTAAGGAACCGCCGCTCGTGCGCGAGGAGGCGCGGCTCGAGAGGACGAGAAGGCTCCTAAAGCGGGCAGGCTGGGCGCTGGCGGCGGGTTTCATTGTCGTGCTCGTTACTCTCGGCGGCACGATGCGGGAATCATATCGGGTCTCGCAGCGCGAAGCCGGAATATTCGCCAGCCTCGGTGCGAGCGCGTTCGGACAAGGCTTTTGCGATCGCGCCTTGCGGCTGCTTGTCGCCGGCCTGCCGCCTGGCGAAGGCGCCTCTCCGCTATCGTTCCAGTCGAAACAGCTGCAAGGCGACCTGGCTTTTTGGGGGTCCAACCGCGATTGTCATTTTCGGTTGGCTTTGGCCGGGCACGCCGGCCTGGTGAACAGCGCAGCATTCAGCCAAGACGGATCTCGCGTCGTCACCGCGTCCTGGGACGCGACCGCACGCGTGTGGGACGCGCGGACCGGCGCCACGCTCGCTAGGCTCTCGGGGCATAAGGCTTGGCTCAACAGCGCCGCGTTCAGCCCGGACGGTTTGCGCGTCGTCACCGCGTCCTGGGACAAGACTGCACGCGTGTGGGATGCGAGGACGGGCGCCGTTATCGCCACGCTCTCGGGTCACAAAGATGCGGTGAACAGCGCCGCGTTCAGCCCGGACGGCTCGCGGGTGATCACCGCATCGAACGACAACACCGCCCAAATCTGGGACGCCACGACCGGCGCCGTGCTCGCCACGCTCGACGGGCATGCCGACGCGGTGAACGGCGCAACGTTCAGCCCGGATGGCTCGCGCGCCGTCACCACCTCGTCCGACGGCACCGCGCGGGTGTGGGACGCTGACGACCGGCGCGGCGCTGACGACATTCTCGGGGCATAAGGTCTGGGTCTGGAGCGCGGCATTCAGCCCCGACGGTTCCCGCATCGTCACCGCATCCGAGGACAAGACCGCGCAGGTGTGGGACGCCGCGACCGGCGCCGTGCTGGCGACGCTCGCGGGGCATACCGGCCCGGTCCTCGAGGCGACGTTCAGCGCCGATGGTTCTCGCGTCGTCACCGCATCCTTCGACAATACCGCGCGCGTGTGGGACGCCGGGACGGGCGCGGCGCTCGCCACGCTCTCCGGGCATACCGGCTGGGTGTGGAGCGCGAAGTTCAGCGCCGACGGCTCCCGCGTGGTCACTGCCTCCGAGGATATGACCGCGCGCGTGTGGGACGCCGGGACCGGCGCCGTTCTCGCCACGCTTGCGGGACATGCGGGCCCGGTATTCAAGGCGGCGTTCGACGCCGACGGCTCCCGGGTGGTCACCGCGTCCTATGACGCGACCGCGCGCCTGTGGGAGATCACCGGCGGCGCTCCGCTGGCCATCATTTCCGGCCATACCGGCGCATTGAACGGCGCGGCGTTCAGTCCGGATGGTTCGCGTGTCGTGACCGCGTCGGAGGACAGCACCGCGCGGATTTGGGACGCGAGCAACGGCGCCCTCGTCGCCGCGCTCTCCGGGCATGCGGACGCGGTCAACGGCGCGGCGTTCAGCCCTGATGGCCGACGCGTCGTCACCGTCTCCGACGACACGACCGCGCGTGTGTGGGACGCCGCGACCGGCGCCCCATTGGCCAAGTTCTCCGGGCACGCGAGCCGTGTGGTCGCTGCGGCGTTCAGTCCGGACGGGTCCCGCGTCGTCACCGCCGCCTTCGACGATACCGCGCAGATTTGGGACGCCGGCACCGGCGCCGTTGTCGCCAGGCTCACCGCGCATAAGGGATGGGTGAACAGTGCGGCGTTCAGCCCGGACGGTTCTCGCGTCGTCACCGCATCCTTCGACAAAACGGCGCGCGTGTGGGACGCCGCGCGCGGCTGGGTCGTCGCCACACTCGCGGGGCATACCGATCGAGTGCTGAGTGCGGCGTTCAGCCCCGACGGCTCGCGCGTCGTCACCGCATCGGCGGACAGAACCGCGCGCGTGTGGGACGCAGCGACGGGCGCCGTTCTGGTCACGCTTTCCGGACACGCGGATTGGGTGAACAGCGCGGCCTTCAGCCCCGACGGCTCGCGCGTCGTTACCGCATCCTTCGACAACACGGCGCGAGTCTGGGACGTGAAGACCGGCGCTGTTCTCGCCACGCTTTCCGGGCACCGGGATCGCGTCATCGGCGCGGTATTCAGCCATGACGGCTCGCGCATCGTCACCGCATCCGCCGACAAGACCGCGCGCGTATGGGACGCGATGACGGGCTCCGCCCTCGGCCTCGCTTTCCGGGCATACCGAGCAGGTCGTCGGCGCCGCGTTCAGCCCGGACGGCGCGCGCGTCATCACCGCCTCCGTGGACCGGACCGCGCGCCTGTGGCAACTCGATCCCGTCATCCTGATGTCGGCGGACCAACGCCAAGCCTATGTCTGCCGCGAGCGGCTCATCGGTGCACGATCGTTCACCGACCAGGAGATGCAGGATCCGATCCTGCGCGGGCGCGAGGACCTGCGCCATCCGTGCGACCGCGTCGGCGCGCTCAGCCTCGACTATTACTGGCGCACGGCGGTCGGCATGGTGCAGATGATCGGAAGTACATTCGCGAATGTGCCGCGTTCCCCCGGCGCACGTCGCTTGGATTGACGGAGGAGAGGGACGGCTACGCCACGCGCGTCCGGGCCGTCGGTGCGGCGAGGGCCGCGGGATCGGCCGCGAGGTCCAACTCGCTGGCCACGCGGTTGCGGCCGTTGCGCTTGGCGCCGTAGAGGCAGGCGTCGGCGCGCTCGATCAGCGATTGCGCCGTATCGTCCGGCCGCAGCAGGGCGACGCCGATCGAAATCGTGATCCGCCCGAGGCGCTCGCCGCTCGAGCGCTTCATCAATTCCTTGGTCATGACCGCGCTGCGGATGTGCTCGGCGACGGTCGCCGCCGCTTCCAAATCGGTGTTCGGCAACGCGACGGCGAATTCCTCGCCGCCATAGCGCGCGGCAATATCCTGCCCCTTCACGTTCTGCTTCATCGAAATGGCCACCAGCCGCAGCACCTGATCGCCGGTCAGATGCCCGTATTTGTCGTTGAAAGATTTGAAGTGGTCGACGTCGCTCATCAGCAGCGCCAGCGGCTCGTTCTTCTTTCTTGCCGCGGCCACGGCCTTCTCGAGCTCTTGGTCGAAGAACTTGCGGTTCGACAGCGTCGTCAGCGGGTCGGTCAGGCTTTCCGAGCGTACCACCTCGAGATTTTGCTGGAGCTGCTCGATCTCCTGCCGCGAAGCCGACAGTCGCGTCTCCAGCTTCTTGTTGTTGAGCTCCATCTGCTTGGCGCCCTGGACCAGAGCCTCGATGACCCCGCGCAGCCCTTCGCCGTCCTTGGCGTGTTCGAGTCTGTTGCTCGCCTCGGTGAGGCTCTCCGAATAGCTCGTCGCCGAGCCGGCGGCGACGTCGATCATGTCCAAGACTTGCTTGATCTCGTCGAGCACCCGCGCGCCGACCGAGTCGATCCGCTCGCTCACCCGGTCCGGCGCGATATAGGTCGCGTAGATGTTCTCGATATCGGCTTCGCTCAGTGTGCCGTTCTTCGCCAGCGTCTCGTTGATCGACTTGTTGAGACTCGGGTTGTAGCCGGTGGCGTAGTGGTACCAGATCTCGAAATTGCGCGGCGATGCCGGCTCGGCAAGGGCCTTGATCTGGCTAAGCGCGATTTCAGCGAATGCGAGGGTTCGTTCGTGCTCGTCCCGGGGCACGCGCATGAATTCGTCTCCAAGCGGCTTGAAAGGTCGCGAGCTATTTGACGCGGAGCGCGTCCGCTAATTTCACAGATAAACGTAGGAGATAGCGATGAAGGACCGGTAAACGGCGACGCCGCTCGCCGCCGCTGCGCGGCTTGGCAGGTCGCGGACTACGCTTTGAGCGGCACCGGACGCAGCAGGAACGCCGGAAGGTGCGAGGAATCGCCGTCGTCCGGCCGGACGGATGCCGGTTGTGCCGGGCGTCGCGTTCGCGCGTCATCGATGCGCGCGATCGGCGGCGCCGGACGATTCGGCCGGCGGCGATCCTCCGCGCGTGGGCGCCGATGCTGCGAGGAAGTCTGCCGTGGCGGCGAGGCTAGGTGCGGCGAAGCGTCGGCGGCGCCGGGTGGCTCGCCCATCCACGGTATCGACCGGCCGATCAGTTTCTCGATCGCGGCGACGGCCTTGGCGTCGTGCGTTCCCGAGACGATGGTGATCGCGGTGCCGCTCCTGCCGGCGCGACCGGTGCGGCCGATCCGGTGCACGTAGTCGTCGGGATGAACCGGCACGTCGAAATTGTAGATGTGGCTCACGTCAGGAATGTCGAGGCCGCGCGCGGCGACGTCGGAGGCGACCAGCAGCGTGACCTCGCCCTTGCGGAACTGCTCGAGCGCCGCGGTGCGCGCCGGCTGGTCCATATCGCCGTGCAGCGCCTGTACCGAAAAATGGTGGCGCTGCAGCGAACGATGGAGCGTGGCGACATCGCGCTTGCGATTGCAGAAGACGATGGCGTTCTTCATCCCCTCGGCGGAGCGGATCAGGCGGCGCAGCGTGTCGCGCTTGTCGTGCGGCTCGCGGCCGGACTTGGCCAGGAGCTGGGTCGTGGCGGCGACGGTGCTGGCCGGGCGGGAGACCTCGACGCGGACCGGATTGTGCAGGAACTGCTCGGTGATGCGCTGGATCTCCGGCGGCATGGTGGCGGTGAAGAACAGCGTCTGCCGGGTGAACGGAACGAGCTTGCAGATGCGCTCGATGTCGGGAATGAAGCCCATGTCGAGCATGCGATCGGCCTCGTCGATGACCAGAAGCTCGACGCCGGTGAGCAGGAGCCGGCCGCGCTCGAAGTGGTCGAGCAGGCGGCCGGGCGTCGCGATCAGGACATCGACGCCGCGCGTGAGCTTGGTGTCCTGGTCGCCGAACGAGACGCCGCCGATGATCAGCGCGACGTTGAGCTTGTGGTTGGCGCCGTATTTGACAAAACTTTCCTCGACCTGCGCCGCGAGTTCGCGCGTCGGCTCGAGAATGAGCGTGCGCGGCATGCGGGCGCGGGCGCGGCCTTGTTCGAGCATTGTCAGCATCGGCAGCACGAACGCCGCCGTCTTGCCGGTGCCGGTCTGCGCGATGCCGAGCACGTCGCGCCGGGCGAGCACGTGGGGGATGGCCTGATCTTGGATGGGGGTGGGAGTTTGGTAGCCGGTCGTCGCTACGGCGGCGAGAACTTTTTCGGACAAGCCGAGATGCGAAAAGGACATGAGACCCTCGGGTCGCGGCCCGCGTCGGGCGCGGAAACCTATAGATTTAACGGGGAAAACACGCAGGATGATCGAATCTGCATCGTTTCAGCTCGCGCGGAACATAGGGTCGAAGCTGCGAAAGTCAACCTGCAACGGCCCGCTGCAGCGCAGTAAGTTAAACGGATTCCTTCACTTTTTCTCGATACTGGGCGATAGAGAGCCGAGCGTGACCGATGCCTTGCCGATCGTCCTCGTTCCCGGCCTGAACTGTTCCGCGCGCCTTTATGCCGAGCAAATTCCGGCGCTCTGGCGGTTCGGACCGGTCACCGTGGCCGACCATACGCGCGACGATACGCTCGCGGCGATCGCGCGGCGGATACTGGCGGCGGCGCCGCCGCGCTTCGCGCTCGCCGGGCTTTCGATGGGCGGCTACATCTCGTTCGAGATCATGCGCCAGGCGCCGGAGCGGGTGGCGAAGCTCGCGCTCCTCGACACCGGGGCGCGGGCCGAGACTCCCGAGCAGACCAAGGCGCGCCTGCCGCGCATCGAGCTCGCAAAGCGCGGCCGCGTCGCCGAAGTCGCGGACGTCCAGTTTCCCGTGCTGGTGCATCGAGAGCCGCCACGGCGACGAGGCGCTCAGACGCCTCGTTCGCACCATGGGCGAGGAGACCGGGGCGGAGGCGTTCCTGCGCCAGCAGACCGCGATGATGGCCCGGCCGGATTCGCGTCCCGGCCTCGCCGCGATCGCCTGCCCGACGCTGGTCCTCGTCGGCGACGGCGATGCGTTGACGCCGCCGGCGCTGGCGCGCGAGATCGCCGCCGGTATTCCGCGGATCGCGTCTCGTCGTTATTCCCGACGTGCGGGCACCTGTCGACGATCGAGCGGCCGGAGGCGGTGACGAAGGCGATGGTCGAATGGATGGAACTATGACGCGGGCGCGGCAACCGCCGGCCGAAAGCGGGTCCAACAGCCGACGATTAAAAAATTCGCGATACGGTGTCGGCGCGCTCACGTCTCGTTCGTCCTCTGCGCGATGCCGCAAAGCATCGCCAACCGGGACGAGGAGGCACTGATGGCGATCAGCCCGACCACAAGATCTGTTACGCGCAATACGTCGCTCCAACTCTGGATTGGGCGGGGTCTGACCGCGCTTTTCGTGCTGTTCATGCTCGGCGATACCGCGATCAAATTGCTCAAGCTGAGCGCGGTAAGCGAGGCGCTGACCGAGCTTGGCTTCACGCCCGATTTGGGCTTTCCCATCGGGGTCCTGCAGGCCGTCCTGCTGATCCTCTATCTTGTCGCGCGGACGTCGGTTCTCGGCGCAGTGCTGTTCACCGGCCTGTTTGGCGGCGCCTTTGCCGCGCATCTGCGCACAAACTCGCCGTTCTTCACCCACGACATGTTCGGAGTTTATCTCGGCGTCTTGGCGTGGGCCGGTTTGTGGCTCCGCGACGAAAGGCTCCGCGCGCTATTCCCGCTGCGTCGGTAGCGTTGGCACGCCGAGGAGAGGATGAAGCTCAGACGTCGAGCATGTCCTCGCCGGCGAATTCGGCGCGCTCCTGGATGAAGTCGAAGCGCAGCTCCGGCTTGGTGCCCATCAGGCGCTCGACGGATTTGTCGGTGCTCTTGCGCGTCGTCGTCCACGAGCGTCGACCCGCAAGCAGCGTGCGCTTCTTCGGGTCCATGGTGGTTTCCTTGAGCTGCGCCGCCATCATCTCGCCCAGGCCCTTGAAGCGGCTCGACCTCGACCTTGGCGTTGGCGTGGAATTCCTTCTTCAGGAGCTCGTCGCGTGTGCTTGTCGTTGCGGGCATAGAAGGTCTTGCCGCCGTGGCTGAGCCGGTAGAGCGGCGGCACCGCGAGATAGAGATGGCCGTTGTCGATCAGCTGCGGCATCTGCCGGTAGAAGAAGGTGATCAGCAGCGAGGCGATGTGGGCGCCGTCGACGTCGGCGTCGGTCATGATGATGACGCGGCTCGTAGCGCAGATCCTCGTCGCGATAATGCGCGCCGGTGCCGCAGCCGAGCGCCTGCACCAGGTCGGCGAGCTGCTGGTTCTGCGCCAGCTTGTCCTTGCCGGCGGAGGCGACGTTGAGGATCTTGCCGCGCAGCGGCAGGATCGCCTGCGAGGCGCGGTCGCGCGCCTGCTTGGCCGAGCCGCCGGCGGAATCGCCCTCGACGATGAAAATCTCGGAGCCCTCGGCGGCGCTGTTGGTGCAGTCGGCGAGCTTGCCGGGCAGGCGCAGCTTGCGCACCGCGGTCTTGCGCGCGATGTCCTTTTCCTGGCGGCGGCGGATGCGCTCCTCGGCGCGCTCGACGACGAAGTCGAAGAGCTTGTTGGCCTGCGCCGGATTGCCGGCGAGCCAGTGGTCGAACGGGTCCTTGATCGCCTGCTCGACGATGCTGCTGCGCTTCGGCGGTGGCGAGGCGGTCCTTGGTCTGGCCCTGGAATTCCGGCTCGCGGATGAACACCGAGAGCATGGCGCCGGCGCCGGCCATCACGTCGTCGCTGGTGATCGGCGGCGGCGCGCTTGCCTTGGCCGACGCGCTCGGCGTGGTCCTTGAGGCCGCGCAGCAGCGCGGTGCGCAGGCCGGATTCGTGGGTGCCGCCGTCCGGCGTCGGGATGGTGTTGCAATAGGAGTTGAGGAAGCCGTCGGCGTCGGCGGTCCAGGCCACCGCCCATTCGACCGCGCCGTGCGCGCCGGTCTTGCCCGCGCTGCCGGTGAAAATGTCGGGATGCACCAGCGTCGCGCTCGCCAGCGTCTCCGACAGATAGTCCTTGAGGCCGTCGGCGAAATGGAACGTCGCCTCTTCCGGCACGTCCTCGACGCCGCGCAGCAGCTCCTTGGCGCACGACCAGCGGATTTCGACGCCGCCGAACAGATAGGCCTTCGAGCGCGTCATCTTGAACACGCGCTCGGGCTTGAAATGCGCCTTGGCGCCGAAAATCTGCGGGTCGGGCCGGAAGCGCACCTTGGTGCCGCGGCGGTTCGGCGCCTTGCCGGCGTCCTGCAATTTCGCCTTCGGCTTGCCGCGCTCGAACGCCATGCCGGTAGAGCTTCTGGCCGCGCGCGACCTCGACCTCCATGCGCTCGGACAGCGCGTTCGCCACCGAGACGCCGACGCCGTGCAGGCCGCCGGAGGTCTCGTAGACCTCGGAGTCGAATTTGCCGCCGGCGTGCAGCGTGCACATGATCACTTCGAGCGCGGACTTGTTCTTGAATTTCGGGTGCGGATCGACCGGGATGCCGCGGCCGTTGTCGGTGACGGTGACGAAGCCGTCGGCCTCCATCTCGACCTCGATCCAGTCGGCGTGGCCGGCCAGCGCCTCGTCCATGGCATTGTCGATCACCTCGGCGAACAGGTGATGCAGCGCCTTCTCGTCGGTGCCGCCGATATACATGCCGGGCCGGCGGCGCACCGGCTCGAGCCCCTCCAGCACCTCGATGTGGCGTGCGGTGTAGCCGGCCTCGGCCGCCGCGCCGCGCGCGGCGCGGCCGGCGCGGGCGCTGCCGCCGCGCCGCGCCGCGCCGCGCCCGTCGCCAAGGTTCGCGAACAGGTCGGGCGTCTTGGACGATTTCGCTGTTTTTCCCACAGGTTCTGATATCGGCCCAGATGTGGCGGATTTGGCCCGTTGCCGCGTGGAGAGGCGGCGAATCAACTGCCGACTATGCCACGCGGGCGGCAAAAGCATGAGGCCGAGCGGATTGACGCGGCGCGGCGCCGCCTTATATCGCCGGCCATGAACGGATCGCTTAAGACCGTCCGGTCGATAATGATCGCGCCGCACAGCGCCGCCGCCGTCGTCAACACGGCACGGGCGCGCGTTCGCGCGTAAATTCTCGTGCCGCCGGTTCCGCGGCACTTCCCTTCCTCGATATCATCCCGCGGACTCGGCCTCGCCCCTCTGAGCCCAAAGGATTGAATCATGTCTGCGAAAGCAAAAATCGGCGTGCTCGGCGCCTCCGGCTATACCGGGGCGGAATTGGTGCGGCTTCTGCTCGCGCCATCCGCGCGTCGAGATCGTGCTGCTCACCGCCGATCGCCGCGCCGGCAAGGCGATGGCGGACGTGTTTCCGCAATTCGCGCCTTATGCGCTGCCGACGCTCACCTCGATCGAGGACGCCGATTGGAAGGCGCTCGGGCTCGATCTCGTCTTCTGCGCGCTGCCGCACGGCACGACGCAGAAGGTCATCAAGGATTTGCTGGCGCGCGCGCCGGCAACCAAGGTCGTCGATCTCTCGGCCGATTTTCGCCTCGCCGATCCCGCCGCCTATGCGCGCTGGTACGGCCATGCGCACGCCGCGCCGGAGCTGCAGAAGGAAGCGGTCTACGGGCTGACCGAAATCTATCGGGCGCAGATCAAGGCGGCGCGGCTCGTCGCCAATCCCGGCTGCTACACGACCTGCGCGGAGCTCGCGCTCATTCCGCTCCTCAAGGCCAAGGCGATCGATCCCGACGAGATCGTCATCGACGCCAAGTCGGGCATGACCGGAGCGGGCAGGGCGGCGAACGAGGACATGCTGTTCGCGGAAGTCTCCGAGGGCTTTCACGCCTATGGCGTCGGCCATCATCGCCACATGGCCGAGCTCGACCAGGAGTTTTCCAAGGCCGCCGGCCGCGAGGTCATCGTCAGCTTCACGCCGCATCTCGTGCCGATGAACCGCGGCATCCTTTCGACGATTTACGTGCGCGGCCCCAAAGCATCGCCGCAGGATCTTCATGCGCTGCTTTTAAAGGCTTACGCGAAGGAGCCGTTCGTCCACGTGCTGCCGTTCGGCGCGACCGCCGCAGACGCGGCACGTGCGCGGCTCCAACATGACCTTCATCGGCGTCGCCGCCGACCGCATCGCCGGCCGCGCCATCATCGTCTCCGCGCTCGACAACCTGACCAAAGGCGCCTCCGGTCAGGCGGTGCAGAACATGAACCTCATGCTCGGCTTCCCGGAGACCACGGGCCTCGAGCAGGTCGCGCTGTTTCCGTGACGCGTTTTCGATCAGCTTGAAGATCGCCAGCACCAGCATCACCTGCGCGACGAAACCGCCGACGAAGGCGAGCGTGCGCAGCACCGGAATGCCGAGCGTGTAGACGACGTCGTGCACAAGCCGCGACCAGAAATAAAGCGCGCAGGCAAACGCCGTTGCCGGCGTGGCGATGCTGAGATGCCTGCGTCACCAGAACGAGCGGCGCGAAGATGACGAGATTTTCCACCGCATTGGTGTGCGCCGCCATCATCCGCTGCGCCCAGGCCGATTGCGGCTTGTCGGTGGGGCTTGGGTTCGCCATCGCGCCGACGAGGCCCGCGCACCACGCTGCGGTCGAGAATGTAAGGCACCCAGAACAGGCCCGTCATCGCCACTGTGAGCACAAGCCAGCACAGTTCCTTGGACATGTTGCTCTCCCCGGTTTTGCGGCGGTTTTCGCCGCGCGCGCAATCTTCGCAGCTATGCGGGCGGCCGGGAAAGGCCCTGTGCATAATCCCGAGGCGGTAGCGCTGAGGTCGCGATGACGTTCGAAAACAAGGGCAGGGCCGAAGCCCTCGCCACGCTGCCTTGTCAGTCGCGCACCTTCACGTAGCTTCCCGGCGCGTCCTCGATCGGCTTGAGCGCGCCGTCGCCGGGAACGCGCGCCGGGCACTTCGGTCGGGTCCTGGCGCTTGAGCCAGGCGAGCCAGTCCGGCCACCAGGAGCCGGGATGCTCCTTGGCCTTGGCGAGCCAGCCTTCGAGGTCGGCGTCGCGCGGCCGCGGCGCCGGTCCAGTACTGATATTTCTTCTTGTCCGGCGGATTGACCACGCCGGCGATGTGGCCGGAGCCGGCGAGCACGAATCTGCACCGGGCCGCCGAAGCAGCTTTGAGCCGAGCAGCACCGATTTCGCCGGCGCGATGTGGTCCTCGCGCGTCGCCAGATTGTAGATCGGGATCTTGATCGCTTTGAGATCGATCGGCGTGTCGCCGATCATCATCTTGCCCTTGGCGAGCTTGTTGTCGAGATAGCAATTGCGCAGATAGAACGAATGATTGGCGGCCGGCAGCCGCGTGGCGTCGGAATTCCAGTACAGCAGGTCGAACGGGAACGGCGCCTTGCCCTTGCAGGTAATTGTTGATGACGTAGGGCCAGATCAGGTCGTTCGAGCGCAGCATGTTGAAGACGGTCGCCATCGACTTGGCTTCGAGATAGCCGCGCTCGGCCATCCGCTGCTCGATCGCCGCGACCTGCTCCTCGTCGACGAAGACCTTGAGATCGCCGGCATAGGTGAAGTCGACCTGGGCGGCGAACAACGTCGCCGACACGATGCGCTCGTCGCGCCGCGCCGCCATGGCCGCGAGCGTCGACCGCAAGCAGCGTGCCGCCGACGCAATAGCCGATGGCGTGGACCTTGTCCTCGCCGGTCGCCTGCTTGATCGCGTCGAGCGCCGCGAGCGGCCCTTGCGCGCACGTAGTCCTCGAAGGTCTTCTGCGCGAGGCGCGCGTCGGGATTGACCCAGGAGATGCAGAAGACGGTGAGGCCCTGATCGACGCACCATTTGATGAAGGATTTTTCCGGCGTGAGGTCGAGCACGTAGAATTTGTTGATCCAGGGCGGCACGATCAGCAGCGGGCGCTTGAGCACGGTCTCGGTCGACGGCGCGTATTGGATGAGCTGCATCAGCTCGTTCTGGAAGATCACCTTGCCGGGCGTGATCGCGAGGTTGCGGCCGACCTCGAACATCGAGGAATCGGACTGGCGGATCTTCAGATCGCCGCCGCCGGCCTCGATGTCCTCGGCCAGCATGTGCATGCCGCGCACCAGGTTGTCGGCATTGCTGGTGAGCGTCTCGCGCAGCAGTTCGGGATTGGTCAGCACGAAATTCGACGGCGACAGCGCGTTGGCGATCTGCCGCACGTAGAATTCGGCCTTCTGCCTGGTGTGCGGATCGAGGTCGGCGGCGTCGCTGACCAGCTGGTTGGCCCAGTGCGTGGTGAGCAGATAGGCCTGCTTGAGGAAATCGAAGAACTGGTTCGAGCGACCATTCCGGATCGGCGAAACGCTTGTCGTTGGCCGCGGGCGCGGCGACCGGCGCGGTCTCCTCGCCGGCGAGCCGCTTGACCGCGGAGGCCCACAGATCGAGATAGGCCTTGCCGAGCCGGGTCTGCAGTTCGACGGCGCGCTGCGGATCGGCGAGCCAGTATTCGCGCGACCTGGCCGAGCGTCTTGACGACTTCGGTGATCTCCTCGGCGAGTTCGCTGTTGTCGCGGCCTTCCTCGCGCGGCTTGAGATAGGCGGCGAGCGCCCGGCCGCCTTCCTCGACGAGCCGCGCCAGATTGCGCGAGAACTCCTCGACGTCGACGGCGCCGATCTTCATCGGTTCTTGCGATGGAGCCCGCACGAGCGTTCCTCAACGGCCGCAGCGTATGGCCCGCTCGCCTCGGCCCTTTGTGGCAGACATGGCCTCGCGCGAAATCGCCGACGCAAGGCTAATTCGCGCACGCGTTACGGTGCGCGGCCGCGATGCGCGCCAATCGCCGGTTGCGCCAGTCGCTCCGGCCGCCTGGTCCTTGTTTCGACCATATTAACGCGGTTATCCGATGACTTGTGTGATGCTCTGAGTAGATTTTTATAAACCATTGAGGCGGTAGGTATTTCTTGACGGCAACGGGTGACGCGAGGCGCGGCCGGTCCGGACGGGCGACCGAGCAGGAGCTCGCGAGGGCATAGCGGGGACAGCGTGGAGCGGTCGCGTTCGAAGCGTGACGAGGCTGCGTGCTCGCGGCGCTTGGCGCTTGCCGGCGCGCTGGCTTGTTCTCGTGGCCGGCTGCGGCACCGACGCCGATCTTCCCGGCCGTCCACGACATGCCCGGCGCCGCGCGCCGACACGCCGCTCACCGCCGAGCGAGGTCAAGCAGGCGACCGATAGCCTGATCTCCGAGCGCGACCATCTGAGCACTGAGATGCAAACCGCCGCGCGACCCGCTCCCGCGGCCAAGACCGCGCCAACGCCCGCGGCCAACACCAAGACCGGCACGCCGAAAAAGCCGCCGGCGGTGCCGCGCGCCGCGACGGTCGGCCCCGCCGCTGCCGACGGCACCACTGACCGCTGGCGCCGAGACCAAGCCGTGATAAAATTCAGGACGATACGTCGAACCGACGCGTTCGGGACATCCATGGAAGAATTTTACCGCATCCGCCGCCTGCCGCCTTACGTGTTCGAGCAGGTCAATCGCGCCAAGGCGGCGGCGCGCAACGGCGGCGCCGACATCATCGATCTCGGCATGGGCAATCCCGACCTGCCGGCGCCGGCGCACGTGGTCGAGAAGCTGAAGGAGACCATCGGCAAGCCGCGCACCGACCGCTATTCGGCGTCCAAGGGAATTCCCGGGCTGCGCCGCGCCCAGGCCGCTTATTACGCGCGCCGCTTCGGCGTGAAGCTCAATCCCGAAACGCAGATCGTCACCACGCTCGGCTCGAAGGAAGGCTTCGCCAACGTCGCGCAGGCGATCACCGCGCCGGGCGACGTCATCATCGTGCCCAATCCGACCTATCCGATCCACGTCTTCGGCTTCCTGATGGCCGGCGGCAGCCATCCGCTCGGTGCCGGTCGAGGCCAACACCGCCTTTTTCGGCGCGCTCGAGCGCGCGGTGCTGCATTCGATCCCGAAGCCGATCGCGGTCGTGGTCTGCTATCCGTCGAATCCGACCGCCTGCGTCGCCGACCTCGACTTCTACCGCGACCTCATCGCGTTCGCGAAGAAGCACTCGCTGCTGGTGCTGTCCGATCTCGCCTATGCCGAGGTCTATTTCGACGACAATCCGCCGCCTTCGGTGCTGCAGGTGCCGGGCGCGATGGATGTCGCGGTCGAGTTCACCTCGATGTCGAAGACCTATTCGATGCCGGGCTGGCGCATCGGCTTTGCGGTCGGCAACGAGCGCATCATCGCGGCGCTGGCGCGGGTGAAATCCTATCTCGACTACGGCGCCTTCACGCCGATCCAGGTGGCGGCGACCGCGGCGCTCAACGGTCCCGACGACTGCATCCACGAGATGCGCGCGATCTACCGGCGCCGGCGCGACGCGCTGGTCGAATCGTTCGGCCGGGCCGGCTGGCACGTGCCGCCGCCGCGGGCCTCGATGTTCGCCTGGGCGCCGATCCCCGAGCCGTTCCGCACGCTCGGCAGCGTCGAATTCTCGACGCTCCTGGTCGAGAAGGCGAGCGTCGCGGTTTCGCCCGGCGCCGGCTTCGGCGAGCACGGCGAGGGACATGTGCGCATCGCGCTGGTCGAGAACGAGCAGCGCATCCGCCAGGCCGCCCGCAATATCCGGCGCTTTCTTGAAACCGGCCCGGAAATGCTGCACAACGTCGTTCCCCTCGCGACGCGACGTTAGTCGGGCGTCGCTATCCTCCAACCTGGCGACGTTTTATGGCCGAGCCGCTGAAAGTCGGTCTTGCCGGACTGGGAACCGTCGGCACGGCCGTCGTTCATCTCCTGGAACGAGGGCCGCGACAAGCTCGCATCGCGCGTTGCGGCCGGCCGATCGAGGTCGTCGCGGTCAGCGCGCGCTCGCGCAGCAAGAAGCGCGACATCGATCTGAAAAAATTTCGCTGGTTCGCCGATCCGGTCGCGCTGGCGCGCGACCCGTCGATCGATGTTCTGGTCGAACTGATCGGCGGCGCCGGCGATCCGGCCAAACGCGCGGTCGAGACCGCGCTCGCCGCCGGCAAGCCGGTGGTCACCGCCAACAAGGCGCTGCTCGCCCGCCACGGGCACAAGCTCGCCGTGCTCGCCGAACGCCATCGCGTGGCGCTCAATTTCGAGGCTTCGGTCGCCGGCGGCATCCCGATCGTGAAGACGCTGCGCGAGGGGCTCAACGGCAACTCGTTCACGCGCATCTACGGCATCCTCAACGGCACCTGCAATTACATCCTCTCGCGCATGGAGCAGGATCGGCTTTCCTTCGACGAATGCCTGCGCGACGCGCAGCGGCTCGGCTATGCGGAAGCCGATCCGACTTTCGACGTCGAAGGCCACGACACCGCGCAAAAGCTTTCGATCCTGGCGAGCCTCGCCTTCGGCACCAAAGTCGATCCCGATGCGATCTATGTCGAAGGCATTTCCTCGATCACGCTTGCCGATCTCGATGCCGCCGGCGAGCTCGGCTACCGCGTCAAGCTTCTCGGCGTGGCGGTGAAGACCGATGCCGGCATCGAGCAGCGCGTGCATCCGACCATGGTGCGGAAGGATTCCGCGATCGCGCAGGTCATGGGCGTGACCAACGCGGTGACGGTCGATGCCGACGGTCTCGCGCCGATCACGCTGGTCGGACCGGGCGCCGGCGGCATGGCGACCGCCTCGGCGGTCGTCTCCGACATCGCCGATATCGCGCGCGGGGTGCGCACGCCGCCGTTCGGCCGTCCGGCCGCGCGCATGACCACGATCCGCAAGGCGCCGATGCAGCGCCACGAGGGCGGCTACTACATCCGCCTCCTGGCGCGCGACCGTCCCGGCAGCGCCGCCACCATCGCGCGGCGGCTGGCGCAGCAGAAAATCTCGCTCGAATCGATCGTGCAGCGCCACGACGCGCGCGGCCCCGGCGGCGCGCAATCCGGCCGCTCGGGCGCGCCGGTGCCGGTCATCCTCATCACCTATGCCACCAGCGAGGACGCGGTGCGCAAGGCGCTCGCCGCGGTGCGCCGCGACCGTGTAATCTCCGGGCGGCCGCAAGTGATCCGCATCGAGAAGAATTAGGCCCGCGGGCCGTTCGAACTTGCAAGGGAAGGAAAATGGCGTCGATCACTGTCCCCTCGAATCTGATGCTGGAGCGCATTCTCTCGATCGAGATCGTGCGCGTGACCGAGCGCGCCGCGGTCACTGCGGCGCGGCTGCGCGGGCGCGGCGACGGAGAAGGCCGCCGACCAGGCCGCGGTCGACGCCATGCGGCGCGAGCTCAACAATCTGCCGATCGACGGCACCGTGGTGATCGGGGAGGGCGAAATGGACGAGGCGCCGATGCTGTTCATCGGCGAGAAGGTCGGCACCAAGGCCGGCCCCAAGGTCGACATCGCCGTCGATCCGCTCGAAGGCACGACGCTGTGCGCCAAGAACATGCCGGGCGCCATCGCCACCCTGGCCATGGCCGAGGACGGCACGCTGCTGCACGCGCCCGACATCTATATGGACAAGATCGCGGTCGGTCCCGGCTATCCGAAGGGCGTGGTCGATCTCGACGCGCCGGCCGGCGAGAACATCCGCAACCTCGCCAAGGCCAAGGGCGTGCAGCCCGGAAGCCATCACCGCCATGATCCTCGATCGCCCGCGCCACGCCGACCTGATCGCGGCGGTGCGCAAGGCCGGCGCCGCGGTGAGCCTGATCACCGACGGCGACGTGGCCGGCGTCATCCACACCGCCGATCCGGACAAGACCGGCATCGACATCTATCTCGGCATCGGCGGCGCGCCCGAGGGCGTGCTGGCGGCCGCGGCGCTGCGCTGCATCGGCGGCCAGATGCAATGCCGCCTGGTGCTCGATACCGAAGAACGGCGCGAGCGCGCCGGCAAGATGGGCATCAAGGACCCGCGCAAGAAATACCAGATCGAGGACATGGTGCGCGGCGACTGCCTGTTCGCGGCGACCGGCGTCACCGACGGCCGCATGCTGGATGGCGTGAGGTTCGGCAAGAACATCGTCGAGACCGAAACCGTGGTCATGCGCTCGGTCACCGGCACGGTGCGCTGGATCAGGGCCGAGCACCGGCAGCTCGACAAGTTCTAGTCGGATTGGCGGCGAATCGGTCGATCGGATAGCGTCATTCCGGGTCGCCGCGAAGCGCGGCGAGCTCTGGAATCCATATCTACTGACCGTGCCATCTCGTTTTGTCCGTGACTATGGATTCCGGGCTCGCGCCTGAGGCGCCCCTCGGAATGACACACTGAACATGTCGAATACGAACGGCCTCTTCCTCGGCGTCGAGAGCTCGGCGACCGGACGCGCGTGGCGCGACCGGCTCGACGAGCGCGGCTCGGCGCGCGCGCTGGCGATCGCGCAGCGGCACGAGTTGCCCGAGTTGCTGGCGCGCATCCTCGCCGGCCGCAATGTCGAGGTCGATGCGGTCGAGGCGTTCCTCGATCCGACGATCAAGCGCTCGATGCCCGATCCCAACGTGCTCACCGCCATGCCGGAGGCGGCCGAGCGGCTCGCCGACGCGATCACGCGCGGCGAGACCATCGCGATCTTCGGCGATTACGACGTCGACGGCGCGACTTCGGCGGCGCTGCTCGCGCGCTTCCTGCGCCACGCCGGCATCGAGCCGCTGATCCACATCCCCGACCGCCTGTTCGAAGGCTACGGTCCGAATGTCGAAGCGGTGCGCGCGCTCGCCGCGCGCGGCGCCACGCTCCTGGTGACGGTCGATTGCGGCACCACCAGCATCGAGCCGCTCGCCGAGGCGCGCACCCTCGGCGTCGATGTCGTCGTCATCGATCACCATCAGGCCGACGAGGTGCTGCCGCCGGCCGTGGCCATCGTCAATCCGAACCGGCGCGACGATCTTTCCGGGCTCGGTCATCTCGCCGCCGTCGGCCTCGTGTTCATGACCGTGGTGGCGGTGAACCGGGTCCTGCGTGCGCGCGGCTTCTGGACCGCGGAGCGGCCCGAGCCCGATCTGCTCGCGTTCCTCGACGATGTCGCGCTCGGCACCGTCGCCGACGTGGTGCCGCTCATCGGGCTCAATCGCGCCTTCGTCGCCAAGGGTCTCATCGCGCTGCGCCGGCGCGCGCGCGCCGGGCATGTGAGCCTGATGGACGTGGCGCGGCTCTCCGGTCCGCCCGAGGCCTGGCATCTCGGCTTCCTGTTCGGGCCGCGCATCAATGCCGGCGGACGCATCGGCCGCGCCGATCTCGGCGTGCGGCTCCTGATCGAGGACGATCCGGACGAGGCGGCGAAGATCGCCGCCGAGCTCGACCGGCTCAATCGCGAACGCCAGGCGATCGAACTCGAAACGCTGGCGCAGGCCGAGGCCGAGGCGATGGCGGCGCTCGGCATCGAGGAGAAGGGCGCGGTGGTGGTCACCGCCGCGGAAGGCTGGCATCCCGGCGTGGTCGGTATCGTCGCCGCGCGGCTCAAGGAGAAATTCGGCCGGCCGGCATTTGCGATCGCGCTCGAGCCGGGCGGCATCGGCACCGGCTCCGGCCGCTCGATCGTCGGCGTCGATATCGGCCGCGCGGTGCGGCGCGCGGTGAGCGAGGGCTTGCTGATCAAGGGCGGCGGCCATGCCATGGCGGCCGGCGTGACGCTGCGCAAGGCGGCGCTCGGGCCGCTGCGCGCCTTCTTCGAGGCGACGCTCGGCCCCGAGGTGGAAGCCGCGCGGCGCACGAATGGACTTTTGATCGACGGCGCGGTGAGCGCCGCCGGGGCGGACGCCGGTCTCGTCGCCATGATCGAGCGCGCCGGCCCGTTCGGCTCGGGCAATCCGGAGCCGGTGATCGCGCTGCCGGCGCACACGCTCGTCCACGCCGAGGAAGTCGGGCAGGCGCATATGCGCGTGCGGCTCAAATCCGCCGACGGCGCCGGCGTCAACGCCATCGCCTTCCGCGCCGCCGGACAGAAGCTCGGCGCCGCGCTGCTGCAAAGCCGCGGCCGGCAAGTCCACGCCGCCGGCTCGTTCGCGCTCGACCGCTGGCAGGGCGAGGAGCGGGTGCAGTTCCGGTTGACCGATATCGCGCCAGCGGAGCCGTTCGCCGGGCGGTGAGCACACGGATCCGTTTCCGCTACACCGAAATCCGGCCCTCGAGGTAGAGCACGGCGCGGCCGGCGATGGTCACGCGGTCGCCCTTAAGTGCGCAGGTGAGCGCACCGCCGCGGCGGGAGAGCTGGCGGGCCTCAAGCTCGGTCTTGCCGAGGCGCTTGGCCCAGTAGGGCACGAGCGTGCAGTGCGAGGAGCCGGTCACCGGATCTTCCGGAACGCCTTGCGCCGGCGCGAAGAAGCGCGAGACGAAATCGATCCCGTTATCGCCCGGCGCCGTCGCGATCGCCGCCCAGCAATCCACCTTGGCGAGGGCGGCAAAATCCGGAGCGAGCGCCGCGACCTCGGCGGCGCTGCCGTAGACGATCAGATGATCGCGGGCGCGCAGGACCTCGCGCGGCTTGCCGCCCAAGGCGGCGAAGAGACCCGGCGGCGCCTCGGCGGGAATAGCCGGCCGCGCCGGAAAATCCATCACCAGCATGTCGGCGCGCCGGCTCACGGCCAGCGTTCCGGCCTTGAGCGTGCGAAAGCTCACGCTCTCCCGCTCCGGCTCCAAAAAGCTGAACACGATATGGCCCGAGGCGAGCGTCGCGTGTCCGCACAGATCGACCTCGACGGTGGGGGTGAACCAGCGCAGCGCGTAGTCGCTACCCTCGCGCACGAAGAAGGCGGTCTCGGCGAGATTGTTCTCCGCCGCGATCGCCTGCATCGTCGCGTCCGGCAGCCACGCTTCCAGCGGACAGACCGCGGCCGGATTGCCGCCGAACAGGCTGTCGGTGAACGCATCGACCTGATAGATCGGCAGGCGCGGCATTTTCATTTCCGGTGATCGGCCGAAGAACTGCGGCTCCTATTGGCACAAATCCGCGCCGCCGGCTATGTAGCGTCCGTCCGCGCGCCATCAGAGAATTCAATGGCCAAGCTCAAGCTCTCCGTCGCCGTCGGCGATTACGATCGCACCCGGGCGCTGATCGGCGGCGCCGTGGCGATCGACGGCGTCGATCCGGTGTTCATGACTCTCGTTCCGGAAGAGATTTTCTTTCGCGCCATCCGCGCGGCGGAATTCGACATCTGCGAATTGTCGCTGTCGAGCTACACGATGAAGACGGCGCAGGGAAATTCGCCCTACATCGCCGTACCGGCTTTCCTCTCGCGCACCTTCCGCCACAACGCGGTCTATGTGCGCACCGATCGCGTGCAGAAGCCCGCCGACCTCAAAGGCCGCAAGGTCGGCGTGCCGGAATACCAGGTCACGGCCAATGTCTGGGTGCGGGCCTTCCTCGAAGACGATTACGGCGTCAAGCCCACGGACATCCATTGGATTCGCGGCGGCATCGAGGAGCCGGGGCGGCGCGAGAAGCTCGCGCTCAAGCTGCCGGCGGGCGTGCGCCTCGACGACGCGCCCGCGGGCGCGACGATTTCCGCATTGCTCGAAGCCGGTGAGATCGACGGCTTCATCGCGCCGCGACCGCCGAAGATGGCTGCGCAGGGCCACCCAAATATCGGCTGGCTCTTCGCCGATCCGATCGCGGCGGCGAAGGATTATTTCAAGCGCACCGGATTTTTTCCGATCATGCACGTCCTCGGCATTCGCCGCGAGCTCGCGGAACGCCATCCTTGGCTTCCCGGCGCGGTGTTCAAAGCGTTCGTGCAGGCGAAGGCATTGGCGGTGCAGAGGCTCGCCGATACGGCAGCGCCGAGCGTCACGCTGCCCTTCGTCGAAGAGACGCTCAAGGACGCGCGCGCCGCCATGGGCGAGGATTTCTGGTCGTACGGCGTCGAGCCGAACCGCAAGGTGCTCGATTATTTCCTCGGTCAGCATCACGCGCAGGGGCTTTCGTCGCGGCGGGTGGGCGTGGACGAGCTGTTTCATCCGGCGACTTACGAGACGTTCAAGGTGTGACCGCGTTCACGATCCCTGGCGCAGGCGGGCGAGCAGGTTGACGCCGGCATAGCCGTCGGCCGGCTCCATGCCGACCTTGCGCTGGAAATCGCGCACCGCCAGCATCGTGTCGTTGCCGATGCGGCCGTCGGCGCCGCGGGTGTCGTAGCCGAGCGCGGTGAGCCGGCGCTGGATTTCCTGCACTTCGGCGAGCGTCGGCGCGCGCTCGCTGCCGGGGAATTTCTGCACGAAAGGTTTCGCCGCCGACGCAGCGGTCGCCGAGATGCAACAGCGCCAGCGCGTAGTTCATCGAAGGGTTGTAGCTGCGCACGGCGAAGAAATTCGGGCCGAGCAGGAACGCCGGTCCGCCCGGCACCGGCACCCAGAGCCGCGCTGTCGCCTGCGGGTGCGGAAACGCCTCGCCGTCGGCGCGGGTAACGCCGAGCGCCTGCCAGGCGGCATAGCTGCGCGAGGCGTTGCCGCCGATCCGCGCCGGCATGCGCACTTCATGGCCCCAGTGCTCGCCGCGCCGATATTTCCCGCGCTCGACGAAATAGCGGGCGGTCGATCCGAGCGCGTCGTCCGGCGGGCCGAACGGCGAAATCTTGCCGTCGCTATTGTAGTCGATGCCGACATGCAGCCAGACCTCCGGCATCCACTGGGTGTGGCCCATGGCGCCGGCCCAGGAGCCGATCATCTCCTGCGGCGTGCTCCAGCCGCGCTGCACGATCAAGAGCGCGTTGATCAGCTCCTTCTCCCAATAGCCGCGGCGGCGCGGCTCGCCCCAGGCAAGCGTCGCCAGCGAGGGAAACACCGGCCGCATGTAATGCTGCTGCACGATCGGGTCGCCGAAGGTCGAACTCGATGCCCCAGACGCCGAGCATCACCGCGCGCTCGACGCCAAAATCCTTTTCGATGCGCGCAAAAAGCGGCGCGTATTCCTTCGCCTTCTCCCGGCCGGCGACGATGCGCCATTCGGAGACGCGGCGGTTGAGATATTGCCAGAGCTGTTCGTTGAATTCGGGCTGGCTGTGGATCGCCTCAAGCCCGGTGGTGTCGGGACGCAAGCGTGCGCCATGACGCGCGTGTAAGTGTCCGCGGTGATGCCATGCGCCATAGCCGTGGTGCGAAACGCGGCGATCCACCGCTCGAACGGCATGCGCGTGTGATCGGCGCTCGCGCTCCTCGGCACCATCAGTCCAGCAATGGCGCCGGCGATGGCCTTTAACGAAGCGCGTCTGGCAATGTCTGGCGCTGACGGTCTCGCGTTCACTGTCGCTCTTGCCGGTTTCCGCAGCCTGCTCGTCTCTCTCCACCATAACATCCGCTTCGGCAGGATGGGACGATTCGGGGGCGCTTGCGGAGGGCTTCGCGGAAGAATCCGGCCCGGGCGTGGCGGCAACTGCAGCCATTGCGTCGTCCACGACCCTGCCGCGTCCGCCGATCAACCGTTCATAGGCCGCGACCAGCGTCATGTAGGGATTGACGAAGAGCCAGCCCTGACGCGTCGGCACCTGAACGTCGAAATGCAGATGATAGGTCGTGCCGCCCTCGCGCCGGCCATAGTCGCCGACCGGGCCGAGCACCTCGCCCTCGCGCAGCGCGTGTCCGTTGGTCAATCCGGCGGCGTCGAGCATATGCGGGTTCATGTGCAGATAGCGAAAGCGGATGTGCTCGCCGGGCGTGTCGACGACGAGATAGAGGGCTTGCTCGCCGGGATCGCGCAACGCGACGCCGTCGCGCACGGCGACGACGTCGTCCTGGTACGGCTCGCAGCGGTCGGCGCCCTGGTTGCGCAGCTTGCACGCGCTCGGCCTGATGTCCTCGCCCTGATGGCCGAGCCCGGCCGGGCATTGGCCGACGTAAAAGTAGCGGTGCTCGCAAAAATTATCCCGCCACGGGTAGGCGTAGTTCTTGGTCTCGTCGTGAACCAAACGCACCGTGTTCACCCGGCAGCGATAGGTCGCGTCCTTGCCGCGCCCGCCGAGCCTGACGCGGCCGGTGTGATCGCAATTGCCCCAATTCATGAACGATTGCGAGTTGGTGTAGGCGGGCGCATGCGCCATCGGGAAGCGGATCCTGGAATAGACCGTCGCGTCGGCCCGCCCGCTCTGCCGACGCATGCCGGTGCCCGGAAGAATGTCGCCCGGCGCGTAGAAGGTGAAGTCGGCCGAGATCTTGTCCGGCCGCTCGATCGTCGGCGGCGCGGCTTTGCGCCGCGGCCTGCGGCGCGCCGCCGACGATGCCGAGCGCCTTGAGGAAGCGCACCGCGACCTTGTCGGCTTCGTGGCACGACAGGCGGCGCAGGCGCTTGGCTCCGTCGAAGCACAAGATCGAGACCGCGTAGGGCACGCCGAAGCGCGTGAACACGTAGCGCACGCGGCTCTCGAGCAGGATGCGGCGGATGCCGGGAAAGTCGCTCTCGAGCTCCCGCACGGGCGAGCCTTCGGCGGCCGCGGGACCATCGAGCTGGTAGACCAGCGCGAAGCCGGAAATCTGCACGTCAATACGTTTGACGAAGGTGAGGTCGAGATTGGGCGCGTCCCGCGGCTCGAGCGCGAACTCGGCGTCATAGCCGGAGGGGCCCGGATAGAAGAATGTCAGAGCTCGGAAGCCGGCAAGGTACTTGGCGGCCGCGCCGGTCTCGCCGGCCGCGGCGTCGCGGAGAAAGGCCGCGGTGTCGAACGGCAGCAGAACCGGGACGGAGCTGGTGGCGATTTTCGGGAAGATCTTTTCGGTCACCGCATTGAGCCGCGCCAGCGCGTCGCCTGCCGCCGCGCCCGCCGCCTGGTCGGGCGCCGTGAGCTGAGCGAAGCCGGCAAGCGCTGCTTGCGCCGCCGCCCAGTCCACCTCGACTCGTGCGACGGTCGGGGCCTGCATCTTCGCGGTCGCTTCCGGCGCAGCATCGGGCGCCGCCTGTTGCGCCGCTGCGCCCGAGGCTGCGAGCAGCATGGCGAAACAGCAGCATTTCAACGCGAGCGTCACTGATGCGCAGCCTGCATCTCGCCGGGCGCTTGCAGTTTTTCCACCAGCCTTTGCAAGCTGCCGGCAAAACTCTCGACATCGAAACCCAACGGATCGTCATGGCCGTTGCGGATGCCGGCGTCGATCGCCGCATGAAACGCCGGAACGAGCCACGCACCGGCCCGCACGCTGGCGATGACGTAGAGGAGCGCGAGCCGGTCGTATTGCGCGGCGGAAAAGCTCGGGTTGGGCGTCTGCGCGTCGTTGCGCCGGCCGCGGCCATGGGCGCTGCGCCGCGGCTGGATCAGCTCGACATGGAGGAAGAGCCCTTTCAGCGCGCCGGCGAAATTGACCGCGCGCTCGAATTTCGTCTCGCGCCAGGGAATCTCAAAGTCGTGCTCGAGCAGCATCGCGCCGCTGCGATTGACCACGACGTGCGCTCTTCCCCAACCGTCCGAACACTTGAAATTGGCGAGATTGTTGATTTTCGGCGTCACATCGACGTCGGCGGGGAAGGAGCGGCGCCCATAATTCGGTCCGCTGGTGTCGTGGATCACGAAATAGCGCGCCTGCGGCCCGTCCGGCTCGTTGTCTTTGGCGCGCGACAGCGGCTGCCAGAGATAGGCGGCAAAATCCCATTCCAGATCCTGCTTGGATAAAAAGGCGCTGAGCGCCTCGCGCGACGGCAATCCGGTGTCGCGTCCGATCCGGGTCGCGAGCGCGGCCGGCAAAGTCTCCGGCGCCGGCGTGAGATTGCGTGTCGCGTCCATGCCGCGCATCAGGCACGTCGCCTGCTCGACCGGCTCGCCCTGGAAACGCAAGGCCTGCGGATCGAATTTGCACGCGCCCATGGTCTTGAGAATGATCAGCCGCTTTGGGTGGCCCGGCTTGCACCCGTGGCTGAAAGCAGGGCCGCTGAGGACGCATAACATCGCACAAGCCAGTCCGGTTGCGATCAAGCCAAGCCGCGCGGGCCGATCGGCGATGGCGCCGGATGCGGCCATCGACCGCCCACGCATAGCCGTACGGCTGCACGCAAATTGCGCCGAAAATACTTGCGCCGAAGACACGAGGTCAGACCTCAGCTCCAGCGCCCAGTATCGTCACCAACGCACGCGCTTGCCAAGCGTTGCCGCGCGCTGCTGTGGCGCGAGGAACGCTCAGGATGAACGGACGTTCAGGATGCGCGGCAGTCCGGTTGCAAAAAAGGCTCACCTGGCTTGAAGAAAATGTCACCCTAGGAGGCTCTGTTTCGGCCTCGGCCCGCAGCCTATCTTGTGCGGCAAGTATTGGATCGCGACCTCTCGCCAAGGAGTTGGCCATGGTTCAGGTTCTCGAACAGCGTTCCGCGCCCGAAACCATCGAGGCGACGCTCAACTACATCGTCAACAATGGCGAGAAGCTGTTCACCGAGACCGGCGGCGCCGGCGGGCTCGACGTGCGCAGCGGCGGAACGCTCGACCCGCGGCGGGTGGCGATCCACGACGGCCGGCCGCACGTGCAGCGACTTCGTGCTCGACCGCGACGGCTTCCGCTTCGTGCGCCACGACACCAAAGTCGCCGACTTCTTCGACGAGGACGAGGTGCGGCGCGTCTACTATCCGGAGATGGAAGCGCTGGTGAAGGCCGAGAGCGGCGCCTCGCGCGTCGTCGTCTTCGATCATACGCTGCGCACCGCCGACGACGAGATGCGCGCGCAGCGCAAGATCCGCGAGGTCGTGCCGCGCGTGCACAACGACTATACGGAATGGTCGGGCCCGCAGCGCGTGCGCGATCTCCTGCCCGACGAGGCCGACGAGCTGCTGCGCCGCCGCTTCGCCATCGTCCAGGTGTGGCGGCCGATCCGCCATCCGGTCGAGAGCTTTCCGCTGGCGATCTGCGATGCGCGCACCGTCTCGCCCGACGATCTGGTGGTCTCGGAGCGGCGCTATCCCAACCGCATCGGCCAGACCTACGCCATCACCTACAATCCGCGCACCAATGGTACTGGTTCCCGCGCATGCGGCGCGACGAGGCGATCGTGTTCAAGGTGTTCGATTCGATGCAAGGACGGCCGCGCCCGCTGGACCGCGCACACCGCCTTCGACGATCCGACCTCGCCGCCCGAACGCGCGCCCGCGCGAGAGCATCGAAATCCGCACGCTGGCGTTTTTCTGAGCGCCGTCATTGCCGGCGCCGGAGCGCTTCGCGCCGTCCGGCAGGGAGCGGCCTTAATCTTTCGCCCGCTCGACATAGCGAGCCGTCGGCGGTCATCACCACGATCTTGGTGCCGGTGGTGACGAAGGGCGGCACCATGGTGCGCACGCCATTGGACAGCACCGCCGGCTTGTAGGAGGAGGCCGCGGTCTGGCTCTTGATGGTCGGGCTCGGTCTCCACCACTTCGAGGGTGGCGCGCGGCGGCAGCTCGATCGCGACCGGGACGCCCTCGTGGAGGCTGATCGTGACCTCCATCTCCGGCTGCAGATAGGCGGCCTGATCGCCGATGATGTCGGCCGGCACCGCGACCTGGTCGTAGCTTTCCATGTTCATGAAATGGAAGCCGTCGCCGTCCTGGTAGATGAACTGGTGCTTGCGGTCCTCGACGAAGGCGCGCTCGACCTGCTCGGTGGTCTTGAAGCGCAGCGAGATCTTCACGCCGTCGGCGATCCGGCGCATGTCGATCTGGGTCACCGGCGTGCCCTTGCCGGGATGGATGTTCTCGGTCGAGACGATGACCTCGAGCTTGCCGTCGATCTCGACGATGTTGCCTTTTCGGAGCGAGCTGGCGATGACTTTCACGGATATTCCTCGGCGTGTTGGCAGCCTCAGGTTCGGGGCGCACCATAGCGATCCTGCGCCCGATCGCCAGCCTATTTCCTCGGCTCGCCAGCGTACAAGGACATGCCTGACGCGCTCGCCCGCTGCCTCGCCCTTTTGGGCCCCGCACGTCCATGCCGACCGCCGGCCGTTCCTGCTGGCGCGCGGCCGGATCGTGGCGGCGCTGCGCGCCTGGTTTGCCGGCGCGCGATTTCGTCGAGGTCGAGACCGGCGCCTTGCAGGTCTCGCCCGGCAACGAGACCCATCTGCATGCCTTCGCCACCGACGCTCGCGGCGCCCGACGGCGCGCCGTCGCCGCTTTATCTGCGCACCTCGCCGGAATTCGCCTGCAAGAAGCTGCTGGCGGCCGGCGAGCGCCGCATCTTCGAATTCGCCCGGGTGTTTCGCAATCGCGAGCGCGGCGCGCTGCATCATCCGGAATTCACCATGCTCGAATGGTACCGCGCCGGCGAGCCCTATCGAGGCGCTGATGGACGGATTGCGCCGCGATCCTGGCGCGAGGCGGCGCGAAGCGGCCGGCACGCAAGCGTCTGACCTTCCGCGGCCGCACGGCCGATCCGTTCGCCGAGCCGGAGCGGCTCACGGTCGCGGAGGCTTCGCGCGCTTTGCCGGCATCGATCTCCTGGCGACGCTTGCCGGGCGGCGAGCCGGACCGCGAGCGGCTTCGCCGGCGCCGCGCGAGCGGCCGGCATCCGCATCGGCGATGACGACACCTGGGGCGACATTTTCAGCCGCGTGCTGGTGGAGCGGATCGAAGGCAATCTCGGCATCGGCCGCGCCACCATCCTCGACGAATACCCGGCGGCGCAGGCGGCGCTGGCGCGGCCGAGCGCCGGATCGCGCGCGTCGCCGAGCGCTTCGAGCTCTATGCCTGCGGCGTCGAGCTCGCCAACGGCTTTGGCGAACTCACCGACGCCGCCGAGCAGCGCCGCCGGCTCGAACGGCGAGATGGCGGAGAAGGAGCGCATCTACGGCGAGCGCTATCCGATCGACGAGGATTTTCTTGCCGCGCTGGCGGCGATGCCGCAGGCTTGCGGCATCGCGCTCGGCCTCGACCGCCTGGTGATGCTGGCGACCGGCGCCTCGCGCATCGACCAGGTGCTGTGGACCCCGCTGGGAGCCATGAAATGACCGTCGGCAAGATCGCGCTGCGCGACCGTCGACGCAGCTTTGCGAGCGCGGCTCTGGTGCCGCGCGAGCGCCTCGGCGCGCTCGCCGAGGTCGCCGCGCGCTACGCGGTCGCGCATCACGCCGGCGGTGGCCGACCTGATCGACCGCGGCGATCCGCACGATCCGATCGCGCGGCAGTTCGTGCCCGACGCGCGCGAGCTCGATCGGCGAGCCGGAGGAACGCGCGCGATCCGATCGGCGACGATGCGCATCAGCCCGGTCGAAGGCATCGTGCACCGCTATCCCGACCGGGTGCTGCTGAAGCTCGTCAACGTCTGCGCGGTCTATTGCCGGTTCTGCTTCCGGCGCGAGATGGTCGGGCCGGGCGGGGAGGGCTCGTCGCCGGCGGCGCTCGCGGCGGCGCTCGATTATATCCGCGGCACATCCGGAAATCTGGGAAGTGATCCTGACCGGCGGCGATCCGCTGGTGCTGTCGGCGCGGCGGCTCGCGCGACGGTGATGCGGCAGCTCGCCGCGATCGACCACGTCAAGGTGATCCGCGTCCACACCCGCGTGCCGGTCGTGGCGCCGGAGCGCGATCTCGCCGCACTGGTGCGCGCGCTGCGCGCCGACGGCAAGGCGACCTATCGTCGTGCTGCACGCCAATCATCCGCGCGAACTCGGCGCAAGCGGCCCGCGCCGCCTGCGCGCGCTTCGTCGACGCCGGCATTCCGATGCTCGTCGCAATCGGTGCTGCTGCGCGGGCGTCAATGACGACGCCGAGACGCTCGGCGCGCTGATGCGGGCGTTGGTCGAGTGCCGGATCAAGCCCTATTACCTGCATCACGCCGATCTCGCGCCCGGCACGGCGCATCTGCGCACCGCCATCGCGGAAGGCCAGGCGCTGATGCGCGCGCTGCACGGCCGCATGTCGGGCCTGTGCCAGCCGGCTTATGTGCTCGACATTCCCGGCGGCTACGGCAAATCGCCGATCGGGCCGAATTATTTGAGCGAAGACGGCGCCGCTGGTCGAAGATTTCAACGGCCGGCACCACCGCTATCCGCCGCAGCGCTGACCGCCCGATCCTGCGCGCCGGCTCGCCGCTATGCGGCGGCTCTTTGCGCCGCCGGGAAGAACACCGTCGGTCTCGAAATCATAGCCGCACGCGTCGCACGACCAGGTGTGCCGCACGCAGCGATCGTTGAGATATTCGGACCAATCCGGCGCCAGCAGCCAATCGCTGCATTGCGGGCAATTGTTCTTGCTGTAGGTCGCCAAACGCGAGCCCGATATTGTCTCGGTATAGTGAGACATGGACTCCTCCTCCTTGGCTTCCCCCTCTACCCGCCGCCGAGACGCTAGGCGCACTCTGTGGCATCGGCGTGACCGCTGCGGATTTTTTGAGTGACGGATTTCGGAGATGGCGCGACTGGAACTTGCCGCGCGAGAAGTTTCCGCGCATGAATGTGACGGGTTCCGCACCGCGAAATTTTTACATAATATTGCGGTGCATCACATGTTGGGGGGTAGCGTTGGAATTTCGCGGCGACGGCCGTAGCTGCCGGCAGCACGTGCCGATTTCGTTTCCATTGCCGAAGATGCGGAAGGTCGCGCTCCTGGTGATCGCCGCCGGTCTCGTCGTCCTTGCCGACGAGGTCCGCGCGCAACAGTATGAATGTTCGGAGGAGCTCTTTCACCGGGTGCGGCCGAAAGTGGAATCGCTGTTCGGCTCCGGGGTCCTTCGCAGCGATCCGCACAGCCGCGCTTCGGTGCTGGTGCTCGACGGATACTGGTCGCAACTGACGCCCACGGAAAAGAAGCGCTTTGCCGATCGGCTCGTCTGCGCCATGACCGGCGTCGGCAAGAGCCTTCCGGCGCTCACCTTGAAATCGCTGATGACCGGCAAGGTCATCGGCGAATGGGCGGCGGGGAGTCTCAGCGTTCGCTGAGCATCGTTCGATAGTCGTCGACAAGACAAAAAGGCGAAGGGATCACGACGCGCGAAGGCGCGTGCCGAGGCCAAGAGCAGAAGCGGGGCGCCCGGTACGCCCATTACATGGATATCCGAGCGGCCCCGCCCTGCCTTGGGGATCCCCCGACTCGCACACGCTTCGCGACCAAGATGGCAGGCAGTGGGCGCGATCTTGGCGCGAGCTAGGCGCCGAACTTTTATCCACATCGAATGCCGAGTGTACTGGCTCGATTGCGCAACCGGCGGAGCCGCTGAGTTGCCGCGTCGGCGCGCCCGAAATGCTGCGCCGTCATTTCACGCCTTCGTCGGTCGAGATCTTGATCGATGCGCGCGGCCCAAGATCGCACCGTGCGTACGAGCGCAAAGTTCGCCTGCTGTAGATCGCTGTTATTTGTGACAGTTGCCAAACGGGTTTCTGCTGCCACACGATAATCGCGCTCGCCGCCAGCATACTGTCGCCCCCGCTGGCGGCGGTGCTCGGGGCGGAACGGGTCCCCGCCAGTGGTTCGTTCCGCCCCATCTGCAGCGCAGCCGAGATCGTTGCGGGGTATCTCCCGATGCGAGAAATGATCTTGGTCTTGGTTCCGATAGCAGTCGTGGTCTATTTCTTCCGCTATCCCGACCAATGGAACGCGCTCGGAGAATGGCTTGCCTCGCTGCTTAGGCACCTCCAATAACAAGTTCGCCGAAAAGATCGGGCTCGTTCAAGCTGCGTGACGAATTAGGACGAGCACGCGGCTGTCGGCTGTCGCCGTCAAAGTCTGGATAAGATTACAGACGGCCGGCGCTGCCCCGCAGCACTCCGAATGCCTCGGATCCGCCCTTCGACTGCCATCTTGTCCGCCGACCATTGATGCGCTGCCACGGGGGAGTCGGGGAAGTGCGGGGCGCGGCGAAAGACGATGGCCGTCGCGTTCCGCACGCCGTGTGCCGGCTCGCGCTGTTGTCCCTGCAATTCTGTCCCGCACATCAGCCGCAAAGCAAAGGTGCCCCAAGCGCGGAGATGAGCATCAAACGCGCTCGGGGCCCAGGGCAGGCGTCACGCACGCAGAACATTTGGCGCGCTGCCCCGCGATAATCGGGAGCATGCGCGGGCCTACGACGCCATCGCGATTGCGGATTAACGTTACGTGCGCCGGCCAATAAGAAGAACCCCGAGGCGGGGGCGCTCGGGGCTCCTGTCCGTAGGCTTATTCTGACCGGCGAAGGGACTGTCGGGGGACGGAACCGCCCGGTCGGGCCTAATGATCTACGGTTTAGCCTGGCCTCCTGTCGACGAAGTTGATGGCCGTCACAAAAGCGCGGATTTCTCGGCCTGGCATATTGGACGGTCGGTTGGAGACCAACTCGGATATCTTTTGCCAACCGATTGATATGTCTGGCGCGCCCTACGGGACTCGAACCCGTGTTCCCGCCGTGAAAGGGACGCTAGGCGTCTATCGGTCGAGCCACGCAATATTCGAACACGTCGTAAACGCAGGAAACGCGTACACCTATGTAAACCCTTGTCATGCCCATCAGGCCCGTATATTGAACATGGTGTTGAACATGGGGGCCGGCCATGCCGCGAAAGGTCAAGAGCAGATCGCTGGATTCACGCACGGCGCGGAGCGACTAAGGCCCGCGGCATGCCGTACTACGTAGTCCCTCGATAAGAAGCTGCATCTCGGCTACCGGCGGATCAAAGGCAAAGCCGGTACTGGTGGGCACGGCACTATCTCGGAGACCAGCAGTACGATGTCGAAAGCCTTGGCATTGCCGACGACCTCAGCGACGCCGACGGCGCAGAAATCTTCGATTATTGGCAGGCACAGACGAAGGCGCGCGAGTGCAGGGTGCAGCGCACCAAAGCTGCTGCCGGCCCGGATGGTCAAACGATCACCATCAGCGTCGCACTCGATCGGTACGAGGACAACCTTCGCGCACGCGGTGCGGATACTGCAAACGTCCCGCGGGTGCGCAAACACCTGACGGAAAGCTTGGCGAGCCGTCCGATCGCGCTCTTGACCGTCCACACCCTTGAGCTCTGGCGGAATGGCCTTTTGACGCATATGCAGCCGGCCAGCGTGAACCGGGTCTGCAATCCCTTCCGCGCCGCCCTCAATCTTGCCGCCGACGAGCATTTCGAACCAAAACCGCGCCGCATGGGAGATCGGGCTAAGGGCACTCCCCGATGCCACCGAGGCGCGGAACGTGGTCCTCACCGAGGCCGAGGTTCGGCGGCTCGTGGTGGAAGCCCCAAGAGAGGGCGCGCAGTTCGGGTTGTTCGTCGAGACGGCCGCGATCACTGGCGCGCGCCCAAGCCAACTGGCGCGGATTTTAGTTCGCGACCTCAAAAAAAATCAGATCGAAATGCCGAGCAGCCGGAAGGGGCGCGGCAAGAAAAAGATCACGCGGCGACAGATACCTATTCCCGCGACGCTCGCGACGCGATTGGGCGAGGCCGCAGATCGCAGACCGCAGGACGTGCCGTTGCTTACCAAATCGAGTGGCGAACCTTGGAAAAAAGGCGATCACACGCGGCTATTCCGGCGCACCGCCAAGCGCGCGCGGCTCGACCCCGAGATAGTCACCATCTACGCACTGAGGCACAGCAGCATCACGCGACAGCTTAAGGCCGGCGTTCCAATTCGTGCTGATTGCGGCGCTTCACGATACGTCCGTCGCGATGATCGAAAAATCTTACTCCGTCGAGATCGACAAACGCGTCGACGAGATCGTCCGTCCCGGATTGCTCGACATGGGGCCGGACTTCGGCACCGAGCCCGATGCGAAGATCGCAAGTCTATCGGCTCGGCGTTGACACGATGCGCCGCGAAGAAACAAAGAAACTTAAATCCGCGCTCGACGCGGACCCTGCCGTATTAAAACAACTTGTTGCCGACCTGGTGGCCCGTAGCACCGGAGGGCGCCGGCCCTATACCGGCGGCTGAGTATCGAAGGCTACAATTGTGGTGGGATCGTTTCTATCGTCAGCACAAAAATATGCCGCTGGCGCGAGCGGTCGCAAAGTTTCGCCAGATAGCCGGCGCGCAGAAGATTAAGAGAAGGACTGCCCATTCGCACCTGAACGCGGTAGCGCGGGGCCGAGAGGAAACCGCCAGGGTGAACGTAGGCGCCGCTCCAAGTCGGAATTCGCGGCCTTGATTCCTCGCACCTCCCGCCCGATAACGGATCCAGCTATGAAGGCTTATTTGCGCGCCGCCGAGGAATACGCGCTCTTAGGGACCCGGGCCCGGTTGCCCGCTCGTTCACTTTTTGACACCCTAATTTTCATGTGAATTTAGACGGCGCAAGTCCTCTGCGTCTACATTCGCAGGAGGACGCGCAATGTCGCGCACGCCGATACGAAAGTTCGCCGAGCAGCAAGACGTTAGCATTCGATTTCTCTACAAGGAGGCCGCCGCGGGTCGCCTCGTCTTGACGAAGGTGGGCTCTCGTACCTTTGTCGACGATACCGACGGTGCGGATTGGCAGGCACTCGCCCCTAAGGTCAATGGCACGGCAGGCGATATCGTCCTTAAGGTCGCCGAGCAGAAGCTGAAGGAAGTGGGGAAGGCTGTTGCTGAAGGGCAGATCGACCGAGCGCACGCCGTTGCACATCTCGCGAAAGCCGCCCGGCTAGCTGGTCTGACGGAACAGTTCGCCACCTAAAAACACCGAACCCGCGCGGGATGGCGCGGGCTCGGGTAGGCGAACTTATAGTTCAACGGCTCTCGACCGCCGCCATTTACGCCAGCCCTTAGCCCTATGCAAGACCCCCGCGCGATGCCCGCAGGACATCGCCTATGGCCGGGACCATCCTACGCCCGCAACAGGTCGACTTGCTCGCCGAGATCGAGCGCGAGATTGCGGACAGCCGCAGGCGCATCATCGCCCAGGCGCCGACCGGCTACGGCAAAACCGTCGTCGCCGCTGCGCTCGCACAGAAAATTCAGAGCGAGGGAAAGCGGGCTCTCTTTACCGTTCCCGCCTTGTCACTGATCGACCAGACCGTCGAGCGGTTTTATGCCGAGGGCGTCCGCGACGTTGGCGTCATCCAGAGCCAACCATATCCTCACCAACTACAGCCGGCCGATCCAGGTCGCCAGCGTGCAGACGTTACAGCGGCGCCGCGTCCCGCCGGCCGACCTGGTGCTGATCGACGAAGTGCACCGCTGGTTTGAGTTGTATGCCGAAGGTTGCGCGATCCGGGGTTCGCCGACATGCCGATTATCGGGTTAACCGCGACACCGTGGAGCGGGGCTCGGTAGGTACTTCCACCGCTTGATCATCGGGGCGACAACGGCAGGGATTGATCGACGCCCGGTATCTGTCGCGGTTCCGCGCGTTCGCGCCGGCGTCGCCCGATCTGTCGGGGGTTCGCTCTATCGCGGGCGACTACCGCGAGGGCGATCTCGCCGACACGGTGGACAAGACGGCGTCTTGGTCGCGGACGTGGTCGATACTTGGATCGAGCGCGGACAGGATCGGCCGACACTCTGCTTCGCCGTCGACCGGGCGCATGCCAGGCATCTGCAGCCGCAGTTTCTCGCCGCCGGCGTCTCTGCCGGCTACATCGATGCCTATACGCCGGCGTTCGAGCGGTGGGAGATCGGCGCCGGTTTCACGCCGGCGAGGTCAAGGTTGTCTGCAATGTCGGCTGTTTCACAACCGGCATCGATTGGGATGTGCGCTGCATCATCCTGGCCCGGCCGACAAAATCGAAATCCTGTTCGTTCAGATGATCGGTCGCGGCCTGCGCACCGCCGACGGCAAGGCCGACTGCCTGATCCTCGACCACAGCGACAACCACATCCGGCTCGGCTTCGTCACCGACATCCACCACGACAAGCTTGACGACGGCCGCGAGCGGAGAATCGTCGAGCCAAAGGACAAGGAAGTCCTGCCGAAAAAATGTCCTAAGTGCACATTCCTGAAACCGCCGAAGACGCGGACATGTCCGGCCTGCGGCTTCGATCCGCAGCCGAGGTGCAATGTCGTTGCCGCCGACGGCGAGCTCGTCGAGATGGCGTCACGCTTCGCCGTTCGTGCGCCCAGCATGACGGAGCAGGCGACGTTCTACCGCGAACTAAAATTCTATGCCGGCGAACGCGGATACAAGGCCGGATGGACCGCACACAAATTCCGAGAAAAATTCGGACGCTGGCCTAATCGGCTCGATCACCTGCCGCCGCTAGAGCCATCGCTCGCAACGCTCGGCTGGAGATTCGCAGCAAACAAATCGCCTACGCCAAGGCCGTCAAAGGTGCCGCATGGAGATGATCCGTGTGCCGCTCCGCGATCGGTGCCGCGGCCGATGGCAAGGCATCCTGCCGGCACTCGGCATGGATCCCCTCTATCTCAACCACAAGAATGGTCCGTGTCCGCTTTGTCCCGGCGGCAAAGATCGCTGGCGCTTTCTCGACACGAACGGCGTCGGTTCCTGGATATGCACCCACTGCGGCAACGGCGCCGGCATCGACCTAGTGATGAAGTTCACCGGCTTGCCGCTTCAAGGAAGCCGCAGAGCAGATCGAGGCGGCGCTCGGCGAGGTTCAGCCGCAAGCGCGACAGACCAGAGCGCAGCGACGACCAAATTGCTGCCGCGCTCAATTCCATGTGGCGCGACGCTGCGCCGGTTCGCTATTTCGACGCAACCGATCGGTGGCTACGGTCGCGTCGGATCGCGTTCGAGAACTTCCCGCCGGACCTGCGGACGACGCCGCGGCTGCGGTACTATGGCGCGACCGGCATCTCCTATCACCCGGCGATGCTCGCCAAGGTGACGGCCGCCACCGACAAGCCGGCGACGATCCACCGGACCTACCTGACCGCTGCCGGCGGCGAAGCCGCAGCTCGAGCCCGCGCAAGCTGTTCAGCGGAATGCCTAAGGGCTCCGCGGTGCGCTTGTCGGCGCCATCGCCGACGCTAGGCGCTGCCGAGGGCATCGAGACCGCGCTCGCAGCCTGGATCTTGTTCGGCGTGCCGACATGGGCCGCGGTCTGCGCCAACGGCCTTGCGACATTCGAGCCGCCGGACATGGTCAAACGGCTGCTGATCTTCGCCGACGACCACGCCGACAGCGCGGCAAATGGCCGCAGCCGCACTGACCTCGCGCCTATCCGCCAGCGCGCAGACACCGAAACCATCATCCCCGGCAGGCCCGGTCAGGATTGGAACGACGTTTTGCGCGGCGGCAGATGACCACGGCCAGCGCCCGCCGCGCCGAGATCGATCGCCGCTACAAGGCCAAGCAGGCGGACAAGCCGCCGGTGAGCTTGGCGGCACTGCGCATCGCTGAGTTGCGCCGGTTGTTCACGGCCAGATACGGTCGCACGCTGCCCGACGACGACGCCGGCAGAGATGACATCGTGGTCATGGCGCACCATCTCGCCCGTCGACAAGGCGACGCCCGCCGCAACATCCGCAACTGGATCGAGTTGCACGCCCCTTGGATGGCCGCAGACGAAATTGCCAGCACCACCGCTTACGTCACCACCAACCCGATCAGATGGCGCGCCGACAAGCTGGCAACCCGCCTGCACCTCACCGAGGCAGAGCGCCGCCGGCTGCGCATCTGCACCATCGGCGCGATCGACGTGACCAAAGCCGAGCGCAAACTCGCCAGAACGCCAGCGCGACCGAGCCCGCCGCCGAACCCGCGGCGCAAAGACACGCACCGAATACGAGGCCAACAGCGCCAATCGCATTAAGCCGTGGCTGGCGCTCGGCATCAGCCGGGCCACTTGGTACCGAACCCGTGAGACAAGTGCGAGTGCACTATAAAGCTTCTCATATACTGCACGCGGACCTGTCTCACGCTGCCATGCCGAACCGTCGCAGATGTCTTGGGCGAGGAAGAATTATCCCAGTAAAACCACCGTCCGCGCAGTGCGTTGCGGCGAGTGACTTGGGGGGCACATGCTGGGACCGCTTTTGGTATTTCTCAAGCACACACGCGCCTGAGGTTTTCGGAAAATGCCCGCCCACCGTACCGATCGCCGGAACTATTGCGTACGCGTGAACCTGACAAGCGACCGCAGCCTATTCCGGCGAAGGTGCGCGCAGCCGTTTTGTTGATGGTCTACGGCCGCGAGGATGACGAGGATTGCAAGCCGCTCGACCTGGTGGAGGCCGCGCAGACGGCGGGGATGAAGCCGAGCACGATGCGGAAATATCTGACCCGCCCAAGCGTTATGTCGCTGATCCGCGCCGAGCGAAAGGCGTTCAGGGAAGCGGTGTGTTGCGGCAATGAGGCTGCGTTGAAACGCGTCCGCGACAAATCGGCAAACGGCATGGTGACGGTCGCCGCGGTGCGCGCCTTGCAGGAGCTCGACAGCGACGAGCACGCGCGGCCGTCAGCGAACGTCAGTTGCGGCGTTGTGATCCGGGTCATCAACTCGACGCCCAACACCGCTTTGCCGGCACCGATGGTCGACGTGACGCCGATCGCGCCCGCTACCGATCGCGCCGAGCCGGCGACGAGTGATCTCAATCCGATCTTCAAGCCGCGGCAGCCGCCATATTAAGGCGGAAACGGCGCGTCAAATCCCCCGTATTTGGCATAAAATCGCGTTGCATGTTCAAGGCGTGCTCGATAAGCGGCAATTCGGTCCCGTCCGCGCTGACATCGATGACGAGCAAATGGTGCCGTAGCGCCCCCTGCCGGCCTCGTGGATTCGTCCGATCGGCTTCCCACACTCACACGCCCCCGATCCGCGCTGCGCTGGCCCACGGCCACGGCAAGCCGAATGCGACACATGCGTCGCTTTTGCCGCTGCCGACCTTTACACGCCCGGATGTCGGTATCTCTCAGTCTGTGTTTCGAATACAGAACGCACGCGCGCGACCCTTCGACCATCCGCTTTTGCAGCGACCCTCCTTGCTGCCGCTGCAAAGCGAGGCCGGGGGTAAATTTGATCGCTTTTCGTCGGCACCAGCGCACGCCGCGCATCTTGCCGGGAAAGTTTTTTGGGGCGGCGCCTTTCGGGAAAAGGCGAAAAAATGCTGGGGCTGGAATTTTGGGCGAAACTCAAACCTCTGGGGGCGAGGCGGCACTAACGAGCTTGGCTCCCACGTCATTGCCGAGCCTCCAGATCACCTTGTACGTGCCGTCCCGGGCTGGTCCGTCCCCGGAAATGAACAGCATGAATTCGTCGGGCGGGTTGAAACCAAAAGCATTGATCCGCACGCCCCCGCCGGAAATGTCGGTGACGAGGCAGTAGCGTGGTGGATTACCTGGTCCGGGTCTGGATCTTCGCCAGACGTTCGAGGGGGTAGCGCGGCTCCGCGCGTTTTTCCTCAGCCTTAGGCGAGCCCATGTTGGTGAGCGGCTCCTCGTTGCGACTGCGTTTCAGCGATTGGCCGTGGCCTCTCTCGTTTAAAATCACACTTTAGCGAACGGCTTATTGCGCGACGGCTAACGCCCGCATTCTGGTTTTTCTCGAATTTTCCAAAAAAACTGGCACCGCCGGCCCGGATTTGGGAGGGCCGGAAATTTTGGCAGTGCGTTGCGCGCTCAATGAAGGTCGCCGCATTCTCCCGCGAGCAATGCGCCACGGGCGCGCTGATTTGAAGGTGGAAGGTATGCAATGGCGAAGGATGAGCAGGTTTCGGTGCGGTTGCCGAACGAGTTGAAACTCAAACTCGAGCAGATCGCGGAGACCGAGGACCGCCCGGTGGCGAGCGTGATCCGCCGCCTCGTGGCAAAGGCGATCGAAGGCCAGGATGAGCGGAGGGCGGCCGCATGAGCAACGACGACAACGAGATCGAGGCCCCCACCATCATTGCGCCACCGTCGGCCGCGGATGCCTTTGCGGACCTGATGACACTCTGCTTGCGATCGTTGCCGACGCAAAGGCCTGCGGCACGCGGCTCCGGGAACTGCAAAAGCAAACGGCTGCAGCGGCTCGGGCCGAGGCCAGTCTCGCCCCCGCGAAGGGCGGCGCACGACGCCCATGTCGCACGGACGCAGGCCGAGCTCGACAGGCAAAAGATCAAGCTCGGCGCGCTAGCGGACGAACTCGCCAGCAAGGCCGCTCGACTGGACGAGCAGCACGCCCGGCTGGCCGACTTCGCGAAGGAACTCACCAATCGCGAAACGGCGTTGAAACGTCGCATGCTGACACTGGCCGGCGAGCATGACCGTGGCATGAAAAGCTGCAGGACGCTCCATCGTGGGCCGAGGTCGACCGGCTGCTGAAGCCCGGTCGATCCGCATATGCCGGCGGCGGCTGACGGTGTAGTTTTTTTGGAAGAGCTGGGCGACGGGCCGAGTGAGACCGTCCCGGAGCGCGGCGGCCGGTCTGACCATCACACGCTCGCCGCGGCAGTCAGCCGCTGAACGGCGCGCGCTGCGTGAAGCCGCGGGGCTCCGATGACCAGCCCCGCACCGCCGGAAGTCGTTGCCAGCGCAGCGGTGGTCCAGAAATGGCTCGACGAACAGCCGAAGCCCGGCGCCAGTGCTGCGCCCGCAACTCAATCCGCCGCCGTGCCCACCGTTGCGGATCTGTCTGCCGCCGATCGGTTCAACGCGCAGACGGATGGCGCAATTCGAGCAGTCGCGAACGGACGAGGCAATTTTGAGAAGGGCGAGATCATGACGACATTCACAAACAACGAAAATCGCGCCCGTCTCAAAGACGTGATCGAAAAGCCGATCACGCGACATAGATGCGAGTGCCGGCACTGAACCGGCGCGCATTCTCGGCACTCCGATGCTGCGTGTGCCTTTCAACTCCGAATGGGATAGTGAAGCGGC
>CAVOHL010000021.1:0-213962 GCA_963695665.1 uncultured Alphaproteobacteria bacterium
TCTTGCTGCGCGGCGCCGGGCACAGTGTCGGCACCCTCGGTCGCGCGAGGCAAGCAAAGACAAGGAGCACCATAATGCCGTTGATAGAGGTCCATCTCATCGACAAGGTTTTCAACCCTGAGCAAAAGCGCCAGATCATCGAAAAATTGACCGACGCCATGGTCTCGATCGAAGGCGAGAACATGCGCGGGGTGACCTGGGTCAAGATCTCCGAGGTGACGAGCGGCGACTGGGGCATCGGCGGCAAGCCGCTGACCACCGAAGCCGTCAAGGAACTCGCCGCGGGCCGACGCGCGGCTTGATGCTGTTCATTGGGCGGGCCTCGCTGGTGGGAAATCAACCCTCCAGTGAGGCCGGCCGCGCGGGTCCCATATGCCCCCATAGTAAAAGAGAGCGAGCACACCATGCCGATTTTCATGGACCGCCACGACATGCGCGATATGACGGCCGAGAATATCGCCGAAGCGCATCGCAAGGACCTCGAAATTCAGGACAAATACGGGGTCAAATACATGACTTATTGGTTTGACGCGGACCGCGGCGCCGGCTTCTGCCTGGTCGACGCGCCCGACGCGGCGACTGCGGCGCACGTCCACTGCGAAGCGCATGGCGAAATCCCGTCCGACATCATTCCGGTCGATCTCGCTGCGGTCGAGGCGTTCCTCGGCCGCATCGGCGATCCTCAGCTGAACGCGCGCAGCGCGCCGCCGGCAATGGAAACCGGGCTGCGCGCCGTGCTGGTCACCGACATCGTCGGCTCGACCGAGCTGACGGCGCGGCTCGGCGACGCCGCGGCGCTCGAGCTGGTGCGGGTGCATGATGCGCTGGTCAGGCGAGCGCTCGCCGCGCATGACGGACGCGAGGTGAAACACACCGGCGACGAAATCATGGCCGCTTTCGAGGACGTGCCAAATGCCGTTCGCTCCGCCGCCGAAATCCAGCGGCGCTTTTCCCTGTACAATGCCGAGGCGTGTGAAAGCCTGCGGGTGCGGATCGGCATCCACGCCGGCGAGCCGGTGGCGAACCACAACGATCTGTTTGGCGCGACCGTGCAGCTCGCCTTTCGCCTGTGCAGCGAAGCCGAGGCCGACGGCATCATGGTTTCCCGCATCGTGCGCGAACTAGCCGGCCAGGATGCGTCGCGCTTCGTCGCGCTCGGCGAGCGGCGCTTGAAGGGGTTCGCCGAAAGGACATCGGTGTTCCGGTTCGAATGGCGCGATTAAGTCTCGATGAATGCGTCAGCGTGATACGATTGCGGCATGACCAGTACGGCGCCATCCGGCCGGCAGCGAAGCCAACCGGCAACTTCCGATGGCCGACCTGAAAATCGATCTGCAGCGCGCAGGTCGGCGGAGCGACGTTGATCTGCGTCAAGGCGATCGCTGCGTTTTTGCCGGTGCCTTGGCAACGTCATGGCCGCCGCGGCTTGCCACCGTCGCGCGGATCCCGATATTCCCGGGGCTAAGCTCAAGGATGACGCCATTGCGGCTTGGAGGCGAACGGCGGCCGAGACGGGTGCCGAGCCACATCGCACGGCGATTTCGGCCGTCAAGCCGCGGTCGGGCGGACTATTCGCCTCGCTACCGGCGAAGACCCTTCTGCTGCTGTTTGCCGCCAGCGCCGCTGCCCAATTGCCGCCGCGGCTGCCTCCGCCGCCGACGCCAACCTTCAATCCGAGCAGTCCGCTCGTTGTGCCGCAGGCGCCGGAAGTTCCAGTTTCGCCAGTAGCCCCGGCCATCGTGCCCGGATCGGCGCCGGTGAGCGGCGCAAGCACGTTGGCGCCTTCGATCATCGCCGAGCCCGCGGGCAAGTTCGATCAGCGGCGGCGGCACCACGGTGTGCGTCATCATCGATCGTGGCCGCTTGTGACGCGGAGCGGCCGCCGCCTGATGAAGCCGGCGCGCAGTCGATTTTCAGCCTAAAGCGCGGCGCCGCTTTCAGAAGCCGTAGAGGCGCGCGGGATTCGCCACCAGGATCTTCTCCCGGACCGCCGCGTCGGGCGCCCAGAGCGGCAGCAAATTCAGCAGCCGCCCGTCGTCGATCGCAAGAAGCGACGTGACGTCGGTCGGCTTTTTTCCGGGCGGCGTGACCGAATCGGGATGCGGCCAATCGGTGCCCCAGACGATGCGGTCGGCGTTGGCGGCGATCAGCGCCTGCGGCGAGGGGAGCGACGTCATTGTAGTCCGGCGCGGCCTTGGAGGCGCGATAGGCGCCGGAAATCTTCACACAGGCTTTCCCGCTTTTGACCAGATCGAGCACGGCAGCAAAGCCCGGCTGCCCGACGCCGAGCGCGGCCTGCGCGCCGGCGAAATGATCGAGCACGAGCGGCACCGGCGACTGCGCGCATTGATCCTTGAGCGCGGCGATGACTTTCAGATCCGAGTAGATCTGGACGTGCCAGTTGCGGCCCTTGACCCGGTCGATGGCGGTTTGCAGACGCCCTTGCGCGACCGCAGGATCGCTGATGCCGCCGGTTGCCAGGTTGATCCTGATGCCGCGCACGCCGGCGCCGTGCATGGCGTCGAGTTCGCTCTCCGGCGTCTTCTCGTCGATCACCGCGACGCCGCGGCATCCGCGCCGCGCGCCTTCATGCCGTAGAGCGTCGCAGATTGTCGGTGCCATAGACGCTCGGCGTGACGACGACCACGCGTTCGATGTGCAGGCTCCGGTGCAGCGCCGTCATCTCGTCGGGCAACGCCGTCTCGGGCGTATAGACACGCCCGGCGAAGAACGGAAGTTCTCCGGCTCGCCGAAAATATGCGTGTGGCAATCGCATGCGCCGGCCGGCATCGCGAAATTCACCGGCGTCGCCGGCTGCGGCGCTTTCGCAAAAACCGGTCCTGTCCGCATGGCAACTCCGGCCGCGACCGTGCCGAGCATCATAGCGCGTCACGTTGGCATGGTGTTCCTCCGGCGTGGTGTATTGCCGCCGCGCACGCGGCGCGAGCCTCACTCGCCTAGAAAGCGGCTAGCCTATCACCGCGGCTGCGCGCGTGCCGAATGTCGTATTTGCACGACATCATGCGATTAAAATTCTATTTGTCGGAGCGGTATTGAGGTTTTGCAGAATAATCTACTAAGCTGCCCCAATGCGGGCGGGCGGACGGCGCGATGAAAAATTTCGCGGTTGGCGGGGCGATGCTCTGCTGTTCGTTGGCGGTGGGCCTCGTCCTGCTGACGACGTGGCAGCCATCGCGTGCGGCGGAGGCGGATTGGGCGCTGCCGGCGCCGAGCGTCTCCGGGCAATCGTCGGCGCCGCTTGTTGCCGGGGCGCCCGAGGCAGACGTCGTGTCGAATTTTCTCGCCGCCTGGGCGGCGCGGGCGGAGCAGGTGCGGGCCAATCAGCCGGCCTGGAGCAGTCCGCTCGTCACCACCACCGGCATGCTCGAGCAACGCTTTCGTTTCGACGGCTCCGAGCAGCAGGCCGGCAATGGCGCCGACACCAGGGTCACCGACGGCGGCAAGGGCCTGGACCTGATCGTGAGCAACAGCAACGAGCTTCAGATCGCGGCGCCGCCTTACGAGCTGCGCGATACGCCGACCGGCAAGGGCGCGTTCACCGGGTTCGGCGACTGGGCCTTCATGCGGGTGAAGCAGCAACTGGCGAGCAGCCCGGCGAGCGGCGACAACTACTTCGTCACCGTGTGGCTGCAGGTCCAGGCGCCGACCGGAATAGGCCCGCTGACCAACAACGCCTGGACCTATTTGCCGACATTCGCGTTCGGCAAGGGCTGGGGCGATTTCGATATCCAGGCGACCGTCGGCGGCGTGTTGCCGGCCTCGCATGTCGCCACGCTTGGCGATCAAATCCAGACCAACGTCGCCTTCCAGTATCACCTGATGACCATCCTCTGGCCGGAGCTCGAGGTGAACTGGACCCATTATGTGGGCGGTCAGCGCGGCGGCTTGGACCAGGTTTTTCTGACCGCGGGCGTGGTGCTCGGACGTTTCCGGTTGACCGACCGCGTGCTGTTCACGACCGGAGCCGGCTATCAGTTCGCGGTCTCGCCGAGCTACCGGCCCAATCCGCTCACGCCCGCCTATAACCACGCCATGCTGTTCACCTCGCGCTTCAATTTCTGACCGCGGGATCAGGCTTGCTGGCAATGCGCCTCGATCCGGTAGCCGTCGGGATCGACGACGAAGGCGGCGTAGTAGCCGGGGCCGTAGTCGGCGCGCAGTCCGGGCTTGCCGTTGTCGCGGCCGCCGGCGACGAGCGCGGCGGCGTGGAAGGCGTCGACGCTCTTGTCGGTCGGGGCGGTCGAAGCAGAAGTGCAAGCCCGATTTCATGTCCGCGGGGACCGGATGTTCCGCCGCGCTGATCCAGAGCGTGACCCCGCCATGCCCGTAGCCGAGCGATCCTTCGCTTTCGCTCAGGCAGGCGTAGCCGAGCGGCTTGAGCGCCGCGTCATAAAAGCGCTTCGACTTGGCGATGTCGCGCACGCCGATGGAAACATGATCGATCATGGTATTTGCTCCTCAGGTTGGCCGATTGCAGTCATGCGCGCGCGCCGGGCGAAGAACTCGGCCTGCAGCTGCCAGGTCTTGCCGTCGTCGCGCGAGCGTTCGCCGGTCCAGCGGAACGAGCCGGGCGTGATTTGCGTGAAACTCCAGCGCACGGCTTCGCCGGCGTCGTTCTTGCCGTGCTGGACGATGTCGGCGCCCTGGGCGCGGCCGATCTGGCGCGTGTAGACCTGGCGCACCGGATCGCTCCAGAGGATGTGCCAGGCGTCGATGCCGGGATCGTAGATGCGCAGCGTCGTGCCGTAGAACACGCCGGGAAGAATCCACACGTCCTGGATGGCGCGGCCTTCGAGCGCCCAGCCGAAATGGATCTCGCCCGCTCCCTGGTGCCTGCTGCCGTCGTCGCGGTAGACCGTGGCGTCCATGGTCCAGGGGCCGATCAGCCAGCCGTAAAGCTTGAGCTTGTCGGCGCGGTCCGCCGCCGGGCCGGCGCTGTGCAGGGCGTCGATGAATGAACTTGCACGCAATGAACCTGCACGGGATGAAGTCGCCTGCATGGCCGGGACTCGCGTTTGCGTAACCTTCACCGCGTAACTAGATCGCTGGTCTCGGCCTCGCTTGGGAAAAATTGCTAAACTTCGCTCATGGCGCTGACCTCGCACCCTTTGGCATCAGGCTCCGGCTGGCGCGTCGCCGACGTGATCTGCACCTCCGGCCCGCATGATCGGCCGTTCGAGGAACGCCACGATGCCGTGTGCGTCGCCGCCGTGACCGAGGGCACCTTCCAGTACCGCTCGACGCTCGGCTCGGCGGTGCTGGCGCCGGGCGCGCTCCTCCTCGGCAACGACGATCATTGCTTCGAGTGCGGCCATGAGCATGGCGTCGGCGACCGCTGCCTGTCGTTCCGGTTCACGCCGGAATTTTTGCAAGCGGTCGTCGCCGAAATTCCCGGCGCGCGGCGGAATCGCGTTCACGGTTCCGCGTCTGCCGCCGCATCCCGCACTGCTGCCGATCATCGCCGCCGCCGAGGCGGCGCGCGACGCCGGCGAAAGCGCGGAATTCGAGGAGGTGGCGCTGCGCCTTGCCGGTGCGGTCTGCGCCGCGCTCGCCGGATCGCCGGGCCGCAGGCGCGCGCCGACCCGGCGCGACGAGCGGCGGATTGCCGCCGCGCTCCGGCAAATCGAGGCGCAGGCGGACGCGCCGCTGTCGCTCGCCGATCTCGCCGGCACGGCGGCGATGAGCCGCTATCACTTCCTGCGCACCTTCCGCGCCGTCGTTGGCATGACGCCGCACCAGTACATTCTGCACACGCGGCTGCACCGCGCGGCGGTTCGTCTGCGGCGCACGACCGAAGAAATTTCCACGATCGCCTTCGCGGCCGGCTTCAACGATCTCTCGACCTTCAATCGCCGCTTTGCCCGCATCGTCGGGCGGAGCCCGAGCGCGTACCGCGCGGGCTAGAGCCGGCAGGTTCTCAGCGGCTATTCGCCGAGCGCACGCACGAGCACGTCCGCGGTCTCGAGCGGCGAGAAGTTCTGCGCGTCTATGAAATGAGTCGCAGCGCGATGACAGCGCAGAGTCCGTACGCAGCGCGCCCCCACCGCTGCGTACGGGACTGCGAACGCTAAGCTTCAGCGGCCGTAGGTCGCGGTGAAGCTCGCCTTGCCTTTGGCGTGGAAGTGCAGCTCGAAGCCGACGACCGCGGCCGAGACGTTGTGGTCTTTGGCGAACATGAGCTTGTCTTCGTCGACCGCATACACCGTGAAGATATAGTGATGCGGCTTGTCGCCCTGCGGCGGGCACGGGCCGCCATAGCCGTCGGTGCCGAAATCGGTCCGGCTCTGGATCGCGCCCTTCGGCATCAGCTTCTTTTTCACGTTCCCGGCGTCCTTCGGGATCGACATGGTCGAGGCCGGGATGTTGAACACCACCCAGTGCCAGAAGCCGCTGCCGGTCGGCGCATCCGGATCGTAGACCGTGAGAGCGAAGCTCTTGGTGTCGCTCGGCGCGCCGCTCCAGCTCAAGGACGGGGAAATATTGCCGCCCTTGCAGCCGAAAACGTTCGCCACCTGCGCGTCCTTGATGGTCGAGCCGTCGCTGACTTCGTCGCTCTTCAGGCTCATGCTTTGCGCAAAAGCCGCCTGCGCGCCCAAAAGGCCGAAGGCCAGAGCCAGCGTTCCTAGTACAATTTTGCGCATCGTTCTCCTCCCTTGCTTTGGGAGGTCTTGCCTCCCGTGATGAAGCGCAGGAAGCTATCACGCTGACGTGCAGGTTGTCTCCGGCCGGGGGCTCGCCTGCGGCAATCGGCGTCCGCCGCTCGGGCGACAATGTGCCGATGTCGACGGCGCGGCAGGAGCAAAGAGAGGAAATCGCATGCGCCTGACCTACTTCGCGCTGATGCCGTGGCCCTATCTGCCGGACGATTTTCGCGAGAAGCATCGCTCGGTGTGGGTCGATATCGACCGCCGTCTCTTCGATCCGGCCAAGGGCCACGAGGTCTACAACGAGTATATGGACCTGCTCGAGTATGCCGAGACGCTGGGTTTCGACGGGATCGGCGTCAACGAGCATCATCAGAACGCCTACGGCCTGATGCCGTCGCCCAACCTGATCGCGGCGGCGCTGGCGCGGCGCACTTCGCGCGCCGCGCTGGTGGTGCTCGGCAACTCGATCGCGCTCTACAATCCGCCGATCCGCGTGGCCGAGGAATTCGCCATGCTGGACTGCATTTCCGGCGGGCGCCTGGTGGCCGGCTTTCCGGTCGGCACCTCGATGGATACCAACTACTGCTACGGGCAGATTCCGGCGCTGACGCGGGAGAAATACGCCGAGGCGCATGAGCTGATCATGCGCGCCTGGCGCGAGGACGAGCCGTTCGCCTTCAACGGCCGCTACACCAAGCTGCGCTACGTCAACATCTGGCCGAAGCCGATCCAGCAGCCGCATCCGCCGATCCACATTCCCGGCGGCGGCTCGGTCGAGACCTACGATTTCTGCATCGACAATACCTATTCGTACTCCTATCTCAGCTATTACGGCTACGTGCGCGCCAAGGCGCTGATGCAGGGCTATTGGGAGCGCGTCGCCGAACTCGGCGCCGACAACTCGCCCTATCGCGCCGGCTTCGCGCAGACCATCTGCGTCGCCGAGACCGACGCGGAGGCCGAGCGGCTCTACGCCGAGCACGTGAACTATTTCTACAATCGCTGCCTGCACGTCTATCCGGGCTTCGCCGACGCGCCGGGCTATCGCACCATCAAGACCATCCAGATCGGCGCGCTGTCGCAGTATGGCCGCCGTCCGAAATGGGAAAACCTGACCTGGAAGGATCTGATCGACGACGGCCACGTGATCGCCGGCAGCCCGGAGACCGTGCGCGACAAGCTGGATGAGCTGATCAAGACGCTGCGCGTCGGCAATCTGTCTGCTCATGCACATCGGCGACATGCCGGCGGACAAGGCGATGTATTCGACGCGGCTGTTCGCCGAAAAGGTCATGCCGAAGCTGCGCCGGCATCTGGCCCGACTACGCCGACGACGGCCGGTTCTGGTGTCACCCGCTCGAGCATCGCGCGCGGCCGGCGCCGTTGGCGCGAGGCGCGGGGTCGTCGCATGATCGAAGCTGCGGACGATCGACACCCATCAGGTGCCGGTCCAGGTCCTCGAAGGCGGCGCCGGCGAAGATATCGTCGTGCTGCACGACGCCGGCGGCTTCACCGCCGAGCATCCGTTTCTGCTCGCGCTCGCGGCGCACTACCGCGTGCACGCGCCGCTGCTCCCCGGCTATGGCGATTCGGCGGAAGCGCCCGAGATCCGCGACATGCTCGACATCACGCTGCACACCTTCGACGTGGTCGAGGCGCTGGGCCTGCGCCGGCCGCTGCTGGTCGGCTGCTCGCTCGGCGGCATGATCGCCGCCGAGATGGCGGCGATCGCGCCGAACGACGTCGAGCGCCTGGTGCTGATCGATCCCGCCGGGCTGTGGCTCGATGCCCATCCGGCGCCCGACCTGTTCGCGCTGCTGCCGCATGAAGTGCCCGCCGTGCTGTTTCACGACGTCGACAAGGGCGCGAAGATTCTCACCCGCGGCGGCGACATCGAGGATCCGGATTTTCTCATTCCCTATCTGATCAACTACGCGCGGACCTTCGGCATGGCGGGAAAATTCCTATTCCCGATCCCCGATCGCGGGCTGAAAGACCGGCTCTACCGGATCAAGGCGCGCACCCGGCTCATCTGGGGCGCAAGCGACAAGATGTTTCCGCTCGCTTACGCCGAGGCGTTCAAGGCCGCAATCGGCAACGCCGAGCTCGTCATTATTCCCGAGGCCGGGCACCTGCCGCAGCTCGAGCAGCCGGCGGCGACGGTGCGCGCCATCGTCGGATTTTGAACGGCGCTGCGGATTGGCCATGCGCGCCCCGTCAGCGGTCGAAGGAATTTTTGCGCCCGCCCGAATTTTTCGGCGGGGGGACTCGCGAGCACGTGACCGTCCGGCCGGCATTTGCGATTGTTGGCCACCGAGCGCGCTGTTAGTCTTCCTCCGCGGCTCGGCGTAAACGGCCGACATTAGCTTCGGGGAAACGCACCATGGACAATTTGAAACCGTACTTGGCTCCGCTCGGACGTCTGTTGATGTCGAGCCTTTTCCTCTGGTCCGGCATCCACAAGCTGAGGAACCCGGGCGGCACGGCGCAATATTTTGCCAACGCGCACATCCCGGCTCCCGATGTGTTGGTGTGGGTCGCCATCGTCATCGAGGTCATCGGCGGCTTGGCGATCCTGCTCGGCTTCAAAACCCGCTGGGCGGCGGCAGTGCTGGCGATATTCTGCCTGGTCACCGCCTTCGCCGTGCACCTGCCGGCCGGAGACGCGGGCAACATGATCAATTTCTACAAGAACCTGGTGATGGCCGGCGGTTTCCTCTACGTCGTCGCCTATGGCGCCGGCGGCATGAGCATCGACGGCGAGAAGGCGTGAGCGGCCGCCCGCCGGCTATCCTTCCGCGCCGTTAACGTCCTGCGGGCTTCGCCGTTCGGCCGTCGGTAACACTTGGCGCGCATGGTCACGTGCGCACCGGGCGCTCAAACCGAGCGCCCGGACTTCGCGCGAGCGTGCCATGGTCGACGAGCGCAGAACCCGGAAGCGGACGCGTATCTTGCGCTGCGCCAAGATCATCGTGCCGCGGCGCTCCCCGGTCATTCACTGCACGGTGCAGAACATCACCGGCGGCGGCGCCTGCCTCAAGTTCGCGAATACCTCCGGCTTGCCGGAGACCTTCGATCTGACCTTCGAGCACGGCCGCACCCGGCGGCCCTGTCGCGTGATCTGGCGCACCGACAACGAGCTCGGCGTCTGCTTCGAGCAGATACAGCGCGCGGCGCTGGGCTAGAATTCCGCGATGGCGCCGATCAGCCGCTCGATATCTTCCGGCCGTGACAGGCGGTGATCGCCGTCCTTGACCAGGGTGAGGATGACGTCGTCGCTGGCGAGGCGCGAAACCAGCTCGACCGCATGCCGCCACGGCACGTCCGGGTCCTCGACGCCTTGCAGGATGCGCACCGGGCATCCGGTTTCGATCATGCCGCCGAGCAGCAGATGGTCGCGGCCTTCTTCGATCAATCGCCGCGTCACTACGTAGGGCTCCGGCGAATAGGCCGACGGCCGCGTCCAGACGCCCTTCTCCTCGAGCTCGCGTTTGATCTCGGGGGTAAAGCGTTTCCACATCAGCTCTTCGGTGAAATCGACCGCCGGGGCGACCAGCACCATGCCGGCGACCGACAGCCGGTCCGCTCTGCTGCCGCCGCCGCAAAGCGCGCGCGAGGAGCAGAGCGAGCCATCCTCCCATCGACGATCCGACGAGAACTTGCGGGCCGCGACAGCAGGCGTCGAATACCGCGAGGCTGTCGGCGAGCCACCGGCCGATGGTGCCGTCGGTGAAGACGCCGCCCGATTCGCCGTGGCCGGAATAGTCGAAGCGCACGCAGGCGCGCCCCTTCGCTTCGGCCCAACGCGCCAGCGCCGCGGCTTTGGTGCCTTTCATGTCGGATTTGTAGCCCGAGAGCCAGAACAGGCCGGGCGCCGCGCCCGTTCGCGCGCGCACCGCCAGGGCGCGCCGCTCGCCGCCCGCGCCAATGTCCAGGAATTTCAGGTCGTTATCGTCCATCATATCCCTCAGGAAGTGACCGAACATAGATTGCGTTTACACGCCATGCACGCCGCATCGGCGTTGACTTACCCGCGAAAACTCCCGATCTTCCCGGTTCGCCGTTTGGCGCCGCGGATCGCTGTTCGTCGTCATTCGCTCGGCTAGCCGACGGCTCGTCGCAACGACCAAAGGAGAAAAGAACCATTCGTCGCCCGATCAGAACCGCGCAACCCGCCGCCAAGGAGGGTCCGCGCATCAACGAGGAGATCCGCGTCCGCGAGGTCCAGCTCATTGACAAAGACGGCGCCAACAAGGGCGTCACCGAGATCAACGCCGCACTGGCCATGGCGCAGGAGGCCGGGCTCGATCTTGTCGAGATCGCGCCCAATTCGGTCCCGCCGGTTGCCAAGATTCTCGACTACGGCAAATACAAATACCAGTCGCAGAAGAAAGCCGCGGAAGCGCGCAAGAAGCAAAAGGTCGTCGAGATCAAGGAGATCAAGCTCCGGCCGATGATCGATCACCACGACTACGACGTCAAAATGCGCTCGATGCAGCGCTTCTTCGAGGAGGGCGACAAGGTCAAGGTGACGCTGCGGTTCCGCGGCCGCGAAATGGCGCATCAGGAGCTCGGCTACAAGCTCCTCGACCGGGTCAAGATCGACACCGCCAAGATCGCCAAGGTCGAGCAGGAGCCGCGCTTCGAAGGCCGCCAGGTCGTGATGGTTCTGGCGCCGCGCTAGGCCATGCCTATCGCCAGGCCCATCCCTTTCAAGATCGAAATCGCCGCGCAGCCTTCCGAGGCGGATCGGGAACCCATTCTCGGCGAGTTGCTGGTCTACAACGAGGCCAATGGCGGGCCTGCAAACTACGAGCCGTTTGCCATCCGGCTGCGCGATACCGCGACCGGCGCCAGCGTCGGCGGACTCTGGGCGCGGATCTACTATGAATGGCTGTACGTGGATTTGCTCTACGTTCCCGAAGAGGCCCGAGGCAGGGATGTCGGCTCCAAGCTCCTTGCCAAGGCCGAAGCCTTTGCCCGCCGCAAAGGCTGCGTCGGCATTTGGCTCTGTACTTACAGCTTCCAGGCACCGGGCTTCTATCGGAAGCTCGGTTACCGGGCTTTCGGCAACTTGAACGACCATCCCAAGGGCCGGAAGCTGATTTTCTTTCAGAAGTCTCTCAAGGCCGCACCGCCGCCGCGGAAGAAATCGGCTTCCCGCGCGGCCAAACCCGGACGCAAGCGCCGATTGCCATAATCGGCCCGCTCTGCCATAACCGCGCCCTCTCGCCGCCCGGCTGACAAGGGCTGCCGTGGCGGCGGCGAAGTGCTCATCAGCACGCCATCAGCAAAGAGTCGCCGGCGCTCGGGCCGATTTCGAGTGCGCGACCGTCAGGAGAGCCAAATGCCCAAGGTCAAGACCAAGTCGGGCGCGAAAAAGCGCTTCAAGGTCACCGGTGGAGGCAAGGTCCTCTACGCGCAATCGCGCAAACGCCACGGCATGATCAAGCGCACCAAGAAGCAGATCCGCCAGTTGCGCGGCACCAATGTGCTGTTCAAGACCGACGGCGACAAAATCAAAAAGTATTTTTTGCCGAACGGCTGACCGCTCGACGGACCGCGCCGGACGCGGCCGCAATCCGTTTGTCCCGACTTCTAGAGGAGATCAATCATGGCTCGCGTCAAACGCGGTGTCACCTCCCATGCCAAGCACAAGAAGGTGCTCAAAGCCGCCAAGGGCTATTACGGCCGGCGCAAGAATACCATCCGCATCGCCAAGCAGGCGGTGGAGAAGGCCAACCAGTACGCCTATCGCGACCGCAAGCGCAAAAAGCGCACCTTCCGCGCGCTGTGGATTCAGCGCCTCAACGCGGCGGTGCGCCCGTTCGGCCTCAATTACAGCCGTTTCATCGCCGGGCTCGCCAAGGCCGGCATCGTGGTCGACCGCAAGGTGCTCTCCGATCTCGCGATCACCGAGCCGGCGGCCTTCGAGGCGATTGTCGGCCAGGCGAAGTCGGCGCTCGCGTGACTACTTTTCGTCATGCCCGGCACACGGGTCCGGCCTTTAGCCGGCTCGAGTATAAACCTTGTGCCGGGCATCCACGCCTTCTTCTCACTGAGCAAGACGTGGATGGCCGGGACAGGCCCGGCCATGACGGCGAGAGGGAAGATCGATGATCGACAGCGCCTACGTCCAGCGCATGGCGCGGTACAATCGCTGGCAGAACGAGAACCTCTACGGCGTCGCCGACCGGCTCTCGGAGGAGGCGCGGCGGCAGGAGCGCGGCGCCTTCTTCGGCTCGATCCACAAGACGCTGAGCCATCTGCTCTGGGCCGACCGCATCTGGATGAGCCGCTTCACCGGCGAGCCGCGGCCGCCGGGCGGCATTCCGGAATCCGTTTCGCTCTACCCCGACTGGGAGAACCTGAAATCGGAGCGGAACGGCTTCGATGCGACGATCCTGCATTGGGCCGACGACATCGACCCGGCATGGCTTGCCGCCGATCACACTTATTACTCCGGTGCGATCAAGCGCGACGTGACCAAGCCGCGTTGGCTGCTGATCGCCCATATGTTCAATCACCAGACCCATCATCGCGGCCAGGTGCATTGTCTGCTGACGCAAGCCGGCGGCAAGCCGCATGATACCGATCTGCCATTCATGCCGGAGTGAACGCCGTCATGGCCGAGACCACGCAGCTCGAACAGCAAATCCTCGCCGACGTCGCCGCCGCCGGTGACGAGGCGGCGCTCGAAGCGGTGCGCGTCGCGGCTCTCGGCAAGAACGGCTCGATCACCGCGCTGTTGAAGACGCTGGGAACGCTGCCGCCCGAGGAGCGCAAAAGCCGCGGGCCGCTGATCAACGGCCTCAAGGATCGCGTCAACGCGGCGCTCCTCGCGCGGCGGGAGGCGTTCAAGCGCGCGGGGCTCGAGGCGCGGCTCAACAGCGAAAGCGTCGACGTCACGCTGCCGGTGCGCGAGGCGCCGGCCGAGATCGGCCGCGTGCATCCGCTCACCCAGGTGTTCGACGAGGTGACCACGATCTTCGCCGACATGGGTTTCTCCGTCGCCGAAGGACCCGACATCGAGACCGACGACAACAACTTCACCAAGCTCAATTTCCCGGAAGACCATCCGGCGCGTGACATGCAGGACACGTTCTTCTTCAATCCGAAGCCGGACGGCTCGCGGCTCCTGCTGCGCACGCACACCTCGCCGGTGCAGGTGCGCACGATGCTGAGCAAGAAGCCGCCGCTGCGCATCATCTGTCCCGGCCGCACCTATCGCAGCGACAGCGATCAGACGCACACGCCGATGTTCCACCAGGTCGAAGGCCTGGTCGTCGACAAGCACTCGCATCTCGGCCACCTGAAATGGATCCTCGAGGAGTTCTGCAAGGCGTTCTTCGAGGTCGATCGCGTCAAGATGCGCTTCCGCCCGTCCTTCTTCCCGTTCACCGAGCCGTCGCTCGAAGTCGACATCCAGTGCCGGCGCGAGAAGGGCGAAGTCCGTTTCGGCGAGGGCGACGACTGGATGGAAATTCTCGGCTGCGGCATGGTGCATCCGAACGTGCTGAAAAATTGCGGGATCGACCCGGACGAATTCCAGGGTTTCGCCTGGGGCATGGGCATCGACCGCATCGCCATGCTCAAATACGGCATGCCGGATCTGCGCGCCTTCTTCGAGGCCGATATCCGCTGGCTCTCGCATTACGGTTTCCGTCCGCTCGACCTGCCGACATTGGCGGCGGGATTGAGCGCGTGAACGCGCACCGATGATGAAATTCACTCCTCGCTGGCTCAAGGAGCACCTCGACACCGATCGCCCGCTCGGCGAGATCGCCGACAAGCTGACCATGATCGGGCTCGAGGTCGAGCGCATCGACGACAAGGCCAAGCTCCTGGCGCCGTTCGTCATCGCGCGCGTGGTCGAGGCCAAGCCGCATCCCAACGCCGACCGGCTGCGCGTGTGCATGGTCGACACCGGCAGCGGCGATCCGGTGCAGGTCGTGTGCGGGGCGCCGAATGCGCGCACCGGCATGAAAGGCGTATTCGTTCCGCCCGGCGCTTTCATCCCCGGCAAGGCCATGACGCTCGCCGTCGGCACCATCCGCGGCGTCGAGAGCCGCGGCATGCTCGTTTCCGAGTTCGAGCTGCAGCTCTCCGACAATCACGAAGGCATTATCGAGCTGCCGGAGGATGCGCCGGTCGGCGCGAGCTACGCGCAATGGGCCGGGCTCGACGATCCGGTGATCGAGATCAATCTCACGCCCAACCGCCCCGACTGCGCCGGCGTCCACGGCATCGCCCGCGATCTCGCCGCCGCCGACATGGGCAAGTTCAAGGATGCGAGCATCAAGCCGGTCAAGGGCGAGTTTCCCTGCCCGGTGAAGGTGACGCTCGATTTCGGCGCCACGCCTTCGCTTTGTCCCGCCTTCGCGCTGCGCCTCGTGCGCGGCGTGAAGAACGGCCCGTCGCCGCCATGGCTGCAAAAGCGGCTGGCCGCGATTGGTTTGCGGCCGATCAATGCGCTCGTCGATATCACCAATTTCATCACTTACGATCGCGGCCGGCCGCTGCATGTGTTCGATGCCGCCAAGGTGCGCGGCAATCTGACGGTGCGCCGGGCGCGCGCCGGCGAGACGCTGCTCGCGCTCGACGGCAAGACCTATGCGCTCGACGACACGGTCTGCGTCATCGCCGACGAAGACGGCGTGGAGTCGCTCTCCGGCATCATGGGCGGCGAAGCGACCGGGTGCTCCGCGGCGACCACCGACGTGCTCATCGAATCGGCGCTGTGGGATCCGATCAACATCGCCCGCACCGGGCGCAAGCTCGGCATCAATTCCGACGCCCGCTACCGCTTCGAGCGCGGCGTCGATCCGATGTTCATGCTGCCGGGCCTCGAGCTGGCGACGCGCATGGTGCTCGAGCTGTGCGGCGGCGCCGCTTCGGAGGTGACGCTCGCGGGCAATCCGGAAGCACCCGAACGCGTCATCGATTTTCCGCTCTCCGAACTCAAGCGCCTGGCCGGGATCGCGGTGCCGCTGCCGGAGATGCGCCGTGTGCTCGAGCGTCTCGGGTTCTTCGCCGCCGGGCAGGGCGAGCGGGTGAAGGTCGCGGTGCCGTCGTGGCGGCCCGACGTGCACGGCAAGGCCGACATCGTCGAGGAGGTGGTGCGCATCCTCGGCGTCGACCGCGTGCCGCCGACGCCGTTCGATCGCGGCGAGGCGCCGCGCAAGCCGGTGCTCACCCCGATCCAGGCGCGCACCCGCAAGGCCAAGCGTGCGCTCGCCGTGCGCAACCTGATCGAAGCGGTGACCTGGTCGTTCGTCTCCCGGGCGCATGCCGAATTGTTCGGCGGCGGCAAGCCGGAGCTCGCTCTCGCCAACCCGATCGCGGCCGATCTCTCCGACATGCGCCCCTCGCTCATTCCCGGGCTGGTCGCTGCCGCACAGAAGAATGCCGACCGGGGCTTTCCCGATATCGGGTTGTTCGAAGTAGGCCAGGTGTTTCGCGGCGATGCGCCGCAGGACCAGTTCACCGCCGCCGCCGGCGGTGCGGCGCGCGCTCGCCAAGCCCTCCGGCATCGGCCGCCACTGGATGAAGCGGGACGGCGAGGTCGATGCGTTCGACGCCAAGGCCGATGCGCTTGCGGTTCTCGCCGCGGCCGGCGCGCCGGCGCAGGCGCTGCAAATCGTGCCGGGCGGGCCGTCCTGGCTCCATCCCGGCCGCTCCGGGACGATTCAGATCGGCCCGCAGAACGTGCTCGGCCATTTCGGCGAGCTGCATCCGGCGATCCTCGAAGCGCTTGGCGCCGAGGGTGCGCTCGTCGCTTTCGAGGTCATCCTGGAGCGCATTCCCGAGCCGAAGGCGAAAGCCTCGCGGGCCAAGCCCGCGCTCGAGCTGTCGCCGTTCCAGCCGGTCGAGCGCGATTTCGCCTTCGTGGTCGAGCGCAACGTGAAGGCCGCCGATATCTTGCGCGCGGCCTCCTCGGTCGATCGCAAGCTCATCACCGGCGTCAGCGTCTTCGACGTCTACGAAGGCCCGGGGATCGAGCCGGGAAAGAAGTCGATCGCGATCGCCGTGACCGTGCAGCCGCGCGAGAAGACCATGACCGACGCCGAGATCGAGGCGCTGGCGGCAAAAATCGTCGCCGAAGTCGGCAAGCGCACCGGCGGCGTGCTCCGGGCGTAGGTTGGGATAAAACCGCAGCGTCAGTCGCGCATGATCCGCGGCGCGGCACCAAATCCGCGACGCTCGCGCGCTGCCGGTGCGGCACGCTCGCGCTTCGACTTGCCCTTGGGCGCTGCCTCGGCTTCCGCCGGAGCGGGCTCCTTGAGGCCGCCGAGCCGGCGCAGCACCGCATCGGCGGCGCGTTCGCCCGATTCCCAGGCACCGCCGACCGTGCCCCATAATGTCTCGTGCGCCGCTTCGCCGGCGAACCAGACCGCGCTCTGCACCGGCTCCATCAGGACGCGGCGCGCGCCCTGCGCGCCCGGCGGCGCGGCGGAGAAGGCGCCGAGCGCCAGCGGCTCATTGTTCCAGCGCGTGGCGTGCGAGCGCTTGATCGCTTTCTTCACCTCGGCGCCATAGAGGCCGGCGAGCCAGTCGGCGGCGAAATCGACCATCGCCGCTTCGCCTTGCGCCGCAAGGTCGCGGCCGAAGGCGCCGGCGACCTCGACGAGACACAGCGAGGTGCCGGAGATATTGGCGAGAACCGCGGCGGTGCGCGAATTGGCCGATTTCTCGAACACCAGATCGTCGCTCTCGAGGCCGAGCGGATTGTCGGCAAGCTCGAGCGCGATGTGGTCGTAGCTGCCGAGCGAAAGCTTGCCGAAGGCGTCGTGTTGCCGGGCGGCAAGCTCGGGGGTGAATTTGATCGCGTCGGACGCGAGCAGGTTGGTCGACACGGTGACGATGGCGGCGCGGGCGGAGATGGTGCCCTTCGGCGTCTCCACCGTGACATTCCGCCTGGTGTCGATGGCGATGGCCGGCGTCGACAGCTCGACCGGTATTCCTTCCGCAAGCGCGGCAATGAGCGAGCCGAAACCTTGCCGGCAGAAGGCATCGGTGTCGCGCTCGGCGGATTTCGCGAAATCCACTGCCGACACCTCCGCCAGGTCCTTGGCGCAGCCGAACGGGCCGAGCACGAATTCGACCGCCGGTCGCCAGTCGCCGAGATCGTTGGGCAGCGCCTGCGCGCACGCGACGTCGCCCTTGCGCGCGGCATCGGCGATGGCGCGATTGGCGCGCACCCGCAAGGTGAGGAAATCCTCGAGCTCGCCCTCGCGCGCGTAGCGCCGGCCGATGCGCACCTTCTGGCTCTCCGGCGCCGGATAGACCTCGATGCCGCGGCGCGGCGCGAGCTTGGTGACCGGGTTGAGGTCGGGCGTATGAATCCAGTGCGCGCCGCGGTCATAGGGCACGCCGAAAGTGCGCGTGTCGGTGATGCAGCGCCCGCCGATATGGTCGGCCGCCTCGATCAGCACGAACTTGCGCCCGGCGGCGGCGATTTTACGCGCGGCCGCGATACCCGCCGCACCCGCTCCGACGATGACCACGTCGATGCTGGGCAAGGCCGGGGCGATGGCGCCGAACGACGGGCGTGTCGCCAACGCCGCCGAGGCGGCCGAGGCGGCGAGGAACGAGCGGCGGCTCAGTCGCAGCATGGTTTTCAGATGCCGGTGGTCGGCCGCACATTGCCCGAAGGCCGTGCGGCGCGCAAACGCGCCGGGGGATTCGCGGCACCTTGTGCTCATCGGGCGGCGTCGTTACCTCTGCCTCCTGCCATGCTCGACGACGCGGTCAAGGCGCTTGCCCAGATGTTCTCGCCGCCATTGCGCGCGGTGCTGTGGAAATCGATCGGGCTGGCCTTGGCGCTCATTGTCGCCGTCGGGATCGCGCTCGAGCGGCTGATCGTGTGGCTGGTCGGGAGCGGCAGCGCGTCGGTCGAGACGACGCTTCGGACCGCACGCCCACCTGCCGGCGAGTATCCTCGCCTGGTTCCTCTCGGTCGCCGCCGGCCTCGGCATCATTGTCGGCAGCGTCATGCTCATGCCGGCGGTGAGCGCCTTCGTCGCCAGCTTTTTTGCCGACGAGATCGCAGACGAGGTCGAGCGCGCGCACTATCCGGCCGATCCGCGCGGCACCGCGCTGCCGCTGTGGCGGGCGGTCCTCGAAGGCGGCAAGACCGCGCTGCTCGCGGTCTTGGTCTATCTTTGCGCCGCGCCGTTCCTGCTGCTCGCCGGATTCGGCGTCGTCATCTTTTTTCTCGCCACCGCCTGGCTTCTCGGCCGCGAATATTTCGAGCTCGCCGCCATGCGCTTTCGGCCGCCCGACGAAGCCAAGGCGTTGCGCAAACGCTACGCCGCGACGGTCTATGCCGGCGGACTGCTGATCGCCGCCTTTGTCTCGATCCCGCTCGTCAATCTGGCGACGCCGCTCTTCGCCACGGCGCTCATGGTGCATGTTCACAAGCGGCTCGGCGGGGCGAAGTCCGCTGGCGCGGCCGATCTGAGGCGCGCGTTCAGCCCCACACTTCGTCCGCCAGCTCGACGATCATCCGCAGCTTCGCCCATTGCTCGTCTTCGGCGAGGACGTTGCCTTCCTCGGTCGAGGCGAAGCCGCATTGCGGCGACAGGCAAAGCTGATCGAGCGCGACATATTTGGTCGCCTCCTCGATGCGGCGTTTGACGTCGGCCTTCTTCTCCAGCGTCCCGGTCTTGGTGGTGACGAGACCGAGCACGACGATCTTGTCGCCCTTGGGCAGGAAGCGCAGCGGCTCGAAGCCGCCGGCGCGCGCGGTGTCGTATTCGAGGAAGTAGCCGTCATAGTTCAACGTGCCGAGCAGGATTTCGGCGACCGGCTCGTAGCCGCCCTCGGAAATCCAGGTCGAGCGGAAATTGCCGCGGCACACATGCGTCGTGATCACCATGTCGGCGGGCTTGCCTTCGAGCGCTCGATTGACGAGGCGGGCATAGTCCTGCGCCAGCCGATCGGCGTTGAGCCCGCGGTCGCGCGCCTTCTTCAGCTCGGCCTGCGAGCACAGATAGGCCCAGGCGGTGTCGTCGAATTGCAGATAGCGGCAGCCGGCGTCGTAGAACGCGCGCACCGCCTGCCGGTAGGTCTTCGCCAGGTCATCGAAGATGGCGTCGCGGTCGGCGTACTCCTTGGCGGTCACCGCATTCGGCTCGAGGCGGAAATGCAGCGTGGCCGGGCTCGGGATGCACATCTTCGGCACCGCGCGCGTGTGCGCCTTGAGGAACTTGAAATGCTCCAGCATCGGGTGATGGGAGAAACCGAGCTTCCCCTTGATGCGAATGCTCTGCGTCTTGGTCTGCACCCCGTGGAACTGGATGCCGTGGTCGAGTTCGTACATTTCCACGCCGTCGAGCATGCCGTAGAAATCGAAGTGCCACCACGAGCGGCGGAACTCGCCGTCGGTCGCGAGCTTGAGCCCGGCCTCCTCCTGCTTCTTGACGATCTTCTCGATCTCGCGGTCCTCGACCTCGTTGAGCTGAGCCGCGGTGATCTGGCCTTTTTCGCGTTTCGCGCGCGCCTCCTTGAGCGGCGCGGTGCGCAACAGGCTGCCGACCACATCGGCGCGGAACGGCGGCTTGCTTCTGGTCATCGCTGGTCTCCTCGGGCGGCTTTTTGTCAGTACCAACCGGGGACCGCGCGTTTCGTCAACTGCAAAAACGGCGTGGCCGATTGGGCGTCATCCCAGGGTCGCGGCCGGCCCCGACTTGGCCGCAGGCGAATAGCGGGTGGCGAATCGGCGGTGCGGTTCCGGTCGCCGTTCGCCATTCTTGCTATTTGCCGCCTTACCCAGGTGTGGCCAAACAGCGCGGCGGCGAGCCCTTCCGTGCCGCACTCGCCCGCGGACACGACATCTGCTAGTGGGGGCCGCTGACGCTTGCGGAGGAGATGGCCGATTGAGGCGCGAGCAGCCGGTCTGGAGCGCGGAATGCTGAAGCGATTGCGCGCGGCCGCGCATGCCTTCGACGGAAAGGTCGGGTTCAGTCGACTGGGCGTGGCCCTCAGCCTCACCATCATCATCGTCGCGGCGGTGGTGCTCTATCGCATCCTGCGCGACATCGATCTCGACGAGCTTCTCGACGCGCTGGAAGCGACCGACTGGCGCACGCTCGGCATTGCCGCCTTCTTCGTCGCCGCCGCTTACCTGTCGCTCACCCTCTATGATCTCTTTGCGCTGCGCACGATCGGCCGCTTCGACGTGCCGTATCGCGTCGCGGCGCTCGCCGGCTTCACCAGCTATGCCGTCGGGCACAATGTCGGCGCCAGCGTGTTCTCCGGCGGCGCGGTGCGCTACCGCATTTACTCGGCCTGGGGGTTGGGCGTCGTCGAGGTCACCAAGATCTGCTTCGTCGCCGGGCTCACCTTCTGGCTCGGCAATGCCACCGTGCTCGGCCTCGGCGTGCTCGACGCGCCGCAGGCGGCGCGCGACATCGATCAGCTGCCGCTCTGGCTCAACCGCGTCATCGCGCTCGTGATCCTCGCTCTCCTTTGCGCCTATGTGGCCTGGGTCTGGATCAAGCCGCGGGTCATCGGCCGCGACGGCTGGCAGGTCACACTGCCCGGCGGGCCGTTGACGCTCCTGCAGATCGTGATCGGCATGCTCGATCTGTCGTGTTGCGCCTTCGCCATGTACATGCTGCTGCCGGACCAGCCCAATCTCGGCTTCGTCACCGTCGCGGTGATTTTTGTCGCCGCGACGCTGCTCGGCTTTGCCAGCCATGCCCCCGGCGGCCTCGGCGTGTTCGACGCGGCAATGATGGTCGCGCTGTGGCAGTTCGACAAGGAAGACCTGCTGGCCGGCCTGCTGCTGTTCCGCCTCCTTTATTACATTGTGCCGTTCGCGCTCTCGCTGCTGATCCTGGGAACGCGCGAAGTCTTGCTCGGTCGTGCCGCGCGCCGCCTCGCCGGACCGGCGGCGCCGCCGATGGACAGGGTAACCGGATTGGCGCGGGAAAAATCGGACCTGTCTTGAATTCCCGGCCGGAACGACCGGTCGTCGACAAGCGGGTCCTGCGAGCGTGTGCCTTGATCTCGTGTCCATGAGCTTGAATGAAAGTCGGTTGGCGCTGCGAAGAAACGGGTGGCGTGGCATGCGGTTCGTGACCATCGCCGCGGCGATCGTGTTCGCCGGATTGGCGATCATCGGTGTCCTGGCGATCGGCTACGCGGCCGCCGGCTTCGCTATCGTCGCGTCGGCCGCTTTTCTCGCCGCGCGCGCCGGCGAGGACGTCAGCCACGCGGCGCGGCCGGTCGCGGTTTCCGAGCGCGCCGCCGATCCGCTGCGAGCGGTCGTCGCCGGCCTGCCCGATCCGGTCATTGCGCTCGACCGCGACGGCCGCGTGCTCGCGCTCAACGACGGCGCCCGTTCGCTCGCTCCGGCGCTGCGCCAGGGCGATCCGGTTTCGCTCGCGCTGCGGATGCCGGAGCTGATCGAGGCGATCAGCCGCGCCTACGCACGCGGCGAAGAGCAGCGCGTCCAATATTCCGAGCGCGTGCCGATCGAGCGCTGGTTCGAGACCATCGTGATGCCGGTCCAGCGCGAGGCGAAGCTGGGCCGGCCCGATCTGGTGCTGATGACCTTCCACGATCTCACGCCGCTGCGGCGCGTCGAGGAGATGCGCGCCGACTTCGTCGCCAATGCGAGCCACGAGCTGCGCACGCCGCTCGCCGCGCTCTCCGGCTTCATCGAGACCCTGCAGGGCCCGGCGCGCGACGACGCCAAGGCGCGCGAGCGCTTCCTCGCCATCATGCAGGAGCAGGCGCGGCGCATGGCGCGGCTGATCGACGACCTGCTGTCGCTGTCGCGCATCGAGCTCAATGCGCACCGCCGTCCGGACACGCCGGTCGATCTCGTGCCGATCGTCCGCCATGTGGTCGACGGTCTCGAGACCTTGGCCCGCGATCGCGGGGTGACCGTCCATATCGAGGCGGCGCCGTCGCTGCTGGTCCCTGGCGATCGCGACGAACTGGTCCGCGTGTTCGAAAACCTCGTGGAGAATGCCCTCAAATACGGCGCCGCCGGCAAGCGCGTCGATATTGCGCTGAGCGAGGCCGTCTCGCCGGACGGGGGCCCCGAAGCGCAGGTCGACATCCGCGATTACGGGCCGGGCATCGCGCCCGAGCACCTGCCGCGGCTGACCGAGCGGTTCTACCGCGTCGATGTCACCGAGAGCCGCGCCCAGGGCGGAACCGGGCTCGGTCTGGCGCTGGTCAAGCATATTCTCAACCGGCACCGCGGCCGTCTATCGATCGAGAGCACGGTCGGCGCCGGCGCCACTTTCACCGTGCACTTACCCGCGGCTGGCGCGACCGCCGACCTGCATAATTCACGTGTTAGATCAATGAGTTTCACTGTCATCCAATTGTCATGTGCGGCTCATAGAACGGTGACGTGCCGCACTTAAGCATGCCGCAGCTGCGGGTCTGCTTGGACCAAGCCGTCATCGCCGCGGCGCGTTGCCTGAAGACGTCGAACAGAACGCAAGGTCCCGACGGGGACCAAAGCCGGCGTCGGGTCAGGGACCCGCGTCGCCCGAAATCCCGCTGACAGGAGGCACTTCGTGAAACATTTGAGAACGATTGCTGTCGCCGGCATTCTCGCCGCGACCATTCTTCCCGCCGCGGCCGTCGATATTTCCGGCGCCGGCGCGACCTTTCCGTATCCGATCTACGCCAAATGGGCGGACGCCTACAAAAAGGAAACCGGCGTCGGCCTCAATTATCAATCGATCGGCTCGGGCGGCGGCATCAAGCAGATCGAGGCGAAGACGGTCACGTTCGGCGCCACCGATGCGCCGCTCAAGGGACCGGAACTCGACAAGTTCGGTCTGGTCCAGTTTCCGATGGTGATGGGCGGCATCGTACCGGTCGTCAACCTCGAAGGCGATCAAGCCGGGCGACCTCGTCCTCGACGGTCCGACGCTCGCCGCGATTTTTCTCGGCGACGATCAAGAGCTGGGACGATCCGGCGATCAAGAAGCTCAATCCCGACGTCAAGCTGCCTGCACAGGCGATCGCCGTCGTTCATCGCTCCGACGGATCCGGCACCACCTTCAATTTCACCTACTATCTCGGCGCAGGTCAGCGCCGATTGGAAATCGCAGGTCGGCGCCGCGACGTCGGTCGAATGGCCGGTCGGCATCGGCGCCAAAGGCAATGAGGGCGTCTCCAACAACGTGACGCAGACCCAAGGCTCGATCGGCTATGTCGAGTATCGCCTACGCGCTGCAGAACAAGCTGATCTACACCAAGATGGTGAACAAGGACGGCAAGACCGTGCAGCCCGGCGGGTTCGCGGCTTTCCAGGCCGCCGCCGCCAATGCCGATTGGAATTCGGTGCCCGGCTACGGCGTGATCCTGGCCAATCAGCCGGGCGCCGGGATCCTGGCCGATGACCGCGGCGACGTTCATTCTGATCCCGAAGCAGCCGACCGATGCCGCGGCCGCCGCCGAGGCGCTCAAGTTCTTTGCCTGGGCCTACGCCAACGGCGACAAGATGGCCGACGAGCTCGACTACGTGCCGATGCCGAAGAAGCGTCATCGAGAAGTCGAGAAGCTCTGGGCGAGCGACATCAAGGACTCGAGCGGCAAGCCGCTCTATACCGCGATGACGCATTGACTATGATGGCGGGCGCCGTCGCTCGCGGCGCCTGATCGCACTTGTCCACCGGCCCGGCGCCGCACTCTTGTGCGCCGGCCGGTAGATCGTTTGAGTGGGCGCTCCGACGTTCCGGCCATGGGGAGCGCCTTCAGGGGATCCGCCCGGAGGCCATCCGTGGTTGACGTGGCGCTGCAGGACGGAGCGATCGTGTCGGCCGAGGCGACAGCGCGCGCCAGAGTGCTTGATCGGCTGCGCCTCGGCGATGCCGCGTTCCGCCAGTTGACGCGTGCCGCGGCGATCGGCGTGCTGTTGCTCCTGAGCGGCGTCATCGTCGCGCTGATCGACGGCTCGCTGCCGGCGCTGCAGAACCTTCGGCTTCGGCTTCCTGATCGGCCGAGCGATGGAATCCGGTCACCGAGAAGTTCGGGGCGCTGGCGCCGATCTACGGCACGCTGGTCACCTCGCTCATCGCCATGCTGATCGCGGTGCCGGTCGGCCTGATGATCGCTTTCTTTCTCACCGAGCTTTGCCCGCAATGGCTGCGGCGGCCGATCGGCATCGCCATCGAGCTGCTCGCCGGCATCCCCAGCATCATCTACGGCATCTGGGGACTTTTCGTCTTCGCTCCGTTCCTGCAGGAGACGCTGCAGCCGTTCCTGATCAACACGCTCGGCAACGTGCCCGGCATTGCGCCGCTGTTTGCCGGCCCGCCCTACGGCATCGGCATGCTGACCGCGGGGTTGATCCTCGCCATCATGGTGCTGCCGTTCGTCACCTCGATCTCGCGCGACGTGTTCGAGGCGGTTCCCCCGGTGCTCAAGGAGGCCGCCTACGGCGTCGGCTGCACGACCTGGGAGGTGGTGCGCTACGTCGTGCTGCCTTACGCCCGGGTCGGCGTCATCGGCGGCGTCATGCTCGGCCTCGGCCGCGCGCTCGGCGAGACCATGGCGGTGACTTTCGTCATCGGCAACGCCCACAAGATTTCTGCATCGCTGCTCGCGCCCGGCACCACCATTTCCGCGACCATCGCCAACGAATTCACCGAGGCGGTCGGCGACCTCTATACCTCGTCGCTGATCGCGCTCGGCCTCATCCTGTTCGTCATCACCTTCATCGTGCTCGCGGCGGCGCGCTACATGCTGCTGCGCATCGAACGCCGGATCGGGTGACGCCATGATGGTTCGGACTGCCTGCTCGCTACCCGGCCGCCGCCGCAGCAATGCCGTCGCCATGGCGCTGTCGCTGGCCGCGACCGTTTTCGGCTTGGGCTGGCTGGTGCTGATCCTGGGCGCGCTGCTTTGGCACGGCTTCAGCGGCTTGTCGCTTGCGGTGTTCACGCAAATGACGCCGCCGCCCGGTTCGGCCGGCGGACTTGCTCAATCCGATCGATCGGCAGCCTCATTCTCACCGTGCTCGCGCGTCGCGATCGGCACGCCGATCGGCATTCTCGCCGGCACCTACATGGCCGAATACGGCCGCTATGATCGCCTGACCACCGTCGTGCGCTTCATCAACGATATTCTGCTGAGCGCGCCCTCGATCGTGGTCGGGCTGTTCGTCTACGAGGTGATGGTCGCGCCGATGGGCCATTTTTCCGGCTTGGCCGGCGGCGTCGCGCTCGCCGTCATCGTCATACCGGTGGTGGTGCGCACGACCGAGGACATGCTGACGCTCGTGCCCAACGCGCTGCGCGAGGCCGCCACCTCGATCGGCCTGCCGCGTTCGATGTCGATCACGCAGATCTGCTATCGCGCCGCGCGCGCCGGCATGGTGACCGGCGTGCTGCTGGCGGTCGCCCGCATCAGCGGCGAGACCGCGCCGCTGCTGTTCACCTCGCTCAACAATCAGTTCTGGAGCACCAATCTCAACGCGCCGATGGCGAGCCTGCCGGTCGTCATCTTCCAGTTCGCGCTCAGTCCCTACAAGGATTGGCAGTCGCTGGCCTGGACCGGCGCCCTCATCATCACGCTCGCCGTGCTGGCCTTGAGCATCTCGGCGCGCGCACTCGTTCCATCGGGAAGACAGTCATGAGTGTCGCCTCCGTCGCCGTTCCCTCCGTGTCCCAGCGCGCCGATCGACCGCGCCGGCCTCGCCGAGAAGGTCACGATCCGCGATCTTGATTTCTTCTACGGCGACACCCGCGCCCTGAAGTCGATCAGCCTGCCGCTCTACCAGAACAAGGTCACCGCCTTCATCGGGCCGTCGGGCTGCGGCAAGTCGACATTGCTGCGCGTGCTCAACCGCATGTACGACCTCTATCCGAACCAGCGGGCGACCGGCGAGGTCATGTTCGACGGCGACAATATCCTTTCGCCGCAGCAGGATCTCAATCTGCTGCGCGCGCGCATCGGCATGGTGTTTCAGAAGCCGACGCCGTTTCCGATGTCGATCTACGAGAACATCGCCTTCGGCATCCGGCTGTACGAGCGCCTGTCCAAATCCGAGCTGGACGGCCGCGTGGAAACCGCGCTGCGGCGCGCGGCGCTGTGGGACGAGGTCAAGGACAAGCTCGGCGCCAACGGCCAGAGCCTTTCCGGCGGCCAGCAGCAGCGCCTGTGCATCGCCCGCACCGTCGCGGTGCGGCCCGAGGTGATCCTGTTCGACGAGCCGTGCTCGGCGCTCGATCCGATCTCGACCGCCAAGATCGAGGAGCTGATCGACGAGCTGACCGACGATTACACGATCGTGATCGTCACCCACAACATGCAGCAGGCCGCGCGCGTATCCGAGTTCACCGCCTTCATGTATCTCGGCGAGCTGATCGAGTTCGACTCGACGAGCAAGATCTTCACGGCGCCGCACGATCAGCGCACCCAGGACTACATCACCGGCCGCTTCGGGTGACCGCCATGACCGACATCAACACCAGAGTCGACCATACCGCCAAGGCGTTCGATACCGACCTGCAGGAGATCACGCGCAAGGTCGCGGAAATGGGCGGACTTGCCGAGCGGCAGATCGCCGATGCGGCGCGGGCGCTGCTCGACCGCGACATCGAGCTTGCCGAGCGCGTGATCAGCACCGATCCGGCGATCGACGCGCTGCAGCACGAGATCGAGGAAAAGGCGATTCTCATCATCGCGCGGCGGCAGCCGATGGCCGTCGATCTGCGCGAGATCGTCGGCGCCATGCGCGTCTGCAACGATCTCGAGCGGATCGGCGATCATGCCAAGCACATCGGCAAGCGCGTGGTCGCGCTCGACGAGCGACTTCTATCCGCAAAAGCTCATTCGCGGCGTCGAGCATATGGCGGCGCTGGTCTCGGCGCTGCTCAAGCAGGTGCTCGACGCCTACGCCAGCCGCGATCTGGCCGCCGCGCTCGCGGTCTGGAACGGCGACGAGGAGGTCGACGCGCTGTGCACCTCGCTCTTTCGCGAGCTGCTCACCTATATGATGGAAGATCCGCGCAACATCACCTTCTGCATGCATCTGATGTTCTGCGCCAAGGACATCGAGCGCATCGGCGATCACGCCACCAACATCGCGGAGACCGTTTATTTCATGATTGAGGGGCGCCCGATCACCGACCAGCGGCCGAAGGGCGACTCGACGAATTTTGGTGCGACGTCATTGCGTAAAGGATGATCGAGGGAGATTCGGATGGGAGCCAACATCCTGATCGTGGAAGACGAGGAACCGCTGACGACGTTGTTGCGCTACAACCTCGAGGCCGAAGGCTACGAGGTCGACGCCGTCGCGCGCGGTGACGACGCCGATACGCGCTTGCGGGAGACCGCACCCGATCTCGTCGTGCTCGACTGGATGCTGCCGGGCCTCTCCGGCATCGAATTGTGCCGGCGGCTGCGGGCGCGGCCGCAGACGCAGGCGCCTGCCGATCATCATGCTCACCGCGCGCGGCGAGGAAAGCGAGCGCGTGCGCGGGCTGGCGACCGGCGCCGACGACTACATCGTCAAGCCGTTCTCGGTGCCGGAACTGCTCGCGCGCATTCGCGCGCTGCTGCGCCGGGCCAGTCCCGAGCGCGTCGCCATGGTGCTGGCCATCGGCGATCTCGAGCTCGATCGCGAGAAGAAGCGCGTCTCGCGCGGCGCGCCGCCCGCTCGATCTCGGACCGACCGAATTCCGCCTGCTCGAATTCCTGATGGAACGCCCCGGCCGGGTGTTCTCGCGCGAGCAATTGCTCGACGGCGTCTGGGGCAGCGACGTCTATATCGACGAGCGCACCGTCGACGTGCATGTCGGCCGCCTGCGCAAGGCGCTCAACCGCGGCCACGGCAGCCGATCCGATCCGCACGGTGCGCGGCGCCGGCTATTCGCTCGACGATCGTTTCGGCAAGGCGAGCTGACGAAAATTCAGCGCAGCGGCCGCCGATCCCGGCGGCGATCGCCGGCCGGCTGATAGGCGACGCGCGAGTGGTAGGCGCAATAGGGCAGGCCGCCGATCGTATTGCCGCCGCAGAAGAAGAACTCCGTGCTGCCCGGATCGCCGATCGGCCAACGGCAGGTTTGCTCGGTCAGCTCGAGGATGGTGCGCCGCTGGCCGATCGGAATGATGTTCTCGATCAGCTCCGGCGTCGCCTCCGCCTCGATCTCGTAGGCATGCGCGAGCGCGGTATTGCCGCGGACCGAAGCGCGCGTCATGCGCAGCATGTGCGAGGACGAACGCGTCTTGCGCTGGCGCGGCGCCGTCGAGGAGGCGCTCTTGGCGCGGCCGGAGAGCCCGAGCCGGTGCACCTTGCCGATCACCGCGTTGCGGGTGATGCCGCCGAGCTCGGCCGCGATCTGGCTCGCCGAAAGACCGTCGGACCACAGCTTCTTCAACAGCTCGACCCGCTCGTCAGTCCACGACATGCCCGATCCTCCTCAAAGCTGCGCACGGGGCCTTTTGACGGAATCGCCAAACGAGCCAGGAAGCGCGCAGCCGCCCAACACGCAACGCTTGACCAACGCTGTAGAAGACTGTCCGCCGCACGAGATGTCGTACTCGACGATCAAAAGGCTACAATATGGCGGGAGTCGGCGCGCAAGAGTTCCCGCGTCGCACGTCCACACATTCCCTGACCGGATGTGGATGAGTTGGGGGCAACCCGGTTTTCCGCGCCCGTTTCGCGTGTTGACAGAGGACGGCACGGAACTAAAATACCTTATTCGTGCCGCCCGGAGAGGCGGCACATTTTGTTTGACCGCGCGCCTTCGTGCTGCGCGGCGCAAGCGAGCCCGACCGTGACATCGCATCTGTTGCCGACCTATGCGCGCGTCAATCTTGCTTTTGAGCGGGGCGAGGGCGCGTGGCTCGTCGCCACCGACGGCGAGCGCTACCTCGATTTCAGCTCCGGCGTCGCCGTCAACGCGCTCGGCCATGCTCATCCGCGGCTCGTCGCCGCCGTCACCGAGCAGGCGCAGAAGGTCTGGCACGTCTCCAACCTCTACCAGGTTCCCGAGGCCGAGCGCGTCGCCGCGCGGCTGTGCGAGGCGAGCTTCGCCGACGTCGTTTTCTTCTGCAATTCCGGCGCCGAGGCGATGGAATGCGCGATCAAGATGGCGCGCAAATACCATTCCGCGAACGGCGCGCCGGAGCGCTATCGCATCATCACCTTCGAGGGCGCCTTTCACGGCCGCACGCTGGCGACGCTCGCCGCCGGCGGGCAGAAGAAATATCTCGACGGCTTCGGTCCCGTCGTCGAGGGCTTCGATCAGGTGCCGTTCGGCGATCTCGATGCGATCAAGCGCGCGATCGGCCCGGCGACGGCGGCGATCCTGATCGAGCCGATCATGGGCGAGGGCGGCGTGCGCGTCGTCGAGCCGTCATTCCTGCGCGCGCTTGCGCGAGCTCTGCGACCAGCACGGCCTGTTGCTCGTTTTCGACGAGGTGCAGACCGGCATGGGGCGCACCGGCGAGCTGTTCGCCTATCAGCGCACCGGCGTCACGCCGGACATCATGGCGCTTGCCAAGGCGCTCGGCGGCGGCTTTCCGGTCGGCGCCTGCCTGGCGACGGGCGAAGCGGCCAAGGGGATGACCACCGGGACGCACGGCTCGACCTTCGGCGGCAATCCGCTGGCGATGAGCGCCGCCAACGCCGTGCTCGACGTGATGTTGGAGCCCGGGTTCCTCGACCGGGTGCGCCATACCGCGCTGTTGTTCAAGCAACGGCTCGCGGAGATCAAGGACCGCTATCCTTCGGTCATCGCCGAAGTGCGCGGGGAAGGGCTCCTCGTCGGCGTGCGCGCCGTCGTTCCGGCGGCGGCATTGGTCGATGCGCTGCGCGCCGAGAGAATGATCGCGGTCCCCTCCGGCGACAATGTGGTGAGGTTGCTGCCGCCGCTCATCGTCAGCGAGCAGGAGATCGCCGAGGGTGTCGCGCGTCTCGACCGCGCCTGTGCGCAGCTCAACCGCCAGCACGGCGCGCCGGCCAAGCAGGGAGCGGCCGGATGAGTGCGGCCCGCCACTTCCTCGACCTGATCGATGTTCCGGCCGCCGATTTGCGGCAGATGATCGAGGCGGCGCGGGCGATGAAAGCCAAGGGCCCGCGCGGCGACCGGCCGCTCACCGGCAAGACGCTGGCGATGATCTTCGAGCGCCCCTCGACGCGCACCCGCGTTTCCTTCGAGGTCGGCATGCGCCAGCTCGGCGGTGACGCCATCATGCTGACCGCGGAGGAGATGCAGCTCGGTCGCGGCGAGACGCTCGGCGACACCGCGCGCGTGCTGTCGCGCTATGTCGACGCCATCATGACGCGCACGCTCGATCCCGCGGCGCTCGCCGAGCTCGCCCGCTACGCCACAGTGCCGGTGATCAACGGCCTGACGCGGCGCTCGCATCCGTGCCAGGTCATGGCCGACGTGATGACGTTCGAGGAGCATCGCGGTCCGATCCGCGGCCGCACCGTCGCCTGGACCGGCGATGCCAACAACGTGCTCGCCTCATGGATGCACGCCGCCGACCGCTTCGACTTCTGCCTGCGCGTCGCCACGCCGCCGGAACTCGCGCCGAAGAAGCCGTTGACCGACTGGCTCAAGTCCTCCGGCGCCACGATCAGCGTCGGCACCGACCCGGACGAGGCGGTGAAGGGCGCCGACTGCGTCATCACCGATACCTGGGTCTCCATGGGCGACCGCAACGGCGCCCGCCGCCACAACCTGCTGCGGCGCTATCAGGTCAATGCCCGCCTCATGGCGCGCGCCAAACCCGACGCGATCTTCATGCATTGCCTGCCCGCCCATCGCGGCGAGGAGGTCACCGACGAGGTGCTGGACGGACCGCATTCCGTGGTGCTCGACGAGGCGGAGAACCGGCTGCATGCGCAAAAGGGAATCCTCACCTGGTGCCTGGCGCCGAACGGGCGCTGATGCGCGCGGAGTGAAACGCGAGGGGCCTCAAAAGTTCAACCCTCATCGCCTATATTGCCGGCAATGAACAATCCCAAGATCGCCATCCCGGTCCGCGAGCCGGCGCAAACCGGCCTCGACGACACCATCCTGCCGTTCGAAGTGGCGTCGCTCGACCTGCGTGGGCGCATCGTGCGGCTCGGGCCGGCGGTCGATGCCGTGCTGACCAGCCATGATTACCCGTTGCCGGTCGCCAAGCTCCTCGGCGAAGCGATCGTGCTCACGGTCATGCTCGGCTCGGCGCTCAAATTCGACGGCCGCTTCATCCTGCAGACGCAGAGCGATGGCCCGGTGCGCATGCTCGTGGTCGACTTCACTTCGCCCAGCAAAGTGCGGGCCTGCGCGCGGTTCGACGCCGGGCGCGTCGCCGCCGCGATCGCGGCGAACGAAGCCGAGCCCGGCAAACTCCTCGGCCACGGCCATCTGGCGATGACCATCGATCAGGGACCAGACATGAGCCGCTACCAAGGCCTCGTGCCGCTCGAGGGCGGCGACCTCGAGCAGGCGGCGCACGAGTATTTTTCGCGCTCGGAGCAGATACCCACGCGGGTGCGGCTCGCGGTCGCCGAGGAATTCCGCGCCGGCGAAAACGGCGCGCGCCGCCGCTGGCGCGCCGGCGGAATTCTGCTGCAGTTCCTGCCCAAATCTTTCGAGCGGGCGCGTCAGGCGGACCTCGATCCCGGCGACGCGCCGCCCGGCACCGAGCCGCACGCGCTGCCGGAGGACGACGCCTGGGTCGAGGGCCGCTCGCTTGTCGCCACCGTCGACGATGTCGAGCTGATCGATCCGGCGCTGTCGAGCGAGCGTCTGGCCTACAATCTGTTCCACGAGCACGGCGTTCGCGTGTTTCGCGCCGCCCCAGTCGAGGCGCAGTGCTCGTGCTCGCGGCAAAACGTCGAGGCCATGCTGCGCAGTTTCTCGCAGGACGACCGCGACGGCATGGTCGAAAACGGCAAGATCACCGTGACCTGCGAGTTCTGCAGCTCGACTTACGCAGTTCGCGCCTGATGAGGTCGGGGCGAGCGAGCAGACGTCGCCCGCGTCCGCGTCGGTCGATTCATAAGACGCAAGGGCGAGGGCGCATGAAGGTCGCGATCATGGCGACGGGCGGCGTGGGCGGCTATTTCGGCGCGCGTCTCGCCGCGGCCGGCCAGGAGGTTCATTTCATCGCTCGCGGCGCGCACTTGGCGGCGTTGCGGGCGAACGGCCTCAGATTGAAAAGCGCAAACGGCGACCTGCATCTGCAAAGCGTCTCCGCGACCGACAATCCGGCGACCGTCGGTGCGGTCGACATCGTGATCTTCGCCGTCAAGCAATACGACAGCGAAACGGCGGCAAAGGCGATCAAGCCGCTCATCGGTCCGTCCACCGGCGTGATCTCGCTGCAGAACGGGATGGACCGGCAGGATCCGCTCCGCGCGATCCTCGGCCGCGATCACGTCATGGGCGGGGTGGCCTACATCACCGCTGCGGAAGTCACGTCTCCCGGGGTCATCGCTCATGTTGGTTCGCTGGCCCGCATCATCTTCGGCGAACTCGACGGCGGCGTCAGCCCGCGCGCCGAGGGTTTCCTCGCCGCCTGCAAAGGCGCCGGCATCGACGCTGTTCTCTCGACCAACATCGCCAAGGAGATGTGGGCGAAATTTGCGCTGCTGTCCGCGTTCAGCGGCGTCAGCAGCGTGTTGCGCAAGCCGATCGGCGGCGATCTTGGGCGATCCGGATACGCGCAAGCTTCTCACCGAGGCCATCGCCGAGACTGTCGCCGTCGCCAAGGCCAACGGAGCCGATCTGGGCGGCGACTTTCTCGGCCGGCAAGTGGGCCTCCTCGACAAGATGCTGCCCGAGACCAAATCGTCGATGCTGATCGATCTCGAGCACCGCCGCCGGCTCGAGCTCGCCTGGCTGTCGGGCGCCGTGGCGCGCTTCGGCGATGAAGCGGACGTGCCGACGCCCACGCATCATTTCATCTATGCCGCGTTGAAGCTGGACGCCAACGGCCAAAGCGGCTGATGGAGATCGCGTTCTCGCGCTTGCCGGCGGTTGTCAAAACCACCGTCAACGCCGTCTTGCCGGGCAAGCTTCCGGTCTTTCACAGATTTGAATTCCACTAATTTAAATCGGATGAAACAAAAATATCGTGCAGTGTTGCGCGAATGTGATTGTTGGTGGACCGCGCGAACCTATACGAAGTTCAAGTGAAACGGACCACATATACTTCAAAACAGTTCTAAAATATTTGAGGTGTGCGAATGTCGGGCCTAGCTGCGCGCGGATTGTGCCCGCTGTTGCTTCGCGCGCGATTTCTGAGCGGGGTGGCGATTTCGCTTCTCGGAACTACGCTCGGCGCCCACGCGCAACAATCGTCCGGATCACAGGAACAAAAAACCGGGACCGAGCAGGGGCAAACCCTGCAGACGCAAAAGTCCGCGGAGACGCAAAGTCTGCGGAGACGCAGCAGACCGCCCCGGAAGCCCCGGCGACTACTCCGGCCGCGAACCAGACCCACCTTCCGCAAATCGTCGTGACCGCGCCGAAGTCAAAGCCAAGATCCAAGCCGAAGCCGAGCCAGGAAGCCCTGCAGCCCACCGCGCGGAATGCGCCGACGCCGGCGCAGGCGGCCTTGGACGCCAAGATGCAGGGGTTCGATCAGGCGCGGGACAATCTGCTGCCGAAGATCGGCGCCTCGACTTACACCATCAATCGCGAGGCGATCGAGACCATGCCGCAAGGCGACAACGCGCCGATCGACAAGGTCATCCTGCAAATGCCGGGCGTGTCGTACGACTCCGCCGCCTCCAATCCGAATTTCCACGTCCGCGGCGAATACGCCAACGTCCAGATCAGGATCAACGGCGTCGTGCTTCCCGAGGGGGTCTCCGCCCTCGGCCCGGTCCTCGACACCAACTTCATCGGCAGCATGTCGCTCCTCACCGGCACGCTGCCGGCGCAATACGGTCTGCGCACGGCCGGAGTTCTCGATATCACCAGCAGAAGCTTTGCCGTGCCGGGCGGTGAGGTCAGTCTCTACGGCGGCAGCCGTCAGACGTTCACGCCGAGCTTCGACTACGGCGGCAGCGTCGGCAACACGGAATATTTCGTCACCGCGCGCGGCAATTGGAATGCGCTTGGACTTGAGAATCCGACGTCGAGCCCCGATGCCATTCACGACCACACCGAGCAGGGCAAGTTCTTCGGCTACGCCTCGACCTTGCTCGACGAATCGACGCGCTTCAGCGTGATCTCGGCGGCGTCCTACAGCGCCTTCCAGATACCCAACAACCCCAATCAGATGCCGCTCGGAGATTTCGGTCCGGCAAACTTCAATTCCGCCTTGCTCAACGAGAACGAATACGACACCTACATCGCCAATATCGCGACGCTGGCAAAAGAAGGGCACCGACGGCGACGCGCAATTCGCGCTCTATTCGCGCTACGCCAAGATCAACTTCGTTCCCGATATCTTCGGCGACCTGGTGTTCAACGACGTGGCATCGAACGTGACGCGCGAAAGCCTGCTCAACGGCACTCAGTTCGATACGTCCTACATCGTCAACGACCGGCACACGCTGCGGGCCGGCTTCGCGGTCAGCGAAGAGCAAACCAACGTCAGCAACGTCTCGACGGTCCTGCCCGTCGATCCGGTCACCGGCATCATTTCGCCGACGCCGTTCGCGATCACCGACCTGAATTCGAAGCTCGGCTGGAACATCGGCACTTACATTCAAGACGAATGGAAGATAGCCAATCAGCTTACCCTGAACATGGGCCTGCGTTTCGACCAATTGTATCAGTTCGTCGATGCCAACCAGCTCAGCCCGCGCGTCGCCTTGGTCTACAAGCCGTTCGCCGGCACCACGATTCACGCCGGCTACGCGCGCTATTTCACGCCGCCCTATCAGGCGCAGGCGGCGCAATCCAACATCGCACTGTTCACCAACACCACCAATCAGCCGGAGGTGCCGCTGGCCGATCCGGTGAAGCCCGAACGCTCGAACTACTATGACGTTGGCGTCGACCAGACAGTGCTTCCGGGCCTCGACTGTCGGAGTCGACGCCTACTACAAGGACGCGCGCGACATGATCGACGACGGCCAGTTCGGCCAGGCCGTGGTGCTGACGCAGTTCAATTGGGCGCGCGGCTACAGCGAAGGCGGCGAATTCAAGCTCAAATATGCCAGCGGCAACTTCAAGGCCTACGCGAATTTCGCCTACAACATAACCAGGGCCATCGACCCGGAATCGAACCAGTATCTTCTCGACGCCGACGAATACGCCTTTCTCCTCACCCATTGGCACTACACCGACGACATGCAGCTCATGACCGGCTCGGCCGGCGCCTCGTATCGCTGGGACGGCAACCTGTTCACGACGAATTTGATTTACGGGAGCGGCCTGCGCTCCGGGCTTTGCCAACGAAGATCACAACCCGCCTTACGTGGTCGTCAATGCCGGAGTATCGCGGGAATTCCAATGGTCGCCGGACGCCAAGCCGGTGACGGTGCGTTTCGACATCGTCAACCTGTTCGACAAGATTTACGAGCTTCGCGACGGCACCGGCATCGGAGTTTTTGCTCCGCAGTTCGGCGCGCGCCGCGGCTTCTACGCCGGCATTTCGCAGAAGCTGTGACCGCCGCGCTCAGCCGCCCGGCGCAAGCAGTCGGCGCAAATTTTGGCCGATAGCGAAGCCCACCGCAGCCCCGGTTGACGCGACACTCGCGGAGACCTGAGGCAGTCAATTGATCGTCGGCTTGCTGTCGCCCCGGTCCAGCGAAAAGGCCGGAATGTCGATGTCGAAATGCTCGCCATTCGCGCTCACCATGCCGTAGGTGCCGACCATGAAGCCCGACGGCGTCTGCAGCGGCACGCCGCTGGTATATTCGAACGACTCGCCGGCCTTGAGCACCGGCTCCTCGCCGACGACGCCGGGACCGCGCACCTCCTGGCGGCGGCCGCCGGCGTCGGTGATGCGCCAATGCCGGGTCTTCAATTGCACCGTATCCGGGCCATTGTTGGTAATGGCGATGGTGTAGGCCCAAAAGAAATAATTATTTTCCGGCGACGATTTGTCGGCGATGAACCGCGGCGTGACCACGACTTCGATGTTGCGGGTGACGGCACGATACATGGCGTAATCCTATGTTCGTTCCGCTAGGGTTCGCGCCTCGGCGATAGCCTCGTCCAGGTCTACGGATAAGTGAATAGTGTCGAGAGCCCGCGGTTGCAATAACGGTGTGGACGCGCTTTCTCAAGCCACGGGCGAGGGTCTAGACTTAAGGGGCGGCCTCGGGGAATCCGGGGGTAGTGGGGCGGCCGCAGCGGACCATGTTGCAAACCCGATGACGAAGGCCTCTCCGCCTCCGGCGACCAGCAGCGAGCGCGATCTGCGGCTTGATCTGTTCCGCGGCCTGGCGCTGTGGCTCATCTTTCTCGACCATATCCCGCAGAACATCGTGAACTGGTTCACGATCCGCAATTACGGGTTCAGCGACGCCACCGAGATCTTCATCTTCATTTCCGGGTACACCGGCGCCTTCGTCTACGGCCGGACCATGCGCGAACGCGGCTTCTTGCTTTCCAGCGCCCGGATCCTCCGTCGCGCCTGGCAAATCTACGTGGCGCATATTTTCCTGTTCACGATCTTCATGGCCGAGATCGCCTATGTCGCGGCGACCTTCGACAATCCGCTCTACGCCGAGGAAATGAAGATCCTCGATTTCCTCAAGCAACCGGATGTCACGATCTTTCAGGCGCTGTTGCTGAAGTTCAAGCCGGTGAACATGGACGTGCTGCCGCTCTACATCGTTCTCCTGCTGCTGTTTCCGCCGATGCTCTATCTGCTGCTGCGGCGGCCGAACCTGGCGCTGGCCGGCTCGGCGCTGCTCTATGCGCTGGTCTGGAAGCTCGATTTCAACCTGCCCGCCTATCCGAACGGAGTCTGGTTCTTCAATCCCTTCGCCTGGCAATTATTGTTCGTGTTCGGCGCCTGGTGCGCGCTCGGCGGCGCCGAGCGTCTCGCCGAGGTGCTGCGCTCGCGCATTGTGCTGGCGGTCGCCATCGCCTACCTGATCTTTGCCTTCGCGATCACCCTGACCTGGCACTTCGAGTCGCTCGAGCGGTTCGTACCGGCGTGGCTGTCGGACTGGATGTATCCGATCGACAAGACCAATCTCGACGTGCTGCGGTTTGCCCATTTCCTCGCGCTGGCGGCGGTGGCGATCTATTTCCTGCCGAGCGACTGGCCGGGACTCAAATCGCCGATCCTGCGGCCGGCCATCGTTTGCGGCCAGCATTCGCTGGAAGTCTTCTGCCTCGGCGTGTTCCTCGCCTTCGCCGGACAATTCATCATCGCCGAATCCTCGGGCGGCCCGCTGCTGCAGGCGGCAATCAGCCTGTTAGGCATCTTGCTCATGATTGCGACAGCGGAGCTGATCTCGTGGTACAAGGCCATAGAAGGGCGAAGCACCCCCACGCGCGTCAAACAACGTGACGCCGACCTCGCGGGAGGCGAGGCATGACGTTCATTGTTCCGGTACTGACGACGATTGCGCTGCTGATCGGCGCCGCCGCGGCCGAGCCGACCCCGGCGACGCCGGATTGCGACGTTGCGGAATCGCTGTTGTCCAGCGAGATCGATCTCGCGCGCGTCACCAATGAGATCAAGGACCGGCACCGCCTGGATATCAGCGTCGTCGGCTCGGGATCCTCGACGCTGCCCGGGCCCGACGGCGCGCGCTTTGCCTATCCGGCGCGGCTGGAGGCGGTGCTCCGCGAGCGGCTGCCGGGAAATGAAATCAAGGTTACCGCGCACGTCCAATTGCGGCAGACCACGGCGGAGATGGCTTCCGGAATGCAGGCGATGCTCGCCGAAGACAAGCCGGCGCTGGTGATCTGGCAGGCCGGGACGGTCGACGCTCTGCGCGGGATCGAACTGGACGATTTTCGCGCCAGCCTGGAGACCGGCATCGAGGCTGTTGGAGCGGGCAGCGCCGACGCGATCGTCATGAACATGCAATACAGCCCGCGCACCGAATCCATGCTCGGCGTCGAGGCTTATGCCGACGTGATGCACTGGGCGGCGCAGCAGCGCGGCGTCGTGCTGTTTGACCGGCTGGCGATCATGCGCTCCTGGTCCGATTCAGGAACGTTCGACCTCTATGCGGCGACCAAAGACTATGCTATGGCGCGCCGTGTTCACGAATGCATTGGCCGGGCCCTGGCGTCGCAGATCATCAACACCGCTCATCTCGACGCCGGGAAAATGCAGACAACGCGTTGATGTTATCGATCCCTAGAACAATGCTCAGTCGCGCCGTGGGTGTGGCCCTTGCGGCCGCAGCGCTCGCTGTGCCCGCGCCCGCGCCGGCGCAGATGTCCGCCGCGCGCGGGATTGCACCGGCATTTGCGCCGCCGGTTGCCGCACCGCAGCAAAATGCGCCATTCGCCTGCATCGCCCCGGTCGACGTGGCGCGGTTCAACTATCCGCTCCGGAATACCGCGCGCCGCCTGACGAGCGCGGCGCCGCTCACCATCGTCGCCATCGGTTCTTCCTCGACCGCCGGCGCCGGCGCGAGCTCGCCCGCCGCCAGCTATCCGAGCCGCCTTGCGGTCGAGCTCAATCAGCGGCTTCCGACGCACGACATCACCGTGCTCAATCGCGGCGTCAACGGCGAGGAAACCGAGGACATGATGGCGCGGTTCGCCGACCGACGTCGTCGCCGCGCATCCCGATCTCGTGCTCTGGCAGGTCGGCACCAATTCGGTGCTGCGCGATCATCCGCTCAAGCCGCACTCCGTCCTCCTGCATGAAGGCATCGAAGAGCTCAAGGCGGCCGGCGCCGACGTGGTGATCATCGACATGCAGTTTGCGCCGCGCGTGATCGCCAAGCCGGAGACGCAGGGCATGGAAGACCAGATTGCGCTTGCCGCCAAGGAGGAAAGCGTCGATCTGTTCCGCCGCTTCGAGCTGATGCGCAACTGGCACGACGTCCAGCATATTCCGTTCGACGCTTTCGTCTCGCCGGACGAGCTGCACATGAACGACTGGAGCTATGCCTGCGTGGCCAAGCTCCTCGCCGCCGCGATCACCGAGGCGGCAACGCGTCCGGCCGCGTCGGCCGCGATCCCGTCGCTGCGCTGACGGCTGCCCGGCTCAGACCGTTTCCAGCGCCGCAAGCACGTCCTCGATGATGTCGTCGGGATGTTCGAGCCCGACCGACATGCGCACCAAGCCGTCGCTGATGCCGAGCTCGGCGCGTTGCGCCGGCGTGAGCCTTTGGTGCGTCGTCGTCGCCGGATGGGTGATCAGGCTCTTGGCATCGCCGAGATTGTTGCTGATACGGATGAGCTTGAGCGCGTCCTGGAAGCGGAACGCGGCCTTCTTGCCGCCCTCGATGTCGAAGGCGACGAGCGTCGAGCCGCCGCGCATCTGTTTCTGCGCCACCTTGGCCTGCGGATGGTCGGGTCGGCCGGGATAGATCAGCCGCGCGATCTTTGCATGTTCGGCGAGCGCCACCGCCAGCGTCGCCGCGCTGTCGGTCTGCCGGCGCACGCGCACCGGCAGCGTCTCCAGCCCCTTGAGCATCACCCAGGCATTGAACGGCGACAGCGACGGGCCGGTCTGGCGCAGCAGCGTGTGGACGTGCTTCTGGATGAACTCCTCCGCGGCGAGGATGATGCCGCCGAGGCAGCGGCCCTGTCCGTCGATGTGTTTGGTCGCCGAATAGACGACGCAGTCGGCGCCGAGCGCGAGCGGGCTCTGGAACAGCGGCGTGGCGAACACGTTGTCGACGACGAGCGTCGCGCCGGCGGCATGCGCGATCTCCGCCACCGCGGCGATGTCGATCACTTCGAGCGTCGGGTTGGTGGGCGTTTCCAGGAAAAAGGTCTTGGTGTTCGGCCGCACGGCGGCGCGCCACGCGTCGAGGTCGGTCCCGTCGACCAGCGTCGAGGCGACACCGTAGCGCGGCAGATAATCCTCGACGATGTAGCGGCAGGACCCGAACAGCGCCTTCGCCGCGACCACGTGGTCGCCGGCTTTGAGCTGGCCGACGAGCGCGAGCGTCACCGCCGCCATGCCGGTCGCCGTCGCGCGCGCGGCTTCCGCCCCCTCGAAGGCCGCCATCCGCTCCTCGAACATCGCCACCGTCGGATTGGCGAAGCGGGAATATTGGAAGCCCGGCTCTTCGTTCTTGAAACGGCGTTCGGCCTGAGCGGAGTTGTCGTAGACGTAGCCCTGGGTCAGGAACAGCGCCTCGGAGGTCTCGCCGAATTGCGAGCGCAGCGTGCCGGAATGGACCAGACGAGTTTCGGGACGGAAATGACGGTGTGCGGACGCGGACATGCGGCCCTCCCTGGCCAGCAAAACAAAACCCGGCCGGGAGGAAAAATCCTCAGGCCGGGCTCACGCGTCCCCGGCCTTTTAGCAACTTGTTTTACGTGGCTGCAAGCCGGCCGGCTCAAATGACCACGGGATAAAATAGCTCTTACGCCGCGGCCGTCTTTCCGTCAAGCCGGGCATCGGGTTAGATCGCGCGCCATGGCGCTCACCTTCGCCGCTTCCGACAACGGAATCCTCCCCGACCGCATGATCGCGGCGCTGGCGGACGAAGGGCGGATTCGCACCACGCTGCCTTTCGCTCCCGGCCAGATCCAGCCGGCGAGTCTCGATCTGCGTCTCGGCGCGATCGCCTATCGCGTGCGCGCGAGTTTTTTGCCGGGGCCCGGTATCGCCGTCGCGCGCCGCATCGCCGAGCTCAAGCTGCACGAATTCGCGCTGAGCGGCGGCGCGGTGCTGGAGACCGGTTGCGTCTACATCGTCCCGCTGATCGAGGCGCTGGCGTTGCCGGCGGACATCGCCGCGGCAACCAATCCGAAAAGCTCGACCGGGCGTCTCGATGTATTCACGCGCGTCATCGCCGACGAGACACGCGGCTTCGACCGCGTCGCGCCCGGCTATCACGGGCCGCTCTATGCCGAGATCAGCCCGAAGACTTTTCCCGTGCTGGTGCGGGAAGGCTCGCGGCTGTCGCAACTGCGCCTGCGCCGCGGCGACGCCATCCTCAATGCCGAGGCGCTGCGGTCCCTGCATGCGCGCGAGCGCCTGGTCGACCGCGCCGAGGCGGTGATGGGGGAGGCGGTCGCGGTCAGCGTCGACTTGTCCGGCTCCGCCGCCGGCATCGTCGGCTACCGCGCCAAACGCCACACCGCGGTGATCGACATCGAGCGTCGCGCCGCCTACGAGGTTGCCGATTTCTGGGAGCCGATCGCCGCGCGCGCCGACCAGAGCCTGATCCTCGACCCCGACGAGTTTTATATCCTCGCCTCGACCGAGGCCGTGCAGGTGCCGCCCGATTATGCGGCGGAGATGGTGCCGTTCGATCCGCTGGTCGGCGAATTTCGCGTGCACTATGCCGGCTTCTTCGATCCGGGTTTCGGCTATGCCGGCGCCGGCGGGCGCGGCTCGCGCGCGGTGCTGGAAGTGCGCTCGCGCGAAGTGCCGTTCATTCTCGAACACGGCCAGATTGTCGGCCGGCTCGTCTATGAAAAAATGCTGACGCGTCCCGACCAGCTTTACGGCAGCGGCATCGGCTCGAACTATCAGGCGCAAGGCCTGAAGCTGTCGAAGCACTTCCGCGGTTGAGCGCGCGGCAGGCGTCCACGATCCGAGCCCAAGGTCTAAGAGAGATTACAAAATACTTGTGGCATTTCGGCCGGGAAGGGCGTTCTTCTGTCCCGGGGCGCAGCAGGCATCGCGGGGCGACGCGAGGACCGGCGCATGCGGGCGTTTGTTTGGGGCTTTGCCAGCTTCGTTTTCGCGGCGGCGGTGGTCGCGGCCGGTGTGGGGCCGGCCTGCGCGCAATCTGGATACGATCGGCCGGGCGGCGATTACGCCAGCGCCGCGGTCGCCAATGGCGATCCGGCGGTGTGCGCGGCGCGCTGCGAGCGCGACAAGGCCTGCAAGTCCTGGAGCTTCTCCTATCCGCCGGCCGGCGGCGGAGCGGCCATGTGCTGGCTCAAGCATGAGATCGTGCCGCGCGTCGCCGCGAGCTGTTGCGTGTCGGGCGTGCGCGGCGCCGGCGTGATCGAGCCGCGGCTCGGCGAGATCGAATATTCGATCGAACGCATCGGCGGCGATTACCGCTCCTTCGAGGCTGCGGCCGATTCCGCGGGCAAACCCTGCGCCGACGCGTGCAAAGCGGACTCGCGCTGTCGCGCCTGGACCTATCGCCGGCCGGGCTACGGCGCGACGGCGGCGCACTGCTATCTCAAGGACAGCATCAAGCCGCCGCGCCATCGGCCCTGCTGCATCTCGGGCGTGGTGCGCTAACCGGTCCCGCCGACCGTGATGCGGTCGATGCGCAGCGTCGGCTGGCCGACGCCCACCGGCACGCCCTGGCCGTTCTTGCCGCAGGTGCCGATGCCCTCGTCGAGCGCGAGATCGTTGCCGATCATCGAGATGCGGTTGAGGTCGGTCGGTCCGTTGCCGATGAGCATGGCGCCCTTGATCGGCGCGCCGACCTTGCCGTTCTCGATGCGGTAGGCCTCGGTGCATTCGAACACGTATTTGCCCGAGGTGATGTCGACCTGGCCGCCGCCGAAATGCACGGCGTAGATGCCGTTCTTCACCGAGGCGATGATCTCTTGCGGATCGCGCGTGCCGGCGAGCATGTAGGTGTTGGTCATGCGCGGCATCGGCACATGGGCGAAGCTCTCGCGCCGGCCGTTGCCGGTCGGCTTCATGCCCATCAGCCGCGCGTTCTGCCGGTCCTGCATGTAACCGACGAGGATGCCGTCCTCGATCAGCACGGTGCGGTTGGTCGGCGTGCCTTCGTCGTCGATCGAGAGCGAGCCGCGGCGCAGCGCGATGGTGCCGTCGTCGACGACGGTGACGCCCTTGGCGGCGACGCGTTGCCCCATCAGGCCGGCGAATGCCGACGTCTTCTTGCGATTGAAGTCGCCTTCAAGCCCGTGGCCGACGGCCTCGTGCAGCATGACGCCGGGCCAGCCGGGGCCGAGCACGACGTCCATCTCGCCGGCTGGCGCCGGCACGGCGTCGAGATTGGTCAGCGCCTGGCGCACGGCGTTGTCGACCGCGCCTTGCCAGGTGTCGGTGACAATGAAGCGCTCATAGCCCTCGCGGCCGCCATAGCCGGCGCTGCCGGTTTCCTGCCGGTCGCCGTCGCCGACCACGACCGAGACATTGACGCGCACCAGCGGGCGAACGTCGCGATAGGTTTCGCCGTCGCCGCGCACGATCTCGATCGCCTGCCAGGTGGCGCCGAGGCTGACCGAGACCTGGCGCACGCGCGGATCCTTGGCGCGCGCGTAGGCGTCGATGGTTTCGAGAAGCCGCGCCTTGGCCTCGAAAGCGGGGCTGCCGAGCGGGCTCTCCTCGCCATAGAGCTTCACGTTGGTGCGCGGCGGCGGGCCGGCGTAGTGGCCGGAATAGCCGCCCTTGACCGCGCGCACGGCGTCGGCCGCGCGCGCGATCGCCGCCTCCGACACGTCGGAGGCATGCGCGTAGCCGACCGCCTCGTCCTTGACCGCGCGCAGGCCGAAGCCCTGCGAGGTGTCGTAGGTCGCCTGCTTCGAGCCGGCCATTGTCGAACACCAGCATTTCGGCCTGGCGATATTCGAGGAAGAGTTCGCCGTCGTCGGCGCCTTCGAGGCCGCGCGAGATGATCTTGGCGAGGCGCGGTGCGGTCGAGCCCGGCACGATCGACCAGCGGAGGGAGGTCAGAGTCCATCATTGGCGTTCCTTCAATGGGCCTTTCGCAAAGATAGGTAATGCGGCCCGATCCGCGAGCGGGGTCGCCAAGTCATGTTTTCGCCCCGAGGCCGGCATGGGGTCAATTTGGGCGCGCCAACCGGCGGAGCTCGTCGGACGCTGAGCGCCCGTTCGCCGCGACGGACGGGCTATCCCGACAGCCGCTCGATGTCGGCGCCGCAGCGCGCCGAGCTTGTCTTCCAGCCGCTCGAAGCCGCGGTCGAGATGATAGACGCGGTTGACGATGGTCTCGCCTTCGGCGGCGAGCGCGGCGATGACCAGCGACACCGAGGCGCGCAGATCGGTCGCCATCACCGGCGCGCCCTTGAGCCGCTCGACGCCCTCGATGGTCGCCCGCTCGCCGTCAAGCTGGATGCGGGCGCCGAGCCGCACCAGCTCCTGCACGTGCATGAAGCGGTTCTCGAAGATCGTCTCGACGATGTGCGAGGTGCCGCGCGCGCGCGTCATCAGCGCCATCAGCTGCGCCTGCAGATCGGTCGGGAAGGCGGGGAACGGCGCCGTCGTCACCTCGACCGGCGCGAGGTCGGCGCCGTTGCGCGCGATGCGGATGCCCTGATTGGTCGGCGTCACGGTGACGCCGGTTTGCGTGCAGCACGTCGAGCGCGGCCTGCAGCAGTTCCGGCACGCGCGTTCTGCAGGAGGACGTCGCCGCCGGCCATGGCGACCGCCATGGCGTAGGTGCCGGTCTCGATGCGGTCGGGCAGCACCGCGTGGCGCGCGCCGTGCGAGCTTGGCGACGCCCTCGACGACGATCCGCTGCGTGCCGGCGCCGGAGATGCGCGCGCCCATCTTGTTGAGGCAATCGGCGACGTCGCCGATCTCCGGCTCGCGCGCGGCGTTCTCGATCACGGTCGTGCCGTTGGCGAGCGACGCCGCCATCATCGCGGTGTGCGTGCCGCCGACGGTGACCTTGGGAAAGACGATCTCGCCGCCCTTGCAGCCCGTTCGGCGCGGCCGCCACCACATAGCCGCCGTCGATCTCGATGTCGGCGCCGAGCCGCGCCAGCGCCATGATCAGCAGATCGACCGGCCGCGTGCCGATGGCGCAGCCGCCCGGCATCGACACCCGCGCCTCGCCCATGCGCGCCACGAGCGGCGCGATCACCCAGAAGCTGGCGCGCATCTTGGAGACGAGCTCGTAGGGCGCGGTGGTATCGACGATGTTGGCCGCGGAGATGTGCAGGGTCTGGCCGTGATCGGCAGTCTCGCCGGGGCGCTTGCCGCTGACCATGACGTCGACGCCGTGATTGCCGAGGATGCGCTGCAGGAGCACGACGTCGGCGAGCCGCGGCACGTTGTCGAGGATGAGCGTCTCCTCGGTGAGGAGGCTCGCGATCATCAGCGGCAGCGTGGCGTTCTTGGCGCCCGAGATCGGTATCGTGCCGTTGAGACGCCGCCCGCCGACGATGCGAATACGATCCATTGTCACCCCAGCGGCCCCATCCCGGGCCGAGGTTGCTAATCGCTGCCCCGATTGCGGCGAAAGTCGGGTGCCTGCGCATGGCGCGCCGGCGCGGCTTCGTCGCCGCTCGGGCTCGCCGCGCGGCCGCGCGCTTGCGCCTTGCGCCGCTTGAGGTTTTCGCGCAACGCCGCGGAGAGCCGCTTGCTGCGCGCTTGCTGCTTCACTTCCTTGCCGCGCGAGATCATCGCCGTTCCGCAACCTACAGCAGGCGACCAGGTCGAGCGCGTGCGGCGCGAACACGCCGAGCGCCAGGATCGCGAGCCCGAGGATCGCCAAGCGCGCCGGCGAGCCAGGCGAGCGCGATGATGCTGGTGATCACCGCCGCCGAAGCGAGCACGATGCCGATCTGAAACGCCGCCGAGGCAATCTCATAGTGATGATATTTCGCCATGGCGAGGTCGCGGTCCTCCTCTTCCTCCTTGGCGCGTTCGGAAAGCTCCTTGCGGCCTTCATGCGTCTCCGGCTCGGAATCGTAGCGCGCGGCGGTCTTGTGCCAGGCCTCGATCTGTTTGTCGATGGCGGCCTTCGCGGCCGGATCGGCGGCGGCCGCTGCCCCGACCTTCAATTCTTCTGCGGCCGTCTTCACCACCGTCATGCGGATGTTCTTGGCCTGAAAGAACGCCCAGAGGTTCGAAGACTTGACATTGGCGCTGATCGCCTCGGTCTGCGCGCTCTTGCCCAGCGTCTCCGAGAAGGAGAGAAACAGCGCCAGCACCGCGATCAACAGCGCGATCCTGCGGTTCTCGTGCGAAGCATGCTCGGCGTGCTCCGCCTGTTCCATCTGTTCGTGTGCTTCCGCCATGATGTTTGCCCCCGGCTCGTCATTGCGGGCTCGCCGCTGCGCGGCGCCCGGAATGACCGATAGCACGAATTTTGCTCACGCGCGCGGATGGGCGCTGCGATAGGCCTCGATCAGCCGCTCGGCGTCGACTTCGGTGTAGATCTGTGTCGTCGCCAGCGAGGCGTGGCCGAGGAGTTCCTGGATCGCGCGCAGATCGCCGCCGCGGGCGAGGAGGTGCGTGGCGAAGGAATGGCGCAGCGCGTGCGGCGTCGCCGTCTCGGGAAGTCCGAGCGCGCCGCGCAGCCGCGCCATCGCCAGCTGGACGACGCGCGCGGACAGCGGTCCGCCCTTGGCGCCGACGAACAGCGGACCGTCCTGCGCCGAGATCGTAGGGACAGAGCGCGAGGTAATCGGCGACGAGTTTCGCCACCTGCGGCAGCACCGGCACCATGCGCTGCTTGCGGCCCTTGCCGGTTACGGTGACGGTATCGCGGCCGCCGAAATCACTGCGCTTGAGGCCGAGCGCTTCGGAGATGCGAAGCCCGCTGCCGTAGAGCAGCGCCAGCACCGCGGCGTCGCGCGCGTGGATCCACGGCTCGCGCCCGTCGCCGGCGGAAAGATCGGGATCGGCGACGCGCTTCGCCGCCGCAGCCGGCAGCGGCCGCGGCAGCGTCTTGCCGATTTTCGGCGCGCGCACGGCGGCGAGCGCGCCGACCTTGCCCTTGCCGTTGCGTTCGAGGAAACGCGCGAAGCCGCGCATGCCGGCGAGCGCGCGCATCAGCGAGCGGCTGCCGATGCCTTCGGCGCGCCGCGCCGCCAGGAAGGCGCGCACGTCGGCCGGCTCGAGCGCGGCGAGGTCCTTGAGCGAGGGCGCGCCGCCGAGGTGCTCGGCAAGGAAGGCGAGGAACTGGAGCACGTCGCGCCGATAGGCTTCGAGCGTTTTCGGCGAAAAACGCCGCTCGTCGCCGAGCTGGCGCAGCCAGCTTTCGAGCTCGGCGGCGACCTTGGGCGCGACCAGATGGATTTCGGCCTTCGTGGTCATCGTCGCCGCGACTGTAGCGGCAGAGCCCTTTCCCCTTCCTAAACCGCCTGGAATCGGGACAACCTACCGTATGCCCAAGCGCGTCGTCGATGTCCTCGTGCCGGTCGCTCTCGACCGGGCCTATTCGTACCGGGTGCCGGAGGAGCTCGAGCTCGCGCCGGGCGACATCGTCAGCGTGCCGCTCGGCGCCCGCGAGGCGACGGCGGTGGTGTGGGCGGAGAATCCGACGCCCAATCCGCGGCTCGACAACCGGCTCAAGGACGTCGAGGAGAAGCTCGAGCTGCCGCCGCTCAAGGACGAGCTGCGCAATTTCGTCGACTGGGTCGCGAACTACACGATCGCCTCGCGCGGCATGGTGCTGCGCATGTGCCTGCGCATGGGCGAGCACCTCGGCGACGAACGCGAGCGCGTCGGCGTGCGCCTTGCCGGCGCCGCCCCGCAGCGCATGACCCCGGCGCGCGGGCGCGTGCTCGCGCTCCTCGCCGACGGCATGCTGCGCGGCAAGAGCGAAGCGGCGCGCGAAGCCGGCGTCAGCGTGGGCGTGATCGACGGCCTCATCGACGAAGGCACGCTCGAGACCGTTGTGCTGCCGCCGGAGCCGGTCGCGGAACAGACCCGATCCCGATTTTGCGCGAGCCGGATTTCACGCCCGGCCAAGACGGCCGCCGCCGCGGCGCTGAAAGCGACCGTCGCCGAGGGCGGCTACGCGGTCACGCTGCTCGACGGCGTCACCGGCTCCGGCAAGACCGAGGTCTATTTCGAAGCGGTGGCCGACACGATCCGCCGCGGCCGGCAGAGCCTGATCCTGATGCCGGAGATCGCGCTCACCGCGCAGTTCCTCGACCGCTTCGCCGCGCGTTTCGGCGTGCGGCCGGCGGAGTGGCATTCGGAGCTCTCGCCGCGCCGGCGCGCGCGCACCTGGCGGGCGGTCGCCGATGGCGAGGTCTCCGTCGTCGTCGGCGCGCGCTCGGCGCTGTTCCTGCCTTACGCCGATCTCGGGTTGATCGTCGTCGATGAGGAGCACGACCAGGCCTACAAGCAGGAGGACGGCGTGCGCTACCACGCCCGCGACATGGCGGTGGTGCGCGGCCACATCGCCCGCATCCCGGTGGTGCTGTCCTCGGCGACGCCGTCGCTCGAAACCGAAGTCAACGCCCGGCGCGGCCGCTACCGGCGGCTGGCGCTGCCCGAGCGCTTCGGCGGCCAGCTGCTGCCGTCGGTCGAGGCGATCGATCTGCGCCACGAGCGCCCGCCGCCCGGCCGTTTCATCGCGCCGACGCTCGCCGGGGCGGTGCAGACCGCGATCGAGCGCGGCGAGCAGGCGCTGTTCTTCCTCAATCGCCGCGGCTATGCGCCGCTGACGCTGTGCCGCGCCTGCGGCTTCCGCTTCTCCTGCCCGAACTGCGACGCCTGGCTGGTCGATCACCGCTTCCGCAAAGAGCTCGTCTGCCACCATTGCGGCTTCGCCATGCCGCATCCGCCGGCATGCCCGAAATGCCAGGCGGTGAATTCGTTCGCCGCCATCGGCCCGGGCGTCGAGCGCCTGGAAGAGGAAGTGCGCGCGCTGTTTCCGCAGGCGCGCGTGCTGGTGCTCTCCAGCGATCTCGTCGCCACGGTGGAGCGGTTGCGCGAAGAACTGGACGACGTCGCCCAGGGCCGCTTCGACATCGTCATCGGCACGCAGCTCGTCGCCAAAGGCCATCACTTCCCGAAGCTCAACCTCGTCGGCATCGTCGACGCCGATCTCGGCCTCAACAATGGCGACCCGCGCGCGGCGGAGCGCACCTTCCAGCTCCTGCATCAGGTGGTCGGCCGCGCCGGGCGCGACGCCGGCGTCGGCCGCGGCTATTTGCAGACGCACCAGCCCGAGCATCCGGTGATGCGCGCGCTTGATCGCGCAGGACCGCGAGGCGTTCTACAATGCCGAGATCGCGGCGCGCGAGCGCACCCACTATCCGCCGTTCGGCCGCCTCGCCAGCCTCGTCGTCTCCGGCCCCGACAAGCACGACACGCAGGCCTATGCGCGGGCGCTGGCGCGCGCGGCGCCGCCGCACGATGAGGTGCGCATCCTCGGCCCCGCCGACGCGCCGCTCTCGCTCGTCCGCGGCCGCCACCGTCTGCGGCTATTGGTCAAAGCGCCGCGCGGCTTCGATCTCTCGGCTTATCTGCGCGACTGGCTCGCGGGTGCGCCGAAGGCGAAGGGGGGCATCAAGCTCGACATCGATGTCGATCCGCAGAGTTTTTTGTGAGCTGTTTGCCGCGGAGCGCGGGCTGACCACACCACGAGGTCTTCGCGGTGCTCAAGAAAACGAAGCGTTTCCCGCAGGCTAGTGCACAATGATTGAAATGGACCTGCTGGCATAGGGTGTGACCGAGACGACGTTTGCATCAACCGAATCACCAGTGCGCGTCACCTTTAATGTCACCTCAAAGGTCGGCCCGTCTGACGCATCCTCTGCTCTCGTGTGAACAACTGCGTGTATTAGTCCCTGATCGTCGATTGTGATGGGCGGACGCGCAGTAAACACAAGCGAAGAATTGCTCCGCTTCGTGCCTCCGATCTTGGCTTGCACCGCAGGCTCAATCACTTTGGTAAGATCAAAGGGACCAGTCGCCGCGTCGCTTTCCGCGAAGGCGAAGAGCTCGGCGGACGCCAGGTCGGCGCGCTGCTCCACCTTGGCCAGCAGGCCGCTGTCAGGCGACCAAGCGGTCATGAGATACGCCTTGGCAATCTTCGCGCCGAGATCCCAGTACGCACCATGAGATTTGGCCAGCACCGCCCCGTCTTCGAGTCGAATGACCAAGTTTTCCAGGTTGGGATCATTGTCGTCTGGCCTATTCATCGGGGATTTATTCGCGATTCGCCAAGCGAACGCCAACCGCCTTGAAGGCGAGATTGTTTTTGCGATGGCTCGCGCTGCGCCAGCGCCGCTTCCGCAAATGAAGTCAAAATGAGCCGGCGTGCACGGGCCTATTTCTGCCGCTAGTTCGCTGGTGCAAAGAACGGATACTAATAACGCGATGGTACTTGCGACGACGCGGCGTTGGACCATTGAAACCACCCTAAACATGTAGCGCCAGGAAACTAATTTGCAACCGAAAGTATAGTGCGGATTAAATGCGAAAAACCAGGCATTTCCGCGCGGATTGCATTGGCTGGATTGCGGTATGGACCGCCGGGTCAAGCCCGGCGGTGACAAGGAAAAGGGGGCCGCTTGACGGCGCCCACGCCTGCGGCATCGTGTGACCCATGACGGCGACGATCGAAACGATACTGCTGCTCCTTGCCGTGCTGGTGGTCGTGGCGCTCGTCGCGCGGCGGCTCGACACGGCGCCGTCCATTCTCCTTGTCGTTGCCGGCATCGCGCTGGCGCTCGTTCCTGGCCTGCCGCGGATTGAGCTCGCTCCGGAACTGGTGCTGCTCGGCATCCTGCCGCCGCTGATCTACTCGGCGGGCGTCGCCATGAGCTGGCGCGAATTTCGTTTCAATCTGCGCCCGATCACGCTGCTCGCGTTCGGTAGCGTCGTTTTCACCAGCGCTGCGGTGGCGGCGATGGCGCATTTTATGCTCGGCATGCCGTGGGCGGCCGGCTTCGTGCTCGGCGCCATTGTGGCGCCGACCGATGCGGTCGCTCCGCTCGCCATCGTCCGCCGTCTCGGTCTGCCGCGGCGGCTCATTGTCGTGCTCGATGGGGAAGGTCTCGCCAACGACGCCACGGCCTTGATCGTTTACCGCTTTGCCGTCGCGGCGGTCGCGACCGGCCTGTTCTCGTTCGCGCAGGCCGCCGGAGAGTTTGCGCTCATTGTCGTCGGCGAAATCGCCTACGGGGTCGGCGTCGGGTGGGTCAGCTTGCGCTTGCGCCGCTGGGCGCGTGATCCCCGCGTCGAGATCACGCTGTCGCTGATGACGCCTTACCTCGCCTATCTGGTCCCGGCGCATCTCGGAGGATCGGGGGTGCTGGCGACGGTGGCGGCCGGCCTGTTCGTGAGCTGGAACGGACCGCTGCTTATTCCGGCGGCGACGCGGCTGCAGGGCATCTTCTTCTGGGACCTGATCGTCTACTACCTCGAAGGATTCGTCTTCCTGGTGACCGGCATGCAGATGCGCACGCTGCTCGATCAAACGAATACGGTCTCGCTGCGCGAACTCGCCGTCGCCGTTGTGCTCACCGCGGTGGTCATCGTCGTCGCGCGATTCATCTGGGTTTATCCGGCGATCTATCTGCCGCGGTGGCTCAGCCCCTCGCTTCGTCGCCGCGATCCGCTGCCGCCCTGGCAGTGGGCGTTCCTTCTGGCATTCGTCGGCGTGCGCGGTGTCGTCTCGCTGGCCGCGGCGCTGGCCATTCCGTTCACGACGCAGACCGCGGCGACTTTTCCCGACCGCGATCTCATTCTCCTGGTCACTTTCGGCGTCATCGTCGTCACGCTGATCGGCCAAGGCCTCGCATTGCCGGGCGTGGTGCGCTGGCTCGCCTTGCCGCACGACGCCGAAGACGAGCGTCGGCGCGAGCAGGATGCCGAGATTGCGGCGCGGCTCGAAGCGCTGAAGGTTGCGCAAGGCCGGCTGGACGGCCTCGCCGCCGCCGGCGAAACCGCGCCGGAGGTGCTCGCCATCCTGCGCGCCCGCCACGACCATCGCGCCGGGCAGGTGCCGAGCGATCTGGCGGACGGGCTCAAGGCTGTGGCGGCGGCCGCGGAGCTGCGGGCCGAACTGATCGCCGCTGAGCGCGAATACATCTACCGGCTCCTGCAGGACGGCCAGATCACCGACGAAGCGCGCCGCCGCATCGAGCGCGAGCTCGACCTCGAGGAGGCGAGCCTCGCGTTCGAGAGAGAAGGCGAGGCCAACCCGCCGCTGTAGCTGCTTTGCTCAAATCGCCGCGCGAAATTTGTTTGCACGTCCGGCAAACGCACAGATGCCGTCCCGCAATCACAGGGACCTTTGTTTTTCGCCACATTCCTTGCAGGTAAAGGGCACCCGAACCTGTCCCGGCGCCGCCGAGACGCGATTTGGCGCACCGCACTTTCCGCATCTGGCATCGATGCGCGTGCGGCCCTGCTTGACGACGAGGGCTTTTCGCTCCAGCGCCTCCTGCACCAGACGCTCGGTCTCATCGCGCATCTTTTGTTTTGACATTTCCCACTTTCTTGCTGTCCGCGCCGCGGGTCATCGATGCGGCAAGCCTAGCCCGGATCGAGCGGCAGCGAAATCCGCGACCGGCGTTGCGGCGACCGCTCAGCTCCCCGGGTTTCGCTCCGCTCAACCCGGGCTACGTGTTGATCTAGCGCGTTGATCGCCGCTTTCGTTTGCTCCGCGGCTGCGGCGCGAACTTCTTGCTTTGTGCGATCGCCAGCGCGCGGCCGGCCCACACCGCCAGTTCCTCGGGATCGTCGTAGAGCCGCTCCGGCAGGCGCCAGTAGGAGAGCGAAGCGCGGCCGACGCGGCCGGGGCTCTTGGCGCGGGTGTAGACGAACGGCCGGCTGCCTTCGCGCTCGAAATCCGGAATGCTGGTCTCGTCGACCTTGAGGAAGATCGCGCCGTCGAATACGAGGCCGAACATCAGGCCGTCGGACCAGAGGCCGGCGCCGCCGAACATGCGCTTCATCGTCACCGGGCCGAACAGCGCGAACAGGTCGCGGATGAATTCCGGGTCCAAGCGGGTAGTCCTTGGCAAAATCCGCCGCAAGGGTAGCGCGGTTCGAGCGGCGGCGGAAATCTCAGGCGCGCGCCGGCGTCCTCAAATCCACCGCCTGACCCTGCCGCAATAGGCGGCGAACTCTTCGCCGAATTGCCGGCGCATGTTTTGCTCCTCGAACGGGATATGCACCCAATTCGCCGTGGCGAAGGTCGCGATCGGGGCAAGAAACATCGGCCAGGCGCCGACCCAGAACGCGATACCGAGCGCGACGATCACCAGACCCAGATACATCGGGTTGCGGGTCAGCCGGAACGGCCCGGAGGTGACGAGCTTGGGGTGCGCCGTCGCGGTCGGGTTGAGCACCGCGCCCCGGCGCCGGAACAGCGTGACCGCCGTGGCGGACAACGCGATGCCGACGGCGACGAGTGCGACGGCAAGCGGGACGATCGGCAGTCCCGGAATCCGCGGCCATCCGGCCAGGTAACTGATCGCGGCGGCGATCAGCACATAGGCGAGGGTCCAAATCGGCGGCGGAATTTTCAGCATCGGCGTGCGCCTCAGAGACTGCTGATCACCGTGTAGGAAAGATACACGAACAAAGCGGTGCCGAGGATGACGAGAAGCGCCGCGAGCACCACGTCCAGCCGCTCGCCGGAGCCGGGCACCGGTTCGGGGCTGTCGATCTCGATCGACGTCCGGCGAAAGCGCAGCAACGCCAGCGCGATCGTCGCGGCGCCGAGGCCGATGAGAATGAGGCCGGCAACATTGCCGACCAGCTGCCCGCGCACCGATAGGGGATGGCGCGCGAGTGTTTGCCCGGCGATCTCCAGGAACAGGTCGAACTTCTCCACCAGGAAGCCAAAGGCCATCACCGCGATGCCGGTGCGCACCCAGGCGAGGAAGGTGCGCTCGTTGGCGGCGTGGTCGCTAAATCGTTCCTTCATGCGACAGTCATCCCCTGTCGGCGGCGCGTGCCGGCAAGCGTAGCCCGGATTGAGCGGCAGCAAAATCCGGGGCAGCCTTGGGCTGACCATGCGTTCCCGGGTTTAGCTCCGCTCTCCCCGGGCCACGGATGATTGATCGCAAAACCCAAGGAGCCGCGCCATGGCCGAAATTTTCGCCGATCGCTATACCGCGCGCGTGGACAAGCCGGTCGTGCTGTTCCTCATCGGCATGCGCTTCAACAAGCTTCTTGCCGTGCACAAATGGCTTCCAGTCGCGATCGCGATGCCGCGCATGCTGGCGGAGCTTGCGAAGCGGCCGGAGGCAGGGCTTCTCTCCTACCGCACCTATGTTTCCGGCCGGGTGATTCTGGTTCAGGAATATTGGCAAAGCTTCGATCAGCTTCTCGCCTACGCGCACGACCGATCCGGCCGGCATTTCCCCGCCTGGGCCGCTTTCAATCGCGCCATCGGAACCGATGGATCGGTCGGCATCTGGCACGAGACCTATCTGGTCGAGCCCGGGAAGAGCGAATGCGTCTACGTCAACATGCCGCGATTTGGTCTGGCGGCGGCGGCGCAGCACGTCAAAGCGGACGGCAGGCTGGCGAAGGCGAAAGACCGGCTGAGCGTCTAGTTCGCTGCTTCATCTGATTTCCGCGCCACAGACGGCATTCCTGGTTGCATCGCTGAAAATGGAGACAGAACTGATATGACCATCTCCACCGCCATCACGAGCCTTTCGCTCAATCCGCTCCTCGCGATCGCCGTGTTCGCCGCCACGGCGGTCACCGATGCGGTCTACGTGTTCTTCACCGCGGCGGTCGCCTCGCGCCACCGCGTTCGCGCCGCGAATTGGAGCTCGCTTTGGTATCTCCTCTCCGCGTTCTCGGTGATCAGCTACACCGGCAATCCGGTTTACGTCGCGTTCGCCGCACTCGGTTCCTGGCTCGGCGCCTACGTTTCGGTGACCTGGCTCAACCGCGGCCAACCGGCGGCGACGCACCATGCGTCCAGGGCCGCCCTGAGTTTGTTTTCGGCGCGCGACTGGTATTGCGACAGTTTTGTGAACGTTTTGTTGCTGGCGGAAAACGATTGCCGAAGAACTGCGCTTGACGATCAAACAAAGTATTCGGATATTTTATTCGGGCGGCGATGCCGGCACGATTGAAAATCGGCAACAGAAGCAATCAGAAGAGCGCAACACCATGTCACGGTTTGTCACGATCCTATCGGCCGGCATCATGGCGACGGCCATCATTGCCGGCTCGGCCCTCTTGCCCGCCCCCGCGGCAGCGGCGATGTCGGACGCCGACGCCGCGGCGATGAAAAAGGCGACGGCGGACTGCAAGGCGGAAGTCGGCGAAAAGGCGAAGTACCACGAAATGTCGTGGCTGACGCGGCACAAGATGGTGAAGAATTGCGTCAAGGAGACCCTGGCGAAGGGTCATTGATCTAGTCGGATCGCCTTCTGGCTAGTGAGCCGGCGCGACGCTAGCGGCTGCCCTGCGCCTGCCGGTAACGCAGCGGCGTATCCTCGGCATCGACGATCATCTTGCCGATCGGCCAGAGCGCGATGCCGGCGAGCTTCAAATGCGCCCAGGCGAACGGGATGCCGATGATGGTCACGGCCAGCACAATGGCGGTGATCAGATGCCCGAGCGCCAGCCACCAGCCGGCGAGCACCAGCCAGACGATATTGCCGAGAAAGCCGAACGGCCCGGTGCCGAAATCCTCGCTGCCGAGATACTCGGCGCGCGACACCGCCTTCCGGCCGAAGGGAAGCATCGTGTAGGAGGCGATATTGAAGGCCGCCCGCGCCCAAGGCAGGCCGATAATGGTGATCGCCATGACCGCGGCGGCAATGACCCAGGCGACCGCCATCCACAGGCCGCCGAACACGATCCAGAAGAGATTGAGCAGGAGAGATACGGGGGACATGAGGTTCTCCCAGTCGTCTCGGACAGTGCCGGCACCACGCCGTGACGTCAGATAGGTAAGCACGGCCGTCTCGGTCTGCCAGCCAGCGGCCACGGCCGGTTCGCGCGTCCGGTCGCGCAAGGCTTCGCGGACGCCGCAATATCACTCCAATCCGGCGCGGCGGAATGCTTCCAGATAGTGCTCCATCTCGTCCGCGTCCTTGATCGGCATTTGCTTGGCGATCCAGGCGAGCGAAATGTTGGGCTGGGCGCGGCGCAGTTCCTGCAATGCGGCGCGAGCGGCGTCTTGCTGTCCGGTCATGGCCAAGGCCGCCGTCAGCACCCGATGGGCGCCGACGAAATCGCCGCGCTGCCGGATGCCCTCGCGCGCGAGCCGCATCGCCTCATCGTAGTTGCGGCCGATAAAATGAGCGTAGGCGGCGATGCCGCAATAGATCGACGAATGCGGATCGCGCGGCGACAGGCGCAGCGCGCGCTGCGTCGCCAGGTCGGCTTCCTGCCAACGGCCGCAATACGCCAGCACCAATCCGTAATAGCCCTGCGCCAGCGAGAAGTTCGGATTAAGCCGCAGCGCCCACTCGAACTCGGCGAGCGAATCCTCGAAGCGCCGGGCGAACAGATGGACGCCGCCCAAAGCATGGTGCGCCCAAGGGTCGTCACTGTCGGCCAGGATCGCCGATTGCGCCGCGCGTTCGGCGGCTGGCGCGACCCGTGCCAAGTCCTCCCAGCCCATATGGGCGCTGAACATGTGGCTGGTGGCGAGCAAACCGAGCGCCTGACCGTAGTTCGGATCGATGGCGGTCGCCTTCTCCAGCAGCGCCTGCGCCACGACATTGTCCTGCCGCGTCACCCGCCAGTAGTGCGACAGCGCCCGCATCACCAGGTCCCAGGCGTCCATGCTGTCCGGCGGTTTGCGCCGGGCGCGAAAATTTTCCGCGGCGTAGAGCTGCGGCTCGATCGCGGCGACGATCGCCTCGGTGATCTCGTCCTGCACCGCGAACACGTCGGCGAGGTCGCGGTCGTAGCGCTCGGCCCAGATGTGGCTGCCGGTGGCGACGTCGTTGAGCTGCGCGGTGATGCGCACGCGGTCGCCGCCCTTGCGCACGCTGCCCTCGACCACGTAGCCGACGCCGAGCTCCTCGGCGATCTGCTTCATGTGCACGGCCTTGCCCTTGTAGATGTACGAAGAGTTGCGGGCGATCACAAAGAACCAGCGCAGCTTGGAGAGCGCGGTAATGATGTCCTCGCTGATCCCGTCGGAAAAGTATTCCTGCTCCGGCTCGCCGCTCATGTTGACGAAGGGAAGAACGGCGATCGCCGGCCGGTCGGGCAATGGCGGCGTCGACGGCGTCTCGGCGGCCTGATCCGGCGAAGCGCCGGCGGGTGAGGATTTGTCGGCATTCACCTGCGTACGCACGTCGCCGACAAAGCGAAAGCCCTTGCGTGCGATGGTGCGGATCAGCTTTTGCGCCTGGCCGGTGTCGCCGACCGCCCGGCGCGCGGCGTTGATGCGGCTGGTGAGCGTGGAGTCCGAGACGATGCGGCCGCTCCAGACCGAGGCGATCAGATCATCCTTGCTGACGACACGGTCGCGGTTGTCGACCAGATAGACCAGGAGGTCGAAGACCTGCGGCTCGACGGCGACGGCGATAGCGTCGGCGCTGCGCCGCAGCTCGCGCCGGTCGGTGTCCAGCGTATAGCCGGCAAAGAGAAAACGCACGTTCGTCGCCCTTCCAGGCGGTCCGTGCGCCGATCTCACGCAATAATCAAGTCCACCTCAGGGACAAATCAAGGGCGGGACAAGGTCTTCCCGCCGCCTTCCCGGCATCCTCCGCCCTCTCGGCCGCGTGCGCCGAGACCGCACGAATTGGAGGAGACCATGAGCCAACTACAGGCAACCGGCCAGGATATTCGCCACCAAGCCAATCTTGCCGGGCGGCTGGTCGCGTTTCTCTATGGGATCGCCGCCTACGCCGTGTTCTTCGTCAGCTTCCTCTATGCCATCGGCTTCGTCTCGGGCCTTGTCGTGCCGAAGACGATCGACAATGGGCCGGACGCGCCGACGGCGCAGGCAGTCATCGTCGATCTTCTGCTCATGTCGGTGTTCGCCATCCAGCACAGCGTAATGGCGCGCAAGCAGTTCAAGCAATGGTGGACGAGGTTCGTCCCGGCCTCGGTCGAGCGCAGCACCTATGTGCTGCTGTCGAGCCTGGCGCTGATGCTGTTGTTCTGGCAGTGGCGGCCGCTGTCGGCGGTGGTGTGGCAGATCGCCGAACCGCCGATCGCCATGGCGGTAACCGGCTTGTCGCTCGTCGGCTGGTTGATCGTTTTGACCAGCACGTTCCTGATCAACCATTTCGAGCTGTTCGGGCTGCACCAGGTCGCCAATAATCTCGGCGGCCGGCAGATGCCGGTGCCGCGTTTTCGCACGCCGCTTTTTTACCGTTTCGTGCGGCATCCGCTCTATCTCGGCTTCATCATCGCCTTCTGGGCGGCGCCGACGATGACGGCCGGCCACTTGCTGTTCGCGGCCGTGACCACGGCTTACATCTTCGTCGGGATTTTCCTGGAAGAGCGCGATCTGATCGAGGTCTTCGGCGACGACTATCGCGCCTACAAGCGCCGCGTGTCGATGCTCCTGCCCTGGCGCAAGTCGGCTTGATTGAAAGGATCCCCAGCATGATCGAAGAGCAGCGCGGACGGATCGACTACGACGAGCACGGAGCCGGTCCGACCATCATATTGGTCCCCGGATCGTGCAGCACCGGCGCCGCCTGGCGGCCGGTGATCGCCGGCTGGAACGACGAGTTTCGTTGCGTGACCACGAGCCTGCTCGGATATGGAGCGACCGCCGAGCGCCGCACCGCAAGCGATGCTTCGATCGCGCACGAGGCCGAGATTCTGGAAGCCGTCATCTCGCCGGGCCGGCGGCTGCGATACATCTGGTCGGCCATTCCTTCGGCGGCTTGGCCGCGCTCGCGGTCGCGCTGCGCAATCGTGTGCCGCTCGCCAGCCTGGTGATCGCGGAGGCGCCGGCGATCAGTGTGCTGAGCGACCCGGAGGAGCGGCAGCACCGTTACGCGTTCGCGCAGATGACGCGTGAATATTTCACGGCGTTCGCCGACGGCGACATGGAAGCGATCGCGACCATGATCGACTTCTATGGCGGCGTCGGCACCTTCGCCTCCTGGCCGCCGCGGGTGCGCAGCTACGCCGTGGAGACGACGCCGGTCAATATTCTCGATTGGGCGAGCGCAGATGGCTTCGATCTGTCGGCGGCCTCGTTGGCCGCTCTCGAAATCCCGACGCTGGTCGTCGTCGGCGGATCGAGTCACCCGGCGATACGACGCGCCAATGAGCTCCTGAGCCAGCGGATCAACGGCGCCATCTTCGCGACCGTCGAGGGCTCGGCGCATTTCATGATTTCGACGCACGCCGAACAGGTGGCCCGGTTGATCGCCGAGCACGTGCGTCGCGTGGAAACGGCGCGCGACGCGCGGACGATTGCGGTCAGGCCTCTACAAGCTGCTTACGGAATGCATTCTTCTTCCTGACCTTGTCGCCGGCAAATTCCAAGAGATCGCAGCCATGCGTGGCGACGAGCTTGCCGTCGGCGCCCGTGGCGACAAACGTCCACTCGAAGGTGCCGCGGTCGCCGGCGACGAAAACCTGCAGGTCCTCGAATCTTCCGTCGGGGAATCGGTCGAAGAACGCCTTCACGCCACGCCGCACCGCGTCTCGCCCCACATAGCTTGCGCCGAACAGCTCCGGGCCGAACGAGGCATGGTATTCGCCGTTCTCGGCGAAGAAGCTCGCGACCTTTTCGGCGTCGTGGGAATTCCAGGCCGCTCCAAATTGAGTGGCCCGTTCCAAGCTCATCGTCGCGCTCATGATCTCCCCCGGTTCGCGCGAACCGCCGCGCCGCTGCGTCAGCTCCTCTTGATCGGTATCGCGCCCATGAAATCGCGCTTGCCGATCTCCAGGCCGCAGTGGCGCAGAATCGCATAAGCGGCGGTGACGTGGAAATAGAAGTTCGGCAGCACGAAATGGTTGAGGTAGTCGCCGCCCTGCATCTCGCCCTTGGTGTTCCCGCCGAGCGGAAACGTGATCACGCGATCGGCCGCCGCGTCGATCTGCTTGCGGTCGAGCGTCTTGAGATAGGCGATCGTCTTGGCGACCCGCGCTTTGAGCTGATCGATCGTCGTCTCGTTGTCTTCGTAGCTCGGCGCTTCGACGCCGGCGAGACGCGCAGCGCCGCGTTTCGCCTGATCGGTCGCGACCTGGACCTGACGCGTCAGATCGAACATGTCCGGCGCCAGCCGGGTATGCAGCAGAACTGTAGGGTCGATCTTCTTGGCGGCGGCAAAAGCCTCGGCCTTGTCGAGAATGGCCGAGAGCGCGTTGAGCTCGATTTCGAAAACCGGAAGCGGAGGCTTGTGACATCGAAAACGACATGGAATGGATCCTTGGGCCTTGGGAATTGGGTTTGTCGAGTGGGTCGTAGGCGATTGCGTGCCACGACGCAACACCGGCCCGGTCGCTGCCCGCTCAACGCACCTGAAACACCAGCTTGCCGCGGAAATGGCGCGACTCGCTGACGCGATGCGCCTCGGCCGCCTCGGATAGGCGATAGAGCTTGATCTCAGGCGGGCGTACCGCTCCCGCCGCGACCAGCGCGGCGATGCGTTCGAGCGGCGCGCGGGCGCGGCCGACGGCGGGCCGCAAGGCCGTCACGTCGCTCCGATCGGGTTTCGGCGCCTGCGCGCCGGAAGCGATGAAGGCGGCGCGGCCGCCGGGCTTGAGCACGGCGAAGGATTTTTGCGCCACGTCGCCGCCGACGGTGTCGAAAACCGCGTCGCAATCGCTGCACGACGCGGGTGAAGTCTTGCGCGTTGTAGTCGACGACAATGTCGGCGCCGAGACCGCGCACATAATCGACGTTCGCCGCGCTGGTCGTGGTGATCACCCGCGCGCCGATATGCTTGGCGAGCTGTATGGCAAAACTCGCGACGCCGCCGGCGCCACCCTGAATGAGGATCGTTTCGCCGCGCTTGAGCTGCAACGTTGTCTCGACCGAGATGATCGCGGTGAGCCCGGTGAGCGCCAGGGCGGCGGCGTCGATATGCGACAGTCCGGCCGGCTTCTTGGCGATGATCGCCGCCTTGATCGCGAGCTTCTCGGCGTATGCGCCCTCGCGGCCGGCTTCGAGCACGCCGAACACCGCATCGCCGACCTTCAGATCATCGACGCCGGCGCCGGTCGCGGCCACCAAGCCGGAAAAATCCCGCCCCAGCACCAGCGGAAATTTGGCCTCCGAATATTGGGCGCTGCGCACCTTCCAATCGGCCCCGTTGACGCTCGCCGCCGCCACGTCGACGACGACCTCGCCCGGTCCGGCCACCGGATCCGGCACGTCGCCGTATTCCAGGACTTCCGGACCGCCGAATTGCTCGATGAAAGCGGCTTTCATGATTCGCCTTGTGCCGGCGCACGCTCCGCCGACGATCGATGCACGACGGGCTTTGTCGCCTGCGCGGTCTTTAATACTACATCGCAATACCTTGGGAATACTCGGGACTCGACTTGACCATCGGCTCGCTGCCGGTAGCATGAGCTAACCGCGCTGCGGCGATCCAAGTGCGCCTAACGCCTTCGGCGCTCTAGACTTAAGACCCGGGATTTGAACCCATGTCCGAAGTCAGCTTGGCGCTACGAAATCTGCGCGGTCTCGCCATTCTCCTGATCTTGGCGTTCCATTGCTCTTTCCGCTTACATCGTAAACCAGCCGGCTCAGCCGCCGCCCTTTGATCTCGCGCCCTACGCGTGGCGGGCGATGCCGATCGTCGATCGCGAGCGGTGGCTCGGCTTCGACCTGTTTTGCGCGTTTCAGTTTCTCTACCTGATGCAATTGATGTTCTTCCTCTCCGGGCTGTTTGTCTGGCCGAGCTTGCAGCGCCGCGGTTGGAGCAAGTTTGTCGGTCATCGGCTGATACGCCTCGGCGTGCCTTTCGTCATCGGCGTCTATCTGGTGATGCCGGTCGCCTTCTATCCGGTTTATCGCCTCACCGCGGCCGATCCGGATTGGTCGGCGTTCTGGTCGCAATGGAACGCGCTGCCGATCACGCCGACCGGCCCGATGTGGTTCTTGTGGTTTCTCATTGCGTTGAACATCGGCGCGGCCTTGCTCTTCCGGTTGGCGCCGGACATGAGCTCGTTCCTGGCTCGGCCGCTTGGCCGCTGCCGGAGACTCGTCCGGGAAGATTTTTCGCGGCTATCGTCGGCGTAACGGCGGTCGCCTACCTGCCGCTCTCGGCGATCTATTCGCCATGGAAGTGGGTCGGCATCGGCCCGTTCGAGGTGCAGGCGGCTTTTGCGCCGCAATACGCGCTGTATTTCCTCTTGGGCCTCGCCGTGGGAGCGCATGGCTGCGAACGCGGCCTGCTCGACCCGCAAGGCATGCTGGTGCGGCGCTGGCCGGTTTGGGTCGCCGGTGGTTTCGCGGCGTTTTTCCTGTGGGTCATCCCCACGGCGCTGATCGTGAAGGTCCCCGGAGCGCCGGTGCCGGTGCTGCAGCTCATCGGCGATCTCGGCCTGGTGACCTTCGCCGGCGCCGCCTGTTTCAGCATGACGGCGGTTTTCCTGCGCTTTGCCGCCGTGCCCTGGTCGCCGATCGTCGATACGGTTTCCGAGAATGCCTATGGCATCTATTTCTTTCACTATCTGTTCGCGCTGTGGCTGCAATTCCTGTTGCTCGACCTCGCCATTCCGGCGATCGGCAAAGGCGCGATCGTATTCGTCGCCACCGTGACATTGAGCTGGGCGGCGAGCGTGCTCACCAACTGGGTGCTGGCGAGCGGGCGCACTCTGCTGACCCGCGCCAGCGACCTGGTCCCGAGCGCCGTCGATTGCCGATGGGCTCTTTTCCGAGACCAAGTTTTCCGATTGAATTCGCCGGCGGCCTGCGGCCGCAAAACGCCCTCCACTGGCAGGAAGCATCCGATGGCGCACGGACTATTCGTCGACGGCGTGTGGCAGAGCCAGTGGTACGACCCCGCTGCGACCGGCGGGCGCTTCGTGCCGGCCGAGCCGGTGTTCCGCAATTGGGTCACGCCGGACGGAAGCGCCGGACCGAGCGGTGAGGGCGGCTTCGCCGCCGAGCGCGGGCGCTATCATCTCTACGTGTCGCTCGCCTGCCCCTACGCGCATCGCACGGTGATTTTCCGCAAGCTGAAAGAGCTCGAGAGCGTGATCTCGATCTCGATCCTCGATCCGGTCATGGGCGATCAGGGCTGGGAGTTCGGCACCGGGCCGGGCACCACCGCGGACACGGTCAACGGCAAACGCCGGCTTGGCGAAATCTATCTGCTCGCCGATCCACGCTATACCGGCCGCGTCTCGGTCCCGGTGCTCTGGGACAAGGAGCGGCGCACCATCGTCAACAACGAGTCGCCCGAGATCATCCGCATGCTCAACGCGGCGTTCGCGGCGTTGACCAACGACCATGCCGATTACTATCCGCTGGAGTTGCGCGCCGAGATCGATCGGATCAATGCACGCGTCCTGAACGACGTGAATATCGGCGTCTATCGCGCCGGGTTTGCCACCAGGCAGGAAGCCTACGAGGAAGGCTGCCGCGCCGTATTCGCCGCGCTCGACTGGGTCGAGGGCCTGCTGTCGCGCCAGCGCTATCTTGTCGGCGCGCGCCTGACCGAGGCGGATTGGCGTCTGTTCACCACGCTGGTGCGCTTCGACGCGGTCTACTACAGCCATTTCAAATGCAATCTGCGCCGCATCGCCGACTATCCCAATCTGTCGAATTATCTGCGCGATCTCTTTCAGGTCCCCGGCGTCGCCGGCACCGTGAACATGGATCACATCAAGCGCCACTATTACATGAGCATGACGGCGATCAATCCGACCCGGATCGTGCCGCTCGGGCCGGAGCTGGATTTTGCGGCGCCGCACGACCGCGGACGGTTCGAGGCGGCGTACTTAGCTTGAACGCCGGACTGCGCGCGAGTTTTGCTCGTCGTGGAAGAAATTCTCGTTCTCGTTCTTGTTGAACGCTACTCGTCGATTTTCCGGATTCCCGGGAATTCTGATCGCGCCGCCTTGCCGGAGCCTCGGCCGCCGCGTTTGATGCCGCGAGTGAAGCAAGCTCTGCGCTACTTGGGATAGCAGCGGCCTGAGCAAAATTCGTAGGCCCTCGTTAACTACGGGCGCGGTAGCCTGTGAGACTACCGTTCAGGCAAAAGATGCGTATCGCCTTGGTCGAACCGAGCCGCACGGTCCAACGGATCGTCACCGGCATCATCGAGCCCTGGGGACATGAAGTTCGCACCTTCATGGATGCCCCGGAAGCGCTCGCCTGCCTGCGGGCGGAGAGAGACGTCTGCGTGCTGATCACCAGCGCGGAGCTCGTCTCGACATCGGGCGTCCAGCTGGTCAGCGACGCGCGGGCGCTCGCCGGTGCGCAACGGCCGCTCTATATCGTCTTGATGTCCTCGAGCGATCAGCGCTCGAAGATGATTGAAGCGCTCGAAAACGGCGCCGATGATTTCATTTCCAAACCGCCGGCGCCGGAAGAGCTCCGCGCCAGGCTTCGGGCCGGCGAACGTATCACCTCGATGCAGGCCGAGCTGATCGCGCTGGCGACGATCGATTCTCTGACCGGACTGCTCACACGCCGCGCATTCGTCGCGGCCGCGGAACGAATGGTAGAACGGGCGACGGCAGGACGGCACTTTTCCGTCCTCATCTGCGACCTCGATAAGTTCAAGGCCATAAACGACACCTATGGTCATGAAACCGGCGACCTGGTCCTGCGAAAAGTCAGCGAAGAACTGAGAGCGATTGACGCGCCGACGGGCCGGCTCGGCGGCGAAGAGGTCGCGTCTGCTGACCGACGGGCACCTGGACGATGCGGTCGATCTCGCCGAACGTTTTCGCGAGTCGGTCAGCAACCTCGCCATTCGCGTCGGCAACAGGACAATCGGGGTCACCTGCAGCATCGGCGCGGCCGAATGGGAGCCGGGCGACACTATTGACACGCTGTTGCGTCGCGCAGATGCCGCGCTTTACGAGGCCAAGCGCACCGGGCGCAATCGCGTCGTCGCGGCCGACAGCTTTGCCTTGTCCGACGAGCACAGGCGCTGGCGAGGAATCGCACGGACCACGGCGCGCAACGACGCCTGATACGGCGCCCGCGCCCACGCGCCACGCACGGCGCGCAGGAATTGTGCGGCGGCCTCACGCTCACGGCCGCGCGGCGTAGAACAGGTTCGTCGGGCTTTTGATATCGAGCCGCTCGAAGCTCCGGAAACCGGCGCCGCGAAGCAGCGCCTCGGTGCGCGCCGGGCCGAGGCAGGTGCCCAAGCCCGGCCCGCCTCTGGCCAGCGACTGCGTCATGCAATGGAAGATGCTGAAGCCGTAGAACATGGTGCCGATCGGATTGATGTTGTCCTCGAGCCGGTCGGCGGCCTTGGGCTCGATGATGAACAGCGTCCCTTGCGGTTTGAGCAGCGCGTGGATCTGCTCGAGCGTGCGCTCGGGCGCGGCGAAATCGTGGATGCAGTCGCAGGCGGTGACCAGGTCGAAACCGCCGCCGGCATCGAAGTCGCCGGTCGTCGCGGCGACGAAGGAGACGCGGCCCGATACGCCGGCCTCGGCGGCGACCGCTTCCGCCTGGCGGATCGACTCTTGGTCCGGATCGAGACCGACGATCGTCGCCGCGGGAAAGTTCTTGGCGAGCGCGACGCACACCCGGCCGGCGCCGCAGCCGACATCGAGTGCGCGTCCGCCCGCTTCGAGGCCGGCTCTCGCCTCCGGCAGCGCCTGCAGCCAATAGCCGGCAAGGCGCTGCTCGTATTGCCCGCGGTTCATCAGGTCCAGGCCGACGACGCCGTCGGCGCCAAATTTTTCGAACGGCACGCCGCCGCCGCGCGCGAACGCCGTGGCGACATCGGGCGCGACCCGCAGCAGCACCGGCGCCATGACGAACAGGCCGCCCATGAAATGGTCGGTCTCGTCGGAGGCGAGCAGGAAGGCATGCTCGTCGGGGAGGCGATAGGTTTCGCCGCAGCGTCATAATCGAGGTATTTGGCGCAGGTCATGCCCTTGAGCCATTCCTCGACATAGCGTGCCGTCAATCCCGATTCGCGCACGACGTCTTCGATCCGCATCGCGCCTTTGCCGGCCATGGCGCGGAACAGTCCCGTCTTTACCCCGACATAGCCCATGCCGGCCGTCATCGTGCTCGCCATATCGGCGAACACCCGGTCGGCAAAACTCTTGACCCGCTCTCTGTCCATCGCGTCGTCCCCCGGCCGCGCGACTGATCGTGTTCCCGCTACGCACTCGCTCGATGTTGCCCGCTACGCAAATCGCTCTTTCGCTCGGGCGCGCGCTTTCATCGGCTTCCACTTCGCGGTTTCGCGCTGGACTCGTGGTTTCGAGCGCGGCGAGGAGCCGGCGGGCGGCGCCGGCGACCTCATCGATCGCGCGGTTGAACGCCGCCTCGTTGGCGCGCGAGGGGTGGGTGTATCCGCTCAGCTTGCGCACGAATTGCTCCGCCGATGCGCGGATTTCTTCCTCCGTTGCCGGCGGCTCGAAATTAAACAGCGTGCGGATGTTGCGGCACATGGGCGCCTCCTTTCACTGACACATGCCGCAAGCGTAGCCCGGATTGAGCGCGAGCGAAATCCGGGCCGGCATTCGTGCCTCTGCCTCGTTCCCGCATTTCGCTTCGTCGACGCCGGCTGCGGCTCTATGGAAATGACTGATCTCGGCGATAAAATCGTCGCCAGCCGCGCCATTTTTCCGGAGTTCCGGGTGTCGTCTGTCGCTTCCCAGTCCATCACTGTTGCCGGCGAGGACGGCATCCGCGTTTCCGGGCTGCTGCAAACGCCGCCCGATGCACGCGCCTGCTACGTGCTCGCGCATGGCGCGGGAGCAGGGATGCAACATCCCTTTATGGCCGCGGTCGCGGCGGAGCTGGCACAGCGCGGCATTGCCACGTTGCGCTATCAGTTTCCCTACATGGAGAACCGCGGGAGAACCGCACCAAGCGTCCCGACTCCCCGCCGGTCGCGCAGGCGACCGTGCGCGCCGCCGTCGAGACGGCGCTCCGTCGACTGCCGGGATTGCCGCTGATCGCCGGCGGGAAATCCTTCGGCGGCCGGATGACCTCGCAGGCGCAGGCGAAGGCGCCGCTGCGCGGCGTGCGCGGATTGGCGTTCCTCGGCTTTCCGCTGCATCCGGCCGGCCGCCCGTCGCGCGATCGCGCCGAGCATCTTTTCGACGTGCAGATCCCGATGCTGTTCCTGCAAGGCACGCGCGACGCTCTCGCCACGCTCGATCAGCTCGAGCCGGTTTGCCGGGCGCTTGGTTCCGCGCGCGACGCTGACGCTTTTTACCGACGCCGATCATTCCTTCCACGTGCCGGCGCGAACCGGCCGGAAGGATTCGCAAGTGCGCAGCGATGTGCTCGACGCGCTCGCCGCTCTGGATCGACGGCGTCATCGCCGGTCCGGCAGGGCAGCAGGCGCGGCCGGCTATCGGCTCGTGAACGCCGGCACCCGCCGCTCCGCCATCGCCTTCACGCCTTCTTTGAAGTCTTCGGTCTGGCGCAGGCGCGTCTGCTCGGCGAGCTCGTGCTCGGTCGCCGCACGCACGCGGTCGGCGAGATTGCCGCGCATGGTGGCGCGCGTCGCGATCAGCCCGAGCGGCGAGTTCTCGGCGATCTCGGCGGCGAGCGCGAGCGCGGCGGCGCGCACTTCGCCCTGCGGCACCAGTGCGTCGGCGAGACCCATGGCGTACGCCTCGTCGCCGCGGACGCGGCGGCTGGTATAGAACATCAGCGCCGCCTTGGTCGACCCGATCACCGCCGGCAGGGTGACGGTCAATCCGAAGCCGGGATGAAAGCCGAGCCGGGTGAAGTTGGCGCAGAAGCGCGCCTCGGTGCAGGTCACGCGGAAATCGGCCACCATCGCCAACCCCAAGCCGCCGCCGACCGCGGCACCGTGAACGGCGGCAACGATCGGCTTTTTGGTGCGGAACAGACGGTTGCCCTCGATATAAAGGTGCGCTGCGCCGGGCCTCGGCCCGCTGAGCAGCGCGCCGCCGTCGCTGTCGCCATCGCCGAAATTGGCGCCGGCGCAAAACGCCTTGCCTTGCGCCGCCAGCACCAGCGCGCGGCAATCGGCGTCGGCGTCGAGCGCCTCGAAGGCCTCGGCGATTTCCTTGATCAGCGCGATGTCGAAGAAATTATTCGGCGGCCGCCTGATCTCGACCAGCGCCACATGACCGGTTTTTTCGACGCCGATATCCTTGAACGGGCCCATTGCGGTGTCCTTCGCTTGTCGTTACTCGGCCGCGCCGCGGCGTTCGGCCGTCTCTGTTTCGCGCTTGACGATCAGGGCGTCGACGACGGATATGCCCTCGCCCTGCGCGTGCACGATCACCGGATTGAGATCGATCTCGGCAATATCATCGGCATGGTCGGCGGCAAACTGCGACAGCGCGACCATGAGGTCAGCGAGCGCCTCGACGTCCGCCGGCGGCGAGCCGCGGTGGCTGCCGAACACCTGCGCGCCCCGGAGCCGGCCGAGCAGGGCGCGCGCGGCGGCCTGATCGAGCGGCACCGGCGCCAGCGCCACATCGCCAAGCGTCTCGACCAGCACGCCGCCGAGCCCGGCCATCAGCATCAAGCCCCATGTCGGGTCGCGATTGATGCCGAGAATGACTTCGCGGCCGGGCGGCGCCATCGGCTGCACCAGGACGCCGTCGATGCGCGCCGCCGGCGCGTGACGCTTGGCGGAGGCGAGCACGCGATCATAGGCCGCGCGCACCGCATCGGCGCCGGAGAGATTCAAAGCGATGGCGCCGGCTTCGGTCTTGTGCGGAATATCGTCGGACTGGACTTTGAGCGCCACCGGCCGTCCGATCGCCTGCGCGGCGGCAACGGCCGCATCACGCGAATGCGCGAGCTCTCCCACGTTCGTCGGCGCCGATGCCGTAGGCCGCGAGGAGCGGCCGCGCCCGGTACTCACATAGCACCGGCCCGGATTGCGCCAGCATTGCGCGCACTTTCGCCCGTGCCGGCGCGGGCCCGATCGTCGCGCTTGCTTGCAACAGGCGCTCGCGCAGCAGCCGGTAGTCGGCCATCGCGCGCAACGTACGCGCGCAGCCCTGCGCGTCGGTGAACAGCGGGTAGCCAGCTTCGTTGAGGATCTCGACGGTGCGCTCGGCGGGAAGCGTGTAGGTCCACATGAACACCGGCTTCGGCGATTCGCGCGCCAGCTCTTTCAGTTTCGGCAGATCGGCTTCGAGAAAAGCCGAGCGGCGCGCGGTGATCACGACGATGACGCCGTCGATCGAGGGCGAGCGCGCCACCAGCCGCGCGAACCGCGCGTAACCGAGCTTCTGCACGCCCTGGGCGGTGGAATCGACCGGGTTTTGCGAGGTGGCGTAAGAGGGCAGATGCACGTCGATGGTCGCGCGTGTCGCGTCGTCGAGCACCGGCACGTCCAGCCCGGCGGCGGCGCACGCATCCGCCATCCACACGCCGGCGCCGCCGGACGAGGTGCAGATGCCGACGCGGTTGCCGACCGGCATGCGGTCGCCGCAGGCGAGGAAGCCGGCGGCAATGTCGAGCATCTCGTCGAAATCGCGTCCCTCGATCAATCCGTACCGATCGAAGATCGCCCGGTAGGCGGCCTGTGAGCCGGCGAGCACCGCGGTATGCGAAGCGACCGCGCGGCGGCCGGGCTCGGTTTGGCCGATCTTGCGCACGATCAGCGGCTTGCCGGCCTTGAGCGCCTTTTCCGCCACCCGCTTGAATTTTTCCGGCGTCTTCACCGCCTCGATCAGCAGCAAAAAGACATCGGTCTTGCCCTCGTCGAGCATGTAGTCGATGAAGTCGGAAATCTCGAGCACGGCCTCGTTGCCGGTGGTCACGACGTGGCGGAACCGGAGATTGCGCGGCCGCGCGCGGTCGAAGAACGCGAAGCCGAGACCTCCGCTCTGCGAGATGATCGAGACCTCGCCGCGGCCGAGCGCCTGCGTGGGCGTGAGCGGCCCGGCGCTCTTGTCCATCGCCGGGCTGAAGTTCGCGCACAGCGAAGCCGCGATGTTGGCGAAGCCCTCGGTGTTCGGTCCCTCGACGGCCATGTCGTAGCGGCGCGCGGTGGCGGCGATCTCGCGCTGCATGCGCGCGCCGGCTTCGCCCGCTTCGGCAAAGCCGGAGCTGAGAATGACGGCGGCCTTGATCCCGGCGCGGCCGCAGCGCTCGAGCTCGGCCGGCACATATTCGGCGGGAACGATGAGGATCGCCATATCGACCGGCTCGGGCAGCGCGTCGATCGACGGATAGGCCTTCAGGCCTTGGACTTCCGCCGCGCTCCGGCTCACCGGATAGATCGCGCCGGCGAACGGATGGCTGCGGATGATCTCGAAGATCCGCCCGCGCAGAATGTGCGTGTCGGAGGAGGCGCCGATCACCGCCACCGATTTGGGCCAGAGCAATTTTCCGATGTCCGGCACGATCGTCAGCCCTTAGCGCAAGCCCAGGCCGCGCGCGATGATGCCGCGCAGGATTTCGGTGGTGCCGCCCTGGATGGTCAGCTTGGGCGCGATCATGGTGGCGAAGGCGAGCTGATCCTCGAGCGTGGCGCGGTTGAGGATTTCCGGTTCGAGGAAGGCGGCGAGCTCGCGCACCCGGTGGGGCAATTTCTGCTCCCAGAGCGTGCCGAGGTCCTTGACGATCGAGCCTTCGACCACCGGCTCCTTGCCGGCCTGCAGCATGCCGGCGACGGAGACCGACATGCGGCGCAAGGTGTGGAGTTGCGCCACCAGCCGGCCGAGCCCTTCGGCGCCGCGCAAATCCGGCTCCGGCCCGAGCGCGCGGATCAGCTCCAGCATCACGTAAAAGGTCTCGAGGAAACGCTCCGGACCGCTGCGCTCGTAAGCGAGCTCGCTGGTCGCCTGCTTCCACGCGCCGTCGATCTCGCCCAGGACATGGTCGTCGGGGACGAATGCATCGGTGAACACCACTTCGTTGAAGCCCGGCCTTTGCCGGTCATCTGCCGGATCGGGTTTACCGCGATGCCCGGCGTTTTCATCTTGACCAGAAACTGGGTGAGGCCGTGGCGACGGTTCTCCTTGGTCGGCGGCGAGGTGCGGAACAGCGCCAGCATGTAGTCGGCGACCTGGGCGCTGGTCGTCCAGATCTTGCTGCCGTTGATCTTCCAGCCGCCGTCGACCTTGGTCGCCTTGGTCTTGGCGGCGAACAGATCGGAGCCGGAGCCGGGCTCGCTCATGCCGATGGCGAAGCACAATTCGCCGCGGCAGATGCGCGGCAGGATGTCCTGCTTGATGTGCTCCGGAGCGTATTTGAGGAGGATCGGGCCGCTCTGCCGGTCGGCGACGAAATGCAGATGCGCCGGCGCGTTGGCGACGCGGAATTCCTCGGTGACCACGTAGCGCTCGAGCTGGCTGCGCTCGTGCCCGCCGTATTGCTTCGGCCAGGTCATGCCGATCCAGCCCTTGGCGCCGACCCGGTTGCTGAAGGCGCGGTTGTACGAGTCGCCGTGACCCGGCTGGTGCGGATCGAAGGTGCCGGCCGCGATTTCCTCGGCCAGGAACGCGCGCACCTCTTTGCGCAGCGCCTCGCATTCGGGCGGCAGGCGGATCGGATCGAATTGCAGATGCGCGCTCATCGGGACGCCACCAGCGGCCAGAATTCGTCGGCGCCGCGGCGGGCGACGTGCTTGCCGAGCTCGGCCGCCCAATAGCTTTCGTTGCCGAAATCGTCGCGCCAGGACAGCATGCGCAGCGTGAAGCGATGCAGCACGTGCTCCTGGGTGAAGCCGATGGCGCCGAAGACCTGATGCGCGATCGCCGCGCCTTCGGTGGCGGCTTCGGCGGTGCGGATTTTCGCCGACGCCGCTTCCAGGAACACGCGCCTCGTCGAAAGCGTCGGCTTGCGCGATGGCGTCGGCCGCCGAGCCGGCGACCGCGAGCGCGGCGGCGACTTCGCCGGCGAGCCGCGCCAGGTTCTGCTGCACCGCCTGGAATTTGCCGATCCGGCCGCTCGAAGGCGACGCGCTCGTTGGCGTAGGCGACGCAGAGCGACAGGATCGCTTCGAGCGCACCGGCGGTCTCGACGCTGCGGATGGTCGAGCCCATCAGCAGCAAGGCCGTGCGATCAAGGCCGCGCGGAGCGGGCGCGCTGCGCAGCGCCTTGACGCGCTCGAAGGTCACGACATTCGCCGCGTCGCCGGCGAGATTGTGGCCTTCGCTCAGCCGGCAATCCTTGGTTTCGACCAGCGCGATCGTTTGTTGCTTGTCGCCATCGGCGAGCACGGCGATATGCTGCGCGTCCTGCGCCAACGGCACGCCGACGGCACGGCCGTTCAGCCTGCCGTCCGCGTCGATCGTGATCCGGTCGCGCGGACGAACCGGGGCAAGCGTCATGGGTGTCGCCGGCGCCGCAAGGCCGCCGCTCGCCAGCAGCCAGCCGGCGGCGAGCGTTTCCGCCAGCGGCACCGAGAGCGCGAAGCGCCCGGCGACGCCGAGAATGGCGAAGCCCTCGGCGAGGCCGGCGCCGGAGCCGCCCAAATTTTCCGGCACCCAGGCGAGCGGCAACCCGGCCTCGCTCAGCGCACGCCAGAGCGGCTCTCGCCAGGCGCCGTTCTTGGCCCGGTTGATGGTCTGCGGATCGGCGAGGTCGGCGAAAATCCGTGCCGCCGTCTCGGCTACGATATGGTCGCTGTCACCCGCCACGCGTCTTGCTCGGCTCCGGTTTGCACTTGCGCGAGCGCATAGCGCTCGCTGCCGCGAATTTCCGCCGCGACCATGGGGGCAAGTCGGACGCTTGGCAAGTGAGCCAGTGCACGATCGGCGAGGGACTTCGTTTACGCAACGCGGCTGCCGCTTACCAGATCTTCTGGAAGTCGCCGTGCCGGCCGAGACCGTCCTTGAAGCGGGCCGCTCCGGCCACGCCGTCTTCGATCAGCGCCTCGCGGCCGTTGTACCATTCCTGAATCAGCGCCTCGCGCACGGTAAGGCCGTGGCTCTTGATGGCGGAACGGCGATCGGCGCGGACGCAAACTTGCGGGAAGCGCGCGATCTCCTGCGCAAGCTCCTCGGCCTTCTGCCGCGCGCCGCCTTTCGCGGTGACGTATTCGCATAGCCCGATGCTCAGGCATTCCTCCGCCGGCACTTTGCGCCCGGTGAGAATGATCTCCAGCGCGCGGCCCTGGCCGACGATCCGCGGCAAGCGCACCGTGCCGCCGTCGATCAGCGGTACGCCCCAGCGCCGGCAATAGACGCCGAAATACGACTCCTTGGCCATCACGCGGAAATCGCACCAGAGGCCCAGCTCCATGCCGCCGGCGACGGCGGGGCCCTCGATGGCGGCGATGACCGGCTTGTCCAATTCGAGCCGCGATGGTCCCGAGCGGTCCGCGGGGAATTTCGCCGCCATTGCCGCGCGCTCCAGCGGTCGGGATGTCGAGCTCGCCGAGCGGGCGTTTGGCATCGAGCGTGCTGACATATTTGAGATCCCAGCCGGCGCAGAACGCGCCGCCGGCCCCGTAGAACACCGCGACCGAAGCCTTCTTGTCGGCATCGAACTCAAGAAAGGCCGCGGTCAGCGCGTCGGCACTCGCCGGGTCCATGGCATTGCGGGCTTCGGGCCGATCGTGAATCACCGTCCATACCGCGCCGTTCTTCTCAATCCTGACTGCCATGCTGGATGTCCTCTTTGCGATGTTTGTTTGCTGGCTGGCTGGTAGACGGTAGCACGCATCAACCTGGCGCGAGCTGCATCATGGCGAGCGCCGCGCGGCCGTTTGGGCCATACGGGTTGCCCAGCGATTCCGCCATCTCCAGGTGCGCGTAGTTCGGTGCTTCGATGAGCGCCGCCGGCTTGCCCGCGGCCTTGACCGCGGCGGCGAAGTCGCGGCTCTGGCGCTGGAAGTCGGGCGTCTCGAGGGTGCCGTAGGTGACGACGATCGGCGCGTTGAGCTTGTCGATGTGGCGCTGCGGCGACATGGCGTCGGCCATCGCGTCGGTGAAATTGATGTAATTGCGGCGCCAGGAGAGCCGCACCGGCGCCATGTCGTACATCCCGCTCATGCACAATCCGCCCTTCACGGCGTCGCCGGGAATGCCGAATTCCTTCTGCCACTCGGTGACGAGCGCCACGCCGCAGAGGTGTCCGCCCGAGGAATGGCCGCCGATATAGATGCGATTGGGATCGCCGCCGAAGCTTTCGCCGTTCTTGTAAACCCAGGCGATGCCGCGGCGCACCTGCGCCGCCAATACCGCGAGGTCGCCGCCTACCGCGGTGACCGCGCTGAAATCGAGGGCGACATAGTGCGCCCCGGCATTGACGAACATCTCGGCGGGAAAACCGTCGTCGGCGGCCGAGCCCCACCGCCAGGTCCCGCCATGAATGAACACGAAGATCGGCGCGTTGGCGCGGCCGGTGCGGTAGATGTCGAGCTTTTCGATCTCTGTCGGTCCGTATGCGACACGCTGCGGTGCGCCGATGCGCGCACGCATGGCCTCGCTGTTGCTGGCCAGGCGCTGCGAAACCTGCATCAGCAGCGGCTCGTAGGACTCTCTGGTCGTAGGAGGCATCGAGCTCGATCTGGTCGTAATCCATGAAGACCGGCGGGCCCTTGGCGTGCGGCGCTGGACCGATCCGGCATTCCTCGGCCAGAGCCGGCGAGGCCGCGACGGCGGCGGTTGCGGCGAGCATCGCCCGGCGGCTGATCGGGTTGCGACGAAAAAGTACGCTGCTTTTCATGGCTCACGCTCCAAGGCGTCAGTCTAGTACCACGGGTTTCGAGCGTCATCCGCTCCGCTGCGATGAGAACCCATCGGACAGGAGCCGCGCGCTGCGCTAGAGTCCGCGCCGCGAACGGCGCGCGCCGTGATCGCCGCGAAGTCCCGGTAACGGGAAGGGGAGCGGAATTGACGAAACGCAATGCCACCGCGGCCGTCATCGGCGCCGGCGATTTCATCGGCTCGGCGATCGCGAAGAAATTCGCCGCGGAAGGGTTCACGATTTTCGCCGGCCGGCGCAATGCCGACAAGCTCGCGCCGCTCGTCGCCGCTATCGAAGGCGCCGGCGGGGCGATCGTCGCGCGCGAGCTCGATGCCCGCAAGGAGGACGCCGTCACCGACTTTCTCGGCGCCGCCGATGCGCACGCCCCGCTCGAAGTCTGCGTCTTCAACATCGGCGGCAACGTCAATTTTCCGCTGCTGGAGACCACCGAGCGGGTGTTTCGCAAGGTCTGGGAATTGAGTTGCTACGCCGGATTTCTCAGCGGCCGCGAGGCCGCACGCCTGATGCTGCCGCGCGGCAAGGGCTGCATCTTCTTCACCGGCGCCACCGCCAGCGTGCGCGGCGGCATCGGCTATACGGCGTTCGCCAGCGCCAAGCACGGGCTGCGCGCCGTCGCCCAGAGCATGGCGCGCGAGCTCGGCCCCAAGAACATCCATGTCGCGCATCTCATCATCGATGCCGGCGTCGACACCGCCTTCGTGCGCGAGCGTATCAAGCAGCGATCGGGCGCCGAGGCTTTGGAGCGGCTCGAGCCGGACCAACTGATGAATCCGGCGTCGATCGGCGAAGTCTATTGGCAGCTCTATCGGCAGCCGCGCGACGCCTGGACGTTCGAGCTCGACGTGCGCCCGTATCGGGAGGTCTGGTGAGATGGCGAAGGTTGAATTTCACTTCGATTTCGGCAGCCCCAACGCCTATCTGGCGCATTTGGTCGTTCCGCAGATCGAGACAGCGCACCGGCGCTAAATTCGAGTACGTGCCGATCCTGCTCGGCGGCGTGTTCAAGCTGACCAACAACCGCTCGCCGGCCGAGAGCATGCGCGGCATCAAGAACCGGCTGGAATACGAAGAGCTGGAGCGGCGGCGCTTCGTCCGGCGTCACGGCATCGCCAACTTCACCTGGAATCCGTTCTTTCCGGTGAATACGCTATTGATCATGCGCGGCGCGGTCGCGGCGCAGCGCGAGGGCGTGTTCGAACGCTATGTCGAGGCGATGTTCCGCCACATGTGGGCCGAGCCGAAGAAGATGGACGATCCGGAGGTGGTACGTGCGGCGCTCACGGAGTCCGGCCTGGACGCCGCCGCGTTGCTGGCGCGCACGCAGGAAGCCGAGGTCAAGGACCGGTTGCTGAAAAACACGGAAGCATCGGTCGCGCGCGGCACCTTCGGCAGCCCGACTTTCTTTGTCGGCGATGAGATCTTCTTCGGCAAGGACCGGCTGCGCGACGTCGAAGAGGAGATTGCCCGTGGCAACGGCTAACGACGGCGGACCAGCGGTTTGGCTGGCGGCCGGACTGCGAACGCCTTTCGTCAATGTCGACGGACCGTTCGCCGAGCGCGACTCGCTCGGCCTGTCGGTGCCCGTGGTCCAGGCGATGGCGCGGCAAGTCACCGGTTCGATCGACCTCGCGGTATGGGGCTCGGTGGTCGTCAATCTCGCCTACGCCAATCTGGCGCGCGAAGTGTGGCTCGAAGCCAAGCTCGATCCGCATGTGCCGACGTTCACCACCATCATGCAATGCAGCACCAGCATGGCCGGCGTCTTCGAAGCGGCGGGAATGCTCGGTCGCCGCGCGGCATTGGCGATGGTCGGCGGCGTCGAAAGCATGACCCGCGTGCAGATCGGCTTGGGCGGGAATTTTTCGGTTTGGCTGCGCCGCCTGTTTCAAGCGCGCAGCGCTGCCGATCGTCTCGGCGTTCTCCGCCGATTGCGGCCGCGCGACATCCGGCTGTTCGTGCCCGAGGTGAAGAACCGCGTCACCGGCCGCAGCATGGGCGAGCATACCGAGGACATGGCCAAGGATTGGAACATCGGCCGCCGGGAGCAGGACGCGCTGGCGCTCGAAGGCCACCAAAGGGCGGTGGCCGCGCAGGACCGTGGTTTCTTTGCCGATTTGATCGTTCCGGTCGACGGCGTCGACAAGGACCATTTTCCGCGCCGGGATACGTCCATGGAAAAGCTCGCCAAGCTCAAGCCGGTGTTCGATCGGACCAGCGGCCGCGGTACGCTCACGGCCGGCAACAGCTCGCCGCTGACCGACGGCGCCGCCTCGATCTGGGTCGCCACCGACGAGGGCGTGAACCGACTGCCGGCCCAGTTGCCGCGGGCGCGTTTGCTGGATTTCGAACTGGCGGCGGTCGATATTTTCCACGAGGGTCTCCTCATGGCGCCGGTGTCGGCGATTCCCGCGCCTGTTGGCGCGACACGGCCTCAAATACGATGACATCGCGCTATGGGAAATTCATGAGGCCTTTTCGGCGCAGGTGCTCTGCCACATCAAGGGGCTCGAGGATAAGGAGTTCGTCCGCGCCAAGGCCGGGGTCGAGCATAATTTCGGAAGCTTTCCGCGCGAGCGGATGAATCCGAACGGCGGCAGCGTCGCGCTCGGCCATCCGTTCGCCGCCACCGGCGCGCGAATTCTCAGTCAGGCGGTCAAGGAGCTTTCGGCGTTGCCGCCGGGCAGCCGCGCCGTCGTCAGCATCTGTTCCGACGGCGGTCTCGGCACCGTGGCGCTGCTCGAACGTTGAGCCACATTCCGCTTATCGCATTTCTTGTCATTGTATTTCTTGCGGCAGCAGCCATTGTGTTGCCTGAACCTTCTTCATCATGTCGGCGTCGACGAACGGCATGATGGTTTTGCCGAAGGCAAGCTTGAGCTGCTGGTACTCGCGGGCGCAATCGTCGGCGCGCGTCTTTGGCAGCCAACCCATCTGAACAAAATCCTTGAACGTGTCCGGATCGCCTCCGTAGCCGAGACAAAGCGTATTGTAGAGACGCTGGCTTGCGGTCCCATGCTCGTCGGAATACGCGCATAACGGATCGTTGAGGCAGCGTTGGGTGGCGTCCTTGGGAGGATTGGGATCGTCGGCCGTGGGCGGGTCGGCGCCGTTTTTGGCCTCCATTTGCCAGAAATAGGCAAAGCCTTTGATGATCGTCCGCTGAACGTCCTTGTTGAATTGCAGAGCGATGAAGGCCGCCATTTGGTCCGCCGCGTCTTCCTCGCGGCCGAATACCGGAACGTCGAGCATGTCGAACAGGGCATGGCCGGTCTCGTGCAGCAGCGTTCCGGCCCACATTCCGGTGATGACGTTTTCGCGCGTCACGCCCTGCGGCGTTGTCGCCGTCGGCGCGGCCTGGATCACGTCGTTGTACCATTCGTAGCAGAAGTGGAGCGCGCGGTCGCCGGAGGAATAAAACGGGCTGTCGCTGTTGAAGGTCGGCCGGCAATTCAGCCCGATCAGCAAGAGCGGATGGGTCAGGTGCAGGGGCGACAGGAACTGACTGTACGCTTCAAGGATGTGTCTCGATTGCAGCGCGGTGTAGGCGGCCTTGTTGGCGTCGTTCGGCGCCAGATAGCAGACCGGGAAGCCGCTATTGTCCAAGCCCGGAATCGGTCGATATTTCGGCCCCGGATCCGCCAGGCAATCGTCGGCCATGGCGCGCGTCGGCAATACGGTTTGGACGGCGAGCACGAGTGTCAATGCTGCGGCAAGCCTGACGACGTCCGTTGCGACGCTCCGTCCGGCACGAACTCGACGCAGCGTATTCGGCTTCGCCGTCATTTGCTCAGCTCGCCGGGACGGAACCACTGCGCCGCCTTGATCTGCAGCAGCAAATCCGCGTCCACGTACGGCATGATCCGCAAACTGAAGGCCTCGCGAACTTGCCCGTATTCGCGCGCGCATTGCTTGGCGCGATAGTCGGGAAGTATCGGGTCCTGGCCATCCGAGGCTTGCGTCCAGCCGCCGAAATCCAGACTGTCGCCGCCATAGGCGATGCAGAGGAAATTGTAGAAACGCTGTGCGTCCGGCGATCGGGTGTTGGCGAATGCGACCCCGGTCCACGTCTTCCGCGACAGCAGGAAGAATTCGGCGGAGCCGACCATCGTCGTGTGCGCGACATTTTCCGGGAATTGCATCATGACGAATGCGGCCAACCGGTCGGCGGCGTCGTCTATCCGTCCCCAGACCGGAATTTGCAGCACGTCGAATATCGCATAGGCCAGTTCGTGCAGCACGACCTCGGTGAACGTCCCGACGATCACCATCTGCTTCACGGCGTCGTTGTCGGTTATGCCGGCTGCTACCTTCTCGATCTTGTCGATCAGTTCGTAGCAGATCGTGACCGGAGCGCCGGACACATAGGCGCGGCGTTCCGCGCCGCAGCTGTCCACCTGCAGCTTGATCGGGCGCGGGAGCCGCAGCGGCGCCAGGAATTTTTGTATTTCCTCCAAGGGCTGACGCACGCGCAGCCACGCATAGATCGTGGTGAATTCGTTGTATTGATTCGCATCCGCGGCAGCGGAGTTGTACTTCGGCTGGATGTATTCAACTTGGATTTGCGGGTTGGGCTGGAGGACCGGCGCTTGTGCCGCGGCCGTCTTCGCGTCGAACGCCGGCCAAAGTCCGACCGCGAGCGCAAAGCAAACAATACCCGTTGTAGTCGAATGGCGCATTCGCTCCGCCGCCCAGCCTATCCGATCAGCCGTCGCGACAAATAAACGACCGGGCGCAGACAAGATGTCAAGCATTCGGGGACGAAAAAAGCGGACGATCTGAAGCCGTCGGATCGTCTGCCGCGGCGATGGCGTGGAAGAAGGCGCCGGTGACGCGGCCGCGCCGGCCGCCGGCTTCGACCGCCCGGCCCTCGCCGTCGGTCACGTCGGCGAACGGCTCGTCCTGGCCGGCGGCGGTGAGCGAGGCATAGTGGAATTCATGGCCGCGCACGATGGTGCCGCTGCGGCCCAGCGCGCCGTCGGACCGGAGCCGCGCGGTGCGGTAACCGAGATGCAGCTTGCGCGCGACGAAGCTGGTCGCGTGGCCGAGCAATCCGGTCATGGCGTGACGCCGTCCCGCCGCGTCCTCGAGGCTTTGGCCGAGAACCATGTAGCCGCCGCACTCGCCGTGCACCGGGCGGGTCGCCGCAAAGCGCCGCAGTCCCGAGGAGAATTTGTGCGCGCCGGCAAGGGTCGCGGCGTGCAGCTCCGGATAGCCGCCCGGCAGCCAGCAGCTGTCGGCGCTCTCAGGCGGCGGCTCGTCGGCGAGCGGTGAAAATGGCAGAATCTCGGCCCCCGCCCGTCGCCACGCGTCGATGCAGGTGCGGATAGATGAAGCTGAAAGCCTGGTCGCGTGCGAGCCCGATGCGCTGGCCCGGCGGCGGCAGGACTGCTTGCGTTCCCTTGTTCGTTGGCGCCGGGCGCTAGCGGCGCGGCGCACGCCATGATGCCGTCGAGATCGAGATGGCTTTCGGCCGCCGCGGCGAGGCGTTCGGCAAAGGCTTCGAGATTGGCATGCTCGGCAGCTTGAACGAGGCCGAGATGACGCTCGGGCAGCGCCAGCGCCGCGTCGCGCGGCATGGCGCCGAGCACGGGAATGCCCAGCGCGAGGATGGCGTCGGCGACGAACGCGCGGTGCCGCTCACTGCCGACGCGATTGAGAATGACACCACCGAGGCGCAGGGCGGGATCGTGGGTGGCAAATCCGCGGACGACGGCCGCGGCCGATTGCGCCTGCCGCGCCACATCGAGCACCAGCACGACCGGTAGGGCGAAACGCGTGGCGAGATCGGCGGTCGCGCCGGTCCGCCCAGCTACGCCGGGGGCGCCGTCGAACAGACCCATCACGCCTTCGATCACGAACACGTCGGCGCCGTCCGCCGTCCGCGCGGCGAGCGTGTCGAGCAGTTCTTCCGGCATCGCCCAGGAATTGAGATTGACGCTCGCCGAACCGGTGACCCCGGCATGGAAAGCCGGATCGATGTAGTCGGGCCCGGCTTTCGCCGCGCGCACGACGAGGCCCCGCCGTTTGAGCGCGGCAAGGAGCGCGAGCGTGACCGTGGTCTTGCCGGCGCCGGAATGCGGCGCCGCAATGATAACGCCGCGCGCGGCTCTCATCGCATCCGACTCCCGTGATGACGACCGCAGCGCCCGGGATTAAAGGAAGGATCATGAGCAAAGAGGAACGCCCGCTGCGCCGGGGTTGGACCACCGGCACCTGCGCCGCCGCCGCGGCCAAATCGGCCTTCGCGGCGCTCGTGACCGGCGAATTTCCCGATCCGGTCGAGGTGACGCTGCCGCGCGGCGAGCGCCCGAGCTTTGCTCTTGCGCTCACGCGAAAGGACCAAGGCTCGGCGACTGCCGGGGTCATCAAGGACGCGGGCGACGACCCCGATGTGACCCATGGCGCACTCGTGCTGGCGACGGTGCGCGCCGGCGCGCCCGGCGCCGGCGTGACATTCCGCGCCGGCGAGGGCGTCGGCACGGTCACGCGGCCCGGTCTTCCGCTGCCGCCGGGCCAGCCGGCGATCAATCCGGTGCCGCGGCGCATGATCGAGAACGCCATCGTCGAAGTCGCCGCCGCGCGCGGGATGCGCGGCCGATGCCGATGTGGAGATTGCGATTCCCGGCGGCGAAGCGCTGGCGGCAAAGACGCTCAACGGGCGCCTCGGCATTGTCGGCGGATTGTCGATCCTCGGCACCACCGGCATCGTCGTGCCCTATTCGTGCGCGGCCTGGATCCACTCGATCCACCGCGGCATCGACGTCGCGCGTGCCGCCGGCCTCACCCATGTCGCCGGCGCGACCGGCGCCAGCTCGGAGGCCGGAGCGCAAAAGCTCTACGGCCTGCCGGAGATCGCGCTGATCGACATGGGCGATTTCGTCGGCGGCATGCTCAAATATCTGCGCACGCATCCGGTGCCGCGCGTCACCATTGCCGGCGGTGTCGCCAAGATGACCAAGCTGGCGCAAGGCCTCACCGACCTTCACTCCAAGCGCGGCGCGGTCGACCGGGCGTTGCTTGCGAGCCTGGCGCAGGTGGCCGGCGGCTCCGCCGAACTCAGCGCGCGCATCATGACGGCGAACACCGCGGCGGAGGCTTTTGCGCTGGCGCGATCCGAAGCGATCGCGCTCGGTGACGAGGTCGCGGGTGCGGCCCGGCAGACGGCGGAGCGGCTCGTCGAAGGCCGCGGCATCGCCATCGAGATCGCGCTGTTCGACCGCGATCAGGCGCTGGTCGGGCGCGCGCCGTTCCGAGCCGCGTAGCGCCGCGCTCAACTTGCGCCTCCGCGGAACCGGCGGCGATAGTCGGCGTCGTAGAGCGCGCTGTCGCGGAAATCCCGCGCCGCCAGCGCGCGGCCGACGAGCACAAGCGCCGTGCGTTCGATGCGCGCGGCGGAAACTTTCGCAGCGATGTCGGATAGCGTGCCGCGCAGGACGCGCTGCGCCGGCGCGCTCGCTTGCACCACGACGGCGGCCGGACAGTCGGCGCCGTAATAGGGCGTCAGCTCCGCGACGATCGTCTCGATGGCGTGGATCGCCAGATGGATGACCAGCGTCGCCCCGCTGGCGGCGAATGTCGCCAGCGTCTCGTTCTCCGGCATGCGCGATGCGCGTCCTCCGATGCGGGTGAGCACGACGCTCTGCGCCAGTTCGGGCACCGTCAGCTCGCATTCCAGCGCCGCCGCTGCGGCCGCGAAGGCCGGCACTCCGGGCGTGAGCGTGTAGGGTATGCCGCGCCGCTGCAGGCGGCGCAGTTGCTCGGCGAGCGCGCTGTAGATCGAGAGGTCGCCGGAATGCAGCCGCGCCACGTCGTGGCCGGCGGCATGAGCGGCTGCGAACTCGGCGTCGATCTCGTCGAGCGACAGCGGCGCGGTATCGACAATGCGTGCGCCCGGCGGACAATAGGCGAGCAGTTCGCGCGGGACGATCGAGCCGGCATAGAGGCAGACCGGACAGCGCGCGATCAGATCGCGGCCGCGCACGGTGATGAGATCGGCCGCGCCCGGGCCGGCGCCGATGAAGTGCACGGTCATGTCGCCGCTCCCGCGATCGCCAGCGCGCAGGTCGCCGCGCCGATCGCCAGGCGCGGGCAGATCAGGCGCGCGGCGGGGCCGGCGGCGGCGAGCGCCGCGCCTTCCGCGACCGCGGGAACGCCGACCAGCGCCAGGACGCGCGCCGAGCGCGTTTCGATGCGGTCGCTTGCGGCCTTGATCTCAGTCGCGGAGACCGGCACCAGGGCGACGCCGAATTTTTCCGCCGCCGCCTTGACGCCCGGCTCGGTGCTCTTGGCCGCGATCGTGGCGACGGCGCCGAGCGCGTCGGCGGAAACATTGGCGCGCGCCAGCGCCGCGCGGATCGCGGCTTCGATGTCGCCCGCCGGCGCGCCCCGTCTGCAGCCGACGCCGGCGACGATCATGGTTTTACCCAAACCCACTGCGTCACCGGCAGGGCAGGGCGCCAGCCGGCCTTGTCGCCGACCGCGCCGGAGCGGGTGATCGCGATGCGCGTCAGCTCGCCGCCGAGCGCGGCGTGGCGCGACGAGAGCACCGCCTCGCTCTCGAGCGTCACCGCATTGACCACGAGGCGGCCGCCGGGGCGCAGCGCATTTGTGGCGGTGTCGAGCATGCCGGGGTCGCTGGCGCCGCCGCCGATGAAGATGGCGTCCGGCGGCGCCAGCTTGGCGAGCGCGGCCGGCGCGGCATCTTGGACGATCTCGAGGCCGGGCACGCCGAAGGCGGCGGCGTTGCGCCGGATGCGCCCGGTGCGCTCCAAGCGTTTCTCGACGGCGATCGCACGCATGCTCGGATCGGCGAGCATCCATTCGATCGCCACCGAGCCGGCGCCGGCGCCGATATCCCAGAGCAGCTCGCCGCGGCGCGGCGCCAGCGAGGAGATCGTCATCGCGCGGATTTCGCGCTTGGTGATCTGGCCGTCATGCTCGAACAGCGCATCGGCGAGACCCGGCGTGTAGCGCGATGATCCGCGCGTCCGCGGCCGCCTCGACCTCGATCGCCACGGTGTTGAGCGGATCGACCGTGCCGAAATCGAACGCGGCCGCGGTGGTGCCGCGAATGCGCTCGCGCGGCCCGCCGAGCGCCTCGAACACGGTCAGCCGCGAGGCGCCGAAGCCCGACGCCGCGAGCAGCTTCGCCAGCGCCGCCGGCCCCTCGCCGTCGGAGGTCAACGCCAGAATGCGGGCGCCGGGCTGCAGATGCGGGCGCACGAGATCGAGCTCGCGGCCGTGCACCGAGAGCATCGTGCGTCTGCTGCAGCGACCAGCCGAGCCGCGCCGCCGCCAGGCTGAAGGCCGAGGGCGCCGGCAGGACATTCATCTCGCGTGCGTCGATGCGGCGCGCGAGCACGGCGCCGACGCCGTAGTGGAACGGATCGCCGGTGGCGAGGACGCAGACGTGGCGGCCGCGATGCTGCAATACTTCATCGACCGCGCGGTCAAACGGGCTCGGCCATGGCCGCTTCTCCTTGCGGATCAGCGAGGCGACGAGGTCGATGTGACGCTCGCCGCCGAACACGATCTCGGCGACGGCGATAAGCCCGCGCGCCGTCGCGCTCAGGCCGGTGACGCCATCCTCGCCGATGCCGATGATGGACAGCCAGCGCGGCATTGCGGCAGTGTCGCGGTTGGTCGCATCAGGAGGCGGCATGCCACGCGTCCTCATTCTCGGCGGCACCGCGGAAGCGCGGCTGCTGGCGGAGCGGCTGGCCGGGCGCTCCGGATCTTACCGTCACGCTTTCGCTCGCCGGCCGCACGGCTGCGCCGGCGCGGCAGCCGGTGCCGGTGCGCGTCGGCGGCTTCGGCGGCGCCGCCGGACTCGCGCATTATCTGGCCGACGAACGCATCGATGCGCTGATCGACGCGACCCATCCCTACGCCGCCACCATCTCGGCCAACGCCGTCGCGGCCGCGCGCAAGACCGGCGTGCCGTTCGCTGGCGCTTGCGCCGCCCGCCCTGGAGCGCGGTCGCGGGCGATCGATGGACCGAGGTGAGCGATGTGCACGCGGCGGTACGGGCGCTTGGCGATGCGCCGCGCCGCGTCTTCGTCGCGCTCGGGCGCAACGAGCTCGCGCCGTTCGTCGACGCGCCGCAGCATCATTATCTCATCCGCAGCGTCGATCCGGTCGATCCGCCGCTCGCCGGTGCCGCATGCGGCCTACGTCACCGGCCGCGGTCCGTTCAGCGAAGCCGACGATCGTGCGCTGATGCTCGCGCACGGCATCGAGATCGTGATCGCCAAGAACAGCGGCGGCACGGCGACCTACGGCAAGATCGCCGCGGCGCGCGCGCTCGGCATCGGCGTGATCCTGCTGCGCCGGCCGCACGCCGCCCGCGGCGCCCGCCGTGGAGACGATCGAGGATGCGATCGCGTGGCTCGATCATGCGCTCGCCTCGGCGGCCGCGCGCGGCGTGTAGACCAGCGGACGCGGCCGGCGCGCGCGATCACGCGCGTCTCGCGCGAGCCGACGATGACGAGCGTCGCCATGTCGGCCTGCGCCGCGTCGGCCGCATCGAGCGTCATCACGCTGACACGCTCGTCCGGCCGTCCGACCGCGCGGCCGAAGACGACGGGCGTCGATGCCGGCAGATGGCGGCGCAGGCGTTCGAGCGCGCTGCCGAGCTGCCACGGCCGCGCCCGCGAGATCGGATTGTAGAGCGCGATGACGAAGCCGGCGCTCGCCGCGGCATCGAGCCGGCGCTCGATCAGCTCCCACGGCTTGAGATTGTCGGAGAGCGAGAGCGCGCAGAAATCATGGCCGAGCGGCGCGCCGACCCGCGCCGCGACCGCGAGCATGGCGGTGATGCCGGGCACGATGGTCGACATCGAGCGCGCGCCAGCTCTCCGGTCCGGTTTCGATCGCCTCGCAGATCGCGGCCGCCATGGCGAAGACGCCGGGATCGCCGCCCGAGACGACGGCGACGCTGCGCGCCCTGCGCGGCATGGCGAGCGCGGCGGCGGCGCGCGCGCCTTCCTCGCGGTTGTCGGACGCGTGGCGGCTCTTGCCCGGCGCGCGCCGGCACGCGATCGAGATAGGGCGCATAGCCGTAGAGCGCTTGCGCGGCAGTGAGCGCGGCCTCGGCCTCCGGCGTGAGGTAGCGCGCGTCGCCCGGGCCGAGGCCGATGACGGCGAGGTGCCCGCTCACGGTCGCTCCTCCCAGCCCGGCACCAGCACGACGGCGAAGTAGGGCGCGTCATCGTCGGCCTTGGCGGCGAGCGGCATCATGACCGCATCGGCCATGGTGCCGCGCTCGACATAGATGGCGCGATCGAGCCGGCCGCTGCCTGCGAGCGCGCGGCGCAGCTTCGGCAGATGCCGGCCGACCTTCATCACCACGGCGGCATCCGCGTCGGCGAGGCGGCGCGCCAGCTCGTCTTCCGGCAGCGTCGCGGGCAGCACGGTGAAGACATCGTCGCCCTGCGCGATCGGCATCCCCGCCGCCGACCAGCAGCCCGACATGCCGGTGACGCCGGCGATGATCTCGGTCGGGAAACGCGGCGCGAGCCGCGCGTGCAGATGCATGTAGGAGCCGTAGAACAGCGGATCGCCTTCGCAGATCACGGCGACGATGCGCCCGGCTTCGAGATGCGCGGCGATCGCCGCCGCGGCGCCGTCGTAGAACGCGCGGATCGCCTCGCGATACGCGCTGCTGCATTTCGGCAGCTCGGTCGTGACCGGATAGAGCAGCGGCAGTTCGGTTATTCCGGCGCGCAGGTGCCGCGCCGCGATCGCGCGCGAATGGCTTGCGCGTCCGGCCTTGGCGAAATGCGCGATCACGTCGGCTTCGCCGAGCGCGCGCATCGCCTTGAGCGTCATCAGCTCGGGATCGCCGGGGCCGACGCCGACGCCGATGCAGCTTGGCCGCGCTCACAGCCCGGACCTCGCCAGTGCGTTGACGGCGGCGGCCGTCATGGCGCTGCCGCCCATGCGGCCGCGCACGATCAGGAACGGCACGCCGCGCGGATCGGCGGCGAGCGCCTCCTTGGCTTCCGCCGCGCCGACGAAGCCGACCGGAATGCCGAGGATCGCCGCCGGCTTCGGCGCGCCGGCGTCGATCAGCTCGAGGAGACGGAACAGCGCGGTCGGCGCATTGCCGATGGCGACCACGGCGCCGGCGAGCCGATCGGACCACAAATCGAGCGCCGCGGCCGAACGCGTGGTGCCGAGCTTTTCGGCGAGCGCCGGCACGCGCGGATCGTGCAGCGTGCAGATCACCTCGTTGCGCGCCGGCAGCCGGGCGCGGGTGACGCCGTGCGCCACCATCTCGGCGTCGCACAGGATCGGCGCGCCGGCGGCGAGCGCGCCGCGCGCGGCGGCGACGAAGATCGCGCCGAACACGATGTGCCGCGCCACCTCGACGACGCCGCAGGCGTGGATCATGCGCACGGCGATGTCGGCTTCGTCGGCGGAGAAGCGCGACAGGTCCGCCTCGGCGCGGATGATGGCGAACGAGCGCTCGTAGATCGCCGCGCCGTCACGCAGATAGGCGGCGCGCTCAGACATGGCCGGGTTCCGCTGCCAGCGCGCGCGCGGACCTTGCGATCGCGTCCGGCAGCTCGCGTGTCTGGACGAAGCGATCGCGCCCGTGTGCGCCGGCGGAGCCGTTGGCGATGCAGCGCACATCCGGCGGCAGTCCCGACGACGGTCAGCGCGGCGGGCCCGGGATGCGCGCATCCTTTGGCGCAGCCGGAGATGTGGATCGACGAGCCGTCGCCGACGAACGGGGCGGCGCTCTCGGCGATCCGCGGCGCCAGGGCGCGAGCGGCGATGTGCGCGGAGGCGCAGACCGGCGCGCCGGCGCAGGCCACGACATGCCGGCGCGGATCGTCGGCGCGGACGATGAAGCCAAGCTGCTCGGCGGCGGCGGCCAACGATGGCGCGGTCTCGTGCGGTGAGGCCGATCGTCAATGAGCGCTCTGTCCCGGCGCGGTGCGCATGCCGCTCGCTCCGGCGTCCGCGGCGGCGTCGATCAATCGTTCGAGCGTCGCCGCATCGGTATGGCCGAAGGCGAGCCCGATGCCGCGCGGCCAGCGATCCGTCGCGCAGCCGGTGCATTCCGATGGCGTCAGCTCTCCGCTCGTTCCCGAGCAAGCGGGAATTTTGCTCCGCGTCGTCGCTTTCGCGGACGGCAGGTGAGATCAGCTCGCGGAGTGCGGAGCGGAACGGCGTAAGGCCCTCGGCGGCGAGAACGTCGCGCGCGCGCGGCGTCGCGTCCATGGCGTGCGATGACCTCGAGCAGGCGCATCGCAGCGGTCGACGCCTTGCGCCGGCATGACGACGCCGAGTTGGACCGCGCTTGCCCCGTCGCCGCCGACGCTCACGCGCAGCGACATCGCGCCGTTGTGCGCCTCGGCGCGCAGACGCACGTCGGCCGCGAGCGCTTCGGCGAGGTCGAGCGTGCCGCCGCCGTCGATGGCAACGCTGACACTTTGGCGCCAGCCTTGCGGCGAGCGACGCGTCGCGCGAGCGCGCGGCGCAATTCGCCGCAAGAGCGCCGGCGTCGAGAATTTCCTCCGCGTCGAGTGCCGGCGAGCGGATTGGTCAGAACCGGAATGCCGTCTTCCGCCGCGATGCCGAGCGCGGCAATGTCGGTCGGCAAAGCGCGGCGCCGACGCCGCGGTCAGGCCGCGAATCTGGATGCTGCCGCGGCTGGTGATTTCGATGACGCCGTTGCCGCGCGTCCGCGCCGCCGCGCACAGTGCGGCGAACGCGTCGAGCGCGATGGTGCCGATCGGCATGAGCCGCACCAGCAATCCGTCGCCGGTCGGCATCGGCGCGGAAAGTCCCGGACAGGCGCCGCGGCGCTGCAGTGAGTCGCGCGAGCGTTCATGATCCTGCCTCCGCGCGCAAGGCCGCGAGGCCGGCATCGATATCGTTGCGGCGCGGATGCCAGAGCCCGCGCCGCCGCGCCGCGTCGAGCCGCTCGACGATCGCCGGCGGCGGCCTGCGGATTTTCGCGCAGCAGAAAGGCGCGCACCGCGGAGTCGGCCACATAGGCCTCGTGCACAAGATCGAACAATTCGCCGGCGACCGCATCGGTGGTTTCCGCAAAGTCGACCAGCCGATCGACGGTTTCGGCAAGCTCGGCGGCGCCGCGCGGGCCGTGGCGCATCTGGCCGGCGATGAAGCGCGGATTGACCGCGCGCGCGCGCACGATGCGCGCCAGCGCCGCCGACAGCGTCCGCGCGCGCGGGCGCTGCGGATCGGTGAGGTCGAGCATCACCAGATCGACGGAACGGCCGAGCATCTTCGCCGCGGCGGCAAAGCCGCCGACGAAGGCGACATCCTCGGCGCCTTCGAGCAGATCGCGGGCCGGATCGTCGCCCGGATGCACGAGGATGTCGGTGCCGGCGATGCGCTGCGCAAAGGCGCCCGGCGCGCTCGTTCCCTTCGCGCTGCGGCGCCGCCATAGCTGTGCGACGCGGCGGCGAGATAGGCCGCGCCACGATTCAGCCTCGATATCGCGGCCGAGCAAATCCTCGACGCCGGAGCCGTAGGCGCCGGGCGCGGTGCCGAAGATGCGATCGAGGCGCGGTGTGCCGTCTGCGGCGGCGGCGTGCCGGGCCGCCGCGAGCGGATTTTCGTCGTCGTCTCCTCGCGCGCCGCGACCGCCTGCACGGCCGCATCGATGAGCGCGATCTGCGCCGGAAAGAGATCGCGAAACAGTCCGGAAATGCGCCAGGTGACATCGACGCGCGCGCGCCCGATGGCGGCGGTCGGCAGCACCTCGACGCCGGTGACGCGGCCGCTCGCGTGCTCCCAGATCGGCCGGCAGCCCATCAGCGCAAGGCCCTGCGCGATCTCCTCGCCGCCGGTGCGCAGCGTCGCGCTGCCCCACAGATCGATGACGACGGCGCGCGGCATCTCGCCATGGGTCTGCAGGTGCGCGCGCACCACCTCGTCGGCGGCGAGCCGCCCGAGGTCCATCGCGGTCGGCGTCGGCAGCGTGCGCGGATCGGCGGTGAAGAGATTGCGGCCGGTCGGCAGCACGTCGCGCCGTCCGCGCGTCGGCGAGCCGGCCGGGCCCGGCGCGACGCGCCTGCCGTCGAGCGCGGCGAGCAGCGCCGCGCGCTCGGCTTCCGCGCTCGCCCGCCATGACGGATCGCCGACGTCTGCCGGCAATGCGGCCGTAGATGTGCAGGCCGTCCTTGATGGCGAGGTCCTTGAGGTCGCACAGCCAGGCGTCGATGCGGCGCAGCGCGTCGTCGGGACCGACGGCGCCGTCGACGCCGGCCTCGCGCGCCAAGCCGGTGCGCTGCGCCGTCTCGACGATCAGGCCGGCGAGGCGCTCGCGGCGGCGGCGGTCGAGACCGTCGGCCTGCGCATATTCGTCGATCAGGCGCTCGAGCTCGCGCGCGTCGCCGGACAGTCCGCCGTCGACGAGCGGCGGCGGCAGGTGGCCGATGGTCACGCCGGCGATGCGGCGCTTGGCTTGCGCCGCCTCGCCGGGATTGCTGACGATGAACGGATAGATCACCGGCAGCGGGCCGGTGACGATCTCCGGAAAGCATTCCGCGGTCAGCGCGACCGCCTTGCCCGGCAGCCATTCCAGCGTGCCATGCGCGCCCATATGCACGAGCGCATCGGCCTTCGTCACCTGTCGCAGCCAGAGGCCGAAGGCGACGAGCGCGTGCCGCGGCGGCAAGGCGGGGTCGTGATAGTCGGCGCGCCGCGCGCTCGAGCGGCCGCGATCGGGCGGCAGCGCGACCAGGACATTGCCGAATCTCGCGGCGCGGAAATGGAAGGCGCCGTCACGCGCATCCGGATCGTCCGCCGGCTCGCCCCAGGCCGCATGCAGCCTGGCCACGGCAGCGCCGGGCACGCGTTGCAGCAGGCTTTCGTATTCCGCGATCGAAAGCTTGGCATCCGCGGCGCCGGCAGCGAGTGCATCGAGCAGATCGCGCGCCGTTTTCGGCGCGCCGCTCACGCCGTAGCCGGCGGCTGCGAGATCGTCCAGCAGCGCGAGCACGCTCGCCGGAACATCGAGACCGACGGCATAGCCGGCGCGGCCAGGCGCGCCCGGATAGTCGGGCATCAGCACGGCGACGCGCCGCTCGCGACGCGGCAGGGCGCGCAGACGGGCGAGCGCCGCGATCCGGTCCGCGGCCATCGCGATCCGGTCCGCTTCCGGCCGGCTCGCAAGCGCCGTGAATGCCAGCTCCTTTTGCGGCGGCAGCGGGTCTTTGAAAGCGACCACGCCGGCGAGCACACGGCCGTCGAGCTCGGGAAGGACGACATGCATCGCGAGGTCGGCGGCGCCGACACCGCGCGCGCTGTCGCGCCAGGCCGCGCGTCGCGTGGTGGCGCTGACCACCTGCAGCACCGGAACGCCCGGTCCATCGAGCGGCGTCGGCTCGCCGATATTGCCGCCGGCGGCGAACGCCGTCGTGGTGACGATCACGGCGGGAGCGAGCCGCTCGAGCGCGGCGCGCAGGAAGTCGGCGGCGTCGCCATCCTTCAGGCTGGTGACGAACAGCGGCGCCGGCGCGAGGCCGCGCGCGATCAGCGCCGCGCACAGTGCGTCGATCGGTGCGGTGTCGGCAGCGAGCAGCGTCGCCCGGTAGAAGATGATCGGCACGACGGCCGAGCCGGGCTTCAGCGAGGCGACCAGCCGGCCGAGTTCGACCGCGCGCTCGCCCGGCAGATATCCGGCAAAGCGCGGGACGGCTTCCGGCTCGCGCACGTCGAGGCGATGCCCGGCATGGCGGGCGAGCCGCCGCAGCAGCGCGCGCAAATTCTCGCGGCCGCCTTCGCGGAAATAACGCAGCAATGCGTCGCGCTCGGCTGGCGGCAGCGTCGAGGCTTCTGCCAGCCGGGGGTCATCGCGGTCCTCACCGGGCAGAACCGCAAGCGCAATGCCGCGCTCGCGCGCCAGCGCCGCCAGCCGTTCGACGCCGTACTTCCACCAGTCGAGCCCGCCGAGCAGGCGCACCACGATCACTTTGGCATGCGGGCCGACGCGCTCGATCCAGAGATCGACCGACATCGGATGGCGGAGGTCGCGCAGATGCGCGAGCCGAACGCTCGGCAGCACCGCGCGCTCCGCCTCCCAGGCGGCGGCAAGGCCGGCGAGGTCGCTGTCGGCAAAGGAGAGCACGGCGATGTCGCCCGGCGGCTGGCCGAGATCGACAGCTTCGACGATCTCGTCGAGATTGGTCGAGGTCGTCGCCAGCAGGTGCATTGCCCAACCCGATTGCTAGCCGATCAGCGCGCGCGTCACCGACGGCGCGATCGAGTCCCTTCAGTCCGATCACGACGAGCCGGCCTTCGCGCGCCTCGGCGGCGGCCCAGGGCCGGTCGTATTGGTGCGTCACCCGCGGGCCGACCGCCTGCACCATGAGGCGCATCGGCTTGCCGGCCACGGCGGCGAAACCCTTGACGCGCAGCACGTCGAAATTCTCGGCGAGCGCGCCGATGCGCGTGGCCAGCGCCGACGGGTCGGCGATTTCGCCGAGCGGCACCACGAAGGTGTCGAAATCGTCGTGGTCGTGCTCCGGCTCGGCATCGTGCCGGGTGCGACGGTTGTCGATCTCGTCCTCGGTGCCGACGCCGAGCCCGAGCAGCAGCTTGGTCGACCTTGCCGTCGGCGGCGGCGACGATCTTGACGCTGCGCGGCAGCACCTTGGCGATTGCCGCGCGCGCCTTTTCCATGCCCGCCGCGTCGATGAGGTCGCGCTTGTTGAGCACGACGAGATCGGCGCAGGCGATCTGGTCTTCGAACACCTCCTCGATCGGATCGTCGTGCTCGAGCGCGGTGTCGGCGACGCGCTGGCGCGCGAGCGCTTCGAGATCGGCGCGACGCGGCCGTCGGCGAGCGCGGCGCCGTCGACGACGACGACGACACCGTCGACGGTGACCCGGTTCTTGATCGCCGGCCAATGGAAGGCCTGCACCAGCGGCTTCGGCAGCGCGAGGCCGGAGGTCTCGATGACGATGTGCTCGACGCCGTCGCGCGCGAGGATCGCGTCGAGCGCCGGCACGAATTCGTCGGCCACCGTGCAGCAGATGCAGCCATTGGCGAGCTCGACGATGTTCTCCTCCGGACAGGCGGCGTCGCCGCAGCCCTTGAGGATTTCGCCGTCGATGCCGACATCGCCGAATTCGTTGACGATCACGGCGAGGCGGCGGCCCTGCGCGTTGGCGAGCACGTGGCGGATCAGCGTCGTCTTGCCGGCGCCGAGAAAGCCGGTGACGATGGTGCAGGGAACGCGGCCGAGGCGCGCAAGCGTGCCGTTCATCCGTCAACCTCGTGAAAATCAAGCGGCGGAATGCGCGCGATCAGACCGCGCTTGAGCGGCGCCGGCCGTCCGCGCCACGGCAGGATGCCGTCGGCGGCGCCGGCAAGCATGCGCGCGCCTTCGACCAGAGCTTGCGCGCAGGTCACGTCGAGATCGCCGAACACGTAGGTCCAGGAGCCGTTGCAGCGCAGGGCGGCGCTCGGGCCGCGCGAGCAATTGGCAAGGCACCGCATCGGGCGAACTTCGACTTGCCGGTGCCGGCGGCGGCCTGCGCGGTCGCGGCGGCAAGCAGCGCCCCCGGCCGCGCCGGGCTGTCCGGGTCGCCGACCGGCCGGCAGGTGATGCAGACATAGATGACCGGCGCGTCGGCGGCAGCCGCGCTTGCTCGCGTCTTCGCTGTCGAGGTGGCTCACCCGTGCTGCTCCCGGAACGCCAATCAAACGGGTGCGATGCGAACCGGTCTTCGTCGAGGCACCCCGCCCGGCTGCGACCGAATCGACGGCAGGTCTCCTGGCTCGCGGGTCGCCGCCCGTCACCGCCTTCCCGGATTGCCCCAGTGGCTCAGTGGCACGGGCTCGCCGCTTACAGTTGCGGGGGCAGCTGCGGATTAGGAACCCTCGTTCCGCACCGCATTCCCTGTTCGCTCTCTTAACGAGAGACCGTCGATGGCGGCACTTAACGGTCGCCGCCGCGTCTTTGTCAATGGCGCCCGCACGGCGCTATAGTCGGTGCGATTGGTGGCTCACCTCCGGCGCGTGGGAAACAGCAACGCGCGGCGAGAGACGGTGTGGGAAGAGATGGCGTAACGACGGATCGGTTTGCATGGCCGCCGTACTGACCCTCGTCCTCGGCGGCGCCCGCTCGGGCAAGAGCCGCTATGCCGAGAGCCTGATCGCGGTGCTGCCGCCGCCTTGGGCCTATGTCGCGACGGCGGAGGCCGGCGACCACGAAATGGCGGTCCGCATAAGGGCCCATCGTGCGCGCCGCGGCCCGTCATGGCGCACCATCGAGGCGCCGCGCGATCTGACGGCGGCGTTTGCCGCGTGCGAGACGGATGCCGGTGCTGGTCGATTGCCTGACGCTGTGGCTCTCGAATCTCATGCTCGCCGACGCCGACGTCAACGCCGAAGTCGGACGTTTGGAAGAGGCGCTGGCGGCAACCGTTGCACCGGTGGTGCTGGTGGCGAACGAAGTCGGCTCCGGAATCGTGCCGGACCACGCGTTGGGCAGGAAGTTTCGCGACTTGCAGGGCCTTCTCAACCAGCGCATCGCCGCCCGCGCGGATCGTGTCGTGCTCATGGTCGCCGGCTTGCCGCTCGCGCTAAAAGGCGCTCTGTAGCAAGACCATGACCGAAACGATCGACCAGGCCGAAGCCGAGCGTCACCGCGCCAAGATGGCGAAGCGCAAGGCGGTGCAGGATGCCGAGGTCGCGCAGAAGACCGTCGAGAAGGGTCTGCTCATCGTGCACACCGGCACCGGCAAGGGAAAATCGACCGCCGCCTTCGGCCTGGCGCTGCGCATGCTCGGCCGCGGGCACCGCATCGGCGTGGTGCAATTCATCAAGGGCGCATGGCACACGGCGGAGCGCGATGCGCTCGCGCGCTTCGGCGAGCAAGTCGTGTGGCACACCATGGGCGAGGGTTTTACCTGGGAGACGCAGGATCGCGCTCGCGACGTTGCCGCCGCCGAGCGCGCCTGGGCGAAGGCGCGCGAGCTTTTGGACGATCCGAGCTTCTCGCTGATCGTTCTCGACGAGCTCAACATCGCGCTGCGCTACGACTATCTCGATCTCGCCGCCGTCGTCGCGGCTCTGGTCGCGCGCCGGCCGGGCCTGCACGTCGTCGTGACCGGCCGCAACGCCAAGCCGGAGCTCCTTGCCGCCGCCGATCTCGTCACCGAGATGACGCTGGTGAAGCATCACTTCGCCGCCGGCGTAAAGGCGCAGCCGGGCATCGAGTTCTGAGCCGGAGCGGGCGCGATGACCGCCAGCGCGCTCATGTTCCAGGGCACGGGCTCGGATGTCGGCAAATCCTGATCGTCGCCGGGCTGGCGCGCGCGCTGACGCGGCGCGGCCTCAAGGTCCGCCCGTTCAAGCCGCAGAACATGTCGAACAACGCCGCGGTGACCGCGGACGGCGGCGAGATCGGCCGCGCCCAGGCGCTGCAGGCGCGCGCGGCCGAGCGTGGCGCCGAGCGTGCACATGAACCCGGTGCTGCTGAAGCCGCAGAGCGAGATCGGCGCCCAGATCGTGGTGCAGGGCCGCGTTTACGGCAGCGCCACGGCGGCGGCGTACCAGCAGATGAAGCCGGAGATCTTTGCCGTTCGTGCTCGACAGCTACGCGCGTCTGCGCCGCGAGGCCGACATCGTGCTCGTCGAGGGCGCCGGCAGCGCCGCGGAAATCAACCTGCGCGGCCAACGACATCGCCAATATGGGATTTGCGCGCGCCGCCGACGTGCCGGTGGTGCTGATCGGCGATATCGATCGCGGCGGCGTGATCGCGAGCCTCGTCGGCACCAAGGCGGTGCTCGCGCCCGACGACGCGGCGCTGGTGCGCGGCTTCATCGTCAACAAATTTCGCGGCGACGCGGCGCTGTTCGCCGCCGGCATGGAGCGCATCGCGCACGCGACCGGGTGGGAGGCGCTTGGGCTTGTTCCTTATTTCGCCGATGCGCGGCTGTTGCCGGCGGAGGATGCGCTGGCGCTGCGAGCAAAGCCCCGCCGGCCAAGCCGCAGGCGCGGTCGCGCATCGCCGTGCCGATCCTGCCGCACATCGCCAATTTCGACGATCTCGATCCGCTGGATGCCGAACCGGCGATCGATCTCGTGCGCGTGCGGCCGGGCGCGGCGCTGCCGGGCGATGCCGATCTCATCGTGCTGCCCGGCTCGAAGGCGACGATCGCCGATCTCGCCGCACTGCGCGCCGCCGGCTTCGATATCGACATCGCCGCGCATCGGCGCCGCGGCGGAATGATCCTCGGCCTGTGCGGCGGTTATCAAATGCTCGGCCGCCGCATCGCCGATCCCGACGGAATTGAAGGTCCGCCGGCGTCGGTCGATGGCCTCGGCCTTCTCGACGTGGCAACGACGCTGGCCGGCGAAAAGCGGCTCGAGCCGGTGCACGGGACGACAAACGACGGCGCGCCGTTCGCGGGCTACGAGATGCATATGGGCGTGACCGAAGGTCCCGATTGCGCGCGGCCGTTCGCGCGGCTCGCCGACGGATCGCCGGAAGGTGCGGTGTCCGCCGACGGCCGGGTGATCGGCACCTATGTCCACGGGCTGTTCGCCGACGACCGGCAGCGCGCCGCTTGGCTCGACGCGGTTCGCCGCCGGCAGCGCGGCGATCGCCTATGACGATTTGATCGAGCGGACGCTCGACGGCCTCGCCGCGCATCTCGCCGCGCATCTCGATCTCGATCGGTTGCTCAAATTGGCGCGCTGAGAATGAGCGCGGATAGAGCGAGGAGCGCGATCAGAAGCGCGTCGGCGCGCACGGTAGAGCGCGAGCGCGCGGCGGATGTCGGCGGCGTCGGCTTCGCGGCGGCCGTCGCCCATCATCGCATCGTCGACCGGAACGCCGCCGTAAACGCGCGGCCCGGCAAGCGCGAGGCCGAGCGCTCCGGCCATCGCCGCTTCCGGATAGCCGGCATTGGGCGAGCGGTGGCGCGGGGCGTCGCGGCGCACGGCGCGCCACGCCGCGCCGGCGGAAGCCTCTTTGCTCAGCGCCGCCGCGGCGATGAGCAGGAGCGCCGAAAGACGCGATGCCGGCAGGTTGACGAGATCGTCGAGCCGGGCGGCGGCCCAGCCGAAGGCGGCGTGGCGCGGCGTGCGGTGGCCGATCATACTGTCGGCGGTGTTGATCGCCTTGTAGAGTGCGGCGCCAGGGAGCCCGGCGATGACCATCCAGAAGACCGGCGCGACGACGCCGTCGGAGAAATTCTCCGCCAGGCTTTCGATGGCGGCGCGGGCGACGCCAGCTTCGTCGAGCGAGTGCGGTATCGCGGCCGACGATGTGCGCGACCGCGCTGCGGCCGGCCGCGAGGCCGTCCCGTTCGAGCGCGACGGCCACGTCCGCCACGTGGCGGTGCAGGCTGCGCTGCGCGATCAACGTGCTGGCGAGGAGGCCGCGACGACCAGAATGCCGAACGGCAGGCGCAACAGCGCGTGCTCGACGAGGAAGGCGATCGTACCGACGATGGCGAGCACGACGACAGAGCGCGACAATCCCGGCCGCTCGCCGCGTCCGCGCGCTCGTCGGTCTCGCGGTTGAGCCGGCGGTCGAGCGCATCGATCAGGCGCGCCGATCCAGCTCACCGGATGGCCGATCGTGCGCAGCAGGCGCTCCGGATAGCCGAGACCGAGCTCGATCAGCATGGCGATGAGTGCAAGCGCGACCGACATGAGCGTCTTTCGACCGGCGCGGACGAGCCGCTCCTGCATGGCGGCGATCTCGGCGCCGCCCGGCGCCTGTTCCCGGGCGCGCCCGAACCTTTCATCGACCTGTCGACCGGGATCAATCCCAATCCGTATCCGTTGCCGCGTTTCCCGGCCGATCTGTTCGCCCGCCTGCCGGCTCCGGATGCGCTCGAGCGCGCTTGCCGCGGTCGCCGCGCGCGCCTATGGCGCGCCGTCGGCGGCTCACGTCGTGCCGGCGCCGGGCACGCAGATCTTGCTGCCGCTGGTCGCCGCTTTGGTGCGGCCGGGCCGCGCCGCCATTCTGGCGCCGACCTATGGCGAACTTTCCCGCGCCGCGGCGCTCGCCGGGCACAGCGTGCAGGCGGTGCGCGCGCTTGACGACATCGGCGACGCCCACCTCGTCATGCATCGCCAATCCCAACAATCCCGACGGCCGCCTCCACCGCAAGGACGCCTTGCTCGCGCTCGCCGATGCGCTGCGCGCGCGCGGCGGCCTGCTCGTGGTCGACGAGGCGTTCATGGATGTCGGGCCGCCGGGCGCGAGCCTCGCCGCCGAGCTGTCGCCGCGGCAACATCGTCGTGCTGCGTTCGTTCGGCAAATTCTTCGGGCTCGCCGGCATCACGGCTCGGTTTCGCGCTCGCCGCTCCGCCGATGGCGGCACGATTGTCCGCCGCGCTCGGTCCGTGGGCGGTATCGGGGCCGGCGCTCGCCGTCGGCGCCAAGGCGCTGGCCGATGCGGCCTGGATCGAGCGGACGCGGAGCCGGCTGGCGAAAGCGGCAAAGCGGCTCGACGCGATCCTGACCGGCGCCGGCCTCGAGATCGTCGGCGGCACGAGCTTGTTCCGGCTGGCGCGAACGCCGGCGGCGCAGGCGTTGTTCCATCATCTCGGCCGCGCCGGCATCCTGACGCGCGTGTTTGCGGATCAGCAGAGACTGGCTGCGCTTCGGCCTTCCGGGAAGCACGCACGAATGGCGGCGTCTGCAGGCGGCGGTGGAGCGTTAGAAACTTTGAGGACGTTGCGCTCCTTTGGATCGCGCGGGACGGACGCACACAGCTCGACGGTGCTGTCTTTCGTTGCAATGACACTCCTACTATAGCTAAGGTTGTATGCATAATAGGGGAGCTGAACATGCCTCGCGCAGCGTCAAGTCGCCTTTCGCAGCCAATTTTTCATGAACCGTTCTTCAATGAAGACAAGCCGACGCCGGACCCGACGGGCTTCGAAACCAAGCACCAGAGCGACACCAAGATCTACAAGGAAGTCGAAGACCTGCTGAAGAAGAATGTCGTTCCCATCCCACCGTCGCGCATGGCCGATGACGACGTGTTCGGGCTTGCTGATGCTTACGGAAATCATGGTCCCGAAATAGTCGCTAAGATCAAAAAGGCCGGGAAAATCATTTTCCATTGCTGCGGCGACTGGGCGCCTCTAACGCTCGTAAATACGCCAATGAACTTCGCGTTGCCGATCAAGTCTCGATCGATTGCGCCCAAGCCGATGCGAATAATCGGCCGGCGTTCCTCTATCATCTCGGCGATGTCGTCTATGATTTCGGCGAAGCGCAATACTACTACGATCAGTTTTACGAACCATTCCGCGCCTATCCCGCGCCAATTTTGGCCATTCCCGGCAATCACGATTCGTTCGTGGTGCCGGGCACTCCAAAAGCCCGGCGTGCCGCTGACAACGTTCCAGCGAAATTTCTGCGCCACCGCTCCCATGATCACGCCGGAGGCCGGCTCGCTGCATCGCACCGCCATGACGGCAGCCGGGCGTCTACTTCACGCTTGATGCGCCGTTCGTGCGCGTAATCGGCCTGTTCAGCAACGCGCTGGAGGATCCCGGCGTCATCTCCAATCAAAGCAAGAAGTGGTCCACCGTGAGCGATGCACAACTGAAATTTCTCACGGCGCAGCTAAAGCGTATTAAAAAGGAGAACTACCAGGGTGCCGTTCTGCTGGCGGTGCATCATCCGCCGTTCAGCTATTCACCGCAGAAGCAGCGGCGCCGGCGGCAATCACGGCTGCAGCTCGGTCATGCTCGGTGAGATCGATACGATTTGCCAGCAGGAAGGCGTCTATCCGCACGCTTTTCTGACGGCCCACGCGCACAACTATCAACGTTACACGCGCATCGTGACGTTTGCCGGCAAAGAATTCGACGTTCCGTTTATCGTCTGCGGCGACGGCGGCCACAACGTGAATCCATTGGTGCGGGCAAAGAAAGGCCAAAAGCCCGACGAACCGCAAAACGGAATGAGCGTCAAATATTTAGAGGCCCATCCGGTGCTGAAGGTCAAGGACCTGCTGCTGGAGAAATACGACGACACCAATTACGGCTATCTGCGCATCCACGTTGACAAGGAGCAACTGCGGATCGGCTTCCACCAGGTCGGCGCGCGCACGCTGGCGCAATCACGCTACGACTTAGTGACCGTCAATCTCGCGGACCACACATGGTTGAACTAGGCGCACTTTCCTCGCGACCGGACTTCGACCCATATTGCGGCTATGGCGAGAGGCCCTGACAGACCGGACGCGCCCAGCAAGCGCGATCCGGCCGAGCTTCGAAAAAGGACCCGGCAAAACCGACGCGCGCCAAGGCGTCGCGGCCGGACCTGCCGCCGACCGAGCCGGCGCTGGCGAAGCTGCTCAATCCCGGCATCGACCAGGGCACCGCGGGTCCAGGCTCGCAGACCGGCCTCCGGCAGCCACCGGATAATTCCTGGGACCGCCGCGCCGATTTCGCCAACGCGCACACCGCGCGCAAGTCGACGCAGCAAGGCAAATCCGCCCAGCAAGGACTAAGCGAGCGGCCGCAAGCCGGCTATGTCGGCAAAGGCGCGGTCGATCTCGATCCGGAACTGGCCAAGGCGCTGGGCTACGACGACAGCGATCCGAGCAAGCCGCTCATCGGCCAGCCGCCGCCCGAGCGCGACGAGATTTCCGAGATTTCCGAGCCGCAGCGCGAGAAGCGGCACCGGCCGTCGCCGCAGCCGGTGACGCTCGGCGTCACCGCCAGCATGCACGCGCTGGAGAAATTGCTGCGCGAGGGCCGCGAAGAATTCCGCGAGCATGACGGCGCCGACAAGATCTGGACGCCGCATCGGCCGCCGCGGCCGGACAAGTCGGAAGGCGGCCGCCCTCTCGTCATCAAGTCCGAGCTCGCGCCGAAGGGCGATCAGCCGCAGGCCATCGCCGACCTGGTCGAGGGCGTGCGGCGCAGCGACCGCAGCCAGGTGCTGCTCGGCGTCACCGGCTCGGGCAAGACCTTCACCATGGCCAAGGTGATCGAGGAGACGCAGCGCCCGGCGCTCGTTCTCGCGCCGAACAAGACGCTGGCGGCGCAGCTCTATGGCGAGTTCAAGACCTTCTTTCCCGACAACGCGGTCGAGTATTTCGTCTCCTATTACGACTACTATCAGCCGGAAGCCTACGTGCCGCGCACCGACACCTATATCGAGAAGGAATCCTCGATCAACGAGCAGATCGACCGCATGCGCCACGCGGCGACGCGCGCGCTGCTCGAACGCGACGATGTGATCATCGTCGCTTCGGTGTCGTGCATCTACGGCATCGGCTCGGTCGAGACCTATTCGGCGATGACGTTCTCGATCAAGCGCGGCGAGCGGCTCGACCAGCGCGCGCTGCTCGCCGACCTGGTGGCGCTGCAATACAAGCGCTCGGGCGGCGATTTCTATCGCGGCTCGTTCCGCGTGCGCGGCGACGTGATCGAGATTTTCCCCGCCCACTATGAGGACCGCGCCTGGCGCGTCTCGCTGTTCGGCGACGAGGTGGAAATCGATCCACGAATTCGATCCGCTCACCGGGCAAAAGACCGACGAGCTGGAATTCGTCAAGATCTACGCCAACTCGCACTATGTGACGCCGCGGCCGACGCTGCTGCAGGCGATCGCCGGCATCAAGCTCGAATTGCGCGAAAGGCTGAACCAGCTCAACGCCGCCGGCCGCCTGCTCGAGGCGCAGCGGCTCGAGCAGCGCACGCTTTACGACCTCGAGATGATGGAGGCGACCGGAAGCTGCGCCGGCATCGAGAACTATTCGCGCTATCTCACCGGCCGCAAGCCCGGCGAGCCGCCGCCGACCTTGTTCGAATATGTCCCCGACGACGCGCTAGTCTTCGTCGACGAGAGCCACGTCACCATCCCGCAGCTCGGCGGCATGTATCGCGGCGATTTCCGCCGCAAGGCGACGCTCGCCGAATATGGTTTCCGCCTGCCCTCATGCATGGACAACCGCCCGCTGCGCTTCGAGGAGTGGGACGCGATGCGGCCGCAGACCATGTCGGTCTCGGCGACGCCCGGCCCTTGGGAGCTCAACGAATCCGGCGGCGTCTTCGCCGAGCAGGTGATCCGTCCCACCGGCCTGATCGATCCTCCGGTCGATGTGCGCCCGGCGCGCACCCAGGTCGACGATCTCGTCGGCGAAGTGCGCGCGGTGGCGCAGCAGGGCTACCGCAGCCTGATCACCGTGCTCACCAAGCGCATGGCCGAGGATTTGACCGAGTATCTGCACGAGCAAGGCATCCGCGTGCGCTACATGCATTCCGACATCGACACCATCGAGCGCATCGAGATCATCCGCGACCTGCGGCTCGGCGCCTTCGACGCGCTGGTCGGCATCAATCTCTTGCGCGAGGGCCTCGATATCCCGGAATGCGCGCTGGTCGCCATCCTCGACGCCGACAAGGAAGGCTTCCTGCGCAGCGAAACGAGCCTGGTGCAGACCATCGGCCGCGCCGCGCGCAACATCGACGGCCGCGTCATCCTCTACGCCGACGGCATCACCGGCTCGATGGAGCGCGCCATGGCGGAAACCAACCGCCGGCGCGAGAAGCAGGCGGCCTTCAACGCCGCCAACGGCATCACGCCGGAGAGCGTGCGCAAGGGCATCGGCGACATCCTCAACAGCGTGTATGAGCGCGACCACGTGCTGATCGCGGCCGGCGTCGGCGAGGCCGGCGAGTTCGAGGAAGCCGCCACCATCGGCCACAATTTCGAGGCGGTGATCGCCGACCTGGAAACGCGGATGCGCGCCGCCGCCGCCGATCTCGACTTCGAGGAAGCCGCCCGCCTGCGCGACGAGATCAAGCGCCTGCGCTCGACCGAGCTCGCGGTGCTCGACGACCCGACGGCGAAATTCATTTCACCTCTCCCCGCTGCGGGGAGAGGTCGTCGCGCGCAGCGCGACGGGTGGGGCGGGCGAGCTCTCCGAGCGATTCCACTGACCCGCGCTCGGCGAGATGGGCATCGCCCTCCACCACGACCTCTCGCCGCGCGCAGGGAGAGGGAGAAGTGAGCAAAATCCACAAGCCGGCACTCGACGAGATGGGCATCGCCCTCCACCACGAAGTCGCGCCGCACCGGCCGGGACGGCGCCAAGAGGCGGGGAACGCCGAAGGCGCGACAGCGACGACAAAAAAATTCCGGCCCGCGCTCGACGCTCGGCCGGCCCGGCATGCGCGGCGGCTGGAAGCCGCGCCGGCGCTGAGCGAGCCAGGGCAAGGCTGCCGGGCAATTTTGCGCGCGTAACAGTCGGCGCCGCAGGCCGCGCCGCCGGAAACGGCTCTCAAGATGCCTTGTGGAATCGCTATGGGATATGTTCCAAGTAAGAACGGATCATCTGAGAAGAAGCGCCGGGACGAGCGCTAACCTATGAAGTTGAGTTTTGAAGAAACTCAAACTCCGTATGCGAGCGGCTCGCAAAGCGCACGCGCATGGACGGAACGTTGGGTCCACGATTGGGTCTATTGCCCAAATTGTGGCAACCAGAAGATAAATCCGTTTCCCAACAACAGCCCCGTGGCAGACTTCGTATGCACTTTTTGCAAGGAAGAGTATGAACTGAAGAGTTGAAGAAACGCGTTCGGGAGCAAGGTGCTCGACGGCTCCTTTCGAACTAAATGCGATCGCTTGGCGGCCGACAATAACCCCAATCTTTTTCTCTTGAACTACGATCTCAAGCTGCTCAGGGTGATCAATCTCGTTGTAGTGCCAAAGCACTTTTTCGTGCGCGAGATTATTGAAAAGCGCAAACCGCTTGCTGCAACTGCTCGAAGGGCGGGTTGGATCGGCTCCAACATATTGCTCGACAAAATTCCGCAGTCCGGAAAAATTTTCATTATCCGCGCCGGTCAACTCGAAGCGAAGGATACCGTGCTCGAAAAATGGAACAAAACGCTCTTTCTGCGAGGTCAAGAACAGGCGGCGAGAGGTTGGCTTATTGAGGTGATGAAGTGCGTAGAGACGATAGGCAAACCGGAATTTCGGATCGACGATATCTACTCATTCGAAAATCGCCTGAAGTCGGCTTTATCCGGATAATCGAAACGTGAGGCCCAAAATACGTCAGCAACTGCAATTTCTTAGAGACAATGGCTACCTCGATTTCGTTTCGCGTGGGCATTATCGATTGCGGTCCGGAAAGTGATGTGATTCGGTTGTCCCCTTGTGACAATATTTCGAGTAGAGGCACAGGACTCCTGACTATGACTTGGTTCCGCAACTTCTATAAGTGCGCCGGTTGCAATCATGAATGGCCGGACGAATGGTCGTGCATGTGCGATGACGATTGCCCGCACTGCGGTGCTCGCCATATGTTACCCTATAAAAGCGATGATCTGACAACGATCGTTGACGAATACGGCGGCGAATTCGTGGTTCTTTGGTCGCCCGAAACGGCAGAGCACGATGCCGACTATCGCGAACTTGGACGATTTCCGACGCGGGCGCAGGCCGAGAGATTTTTGACGACCGGGTGACGGCAGTCCCGGTCGACACTGCTGTCATTCCTGATCTCAGTCGCGGCGGACCAGCCGCGTCAGGGTCCAGAGCCAGCTACCACCACCACCCCGGCGCCAATACGGGCCGTAGCCGTAATAGTATGGGCGGCCGTAGTAGTAGCCCGGCCCGTAGTAACCCGGCGGGTAATATCCGGGCGGCGGCGGGTAGTAGCCTGGAGGCGGCGGGTAGCCGGGAGGGGCGGATAGCCCGGCGGAGGCGGCGGCGCGCCGGGAGGATAGGGCGCTTGGGCGGTGGCGCCCGGCGGCGGGGGACCTCCAGGGCCGCCCGGAGGCGGTGGTGGTGCCCCGGCGCCAGGTGGCGGCGGCGGTGGGCCTCCCGCGCCGGGTGGCGCACCCTGGCCTCGATCCAGGTTCCTGGCGACGGCGTAACCGCTCTGTCCGTTCCACGTCACCGAGCACCACTCGCCGTAGCAGTTGTTGACCTCGACATTGCTGCCGCCGGGAATGGTGGTGACGACCGGGTAGTTCGTTCCCGGTCCTTGCCGCATGTTGACGTTGTTGGTTGCGAGCGCGGGCGCCGCCGCGGCGTAGTGAACCGACAACGTCAGGAGCGCGACGCCGCATGCCGCAATCCGTGCGAGCTTCATGATTGCCCTCCACCGTCCGTCGCCCTGCCTCGATGTAAGACCAAGACCATCGCCTATTTCAACTGGCTTGCGGCGGCGACGCCGCAGAGCCGCGGTGCCGCCCGATGGGTGCTAACGCGTGAGCTTTCCGAGCTCCGGGAACGGCGTATAGGCCGCGTCGGCGCAGGCCTCGTGTGCCGTGTCGACGAAACGGTCGAACCGGCCGTAGACGAAGACGGCGGCAACCTCCTTCACGCCGGCATAGCTGTTGCCGCCCCTCTTGGCGTTGAACCGCAGACAGACAATGTAGCGTTGCGAGTTCCCCACCGGCTTCACCGCCGGCGTCGAGATGGCGGAATCGCGAATCCCGGTCGGATCGATCAGATAGGCGTGCATCGCGCCAAGAATGTCGGTCTTGTAGTTGGCCGGCGGGACGTTGAGCTCCTCGTCGGTCGGCGGTACCGGCTCGGTCGAGCGGTAATCGTGCCCGCAGCCGCCGAGCGCAAGCGTCAGGCCGACGAGCGGGCCAAGCAACCGCCAGCGAACGCTATCCGCCTGCATACCCCCGCCCTCTACCCCTGGCGCACCGGCTTCGGTTTAGACCCGAATCGAAGCCGGCGCCATTGCGGCGTCACGACGTGTCGCCATATTGAAAAATCCCCTATAAGGGCCGGCCGGCCGCCGCCGGCTTGCTCACAGAGTGCGGTCCTTAGCCCGGCTGATGCCTACAATCGCGCACCTCGTCCACGTCTACGGCCTCATTGTGGTCGCCGGCGTGATCGGCCTCGAATGCATCGGCCTTCCGGTGCCCGGCGAGACCGTGCTCATTCTCGCCGCGGTGTTCGCCGGGACGATGCACGATCTGAACATCTTCGAGGTCGTCATCACGGCGGCGGTCGCCGCCACGGTCGGGCAGGCGGTCGGCTACCTGATCGGCCGCGAATTCGGCTACTGGCTGCTGCTGCGCTACGGCAACTATCTGCGGATCACCGAAAGCCGGATCAAGCTCGGCCAATATCTGTTCCTGCGCCATGGCGGCAAGATCATCGTCTTCGCGCGCTTCGTGCCGGTGCTGCGCGCGCTTGCCGGCATCCTGGCCGGCGCCAATCGGATGCCGTGGCGGCAGTTCCTGCTCGCCAATACCGCCGGTGCGTTCGCCTGGGCGGCCTTCTTCGGCTTTGCCGCTTATATGTTCGGACGCCAGATCGAGCGGATCGCCGGGCCGATGGTCATCGTCATCGGCGTTGCGGCGGTCATCGTGATCGCGGCGGGCGCCAGCTTCGCCGGGCGGCACGAGGCGCAGCTTGCCGAGGAGGCCGAACGGGCGCTGCCCGGTCCGCTGCGCTGGCCGTAGCCTAGGGGCATCGCGCGGCGCGGCAAAAAGCCCTTGAACTACGGGCGCTTACCGGAATGGGCCGGCGACACGGCCCTTGCGGCGGTGGTTTCGCGACGCCATATCTCGGGTCGTGGCGGGATGAAATCCCGCCGGACGACGGGGCGCCATGCGGGCCCCGCAAAGTCGCTGAAAAAGGACTTTGAAACCATGTCCAGGGTTTCGTCGCTTTCGAGTCCGTTCCTGCTTGGCTTCGACGAGATCGAGCGCGTGCTCGACCGCGTCGCCAAAGCGGCCGACGGCTACCCTCCGTACAATATCGAGCGCATCGCGCGCGACGGCAACAATCCGGAGCGGCTGCGCATCACGCTGGCGGTGGCGGGCTTCACCCGCGATCAACTCGACGTGACGCTGGAAGAGAGCCAGCTCGTTATTCGCGGCCGGCAGCAGGACGACAAAAGCCGGCAATATCTCCACCGCGGCATCGCCGCGCGCCAATTCCAGCGCAGCTTTGTGCTGGCGGAGGGAATGGAGGTGCTGGGCGCGGACTTGAAGAACGGGCTGCTGTCGATCGATCTGGCGCGCCCGCAGCCGGAGCGGATCGTGAAATCGATCACGATCACCGACAGCGATGAAACTCAATAGGGCTCGACCGTATTATTAGAAAGGAGTTGAGTGCCATGACCTCGGAAATGAACGGTACCGAAATGAAACAGGTTCCCATATCTCCCGAAGCGCTTGCCCATCTCGGCGACGGGGAGATCGCCTATGTGAAGGCGATCCGTTCGGAAGATGTTGCCACGCTATTCCCGCAAGTGCCGGAGATTCAGCCCGGGCTGAAACTGTTCGCGCTGCACGCGGCCGACGGCACGCCGATCATGCTCACCGACAGCCGCGAGGCGGCGATCGCCAACGCCATGAGCCAGCAGCTCGAGACGGTCAGCGTGCACTGAACAGGGGTCAGTAATCAGGGGTCAGTAATCAGGATCAGGGAGTCGGGCCAGCGGCGATGTCGCTGGCCTTCCTGTTTCCTGGCACCTGATTCCTGATCCCTGACGCCGCTAGGCGGCGGATGCCGACGGCATCGCCAGCACTGCGTAAAGCGCTTCGGCATCGTGCGAGGCGCGCAGCTTGTGGGCGATTTCGGGGTCGCGCAGGAGGCGAGCGACGCGCGCCAGCGCCTTCAAATGATCGGCGCCGGCGCCTTCGGGCGCGAGCAGCAGAAAAATCAGATCGACCGGTTGACCGTCGAGCGCCTCGAAATCGACCGGCCGGTCGAGTCGCGCGAACAATCCGAACAGCCGGCTCAGAGCCGGCATCTTGCCGTGCGGAATGGCGATGCCGTTGCCGATCGCGGTGGAACCGAGTTTCTCCCGCTGCATCAGGATCTCGAAGATCGCCCGCTCGTTCTGGCCGCTGAGCGCCGCGGCGCGCGCGGCAAGCTCGTGCAGCACTTGCTTCTTGCTGTTGACCTTGAGCGCCGGGATGATCGCGTTCGGCGCGACGAGATCGGTGAGCGGCATGAATGGGACCTGGGGAGCCGAGCCGTTGCCGGCGCTGATTTCTATTCGAGCATGACCCGCGGCAAAAACCTGCGTTCGCTTTCGGCCATCGTGCTCAAAGGCGGCGGACCATAAGGAGCGTCGGCAATCGCGTCAATGGGCATCCGCCGGAAGAGTTTTCAGCCGGGAAAAGTGCCGGCTGCATTCGAAAGTTCCATGCCGGCATCGCGAAACGACAATCATTTCAATCCGGCGGCAGGCGATGATCCTTGAGCCGGCGATGATACCGGCGCAGCTGCTTTTCCACCCGCACCGCGGCCTGGTCGGCGCTGGCATAGGCATCCGGCGCGGTGCCTTCGGCGTGCAGCGTAATCTTCGAATCGAGGTGGATGGCGCACTCGGTGCGAAAACCAAACCCTTCCCGCTCGACGGTCACGTGGCCGGAATATCCGCCGTCGAAATACTTGCCCATGGCTTCGGCGATCCGGTTGTTGATCCGTTCCCGCAGCGCCTCGCCGACGTCGAGATTTTTGCCTGAAACGCGAAATGACATGGCAGCCTCCACTAGCCGCGCATTCCCCGTATGTTTGGAGCTAGGCATTGCCCCGGGCGGTGTCAACGCGAGACCCGCCTCGGCGGTGCTCGACGCCGGGCGCGATCAGGAAACGGCGGCCGCGTTCTTCTCCCGGCGCCGCTGCACCGAGGACGGTATCCGCATGGCTTCGCGGTATTTCGCCACCGTTCGTCGCGCGATGTCGACGCCGGCTTCGCGCAGCTTCTCGACGATGGTGTCGTCGGAAAGAACGTCAGCCGCGGACTTGGCCTCGATCAATTGCTTGATGCGGTGGCGTACCGCCTCGGCGGAATGCGCTTCGCCGCCATGAGCGGCGGCGATCGCCGACGTGAAGAAATATTTGAGCTCGAAGATGCCGCGGCTGGTCGCCATGTACTTGTTGGCGGTGACTCGCGAAACCGTCAACTCGTGCATGCCGATGGCCTCTGCCACGGTCTTGAGGTTGAGCGGACGCAGATGCTCGACCCCGCGGGCAAAGAAGCCGTCCTGCTGGCGTACGATCTCGTTGGCGACCTTGAGGATGGTGCGGGCGCGCTGATCGAGGGCGCGCACCAGCCAAGTCGCGCTCTGCAAACACTCGGCGAGGTAGGATTTCTCGGTGTCGCGCCGCGCCGTGGCCGAAACTTCGGAATAGTAGCTTTGGTTGACCAGGACCTTCGGCAGGGTGTCGGAGTTGAGCTCGATGATCCAGCCGCCATCGGGAGCGGGCCGCACGAAGACGTCGGGCACGATCGGCTGCACCAGCACCGACCCGAAGGCGAGACCGGGCTTCGGATTGAGGCGGCGGATTTCCCCGATCATGTCGGCGAGATCTTCGTCGCCGACGCCACAGATTTTCTTCAGCGCGGCGAACTCGCGCTTCGCCAGGAGGTCGAGACGCGCAATCAAAGCCTGCATCGCCGGGTCGAAGCGGTCGAGCTCCTTGAGCTGAAGCGCCAGGCATTCGGCGAGATCGCGCGCGCATATTCCCGGCGGATCGAAGCTCTGGAGGATGCCGAGCACGGCCTCGATCTCTTTGACACTGGTGCCCAGCTTCTCGGCAATGGCGGCGAAATCGGCGCTGAGATATCCGGACTCGTCGACGAGATCGATGAGGTATTGCCCGATCATGCGTCGCGGCGTGTCGGCGATCGCGAGGACAAGCTGCTCGCGCAGCCAGTCCGCCAGCGTCGCCTCGGCGGATACGAACGCCTCGGGGTTATAGTCGCCGCGGTCACTGCCGCCGGAGCCGACGCCCGCCCATTCGGAGTAGCCCGCGGGAAGCTCGGACGTGCGCTGGCGGCCCGGTTCGGCGTCGTCGGGCGGTGTGCCGTCGAGGTTCGTATCGGCACGCTCTTCCGCGGCGTTTCCGGCCGCATCATTGCCGCTGCCGTTCCATGCCTCGCCATCCATCGGCGGTTTGTCGGGCGCCGGCGCCTCGTTAACCTCGCCGGGCACCGGCTCGTCTTCGGCGCTGCGGTCGAGCAGCGGATTGCGCTCGAGTTCGGCTTCCACATAGGCGACCAGATCGAGATTTGAGAGCTGCAGCAGCTTGATCGCCTGCATCAGCTGCGGCGTCATCACCAGCGCTTGGCTCTGGCGGAGCTGGAGTCTTTGGGTCAGTGCCATTCGTGGCCGGCCGAACTGGTCCAATTCTTGCTTGTTCTTGTCTACAGCAGTTCGGCCGCGCTGTCGTCAACCGATTTCGGATAGGCTTAAAGCCGGAACTCCTCGCCAAGGTAAAGTCGGCGCACCTCGGGGTTGTTGACGATATCGTCGGCGCGACCCTCCATCAGCACCTCTCCGGAATAGATGATGTAGGCGCGGTCGGTGAGGCCGAGGGTCTCGCGCACATTGTGGTCGGTGATGAGCACGCCGATGCCGCGATTGGTCAGGTGCCGCACCAGCGACTGGATGTCGCCGACCGCGATCGGATCGATGCCGGCGAACGGCTCGTCGAGCAGCATGTAGTTGGGCCGCGTGGCAAGCGCGCGCGCGATCTCCACGCGCCGGCGCTCGCCGCCGGACAGCGCAATCGACGGCGTCTTGCGCAAGCGGGCAATGTTGAACTCTTCGAGCAGCGCGTTGAGATCATGCTCGCGCCGTTTGGCGTTGGGCTCGACCGCCTCAAGCACGGCGCGAATGTTCTGCTCGACGCTGAGGCCGCGGAAGATCGAGGCTTCTTGCGGCAAATAGCCGATGCCGAGGCGCGCGCGCTGGTACATCGGCAGCGGCGTCACGTCGAATCCGTCGAGCTCGATGCGGCCTTTGTCGGCCTTGATCAGGCCGGTCATCATATAGAAGACCGTCGTCTTGCCGGCGCCGTTGGGCCCGAGCAGACCGACCGCTTCGCCTTTGCGCACGTAGAGGCTCACCCCCTTGACGACTTTGCGGCCGACGAAGGTCTTCTCCACGCCGTGGACCGACAACAGGCTCTTGCGTTCGGGCGGCGCCGCGCCGTTTCCGTCGGTTCGGCGGCGCGGCCGGGACGGGGGCGGCGGCGCGATTTCCGCAGCTGGCTGCGCGGGGGGCGGCGGCGGCGGTGGCGGACGCTTGCTACGCGTCTGTTCCACCGGCGCCGGCACGCTGGCGATATCGAGATAGGTGCCGTTTATGGCACCGCCCATGGTCGCCAGGTCGATCGCCTCCTCCTCGGCCATGACCGTCCTGCGACGCACCGAACTGCGGCGGCGAAAATATGAGAAGATGTCCTGCACGCCCGCCTCGGGAAAGCCTCAAACGCGAATCGCGGATGGTTGCGGTTCGGAGCGCGGACTTTAGCCGATTTGCCGCGCCGATGCTGCGGCCGCCGCCTCAATTCGTCCGGTTCTGCGGGCCGAAAGACATGACGTTGGTTGAGCCGCCATTGGCGCCCTTGCTCGGCAGAATGAGCGCCCGCACGCGGTTTTGCGCCGTCGCGGCGTTGGATTCGAAGTGGGCGTTGCCGGTCGTGGTGTCGACCACGACCCGGTCGCCATGCAGGACGTTCTTGCCCTGCGTGACCACGACGTTGCCGGTCAGGGTGATCGTCTTTGCTTTCAGGTCGTAGACGCCGACGTCGCCGCTCGCGTTCTGGTCCTTGGTGACGACGGTCACGTTGCCGCGGGCTTCAATCCGGCGGATGTCCTGCGCGCTCTGCGGTATCACCGGCGCCGGCTGGTTCGTCGCCGGCGGCTTGGCTGCCGCGGGTTCGTTGCCGGCCGCGATCTTGCTGGCGCCGTCCTCCGCTCCGTAGAAGACGACGAGCGTCTGACATTTCATCGTCGTGTCGCCCTGGACCACCTGCACATTGCCGTAGAAGGTCGCCATCTTGCTCTTGTCGCGAACTTCGAGCGACGCGGATTCGATTTGGATCGGCTGATCCTTGTTCTCGCCGCCCTGAACAATGCTCTGGGTCGGGCTCGGCGCGGCCGGATGCTGACCCTGCGCCGCGGCCAATCCCGGCGCCGCCAAGGCCAATACCGCCATGCAGAGCCGAAGCTTCATCATTCGTCTGCCTTCGCGGGAGCCTTGTCCGGCTCCAGCGTCATCGCCACGCCGCCGCCAAACCGCATGACGCTGCCATTGTCAACGACTTCCAGCCGCTTGGCGTTGAGGACGCCGTTGAGCAGCTTCACCCAGACCGGTTTCTCCGACACCACGTCGCCCTTGCGCAGGTCGACGACCGCCTCGCTCAGGCGCGCCTCGTAGCCGGTCGATGACACGAGGTGAATATCGTCCTGCAGCGTCAGCATCTCGCTCTTCATGTCGTAGGTGCCGGACTTGGCCGACATGTCGACCGTGCTCTTGTCCTGCATCCGCATTCTGCCGCGCGGCTCCTGCAGTTCCATAAAATCGGGTTTGCTGATGTCCTGTGCCGCGTCGTTTGCCGTGAACTCATAGGGGCGCGCATCTGAGGTGAAGCCGTCGAGGCGCGGCCGTTGCATCGTGATCTTGGTGCCTTTGATGACCAGCTTGCCGAGCTCCCCCGGCAACCGAAAGCTATCGATCGGTGCGTAGTTGGCGATCACGACCGTGAGCAGCACCGCGGCGATGCCGGCCGGCACGCCGAGACGAAGCCAGCGGACGCGGCGGCTGTGCCGCAGCGCGGTGCGATAGCTGCGTTCGATATCGCCGCGAGCACTTGCCGAAAACGCGGCCTCTCTTGCGACGTCGACATGATGGGCGATGGTCAGGCGGCTATTCCCCTTAAGGCCGTTAGCCCCGATTCGGGCGGACAGTCGATTTTACCGGGTCCGCATGGCCATTGTCGCCTGCGAATGTGGCCCGGGCGGGGCCGCTAAAACGCCGCTAGGAATGGGCAAAGATGTCCTCGGCGGCAAAGCCGGCGAGGTCGAGCCGCACCCGGTCGGGGAGGAACCGAAAGCAGGCCGCCGCCAGAGCGTCGCGGGACTCCCGCGCCAGCATCGCGTCGAGCCGCTCCTTCAGCGCGTGCAGATAGAGCACGTCGGAGGCGGCATACGACAACTGTGCATCGCTGAGTTCCGCCGCGCCCCAGTCGGACAATTGTTGCTGTTTCGACAGGTCGTGTCCCAGCACCTCGCGCACCAGATCCTTGAGCCCGTGCTTGTCGGTGTAGGTCCGCGCCAGCCGCGAGGCGATCTTGGTGCAGTACACCGGCTCCGGCATCACGCCCAAGGTCTTGTAGAGCATGCCGAGATCGAAGCGGGCGAAGTGAAAAATCTTCAGCAGCCGGGAATCGGCGAGGAGCCGCTTCAGATTGGGCGCCAAGCTGGAAGCATCTTGGAGATGCGGCGGGATTTGCACCAGATCCGCCGAACCATCGCCGGGCGAAAGCTGCACCAGGCACAGCCGGTCGCGGTCGGGGTTGAGCCCCATCGTTTCGGTGTCGATGGCGACCGCGCCGGTATAGCGCGATAGATCCGGCAGATCGCCGCGATGCAGGCGGATGGTCATTGGGTGACGTGCTGCCGGAGGTTGATGCGGGTGCCCTCGAATTGTCGGATGCCGGCGCGAATCCTTGAATATCGCAACCGAAAAGGCTCGTCAAAAACGTCCGCATGAGCGCGCCGACGGCAAATCGAGGGCTTCGATGATCGCCGCGTACGGATTGAAAAAATCTGCCACGACTGAAAGGATACCGGCCGCGGATTGAGGTTCCGACCGCCAAGGAGGGAAGATTATTAGCGCCCCGTCGGCATCCACGCTTGCGGCGTTGCCGTGGCCGCGGTCCTCGTGGCGGTGGATGATGCACGCGCTCTGGTACGGGCGTTCGGTCCGGGCGCAGCTCCTGCTCGTGCTCGTCCTGATCGACGTGGTCGCGGTGCTTCTTGCCGGCAGCGTCACCATCCTGCGGGCGCGCGCACAAACGCGGGTTGAGATGACGGCGTCGATGCGGCTCGCCGAGCTCCTGGTCGGCGACGCCGTCAATTTCGTGCATCAGCAGCTGCCGGCCGAGCAGTTCCTGGCGATGTTGCCGGCGCAGTTGCGCTCGATACGCCACGTGCGCATCGCCGTCACCGACAAGGCCGGCGTTCCGATTGCGCTGACGCCGGATGCCGACAGGAGCGGCGATCGCCACGCCGAGGAACGCGCGCCGGCGCCGGCCTGGTTCGCGGCGCTGGTCAGCCCGCCGATCGAGATACACGATGTCCCGGTCGTCGCCGACGGCCGCAACCTCGGGCAGGTGCAAATCAGCGGCGAGCCCGCCGACGAGATCGCCGAGATCTGGGAAAACGCGGTCGCGATCGGAACCGTCGCCTTCCTGCTCAACATCGCGATGATCGGCATTCTCTATGTTCTGTTCGGGCGTGTGCTCGATCCGCTGACCGGACTGGTGAGCGGTCTCTCCGACCTCGAACGACGGACCTACAATGTGCGGCTGGCGCGGCCGCATACGCGCGAGCTTGCCGCCATCGCCGAGCACTTCAACGCGCTGGCTCTTGCGCTCGAGACGCTCGGCGTGGAAAACCGCGAGCTCAATCGCCGGCTGATCACGGCGCAGGATGACGAACGCCGGCGCACCGCGCTCGAGCTGCACGACGAGGTCGGACCTTGCCTGTTCGGGCTGAAGGCCAATGCCTCGTCGATTGCGAGCGCGACAGCCGAGCTTCCGCAACAAGCCAGGCAAAGCGTCTCGGCGCGCTTGCACGACATCCTGGGCATCATCGAGCATCTACAGAGCATCAACCGCAGCATGCTCGACCGGTTGCGGCCGATGGCGCTCGGCCATGTCCCGCTCGAGGAGATGCTCGACCAGCTCGTGCGCGAGCGCGCGCGCCAGCATTCGCAGATTTCGTTCTCCTTCGCGGCGGCGAACGTCGCTCGCAGCTATGGCGATTCCATCGATCTGACGGTCTATCGCTGCATTCAGGAGAGCTTGACCAACGCCATCCGCCACGCGCGGGCTGAACATGTGACCGTCGATCTCAGCCATATCGCGCCCGAGGCGCGGCTCGCTCTGTCGGTGCGCGACGACGGCTGCGGCATGAAGCCCGGCACGCCGCCGGGCTTCGGCATGCGCGGCATGCAGGAGCGGGTCGAAGGCTTGGGCGGCTACTATGACGTCGACGGCGGACCTGGCCGCGGCACCTGCGTGCGTATTATCATTCCCGTAGCCGAGCCGCGGAACGCCGCGGCGGAAGCCGGCCAGATGAGCGGTGCGAAGGCATGACCAGCGTCCTCGTCATCGACGATCATCCGATCGTGCTGCAGGGCTGCCGGCGGATGCTGGAGGATGCGGGTATCGAAGCCGTGCTCGAGGCGCGCGATGCCGCTTCCGGCTACCGGCTCTACCGGCGTCATCGTCCCGAAGTGGTGATTGCCGATCTGGCGATGCAAGGCAACGGGCTCGGCGGTCTGCCGCTCATCCGCCGCATCAACGCGCACGACCCGCGCGTGCGCATCCTCGTCCTCAGCATGCACAGCGATCCGATCATTGTCGCGCGCGCGCTCGAGGCCGGCGCCACCGGTTACGTGCTCAAGGACACCTCTTCGGCGGACCTGGCCGAAGCGTTCGAGAAAGTTCGCGACGGCAAGCCGTATTTGAGCAACGACCTCGCCATGCGGGTGGCGCTGGTGCACGCCTCGGCGCGGCAAATCCGCTTGCCGATTTGACGCCGCGCGAGCTGCAGACGCTGTCGCTGTTGGCCGAAGGCAAAGCCTATGGCCAGATCGCCGAGGAACTCCACGTCAGCTACAAGACCGTGGTGAACGTCTGCTCCCAGCTCAAGCAGAAGCTCAAATCCCGCAACCTGCCGGAATTGATCCGCACCGCCGTGCAGATGCTGTCGGCAACGTCCTAGCCGGCGTTCGATCCAACGCGGCAGACTGCCCGGTCGCCGCCGAGGATCACGGCTTCATCGCGCCCTGTGTGCTGGTGTAGACCGCGTAGAGCGACGTCGAGCCGCAGATGTACAGCCGGTTCTTGAAACGCCCGCCGAAACACAGATTGGCGACCGTTTCCGGAATGTGGATCTTGCCGAGTAGCTCGCCGTTGGGGGCGAAGCAGTGCACGCCGTCCTCCTGCGGGTCGCCCCACCCCATCGAGCACCAGACGCGGCCTTCCACGTCGCAGCGCATGCCGTCGCTGTTGCTGGGCTTGAAGTCGCCGGCAAAGAGCTTGCCGTTCGACACTTTCCCGCTCTCGATATCGACATCGAATACGCGGATATGCGAGGGGTTGTCGGGGCCGTCCGAGTAGCCGGTGTCGATGACGTAGAGCTTCTTCTCGTCGGGCGAGAAGGTGATGCCGTTCGGCTGCACGAAGTCGTCGACCACGACTTTGACCTCGCCGCTTTTGGGATCGACCCGGTAGACGTTCTGCTTTTCCTGCTCCTGGCCGGCCTTGAGCCCTTCGTAATAACCCATGATGCCGTAGCGCGGATCGGTGAACCAGATCGAGCCATCGGAGGCGGCGACGACGTCGTTCGGCGAGTTCAGCTTCTTGCCGTTGTAGCTGTCGGCGATGATCGTGATCGAGCCGTCGATCTCGGTGCGGGTGACCCGCCGCGTGGCGTGCTCGCAGGTGATCAAGCGTCCTTGCCGATCGATGGTGTTGCCGTTCGCGTTCATTGACGGCGCACGGAAGACGCTCAAATGATTGTCGTCCTCCGACAGGCGCATGATGCGGTTGTTGGGAATGTCGCTGAACAGGAGATAGCGCCCGGCCGGGAAATAGACCGGACCTTCGGCCCAGCGAAAGCCGGTGGCGATCCGCTCGACGGCATTGGTGCCGGCGAACGCCGGGAAGCCGCTGGCCCCGATGGCGCCCTTGCGCTTCTTCAGCGACTCGATGTGCGGATCCGGATAGCGCGAATCCGGCAGCGGCCCCAGAGGCAGCGGCGCGCTGGGAGTAAGTGGAACACCGGTTTGACCGAGCGGGGTTACCTGTTCGTGCATCATTCCTCCCTCGCTTAGCTCGTTATCCGCTCGCCGCGTCCGTAGACCAAGAGCATCAGGATGATCACCCCGCCATAGATCACCTGGCGGCCCGCCTCCGGCATTTCCATGATCGAGAGCACGCTGTTCAAGAGCACGATCAGGATCACGCCGACGAGGGTGCCGAGATAGCGGCCGCGGCCGCCGAGGATATTGGTGCCGCCGATCACCACCGCGGCGATCGAGGGCAGGAGATAGGCGTCGCCCATGCCTTGGTAGGCCTTCTGCGAATAACCGGCGAGCAATACGCCGGCGAGGCCGGCGGTCAGCCCGCAGAGCGCGAAACAGATGACCGTCACGCCCCGCGTATTGACGCCGGCGAGATAGGCCGCGGCCTCTTTGTTGCCGATGGCGTAGATGTAGCGGCCGAGCGCCATGCGCTGGAGAATGATCACGACGATCGAGCGACACGGCAAGCCAAACAAAGAGGGCGTTGGGAATGCCGAAAGTATGTCCGGACGCCAGAGTGCGCATCAGGCCGGTCGCCGTGGTTTGCGGCGCGTAACCGCCGGTGTGCGCGACCATCAGGCCGCGCATCACCGCGTTGACGCCGAGCGTGAAGATCATCGAGGGCACGCGCAGATAGGCGACGCCAAGCCCGTTGACGACGCCGACGGCGAGACCGACGGCGAGGCCGATCGGGATCGCCCAGGGGCCGCCGACCGTGGTCGCCATCATCGCGGCGGCGGTCAACGTCCAGGGAATCGAGAGGTCGATCTGCGAGATCAGGATGACCACCATCATCCCGGCGGCGACGATGCCGAGGAAGGCGCCGATCTGCAGTTGCTGCAGCAGATAGTTCGGCGAGAGCAGCGGCGCGCTGCCGAAGCGCTGCAAAGTGTAGGCGGTGCCGGCGATCAGGATCGCGACGACGAAAAGCGCGGCGATGAAGATCGGCCGATCGTCGCGCGACAGGCTCAGGCGCGCCGGGATCGCGGTCACCGGAAGAGCTCCAGCGTGTTCTTGACGCGCAACACCCGCAGCGCGCCGATGCTCACCGCCGCCAGAAGAATGATCCCTTCGAACAGCGGCTGCAGCAGCGGCGCGATATCGAAGATGCGAAAGAAGAAGGAGATCACGCGCAGGATGAGCGCGCCGAAGATCGAGCCGATGGCTCCCCCGGTCCCGCCGAGCAACGAGGTGCCGCCGATGACCACCGAGGCGATCGAGTTCAGCGTATAGGCGCCGGCTTGCGGGATGTCGGCGTTGCCGGACGAGGTCTCGATCGCCAGGAACAATCCGCCGCAAGCGGCGAAGAAGCCGCCCAGCGTGAAGGCGGCGATCTTGGCGCGATTGATGTTGAGGCCGGACATATAGGCCGCGCCTTCCGCCGAGCCGATCGCGTAGACCGCGCGGCCGGTGACCGAACGGCGGAACGGGACCCAGACGACCAGCGCGATCACGGCGAGCAGCACGAACGGCACCGGAATCCAGGCGAAGGGGGCGAACCAAGGCGCGGCGCCGTCGTCGAAGATGTGCGCGGTCGAGGCAAAGTCGCCGAGCGAGTTGGTCATCGCCCAGTTCAGGTCATCGTCGATCTTGCCGCCCGGCTGCGGGCGCAGGAACAATGCAATGCCGATATAGATTGCGCCGGTCGCCAGCGTCGCGATGATCGGCTGAATGCGGCCATAGACGACGACCGCGCCGTTGAGCAGGCCGGCCAGCGTGCCGATCGCGAGACAGATGATCGATACCGAGAGCGATGCCGGCCATTCCGCCGGGCAGCGTCCCGAGCGTGAGATGCAGCCCGGCGAGGTCGAGCGAGAGCGGCGTTCCCTCGGCCGCGCCGCTGAGCAGATAACTCGCGAAGCAATCGACCATGGTCATCAGCGCGCCGACCGAAAGATCGAGGCCGGCCATCAGCACCGGCACGGTCTGGGCCATCGCCACCATGGCGAGGGTGAAGACCTCGTTGCCGTTCTGCACCAGCACGGCGGAGGAGAAACCCTTCGGATGCGCGAGGTGGTAGAGAGAATAGATGACGCAGAACAGCGCGAGCGCGGTCACGAAGGGAATGTTCTGCCGCAGCCTGATGGCGAGATTGCTAGGCATGGGCCGCCTTGCTCGCGTCGGCCGCGCCGGCGCCCGGCTCGATGTTGAGCGCACTGGCGATGATGTTGGTTTCGTTGAGGTCGTCGCCCGCGAGCTCGCGCAGGATGCGGCCGTCATACATGATGGCGACACGATCGCAGCAGCCGATCAACTCGTCATAGTCGGTCGAATAGAACAGCACCGCCGCGCCCTGATCGGCGAGCTCGCGCACGAGCCGATAGAGTTCCTGCTTGGTGCCGACATCGATGCCGCGGGTCGGATCGTTGAGCAGAATGATCCGCGGCTCGGTCATCAGCCATTTGGCGATGACGACTTTCTGCTGGTTGCCGCCGGATAGCGTCGACACGGCGTCGCTCTTGGCGCCGACCCTGATGCGGAGGCGGCTGATGGCGGCGTCCACCGCGCGCTTCTCCTTGCCGCCGTCGACAAAAGGCCCGGAGGAGAGACTCGGCAGCGAGGCGATGGCGAGATTGTCGGTGACCGACATCGGCAGCATCAGGCCTTCGGTCTTGCGGTCTTCCGGCACCAGGGCGATGCCGATCTCCCGCGTCTTGGCCTGAGCCGGCGAACCCGGCCGCACGGCGCGGCCGTTGACCGTGACCCGGCCGCTCACGCCGCGCAGCACGCCGAACAGCGCCAGCAGCAGCGTCCGCTGGCCTTGGCCGTCCAAGCCGCCAAGGCCGACGACCTCGCCCGCGCCGACGTCGAGCGATATGCCCGCGAGGCGATTGTCCCAGCCGAGGTTCTCGATTTTCAACGCCGGCGCCGGGCGCGCGTCGCGCGGGCTTTGGCGGATATTGGGTCGCGATGTCGCGGCCGATCATCAGTTGCACGATCTCGGCGGTCGATCGCGCGCCCTTGTCGAAGGTCTCGATGTGGCGGCCGTTGCGGAACACCGAAGCGCGGTCGGCCAAAGCTTCGACCTCGTGCATGCGGTGGGTAATATAAAGGATCGCGACGTTCTCCATCTTCAGTCGCGCCAGCAGCGCATAGACTTTTTCGACGTCCGCGCGCGTCAAGGCGGAGGTCGCCTCGTCGAGGATGAGAAGCTGCGGCTTCTGGCCGAGCGCCTTGGCGATTTCGACCATCTGGCGGCGCGACAGCGGCAGATCGCGCACGCGCAGCAGCGGATTGACGTCCTCGCAGCCGACTTCGGCAAGCAATGCCTCGGCGCGCCGGCGCTGCGCACGGTTGTCGATCATGCCGAAGCGCCGGGGCGGCGATAAGATGGAAATATTGTCGGCGACCGAAAGATCGGGCATCAGCGACAGTTCCTGGAAGATGCAAACGATGCCGGCCACCGCCGCGGCGGCCGGGTTCGGGAACTCACGCAAGGCTCCATCCAGCCGCAATTCGCCGGCGTCGGGCGGAACGACGCCGGCGATGATCTTGATCAAAGTCGATTTGCCGGCGCCGTTTTCGCCGAGGACCGCGTGGATCTTGACCGCGTCCGCAACTGAAGTCGACGTTGTCGAGCGCGCGAACGCCGCCATACCGCTTGGAAATTCCTGAGAGGACGAGAAAGTCGGCTCCCGTCGCTGCTGTCATGGCCGGCCCTGGTCGGACTTCGCGCTTGCCGTAACGGTAGCGGCGACAAGCCGGCCCGGCGCGACGCCGGCCGGCTTGTCGTTCGCTCAAGCGATCACTGCGTGTTCTTCTCGCTCTGCGCCATGATCTGCGGCGCCGTGAACTCGACGCCGCAGGGCGTGAACTGATTGTCGGCAAAGAAATTGGCCTTGAGATCGGGCCAATAGTTCACTCCCGCCTTCAAATCCTTGTAGGTCGCGACCGGAATCGGGATCGAGATCAGCTGCGGCATGACGTTGCCTTGCAGCGCCGAGATCGCCGCCTTCATCGCGATGGCGACCAGCGCCGGCGACTGGCCGTACGACATGCCCTTCAGGCCGTCCTTGGAGTGGTCGGCGATCTGCTTGCGATACTCGTTCTCGCCTTCGCCCGACATCGCCACGAAGGGATGATGCGCGTCCATCATCGCCTGCACGGTGCCGTCGGAGCCGCCTTGCGTGAACACGGCGTCGAAATGACCGTGGACCGCCAAGGCGTCGGCGGTGACCTTCTGCGAGGTGCCGGTGTCCCAGTTGCCGACGACTTCGGTGATGTTGAACTTGTTGGGCGCCGCTTCCATCACCTCGCGGAAGCCGACATGCCGGTCGCGATCGACCGAGTTGCCCGGCAGCCCGCGCACCTCGAGGACGTCGCCGGCGGTCTTGCCCGACTGGTCGATGAGCCAATGCGCCGACTTGCGGCCCATTTCCTTCTGGTCCTCGTTGACCATCATCACCTTGTCGGTGTCGAGGATGTTGTCGAACGGAACCACGACGACATTGTTCTTGTCGGCGAGGCGGATGATGCGATCGAACCCGTCCGGCGCGACCGCGATCGTCACGATCGCCTGGACGCCCTGGTTGATGAAGTCCTCCATCGCACCGAGCTGCGCGGCGACGTCGGTTCCGGTCGAGACGACCTTGAACTCCTTGATGTTCTCCTTGATGCCCGGCTGCTCGGCGAAGGCCTTGGCGGTCTTGACCATCTGAATGCGCCAGGTGTTGCCGACGAAGCCGTTGACGAGGGCGATCTTGTAGGGTCCCGCCTGCTTGTCCCATTGGAAGAACTTGGTCTTGTCCGACCAGGGCTTGAAGCATCCCGCATTGGCGCCGGGTCCCGAAACGACCTTCGGACCGGCCCAAACGGCGACCGATGATAGGAGCAAGCCTGTAAGCGCCAGGCCCGTCGCGTGGCCAATATGTTTCACGGCTGAGTCCTCCCTGTTCTTGTGTCAGCTTAGCGAACCGCAAGACGAAGCGGGTCTTCGCCCGCTGATATTGCCAGCATGCCCGACGGCGCTGGCGCTTTCAATGCGGTTGCGGCGCGCTGGTCGCGGCCGGGTCTTCGGCCTCGCGTGATTGTGCGGCGACCGTTGCGATTGCCAAAAGTTCCCGGCTCGATTGGAAGAACCTGCCCTGACGCCGGCGTGCGTATGGTGGCAGGATCAGCGGGGTTGGTCGGGGCGGCGTGCACATGCTTGGGTCTGTGAGTTTTGCCGTTCGCGGGTGCGCGCTCCGGATCGCGTTTCATGGCCTGCTTGCGATCGCATCGATGGCTGCACCCATGGCCGCATCGATGGCGCCCGCAGCCGCGCAGCAGAATTCGACCGCGACTGCCGACTCGAGCGCAGTCAAGCTTCCCGAAATCCGCGTCATCGCCACCACGCCGGGCGCCGCCTCCGCGCAGCGCCCCGCCCGCGGCTTCGGCGGCTGCCGCCCCGGCAAGCTCGCAGCCCGCCGCCGCGCCGGCCGAGCCCGGCGCCGTCGATCTCGACAAGATTCCCGCGAACGTGCAGGTGATGTCCGCCTCCGATTTCGACCACAGCACGGCGCCGGACCTGTTGCAGGCGATGGCGCGAGGACTGCCCGGCGTCTCGCTGGGCGATCAGACCGGCAATCAGTTCCAGCTCGACATCAACTATCGGGGCTTCACCGCCTCGCCGGTGATCGGCACGCCGCAGGGGCTCGCGGTCTATCAGAACGGCGTGCGCATCAACGAAGTCTTCGGCGACATCATCAATTGGGACTTTCTGCCGGAGAACGCCATCAACCGGATGACGCTGGTTCCCAGCAATCCGGTCTACGGGCTCAACGCCATCGGCGGCGCGCTGTCGCTGGAAATGAAAAACGGATTCACCTATCACGGGGTCGAAAGCGAAGTCAGCGCCGGTTCATATGGCCGCGTCGCGACGTCGGTGCAGGCGGGCGGGCAGAACGGCAACTTCTCCGGCTACGTCACCGCCGACGCGATCGACGACGCCGGCTGGCGCGAGGATTCGCCGTCGCGGCTGCGGCGCATGTATGCGGATCTTGGCGCGCGCGGCGACAACAACACCGAGTTCCATCTCTCCTTTACCGGCGCCGACAACCATTTCGGCGCGCTGGCCGCGACGCCGGTACAGATGCTCGCCCAGAACTGGTCGAGCGTCTTCACCACACCGCAGACGACCGATAATCAGCTCGCCTTTTTTACCGGCAGCGCCAGCTGGAAGCCGACCGATACCCTGACCTATCAGGCGGTCGCCTACTACCGCCATTTCCAGCAAGCCCACGTCGACGGCAACGGCACCAACGCACAGAACTCCGGATGCCCGGATCCGACCGTGCTTTGCTTCCCGAACCTCGACGGTACGGTGTCCAACCTGACGACGACCACCGGACAGACGATCCCGGCCAGCGGTGCGCTGGGATCGGCCCTTCTCGGCGAGATCGACCGCACCTGGACGACGACCAACAGTTTCGGCGGCTCCGCACAGGTGGCCTCTTCCGCCAAAGTGTTCGATCACAGCAACAATTTCGTGGTCGGGGCGAGCCTCGACCGCGGGCTCGTGCAATTCTCCACCACGAGCGAGTTGGGCACGATCTCCGGTATTCCGCCGACGGTGCAGGGAACCGGCCTGTTCATCGACCAGCCCTCGGGCGACGTCGCGCCGGTCGGGCTGGGCGCCGAGACGCTCTACACCGGCCTCTATGCGACCGACACGTTCGACGTCACCTCGCGCCTTTCGGTCACCGCCGGCGCCCGGTTCAACTTCGCCCAGATCAACTTGCGGGACGAATTGGGCAACGATCCGTTGCTCACGGGCAACCACAGTTACAGCCACTTCAATCCGTCGATCGGCGCGACTTACAAGATCACTCCCAACGTCACCGTCTTTGGCGGTTATGCCGTGGCCAACCGGGCGCCGACGCCACTGGAGCTGGAATGCTCCGATCCGACGCGGCCGTGCTTGCTCGACAACTCGCTGGTCGGGGATCCCAATCTCAAGCAGGTCGTATCGCACACCGTCGAGGCCGGCCTGCGGGGCAATTTCGCGATCGGAAAGGGTCAGTTCAATTGGAACGTCGACGGGTATTACGCGCTCAATACCGACGACATCATCAATGTCGCGAGCCCGATCATCGGCCATGAATTCTTTCAGAACGGCGGCAACACGCTTCGCCAGGGCATCGAAGCCAGCGCAACGTACAAATGGGATCGCTGGAATGCTTACGCAAATTTCACCTCCGTCGATGCGACGTTCCGCAATGCGTTGACGCTCTCGTCCCCGTTCAACCCGTTCGCCGACGCCAATGGCAACATCTTTGTCGTGCCCGGCGATCACATCCCGGGCATTCCCGACTTCCGCTTCAAGGCTCGGCGCCGATTATCAGGTCACCGATCCGTGGAAGGTCGGCGCCGACCTCAACGTCTTCGGCAGTCAGTACCTGGTCGGCGACGCGTCCAATCAGAACCCCAAGGTGCCGGCCTACTGGGTGGTGAATCTGCACACGTCGTACAAGCTGTCGGAGAACGTGGAGCTGTTCGGCCTGGTGAGAAACCTGTTCGACCAGCACTATTACGTCTTCGGCACGTTCTTCGATGTCACTGAAGTCCCCTATTTGAATCTGACCGACCCGCGCACTTTCGTTCCCGGGATACCGTTCGCCGCCTATGTCGGGGTGCGCGGAACCTTGCCGGGCGCGGGACACGTATTCGGTGATCCCGCCTCGCCGCTGCTCACCAAAGCGCCGCCGCCCACAAGCTGGAGCTGGACCGGGCTCTATCTCGGCGTCAATGGCGGCTACAGCTTCGGCGGCAGCGCTTGGACCGACAGCGTGACCGGGATGTCGAGCGGCAATTTCAACACCTCCGGCTTCGTCTTCGGCGGCACGCTCGGGGCCAATTATCAGACTGGCGCCTGGGTGTTCGGCGTCGAAGCCGACGGCGATTGGGCCGACGCCGGCGGCTTCGGCACGTTCACGGCGACGAGCCTCTGCGCTGGAGGCTGCCTGACCAGAAACGATTGGCTCGCCACCGTGCGCGGCCGCGTCGGCTATGCGTTCGACCGCTTCCTCGTCTATGGCACCGGCGGCGCCGCCTTCGGCGACGTCCGCGCCAACTTCTCCAGCGATCCGGTCAGCGATGTGACCAAAACCGGCTGGGCCGGCGGCGCCGGCGTAGAGGTTGCCTTTGCCCCGCATTGGACGGCCAAGGCCGAGTACCTGTTCGTCGACCTTCCCAACGGCTCATGCACGACCAATTGCGCGATCCAGAATCCAAATGGACCGCCGCTCATTCCCAACATCGCCGTCAAATTCAACGAAAGCATCGTTCGCGCCGGCGTCAATTATAGATTTGGCGGCTAGGTCTCGGCGGGACATAAGCGGCGGAAGATTATCCGCGCTTAAGCCTCGTCGCTAAGAATACTTCACCTATGAACTATCATGTGGCATGCTCGGGCCGAGCCGGGCCGGAGCAACGGCTCCGTCGTCCTCCCGGCCGCATGACGACGCGCAGCCGATGGAGTCTATTGCTGTGTCCAATGATCAAGTCGCGATCGACGAACGGGACGGTGTCGCAACCGTCACCATGAATCGTCCGCCGGCGAACGCCATCGACCTTTCGTTTCTCGAAGAACTCGATCGCGTCCTGATCGCGGTTGGTGCGCGTTCGACGATCCGCGCCATGATCCTGACCGGTCATGGATCGGTCTTCTCCGCCGGCCTCGATCTCAAGGAAATCCCCCGCTACGACGGCACGCAGCAGAACCGCATGCTCGCCCGGCTGAATGAGGTCATCCACCGGCTTTACGCGATGCCGATCCCGGTCGTCGCCGCCGTCAACGGGCACGCGATCGCCGGCGGGCTCGTGCTGGCGTTGGCGTGCGACTGGCGGGTGGCGGCGGAAACCGGAGCGCTGTTCGGTCTCACCGAGATCCGCGTCGGCGTTCCCTATCCGGTGTCGGCCGGCGCGGTGGTGCGCGCGGAGCTGACGCCCCAGGTCGCCCGCGAGCTCGTCCTCGCCGGCAAAAATCACGGCCCGGCCCGCGCCCTCGCGCTCGGCATTGTCGACGAGCTGCAGCCGGCGAGCGCGGTCCTGGCGTGCAGCGAAGCCAAAGCCCGGGAACTGGCGATGGCGCCCACCGGTGGCTATGCACGGATCAAGCATCAGCTTCGCGGCCATGTGCTCGCGCAAATGGCCGACGCCATCGCTGCCGGCGACCCGCTGCACGGCAAGTGGCTCCTCGCCGAGACGCCAGCGGCCGCCGCGCGCGTGCTGCGCGAGGGTTAAAGCGACGCCCGCTATGAGGGGCGAGTAAGCTCCAGGCTGAGGCTCTTCAGGCGCTGCCGCGCCTGCGCATCATAGGCTTGCGGGTCCGCCCGCGCTTCCTTCTGCCCGTTGAAGAAAAGTCCGCTCCGCCCCTCGAGGTCGGCGCCGGTCGCCAGATGGAGGATCGCGTCGGCCCCTTGCTCGACGCTGCTCGTCGGCGTCACCCCCGCCCGGCGCACCATGGTCGTGTTCATGTAGGTCGCCGGATGCAGGGTGTTGACCGTGACGCCGGTGCCTTTGAGCTCGGCGGCGAGGTCGATGGTGAACAAGATCTGCGCCAGCTTGCTCTGGCAATAGGCGCGCGAGCCGCTGTAGCCACGCGTCAGCATCACGTCGGCGAAGTCGATCGCCTGCTGTCCGAGCGAGGAGACGTTGACGATGCGGGCCGGCGCGCTGTTCTTGATGAGCGGCAGGAGCTGATAGGTCAGCAGAAAACCGGCCAGATAATTCACGGCGAAGCGCAGCTCGTATCCGTCGGCGCTCGTCTCCCGCGCGCCCTTCGGGCCGGCGCTGCCGATGCCGGCATTGTTGATGAGGAGATCGAGCCGGCTGGTCGTCTTGCGCACCGCATCGGCCAGGCGCCGCACCTCGGCCAGCGCGGATAGGTCGGCAGCAAGGAATTCCGCCGAGCCTCCGGCGGCCTCGATCTCGGCGACCAGCCCCTCGCCGCGCTCGCGATCGCGGCCGTGCACCAGAACGCGCATGCCGTCCTGCGCCAATCGTTTTGCCACCACGCGCCCGACGCCGTCGGTCGAGCCGGTGACCAGTGCCGTCTTTCCTTCACGCGCTGTCATTGCCGTACCTCTTATGCGCAGAATTTAAGGTAGGGTCACGCCGACGCTGAGCAAGACGCCACTCCAAACCCTAGTCCTGCTCATTCAGGCGGTATGGCCGTCAAAGTCGCCTGTTTTGGGAATATTCTTTTCCTGTTGCGGCGTCATTTTCGCGGTATCCTGACCACCCGGCACGCCGCGAGGGCCCAGCTTTTTGCGGGCGATGTCGTCCTCGGTTAGTCTTTCTTCTTCGCTGATGGCGCCCCGCATCTCACGCCTCCTCTGCTCGGGATGGAATTGGGAAAAGGGCCAGATATTCCCTGGCCCGTGATCGCGGTGCTCGCTGCAAAATTCAAAGGGCTATTACCGCCGCTTTAGCCAATCGGAGCGCTTTCAGACGTGCGGTCTTTTCGCGAATAGCTTGAGTTTGAGCTTCATATTCGCTCATCGCCTCGCGACCGTCTCGCGCACGCTCCTCCTTCTTGAAACTTTTCTCCGCCCGTTGTCGGGCCAGATCTGAATTCATGAAATGTCTCCTGTGCGGCGAATCGCGCCAAAAAATACTTCGCCCTTGCGGCGTCAATATTATATCTGCGTCAGAAAGTGAAACGCATGTAAGCGCTAGTCGGAAAAAGACGCCGGGTTTGGTTGAGCGGCGGATTAGCGTAGGTTGCCCCAGCCGGACGGGGGCTGGGGCTTCCGAGTTAAGCCGCGGCGGCGAAACGGATGGTGGGCGAGCCAAGTACGCCGCTCTTCTCCATCACCGATTTCATTTCGCTTGAGGTCAACCAGGTGCGAGCCTTCGATATGTCGACGACGTCCTGGAGGATGACCACATCATTCGGATTGTCGGGGCTGTGGAACACTCTGCCGTTAGTAATGCCGGCAGACGCGCGTTCCTTCTCGTGTCCATTGTAACTTGTACGCCAAGCGTTGAAGTCCTTGACCTTGAGATGGATCGTCATGTTTTCGTTGTTCATTGGTGCTCTCTTTGTTGAAATCTCTTTAGTACACACGCTGGCTACATGCGTAACTGATCTACGGGTGCCGACGGCACCCGCAAAGCTGCAATATCAACTTTTAGATTAGAATTGTGCCAGCCGATGGCATTAGTACTGCCGGTGGGTAAACGGACACTTCGGCATGTCGCCGTTTCGTGGGCAGCTCTCCGGCAGGCTGCTGCCTGCCAGTACCTGTGCATCTGTGGTACCGAGATCAAAGCGCAAGGGCGCGTCGATAACTTAATTCGGGGGGAAGCGTATTTGTCACGCATCGGTATCTAATAAGGCAGAGCCGGTGATCACTCGAGATGCTGGCTGAGTTTCGTCGTGCTGCAGATCGAAATTCGGCAGCCTGGTGAGTCGAGGATCACGGTCAAGCACGCGCCCAAATGAGAATCGACCTGCGTCCGGGCTCGCTATTCGATCTCGCAATCCCCACATGTCCATATAGCTTCCAAAAAATGATAAAGGCCGATCCGCATGAGCGGAAGCCTTTTGGAAAGGGCACCCTCCGTCATGTTTACGTCCAGGCAATACCGAATGAAAGCGGCTGAATACCGTGACTTGGCGAAATCGTCGATCGGCTCAAACCAAAAGCGCAATCTTCAAAAGCTCGAGCTAAGATTCGCGGTGCTTGCAGACAACGAGCAAGCGCTCTCGCAAGATTACGAGGACGCCCTGAGCGGTGCGGGACACGATCGACCGGACGGCATCGCCCTCGCAGACGAAGAGGAACACATTCTGCGCTGTCTTGGGGCCGCGCTTATCATGCAGTGGAATACGTTGCCGACCAAGCTGCGACGGGAACTCTTTGACAATGCCGGCAGCATGGGTGCGCTGTTGGATACCGCCGCTCTTAGAGGACAAATCGCTCGCTTTCTGCACCGGCATAAGGATAACGAGGATACAGCAGTAGCGTCGATCCGCGCTCAACCCGCACAAGGTGATGCGAGCCTCCACGCGGCCTCTATCGCACGGTGGGACAACGAGGGTGGCGCTGGTCGAAATACCGGAACGACGCGGGCCGCCGAAGGGTCCAATGCCTGACCTGGTGCGCCAGTGATCAATGCCGAACCGGCGGATTGCTCATGTCGCTGACAGGGCGTGATTGATCGACAAATCAAAACGCCGGCAAGCCTAACCAAGCATCAGGTCTGCCGGCGACCCGCCACTTGCGGCCCGGATCATTCGATGCCTCAAGCCGGTATAAGTGCGTCGACGCTCCTGGACGAGCACTCGCGATCAAACGACCGCGCCGGAGCTGCCGTTTGATTGCGGCGACAGGCGTCTCTCCGGGCGAGCGGGTGTAGGCCGGGCGCGATCTAAGGTTCCATGTGTGATCGACACTGTCGTGCCGTGTTGATTCCTCACGACTTCCACACGAGCGTCGAGCTGCTTGGCGAGGGCCTCGACGATGATCGTGCCCAGTCCGGGAGCTGGTTTGTCCGTATCCACCTGGCCCTCCGATGCCCCGATCCCATTGTCGGAAATCACAAGCCTCCAGCTGGTCTCAGCCGCCTCATAGGCAACGACAAGCAGGTCGGAGGCCCGGTCACCGACAAAGGCATGCTTTAGCGCGTTGATGACGAGCTCGGTGACAATGAGACCGATGCTGACCGCCTCGGCGGATGAGGCCGAGCCGCCTTCCGCGTGGACCTTCAATGAGACCGGACGACTGTCGTCGGTCATCGAGGCCGCCAAGGTCTTGCACAATCGAGCGAGATAAGGACCGATCTCGATCGGCTGGCCGTGGCTTGAGCCCAACAGCTGCTGCTGCACTGCCGCCACCGACATGATTCGCTGATGAGCATCCCGAAGATGCAGCCGCGTCTCCTCCGACTGCACCGTCCGCGCCTTGAGGAGAAGGATCCCGGCGATGATCTGCAGGCTGTTGGCAACGCGATGCTGCATTTCCTGCAGCAGCGTTTCCTTCTGTTGCAGTAGCGCGACCATCTGCCGTTCGGCGGCGCGCTGATCGGTGACGTCTTCGATCGCCAGAAGAATGAGCTTTTGATTTCCTTGATTGAAAACCTCGCGCGCATTCAGGAGCATCGAGCGTCGTCCGATAATGGGGAAATCTCGTTCGACTTCGTAAGCCTCCATCACGGCGTGCTGTGGCGCGACTTCGCCCAGCAGCAATCGAAGCTCGGGGATATCCCATTGGCCAACGCCAAGCTCGTAGACTGGACGACCCTGAATGTCCTGAGGGTTCATTCTAAACGTTCGACAGAACGCGCGGCTCGCAGTGACGACACACAGTTGCTGATCGAGGACCAGAAGAGGATCGCGGATCGTATCCACGATCGCCTGGGCGAGTGCGCGCCCGGCATCAAGGTCTATCCACAGCTGGCTGCTAGGCCATGCCAACGTGGCTTCCGGCACGGAGCGCGCTCGATAGTTCGACGTTTCCATGTCCACCTCCATGAGGTCTGCTCTCCAAAAAGCACGCGAAAGCTGCCCCCTGCCAGCTGTCGGCTATCAACGTCTTCCCCAATTTCCTCCCCAACTTCTGCGTCATCCGCCTCCGCCACGAACGAATCTAGTGACCAGCGACAGCAACAATGCGCCGATGGTAGGGTTGATGATTGCTGAGATGACACCCGAGCCGAGACGCACGCCGGAGCAAACTGACGAATTCTCCCCCAGCTTAGGGAGATGCAAGTCCCAGTGTCACCGCTTTCAGCTAGTAAAGTCCGATGCCAAGCCGAAGACTGTGCAAAATTGCTCACATCGCTGGCTTCACCCCTCGAGAAAATGACCGAAAGCAGCCAGCGGCCGAATGCGGTCGCAGATGATCTTGGTAGTCGCCAGCATCGGCACGGACAGGATCGCGCCCGGAATACCCCACATCCAGAACCAGAAGACGAGCGAGATGATGACGAGGACGGGATTGAGGGTAAACCGTCTGGCCAGAAGCATCGGCGTTAAAGTCTGGCCTTCGATCAAATGCAAACCGAGGTAAAGGCCTGCCGGGAGCAGCGCCAGCCAGAGCGCGTCAATGGTCAACAGGCCGGCGAGGAGGAAGATCAAAATGCCCAAAGCAGTGCCGAGGATCGGCACATAGTTCAACAGAAATGCCACCGTCCCCCAGAGGATCGGGTCGCCCACCCCGGTGAGCCACATCGCCAATGCCATGACGATGCCCACTCCCGCGTTCATGATCGTGATCGTGACCAGATACGCCGAGATGTCCTGTTCGGTTTGCCGCGATATTTCGACGACTTGGCGCTTGCTGCTGAAGTGCGGAACTATCTCGACGAGGCGGTGCAGAAAAATATCACCGGACACGAGAAGGAAAAAGAGAAACAGCACGGTCGTGAAAAAGCCGCTGGCAAAGTGTCTGGTTCCGGTGAACAGCGTCGTCAAAAGCGCTGCACCTCGCTCCGAGACAGCCCCATTTGGTGAAGGTCCCGTTCCGCCAATATCTTCCACCTGCTGCAAAAACAGTTGCAGTGTATTGATCGGCACCCGCAAGAAAGTCAGCCGCTCCTCGAGCCGAGGAATGCCTTCCGGGAGCTTGGCTGCCCAGGTACGGGCCGGACCGGAAATGGCCGTTCCCAAGCCGACGATCGTCCCGAATAGGGCGAGGATCAGCAGCAGCGCCGCGGGCAATCGCGGAATGTGCCACCGCTCCAATAGGCGCAAGGCCGGCTGCAGCAGGAGCTTGAGAACGATGGCAAAGACCAATGGCAACACGATCTCGCGCGCGACAAAGGCTGCCGCCAGCAGCGCAAGGACGAAGAGACCGCCAAGGAATACGGCCTTCGGATCCGAGGGCCGCGGACGTTCCTCCGGCTCTCCTGCCAGCGGCACGACTTTCCCCTGATCGGTAGGTGCCATGTTCAACACTGCATGTGTCCGGGGCTGCTCACTGTGCTCGAAATATTGGAAGACCGGCGCAAGGTTTAATCAACACGAGAACTATTTTTTGGGACGCGGCTTGCCGAAGGCAGCGGCCACTTCTTTCTTCTTTATACGCGCCGCTGGGTTGCCGCGCTCGCCAAGATTCTGCTCTTCGGTGCCATCACCCATCATGCCGGGATGAATAACCTTAGCTTGCTTTTTGCTGTCGCTAGCGGTCGTGGTTTTCTTCGTCATGCCAGATCCTCCATGCGAGGCTTCCGATACGGTCGCACCCGCGCTCGCGGTTGAAGTACAGTGAGGGCGGAGCGGAGCCGCCCTCACTGTTCGGCCAGGAGTTGGCCGCTTCCGACTTAGGCGGCAATCACCGCGACGATTCTCAACGTGCGGGGATCCACGATAAGAATCTCATCGCCGACCAGGACATATTCATAGTCGCTATATTCGGGTGCATATTCCACGATCGAAGCAGGCATTCTGTAAAGACGAACCGTTCCTGGAACGACCTCGCCGACCGTGGTTGAGAAGTGCACGTTGGTCAGGCGCTCGGCCTTTTCACCCCGCAGCGTGCTCCAAATTTTCGCGTGCTGTTCGGTCGATAGCGCAGCCGGTGCGCCGGACTTCGTCCCGTCTCTCGCCGCGACCGGAGGCGTGTGAGGGTTCGGCGACACCGAAGTTTGCGCGGCGCCTCCCTGGCCCGTGACCTCGGGCTTTGAAGCGGCTGGCGCCTGGGCCACAGCCGGTTTCTCCTTCGTGGGCACCTGCGCGGTGGGTGCCGGCTTCTCCTGCATGGGCGCCTGCGCGGTCGGCGCCGGCGACTTCTGCGGCAGACTGCTCGGGCGCTGGTCCATCTTTGCTCCCGGGGCCTTCTGGTCATGTGCGGCTGAGCCCGGGGTTTCCCGGTTTTCGTTCGTGCCTTGCGCAGCCGCCAATCCGGTTCCCGCCATGAGTGCGGCGGTGGCAGCGGTGATCAGCAAAGTCTTTCTTGTGTTTTTCATGATAGTCTCCAATAAAATCGTTGATTGTCGTGCTTTGAAAACAATACTGGCCGTCGTTAAGTTCCGAGTTATTGAAGTTTCTTACGGAATAAAATTGACCACTGGCCGAGTTTACGGCTGCCGGACACCGATCTGACCGGTCGACGATGCGGCTTCAGGAATGTCGCGCAGCCACGAAACAAAAGCATGACCCAAACACTCTCTCGCTTGTCAACGCTGCTTGCGCCCAAATGCAGGCAAGGCCTTCTAAGTCCCGCCTTTCATCCTCGCTTGCGGATTTGGAGGACGAGTGCATCGCCTCCTTTGCGTATAGCCGAAACATGTCAGCCTCTGTCATGTCAGCCTCCTGACCGGGACACCTTGTTGGCGTCCTCCTAAGATCGCGCAGCCTCGGCCGGCTGAGACAAGCAGTCTGTATAAAAGCGCTCACTCGGCTTGGCGGTGCCAGATATCCACCGCTGCATTTTCCTACTTCAGCGGATCGCGCTCTTCCTCGCTGTCGACTATTTTTGCCGGTGACCCCATCTGCGATGACTTCCGGGACTGACCCGCAACGGAACGCGAGCACCGGCGTGGCGTACGCCATTCACTGCTGCGAGACGCTCCGCGCTCTTGGATCGTGCGTGAGCGGCGCGCTGGCGTGTCCCGTCGCGTGCACGATCTTGTCATGATTATCAGTCATCCATTGCGCATTGTCCGCGAGTTCGATGAAGCTTCGTTCGAGCCTCTCAAACTGACGCACCTCGTCCGGGCCGTTCGCCATCCCCACCAATTTGGAATATTCGATCGCCTTGGCGCGATATTGCTCGGCGGTGAACATGGGCGAACCCTTCTGTCAAATCCGCCCCAACAGCATGAGAACGACAACGATGATCAAGATGGTGCCGATGACACCTACGCCGCCGTGTCCGTAGCCGTAACCGTAGCCGCCGAAGCGGCCGCTAAAGCCGCCAAAGAGGAAGATCACGAGGAGGATGATGAGAATAAGTCCCAGCGACATGATCTTGATCTCCTTTTGCTTCACGCCGATTAAAGCCTCATGCCGCCGCAAAGGCTGTGCAAAATTGCTCACATCCTTGGGCCGACGGATCGCACCGCCCAGCCGCGCGTAAGCAACGCAAGTTCAATTCTTGATTTGCGGCTGGTCGTGCAGAACGACGTTCAACAGTGAACTGTGAACTTCGATGCCGCCGTTGTAGTCGATGAAGCCCAGCTTTCGAAATTTGTTCATGAAGAAACTCACACGCGAGCGGGTCGTTCCGATCATCTCCGCAAGCGTCTCCTGGCTGATTTTAGCGATCACCGGCTCGGGTTGCCCTTCCTTGCCGAAGTTCGCCAACAGCAGCAGCAGGCGGGCCAGCCGCTTCTCGCTCGAATTGAATAGCTGATCGACAAGGTCGGCTTCGACGCGGATGCTCCGGCCCAGAAGATGCGCAATAAACAATTCGGAGAATGCCGGTTCCTCATGGATCACCTTGATAATAGCGGTTTTTTCCAAGCGCGCGATGACGGAGTCCGTCATCGTCGTGACCGTCGCTATACGCTGCGCCTGTCCGGCAAGACATCCTTCGCCGAAGAACTCGTCCGTACCAAGTATCGCGATGACTGCTTCCTTGCCTTGCTCGGAAACGACGGCCAGCTTCGCCTTGCCTTTCTGGATGTAGAAGACCGCATCGCCGGCGTCCCCCTGTGAAAAGACGACTTGGCCTTTGCGGTATTTGCCGATGCTCCGGCCGTTCCCGACACGGGCAAGAAACGATTTTGTATCGAATGAGCGTCGGCGTTTCGTCGCCATGACATAGCCTTCCACGCCGATCATAAGCCTTTCCGAGGGAGAAGGGAATCGCGCACTCAACCTGGCGGACACTGGAAGCGATCCTTGAGATAAGAGACAGCAGGCACACGTAGTTAGCCGGGAAGCCATCCGGCAAATGAAAATACTAAGCACGCCGGAGGCGCATCCGTTTGAGCAATATTGCTCAGAAATGCATTGGCTCGAAGATCAATACGAACGACTGGGGGCCGCCCCGATCGAATAGGAAAGCAAGACAATGAATTCCATTACTTTATTCTGACAGCGCGAATACTCTTTGCAGGCCAAGCGATTGTTCACGGATGTGAAAGGCCGAGGACGGGATATTGGTCGTCCCAATTTGCTTTAATTGGATGACAGTGAGCCACTGCGAACGATGGCGAACATTGACATGGTGCCCAGGAGAGGACTCGAACCTCCACGCCTCTCGGCGCTAGTACCTGAAACTAGTGCGTCTACCAATTCCGCCACCTGGGCCGTGCGGCGATAGGTACGGGAGGGGTCCCGGCCTTGTCAATGGAACCGCGGCTTCGCGCGCGACGCTGTAATACGGTAGGGCGGATATGGTCGAGAAGATTTCCTCGCTTGCTCACGAGCGCAGGGGGTCATCGATCGTGAGATTGTCGGTTGAGTGAGGACGGTGTCCCACTCCCCACTATACACGCCGAGGACGATCGAGTATTCCGCCGCCGATGACCTTGCAGAACCCGTCTGAGACGCTCGTCACCGTGTTCGGCGGCTCCGGATTCCTCGGCCGTCACGTGGTGCGCGCGCTCGCCAACCGGAATTACCGCATCCGCGTCGCGGTGCGCCGGCCGGAACTGACCGGCCATTTGCAGCCGCTCGGCCGGGTCGGCCAGATCCACGCGGTGCAGGCCAATTTGCGCTTTCCGCAATCGGTGGCGGCGGCGGCGCGCGATGCCGACATCGTCATCAATCTGGTCGGGATATTGTTCGAGCGCGGCCGCCAGCGCTTCGATGCCGTCATGGCGGAGGGAGCGGAAGCCGTAGCCCAGGCGGCCAATGCCGTCGGCGCGCGCCTCGTTCATGTCTCGGCCATCGGCGCCGACGAGAACTCGCCGTCGCACTATGCGCGCGCCAAGGCGGCGGGCGAGCGGCTGGTGCAGGCGGCGCAGAGCCAAGCGACGATCATGCGCCCTTCGATCGTCTTCGGGCCGGAGGACGACTTCTTCAACCGCTTTGCCGCGCTCGCGCGTCTCGCCCCGGCACTGCCGCTTCCCGGCGGCGGGCAGATGCGCTTTCAGCCGGTCTTTGCCGGCGACGTCGCCGAGGCGATCGCGCTCGCCGTCGACGGCGAAGTGCAAGCCCGGTACGATCTACGAACTTGGCGGTCCGGATGTGCGTACGTTCAAAGAGCTGATGGAGTACGTCCTCGCCACCACCGAACGCCGCCGGCTGCTGGTGCCGGTGCCGTTCGCGCTGATGAAGGCGCAGGCGAGGATCCTGCAATTCCTGCCGAAGCCGCCGATCACGCCCGACCAGGTCGAGCTGCTGCAGCGCGACAACATCGTCTCGGCTTCGGCGCGGGAGCAGGGCCGCACGATCGAGGCGCTCGGCATCGTGCCCGCCTCGATCGGCAGCGTCGTGCCCGACTATCTCTGGCGGTTCCGCAAAACCGGCCAATTCCGCATGGCGTAACGGCGAGCCTGCGATCAGCCCTCGTATTTGAACGAGAGCGCCACGCGGGTGCGGAAGGCCGTGACCTTCCCGTCCTCCACCTTCATGTCCATCTTGGTGACTTCGGCCACGCGCAGATCGCGCAGCGAGCCGGCGGCGGTTTCTACCGCGATGCGTCCGGCGTCTTCCCATGATTTTTCGCTGACGCCGACGACGTCGATGATCCGATATACGCTATCCGATTGCTTCTTCGCCATTGGATTATCCTTTCGTGGGCAAGCTGAATTCGCACGATCTAATTTCGCAATGCGGCTTTATCTTAGCGCGGATGACCGCGGCTTCCCAGGCCGCTCGGCCACGCGCGTCGTATTCCGTGCCGCGCGCTTGGCGGCATCCGACGGAGCGGATCGGGCAGCCGACTAAGCGCAGGCGGGCTTCACAGCCCCAGCGCCAGCGCGATCAGGCCGATGGTGCCGACCGCGACCCGCCACCAGGCGAACAGCGTGAAGCCGTGGCGCGAGACATAATCGAGAAAGGTCTTCACCACGAACCAGGCGCAGATGAACGAGACCACGAATCCGATGGCGACGAGCAGGAAATTGCCGCTGCTCATCTGCGCGTGGCTTTTGTAGAGATCGAAGGCGAACGCGCCGGCCATGGTCGGCATCGCCAGCCAGAAGGAGAATTCCGCGGCGGCGCGCCGGTCGGCGCCGAGCAGCATCGCCGATACGATGGTCGCGCCCGAGCGCGATACGCCGGGAACCATGGAGAGGCACTGGGCAAGGCCGATGACCAGATACATCGGCAGCGTGAAGCCGGTCGCCTCATGGTAGCGCGGCTTGAGATCGAGCCGATCGATCCACAACAGCACGGCGCCGCCGGCGATCAGCGCGAAACACACGACCCAGGGGTTGAACAGCACCTCCTTGATGAATTTGTAGGCCGTCGCCCCGATCACCGCCGCCGGCAGGAAGGCGATCAGGACGCCGATGATGAAACGCCGGGCGTTGGGATCGGTGAACATGCCGGTGAAGAGCTGCCACAGCCGCACGAAATAGATCGACAGCAACGCCAAGATCGCGCCGAACTGAATCAAGACCGTGAAGCTCTTGCCGAAGTCCTCGTCGCTGAAGCCGAGGAACTGCTGGATCAGCAGCAGATGTCCGGTCGAGGAAACGGGAATGAACTCGGTCAGTCCTTCGACGATGCCGAGAATGATCGCCTTGATGACGTCGAACATCGTGAAGAGCTCCGCGGCGGGGAAGGGGCGCGAGCGGCGCCCGATTCGGCAGGGACCTTGCAGGTTCCCTTGTCAGACTTGTGACGCAAGGCCGGAATTCTGGCAATGGTGGAGGCGCGGCCGACAGGTTGCCGCGCCGTCGCTTCGCCTATAAGAGGGTGCCGCGAGTGCGCTGCTCTTGCCGGTATCGATTCGCAGGACTTAAGCCCGGACATCTTCTCTCACGCGCCCGCATGGCATGCTGACGCTGCTCCACTATCCACTCTGCCCGCATTCCCGTTTCGTGCGGCTTGCCCTCGACGAATGGGGTTTGCCGCCGCGGCTCGTCGAGGAGCGGGTGTGGGAGCGGCGCGAAGAGTTCCTCGCGCTCAATCCGGCGGGAACCACGCCGGTCCTGGTCGAGGAGGGCGTGCCGCCGGTTCCGGGCGCCGCCATCATCGCCGAATATCTCGACGAAACGCGCGGCAGCAAGCTCGCCCGGCTGCGGCTGATGCCGAGCGAGAGCGGCGCGCGCATCGAGGTGCGCCGGCTGATGAGCTGGTTCAACGACAAGTTCTTCGAGGAGGTCAGCGGCGCCCTGGTGACGGAGCGGATCTACAAGCGCTTCATCCCGGCCGGCCGCGGCGGCGGTCCGCCCGACATGGAGATCATGCGGGCGGCCAAGAGCAATATTAAGTACCATCTGAACTATATCGGCTGGCTCGTCCGCAGGCGTGACTGGCTTGCCGGCGACAGCCTGACCTATGCTGATCTCAGCGCGGCGGCGCACCTTTCCGTCGTCGACTATCTGGGCGATGTGCCGTGGAACGAAGACGAGACCGCCAAGGCCTGGTACGCGCGGATCAAATCGCGCCCGTCGTTCCGCACGCTGCTCGGCGAGACGGTGCCCGGCCTGCCGCCGTCGCCAAGCTACGCCAATCTCGATTTCTGACCGCAGCGGCGCTCAAGGCCGCGCTCATCGAGGCCGCCCGCGCGCAGGGCTTTGACGTGGTCGGCGTCGCGCGTCCGGATGCCATTCCACAGGCGCCGGAACGGCTGCAGGAATTCCTTGCCGCCGGCGCGCATGGCGACATGGACTGGCTGGCGCGGAACGCGAACCGGCGCGGCGATCCGCGCACGATGTGGTCCGACGTGCGTTCGATCGTTATGCTCGGCGTCAATTATGGTCCGCACGACGATCCGCTTGCGATCCTGGAACAAAGGCTGCGCGGCGCCATATCGGTCTACGCGAAGGGCGACGATTATCACGAGGTGATCAAGCCGCGGCTCAAGCAGCTCGGGCGCTGGCTGATCGAGAATGCCGGCGGCGACGTCAAGGTCTTCGTCGACACCGCCGCGGTGATGGAGAAGCCGCTCGCGCAAGCGGCCGGTCTCGGCTGGCAGGGCAAGCACACCAACCTCGTTTCGCGCGAGCACGGCTCGTGGCTGTTCCTCGGCGCCGTGTTCACCACGCTCGAGCTGCCGCCCGACGCCGCGGAGCACGACCATTGCGGCACCTGCCAGGCGTGCCTCGAAATCTGTCCGACCGCGGCTTTTCCGGCGCCGTATCGCCTCGATGCGCGACGCTGCATCTCCTACCTCAGCATCGAGCACAAGGGCCCGATCCCGCGCGATTTGCGCCCGCTCATGGGCAATCGCATCTATGGCTGCGACGATTGCCTGGCGGTTTGCCCGTGGAACAAGTTTGCCCAGGCCGGCCGCGAGGCAAAGCTCGCGGCGCGTGACACGTTGCGCGCGCCGCTTCTTGCCGAGCTCGTTCGCCTCGATGATGCCGGCTTCCGCGCATTGTTCGCGAAAACCGCGGTCAAGCGCATCGGCCGCGCGCGCTTTCTGCGCAATGTGCTGATCGCGATCGGCAATTCCGCGGATGCGACGCTCGCCGGCGAAGCCGAGCGATTGCTCGCCGATCCTGTGCCGCTCGTCCGCGGCGCCGCCGTGTGGGCGCTCGGCCGGCTCGATCGCCGACGGCTCACGCAATGCGCGGCGCAGCTCCGCGCCGCCGAGTCCGACCCGGAGGTCGTCGCCGAATGGGCGGCGGCCGACGGATAAGGATCGCATGTCCACTTTGCTGTGCTTCGGGCTCGGTTATTCGGCGGAACATTTCGTCGGCATGTTCGGCGACGGCTTCGGGCGCATCGTCGGCACGGTCCGCGGCGTCGAACGCGCGGCGTTGCTGAACGCGCGGTTTGCCGGACGGCTGCAGGCGCTTCCGTTCGACGGCATTTCGCCGACCCCGGAAGTGGCGCGCGCCATCGCCGAAGCGGACCTCGCGCTGATTTCGATTCCGCAGACCGAAGCGGGCGATCCGGTGCTGACGGCCTTCGGCGATGCATTGCTGCAGGCGCGCCGTCTGCGATCGATCGTCTATTTGTCGACGGTCGGGGTTTACGGCGACCATGGCGGCGCCTGGGTCGACGAGGACACGCCGCCGCGTCCGCAATCGGCACGCGGCCGCGGCCGGCTCGCCGCCGAGCGTGCCTGGCAAGAGCTCGGCGCCCGATCCGGCGCTGCCGTCGCCGTCCTTCGCCTCGCCGGCATCTATGGGCCCGGACGAAACGCGCTCGTGCAGATCGCGCGCGGCGACGCCCGGCGCATCGCCAAGCCGGGCCAGGTTTTCAACCGCATTCACGTCGGCGACATCGCCCAGGCGATTGATGCCGCGTTCGCGCGCCAGGCCGCCGGCATCTTCAATGTCGCCGATGACGAGCCGACCTCGCCCGGCGACCCGATCGTTTTCGCGGCGCAACTTCTCGGCCGCGATCCGCCGCCGGAGATCGCGTTCGCCGACGCCGCACCTTCGCTGTCGCCGATGGCTCTGAGTTTCTGGCAAGAATGCCGTCGCGTACGCAACGACAAGCTCAAGCGCGAGCTTGGCGTTGCTCTGCGCTATCCCACTTACCGCGAAGGCCTCCGCGCATTGTTCGAAGCGCGATGACGCTGCGTGACACGTCGAAGCTGTCCGACCAGCTCCTCAATGCAGGCTCGGGCCCTTGAGGAAGCGATTGCGCTCGCCGGATTTGATCCGCATCTCCATGGTGTGGCCGTCGCGATAGATGGTGATCGGCACCTCGGCGCCGGCCTGGCCCTGCGCCCAGATGCAGCGGAAAAAGCCGGCGAGGTCGTGCACCTCCGTCCCGGCGACCGCGAGCACGATGTCGCCGGTGCGCAGGTCGGCGCGCTTCGCCGGTCCGCGATCCGCAAGCCCGACGATGACGAGCCGGTTTTCCATTTCCGTGGCGTAAAGACCAAGCCACGGTCGCGCCGGAGCATTGCGCCGCCCGAATTTGAGCAGATCTTCGAGGATCGGCTTCAACAGGTCGATCGGGACCGTCATGTTGATGTTCTGCGGCTGCCCCTTCTCGGCCGCATGCTGCAGCTGCAGCGAGCCGATGCCGATGAGCGTGCCGGCCGGGCCGATCAGGGCGGTGCCGCCCCAATTGGGGTGCGCCGGCGCGGTGAAGATTGCTTCGTCGAGCAGATACTCCCAATAGCCGGCGAATTCCTGCTTGGCGACGATGCGTGCGGCGACCGAATGCTGCCGCCCGCCGGCGCCGGCGACGACCACGCGCTCACCGAGCGAAGCCGCCTCCGACTGGCCGAATTCGAGCGCCGGCAGGTCGAGCTTGGCCAACGCCTGCACCAGCCCGAATCCGGTCTCCTGGTCATAGCCGAGCACATGGCCGGGCACCGAGCGGCCGTCGCTCAATGTCAGCCAGATCGTATCGGCCTCGGTGATCAGATAGCCGATGGTCAGGACGAGACCGTTGCCGCCGCGAATGAACACGCCGTTGCCGGCGCGCTCGGTGCCGAGCGTCTCCGCCGTGAATGCGTCCGCCGGCACGGTCGCGCGCAGCGCCACCATTGACGCCAAGGCCAGATCGAGATCGTAGCCATAATCCTCCGGCTTCGGCTGCACGGAGGACGGCACTTTCCAGTTGCTTACGGACGCCATGTGAGCGTTCCTCGTGAGCGTTCCGTCGCTGCGGGCGACGGCAGCAGAATCGGGCTGCGGCGGCGGCGCATATTATCTACGTAATGAGCTTGGTTCGCTACGCGCTATTTGTTGTGCGGCTTTGTCGATCAAATCCGCGGGATTTACGCGCTCCGCTCGCGCTCACGCTCGGGACTCAAACAGACCGGGTTGACGGCGCGCGTCGAAGCCGCGCGCGCCGGCTCACTCGCTCTTCTTCGGCTCGCCACCCTTGTTCGGCTCGCCACCTTTGGGTTCCGCTTCTTCGAGCTTCTTTTCGAGTTCCGGCAGCATGGCCACGAGCTTGCAGACCTCCTTGTCGCGCGCCGCCTGCTTTTTCACCTGCTCCCAGCGGTCGTTGGCGTCCGCCTCGGTCCAGGGGCGGTGCTTCTCGGGATTGAAGGCCTGCGCCTTGGCGAGGTTGTCGAGCGACTGGTGGTACTCTTCCAGATCGAGGACCCGGTCGCGCGGCTGGAAATAAAAATTCGTGCCGTTCAGCTCGCCGCAGTGGCGCAAGCCGCCGACGAACGTCTTCAGCGCCATGCGCGCATCGAAGATCTTCGCCTTGAGGTCGTTGATAAGGCTTTCCGCGCGCGCGGGGCGAGCATCAGGTTGCCAGCATCAAGGCAAGCGCGACGGCGCCGGGGGCGAGGCGTGTCCTGCTCGATGAACGCACGGCTGCTTCCCGATCCCAAGGATGTCACTAGCATGATACCGGCGCGAACGCACGCAGCTGAGAGAAACCGGCGCACGCGCACCGCGCGTCACTTTTATTCATGCTTCGTTATCCATGGTTCCCTGAGACCCATTCGGATGCGTCTGCATGCCGCTGTTGCGGCATGGGCTGCTGCCTTTGCTGCCTTGTTCCCGCCCAATCTTTCTTGCAAAACAATGCCCGTATTGAGGGTTTCGGGGGCCTCGTCTTGCGCGCCAGCATCAGTGCTCTCGTCGTTGCGTTCAGTCTTGCCGGCTTGATCGGCGAGGCGGGTGCGCAAACCAATCCGCCTCCGCCCGGCGCGGATTTTTATCCGGAACCGCCGGCGCCCTATCCGGGAGCGCCACGGCCTCCTTATCCCGGCGCTCCGCCGCCGCCCCCGGCCTATGGCATGCAGCCGAACGCGCCGCCCTACGGTCAACGGCCGTACATTTATCGCGATACAAACGGCGTGCCGCCGGAGCCCTACTTCATCTATCGCGATGCAAACGGTGTGCCGCCCGGACCCTACTTCGTCCCGCAGGAAGGCGCCGTCCCGCCGCCGCAATCACGGCCGGGCGACGAGTTCATTACCCGGCCGCCGGCCGACATCGGCGCCACCGAAGCGCCTGGCGAGGTCACCGGCACCACCCGCGGCCAGGCGGAAGGCGCGACCATCGCCGCACCGGAACGCCCGACGGTGATGGCGGCGTTGCCGCCCGAGGATCAGCCGGAACAGGGCCCGGTCAAGGAATTGCCGCCGAACCTTCGCCGCCAGCTCGTCGACTACGTGACCTCGGAGCCGGCCGGCACCGTCATTATCGATACGCCGCACACCTACCTCTATCTGGTGCTCGGCAACGGCAAGGCGCTGCGCTACGGCATCGGCGTCGGGCGCGAAGGTTTCACCTGGGCCGGCAACGAGCGCATCAAGCGCATGACCGAGTGGCCGGACTGGCATCCGCCGAAGGAGATGATCGAAAGGCAGCCTTATCTGCCGCGGTTCATGGCCGGCGGCGACGGCAACCCGCTTGGCGCGCGTGCTCTTTATCTCGGCAGCACGCTCTACCGCATTCACGGCACCAACCAGCCCTCGACCATCGGGAGCTTCGTGTCTTCGGGCTGCATTCGGCTCACCAACCCCGATATCGAGGATCTCTACAGCCGCGTGAGCGTCGGCACGCGCGTCGTGGTCTTGCCCGGATCGGGGTCGACGGCGGCTTCCGGCCAGGGCACGGTCGCGCGCTGACCGCCGCGCGTCGACCGCGTCGCCTCGCGGTCAATTTTTCACGTTGGCTTTTCGGCGACTTAAGCTAGTCTCGCGCGCGCCGGACCGAGCGCCGTGATTGGCCGCGGTCCGGCTGTGCGTCGGCCGGAGTTTGACCGACGCGGAGGCCAACTGCCCTCGTTGTGATCTCTCGCCCATTGTGACGCGTGCTGCTGCGGGTCGCGCGCGGGCGTTCTGCGAGGTCGAATGTTTCCCAATGTCCGCCTGCTGCTCGCGGCGATGATTAGCTCGGTCGTTGCGCTGAGCTGCGGATTTCGGCATCTTCGCCGCGCTCCGCGTCAACCACGAGCCGCTCGCACGGCTGCCGTCCGGCAGCGCGCCGCTGCAACTCCTGGCCAGCATTTCCCCCTCGCCGCCGATCGCCGTCGCGGCGGTTGAGCCGATCGAGCGCGGCTTGCGCGCGGGCGATACCCGCGGCGGCGCCGGTCTTGCGGATGCGCCGGCGCGCGCGCCCGAGGCGAGCGATCGCGAGGCCGACACGCCGTCACCCGAACCGGAGACGTCGTCAGGCGTCGCGGACAATCCGAGCGCGACAGCGCCGGCGCCGGCGCAAGAAACGCCGGCTTCCGCGGCGGAGCATGAAACCAGTCCGCCGGATGCGGACGCGACGAGCCACGACTCGGCGCCTGCCCCGGTACCGGCGCCAAGTGTTGCCGCGATCGAGGCGCCGCCGGAGCAGCCGATTTTGATCGAACCGGAGGAACCAGACGGCGTGCTGGCGCCGGCGAGCGTCCCGCCGGCCGCGGACACCGCGGCGTCGAAAGGGGCGAAGAAGGCTGCGGCCAAGAGCGCCAGGAAGAAAAAGACCGCGCATACGCACGTCGCCGCCAGAACGCACACGCGCAGGCCGCGTCCCGGCGGTATGGACGGTTTCGCCAGCTCCAACACCGCCGGCTTCAACACCCAGGAGTTGACGTCGGCGATCGGCGGCCCCTTTGTGAGCCCGGCAGGCTGGTGACATCGCCGCGGCGTGGCCGAGACCTCGGCCGAAGGCTCAGCGCCGCGCGGGACGCGGAATTTGCTATTAGTCCTGCGGCATGACTCCGCTTTCCGTCCTCGATCTATCGCCGGTCACCACGGCTACGCCGGGATCGGCGGCGCTGCGCAACTCGCTCGATCTGGCGAAGCTCGCCGATCAGCTCGGCTACACCCGTTACTGGCTCGCTGAGCACCACAATATCCCGAGCATCGCCAGTTCGGCGCCCGAGATCATGATCGGGCAGATCGCGGCCGCCACCACCCGCATCCGCGTCGGGTCGGGCGGCGTCATGCTGGTGAACCACGCGCCGCTGATGGTGGCCGAGCGCTTCAAGGTCTTGGAAGCGCTGTTCCCGGGCCGCATCGATCTCGGCCTCGGCCGCGCGCCGGGGACAGACCCGGTCACGTCCTACGCGCTGCGCCGCCGACAGGACGCCCGCGAAGTCGACGACTTTCTCGAGCGCTTCCAGGAACTCATCTTGTTGGAGCGCGGCGGCCTGCCGGAAGGTCATCCGTTCCGCAACGTGCACGCGGCGCCGACGGACGTCGCGCTGCCGCCCATCTGGCTCTTGGGCTCGAGCGGATATAGCGCCGAGCTTGCCGCCGCCGTCGGGATGGGGTTCGCGTTCGCGCATCATTTCGCCGAGCACGACCCGGCGAGCGCAATGCTGAGCTACCGCGAACATTTCAAGCCGTCGCAGGAGCTGGCGCAACCCTATGCCATCCTGGCGACGGCGGTGGTCGCGGCCGACACCGACGCCGAAGCCGAGCACATTGCCGCGAGTGCCGAACTGCATTTCGTCAACCGGATGAAGGGTCAGTTTCTGCCGCTCGTGCCGCCGGCGGAAGCCGCCGCCCACCCCTATAGCCCGATCGACCGCGAACGCCTCTCGCAGCACCGCGCCCGCCTGACCGTCGGCGGGATCGACACCGTGATGCGCCGGCTGCTGCCGCTGATCGAGGCGACACGAGCCGACGAGTTGATGATCACCAGCCTGATCTTCGATCATGCCGCGCGCCGGCATTCCTACGAGCTGCTGGCGAAGGCGTTCGCACTCACGCCGCACGCTTAGTCGGCGAGGACCCGATCCGCGGAGCATCGCGCGTTATCGTGCTGTCTTGCGGCGCCTCTATGTGACCGCGGCCCGCCTCGTCCACACCGGCCCATCGGCGTCGCGGCGGTCTTGGTGTAGACTGAGATTCGCGCCCGAATGGCGTCCCCACGGCCCGGATGACCGAATTTGAGCAGTGACCGCACGCGCCATGCTCCCGGATCGTTCCGTCATCGGCGGCGCGCCGGCGCGGCGCTGGGTGTCATCTGCGCATTCGGGCTCGCTTGCACGCTGCCGGTATCCTCACCAGCCGCCGCCAAGGACAAATCCCAGCTCAAAGCGCAGTTGAAGAAGGAGAGCGAGCGCTTACACAAGGATCCCTTCGGCGATATTCCGAAAGGGCCGCTGCAGATCATCATTTCGGTGAACCAGCAGACGCTTCATCTCTACAGCGACGGCGTGCATGTCGCCGACGCGCTGGTCGCGACCGGAGTGCCCGAGCATCCGACGCCGCTCGGTGTCTTCAGCATCGTCGGCAAGGAAATCTACCACGAGTTCGAATATCTACAGCAGCGCGCCGATGCCCTACATGCAGCGCATCACCTGGTCGGGCGTGGCCCTTCATCAAGGCGTCGGCGTGGGCCATCCCGCCTCGCATGGCTGCGTGCGCATCCCGCGCGAGTTCGCGCAACGCCTGTGGGTCCTGACCAGGCTCGGCGCGCGCGTGATTATCGCGCGCCCGGAACTGAGGCCGGAGGAGTTCGCCGATCCGCATTTGTTTGCGCGCAAGGAGAGGTCGCCGGCTGTGGCCGCCGCGCCCGCGGCAGTCGAGGCGGTCAAGACCGCGCAGACCGTCGAGGGAGGCAAGGCTACGGACGTTGCGGCAAGCGCGATGTCGACGGATACGAGTGCCGCGCCCGCCTCAACCGGAGTGCCGGCCAATGGCGCGAACGATGGCGCGCCGGCGCCCGCGGCCGATGCGCTGAGGCCTACTCTCGACGCCGCGCTGGAAAACGTGCCGATGCCGGCGCGGAAGCCGGCCGCAATCGGCACCGCCGGCAGGAAAACACCGATCGCGATCTTCGTCAGCCGCAAGACCAGCAGGATTTACGTGCGGCAGGATTTCGAGCCGATGTTCGAAGCGCCGGTTGCCATCGCGCATCCGGACGAGCCGTTCGGGACGCACGTGTTCACGGCCATGCAGATCATGGCCGACGGCGCCACTTTGCGCTGGACGGTCATTTCGCTTCCCGGCGATCCGCCGAAGGCGCCGCGGGCCGCGGCGCAGAAGAGCGAAAGCAGCGCCAAGGGAAGACGAGGCGGCGCCGAGCCGGTCGCCGAGGCCGTGCTCGATCCGCCGCCGCCGCAGACGCCGCAACAGGCGTTGGCGCGGATCGATATTCCGCCGGACGTGACCGATCAGATCTCGGCGTTGATCGTGCCGGGCTCCTCGCTCGTGGTTTCCGATCAGGGCCTCGGCGAGGAAACCGGCGAAGGCACGGATTTCATCGTCCTTACGCCGGTCGTTACCCCGGTCGAGCCGAAACTGCCGGAGCGGGAAAAGGCGCGGGCGGAGCGTCACGCCGAGAATGCCGGCCGTGGCCCCGAGCGCGCCCATCATCGGCGCCGGCCGGATCCTGCGGCAGAGCGCTAGGTCGTCCGCGGGCCGAAGTGCGCGGGAGAGGTCAGGCCATCCAAAACTTCCGGCGGGATGAGCTGCGTGGCGGACTGCAGCAGAACCAACGCCGCGGCCGCGAGTAGGATCAGCGCGATGCCGGCGATGATCGTGATCGAGGTCGCGCTCGGCACGGTGGCGCTGGTAGGTGCTACGCATATTGCGCCTGCCCCTGGCCGAACGACCAGTTTTCTTTGACGACTTCCAACAGATTGATGAAAACGTCCTGCGGGCGCAGACCCGGATCTTTTGCCAGCCGTTCGGTGATACGGCGGTAGAGCGCCTTTTTCTGCTCGACGGTGCGGGTGTTGCTCACCGTCATTTGGATGAGCACGAGGTCGTCGGTGCGCGCGATGTTGAAGTATTCCGGGTCGTAAATGAAACCGTCCTGGTCGTGCTCGGTGATGGTGGCGAAAAAGTCCTTCTCCGGCACGTTGAAGGTTTCGCGCAGCGCCGCGTATATGTTCTCGGCGATGGCGCGGCGGTAGCCGGCAGGCTTGCCCGCGCGCAGCGAAATTCGAATAAGCGGCATGGAATTCCTCCATCGAGAGGGCCGCCTCCCGCAGCCTTCCAAGGAGGGATATGGGCTCTTGCCTGTCATTAGAAAAATTGATAATTCTAAAGCAATACTTTTGTGAAACTGAAGTATGCAACTTGCCAACCTCGACATGGACGTGCTGCGGACGCTCGCCGTGGCCATGGATCTCGGCGGTTTCGCCAAGGCCGCGGACCGCTTGGGGCGCTCGCAGTCCGCGGTCAGTCTGCAGATGCGCAAGCTCGAGGAGCGTGTCGGCCGGCCGTTGTTTCGCCGGCAGGGACGCGGACTCGCGCTCACCGACGCCGGTGACGTTGTGCTGGGTTACGCGCGGCGCATCCTCGAGTTGAACGATCAGGCGGTGGCGGTGGCCCGCGGCATATCGCTTGAAGGATCGGTGCGGTTCGGTGTGCCGCAGGATTTTGGCGACACCTGGCTGCCCGGCGTATTGGCGCGCTTCACCCGCACGCATCCCTCGGTGCTCCTCGAAGCGCGCGTCGACCGCACCCACAAGCTGGTGGAACGCATTGCCCAGGGCGGCCTCGATCTCGCTTTGCTTTGGGGGAGTCCGCCGCCGCTTGCGGAAGCAATCACCGTGCGCAGACTGCCGATGGCCTGGATCGGGCAGAGGGGTTACGTCTGCGCGCCGGGCGAAAAAATTCCGCTCGCGCTGTTCGAGTCGCCCTGCGTCTTCCGCCAGCCGGGCATTGATGCGCTGGAGAAGGCCAAGCGGCCGTGGCGGCTTGCTTTCACGTCTCCCAGTCTCAGCGGCTTGTGGGCCGCCGCCGCAGCGGGCCTCGGCCTCACCATCCGCACCGCGCTCGGTTTGCCCGCCCCGCTCGCGCTATTGGACAAGGCGAGCGGTCTGCCAAAATTGCCGCAAGTCGAGCTTTCGCTCTACGCCGCGAAAGCCAATCCTTCGCAAGCGGTCGCGCGGTTGCGAGAAATTCTGTTGGACGAACTGCCGGGCGAGATCGGCCGCTCGACGCTGACGGTACGCCGCGTCCCGCCGCACGCCGGAGCGGCCATTCAACGCCGGTCTGCGAGCGTGTATGTTGCTCCGGCGCGGGGCGGGTATCGTTCAGTCGAAGGAGGATCGTCTTGGGTAAGCAATTCACACTGACGGCGGCGGACAGCTTCAAGCTCGGCGCCTATCGCGCCGACCCAAGCGGTCCGGCCAAGGGCGGCATCGTCGTCATCCAGGAGATTTTCGGCGTCAATCATCACATCCGCGCGGTGTGCGACCGGCTCGCCGGCGAGGGTTACGCCGCGGTGGCGCCGGCGCTGTTCGATCGTCAGCAGCCGAATTTCGAGAGCGGCTATTCGCCGGACGAGATCGCCAGCGCGCGCAAGTTCGTCGCCAATCCGGACTGGGGCGCGATGATGCGCGACACGCAGGCCGCGATCGACGCGGCCAAGAAGGACGGCCCGGTCGGCATCATCGGCTTCTGCATGGGCGGAACCATCGCGTTCCTGTCCGCCGCCAAGCTCAACGGTCTCTCGGCTGCCATCGGCTATTACGGCGGCCAGATCGCCAAGAATGCCGACGAGAAGCCGAAGGTGCCGACAGAGCTGCATTTCGGCGAGAAGGACGCCTCGATCCCGATGAGCGACGTCGAGGCGATCAAGCAGAAACGCGGCGGCGATTGCGAGATCTACGTCTATCCCGACGCCGGGCACGGCTTTCATTGCGATGAGCGCGGCAGCTACAACGAAGCCGCCGCCAAGGTCGCCTGGCGGCGGTCGATCGCGTTCCTGCAGACGAACCTGAAGAAGTAGGTTTCAGGAATTCAGGAATCAGGCGTCAGGAAATCAGGTGTCAGGAAATTTGGGGCCAGGAAGCGATTCTTCCTGACACCTGATTACTGATGCCTGACGCCTGCTAAAACCAGCGTTCCTGCACATTGACGGTGTCGCCGGGGCGCAGCGCATAAGTGACCGGCACGATGAGGCGCTCCTGCTGGCCGTTGACGAAGCGGTTCACCACGGCGGTGCGGCGGTAGGCGCGCGGCGCGAAGCCGCCGGCAATCGCCACCGCCGTCTCCACGGTCATATTGGCGACGTAGGGGTATTGGCCGGGCTGCGTGACCTCGCCGAGGATGAAGAACGGCCGGTACGATTCGATCTCGACGGCGACATGCGGCTCGCGGATGAAGCCCTGGCGCAGCTTGTCGGCGATACGGCTGGACAGTTCGTCGGTCGTCACCCCGTGCGCCGACACCGAGCCGATCAGCGGCATGGCGATATGGCCTGACGCGTCCACCGCGTAGGAGTTGGTCAGGCCTTCCTGGCCGAATACGACGATGCGCAGCCGATCGCCGGAATCGAGGGTGTAGGCCGCATCGGGGGTGGTGGCCGCGAAAGCGACGGGCGTCGCTGCGGGCGGCCGTGCCATCGGCCGCGTGGTCATCATCAGCGGCGCCGGCGCGGCCGGCTGCCCGTAAGCCAGATTGTCGATGGTCGGCGGCGGTGCGGCCGCGGCTTGCATGCGCGCCACGGGCTGCTGCGCACATCCGGCAGCGGCGGTCGCCAAGCCCAACAACAAGACGAGAGAGCGGGTGACGCCTATGCGCACAATTCGGCCCCGTTCGAACGAAATTCGAGGCCCGATTAACGCCCGGTATGGTTAACAATCCCTCACCGCGAGGGGAACGGGCGCTGAATTCCAGCGGGTCTTGCGGCGCCTATTCCGTCTTGTTGCCGGAATGCCGTCCGAGCCGGTCAGCGACAGCCAGCATCACCAGTACGACGACGAACATCAGCGGAAAGCCGATCACCCACCCGAGCTTGGCGCTGTTGGCCTCCTTTTCGAGGTCGAGGTACCACGCCAGCGCATCGACCGAGGCGATGATGACGATCGAACCCAGCACCTTCTGCTTGAGGGCGCTGAAATTGATCTCGACCAATCCCTCCGGCCAGTCCGGATGTTCGTTCGGTTCGACCTTGCTGATGAAGTTCTCGTAGCCGGAGAAAACCACGATGAGGACGAGATTCGCCGTCAGCGAGACGTCGACGAGGTTGAGCACCTCGACCACGAGCTCGTGCCAGCCGAGCGACGGAAGGCGGATCGCAATGCTGTAAAAATCGGCGATGAAGCGGTAGATCAGCAACAGGAGGGAGCAGAAAAGTCCGACCAGGAAGGGCGCCAGCAGCCACCGCGACAAGAACAGCGCGGCTTGAATGGCGCGTCCGCTGGGCATGGGACCTCCGGCGCTTCTGCCGGTTGCGGCAGGACAAGAAGGATGCGCGGCCGAAGCGCGCCGCGCATCAGCGCAAATGTGCCGTCAATTGCGGTAAGCGGTCAATGCGCGGCGGCTTCCGTGCCGATCGCGGGCGTTGCGACCCCGGTGCCGATCGGGCAGCTCACGCCGGTGCCGCCGAGACCGCAATAGCCGTGCGGGTTCTTTGCCAGATATTGCTGGTGGTAATCCTCGGCGAAATAGAACGGCGGCGCCTCGCGGATTTCCGTGGTGATCGCGCCCATGCCCTGGGCAGCAAGCGCCTTGGCGTAGGCCGCCCGCGACGCCTCGGCGGCCGCGCGCTGCGCCGGTGAAAAGACATAGATGCCGGAGCGATATTGCGTGCCGACATCGTTGCCCTGGCGCATGCCCTGGGTCGGGTCGTGGCTTTCCCAGAAAACCTTGAGCAGGCTCTCGTAGGAAATCTTCTTCGGGTCATAGACCACGAGCACCACTTCGTTGTGGCCGGTGCGCCCGCTGCACACCTCCTCATAGGTGGGATTGGGCGTGGAGCCGCCGGCATAGCCGGCCGCGGTGACATAGATGCCGTCGCCGAGCTCCCAGAATTTGCGTTCCGCGCCCCAGAAGCAGCCGAGGCCGAACATCGCCATGGCGAGGCCGTCGGGATAGGGCCCTTGAGGTTGCGGCCGTTGACGAAATGCTGCCGGGCGGTCGGGATCGGCGTCGAACGCCCCGGCAAGGCGTCGGCGGCAGCCGGAATTTCGAGCTTTTTCCTGGGCGAGAACATGTCGCCGTCTCCTGCGTGGTTCAGCGGAATATAGGCATTTTGCGGGCGCAACGCAGCCGGCATCGCAATCACGTTTCGCAACGCCGCGGCGTCCGCGCGGCGGCATGCCGTCGGCGAAGACTTCCAAGTGCTGCCATTGCCGCTTATTGTGCGCGCGGTGCGCCGCGCGCAGCGGCGCGCTCGAGAGGGGATACCGCCGATGTTCCGGATGCTCGCGCCCGCTTGCGCGTTGGCCGCGTTTTCGTGGTGGCCGGACCTGCCTTGGCCCAGCAGTCTTCGCCGCCCGCGGCGGCCGCGGTGACGCCGCCCTATGGCCCGCCGATCACGCTCGATCAGGCCAAGCGCGCGATGGCGGCAGCCGAGCTCGAGGCGGCGAAGAATTCCTGGCAGGTCGCGGTCACCATCCTCGACAGCGGCGGCAATCTGGTGATGTTCCACAAGGTCGACAACACCCAGCTCGCCTCGATCGGCGCGTCCGAGGGCAAGGCGAGCACGGCGCTGCGGTTCAAGCGGCCGAGCAAGGCGCTCGACGACGCCATCGCCGCCGGCGGCGCCGGGTTGCGCCTGCTCGCCGTCAAGGACATCACCCCGCTCGAAGGCGGTCTGCCGATCCTCGTCGACGGCAAGATCATCGGCGCGATCGGCGTCTCCGGCGCGCTGTCGTCGCAGGACGCGCAGGTCGCCAAGGCCGGCGCCGATGCGGCTCGGGCGATAGCGCCTTCCTCGGCCTGTGTCCGGCGCTGACTCACGGTTAGCATCCCGTGTTATGGCGTTGACGGAATCATAACCGCTGAGTTATGGATATCCCATCCTACGCGCTACGCCTGCCTGTCATCAGAGGGAGGGTCCGCATTGAACTGGAATAACTGGGTTCGGGAGATTCATCGCTGGCTGTCGATCATCTTTACGCTCACCGTCGTCGCCAACTTCATCGTCATGGCGATCGGAACGCCGCCCTCATGGATCGTCTATTCGCCACTGCCGCCGCTTTTCCTGCTGATGTTCACCGGTCTGTACATGTTCGTGCTGCCGTATGCCGCCACGTGGCGCAGACGCCCCGTCGCATAAATCCAGCGCGTGATTAGCAGGGTGGGTCAGGCGCGGAGCGCTGTAACCCACCATCGGAACTTGCAATGAACTCAGCCGGTGGGTTACGCGCCTTCGGCGCTAACCCACCCTACGGTCTACACGCTTGCGGGCGAAGCGAAGTGGTTTGCCGGCGCATGGCCGCGATGGTCAGCGCCGCGCCAGCCGGCCGACAATGCCGAACGGGAAGAAATAGACGCTGAGCACGAACAGCACGCCGAGCCACAGCAGCCAGCGGTCGGGGTCGAAGATGCAGCGGCAACAGCGGCACGGCCTGCCGTGCGCGTGGCTGATCATCGCCATCACGGCTCTGCAGATAGGTCTCGGCCGAGCACGAAGATCGTCGGCGCCGATCACCGCGCCGTAGAGCGTGCCCATGCCGCCGATCACCACCATCAGCAGGATGTCGAGCATGACGTCGAAGGAAAGCGTCACCGCCGGCCCGGTGTAGCGCAGCCAACAGCGCGAGAGCACGCCCGGCGAGCGCCGCCGCGGCGGCGGCGAGGCAATTGGCGAGCGAGCGATAGATCACGATGCGATAGCCCAGCGCCTCGGCGCGGAACTCGTTCTCGCGGATCGCCTGCAGCACGCGGCCGAAGGGCGAGTTGACCACGCGCAGCAGCAACAGGAACAGCACGAGCGAAACGACGAAGACCAGATAATAGGCGATGATGCGGCCGTTGATCGCGAACGGGCCGGCGACGAGGTGAAAGCCCGGCCGCAACACCTCCGGCAGGCGAAAGGTGCGGCCGTCCTCGCCGCCGGTGAGCGCGCTGAGCTGCGACGCCAGGATCGAGAAGGCGCTCGCCACCGCGAGCGTGATCATGGCGAAGAAGATGCGCGCGCACCCGCAGCGAAAACAGGCCGATGACCAGCGCGAGCGCCACCGCGAGCGCGAGCGCCGCGACGGTGCCGAGCAGGATCGCGCTCCAGGACGGCCCGAAATTGTACAGCGCGATGCCCGGCGCCATAGCCGCCGATGCCGAAGAACATGGTGTGGGCGAAGGAGACGATGCCGGTATAGCCGAGCAGCAGATCGTAGCTCGCGGCCAGCACCACGAAGTAGCAGATCTTGGCGGCGACGTTCAGCGACGCCGATGCCGGGGAACAGCAGCGGCGCGAGCGCGAGGCCGAGCAGGATCGCGAGCAGGATCAGCGTCAGCACCACGCCCGCGCGGCGGATCGCCCGAGAGGATAGCGCGCGCCGAGGAGCGTTCATCGCTTCGCCACCGGATAGAGGCCGCGCGGCGCGCCACAGCAGAATGAGCGCCATCAGCAGGATGTTGGAGCCGAGCGCGAGCTTCGGCGCGAGGAAGCCGGTGTAGTTCGCGATCACGGCCGACGAGCAGCGCGCCGATGAAGCAGCCGCCGACCGAGCCGAGCCCGCCGATCACCACGACGATGAACACCAGCACCATGACGTCCATGCCCATCGCCGGGCGTCAGCGCCTCGCGATAAAAGCCCCACATCACGCCGCCGAGGCCGGCGAGCGCCGAGCCGGCCACGAACACGCCGACGAACAGCCGGCGGATGTGATAGCCGAGCGCTTCGACCATTTCGCCGTTCTCGACGCCGGCGCGGATCAGAAGGCCGATCCGGGTGCGGTTGAGCACCAGCAGCATCGCCGGCAAAAACCACCAGCCCGACGACCACGGCGATCAAGCGGTAGCGTTCGATGGCGACGTCGCCGAACACGAGCGCGCCGCGGAACGCCGTCGGCAGCGGCAGCGCGATCTGCACCGGTCCGAATATCGCGACGATGAGCTGCTCGGCGACGATCAGGCCGCCGACGGTGACCAGGATTTGTTTGAGATGCTGGCCGTAGACCGGCATGATGATGATGCGCTCGAAGGCGTAGCCGAGCGCGCCGGTCACCACCATCGCCAGCAGCGATCAGCGCCAGCAGCGCGACGAGGTTCATAGAGCAAGCGAGTCCGCCTGCAGCAAGCCGGCGAGCGACGGCACCAGCACCGCCGCCGCGTAGGCGCCGATCGAGATGAAGGCGCCGTGGCCGAAATTGAGCACGTCCATCAGGCCGAACACCAGCGTCAGCCCGGAGGCGATGATGAAAATGATCATGCCCATGGCGAGGCCGGCGACGCGTCAGCGTCACCCAGGTCGAGAACGAGCCGACGAGCGGCAGCGCGGCGAGCGCGAGCAGCGGCACCAGCAAGACCGGCAGCAGGTCGCGGCGATGCAGCGGAACGAGAGTGCAGCGGCCGCGGGCGCCGTCATTGGTGCTGGTCCAGACTGCAGACCGAGAAGCTGGTGCTGCAGGTCGCGGTCGTCGGCGAGCGCCGCCATGGTGCCGGCATGCACCACCCGGCCGTTGTCCATCACCGCCACCGCGTCGCCGAGCGATTTGGCGAACAGAAAATTCTGCTCGACGACGAGGATGGTGGTGTCCGGCGATTTCTTCAGCTCGCGGAACGCCGCGATCATGTTGGCGATGATCGCCGGCGCGAGGCCCTTGGTCGGCTCGTCGATCAAAAACAGCTTGCGCGGCTCGATGATGGCGCGGGCGATCGAGAGCATCTGCTTCTGCCCGCCGGAGAGCACGCCGGCGGCGAGCGACCAGAATTTCTCCAGCGCCGGGAACAGGCCGAAGATCCAGCGCAGCCGCGCCTCGTCGATCGGGCCGGAGCGCGCCGCCAGCAGGAGATTTTCGCGCACCGTGAGGTCGGCGAAGATGCCCATGGTCTCCGGCACGTAGGCGATGCCGGCCCGGGCGATGTCGGGCGTCGCCCAGGCGGTGATGTCGGCGCCGTCGAAGCGCACGGCGCCGGCGGACGCGTGCCACAGCCCCATGATGGTGCGCAGCGTCGTGGTCTTGCCGGCGCCGTTGCGGCCGAGCAGCATGGTGAGCCCGCCGCGCGGCACCGCGAGGTCGACGCCCTGGAGGATGTGATAGGGCCCGATATGGGTGTTGACGCCGGCGAGGCTCAGGAGCGGCGCAGCTTCAGACGACATTCGCCACTCCGAGATAGGCCTCTTGCACCACCGGCAGCGCGATCACGCGTCGCCGGATCGCCGTCGGCGACCAGCTCGCCATTGTGCAGCACGACGATGCGGTCGGCGAGCGAGCGCACCACGTCCATCTTGTGCTCGACCAGACAGGATGGTCCGGTCGCGGCTGCGCCTTGAGGGCGCGGATGAGATCGAGGACGACCGGCACCTCGTCGATGCTCATGCCGGCGGTCGGCTCGTCGAACAAAAAGACCTGCGGCTTGAGCGCGATCAGGATGGCGACTTCGAGCTTGCGCTGGTCGCCGTGCGGCAGGAGCCCGGCGCGCGTGTCGCGCCGCGGCGGTCAAGCCGACCTGACGCGAGCACGTCGTCCGCCTCGTCGATCAGCTCGCGTGTGCTGCTGCCACGTGCGCACCAGATCGAGCCCGGCGCCGCGCCGGCTCTGCACCGCAAGCCGCACGTTTTCGTGCACGCTCAGATACGGAAACAGATTGGTGAGCTGAAAGGCGCGGCCGAGACCGCGGCGCGCGCGCTGCGACGGCGGCAACGCGGTGATGTCGGCGCCCTGGAACAGCACGCGGCCGGTCGGTCGCCTTGAGCTGGCCCGAGATCAGGTTGAAATAGGTGGTCTTGCCGGCGCCGTTCGGACCGACGATGGCGGTCAGCGTGCCGGGATGAAACGCGCAGCTCACGGCGTTGACGGCGAGATGGCCGCCGAAGCGGATGCTCAAGGCCGCGCGTTTCAGGGCGGCAGCGGCGGAGTCGCCGGCGCATGCGCGTCATGCGGTCAGGCTGAGATCGCGAAGCCGCCTACCGTTCTTGTTGCGGATCGGCACCGGCAGCTCGTCGATCGGGATTTCGCGGACCAGGTCGAGAAGGTCCCATTGATCCTTGCCGCTCGGCCTTGACCTGGAACACGTACATCGATTGCATCGCCTGATGGTCCTCCTTGCGGAAGATCATCTTGCCTTTGGGCGTGTCGAACTCCATGCCCTCCATGGCGGCGATCAGCTTCTCGGTGTCGGTGCCGCCGGCCTTCTTGATCGCGGCGACGACCGCGCTCGCCGCCGCCATGCCGCCGCAGGTGAAGAAATCGGGCGGCATGTTGAAGCGCTTTCTGGTGCTCGGCGACGAGCCAGTCGTTCATCGGGTTTTTCGGGAAGCCGTAATAGTAGTAGATCGTGCCCTCGATGCCGGGAAATTGCCGGTACGGCGATCATGACCGGCAGGATGTTGCCGCCGGGCGCCAGCGCAATGCCGTAGCGTTCCGGTTTCAGGTCGGCGATCTTGGCGAGCGGGTTGGGGCCGGCCCAGATGATGGCGATGATCTTGTTGCCCGGCCGGTCCTTGAGCGCGTCGAACAACCGCTGCGCCGAAGCGGTGAAGTCGGTGGTCATCAACGGCGCGTATTCCTCGAACACCACCTTGGCGTTGCTGTGCGTCTCGTCGAGCGCCGCGCTTGAAGGCGGCGACGCCGTCGCGACCGAAGGCGTAGTCCTGCGCCAGCATGCCGATCGAGACGTCGTCCTTGCCGAGCGCGACCGCGCCGGCCAGCGCGTCCTGCGATCGAGTTGCGGGCGCTGCGGAAGATGTAGCGGTTCCATTTGTCGCCGGTGATCGAGTCGGCGACCGCGGGCTCGACCAGCAGGATCTTCTTGGCGTCCTCGGCGACCGGCAGCATCGCGAGCGTCGCGCCCGACGACGTGGTGCCGATGGCGAGATCGACGCTGTCGTCGGCGTAGGCCTGCTCGAGCAGCGACTTGGCGACGTCCGGCTTGCCCTGGTCGTCCTTGGGCAGGACCACGATCTTGCGGCCGTCGAGCATCATGGTGCCGCCGGTCAGGTATTCGAGGCCGAGCATCAGCCCGGTCTCGGTCTGCTTGGCGTAGGCTTCGAGCGGACCGGTCTTGCTGTAGATGAGCGCGATCTTGAGATCGGCCGCATCAGCCGGCGTCCCGGCCAACGCCGCCCACACTCCCGCCGCAACGGCGCCGGCAACAAACCTCTTCACGCACGCCTCCTGCGTTTGCTCCACATGATTGGGCTTTAGCCCTCCCACCCGGCCGGCACAAGCCTTTGAACGCCGCAGGAACGGCCGTTACTTAACGCCTTGCCGCTTGCTGCGGTCAGGCGGCGGTGCTTGAGATTGTGCCGGATTTGGCGGCGGCAGCCGGGAGAAGGCGGACATGAGCAGCTCACGTCAACTGCGTCTCGGCGCGTTCATGCGCCCGGTGAGCATCCATACCGGCGCCTGGCGCTATCCCGGCGCCTTTCCCGACGCCAATTTCAACTTCGCCCATCTCAAGCGCTTCGCGCAGACGCTGGAGCGCGCCAAGTTCGACGCGTTCTTCATGGCCGACCATCTGGCCGTGCTCAACATGCCGATCGACGCGCTCAAGCACAGCCATACGGTCACCTCGTTCGAGCCGTTCACGCTGCTCTCGGCGTTGGCGATGGTGACCGAGCATCTCGGGCTCGTCGCCACCGGCTCGACCACCTTCGACGCGCCCTATCACGTCGCCCGGCGCTTCGCCTCGCTCGATCATCTCAGCGGCGGCCGCGCCGGCTGGAACATCGTCACCACCTCCAATCCGGACGCGGCGCTCAATTTCGGCATGACCGACCACATGGAGCACGGCGAGCGCTATCGCCGCGCGCGCGAGTTCTACGACGTGGTCACCGGCCTGTGGGATTCCTGGGCCGACGACGCCTTCGTCCGCGATGTCGCGCAGGGCCTCTATTTCGATCCCGACAAGCTGCACGTGCTCGATCACAAGGGCAAATATCTGTCGGTGCGCGGCCCGCTCAACATCGCGCGTCCGGTCCAGGGCTGGCCGGTCATCGTGCAGGCCGGCGCGTCCGATTCCGGCCGGCAGCTCGCCGCCGAGACCGCGGAAGCGGTCTTCACCCGCGCAGGCGAGCATCGCCGCCGGCCGCGAATTCTACGCCGACGTGAAAGGCCGCATGGAAAAGGCCGGACGCGCCGCGCGAGCATATGAAGATCATGCCGGCGTGCTTCGTCGTCGTCGGCGACACGGTCGAGGAGGCGCGCGCCAAGCGGGCGCGGCTCGACAGCCTCGTTTATTACGACAACGCCATCGCCTCGCTGTCGATCGCGCTCGGCCACGACGCCTCGCGCTTCGATCCGGACGGGCCGTTGCCCGACATCCCCGAGAGCAACGCCAGCAAGAGCGCGCGCGAGCGGGTGATCGAGATGGCGCGGCGCGAGAAGCTCACCGTGCGCCAGCTCGCCCAGCGCCTCGGCGGCTATTCGGGCCTCGCCATGGTCGGCACGGCCGACGACCATCGCCGACGAGATGGAGGAATGGCTCGACGAGCGAAGCGAGCGACGGCTTCACCATCATGTTTCCCTATCTGCCCGGCGGGCTCGACGATTTCTGCGACAAGGTGGTGCCGGAACTGCAGCGCCGCGGCCTCTTCCGCCGCGAATACGAGGGCAAGACGCTGCGCGAAAATCTCGGCCTGCCGCGGCCGGCGAACCGGTTCTTCGAGCAGCGCAAGGCGGCGGAGTGACGGGCAAGAAATTGGCGGTCCCGGGAAGACTCGAACTTCCGACCTTCGGTTTAGGAAACCGCTGCTCTATCCGGCTGAGCTACGGGACCGTTCCGGGCGCACGATAGTTGCACGCCGGCTCCCCGCCAAGGCGCACCGCGACGTTAAACCAGATGACAAATGGGCGCCCTTTGTCGGAAACTGCCGCCAAACAGGAGCCTGCGAGCGGACGCACTCGATCCTCTCGCAGGCCCGCTAGGACATTCGGCGCATCTCCCGCCGATGTCGCTTAAGAGGAATGTATGGCGAAATTGACCCAAAGCTACGTCCATGGCGCCTCCGACGTGCCGCTCATCGGCGACACCATCGGGGTGCATTTCGACAAGGTGGCGGAGCGCTGGCACGAGCGTGACGCGCTCATCGTGCGGCAGCAAAACATCCGCTGGAGCTATGGCGAGCTGAAAGCCAAGGTCGACGCCTTGGCCGCGGGCCTGCTGGCGCTCGGGCTTGTCGCCCGGCGACCGCGTCGGCATCTGGTCGCCGAACAATGCCGAATGGGCGGTCACCCAATTCGCCACCGCCAAAGCGGGCCTGATCCTGGTCAACATCAATCCGGCGTACCGCCTCTCCGAGGTCGAATACGCGCTCAACAAGGTCGGCTGCAAGGCGCTGATCACCGCCGAGTCGTTCAAGACCGGCGACTACATCGCCATGCTGCGCGAATTGGCGCCGGAGATCGACCGCGCCGCGCCCGGCAAATTGCAGGCCAAGCGGCTGCCGACGCTGACGACGCTCATTCGCATCGGCGGCGGCGAAACCCGCGGCTTCCTGCGCTTCGACGACGTGCTGGGCATGGGCGGCGAACGCCATCGCGCGGCACTCGCCGAGCTTGCCGGCAAGCTGCAATTCGACGATCCGATCAACATCCAGTTCACCAGCGGCACCACCGGCGCGCCCAAGGGCGCGACGCTCACCCACCACAACATCCTCAACAATGGCTACTTCATCGGCGAGGCGCTGCGCCTGACCGATCGCGACCGGGTCTGCATTCCGGTGCCGCTCTATCACTGCTTCGGCATGGTGCTCGGCAACCTCGCCTGCATGACGCACGGCGCCGCCATGGTCTATCCGGCGGAAGGATTCGATCCGCTGGCGACGCTCGAAGCGGTCGAGGCCGAGCGCTGCACCGCGCTCTACGGCGTTCCGACCATGTTCATCGCCGAGCTCGGCCTTCCCGAGTTCAAGCGCTTTGATCTCGAGCTCGCTGCGCACCGGCATCATGGCCGGCTCGCCTTGCCCGATCGAGGTGATGAAGCGCTGCGTCAATGAGATGAACATGCGCGAGGTGACGATCGCCTACGGCATGACCGAGACGAGCCCGGTGAGCACGCAGACCTCGTGCGACGATCCGCTCGAGCGCCGCGTCGGCACGGTCGGCCGGGTGCATCCGCATGTCGAGATCAAGATCATCGACGCCGAGGGCCGGATCGTGCCGCCGGGAACGACCGGCGAGTTCTGCACGCGCGGCTATTGCGTGATGCTCGGCTATTGGGGCGACGAGGAGAGAACCGCGGAGGCGATCGATCGCGCCGGCTGGATGCATACCGGCGACCTCGCCACCATCGATGCCGACGGCTACTGCAACATCGTCGGGCGCATCAAGGACATGGTCATCCGCGGCGGCGAGAACGTCTATCCGCGGGAAATCGAGGAGTTCCTGTTCCGCCATCCGATGGTCGAAGCGGTGCAGGTCGTCGGCCTGCCCGACCTCAAATACGGCGAAGAGCTATGCGCCTGGGTGAAGCTCAAGCCCGGCGCCGCCGCGAGCGCCGAGGAGATCCAGGGCTTCTGCAAAGGCCAGATCGCGCACTACAAGATTCCCCGTTACATCAAATTCGTCGACGCTTTCCCCATGACCGTCACCGGCAAGGTGCAGAAATTCGTCATGCGCGAGGAAATGATCAAGGAATTGGGGCTGAGCCAGCAAAAGACGGCGTGAAAGCCGGCGCTCGCGCGCGCTAGGCCGCGTCGTCGAGCATCGCTTCGAGTTCGATATGGACGCGTTCGCCGAGCGCGGCATGATGTCCTTGTCCGGCGGCCAGGAGCTCTCGCGCCTCTGCGGCGGTTTCGGCCTCGACCCACCACTGCTCCACGCGGGTGACGAGCACCGTGGCGTGGAAAATCTTCGGCATCGGCGTCGGTTTCAGCTTGCGGGCGGTCGCGGGCATCTCATCCCCGGCATGCGAATCATTTTATGCAATTACTTTACCCTAAAGCAGGCGCAGCCGGAACAAAGCGGAAACGCTGGCGCGGTCGGCCTCCACTCCAGGGCGGGAACGCGGTATGATGAATCATCGTTGTCACCGGTGATTTTCGTAAGGAGTACATCGTGGCGCCGCGTCCATACTGGAAAGGCTATTTGCGGCTCTCGCTGGTCTCGTGTCCGATCGCGCTCTACCCGGCCACGTCCGAGCGCGAGAAGATCAGCTTCAACCAGCTCAATCGCGAGACCGGCCATCGCATCCGCTATCGCAAGGTCGATGCCGAGACCGGCGAGGAAGTTTCGTCGGACCAGATCGTCAAGGGCTACGAAGTCGCCAAGGGCGAGTATGTGGAGATTTCCGACGAGGAGCTCGAGGCGGTCTCGCTCGAGAGCACCAAGACGATCGAGATCGACGAGTTCGTGCCGCGCAACGAGATCGACGAGCTTTACAACATCCGGCCGTACTACATCGCGCCGGACGGCAATGTCGGCGAGGACGCGTTCGTCGTCATCCGCAACGTCATCGAGCAGATGAAGATGGTGGCGATCGGCCGCGTGGTGCTCGCCACCCGCGAGCACGTCATCGCCCTGGTGCCGCGCGGCAAGGGGCTGATGGGCACGCTGCTGCGCTACCCCTATGAGGTGCGCGACGCCGGCGACATCTTCGACGATATCCCGGATGTGAAGCTGACCAAGGACATGATGGACCTGGCGCGCCACATCGTCGAAACCAAGAGCGGGCATTTCAAGCCGGAGCAATTCGAAGATCACTACGAGCACGCCCTGAAGGAGCTGATCGAGAAGAAGGCCAAGGGCGAGAAGATCGAAGTCCCGCAGGAGCGGCCGACCGGCAAGGTCATCAATCTCATGGATGCACTGCGCCGCTCCGTGCAGGCGGAGAAGCAGAACACCCGGCCGGCGCAAGGCAAGAAGGGCCGCAAGGGCGCAGCCGGGCAAAAGGAAATGCTGCTGCCGATTTCCGGAAAAAAGGCCGCGCACGCCGAAAACGGGAAAGCGAGCCGTACCGGCGCCCGGCACCGCAAGGCCGGCTAAGAGGCTTGCACCGCCAGCGGCTTTGCCGGCCGATCCATCCGCAGGTCGCGCTCCGCCGACTTCGCCGTAGTACCGCCGCATTCCGGCCCTTCGCTTGTCGCGGATGGGGTAGTGGGCCGATGGGGTGGTGGAACGGCATTCTGGCCGCTTCCTGCATGGCGATCTGCGTCTCCCCCTGCGCTATGGCGCAGGAGCAACCCAGCCGCGCGACGATTTGCGGCGGGGACGTGATTGCACGCGGCACCGCGAGCCGCACGATCGACGGGCGCACCTTCGCGCTCGATGACGGCCGCGAGGTTCGCCTTGCCGGCGTTGAAGCTCCGCCGTTGCCGCTGCCGCAGGAATCCGGCGCTCGCGCCCGGTGGCGGCGGCGGCAAAAGACGCGCTTGCCGCGCTGCTGGCGGATGGCGAGATCGTGCTGCGCCGCGCGGATATTCCCTCCGACCGATATGGGCGCGTCCTCGCCTATGCTTTTGTGACCCGCGATGGCGTCGAACGCTTGGTGCAGGCGGAGCTGATTGCCGCGGGTGTTGCCCGCGTCGCCGCCCGGGTCGGCAGTCGCGACTGCGCGGCGGAGCTGCTCGGCGGCGAGAAAACAGCGCGGGGGGCCAAGCTTGGCCTTTGGGCCAATTCGTATTATGATTTGCTGAACGCCGCCGATCCGGAAGACGTGCTGGCCGAGCGAGGCCGCTTCGGGCTGGTCGAGGGTCAGGTGGTGTCGGTGCGCGAAAGCGGCGCCACGATCTATGTGAATTTCGGGCGGCGGTGGACCGAGGACTTCACTGTTACGATCCTGAAGCGAAATGCGCGTACTTTTACGGCAGCGGGCCTCGAACCGAGGAAGCTCGCCGGCCGACATATCCGGGTACGCGGGTGGATCGAGGAGCGCGGCGGGCCTTGGATCGAGGCGGTGCGTCCGGAACAGATCGAGCTGACTGACCGTGAGTGACATGGTGACCAAATCGGGGCCCATGGGGATTTTACGCCTGCGGTTTTTGCGTGCGGCCGTCGCCGCCGTGGCATTCGCCTCGGCCGCTTTCGTGTTGGCGGCGTGCACCGGCGACGCCGCCCTCGCTGGCGCCGCAGGTGTCGCTGTCGGGACCGGCGAAATCGGTCGACGAGGACATGTCGCCGGCGGCGCTGCGCGAGCACCAGCGCATCCTCGCCGCCTATGGCGGCGTCTACAACGACCCGCGGCTGCAAGGCATGGTCGAGCAGACCGTCGATCATCTGGTGGCGTCGTCGGAGCGGCCCGACCTGCACTACAAGGTCACGATGCTCAATTCGCAGTCGATCAACGCCTTCGCGCTTCCCACCGGGCAGCTCTACGTGACGCGCGGCCTCATTGCGCTCGCCAACGATGAATCCGAGCTTGCGTCGGTGCTCGCCCACGAGATGGGCCACGTGATCGCGCGCCACGCCGCCATCCGCGAGGAGCAGGCGCGGCAGACCGCGCTGGTGAACCGGGTGGTCAGCGACGTGATCAGCGATCCGGAGGAGGGCGCGCTGGCGCTCGCCAAGTCGAAGCTCGCGCTGGCGAGCTTCTCGCGGGCGCAGGAGTTCGAAGCCGACGCCATCGGCATCGGCATCGCCTCGCGCGCCGGTTACGATCCCTACGGCGCGGTGCGCTTCCTCACCTCGATGGAGCACAATTCCGAGCTCAAGCCGCAGCAGCAGAGCGGCGCCATCGATCCGCGGGCGCCGGATTTCCTGTCGTCGCATCCGGCGACGCCCGAGCGGATCAGCAACGCGCTCGCCAATGCCCGCCAGTTCGGCGCCCCCTCGACCTATGCCGGGCGCGACAAGAGCGCCTATCTCTCCGGCATCGACGGCATCGTCTTCGGCGAGGATCCGAGCGAAGGTTTCGTGCGCGGCCGGCGCTTCCTGCATCCGCGGCTCGGCTTTCACCTTCACCGCGCCCGAGGGTTTTACCCTCGACAACACGGCGCAGGCCGTGCTCGGCGTCAAGCATGGCGGCGGTCAGGCGCTGCGCCTCGATGTCGTGCGCGTGCCCGCGGAGCAGACGCTTGCCGCCTATCTCACTTCCGGCTGGATCGAGAATATCGATCCGGCGACGGTCGAAGACATCACCATCAACGGATTTCCCGGCGCCACCGCCGCCGCCAAGGGCGATCAATGGGATTTCCGGCTCTACGCCATTCGCTTCGGCAGCGACGTCTACCGCTTCATCTACGCCGCCAAGCACCGCACGCCGGAAATCGACCGCGTCTTCCGCGAGTCGATCGGCACGTTCCGCCGCATGAGCCTCGCCGAGATCGAGGACGCCAAGCCCTTGCGCGTGCAGGTGGTGACGGTCGGGCCGAGCGACACGGTCGAGAAGCTCGCCGGCCGGATGGCGGTCGCCGATCGCCAGGTCGAGCGCTTTCGCGTGCTCAACGGGCTCGAAGCCGGCGCGCGGCTGAAGTCGGGCAGCGAAGTCAAGATCGTGATCGAATGACGCCGCTGCGCGTCAGAAATTGATCGCGCGCTTGGCGACCGCCAGCGCGGCTTCCTTCATCGCCTCGCTCAGTGTCGGATGCGCGTGGCAGGTGCGCGCGATGTCTTCCGACGAGGCGCCGAACTCCATGGCGATCGCCGCTTCCGCGATCATGGCTTCGGCATCGGGTCCGAGAATGTGCACGCCGAGCACGCGATCGGTCTTGGCGTCGGCGAGGATCTTGACGAAGCCGTCGGTCGCGAGGTTGGCGCGGGCGCGGCGTTGGCGGTGAACGGAAATTTGCCGACCTGGTAGGCGACGCCCGCCTGCTTCAGCTCTTCCTCGGTTTTGCCGACCGAGGCGATTTCCGGGTAGGTGTAGACGACGTTCGGAATGACGTCGTAATTCACGTGTCCGGCCTGGCCGGCGATGATTTCGGCGACCGCGACGCCTTCGTCCTCGGCCTTGTGCGCGAGCATCGGGCCGGCGATGACGTCGCCGATGGCGTAGATGCCGGCGACATTGGTGCGCAAATGCGGATCGACGATAACGCGGCCGCGATTGTCCCGCTTGACGCCGACCGCGTCGAGGCCGAGCCCGTCGGTAAACGGCACGCGCCCGATCGCCACCAGCACGCTGTCGGCTTCGATCGTCTCCGCCGTCCCGCCGGCTGCCGGCTCGACCTTCACCTTGAGCGTCTTGCCGGAGGTGTCGATGCCGGTGACCTTCGATGCGAGCTTGAAGGCGATGCCCTGCTTCTGCAGCATCCGGTGGAATTGCCGCGCCACCTCGCTGTCGATGCCGGGCAGGATGTGATCGAGAAATTCGACGATCATCACCTCGGCGCCGAGCCGCCGCCACACCGAGCCGAGCTCGAGCCCGATGATGCCGGCGCCGACGATGAGCAGCTTCTGCGGCACCTTGGTGAAGTCGAGCGCGCCGGTCGAGGACACGATGCGCTTTTCGTCGATGTCGATGCCGTTGAGGCGGGCCACGTCCGAGCCGGTGGCGATGACGATGTTCTTCGTCTCCAGCGTCTGCGTCTTGCCGTCGGCGGCCTTCACCTCGACCTTGCCCGGCGCGACGATCTTTCCCGCGCCGTGAAACGCCTCGATCTTGTTCTTCTTGAACAGAAAGTCGACGCCCTTGACGTTGCTGTCGACGTTCTGCTCCTTGTATTTCAGCAGTGCGGCGAGATCGACGCTCGGCTTGCCGACCTTGATCCCCATTTGCGCGAATGAGTGCCCGGCCTCCTCGTAGAGCTCGGAGGCATGCAGCAGCGCCTTCGACGGGATGCAGCCGACATTGAGGCAGGTGCCGCCGAAGGTCGCGTTCTTCTCGACCACCGCGGTCTTCAGGCCGAGCTGCGCCGCGCGAATGGCGCAGACATAGCCGCCGGGGCCGGTGCCGATGACGATGAGGTCGTAGGTCATGGCTTATAAGTCCAGCACCAGCCGCGCCGGGTCTTCCAGGGTTTCCTTCACCCGCACCAGGAAGGTCACCGCCTCGCGGCCGTCGACGATGCGGTGATCGTAGGAGAGCGCCAGGTACATCATCGGCCGCACCTCGATCTTGCCGGCGACCACGACCGGCCGCTCCTGGATCTTGTGCATGCCGAGAATGCCGGATTGCGGCGCATTGAGGATCGGCGTCGACATCAGCGAGCCGTAGATGCCGCCATTGGTGATGGTGAAGGTGCCGCCCTGCAGCTCCTCGATCTTGAGCGTGCCGTCGCGGGCGCGGCGGCCGAAATCGGCGATCGCCTTCTCGATCTCGGCGATCGACTTCTGGTCGCAGTCGCGCACCACCGGCACCACCAGGCCGCGCTCGGTGCCGACCGCGATGCCGATGTGATAGTAGTTCTTGTAGATGATGTCGGTGCCGTCGATCTCGGCGTTGACCGCGGGGATCTCCTTGAGCGCCTGGACGCAGGCGCGCACGAAGAAGCCCATGAAGCCGAGCTTCACGCCGTGCTTCTTCTCGAACAGATCCCGGTACTGGCTGCGCAGCGCCATCACCTCGGTCATGTCGACCTCGTTGAAGGTCGTGAGCATGGCCGCGGTGTTCTGTGCGTCCTTCAGCCGCCGCGCGATGGTCTGACGCAGCCGCGTCATCCGCACGCGCTCCTCGCGCGCGGCATCGTCGGGCGGCGACGGCGCCCGCGCTTGGATCGCCGCGGCGGGCTGCGCGACCGGCGTCGGCTGCGCGACCGCCCGCTCGATCGCGGCGAGCATGTCGCCCTTGGTGACGCGGCCGTCCTTGCCGGAGCCGGGCACGGTCGCGGCATCGATGCCGGTCTCGGCGGCGATCTTGCGCACCGACGGCGCGAGCGGCATGTCGGCGGCCGGCGCCGCAGCGGGCTTCGGCTTGGGCGGCGGCGCGGGGGCCGCGTCTCTCGGCTTCGGCTGTTCAGGGCCGGCGTCGATCGGCTTCGCTCGCTCGATCTTCTGATCGGGCCGGCCGGCCGGCACCGCGCCCGGCCCTTCTTTGATCGCGCCGAGCAGCGCGCCGACCGCGACCGTGTCGCCGTCTTTGACGGCGACATCGGTGAGCACGCCGGCCGCCGGCGCCGGCACCTCGATCGTGACCTTGTCGGTCTCGAGCTCGACCAGCGGCTCGTCGACGGCGACGACATCGCCCGCCTTCTTGAACCATTTGCCGATGGTCGCTTCGGTCACCGACTCGCCGAGCGTGGGCACGCGTATTTCGGCCATGAACTTCTTCCTCGTTGGCGCGGAATGCAGACCGACAATGAAGGACGGATAGAGACAAGCTGCGCTCTGTCGTCCGGCGTCTTTCCGCTATCCCAATGCGTCTTCAAGAAACTGTTTGAGCTGCGCGACGATGCAGCGACATCTGCCCGACCGCGGTCGAGGCCGAGGCCGGCCGGCCGGCATAGCGGGCGCGACGGCTCTTGGCGCCGATCTGGTTGAGCACCCACTCGAGGAAGAGTCGACGAACACCCAGGCGCCCATGTTGCGCGGCTCCTCCTGGCACCAGACGAGCTCCGCCTGCTTGAAGCGCGAAAGCTCGGTCATCAGCGCCTTGCGTCGGGAACGGATAGAGCTGCTCGACGCGCAGGAGGTAGACATCGTCGATGCCGCGCTTCTCGCGCTCGTCGTAGAGGTCGTAAGTAGACCTTGCCGGAGCACAGCACGACGCGGCGGATCTTGTCGTCGGCGACGAGCTTGATCTTCTCGTCCGGCGACAGCTGCGCGTCGTCCCACAGCAGGCGATGGAAGGTCGTCTCCGGCCCCATCTCGTCGAGCCGCGACACGGCGCGCTTGTGGCGCAGCAGCGATTTCGGCGTCATCAGGATGAGCGGCTTGCGGAAGTCGCGCTTGAGCTGGCGGCGCAGGATGTGGAAGTAGTTGGCCGGCGTCGTGCAGTTGGCGACCTGCATGTTGTCCTCGGCGCACATCTGCAGGAAGCGCTCGAGCCGGGCCGAGGAATGCTCCGGCCCCTGGCCTTCGTAGCCGTGCGGCAGCAGGCAGACGAGGCCGGACATGCGCAGCCACTTGCGCTCGCCGGAGGAGATGAACTGGTCGAACACCACCTGCGCGCCGTTGGCGAAATCGCCGAATTGCGCCTCCCACAGCGTGAGCGCGTTCGGCTCGGCGAGCGAGTAGCCGTACTCGAAGCCGAGCACCGCCTCTTCCGACAGCATCGAGTTGATGACCTCGAAGCGCGCCTGGCCGTCGCCCAGATGATTGAACGGGGTGTAGCGCCGCTCGTTCTCCTGGTCGATCAGCACGGAATGGCGCTGCGAGAAGGTGCCGCGCTCGCTGTCCTGGCCGGAGAGCCGCACGCGGTGGCCTTCGAGCAGCAGCGAGCGAAGGCCAGCGCCTCGCCGGTCGCCCAGTCGATGCCTTGGCGCCGGTCTCGATCGCCTTGCGGCGGTTGTCGAGGAAGCGGTTGATCGTGCGATGGAGATGGAAGTCCGGCGGCAGCGTGGTGATCTTCTCGCCGATGTCCTTGAGCGCCGCGATCTGCGACGCCGGTCTCGCCGCGGCGCGGATCGTCGCCGTCGCCGCCGGCCTTGAAGCCGGCCCAGCGGCCGTCGAGCCAGTCGGCCTTGTTGGCGCGGTAGCTCTGCGCGGCCTCGAGCTCGGCATCGAGCCGGTCGCGCCAATCCGCCTTCATCTTCTCGACCTCGCCGTCGGTGACGACGCCCTCGCCGACGAGCTTCTTGCCGTAGATCTCGAGCGTGGTCGGATGCGCGGCGATCGCCTTGTACATCAGCGGCTGGGTGAACGATCGGCTCGTCGCCCTCGTTGTGGCCGTGGCGGCGATAGCAGAACATGTCGATGACCACCGGCTTCTGGAACTTCTGCCGGAACTCGGTCGCGACCTTGGCGGCGAACACCACCGCTTCCGGGATCGTCGCCGTTGACGTGGAAGATCGGCGCCTCGATCATCTTGGCGACGTCGGACGGATAGGGCGAGGAGCGCGAGTAGCGCGGGTCGGTGGTGAAGCCGATCTGGTTGTTGACGATGAAATGCACCGAGCCGCCGGTGCGGTGGCCGCGCAATCCGGACAGCCCGAAGCATTCCGCGATCACGCCCTGGCCGGCGAAGGCCGCGTCGCCATGGATCAGCAGCGGCATCACCATGGTGCGGTCGTCCCGCGTGGCGCCGCGCTGGTCCTGCTTGGCGCGCACCTTGCCGAGCACCACCGGATCGACGATCTCGAGATGCGAGGGATTGGCGGTGAGCGACAGATGCACCTTGTTGTCGTCGAACTCGCGGTCCGAGGAGGCGCCGAGGTGATACTTCACGTCGCCCGAGCCCTCGATCTCGTTCGGGGTCGACGAGCCGCCCTTGAACTCGTGGAAGATGGCGCGATGCGGCTTGCCCATCACCTGCGCCAGCACGTTGAGCCGGCCGCGGTGCGCCATGCCGATGACGATGTCGCTGCACGCCGAGCGCGCCGCCGCGCTTGATGATCTGCTCCAGCGCCGGAATCATCGATTCGGCGCCGTCGAGGCCGAAGCGCTTGGTGCCGGTGAATTTCAGGTCGCAGAATTTCTCGAAGCCTTCGGCCTCGATCAGCTTGTTGAGGATGGCGCGCTTGCCCTCGCGGGTGAAGCTGATCTCCTTGTCGGGACCCTCGATGCGCTCCTGCATCCAGCCCTTTTGTGCGCCGTCGGAGATGTGCATGAACTCCACGCCGAGCGTCTGGCAGTAGGTGCGCTGCAGGATGGCGATGATCTGCGCGCATCGTGCCGAATTCGAGCCCGAGCACGTTGTCGAGAAAGATCGGCCGGTCGAGATCGGCTTCGGCGAAGCCGTAGGCTCGCGGGTCGAGCTCCTCCTGGTCCTGCGGCGGTTCGAAGCCCGAGCGGATCGAGATTGGCGTGGAAGTGGCCGCGCACGCGATAGGCGCGGATCAGCATCAGCGCGCGGATCGAATCGCGGGTGGCGCGCTCGATCTCGGCGGCGGCAAGCTCGACGCCCTTGGTTTGCGCCTGCGCCTTCACCTTTCCGCCGAGCGCCTTGCCGATTTCGGCCCAGTCGCCGTCGAGCGCCGCGACGAGCTCGTTGCGCTCGGTCGGCGGCCAACCGGGCCGTCGCCAGGAAGGGCCGCGCGCGTTCTCGGCGACATCCCGCGCATCGTCCTTGAGGCTCTGGAAGAAGGCCCGCCACTCGGCATCGACCGCCTTCGGATCGGCCTCGTAGCGCGCATAGAGCTCCTCGACGTAGGCGGCATTGCCGCCGTAGAGGAACGAGGTGAGGGCGAAGGCGGCGTTCGCGTCCTGGCGGGACATGGCGAATCCCGAGCGAGGGGTTTTGAACCGACAGAAAGCCCGACGAGTACGGAAAACGACGAATCAGCCCGCCCGGCGCGGGGCAATCTCTGTTGTACCCTATTTAATAGCCGGATGCGGCAGCCGAAAGACGCAAGAAGTGAATTACGTTTCAGTACTTCGGCCAGCGTCTTGCCGAGCCGAGCCGGCGACGGCGAAACCTTGATGCCGGCCGCTTCCATGGCGGCGATCTTCGATTCCGCGCCGCCCTTGCCGCCGGAGATGATCGCGCCGGCATGGCCCATGCGCCGGCCCGGCGGCGCGGTGCGCCCGGCGATGAAGCCGACCATCGGCTTCTTGCGGCCGCGCTTGGCTTCGTCCTTGAGGAACTGCGGCCGCGTCCTCTTCCGCCGCGCCGCCGATCTCGCCGATCATGACGATCGCCTCGGTCGCCGGGTCGGCGAGGAACATCTCCAGCACGTCGATGAACTCGGTGCCCTTGACCGGATCGCCGCCGATGCCGACCGCGGTGGTCTGGCCGAGGCCCGTCCTGCGTCGTCTGGAACACCGCCTCGTAGGTGAGCGTGCCGGAGCGCGAGACGATGCCGACCTTGCCGCGGCTTGAAGATGTTGCCCGGCATGATGCCGATCTTGCATTCGCCGGCGGTCATCACGCCCGGGCAGTTCGGGCCGATCAGCCGCGATTTCGAGCCGCAGAGCGCGCGCTTGACCTTCACCATGTCGAGCACCGGAATGCCCTCGGTGATGCAGACGATGAGCGGGATCTCGGCGTCGATCGCTTCGCAGATGGCGTCGGCGGCGCCGGGCGGCGGCACGTAGATCACGCTCGCGTCGCAGCCGGTCTTTTGCCGCGCCTCGCGCGACCGTGTCGAACACCGGCAGTCCGAGATGGCGTGGTGCCGCCTTTGCCCGGCGAGGTGCCGCCGACCATCTTGGTGCCGTAGGCGATCGCCTGCTCGGAATGGAAGGTGCCTTGCTTGCCGGTGAAGCCCTGGCAGATCACCTTGGTGTTCTTGTCGACGAGAATGGGCATCACGCCGTCCCCTTCACCGCCTTGACGATCTTCTGCGCGGCGTCGTCGAGGTCGTCGGCCGGCGATGACGTTGAGGCCGATTTCGGCGAGGATCTTCTTGCCGAGCGTCGACATTGGTGCCTTCGAGCCGCACCACCAGCGGCACGCGCAGGCCGACCTCCTTCACCGCCGCGACCACGCCCTCGGCGATGATGTCGCAGCGCATGATGCCGCCGAAGATGTTGACCAGGATGCCCTTCACGTTCGGGTCGGAGGTGATGATCTTGAACGCGGCCGTCACCTTGCTCCTTGGTGGCGCCGCCGCCGACGTCGAGGAAGTTGGCCGGCGTCTCGCCGTAGAGCTTGATGATGTCCATCGTCGCCATGGCGAGGCCGGCGCCGTTGACCATGCAGCCGATGGTGCCGTCGAGCGTGACGTAGTTGAGGTCGTAGCTTGCGAGGCCTCGATCTCCTTCGCGTCCTCCTCGCTGAGGTCGCGCAGCGCCACGATGTCGGGATGGCGATAGAGCGCGTTGTCGTCGAAGCTGATCTTGGCATCGAGGCAGATGAGCTCGCCGGTCTTGGTGACGACCAGCGGATTGATCTCGAGCAGGCTCATGTCCTTGGCGAGGAAGGCCTGATAGAGCTTCGGCAGCAGCGTCTCGGCCTGCTTGGCGATCTCGCCGGCCAAATCCGAGCGCGCGCGCGACCTGACGGCCGTGATGGGCCATGAAGCCGGTCGCCGGATCGACCGAGAACGTGAGGATCTTTTCCGGCGTCTCGTGCGCGCGACCTCCTCGATGTCCATGCCGCCTTCGGTCGAGGCGACGAAGGCGACGCGCGAGGTCGGCGCGGTCGACCAGCGCGGAGAGGTAGATACTCGCGCTCGATCGCCGAGCCTTCCTCGATGTAGAGGCGGTTGCACCTCCTTGCCGTGCGGCCCGGTCTGGTGGGTGACCAGCGTCGTGCCGAGCAGGCGCTCGGCCTCGCGCGCACGTCGTCGACGCGATTTGACCACCTTGACGCCGCCGCCCTTGCCGCGGCCGCCGGCGTGGATCTGCGCCTTGACCACCCAGACCGGCCCGCCGAGCTCGTTGCGCGGCCTTGACCGCCTCCTCGACGCGTGAAGGCCGCAATGCCGCGCGGCACCGGCACGCCGAAGTCGCGCAACACGCGCCTTGGCCTGGTATTCGTGGATGTTCATGCGGTCTGCTCAGGCGGCTCGGGCGCGACGCCCGGGAAACGAGAAGGAAAAACCAGCGGAACCATTACTTGCCGAGATTGGGCGCGATCTTCTTGCAGGCGTCGACCAGGTCCTCCACGGCTTGCGCCGACTTGTCGAACATGCCGCGCTCGGCGCCGTTGAGCTCGATCTCGACGATGCGCTCGACCCCCTTGCCGCCGATGACGACCGGCACGCCGACATAAAGGTCCTTCACGCCGTATTCGCCGTTGAGCCAGGCCGGCGCAGGGCAGCACGCGCTTCTTGTCGCGCAGATAGCTTTCCGCCATGGCGATCGCGGACGCAGCCGGCGCGTAGAAGGCCGAGCCGGTCTTGAGCAGGTTGACGATCTCGCCGCCGCCATTGCGGGTGCGCTCGACGATCTCGTCGAGCCGCGCCTGCGTGGTCCAGCCCATCTTGACCAGGTCGGGCAGCGGAATGCCGGCGACCGTCGAATAGCGCACCAGCGGCACCATGCTGTCGCCGTGGCCGCCGAGCACGAAGGCGGTGACGTCCTCGACCGAGACGTTGAATTCGTCGGCGAGGAAATAGCGAAAGCGCGCCGAGTTCGAGCACGCCGGCCATGCCGACGACCATCTGCTTCGGCAGCCCGCAGCACTTCTGCAGCGCCCAGACCATGGCGTCGAGCGGGTTGGTGATGCAGATGACGAAGGCGTTCGGGGCGTATTTCTTGATGCCGGCGCCGACCTGCTCCATCACCTTGAGGTTGATGCCGAGCAGATCGTCGCGGCTCATGCCGGGCTTGCGCGGCACGCCGGCGGTGACGATGCAGACCGTCGGCGCCCTCGATGCTCTCGTAGGAGTTGGTGCCGGTGAAACGGGCATCGAAGCCTTCGACCGGCGAGGATTGCGCGAGGTCGAGCGACTTGCCTTGCGGCATGCCTTCCACGATGTCGAACAGGACGACGTCGCCGAGCTCCTTGAGGCCGACCAGATGCGCGAGCGTGCCGCCGATCTGGCCAGCGCCGATCAATGCGATCTTGCTTGCGCGCCATCCGACGAAATCCTTGATTGGTAAAGACGCCCCGGCTGCCGCGGTCATTAACCCCTTTGCGACGCGCATTCAAGCCGCCCGCGCCTGCGGCAGTAGCCGCATGTCGGGGCATGCACATTCAAGCGGCGCGGCGGCTTCGCGGCGAACAGCGATGACGAGCCGCTCGCCGCGCGGCCGGCGCTCAGGTCTCCACGATGCCGGCGGACGAGCCGGAGAGCTGCGCATGCGCGGCGCCGTGCGGGCGGGCCAGATAGGCCTGCGAGCGCATCTCGATGAGGCGCGAGGCGGTGCGCTTGAATTCCTGCGCCTCGAAGCCTTCCTCCCCCTGATAGAGCGCATCGGGTTCGGCCGCCGCCGAGGCCGATGAGCTTGACATTCATGTCGTAGAGCGTGTCGATCAGGATGATGAAGCGCTTGGCGTCGTTGCGGGTGTCGAAGGTCATGACCGGGATGCGGTCGAGGATGACCGTGTGGTATTCGTGCGCGATCGCGCAGATAGTCGGCCGCGGCGAGCGGCTGCTCGCAGAGGTCGTGGAAGCCGAAGCGGGCGACGCCCATGGCCGCGCGCGGGACATGGATGCTGCGGCCCTTGAGCGGCAGCTCCTGCGCCTCGCCCGCGTGGCCGCCGGTGAGCCGCCGCCAGGCGTCGTCGAGCGCGCGAGTCGGCCGCAGCATCGGCCGGAACGTACCAGACCGGCATGCCGGCGAGCTTCTCCAGCCGGAAATCGGTGCGCGCGTCGAGCCGCACGACGTCCAGGTGCGCTTCCAGCATGTCGATGAACGGCACGAACAGCGCGCGGTTCAATCCGTCCTTGTAGAGATCGTCCGGCGGCACGTTCGAGGTGGCCACCAGCACGACGCCGCGCTCGAACAATTCCGCGAATAGCCGCCCGAGGATCATGGCGTCGGCAATGTCGGTGACGTGAAATTCGTCGAAGCAGAGGAGCCAGGCCTCTTCCGCCAGCTGCGCGGCGGTGAGCCGGATCGGATCCTCGCCGGCATGCTCGCCGAGCTTCATATTCTGCCGGCAGGCGTGGATGCGCTCGTGCACGTCGAGCATGAATTCGTGAAAATGCGCGCGGCGTTTGCGCACCACCGGGCTCGCCTCGAAGAAAAGATCCATCAGCATCGTCTTGCCGCGGCCAACGTCGCCATAGACGTAGAGGCCTTTGATTCGCGCCTCTTTGCTCTCGCGGTCGCCGAACAGCCAACCGAGCGAGGACGATTTGCGCGCCAGGCGATATTGCGCGATGCGCGCTTCGAGCCGCGTCAGCCGCTCGACGATGGCGACCTGCGCGACATCGCGCTCCACCCGGCCGGCGGCTACGCCCGCCGCATATCGCGCTGTGATCGAGCTCGTCATTCCAAATTAACCGTTGTGGATGAAACGCGGCGGGAAACGGCATAAACTTGGCGACATTATCGACAGGCCGGGATTGTGCCGTCGCCAAGCGGTCGCAAGCCTCTGTGAGCCATGCGTATACGGAATGCGGGCATGTTGCTCAATGCTTCGGATTGTCAAATTTCCGCGGCTCACGACATGATAATTTGATTCGTGACGCGCGCGAGAAGACGTTCGTCACGGCTGCCCGGCGGAGGACGCGACCAGGAGGTCTTTTTTGACGGCAATGTCAGGAGACCCGTGGAATGCAGGACGTCCTTCCCGAAGATGGCGTGATCCGCAAATTGTGGATCGGTGAAGCCGCTAAATATCGCGACCATGTGCTGCGCCTTGATTCGACGAGCCGGCATAACCGGTTCGGCGGCGGCGTCTCCGATGATTTCATCGGCCGCTATGTAGAGTTGTCGCTGTCGCTCGATGCCGTGGTGCATGCCTTCTTCATCAAGGGCGTCATTCGCGGGGCGGCGGAGTTGCGGCCGCTGGGTGCGCCGTTCCCGCGCCAGGCGGAGGCCGCGATCAGCGTGGAGAAAGCCTGGCAGAGTCACGGCGTCGGCTCGGCCTTGCTCCGCCAGACTTTGCTCACCGCCCGCAACCGCGGTTTTCGCCTGCTGCACATGGCCTGCCTCGCCGACAATCTGCGCATGCAGCAGCTGGCGCGCAAATTCGATGCCGAATTATCATTCGACTTCGGCAGCGTGGTCGGCGAGGTCGAGTCCTCGCGCCCCACGCCGTTGTCGCTGATGCGCGAGCTGATGGCCGACAGCCACGGCTTCGCCACCGCAATGCTCGATCTGCAGTCGCGCATGCTGCGAGCGTAACCGCTTCACCCCGCTACAGGGGAGGGTGAGCTTGCGCCCGCCTGGGCTCCGCCGTCGGCGAGCGGATAAGCCTCCTCGACCACATAGGGGCCGCCGCCGACCGACGCGCGTGAGGAGAACAGCACAAAGCGCGAAACCGCGAACGCCGCGGAGCGGTAGTGCCCGCGCGCGGCAAGATAATCGGCAACCTGGCGGCTTGATGAATCGCGCAGCCGCGCCAGCGTGACGTGCGGCGTATATTTGCGTCCTTCGGGCTCGAGCCCGAGCCGCTGCAGCAGCCTTTCATGCTCCGCCTGCAGCTCTATCAGCGCCGGGGTGGCCGCTGCCGCGGCGACCAGCGCCCGCGGTTTGCGGCCGCCGAAGGATGAAAGCCCGTCGAGGCGCAACTCGAAGCCCGACCGCTGCACGCGGCCGAGCAGGCCGGCGATGTCGCGCGCCAAAGCATCATCGATGTCGCCGATGAAGCGCAGCGTGAGGTGATAGTTTTCCGGATCGATCCAGCGTGCTCCCGGCAAACCGCCGCGCATCATGGCCAGCGACTGGGCGACACGGGGCGGTATCTCAAGACCGGTGAACAGGCGGGGCATGACAACCTGCGGCTCGTCGCACTGGCGATTCGCAGCGCCCGCAGCATGCGGGGATCGCGCGCCGCGCGCAACCCTCACGACGGTTGCTGCGCGCGAATCCGCGCGATGAGCTCCTCTACTTTCGGCAAAATCCGGGCGACGATGGCATCCACCCCGGCCGCGTTGGGGTGCAGCCCGTCGGGCTGATTGAGCGCGAGATCGCCGGCAACGCCCTCGAGAAAGAATGGATAGAGGAGCGCGCCGTATTTGGCGGCAAGCTCCGGATAGATGCGCGCGAAGGCGTGATCGTAGTCCGGACCGAGATTCGGCGCGGCGCGCATTCCGCAGAGAAGAACGGTGATATGGCGCTCGCGTCAGGCGGCGCAGAATGGCCTCGAGGGCCGCACGCGTCACCTCGGGCTTGATACCGCGCAGCATGTCGTTGGCGCCGAGTTCGAGGACGACTGCGTCGGTGTCATCCGGCACCGACCAGTCGAGCCGGGCGAGCCCGTCCGAGGCCGTGTCGCCGGAGACGCCGGCATTGGCGACCTCGACCGCGATACCTTGGCGTGCCAGCGCCGCTTGCAGGCGAGCGACGAAGCCATCCTTCTCGGGCAGGCCGAGCCCGGCCGTGATCGAGTCGCCGAGCGCCACGATCTTGAGCGTTTTTCCGCCGGCGGTGGCCGGAACGCCGCTTATCGCCGTCAGCCCGGCGCTACAAAGCGCCGCGGCGACCACCCAGCGCAGGATTTGGCGCACAACTCGCCGCCCCCCATATGATCGGGCATAGTCGAGCGGCGAGAGGCGCGGGTCGGTCGGGAATATGCAGGACATTTCGGGGCTTCCTTTCGCCGGCGCCGCCGTCGCGCTGCGCGGCATCAACCTGTCGCTCGGCCGCGGCGCGACCCGCGTTCATATCCTCAGGGACGTCGACCTGAATATAGGACACGGCCAGGCCGTCGGCCTGCTCGGACCGTCCGGCTCGGGCAAATCGACATTGCTCATGGTGATGACCGGCCTGGAGCGGCCCGACAGCGGCTCGGTCGTTGTCGCCGGAGAGGATTTGCACAAACTCGATGAAGATGGACTCGCGCGCTTCCGCGGCAAGAACATAGGCATTGTCTTCCAGGGCTTCCACCTCATTCCGACGATGACGGCGCTGGAGAACGTCGCCGTGCCGCTCGAGCTCGCCGGCGCGCGCGACGCGTTCGCCCGCGCGGCAAGCGAATTGTCCGCGGTCGGGCTTGCCGGCCGCCTCGAATCATTACCCGGCCGAATTGTCCGGCGGCGAGCAGCAGCGCGTCGCGCTCGCCCGCGCGCTCGCTCCCGATCCCGCCCTCCTCGTCGCCGACGAGCCGACCGGCAATCTCGATGAGGCGACCGGAGCCGAGGTCATCGAGCTTTTGTTCCGCGGCCATCGCCAGCGCCGCACGACGCTGGTGCTCGTCACCCACGACATGGCGCTCGCCGCGCGCTGCGATCGCGTGCTGCACATGCACTCGGGCCGGATCGAGAGCCGTGCGAGTGCGGCGGAAACAGCATGACGCGCGACATCGCGGGTGCCGCTCGGCCTCAAGGTCGCCTACACGGCCTACATGGCGGTGCTCATTCCGGTCTATTGGTACTATTACGGGCCGACGAACTTTCTTTATTTCTGCGACGTCGCGCTGATCCTCACGCTTGTTGCGATCTGGCCTGAGAACGCGCTGCTGATCTCGATGTGCGCGGTCGGCATCCTGGTGCCGCAGGCGCTGTGGGTGGCCGATTTTATCGCGCATGCGCTGGGCACTTCGCTGACCGGCATGGCCGACTACATGTTCGACGAAAGCCACCCGCTGTTTTTGCGTCTGTTGTCGCTGTTTCACGGCTGGCTGCCATTCTTGTTGATTTATCTGGTCTGGCGGATCGGATACGACCGGCGCGCTTTCTGGTCGTGGACCGGGCTTGCTTGGGCGCTGCTGCTGGTCTGTTTCTTCCTGATGCCGGCGCCAACGCCGAATGCGGGGCTGACGCCGGTCAACGTCAACTACGTGTGGGGCATGAGCGACGATGCCGCGCAGAGCTGGGTGCCGCCTCCTATTTGGCTCATGGCGCAGCTGATTGGATTGCCGCTGCTTGCGTTCGCGCCGGCGCACTTCGTGCTGATGCGCGTCATGCCGAAGGCTGCCGTCTGATGCTGGCGCCGGTCGCGAAGCCAAGCCCATTTCTTGCGCTGCGTTTTGCCTGGCGCGAGCTGCGCGGCGGATTGCGCGGTTTCGGCGTGTTTGTTGCCTGCATCGCGCTCGGCGTCATGACCATCGCCGGCGTCGGCTCGGTGGCGCAGAGCCTCGCCGATGGTCTTGCCCGTTCGGGCAGCTTGATCCTCGGCGGCGACCTTGCCTTTTCGCTGGTCCAACGCGAAGCGAACGATCAGGAGCGCGCTTTCCTCGCTGCGCAAGGCACGGTTTCCGTTATCGCCACCCTGCCGACGATGGCGCGCACGAGCGACGGGCGCAGCACCCTTGTCGAGGTCAAGGCGGTCGATGCGGCTTATCCGCTGGTCGGAGCAATCGCCACCAATCCCGACATGCCGCTCCAGGCGCTGTTCGCGCAACAGGCCGACGCGTTCGGCGCCGCCGTCGATCCGACGCTGCTTGCCCGGTTCGATCTCAAGCCCGGCGATCGGATCGGCATCGGCAATGCCGTGGTGGAGCTGCGCGCGACGCTCACCGGCGAACCGGACAAGCTCGCCGGCGGGATCGGCTTCGGGCCGCGCGTCCTCATCAGCGCGGCGGCGCTGCGCGCAAGCGGGTTGCTGCAGCCCGGCAGCTTGGTGCGCTGGCAATATCGGCTGCGCCTGCCCGCGGCCGGCGCCGGCGACGCGGCCGTGACAGCGATCGAAAAACAGGCGCAGACGGCGTTCCCCAACGCCGGATGGGACATTCGCACGCGGCGCAAGGCCTCGCCGCAACTCGAGCGCAATGTCGAGCGCTTCAGCCAGTTTCTGACATTGGTCGCGCTCACCGCGCTTCTCGTCGGCGGCGTCGGCGTCGCCAACGCGGTCGCCAGCCATCTCGCCCGCAAGCATGACGCGATCGCGACCATGAAGGCGCTGGGCGCGACCGGCGGCGGCGTTTTCGCCGTTTATTGTTCGCAGATTGCGCTGGTCGCGCTGTTTGCGACCATCATCGGCGCCGCGCTCGGCGCCGCGCTGCCGTTCGTCATCGCCTCGGCGTTCGGCGGTATTCTGTCGCTGCCGATCACGCCGTCGGTCTATCCGCCGCAGCTTACTTGGCGATCGCCTATGGGCTCCTGACGGCGCTCGCCTTTGCGATGTGGCCGCTCGGACGAGCGCATGACATCTCGGTGTCGATGCTGTTCCGCGATCAGGTCGCCGCCGAGCGCCGCTGGCCGCGGCGTCGCTACGTGATCGCGACGGTGCTGATCGCCGCCGTTCTCGCGTCACTCGCGGTCTGGTGCGCCTATGACCGCCGCCTCGCCGCGATCTTCGTTGCCTCGGCGGCGATCATCTTCCTGGCGCTGCGGCTGGTCGCGATGCTCACGATGGGGCTCGCCCGCCGGTTGCCACGCCCGCGCTCGACGGTCCTGCGGCTTGCTATCGCCAACATTTCCCGGCCGGGCGCGTTGACGCCGAGCGTCGTGCTCTCGCTGGGGCTCGGCCTTTCCTTGCTGGTGACCGTGATCGAGCTCGACGGCAATCTGCATCGCCAGTTCGCGGCGGCGCTGCCGGAGAAGGCGCCGTCGTTCTTCTTCCTCGACATCCCGTCGGCCGACGCCGACCGCTTCGACGGCTTCGTGCGCCAATATGCGCCGCGTTCCACGCTCGAGCGTGCGCCGATGCTGCGCGGCCGCATCGTCGCGGCGAACGGCGTCAAGGCCGAGGATCTCAAGCCGGCGGAGGGGTCGGCCTGGGTGCTGCGCGGCGACCGCGGCATCACCTATGCCAGCGCCCTCCCGCAGGGCTCGCGCCTCGTCGCCGGCCAATGGTGGGCGCCCGACTACGCCGGCCCGCCGCTCGTCTCGCTCGAGGAACGGACGGCCAGGGACCTCGATCTCAAGCTCGGCGACAGTGTCACCGTCAACGTCCTCGGCCGCAACGTCACCGCCCGCATCGCCAATCTGCGCGCGGTCGAGTGGCAGAGCCTCGGCATCAATTTCGTCCTGGTGTTCTCGCCCGGCACCTTCGGCGCAGCGCCGCATACCGATATCGCGACTTTGACCTTTGCCGATGGCGGCACGACGCAGGAGGAAACAGCGCTGGTCAAGGCGACGGCCGACGCCTTCCCTACGGTCTCCGCCGTGCGCGTGAAGGATGCGCTCGATGCGGTCGACCATATCGTCGGCAACCTCGTCCTGGCGCTGCGCGCCGCGAGCTCGATCACGCTCATCGCCGCGGCCCTGGTGCTCGGCGGCGCGCTTGCCGCCGGCCAGCGTTTCCGCGTTTACGACGCCGTGATCCTCAAGACCCTGGGAGCGACCCGCATGCGCCTTCTTGCCGCGTATGCGCTCGAATATGTTCTCATCGGTCTCGCCACCGTGGTGTTCGGCGTCGCCGCCGGCTCGCTCGCCGCCGCGCTCGTCGTCACCCGGGTGATGGAATTTCCGTTCGTGTGGATTGCCGCCCAGGCGGTCGGCGCCGCGCTCGCCGCGCTCCTGGTTACGGTCGCGCTGGGCCTTGCCGGAACATTCGCGGCCTTGGGGCATAAGCCCGCCACGGTGCTGCGGAATCTGTAACGCCGCGGCCGCGCCGAGGGCGCCGGCGAACATGAACAATCGGTAACCGGTTACAAATATCGCACTTTGGCCATCTGGCGCATTTCCGCCTTTCGCATTAGATTCGCTGCACACTTACGTTCGGTTCCCGGACGCAAAACCCGGCGGGTGCCGGGATAACTCAGGGGTTCTCCCATGTCGGATTTGGACCGGAATATCGCGACCGCGCGGACCGGCTATCGCACGGATCAGGTAGCGATCGACGCGGGTCTGCGCGCCTATATGCTCCGCGTCTACAACTACATGGCGGCCGGCGTGGCGCTGACCGGCGTCGTGGCGTGGTTGACCTATCGGCGGCCGGCGGCGACGCGATCCAGGTCGCCGGCAACCGGATCGGCGGATTGACCGCCTTCGGGCAGGCCATCTTCAGCGGCCCGCTGACGCTGATCCTGTTCCTCGGTACGCTTGGCCTGGTTTTCTTCCTCAGCTTCCGCATCAATCGGCTGCAGGCCGGCACCGCGCTCGGGCTGTTCATGGTCTATGCCGGTCTGCTCGGGCTGATGCTGGCGTCGGTGTTCCTGACCTACACCGGCGTCTCGATCACGCGGGTGTTCTTCATCTCGGCGGCGTCGTTCGGCGCGTTGAGCCTTTACGGCTACAGCACGCAGCGCGATCTTTCGCCGATCGGCTCGTTCCTGATCATGGGTCTGTTCGGCCTCATTCTCGCGATGTTCGTGCAATGGTGGCTGCAGAGCCCGGGCCTGAGCTTCGCCATCTCCGTGATCGGCGTTCTCATCTTCGCCGGTCTCACCGCCTGGGACACCCAGAAAATCAAAGAGATGTACGACGTGCAGGATGACGGCACCGTCGCCGGCCGCAAGGCGGTGATGGGCGCGTTGCGGCTCTATCTCGACTTCATCAACCTCTTCCTGATGCTGCTGCGGCTCATGGGCGACCGCCGCTGAGCAACAGGCGAAGGACAAGGCAACGCCCCGGATTCGTCCGGGGCGTTTTCTTTTGTCGGGGCTCTCGGCGATGAACGATGCCAACATTCGGCCGGCCGGACCGGGCGACATCGCGGGCATTACCCGCATCTACGCCGACGCCGTCGAGCACGGCGCCGCGACGTTCGAAATCGTGGCGCCGGAGGAAGCCGAGATGGCGCGCCGGCAGAACGCGCTGATGGCGAACGGCTATCCCTATCTCGTTGCCGAGCGGGCGGGCGCCGTGGCGGGCTACGCCTATGCCGGCCCGTATCACGCGCGCCCGGCGTACCACTGGAGCGTCGAGGATACGATCTATGTCGATCCGCAATTCCATCGCGGCGGAATCGGCCGACTGCTCATGGCGCGCCTCATCGCCGAGGCGGAGCAGCGCGGTTTCCGGCAAATGATAGCGGTGATCGGCGACTCGGCGAATGCAGGATCGATTGGATTGCACGCGGCCGTCGGCTTTCGCCACATCGGTACGCTGCAATCCGTCGGCTTCAAGCACGGCCGCTGGCGCGACGCGGTGCTGATGCAACGCCCGCTCGGCGGCGCCAATTCGACGCCGCCGTAGCGCCTCGCTATTCCGGCCGTGACGCATTAAGGCAAAGCAGCGCCACGAACGAAGCAAGGCAGAGCGCCACCGAAACGATGATGACCGACGCGCCCATCGCGTCGAGCAGCAGCCCGAACAGCAGCGGGGCAAGCTGCCTGTGCCGCCCGCGCCGGCGCGCCGAGGAGGCCGGTGCGCTCGCCGTAGCCGTGTGGGCCGAAGACGGCGAGCGGCACCGTGCCGCGCGCGATGGTCAGAAGGCCGTTGCCGGCGCCATAGAAAAGAGCGAACGCCACTGCCGCCGGGGCGCCGATGACGGCGAAGATCGCCGCGCCGATCGGATGCAGCAATGCGGCGATACGCGCCGAAACGAGCGGGTGGGACCGGCGCAGAACCACGAATTCAACCAGCCGCGCCGCGACCTGCGCCGGGCCGACCAGGGCGGAAGCGGCGATCGCCTGCACCGGACGTGGCGCCGGCGCGTTCGAGAAGCCGCGGCAGGTGCGCCGCCATCGACCCGGTGACGAACCAGACGGCGGCGAAGACAAACGCGAGGAGGAACATCTCCTTGTACGGTCGCCAGCCGACCGACGGCCCGGCGCTATCAGGATGGTGCGCCTGCCGCGCCGGGACCGGCAACGACAAATTCAGCGGCAGTCCGATGACGAGGTTGAGCGCCGCCCAGACCAGCAAAGTCTCGCGCCAGCCCAGCGTATCATTGAGCACCGTCGACAGCGGCCAGCTCACGGTCGAGGCGAAGCCGGCGAACAGGGTGATGCCGGTAATGGGGCCGCGGGCATTGTGGCCGTAGAGCGCGGTCAGTGCCGCAAATCCGGCGTCGTAAAGTCCAAGCGACATGCCGATGCCGAGAACGGTCCAGGCCGCGAACAGCCCGATGGGCCCGGTCGCACCGGCGAGCACGACGAGCCCGGCGGCCAAGACGATATTCGAAAGCACCAGCACGCCGCGGCCGCCATGGCGATCGATGATGCGTCCGACCGCGGGGCCGGCGAATGCCGCGATCAGCAACGCGGCCGAAAACGCGCCGAAAACCCAGGAGCGCGGGAACGCCGATGCTGGCGCCGATCGGGTCGGCGAGGATCGCCGGCAGATAATAGCTCGACGCCCAGGCAAGCGTCTGCGCAGTGCCGAGGGCAACCACGACGAAGCGACGTGATCGGGGAAACCCTGCGCTCTCGTGCTGCTGAGCCAAGCCGACCCGTCAATCTTGATCGCCGCACCGGCTGCCGCGACGCCGTTGCAAGGTCAGCCCGCTCCCAGCGATCCGTTCAGCCGGCGATCACGCGAAGCGAGCGGTCGAGCGCGCCGAGCACGCGATCAAGCTCCTGGCCGCGGCGCAGGATGTGACCGGTTGCCGAGATTACGCTGTAGGCGCCCTGCCGGCGTCCAAGCCGCGGATTCTTCTCGATGCGGTAGATGGGGAATTCGCAGGCGCGGCGGAAAACGGAGAACACAGCCCGGTCCTTGAAAAAATCGATGGCGTAATCACGCCACTCGCCGGCGGCGACCTTGCGGCCGTAAAGGCTGAGAATGCGGTCAAGCTCGCGCCGGCTGAAGGTGACCTCGCTTGCGGGGGCGGGCGCGCGCAACTCGCCCCCGCGAAACATGCTCGGTTCAGTTTCGCCGAATGTCATGCGGCGCCTCCTGTGTCACTGAAGCTTCACGGTCGCTTCATGATCGCGCCGGACGCACGCGTGGGCAAGGGCCTTGCACGGGCAAAGGTACGCAGGAATGGGATGCAGGTCGGCGTAATGGCCGCAGGGTGCGGCATTATTGACCAGCGGAATCACGGCTTCGTTAGGCGGAAACATAATGCGGCCCGATTTCGGCCCAGCACATGCCAAGCTGGACTGCGAAATGAAGCACTGTTGCCTCAGGGCCCGGTCCGGATCGCGTTCCGGATTCCTCAGCCCCCCAGCCCCCCGGGGCGTGGACGGACCGGGCCAGAGTTCCGCGTGACATTGAAGTTCCGTAAAGGCCGGCGCACCGCCGGCCTTTGTCTTTTCTGACGGCAGGATCGCAGAGCCGGCAGAAGACAGGAGGCACACGCCGCCCTGCTTCTCCGTCGTCCACCCGCGCTATCGATCTGATGTCTGGGGTCCGAGCGGCGCCAAGGCCGCGCCGAGGATGATGCCGGGCTTCTCGTGCGTGCCTTCCTGCACCATGACCGCCGCGGCATCGATGTCGTCGGCGCTGATGCTGGCCAGCGGCACGCTCCAGGTCGAATCCGTCCCGGTCCAGTCGCCCAGTTTCACCCAGCGCCGCACGACGTTGTGGTAGGTGATGGTGCGTCCGTGATTTTCACCGCGGCCGATTTCGACCGGCACTGATTTGGCCAGCGGACAAAGCCAGACTTCGCCGCCGGCACGCGCCTTTTCCCCGGCGCCGATCTTCACGTTCAAATTGCTGCCGCCGACCGACAGGAGGACGGGCAGCGACATCACCGCGGCGTTGCGATCGGTCTGCGTGATCGCGCGCTCGATCGCGGCGCGATCGCTGCCGAGCACATGCGATGGCGCCGTTGACGACGATCTGCGGCGTGTAGACCTGCCGGTCGCCGCGCAGGCGCGCATAGGCGCGCTGTCGCGCCGAATCGCCCGGACTGGCGAGGGTGTCCTTCCAGCCGAGATAGTCCCAGTAGTCGATCGGCACGCTCACCGCGACGACCGACGGATCGCCGCTAAGCTCGCCGAGCAGCTTGTCAGCCGGCGGACACGAGGAGCAGCCTTGGCTGGTGAACAGTTCGAGAAACGCCCGCGGCTCGCCGGCGTGAGCAATGCCGTAAGTCGCAATCAGCAGGCTTGCGATGAAAGGCGCTGACGCGAGGCTGCGACGCAGCATTCCGATCTCCACCCCCGCTCGCCCGCCCCTCGGTGACGGTGCGGTGACAAGGTACCGAGCGCGGCGGTCACCCGCTACTCACTTCGCAGTGAGGGCTCGCCCGCTAAGCCGCCGCGAGATGGCGGAGCACATACTGCAGGATGCCGCCGTTGCGGTAGTAATCGAGCTCATCGACCGTATCGATGCGGCAAATCAGGGGAACGCGCTTGAGACCGCCGTCCGCGGCAATGATCTCGGCGATGAGCCGCTGGTGCGGCTTGAGATCGCTGTGCAATCCGCGGATCGTCACCTGCTCGTCGCCCTTGAGCCCCAAGGTTTGCCACGTCGTGCCTTCCTCGAAGACGAGTGGTACGACGCCCATGCCGACGAGGTTGGAACGGTGGATTCGTTCGAATGATTGAGCGATCACGGCGCGGATGCCGAGAAGGATCGTGCCTTTTGCCGCCCAGTCGCGCGAGGAGCCGGTGCCGTATTCCTTACCGGCGAATACCACCAGCGGCACGTTCTCGGCCTTGTAGCGCATGGCGGCGTCATACATCGTCATGCGCTGGCGCGACGGATAATGGATGGTGAATCCCCCTTCGACGCCGGGCACCATCTGGTTCTTGAGGCGGATATTGGCAAAGGTGCCGCGCATCATCACCTCGTGATTGCCGCGCCGCGTGCCGTATTGGTTGAAATCGACCGGCTTCACCTTGTGGTCGACGAGGTACTTGCCGGCGGGCGAGTCCACCTTGATCGAACCGGCCGGCGAGATGTGATCGGTGGTGATGGAATCGAGGAACAACCCAAGGACGCGCGCGTCGATGACGTCCGTCGGCGCCTCCGGCCGGCGCGACATGCCGGTGAAGTAGGGCGGGTTCTGCACGTAGGTCGATTTGCGCTCCCATGGGAAGGTCAGCGCGCCCTGCACGCTGATCTTGCGCCAATTCGCGTCGCCCTTGAAGACGTCGGCATATTTGCGCGTGAACATCTGCTTGGTGACATTCTTGCGGATATACTCGTTGATCTCGCGGCTCGACGGCCAGATATCGCGCAGGTAGACCTTGCGGCCTTTCTGATCGGTGCCGAGCGGCGCGCGGCCGAGATCGATCTGCATCGTGCCGGCGATCGCATAGGCGACGACCAGCGGCGGCGAGGCGAGGTAGTTGGCGCGCACGTCGGCGTTGACGCGGCCCTCGAAGTTGCGATTGCCGGAAAGGACCGCCGCGGCGACAAGGTCGCCGTCATTGACGGCTTTGGAGATTTCCGCCGGCAGCGGGCCGGAATTGCCGATGCAGGTCGTGCAGCCGAAGCCGACCAGATTGAAGCCGAGCGTATCCAGGTCCTTCTGCAAGCCGGATTTGCTCAGATACTCGGCCACCACCTGCGAGCCGGGCGCGAGCGAGGTCTTCACCCACGGCTTCACCGTCAGGCCCTTGGCCACCGCCTTGCGGGCGAGAAGCCCGGCCCCGATCATCACGCTCGGGTTCGAGGTGTTGGTGCAGGAGGTGATCGCCGCGATCACCACGTCGCCGTGGCCGAGCGTATGCTTGCGCCCCTCGACCGGAACGCGCTTGTCGAGCTCCGCGCCCTTGCCGAATTCCTTGTCCAGCGCCTGGGCGAAACCGCTCTTGACCTCCTTGAGCGGCACGCGGTCCTGCGGGCGCTTCGGCCCGGCAAGCGACGGCTCGACCGAGGACAATTCCAGCTTGAGCACGTCGGTGAAGACCGGATCCGGCGTGGTCTTGGTGTGGTACATGCCCTGCGCCTTGGCATAGGCGAGCACCAGCGCGATCCGCTCGGCCGGCCGGCCGGTGTCGCGCAGATAGCGGATGGTGTCGTCGTCGATCGGAAAGAAGCCGCAGGTCGCACCATATTCCGGCGACATGTTGCCGAGCGTGGCGCGGTCCGCGATCGACAGACTGGCGAGGCCGGGCCCGAAATATTCGACGAACTTGCCGACCACGCCGCGCTTGCGCAGCATCTGCGTGACCGTGAGCACGAGATCGGTGGCGGTGACGCCTTCCTTGAGCTTGCCGTTGAACCGCACCCCGATCACTTCCGGCAGCAGCATCGAATAGGGCTGGCCGAGCATGGCGGCTTCCGCCTCGATGCCGCCGACGCCCCAGCCGAGGACCGAGAGGCCGTTCACCATCGTGGTGTGCGAATCGGTGCCGACGAGCGTGTCCGGATAGGCGAGCTCGGTGGCGATCACCTTGTCGCCGAACTTGGCCTTGGTCTTCGCCGTCCAGACCGTGCGCGAGAGATATTCGAGGTTCACCTGGTGGCAGATGCCGGTGCCGGGCGGCACCACGCGGAAATCCTCGAACGAGCGCTGCGCCCATTTGAGGAACCGGTAGCGCTCCTGGTTTTGCTTGTACTCCTCCTCGACGTTTTTCTTGAAGGCGGTGTTGTTGCCGAAGAAATTGACCACGACCGAATGATCGATGACGAGATCGACGGGGACCAGCGGATTGATCTTCTTGGCATCGCCGCCGAGCATCTGCATGGCGTCGCGCATGGCGGCGAGATCGACCACCGCGGGCACGCCGGTGAAGTCCTGCATCAGCACCCGCGCCGGGCGGAAGGCGATCTCCCGCTCCGAGGTCTTGGTCTTGAGCCATTGCGCGACGGCCTGGATGTCCTCCTTGGTGACGGAGCGGCCGTCCTCGTTGCGCAGCAAATTCTCGAGCAGGACCTTGAGCGAGAACGGCAGCCGCGAAATCCCCTTCAGGCCGTTCTTTTCCGCCGCCGGGAGGCTGTAAAATGCGTAAGTCTTGGAGCCGACCTTGAGCGGCTGGAAACATTTGAAGCTATCGAGCGAAGCCATGGATTATTTTCCCATCCGGCGGGCCGCCCGCCGGCGCGAATTCGAAGTCATGAATGCCGGACAGACGCGCCAACGGGACCGTTGGTGGCCGGATGCGGCAGGCGTCGGCAGCGCGCCGCTATCCGTCCGATGACTTATAGGGTTTTTTCTAGATTCGTTCCAGTTCGGCAACGGAATGGCCGATAACATGCCGGGCATAGCTCAATCGTTAAAAACGCCGGTGTAGCGCGTTTTTGCTTCGTTCCAGGACCGAGTTGATGCGGCTTTCCGCCTCCGATCTAGCCTGCCGCCGCGGCGGACGCGATGTCTTCGCCGGCGTGGGCTTTTCCGTGGCCTCCGGCGAGGCTTTGGCCATCAGCGGCCGCAATGGCGCCGGGAAATCCTCGCTGCTGCGGATGGTGGCCGGGCTTTTGCGCATCGCCTCCGGCCGCCTCGCGTTCGAGGGCGGCGACCCGGAAATGACCATCGGCGAGCAGGCGCACTATCTCGGCCACCAGGACGCGCTGAAGCATTCGCTTTCGGTCGGCGAGAATCTGCGTTTCTGGGCCGGCTTCTTCGGTGCCGGCAAGGCCGAAATCGGCGAGGCGCTGGTGGCGGCCGGCCTCGATACGCTCGCCGATCTGCCGGCCGCTTATCTGTCCGCCGGGCAGCGCCGAAGGCTCTCGATCGCGCGGCTGCGCGCCGTCAAGCGTCCGATCTGGCTGCTCGACGAGCCGACGAGCACGCTCGACGCCGCGGCGCAGCGTCGCCTGACCGAATTGATGCGCGTCGCACCTCGCCGGAGGCGGACTGATCCTCGCGGCGACGCATAGCGCGATCGGGCTCGAAGACGTCCAGGAACTGCGGCTCGATCAGCCGCGGGGAGGGGGAGAATGATCCCGCTCACCGCGATCCTGCAGCGCGACATGCGCATCGCCGTGCGCGTCGGCGGCGGCGCGTTGATGGCGGTGTTGTTCTTTCTGGTGGTGGTGACACTGGTGCCGTTCGCGCTCGGGCCGGATTTGGCGCTGCTCAAGCGCATCGGCCCGGCCATCCTCTGGCTCGCGGCGCTGCTCGCCAGCCTGCTCGCGCTCGACCGGTTGTTTGCCGCCGACCACGAGGACGGCTCGCTCGATCTCATCCTGATGGGCCGGGCGCCGCTCGAGCTCGTGGTGGCGATGAAGGGCGTTGCGCATTGGCTCACCACCGGCTTGCCGCTCGTCATCGCCGCGCCGCTCATCGGCCTCATGCTCAACCTCGATGCGGCGGCGGAGGTGGCGCTGGTGCTGACCTTCCTCGCCGGCACGCCGGCGCTGACCTTCATCGGCTTGGTCGGCGCCGCCATCGCAGTGACATTGCGCCGCGGCGGACTCCTCCTCGCGGTGCTTATTCTGCCGCTGACGGTGCCGGTGCTGATCTTCGGCGTGGCCGCGGCGAATGCCGCGGTGCTCGGGCCGGTACCGTTCGGCGCGCCGTTCACCATTCTCTGTGCGCTGACGCTCGCGAGCCTGGTGATCGGGCCGTTCGCCGCGGCGGCGGCGCTGCGTCAGGAAATGGATTAGCAACCTGTTCATGCAGAGTTGAAGCTCCTCATGGCCGCCGGCGTTGTGCTCGCGTACCGAGCTGGACTAGGAAAACTGCGATGGCCCTGATCGATCTCGCCAACCCGACGCGCTTCCTCAAGCTCGCTGATCGCGCCATCCCGTGGCTCGGCGGCGTGACGGTGTTGGTGTTCGCGTTCGGCATCAACCAGGCGATGGTGGCGCCGGACGACTATCAGCAGGGCGCGACGGTCAAGATCATGTTTCTGCACGTGCCCGCCGCCTGGCTCGGCATGCTCGGCTGGGGCGTGATGACGATCGCAGCGCTGGGCACGCTGGTGTGGCGTCACCCGCTCGCCGACGTCACCGCCAAGGCGGCGGCGCCGATCGGGGCCGCCTTCACGCTGCTCGGCCTCGTCACCGGATCGCTGTGGGGACGGCCGATGTGGGGCACCTATTGGGTGTGGGATGCGCGGCTCACTTCGGTGCTGATCCTGTTCCTCCTCTATCTCGGCGTCATCGCACTATGGCGCACGGTCGAGGATCCGTCGCGCGCGGCGCGGGCGGTGGCGATCCTCACCCTGGTCGGCGCCGTCGATCTGCCGATCATCAAGTTCTCGGTCGATTGGTGGAATACGCTGCATCAGCCAGCCTCGGTGTTTCGTTTCGGCGGCCCGACGATCCATCCGGCGATCCTCATCCCGCTGCTCATCATGGCGCTCGCGTTCACGCTGTTGTTCGCGACGCTGCTGCTTGCGGCGATGCGCAACGAAATCCTGCGGCGCCGCGTGCGCACCTTGCGGCTGCTGCAGGCGAGTTCGGCGAGCTGACCATGGACCCAGTGAGCCATGCCGGCTTCATCGTCGCCGCCTACGCCGCCGCGTTCGCCGTCGTCGGCGGATTGACCGCCTGGGTGATGGTCGATTATCGCGCGCAGCTGCGCAGCCTCGCCGATCTCGAGCGGAGAGGCGCCGCGCGCCGCGCCGGACCGCCGATCCAGCAAGCGCGAGAAGACGCGTGACCGCCGTGGAGAAGGAGAATGCGCGGACGAGCCGGCGCCGTATCGCGGTGCTGGTCCCGCTCTTCGTCTTTCTCGGGCTTGTCGTCCTCTTCCTGATCCGCCTTCAATCCGGCGATCCGTCACGCATTCCCTCTGCACTCATCGGCCACCCCGCCCCGCATACGAACCTGCCGCCGGTCGCCGGGCTCGATCGTGACGGCGCACCTGTTCCCGGCATCGATCCGGCGAGCTTCAAGGGCGCGGTCACGGTCGTGAACGTCTGGGCGTCATGGTGCGTGCCGTGCCACGACGAAGCGCCGCTGCTCATGCAATTGTCGAAGGACAGCCGGCTGCGCCTCATCGGCATCAACTACAAGGACCAGCCGGACAACGCCCGGCGATTCCTCGGCCGGTACGGCAACCCGTTCGCCGCCACTGGCGTCGATGCGAACGGGCGCGCGGCGATCGAATGGGGCGTCTATGGCGTGCCGGAGACTTTCGTGGTCGGCCGCGACGCGCGTATCGCCTATAAATTGGTCGGCCCGATCACCGGCGACAATCTCGATTCGACGCTCAAGCCGGAGATCGAAAAGGCACTTGCCGCCGGTTCCTAGGTCTCTCCGGCATAAGGCCCGTGCGGATCGGCGAGCGCCTGCAGGCGCAGCGCCGCGGCGTGCGCGAAGCGCAGCATGACGGTCTTGCGTCGCGCCGCCGCCAACCGATGCTCGGGAGCTTCGTACAGGATCGACGCACCGAAGGCGTCGGCGACGATGAGCCCGGCATCGGCCGGAAATATCTCGCACGGAACGTCGACGATGGTGGCGAAGAACAGGCGATCGCAGTGCAGCCGGTAGTCCATCCACTTCTGATCGGCGCGAAAATCGGCGACCGACGATTTGATCTCGACGATCAGGATTTCGCCGTCGCCGCCGAGCGCGACCAGATCGGCGCGGCGGCCGGACGGCAGCGGCAGCTCGCTCACCACGCAATAGCCGAGCGCATGCAGGAACCGCGCGGTGCCGCGCGCGACGGCGAGCGCGGTCGGCGATTGCCGCCCATCGACAGGCGGCGGAGCAGTCAGCAGATTGACGCCCATGCTCAGGATTCCGGGAAGCGGCAGATTGGTCGAGGGCCGAACTTCGAGCTTACGCACGCCACACGCTCCGGGTAAGCAACCGATCTCAGCAAACCATCATTGTGCCGCGCCGGCGCGCTCGGGAAAAGCCCCCGCCAGCGCCGCGCGGGCGGCGGCGATGATCCCGCGCTCGGTGATAAGCCCGCTCACCAGCCGGGCCGGCGTTACGTCGAAGGCATAGTTGGCGACCGGCGAGCCCTCGGGCGCGATGCGCACGGTCTCGATGCGGCCGTCGGCGGTGCGGCCGGTCATCAGCGCGACCTCGGCGGCGCCGCGCTCCTCGATCGGTATCTCGGCGAGCCCGTCGGCAACCTTGAAATCGATGGTCGGCGAGGGGAGCGCCACGTAGAACGGCACGTCGTTGTCGCGGGCGGCGAGCGCCTTCAGATAGGTGCCGATCTTGTTGCACACGTCGCCATTGGCGGTGACGCGATCGGTGCCGACGATGACCAGGTCGACGAGGCCGTGCTGCATCAGATGGCCGCCGGTATTGTCGGCGATCAGCGTGTGCGGCACGCCGTGCCGGCCGAGCTCCCAGGCGGTGAGCGAAGCGCCCTGGTTGCGCGGCCGGGTCTCGTCGGCGAAGACGTGAATGGCGATGCCCTGGTCGTGCGCCAGGTAGATCGGCGCCGTGGCGGTGCCGACATCGACCGTCGCCAGCCAGCCGGCATTGCAATGCGTGAGCACGTTGACCCGCTCGCCCGGCCGTTTGCGCGCGGCGACGGCTTCGATGAGCGGCAGCCCGTTGCGGCCGATCGCGGTGTTGATCGCGACGTCCTCGTCGCAGATCTCGGCCGCGCGCCGATAGGCGGCAGCGGTCCGCTCGGCGCGCGGCCGGTTGCGGACCGCCGCCACCATCTCGTCGAGCGCCCATTTGAGATTGATTGCCGTTGGCCGGGTGGCGAGAAGCGTGGCGCAGGCGCGCTCCAGCGCCTCGTCGGCGGCATCCGCGCGCAGCGCAAGACAGACACCATAGGCCGCCGTCGCGCCGATCAGCGGCGCGCCGCGGATCACCATGGCGCGGATCGCATGCGCCGCTTCCTCGAGCGTGGTGAGGCGCGCCGTGGCGAAGCGATGCGGCAATGCCGTCTGATCGATCACGCCGACCGACCAGCCATCCGGCTCGAGCCAGATGCTGCGCATGGCTTTGCCGTCGACCTTCATGGGCGGCCTTTTCGTTGAACGCGGTCTTTTCTTAGGTCTCGCCGCTTGCCCGCGCAACGCCCTTGCCGCAATCTCGCGCCCGCCCGCTGGAGAGACCGATGGCCGCCATCGACTACGAAGCAGAATATAATTTACGCGCCCGCGTGCCCGAGCATCCGGAGATCTTCGCGCGCTGGGCGCGCGACGCCGAGGATTATCGCGTCGAGACGCTCAAGCGGGACCGCGCCGAGCTCGGCCTCTCCTATGGCGACACGCCGCGGCAGACGCTCGATCTCTTCCTGCCGGAGGCGCGCGAGGCGGCTCCGCTGGCGATCTTCGTCCATGGCGGCTATTGGCGCTCGCTCGATCCATCGTATTTCAGCCACATGGCGCGCGGCCTCAACGGCCGCGGCATCGCCGTCGCGGTGGCGGGCTATGATCTGTGTCCGATCGTCACGATCGGCGACATCATCGAGCAAATCCGGCGCGCCTGCGTGTTCCTGTGGCAGCGCTTCGGGCAACGGATGCTGGTCTACGGCCACTCGGCCGGCGGGCATCTTGCCGCCGCCATGGTCGCGACCGATTGGCATTCGCTCTATCCAAAAGCGCCGGCTGATCTGGTGCCGTCAGGCTACGCGATTTCCGGCGTGTTCGATCTGTTGCCGCTCGTCGGCTTGAGCATGAACCAGGATCTGCGCCTCGACGCCGAATCCGCCCGCCGCTTATCGCCGCTGTTCTGGCCGGTCGCTCCCGGCCGCGTCTTGGATGCGATGGTCGGCGATGGCGAATCCGACGAGTTCAAGCGTCAAAGCCGGACCGTGGCGCAGAAATGGCAGGAAGCCGGGGCGGAGACGCGCTACGAAGAGCTTCCCGGCAACCACTTTACCGTCCTCGCCCCGCTCGCCGATCCGGCGAGCGCGATGGTCGCGCGCGTCGCGGAATTGGCGCAGCGCCTCAAGCGATAGGCCGGCGCGCCGCCGGGCCGAGCACGACGCAGGCGGACGCCGACAGGATCAAGGCGAAACCGAAGACGTCGGCGGCGGTCGGCCGCTCGCCGAGGATCAGGATCGAGCTGATGACGCCGATTGCCGGACTGCCGAGCGCGCCGAGGGATGCCGTCGCCGCCGGCAGCCGGCGCACGATCTCGAACCACATGGCGTAGGCGAGCGCGCTGCCGGCGATGCCGGTGAACGCCGTGGCCAGGAGCGCGTCGGCGTGAGCGTTGTCGAGATCGAGCCGGCCCTCGAACACGAAGAGAAATGCCGCGATGACCACGAACGCGAGCGTCAGCTGCCAGCTGGTGACGCCGAGCGGGTCGGCATCGACGCGCGCCCATTTCACGTAGACGGTGCCGGCTGCCCAGCTCAGGCCGCCGGCAATGGCGAAGAGGGCGCCGAGCGGCAGGCCGTTCCGCGTCAGCGGATAGATCAGGATGGCAAGTCCGGCGATGCTGAGCGAAGACGGCGATCGCCTGAACCCGGGTCGGGCGCTCGCCCAGCGTCACCCACGCCAGCAACACCGTCCACACCGGCATGGTGTAGGTGAGAATGGCGACCCGCGACGTATCGGCGGTGATTTGCGCGAACGCGCTGAGCAGACTGAAGCCGACGATGTTGAGGAGCGACATGATGAAGACATGCGCCCAGGTCTCTGGCGTTCGGAATGCGGAAGCTGCGGCGCATCACCAGGCAGATGATGAACATCGTCAGCGCGGAAATGCCGGCGGTCGTCGCGCGCATCGAGAGCGGCGGGATCTCATTGAGCGCGATCTTCATCACCGGCCAGGTGATGCCCCACACCAGGCAAAGAACGACGAGCAGCAGCCGCGCGCGGGCGTCCTCGACACCCGGCGCGGCGCCGGCCTGATATTCCTGCTTGTGAGCTGTGAGGGCGCCCTCGGTGTCGGCGCGTGTTCGAATCGTCATTGCCGGGTTATGCCTGCCGGAACGGGAGCCGCCGCGCAAGCAAGATGGCCGGTCCGCTGCCGGGCCTTCGCCAGCTTGCGCGATGGCTAGAACAAAGATAGAACATCACCGTCCAAGAGGCAGATATGTCGGACCTCTCTGCGGCCCAGCAAGTCTTGCGCGCGACCTTCGGTTTCGATGCTTTCCGCCCCGGCCAGGCGGAAATCGTCGCCGCCATTCTCGATGGCCGCGATGTGCTGGCGGTCATGCCGACCGGGAGCGGCAAGTCGCTTTGCTACCAGCTTCCCGCGCTGCTGCGTGACGGCCTTACCGTCGTGGTGTCGCCGTTGATCGCGCTGATGCGCAATCAGGTGGCGCAACTTTGCGGCTACGGCGTCGCCGCGGCCGCGCTCAACTCCGCGAACGATCCGGACCAGAATTGGTCGGTGATCGATCGCCTTGCGCGCGGCGAACTACGCCTCCTCTACGTTGCGCCCGAACGCCTGGTGCGCACCGACACGCTCGATCTGCTCAAGCGCGCCAAGGTCGCGATGCTGGCGGTCGACGAGGCCCACTGCATCTCGCAATGGGGCCACGATTTTCGTCCCGAATACGCGGCGCTCGGCGCGGTGCAGGCGGAGCTCGGCGACGTGCAGACGGTGGCGTTCACGGCGACGGCCGATGCCGCCACGCGCTCAGACATCGTTGAAAAGCTGTTCGGCCGGCCGCCGGCGGTGTTCGTGCACGGCTTCGATCGGCCGAATTTGCGGCTCGCCATGCAGGCAAAGATCGGCAGCCGCAATCAGGTGGTGGATTTCATCAAGGATCATCGCCGGCAGAGCGGCATCGTCTATTGCGCCTCGCGGCGCAAGACCGAGAAGCTCGCCGAATATCTCGGCCAGGACGGCATCAACGCGCTCCCCTATCACGCCGGCATGGAGCCGCATGCGCGCTCGCGCAACCAGGATGTTTTCCTGCAGGAGGATGGCGTGGTCATGGTCGCGACCATCGCCTTCGGCATGGGCATCGACAAGCCCGACGTTCGCTTCGTGGTCCATGCCGATATGCCGGCCAATATCGAGAGCTACTATCAGGAGATCGGCCGCGCCGGCCGCGACGGGCTCCCCGCCGACACGCTGACGCTCTACGGCATGGGCGATATCCGCCTGCGCCGTTTGCAGATCGACGACAGCGAAGCCGCGAACGAGCAGAAGCGGGTCGACCGGCAGCGGCTCAATGCGCTGGTCTCGCTCTGCGAATCGCCGCGCTGCCGCCGGCAGACGCTGCTTGCCTATTTCGGCGAAACGGTCGCGCCGTGCGGCAATTGCGATTTCTGCTGCGACGGAGCGCAGGTGATCGACGGCACGATCGCGGCGCAGAAGGCGCTCTCCGCCATCGTGCGCACCGGTGAGCGCTTCGGCACCGAGCACGTCACCAACGTGCTCGTCGGCGAGGACTCCGATGCGATCCTGAAATTCGGCCACGATTGCCTGCCGACCTTCGGCGTCGGCAAGGAATACGGCAAGCAGGAATGGCGCTCGATCTTCCGCCAGCTCCATGGCGCCGGCATCATCGCGCTCGACATCACCGGCTATGGCACCTGGACCATCACCGATGCCGGCTGGCAGGTGCTCCGGGGCGACGCCAAGGTCCCGCTGCGCAAGGATACGCTCAAGCCGGGACGCAAGGCGGCCCGAGCCGCCGCCACCGCCGCCGCGCTCGCCGACGGCGGGGAGGAAGACGCGGCGCTGTTCGAGGCGCTGCGGCGGCGCCGGTCCGAACTCGCCAAGGCGCAGCGCGTGGCCGCCTATGTGGTCTTCGCCGACAAGACGTTGATCGACATGGCGCGGCGCAAGCCGCGCACGGCCGCCGAGATGGGCGCGGTGCACGGCGTCGGCGAGGCCAAGCTCAAGCGCTACGGCGATATTTTCTTGCGAAGTCGTCCGCGAGCATGTGGCGCGCGCGGCGTGATTGCCGAGGCCGATCGATGCCCCGCAGACCCCGGATTCGTCGTCGTTTTCGCGTTATTGCACCGCAGTGACCGGTATGTTAGCAACGCGCGATTTTCGCGGGTTCGCGGGGCATTTCGCCGCCTCCACATCCCCAATCCCGCCTGAATCCCCGAGGCTTGCGCCGATCTTTCGCACCGGTTGCGCGCCTTGCGGAGACGCGCCAGAAGAAATCCGGAACGAGTACGCGCAAGAGCATCCCACTTGGCAGCCGCAGAACCCATCGTATCCGGCATGGCCGGCCGTTACGCGACCGCGCTGTTCGATCTCGCGCGCGAGACGAACGCGATCGACGCAGTGAAGGCCGATCTCGAACGCTTCAACGGGCTCGTCGCCGAAAGTCCCGATCTCACCCGCCTGGTGCGCAGCCCGGTCTTTTCCGCCGATGAGCAGCTGCAGGCGCTTTCCGCCGTGCTCGAGCGCGCGGAGATCGGCGGTCTCGCGGCGAAATTCCTCAAGCTCGTCACCACCAACCGCCGCCTGTTCGCGGTCCGCGATATGGTCAAGGCCTATCGTCAGCTCGTGGCCGAGTACAAAGACGAGGCGACGGCCGAGGTCACCGTCGCCGAGCGGCTCAAAGACGAGCATGTCGCCGCGCTGCGCAGCGCGCTCAAAGCGGTCAGCGGCAAGGACGTCGACCTCGATATCAGGGTCGATCCCGCCATCATCGGCGGACTCGTGGTCAAGCTCGGCAGCCGCATGGTCGACACCTCGCTGCGCACCCGGCTCAATGCAATCAGGCACGCGATGAAAGAGGCCCGATAATGGATATCCGCGCCGCGGAAATCTCCGCCATCCTCAAAGAGCAGATCGAGAATTTCGGCCAGGAGGCGGAAGTCTCCGAGGTCGGGCAGGTGCTCTCGGTCGGCGACGGCATCGCCCGCGTCTACGGCCTCGACAATGTTCAGGCCGGCGAGATGGTCGAGTTCGAGAGCGGCGTCAAAGGCATGGCGCTCAATCTCGAGGCCGACAATGTCGGCATCGTTATCTTCGGCAGCGACCGCCAGATCAAAGAGGGCCAGACGGTCAAGCGCACGCGCGCGATCGTCGAGGTCCCGGTCGGCAAAGGGCTCCTCGGCCGGGTGGTCGATGCGCTCGGCGACCCGATTGACGGCAAAGGCCCGATCAAGGCCGACACCAGGGCGCGCGTCGACGTGAAGGCGCCCGGCATCATTCCCCGGAAATCGGTGCACGAGCCGATGGCGACCGGATTGAAGGCGATCGACGCGTTGATCCCGATCGGCCGCGGCCAGCGCGAGCTGATCATCGGCGACCGCCAGACCGGCAAGACGGCGATCGCGCTCGACACGATCTTGAACCAGAAGTCGGTCAATGCTTCGGGCGACGAGAAGATCAAGCTCTATTGCGTCTACGTCGCCATCGGGCAGAAGCGCTCGACGGTCGCGCAATTCGTCAAGGTTCTCGAGGAGAACGGGGCGCTCGACTATTCGATCATCGTCGCGGCCACCGCCTCCGATCCGGCGCCGATGCAGTTCCTGGCGCCGTTCTCCGGCTGCGCCATGGGCGAATATTTCCGCGACAACGGCATGCATGCGGTGATCATCTACGACGATCTCTCCAAGCAGGCCGTCGCCTATCGGCAGATGTCGCTGTTGTTGCGGCGCCCGCCCGGGCGCGAAGCCTACCCCGGCGACGTGTTCTATCTGCACTCGCGGCTCCTCGAGCGCGCCGCCAAGATGAACGATGAGCACAAGGGCGGCTCGCTGACCGCGCTGCCGGTGATCGAGACGCAGGCGAACGACGTGTCGGCCTACATTCCGACCAACGTCATCTCGATCACCGACGGCCAGATCTTTCTGGAGACCGATTTGTTCTATCAGGGCATCCGCCCGGCGGTGAATGTCGGGCTCTCGGTGTCGCGCGTCGGCTCCTCGGCGCAGACCAAGGCGATGAAGAAGGTCGCCGGCCGCATCAAGGGCGAGCTCGCCCAATACCGCGAGATGGCGGCTTTCGCGCAGTTCGGCTCCGACCTCGACGCCACCACGCAGCGGCTGCTCAGTCGCGGCTCGCGGCTCACCGAGCTGCTGAAGCAGCCGCAATTCTCGCCGCTGAAGATGGAGGAGCAGGTCTGCGTGATCTATGCCGGCGTCAACGGCTATCTCGATCCGCTTCCGGTCGAGCGCGTGCGCGCCTTCGAGGACGGGCTCCTCGGCGCGCTGCGCAGCCGGCACGGCGACATCCTCGACACCATCCGCGAGAAGCGCGACCTCGACGACGCCACCACCGGCAAGCTCAAGGCGGCGGTCGAGTCCTACGCCAAGACCTTCGCGTGACCGGCGCGACGCGAAACTGAGCCATGCCGAGCCTCAAAGAGCTGCGCAACCGCATCGCCGCCACCAAGGCGACGCAGAAGATCACCAAGGCCATGCAGATGGTGGCGGTCTCGAAGCTGCGCCGCGCGCAGGCGGCGGCGGAGGCGGCGCGTCCCTACGCGACCAGCATGGACAAGGTGCTCGGCAATATCGCCGCCTCGGTGGCCGGATCGGAGGCCGCGCCGCGGCTGCTGCGCGGAACCGGCAGCGACAAGGTGCATCTCTTGCTCGTGTGCACGGGCGAACGCGGCCTGTGCGGGCCGTTCAACACCGCCATCGTGCGGCTTGCCCGCGAGCGCGCCAACGCGCTGACCCGCGAAGGCAAGGAGGTCAAGTTCTTCTGCGTCGGCCGCAAGGGCTATGATCAGTTGCGCAGGCTGTATGCCAGCCAAATCGTGGAGATGGTCGATCTGCGCGCCGCGCGCACGCTGCATTTCGAGCATGCCGAGATGATCGCGGAAAAGGTCATCGCCCGCTTCGACAATTTCGAATTCGACGTCTGCACGCTCTTCTTCTCGCGCTTCCGTTCGGTCATTGCGCAAATTCCAACCGCGCAGCAGATCATTCCGCCGGTGTTCGATGCGAAAGCGACGGACGCGTTGGGCGGCGCGGCCTATGAGTTCGAGCCGGAGGCCGAGGACATCCTGCGCGACCTCTTGCCGCGCAACGTCGCCGTGCAGATCTTGCGGGCGTTGCTGGAAAACGCGGCCTCGTTCTACGGAGCGCAGATGTCGGCGATGGATAACGCGACGCGCAATGCCGGCGACATGATCCGCCGGCAGACGCTCAGGTACAATCGCACCCGCCAGGCGCAGATCACCAAGGAGCTGATCGAGATCATCTCCGGCGCCGAGGCGCTGTGATTTCGAGTTTTGCAAATAGGGACTGACCATGTCGAACCAATGTCGGACGTATCACCCAGGTCATCGGCGCCGTCGTCGACGTTCATTTCGACGATCATCTGCCGGCGATCCTCAACGCGCTGGAAACCAAGAACCAGGGCAACCGCCTGGTGCTCGAGGTTGCGCAGCACCTCGGCGAATTGACCGTGCGCACCGTCGCCATGGATACGAGCGAGGGCCTGGTGCGCGGCCAGGAGGTCACCGACACCGGCCAGCCGATCACGGTGCCGGTCGGCGACGGCACGCTCGGGCGCATCATCAACGTGATCGGCGAAGCCGGTCGACGAGGCCGGACCGATCCCACACCGAGAGACGCGCGCCATCCATCAGGAGGCCCCGGCCTATACCGATCAGTCGACCGAGGCCGCGATCCTCGTCACCGGCATCAAGGTCGTCGACCTGCTCGCGCCCTATGCCAAGGGCGGCAAGATCGGCCTGTTCGGCGGCGCCGGCGTCGGCAAGACCGTGATCATCATGGAGCTGATCAACAACATCGCCAAGGCGCATGGCGGCTATTCGGTGTTCGCCGGCGTCGGCGAGCGCACGCGCGAGGGCAACGATCTCTATCACGAGATGATCGAATCCGGCGTCAACAAGGACCCGACACAAGGGCTCGGTCGAAGGATCGAAGTGCGCGCTGGTCTACGGCCAGATGAACGAGCCGCCCGGCGCGCGCGCTCGCGTCGGCCTTTCCGGCCTGACCGTCGCCGAATATTTCCGCGACCAGGGCCAGGACGTGCTGTTCTTCGTCGACAACATCTTCCGCTTCACCCAGGCCGGCTCGGAAGTCTCCGCGCTGCTCGGCCGCATTCCCTCGGCGGTCGGCTACCAGCCGACGCTGGCGACCGACATGGGCGCGTTGCAGGAGCGCATCACCACCACCACCAAGGGCTCGATCACCTCGGTGCAGGCGATCTACGTGCCGGCCGACGATCTCACCGATCCGGCGCCGGCGACCTCCTTCGCGCACCTCGACGCCACCACGGTGCTCTCGCGCGCGATCTCCGAGAAGGGCATCTATCCGGCCGTCGATCCGCTCGATTCGACTTCGCGCATGCTCGATCCGCGCGTCGTCGGCGAGGAGCACTATCAGGTCGCGCGCCGGGTGCAGCAGATCCTGCAGCGCTACAAGTCGCTGCAGGACATCATCGCCATTCTCGGCATGGACGAGCTTTCGGAAGAAGACAAGCTGACGGTGGCGCGCGCGCGCAAGATCGAACGCTTCCTGTCGCAGCCGTTCCACGTCGCCGAAGTGTTCACCGGCTCGCCCGGCGTCTTCGTCGATCTCGCCGATACGATCCGCGGCTTCCAGGGATTGTGCGAAGGCAAGTACGATCACCTGCCCGAGGCCGCCTTCTACATGGTCGGCACCATCGATCAGGCCGTGGAGAAGGGAAAGAAACTCGCCGCCGAGGCGGCGTGAGAGAGATCGGATGCCCGCACTTCATCTCGATTTCGTCTCGCCGGAACGCGTGCTCCTTTCCGGCGAAGTCGATCAGGTCGACCTGCCCGGCGCCGAGGGCGACATGGGCATTCTCGCCGGACATGCGCCGCTGGTGACCACGCTGCGGCCGGGCATTGTCACGATCTTTCGCGAGGGCAAGCGCGAGCCGATCGTCGTCACCGGCGGTTTCGCCGAGGTCGGCCCCGCCGGCTTGACCGTGCTCGCCGACAAGGCCGTGCCGCGCGAGAGCTTCGATCTCGCGATGCTGAGCTCGGAAATAAAGGATGCGGAGGAAGACGTCGCCGACGCCACCGACGCGGCGCAGCGCGACAAGATCGTACGTCATCTCGAGCAGTTGAAGGCCCTGCAGACCGCGCTGGCGCAGTAGCGCGTCGCCCTATCAAGGCGCATGCGGCCGCTCAGGCCAATTTCGCAAATTCCTTCACCACCCGCTCGTAGATCCGGCGCTTGAACGGCACCACGAGATCGGGGAGGTTTTGCAGCGGCTCCCAGCGCCATTCGACGAATTCCGGCTCATGACCGCCGGCGGGATGCGCGATGTCGATCTCGCTGTCGCTGCCGGTAAAGCGCAGCGCGTACCATTTCTGCGTCTGGCCGCGATACTTGCCGTTCCAGGCCCCGCCGACGAGCGTCGCGCGGAATATCGTAGGTCAGCCACTCGGCAATCTCGCCGAGGCGCTCGACCGAGCTGATATTGGTTTCCTCGCGCAGCTCGCGCAGCGCCGCCGGCCACGGGTCCTCGCCGGGATCGATGCCGCCCTGCGGCATCTGCCAGACATGCCTATTATCGACGTGCTCGGGACCATCGATGCGCCGGCCGATGAAAGCGAGCCCGGCGCGATTGAGCACCGTCAGGCCGGCGCAGGGGCGATAGGGAAGATTTTCGAAGGACATGTTGGGTGAACGGCCGGGCGGCGAAAGAGCCGATGGTTGTTGCCTTGCCGGCTACTCTATTCGCTACGTCGCCATTTCGCCATTCGCCGTTCTGTCTCAGCTCTGTTTGGCTTTGGACGCCACGGCGGTGATCGGAACCAGCTGCAAGCCGCGGCTTTCCGCGGCCTTCGCCCATTTGGCGATGTGCTCGATCGAAACCGGCAATGCCGAGGACACGCCGACGGCAAGGCCGCGCTCGCGCGCGGCCATTTCCAGGCGGCCGAGCGCGTGGTCGATTTCGCTCGGCGTCGGAACGGAATCGAGAACCAGAGTCGGCCTTGGCGAACGGCAGATTGTTGGCGCCGGCGATGCGGCCCGCGACGCTTCGCGGATTGGAGCCATCGTCGACATAGATCAGCCCGCGCTTGGCGGTTTCGCGCAGGACCGGGGCGAACGACTGCTCCGAGGCGGTGAAGCGCGCCCCGCTCGCATCGGCCACTCCGACATATCCTTGAAAGCGGCTCATCAGCCAGTGCAACCGTTCGAGGTTCTGCTCCGGCGTAAGCGACGTCAGCAATGTCTGCGGGCCGGGATCGTTGTCCGGATAACCGAACGGCTCCATCGGCACCTGCAGCAGGATTTCGTGCCCGGCCTCGCGCGCCTGTGCGGCGAGCCGCTCGACGTTGGTGCCATAGGGCATCAAGGCAAGGGTCACCGCACCCGGCAATTTGGCGATGGCCTCGGAGGTGACGTTGGCGCTCACGCCAAGACCGCCGACGATGAGCGCGATGCGGGGCGCATCGGGTTTGCCGGGCAGCGGCTTCACCGGCCGCGCAAAGGCTTCTGCCGGACGGACGCCATCGTCGGCGATTTTTGGTATCGCCCCATGCGTGGTCATCTCGACGAATTTCTGGTCCCGCGGCGCGCTATCGGCAGGACCGGCAGCGCTGCCCGATCCGGGGACCGGGATCGCCACCTCCTGGCGTGCCCCGGTCTTGCCGTCGATGATGGTGACGGTCTTTGTCGCACCGGAGCCTTGGCTCGTCGGTTGGCGATTTTGCCGCTGCGGCGTCATCGCGCCCCGGCATTTGCGGACCGGCGACCGCTGGCAGACCGGCGGTCGCATCGGCTTTGTTCGCTGCCGACGCAGCATGCAGATCGATGGATACGGCGACTTTCGGCTCGCCGCCGAACTGATCGTCGCCGACCATCGCCCACACGACGAAAACCGCGGGGAACACCGCGAGCAACCCGGCGGCCGCGTAGGGAAGGGCGATCGGCAGTCCGAGCCGGCGTTTCTTCTGCCGGTATTGGCCGAGCGGCGCGCTCAGGTCATCGGCCGCCATGAGCCAATTCCTTAGCCAATTCCTTGGGTGACTTCTCTATGCCGTTCCGCGGAGCGTTTTCGGGCCACTCCCGGCGCATAGTTCCTTGGCGGGCGAAGCCATCGCGAATCATGCGCCGTACTTTATCACGCCGGCTGCGTCCTACCCCCAAGTCGGGCCCCTAAGTCGGCCGCTTGCCGCGGTCGGGGCTGCCTCCTTTCGGTCTGGGCGAGCAGCCTCCGACGCAAAAAAGGGGGCGGCTCGCGCCGCCCCCGGGATTCCAATCACGACCAGCCGCTCAGTTCGGAACGGCGGCCTTCGGATTCGGCGGGAAGGCGGCGTCGGTCGTCGCGCCGCGCAGCAGGTCGATCGCCCGGGTCAGAGCCCTGTCGTCCTTCTCGTCCGGCGGCACGTAGGACTGCGACCCGGTCTCCTCGTCGCCCTCGGCCTTGAGGTGACCGCGCAGCGACGCCTCGCCCTTGGTGTCGGTCCGCGCCTTCAGGTCGTCCGGCACGTCCTGCAGCACCTCGATGTCGGGCGCGATGCCCTTGGCCTGGATCGAGCGGCCCGACGGCGTGTAGTAGCGCGCCGTGGTCAGCCGCAGCGCGCCATTGCCGGCGCCGAGCGGGATGATGGTCTGCACCGAGCCCTTGCCGAACGAGCGCGTGCCGATGATGGTCGCGCGCTTGTGGTCCTGCAGGGCGCCGGCGACGATCTCCGAGGCCGAGGCCGAGCCGCCGTTGATCAGCACGATCACCGGCTTGCCCTTGGTCAGGTCGCCCGGCCGGGCGTTGAAGCGCTGCGTCTCCTCGGCATTGCGGCCGCGCGTGGAGACGATCTCGCCCTTGTCGAGGAAGGCGTCGGACACCGAGATCGCCTGGTCGAGCAGGCCGCCCGGATTGTTGCGCAGATCGAGGACGAAGCCCTTGATCTTGTCGGCGCCGACCTGGGTCGTGAGATCGCCGATCGCCTTCTTCAGGCCGTCGGTCGTCTGCTCGTTGAACTGGGTGATGCGGATATAGCCGACGTCGTCGCCCTCGTTGTGCGAGCGCACCGAGTTCACCCGGATGACGTCGCGCATGATCGTCACCTCGATCGGCTTGTCGTCGCCCTTGCGCATGATCTGCAGCTTGATCTTGGTGTTGACCGGGCCGCGCATCTTCTCGACCGCCTGATTGAGCGTGAGACCCTGCACCGGCTCGTCGTCGAGATGGGTGATGATGTCGTTGGCCATGACGCCGGCCTTGGCGGCCGGCGTCTCGTCGATCGGCGCCACGACCTTGACCAGGCCGTCCTCCATGGTGACCTCGATGCCGAGGCCGCCGAACTCGCCGCGGGTCTGCACCTGCATGTCGCGGAAGCTCTTGGGGTCCATGTAGCTCGAATGCGGATCGAGCCCGGCCAGCATGCCGTTGATCGCCGATTCGACCAGCTTGCTGTCGTCGGGCTTCTCGACGTAGTCGGCGCGCACGCGCTCGAACACGTCGCCGAACAGGTTGAGCTGCCGGTAGGTATCCGATGCCGCCGCTTTCGCGCTCGATCCGACAAATACCGAGTGGGGCTGCGTCGCCAGGAGCGTCAATCCGGCTCCTGCGAGCACGCCGAGAAAAACCAGGGAAGTTTTGCGCATCATCCGCGAACCTTTTCGCCTTCGTTTGTCGCCCACCACGGGCCGGGATCGATCGGAGTTCCGTCCTTGCGGAACTCCACGTAAAGCACAGGTTGCTTGGGCCTGGTCGCCACCGCCGCGGATACCTGCGATCCGCCGCCCATCACCGCTACCGGCTCACCGGTGAGAACGAACTGGCCGAGATCGACTGAAATCCGTTCCATCCCCGCTAACAGCACATGATACCCGCCGCCGGCATTCAGGATCAAGAGTTGGCCATAACTGCGAAACGGTCCGGCGTAAACTACCCAACCGTCGCATGGCGACGTGATCTGCGCGCCGCCATGACTGGCGATCGACAGCCCCTTTTGGGTTCCACCGGCGCCGTCGGAGCCGCCGAACTCGCGAATTCTCACGCCGTTGACCGGCAAGTGCAGGTGGCCGCGCGTGGCCGTGAAGGCGACCGCGGGCGCGAGCCGGCCCGGATCGTTGAGCGCGGCGATATTGGGCCGGCTTTCCTCGGTCGCGCGGGCGGCGGCGTGAGCGGCGCGATTGACGCTATCGAGTCCCGTCTCGAGTTTGGCGATCAGGTCCTTGAGGCTATCGACCTGGCGGGCGAGATCGGCGGCGTGCTGGCGCTCGTCGTCGAGCGCCTGTTCGGCCGTGGCCTGCTTCTTCTGCCGCTCGTCGATGAGCAGATTCATGCGCAGCTGCTCGAGCCCGAGCACGTCGAGATCGCGGGCGAGCCGCCGGTGTTCGGCAACGATATCCTTGCGCACGCGCAACAGATCGGCGAGGTCGCCGGCGAGCGCGTCGGCCTGTCCGCGCATTCCCGGGACCACGGCGCCGAGCATGATGGCGGTGCGCAACGCGCGCAAGCGCATCCTCGGGCTGCACGACCAGCGCCGGCGGCGGTTCGTGCCCCACCCGCTGCAGGGCGGCGAGGATTTCGACGATCACGGCGCGGCGCTCGTCGAGCGATTTGCGAAACAGCCGCTCGCGCTCGTCGAGCGGCTTGAGGCGCGCTTGCGTCGCCTCGATGCTGGCCTCGACGTCGCGCACCCGCGCGGCGGTATCGATGAGCTGCTGATTGAGCGCGCGCCGATCGTCGGCAATCGCCGCGATCTCGCGCTTGAGCTTCTCCTGGTTCTCGGCCGAGACGCGCTGCTGGGCGCGCGCGGCATCGAGCTCCTGATCATGCTGCCTGAGCGCGTCGGCATCCACGTTCAGCGGCATGCCCGGCGCGGTCGGCGAAGGCGGGGGAATTTGGGCGGCGGGGGATTGTGTCGCCCCGGCGGCGGGTTGTCCCGCGGGGGATTGGGCGAAGGCAGCGAGGTCGGCGCCGAGCGGCAGGGCAAAAGCCAACGCAGATCCGAGCACAAGGCGCGGATCGGTGCGGCTCGACCGGCGGAGAATCATCGTTTGCAAGGGTAGACCCAAGCCTCAGGAAGGCAAGACCAAGCCGTAGGCATGCGCCAGCAATAAGACGCGGCTTGGGCCGATGTCGTCACAACACAGTGAAGGCAGATTAAGAAAAATTAAGGGCGCTCACGCCCGGTGATAGGGGTGGCCGGCAAGAATCGTCCCGGCCCGGTAAAGCTGCTCGAGCAGCATGATGCGCACCAGTTGATGCGGCCAGGTGGCCGCTCCGAAGGCAAGCCTGAGATTGGCGCGCTCGTAGAGGCTGGGCGCAAGCCCGTCGGCGCCGCCGATCACGAAACAGACCGCCGGCCGGTCCTCCGCGCGCCATTTGCGCAGCAATGTCGCGAGCGCCGGGCTGGCGAGATTGTCCCCGCGCTCATCGAGGATGACGACAATGGCCCGCTCGGGGATGACGTTGGCGACGGCGATCGATTCTTCGACCCGTCGCCGCTCGGGATTCTGGGCGCGACTTTCGCGGATTTCGACGACTTCGACATCGCGCAGGCCGAGCGAACGCCCGGTCGCTTCCGCGCGCTTGCGATACGACGCGGCAAGCTCGTGCTCGGCGCCTCGCTTCAGCCGGCCGACGGCGGCAATGACGACGCGCATGGCGAAGCGTGGATCGGTGGTGATCTGTGGCAAGGATACATGCGCAATCGCCGGCCCATTCCGGGCCGCCCCCAATGACCCTTCCCTGGCGTGCGCGCTAGCTCGCGCGCTGCGCCGGCCGGCTCGCCATCCACATCTTCTCGAGATTGTAGAAGGCTCGCACTTCGGGGCGGAAGACGTGGACGATCACGTCGCCCGCATCGATCAGTACCCAATCGCAATGCGGAACGCCTTCGACGCGAGCCGCAATGCCTGCCTTGTGCAAATCCTCAACGACCCGGTCGGCGACCGAGCCGACATGGCGTTGCGACCGGCCGGAAGCTACGACCATGTAGTCGCCGATCGAAGATTTGTTCCGCAAGTCGATGGTGAGGGTGTCCTCTGCCTTCATGTCGTCGAGGCGGGCGAGGACCAGTCGGAGGATCTCCTCGGCGTCAAGACGCATTCTGGAGACCGGTTCGGGCGCGCGACGTTCGGCCCAAGAGATCACAGGTGTGGACAGGGGTCCTTATCCTTTCGCTCCATTTTCCGCCCGGCCACCGAATCCGGGCACCCTTAAGATAGGCATGCTGCGTTAACAGTTTCAACCGCCTCGCCCCGCCCGCGCCGCACGCAAAGCCGTCGAGGAGAGCGGCGATTTGAGGCCATGCAGGTAAACCCACGCTGGCGGCCTTCGTTCCGGCAGCGTCATCGCCGCCCATTCGGGAATGCGGGCGCGCGACATGGCCTGCCCGGCGGCGCCGGCAGCCGAATAAAGGCTCGGTCCGAGCCGATCGACGACGGCAATCGGCACCAGTGCGGCTATGCCGCGCCAACGCTGCCAGCGATGGAAGCTGCGCAGATTGTCGGCGCCCATGATCCAGACGAAGCGCGCGCGCGGGCATCGCCGGACCAGATAGGCGATGGTCTCGTAGGTGAAGTGGGTGCCGATTTGCGCTTCGAGATCGATGACGTCGATGCGCGGATGGTGCGCGAGCTTGCGTGCGGCGGCGAGCCGTACCGAGAGCGGCGCGAGCCCTCGCGTATCCTTGAGCGGATTGCCGGGCGTGACCAGCCACCATACCCGGTCGAGCGAAAGCCGCTTCATCGCCAGGAGGCTGGCGCCGCGATGCGCAGCGTGCACCGGATCGAAAGTGCCGCCAAATAGACCGATGCGCATGCCGGGCGCATGGGGCGGCAGGACGACACGGCTCCGGTGCCCAACTCGCCCTTCCGGCATGGCGGAGAGGCAGAGGAGGCAGCAGCCGCACGCGCAGGCAGGAACTCCCGGTTCATGGCCGCTGGAAACGAACCCCCTCCCCACGCGCCGGCCGCCGGCTTTGTTCGCCACAAAGGCGGCGGCGGAGCGAAAGCCTATGGCCGCGTCTGCCCGTTGCCGTGAATGCGATACTTGAAGCTGGTGAGCTGCTCGATGCCGACCGGACCGCGCGCGTGCAGCCGTCCGGTGGCGATGCCGATCTCCGCGCCGAAACCAAACTCGCCGCCATCGGCAAACTGCGTCGAGGCATTATGCAGCACGATCGCCGAATTCGACCTCGCGCAGGAATTTCGCCGCTGCGGCCTTGTTCTCGGTGATGATCGCGTCGGTGTGACGCGAACCGTAACGCTCGATATGCGCGATTGCCGCATCGACGCCGTCGACCACCCCGGCGGTGATGATGGCGTCAAGATATTCGGTGTCCCAATCGGCTTTGCTCGCCGGCTTCACGCGGCGGTCGACCGCCTGCACCGCGGCGTCGCCGCGGATTTCGCAGCCGGCGTCGAGCAGCATGAGGATCAGCGGCTTGAGCAGTTTCGGCGCTCCGGCCCGATCGACGAGCAGCGTCTCGGCCGCTCCGCACACGCCGGTGCGGCGCATCTTGGCGTTGAGCACGATCGACTTGGCCATCGAGAGCTTCGCCTTGGCGTCGACATAGACATGGCAGACGCCTTCAAGATGCGCGAAGACCGGCACGCGCGCCTCCGCTTGCACGCGGGCGACGAGGTCCTTGCCGCCGCGCGGCACGATGACATCGAGTGCGCCATCGAGCCCGGCGAGCATCGCGCCCACGGCGGCGCGTTCGCGTGTCGGCACCAGCGTGATCGCGGCGGCCGGTAATCCGGCATCGAGCAGACCTTCGACCAGCGCGGCATGCATCGAGCGCGCAGAGCGGAAACTTTCGGAACCGCCGCGCAGGATCGCGGCGTTGCCGGCCTTGAGGCAAAGCGCGCCGGCGTCGACGGTGACGTTGGGCCGGCTTTCGTAGATCACGCCGATGACACCGAGCGGGACCCGCACGCGCTCGATGCGCATGCCGTTCGGACGCCGCCACGCCGCCAAAACCGTGCCGACCGGGTCCTTGAGCTTGCGGATGACGTCGAGACCGGCGGCGGCGTCCGCGATGCGCTCGGCGTCAAGCGTCAGCCGATCGAGAAAGGCAGGGGTCGCGCCGGCGGACTTCGCCTCCGCCACGTCTTCGGCGTTGGCGGCGAGGATTGCCGGTTGCGCCCGGCGAATGGCCTTGGCCATGGCAGCGAGCGCTTCATTCTTCTGTGCCGCCGACGCCAGCGCGAGGGTGCGCGCCGCCGCGCCGCGCCTCGCGACCGATCTCGCGCATGGTCGCTTCGAGCTTGTCGGTGCTCTCGATCGCCTTGAGCGGGGCGTTCATGACATTGATCCGTCTTGCATTCAGCGTTTCCTACCATGTTCTGCGCAGCCCGGCGAGGCGCGCCGCTGTCCCCGTTGTCCACAGTCATCCAGGAGTGCAATGCTACCGACAAATCGCGGGAACAGGATGCAAGCGCGCAGCGTTCCGGCTCTGATCTAGCAACGAGGGTGTCATGAACTTGCCCGTCAACGGCCTGCCCAAGCGTCTGCCGCATCGTTTCCCGGTCGGTGCGACCTATGTGGTTGAGGGATATGGGGGCGAGGACGGGGATTTGCGCGTGATTTCACGCTACGTGGTCTTGCCGAGCGGCCGCCGGATCAACGTTCCGGGCGCTGTGCGGCCGCCGGTGCCGGCCGCTGCCGTCGCCTTCAGCCGGACGGCTAACCCAAGCAATCTCAGGAGAAAACGGATCTGCGCGGGGAACGGAAAAAATTCGCCGGTTACGCCGGAACGGAAAGAGGACGGCAGAGTTGATTAGGTAGCGCCGGGCGAAGCCCCCCAGCCCCTCACCCTCAATCACCCGGCGTCGAACCCTGGTTGCGTAAGCGACCGGGGTTCTCTCTTTTTCGAGCGGGGAGAATGGCGTCTCGCATACATGATTGTGTCGCGTTTCCTATTTGTGTGGGCGCCGGGCTGCCGTTTATTCCGGGCCGACGACCAGGTCGTCGCGATGGACGATTTCCGCGCGGCCGCTGAATCCGAGAATTGTTGCGATATCCACTGACGAGCGGCCGACGATCTTTTGCGCGTCCTCCGCGTCATAGGCGCATAGCCCGCGGCCGATTTCGGCCCCGTCGGGGCCGCGGATCACGACCGCGTCGCCGCGCGCGAAGGCGCCATCGACGCGCACCACACCCGCGGGCAACAGGCTCTTGCCCCGCCGCAGTGCCGCGACGGCGCCGGCATCGATGGTCAGCGTGCCCTTGGGCTCGAGCGCGCCGCCGATCCACTTCTTCCGTGCCGTGACCGGATTGGCGGCGGTGAGGAACCATGTGCACCGCGCTCCCTCGGCGATCGCCCGCAGCGGATGCTCGATGCGACCCGAGGCGATGACCATATGCGTGCCGGCATTGGTGGCGATCCGCGCCGCTTCGAGCTTGGTCTGCATGCCGCCGCGCGCAAGCTCCGAGCCGGCCGCTCCGGCCATCGCCTCGATCTCCGGCGTAATGCGGGCGACATAGGGCACATGCCGCGCCGAGGGGATGGTGTCGGGCGGCGCGTCGTACAGACCGTCGACGTCCGACAACAGCACCATGACATCGGCGCTGACCATGGTGGCGACGCGCGCGGCCAGACGGTCGTTGTCGCCGTAACGGATCTCGCTGGTCGCGACAGTATCGTTCTCGTTGATGATCGGCACCGCGCGCCATTGCAGGAGCGTGTCGATGGTCGAGCGCGCGTTGAGATAGCGCCGCCGCTCTTCGGTATCGCCGAGCGTCACCAGAATCTGGCCGGCGGTGATGTCATGGCGCGACAGCGCCTCGGTCCAGGTGCGCGCCAGCGCGATCTGTCCCACGGCGGCGGCGGCCTGGCTGTCCTCAAGCTTGAGCGGACCGCCGGGCAGCTTGAGCACGGCGCGGCCGAGCGCGATGGCGCCGGAGGAGACGACCAGGAGGTCGCGCTTGTCGCGATGGAGCGCGGCAAGGTCGGCGGTCAGCGATGCCAGCCAGGCTTCCTTGAGCCTGCCGGCCTGCGCATCGACCAGAAGCGAGGAGCCGACCTTCACGACGATGCGGCGGAAGTCGGCAAGCGTGGGCGTTTTCATGACCGGCGATTTGTACCCGAACAGAGGTCGTTATAGCTCGACTTCGTGTTCGAGTTTCGCCTTGTTCTCGAGGCAGTAATAGCCGGACAGGCGGCTGACCAGCTTGCGGCGCTTCCAGTCGTTGAGGATGCGGCTCACATTCTCGCGGGCGATTCCGGCCATGGCGGCAAGGTCGCTCTGCCCGATCTTCTGGTGGATGACGATGCGCCCCGCCCCGACGTCCTGGCCGAACTCTTGCGCAAGCTCGAGCAGGATGCGGGCGACGCGGCCGCGCAGCGGCAGGAAGCTTTCGGCCGCGACCACGGTGTCGGTTTCCCGCAGCCGCGCGGCGAGAAGCGCCACCAGCGATTTGTAGACTTCCGGGTGTTTCTTGGCGAACTCCTCGAACGCGGCGCGGCTGAGGAAGCTCAAAGATGCGCTGCGCACCGCCATCACCGACGCCGAACGCGGCCGTCCGTCGATGATCGACAGCTCGCCGACAATGGCGCCGGCGCCGAGAAAGGCGAGGATACGCTCGGTGCCGGAGCGCGAAACCATCATCACCTTGAGCAAGCCTTCGTCGATGCGATAGCAGCCGTCGCCGGGATCGCCGGCGAGGAACAGCACCTCGTCAGCGGCGAGCCGCAGCGGCTTGGCGCTGGCAAACAAGTTCGTCGTCAAATGCTCGGGCAATCCCGACAGCAGGCTTGGACCCGAACGAACGTTTTTCAATAGAGAGCCCATTCGCCCCCCTCGGCTTGAGCCCGCTCGCTTTATACCACAGGCATTGTGCGCTCGGCATCCCGAGGCTCCCGGATTTGCTGCCGTCGCGACTGAGGCGATGACTTTCATTAATTGGACGATCACCAGACCCTGGTTGAACGATCACCAGACGCTGCGACAGCACAATGACGACATGTTGGCAGAGATGGTCTGCTGCCAAGGAACCGTCCACTGCGTGCGAGGAAGAGCTTGCAAATAAAAGCCCGCCCGGACATCGGGTCCGGGCGGGGGAGTTCCACCCTGCTAAGGGCCATGGGGGTGTTTGGGGACCGAATTCACCCCTTGGCGGTCGCCGCGTCCCGGCGGGGGGGGTCGGGGGGATGCGCGGAACGCGATCGACCGATCCATTTCGTTGATCGAATTTAAGTCCGCGGCAGCCAAGGCGAAGTGACCGCAATCACAGAAGGTCGCTTTCGCGCTCAGCCTCGCATGCGCCGTGGATGAGTCGACGCCGCGCGCGCCGATCGTCGCGCGCATGGCGGTTCGGCGCGCGCGTTGATCGGAAGTGACTGAAAGCGCGCTATGCCAGCGGCGTGCGCACCCTGACGCCGGCGCGGGCTTCGATCGGCTGCACGACCGCCGTGATGTCCTGGTCCGCGCCGAGCTCGTCGCAAGTGAGCTGGAAAAGCCGCGCGACCGCCTCGATCACGTCCATCGGCACGCCGAGCGTCTTCGCCTCGGCGAGACAGAGCTTCACATCCTTCATCATCAGCCCGGCGGTGAAGCCGAGATCGAACGTGCCCGGCAGCACCGCCCTGGTGAATTTATCCTCGGTCGCGGTGTTGCGCCCGGTGCCGGCGTTGATCATCTCGAGCATGATGCGCGGATCGAGGCCGGCCTTAGCAATACGGTACTCGTCGACGAAGTAGACGAACATAAACA
>CAVOHL010000022.1:0-241645 GCA_963695665.1 uncultured Alphaproteobacteria bacterium
GCCAAGAACGAAGCCGCCGCGGCGGCGATCTTCCGCAAGGCGGCGCTGCACGGCAACGCCATCGCGCAGGACCGGCTCGCGCGCATCCTCTCCGCCGGCCGCGGCGCGCCGGCCGATCCGGTCGAGGCGACGAAGTGGCACCTCGTTTCCAAGGCGCGCGGCGAGACCGACCTCATGCTCGACGACTTCGTCGCCAACCTCGACGCCGAAACCCGCGCCGCCGGCGAGAAGGCGGCGAAACCCTGGCTCGACGCAATCAAAAAGCCGCCGTCCGTAACTCCATCCTTCCCCGCGATAGCGGGGAAGGGGGACGCGCGTTAGCGCGGTGGAAGGGGCGTCAGCTTGCTTCTCCGCTTGAGGTTAGCGGAGCCGCCGTTTGCCCCCTCCACCACGCTTCGCGTGGTCCCCCTCCACGCTGCGCTTCGCTCCGCGGGGGCGGATGCAACGAGGGCGCCTTGCGCGGACATCAGGCTAAAGGTACGCGAACCCCCATGCACCGCTCCGCACTCCTCAATGTCATGGTCAAGGCCGCGTTCCGCGCCGGGCGCAGCCTCAAGCGCGATCTCGGCGAGGTCGAGAACCTGCAGGTCTCGGTGAAAGGCCCGCGCAATTTCGTCACCGCCGCCGATCACCGCGCCGAAGAGATCCTGCGCGAGGAGCTCGCCAAGGCGCGGCCGGATTACGGCTTTCTCGGCGAGGAAGGCGGCGCCCATGTCGGCGCCGACCAGACGCATCGCTGGATCGTCGATCCGCTCGACGGCACCACCAATTTCCTGCACGGCATTCCGCATTTCGCCGTCTCGATCGCGCTCGAGCGCGAACGGCGCGATCGTCGCCGCCCTCACCTATAATCCGGCAAACGACGAGCTGTTCGTGGCCGAGCGCGGCAAGGGCGCCTTCCTCAACGACCGGCGCATCCGCGTCGCCTCGCGGCAGCGGCTCGCCGATGCGGTCGTCGCCTGCGGGCTGCCGCATTACGGGCGCGGCGATCTCGCGCTGGCCCGCGGGAGATCGCCGCCGCGCAGCAGCACTTCGCCGGGCTGCGCCGCTTCGGCGCGGCGACGCTCGATCTCGCCTGGATCGCCGCCGGCCGCTTCGACGCCTATTGGGAGCGCGACCTCTCGCCCTGGGACCTCGCCGCCGGCATGCTCTTGGTGCGCGAAGCCGGCGGCTTCGCCACCGATCTCGACGGCGGCGATGCGATGCTCGCAACCGGCCACGTCGTCGCCGGCAACGAGACCATGCACCGCGAGCTCCTCGACCTGCTCAAGAAGGCCGGCAAGGAAGCCGCGCAGGAAGCGCAAACATCGTGAGTTGCGCGCATTCGCCATCAGGACGCCGCAAAGCCTGCCACAGGCTGTATGGCTTCGCTTGCGCTCGCCATGACGCTTAAAGGCCAGGCGGCATTGCGAACAGCGAAGCGACGACGCGATCCTCGGACGCGAGGCCAATTGATGCATTTTTCTCGGCCGCGCCCTGTGCCATTATGCGGGCGTCCCGCGGCATCACCGTAAGCCTGGCAAGCGACCAATGGCGAGCGACCTCGACCGAGCCAAGCTGACTTCGCCCCGCATCTTCATGGTCCGGATGCTGGTGTTCGTGATTCTCTGCGCGCTGATCGCGTTCGTGCTGCAGCGCCAGATCATCAACGCCTTCATGGCCAATCCCTGGCTCAACGCGCTGATCATCGGCGTCCTGCTCATCGGCATCTTTCTCTCGTTCGCGCAGGTGCTGCGGCTGTTTCCGGAAGTCGCCTGGGTCAACAGCTTCCGCCGCGCCGATCCGGGCCTGGCGGTCGCGCGCGAGCCGACGCTGCTCGCGCCGATGGCGGCGATGCTCGGCGGCGACCGGGTCGGCCGGGTGGCGATCTCGGCGCAAACGATGCGCGCCTTTCTCGATTCGCTCGCCACGCGGCTCGACGAGCAGCGCGACATTTCCCGCTATCTGACCGGCCTGCTGGTCTTTCTCGGCCTGCTCGGCACCTTCTGGGGCCTGATCGAGACCGTCGGCTCGGTCGGCACCATCATCAACGGGCTCAAGGTCGGCGGCGACGCCGATTCGGTCTTCGATGCGCTCAAGGAAGGGCTGGCGGCGCCGCTCGGCGGCATGGGCATTTCGTTTTCGTCCTCGCTGTTCGGCCTCGCCGGCTCGCTCATTCTCGGCTTCCTCGACCTGCAGACGAGCCAGGCGCAGAACCGCTTCTACACCGAATCTCGAGGACTGGCTGGCGACGACGGTCGACGATCTCGGCACCGGCCTGCCGGCGGCGGCCGCCGCCGCGACGCTCCCCGCCGGGGTCATGGACGCGATCGAGCGCCTGCGCCTCTCTATGGGCGACGCCGGCTCGGGCAAGGCGACGACGGTCGCCATGGCCAATCTCGCCGAGGCGATCCAGGGCCTCGTTCAGCACATGCGCTCGGAGCAGCAGATGATCCGCGACTGGGCGGAGGCGCAGGCGCGGCTCAATGCCGACATCAGGCGCTTCATGGAAATCCTGTCGCGCGAAGCGGTCGATAGATAGAGCATGATGCGGAAAAGCAGACGCCGGTTTTCCGACGCGATCATGCTCCGCCAAAGATAAAGATAGGCCGAGGCCATGGCCCTCTCCCGATTGAACCGCGACAACGGCATGAATTACTGGCCGGGCTTCGTCGACGCGCTGTCGACGTTGATCCTGTCGATCATCTTTCTGCTTACCGTGTTCATGGTGGCGCAGTTCTTCCTGTCGCAGGAAGTCTCCGGCAAGGACACCGCGCTCGCCCGGCTCAACGCGCAGATTTCCCGGCTCTCCGACCTGCTCTCGCTCGAGCGCACCGGCAAGGCCAATCTCGAAGACCAGCTCGCGCAGCTGCGCGCCTCGCTGTCGGCCGCGCAGGGCGAGCGCGACCGCCTGCGCGGCGCGGCCGAGGGCGCGCAGAACGCCGAGGCCGGCAAGGCCGAGGTCGGCAAGCTCTCCTCGCAGCTCGACGTCGAGAAGGCGGCGACCGCGCGCGCGGTGGCGCAGATCGAGATCCTCAACCAGCAGATCAGCGCGCTGCGCCGCCAGATCGGGGCGCTCGAGGACGCGCTCGGCACCTCGGAGAAGAAGGAAAACGACTCGCAGCTGCGCATCGCCGATCTCGGGCAGCGGCTCAACGTGGCGCTGGCGCAACGGGTGCAGGAATTGTCGCGCTACCGCTCGGATTTCTTCGGCAAGCTGCGCGAGATCCTCGGCAACCGGCCGGACATCCGCGTCGTCGGCGACCGCTTCGTGTTCCAGTCGGAGGTGTTCTTCGACAGCGGCGCCGCGGTGCTGCGGCCGGAGGGACGCGCCGAGCTCGACAAGCTCGCGGCAGCCCTCCTCGACCTCGACAAGCAGATCCCCTCCGAGATCAACTGGGTGCTGCGCGTCGACGGCCACACCGATACGCGGCCGATCACCGGGACCTCGTCGCCGTTCAAGTCGAACTGGGAGCTGTCCGCCGCCCGCGCCATCTCGGTCGTGCAATATCTGATCGGCAAGGGCGTCTCGCCGCAGCGCCTGGTCGCGGCCGGCTTCGGCGAGTTCCAACCGATCGATCCGGGCACCACCGAGGAAGCGTTCAGCCGCAACCGGCGCATCGAGTTGAAGCTGACGGAGCGGTGATGGCCGACCGCACGGATGTCGTCGTGCGCGCGCTGCGGCCGGAAGACCTCGATGAGATGCTCGACGTTTGGGTCGCCGCCTGGCAGGCCGCCTACCGTGAGATCGATTTCGCGGCGCGGCGCGAGTGGGCGCGCGGCCATATCGCCGAGCTGGAACGGACCGGCTCGCGTTCGCTGATCGCGACGTGCGCAAACCGGATCGTCGGGGCAATGGTGGTCGATCCCGCGACCGGCTATCTCGACCAGATCGTGGTGGCGACGGAGCTGCAGGGGCGCGGAATTGCCGCGGCGCTGCTCGCGCAAGCGCGGCGCATCGCGCCGGCCGGACTCGAGCTGCATGTCAATCAGGACAACGCCCGCGCCATTCGCTTCTATGAGAAGCACGGATTTGCGACGGTGGGCGAAGACGTCAATTCACGCTCCGGCGCGCCGACTTTTCGCATGCGCTGGGAGCCGTGAAACCGTCAGGTGCCCTGAAACTGCAGCCGGGCGAGCCGCGCATAAAGCCCGCCGGCGGCGACCAGCGCCTGGTGCGTGCCTTCCTCGACGATGCGGCCTTCGTCCATCACCAGGATGCGGTCGCAGGAGAGGACGGTGGCGAGGCGATGCGCGATCACGATCGTGGTGCGCTGTTGCATCAATTCGGCGAGCGCGGCGGCGATCTGCGTCTCGCTTTCGGCGTCGAGCGAAGAGGTCGCTTCGTCGAGGAGGAGGAGCGGCGCATCGCGCAGGATGGCGCGGGCGATGGCGATCCTTTGGCGCTGGCCGCCGGACAGTGTGACGCCGCGCTCGCCGACCGGCGTGTCGAAGCCCTGCGGCATCGCCGCGATGAAGGCGCCGGCATGCGCGTGCTCGGCGGCGCGCACGATCTCGGCGTCGGAGGCATCGGGACGGCCGAAGCGGATGTTGTCGCGCACCGAGGTCGCGAACATCACGCTGTCCTGCGGCACCAGCGCGATGCGCGCGCGCAGCTCCGCCGGATCGAGATCGGAAAGCCGCACGCCGTCGTAGGTGACGCGGCCGCCGGTCGGATCGTAGTAGCGCAACAGGAGATGGAAGATCGTGCTCTTGCCGGCGCCCGACGGCCCGACGATGGCGAGCTTCTCGCCTTGGCGCACGCGAAACGACACGCCGTTGAGCGCCGTGACTTCGCTCCGCGTCGGGTAGGAGAAACGCACATCGGCGAACGCGACCTCGCCGCGCGCGGGCGTCGGCAGAGCGAGCGGCCGCGCCGGCCGCACGATCGCGGGCTTGATCGCGAGCAGCTCGAACAGCCGCTCCGCCGCGCCGGACGCCTGCGCCACCTCGCCGCCGATCTCCGACAGCGAGCCGAGCGCACCGGCGGCGAGCGCGGCGTAGAGGATGAACTGGCTGAGCCGGCCGGGCGTGATCTTCAGGCTGAGCACGTCCTGCGCGCCGATCCACAGCACGACGACGACGCTCGACGGACACGAGAAAGATAGCGATCGCGGTGAGGATCGCGCGGGCGCGGATCGAATCGCGCGCGGCGAGGAAGGCACGCTCGACCGCATCGCGAAAGCGCGCGATCCCGAGCCGCTCGTTGGTGAAGGCCTGGAGGACGCGCACCGCGCCGATCAGCTCGGCGGCGTAAGCGGAAGCGTCAGCGAGCGTATCCTGCGCGAAGCGCGAACGGCGGCGCACCGCGCGGCCGAACGCATAGAGCGGCAGCACGATGATCGGGATCGCGGCGAGCACGAAGGACGAGAGCCGCGGGCTCGTCACCACCATCATGGCGCTGGCGCCGACGAACAGCACGAGATTGCGCAGCGCGATCGAAACCGAAGTGCCGACCGCGGACTTGATCTGCGTGGTGTCGGCGGTGAGCCGGGAGATCAACTCGCCGGTCCGCGCCTCGTCGAAAAAGGCGGGCGAGAGCGAGGTCAGGTGCGCGAACACGTCGCCGCGCAAATCGGCGACGATGCGCTCGCCGATCGTGGTCACGAGGTAGTAGCGCAGCGCGCTCGACAGCGCCAACACCGCGGCGACGCCGATCATGACCAGGAAATAGCTGTCGATCAGCGCGATCCCGCGCGCCGTGAAGCCGAAATCGATCATGCGCCGCACCGCGACCGGCACGATCAAAGTCGTCAACGCCGCGAGGATCAACGCAGCGAGCGCGGAGATCGCCCGCCAGCGGTAGCGTCTGACGTAGGGAAGGAGCGATGCGAGCGGCCGCAGCGCGACCCTTCGCTTCGCCGGCGGGGCGGTTGGCGCAGCGGCTGCGTCCACCGCTCCGGCGACGGAGGGCTCAATCGGCGTCATGGCGAGCGTCACCGCGGCATTCTCGGCGCCGACATTCATATGTTACATGCCTTCTGCGCGGCCCTGCCGAAGCGACGCCCGGACAATGCGCCGCCGGCGTACGGCTGGCAACGCGCGCTTGTCACCCGCGTGCCGGCGAGGTATAGACCCGCCAAATTTTTCAACCGGACAAGCGGCCGCATCGGCGCGCGATAACAGCGGCAAATGAGCCGAAAGAGCTAAAAGAACCATGAAACCCGACACGCATCCCGATTATCACACCATCAAGGTCGTCATGACCGACGGAACCGAATTCACCACGCGCACGACCTGGGGCAAGCCCGGCGACACGCTGCATCTCGACATCGATCCGAAGTCGCATCCGGCCTGGACCGGCGGCCAGCAGCACCTGGTCGACCGCGGCGGCCGATTGTCGCGCTTCCAGAAGAAGTTCTCGGGCTTCCTCAAGAAATAGCCGGAGTCGGGCGGCACCGCGTCAACGCTGCTCGAAGAGCCGCTCAGACTCCGTCGCGCTCGAACGCGGCCTTGAGCAGTCCGAGCTGGCGCTCGACCGGATTGCCGACCGCGACCGTCGAGCGGCGCAGCGGCGTGCATGGTGGCGTCGAGCCGGCGCACCTCGCCCTGCAGCTTGACCGAGCGTGCGATCAGTTCCTGCAATCTGCCCGGCAAGCAGACGCGATCGACTTGGCGTCGCCGGGTCGCAGGCCGCGAGCTTGACCTTGCTCTTTTCCTTGTTGGCCTGGGCCAGCGACATCTCGCCTTCCTTGACCGCGCGATGCAGCAGCAGCCACGAGGCGAGCTGCATCAGCCGCGTCGTCAGCCGCATGCTTTCGGTCGCGTAGACCAGCGCGGCGCTGCGATCGAGCTTTTTGGATTCCTGCCGGCCCGGACCCGTCGAGATAGCTCGCGGTCTCTTCGACCAGTGCCATGCCGTCGCGAAACAGAGTGGCAAAGACCTGCGAACTCGCGAGCCGTTCGCCAAACGACACCGCGCCGGCTTCACTCGCACGCTTCTCGGACATGGGTACGCCTCACACCGGCGGCAGCATCGCGCGCCGCGGCGTCGCTGTCCAGCGGGCGAGCGGCGTAAGCTTCCGACATAGTTGCCGGCGCGGCGAATTGCGCCGCCGCAGGACAAAAAAGAGCCGCCGTTGCCGGCGGCTCAAGGTGATAACAGGGAGGCGTCAAACAGAGTGGACAGGAGCCACTCGATGTCCAGAAGATGGACACTCACCGTAATGAAGGAGAAAGCTTAACGAAAGGTTAAGGAATCGCAGAAAGTTGCCAAATCTTTTCCAGTTCGTGAACTCGCAGGACTGCTCCATTCCAGGCGACGCGAAGGCGTCTCATTTCTTGAAGAACTGGTTCGGCCGCCGATTTGCGACGACGCGTTTTCTGCGCCATCTCCGCCTCGAGCCGCGCGATCTCGTCCTTGAGCAACGCGATCCGCTCGGCAAGTTCCTCGACCGAAAGCAACGCCAGATCCTGCCCGATCTCGTGCGCGATCTTCTTTTTCGGCCGGTCGTCCTCGTCGATAGCGGGCATTGTCGGGCCTCCTTCGCGCGACAAACTTGTATGCGGCGGCGGCGAGTCGGTTGTCACATCCGGCGGCCGGCCCCGTAAGACGGCCGGCAATCTGCCGCTCGATGTTCCTCGAAAGGCCATCGCCGATGACCTCGATCCCGCCGCGATGACCGCCATCGCGATCCGCGACGCCCGGCGGACCCGAAGTGCTGACGCCCGAGGAGCGGCCGGTGCCGACGCCCGGCGCACGGCGAGATCCTGGTCAAGGTCGCGGCCGCCGGCGTCAACCGCCCCGACGTGATGCAGCGCATCGGTCACTATCCGCCGCCGCCGGGCGCGACCGATATTCCGGGCCTCGAAATCGCCGGCGAGGTCGTCGCGCTGCGGCGCGGGCGTGACGCGCTGGAAGCAAGGCGACAAGGTCATGGCGCTGGTCGTCGGCGGCGGCTATGCCGAATATTGCCTCGCGCACGAAAGCCATGCGCTGCCGGTGCCGGCCGGCCTCTCGATGATCGAGGCCGCTGCCGTTCCCGGAGACGTTCTTCACCGTCTGGCACAACGTCTTCGAGCGCGGCCGGCTCACGGCCGGCGAGACGCTGCTCGTCCATGGCGGCACGTCCGGCATCGGCACCACCGCGATCCAGCTCGCCAAGGCCTTCGGCGCCCGCGTCATCACCACCGCCGGCACGCCGGAGAAATGCGAAGCCTGCCGCAAGCTCGGCGCCGACGTCGCCGTCAACTACAAGACCGAGGATTTCGTCGCCGCGACCAAAGAGGCGACCGGCGGCCGCGGCGCCGACCTGATGCTCGACATGGTCGGCGGCGACTACATCGAGCGCAACTACGAAGCGGCGGCGGTCGAGGGCCGCATCGTGCAGATCGCGTTCCAGGGCTCGCCGCGCGCCACGGTCGATTTCCGCCGCATCATGCTCAAGCGGCTCACCCACACCGGCTCGACGCTGCGCGCCCGCGCGGTCGCCGACAAGGCCGCCATCGCCCGGGCGGTCGAAGCGAATGTGCTGCCGCTGATCGCGGCCGGGCGGGTCAAGCCGGTGATCGACACCACCTTTGCGCTGCGCGAGGCCGCGGCCGCGCATGCCCGGATGGACAGCAGCCAGCATATCGGCAAGATCGTGCTGACCCTTTGAAAAGAAACGAGAAATCCTTGCGCCGGACGCTGCGCAACGGGCTAGTGATCGGCCAACGGCGTTAGCCATGCTGGGCTTCCGCAACCCGATGCGGCCGCGAATTCGGCGCAAAGCCCGGTTAGTCTATGCTGCGGGAAAGCTTGTGAACTTGCAGGGCGCGGAGTTGCGCCGGCTGCCGAGCTCGGAGGTCGTCTCTTGGCATTCTGTCGTGCCGCCACGGCGCTCGGCACGTCGCTGGTATTCGCAGCCGCTGTTCGGGATTCGCCGGCGCGGCCGCGGTCGAAGCGGTCAATGTCCGCGTCGACGCCGCCGCGATCGATCTCACCGATGCCGTCGAGTTTCAGCGCACCGACGGCGATCGGGTCCAGGTTTCGACCGCGCCCGGTCCCGACGGCATCGTCCGCCGCATCGAGGTGCGCGCGCGCGAGGCCGGAACCAATTGGGCGGTGTTCGCGCTCGCCAATAACGGCGACGAGCAGATCGACCGGCTGATCGTGGCGCCGCATTATCGGATGGTCGGCTCCGGCCTGCTTTGGCCCGATCTCGGCCTCTCGCGCATCGTCTACATCACGCCTTCGTCCGGCGATCCGCCGGAACGGCAGGACAATGCCACCGCCGATGTCTTCCGCATCACGCTCGATCCCGGCTCGGTGATCACCTTCGTCGCCGAGCTGCGCACGGCGAACCTGCCGCAGCTCTATCTCTGGGAGCCGGACGCCTACAAGGACAAGGTCAATTCGCTCACGCTCTATCAGGGCATCGTCATCGGCATTGCCGGGTTGCTGTCGCTGTTCCTCACCATCCTGTTCGTCGTCAAAGGCAGCGTGATGTTTCCCGCCGCCGCGGCGCTCGGCTGGGCGGTGCTCGTCTATATCGGCGTCGATTTCGGTTTCTGGGGCAAGGTGTTCGACATGTCGTCGGGCGCCGAGCGCATCTGGCGCGCGTCCGGCGAAGCGATCCTCGCCGCGACGCTCCTGGTGTTTCTGTTCGCCTATCTCAATCTCAATCGCTGGCACGTCCGCTATGCGCATATCACCGTCGGCTGGCTCGCGTTTCTCGGCGCGCTGGTCGCGGTCGCCTTGTTCTCGCCGGCGATCGCATCCGGCATCGCGCGCATATCGCTGTTCCTCATCGCCCTCTTCGGCTTCGGTCTCGTCATCTATCTGTCGACCCACGGCTACGACCGCGCGGTGATGCTGATCCCGACCTGGCTGCTCCTGCTGGTCTGGGTGGTCGGCGCGGGGCTCACGGTTGTCGGCTATCTCACCAACGACATCGTCGCTCCGGCGCTGCTGGGCGGGCTGGTTCTGATCGTCATGCTGATCGGCTTCACGGTGATGCAACACGCCTTCGCCGGCGGCATGACCCAGGGGATCGTCTCCGACGTCGAGCGCCGCGCGCTGGCGCTCACCGGCGCCGGCGACATGATCTGGGATTGGGACGTCGCCGCCGACCGCGTTTTCACCAGCGCCGAGACCGAAGCGATGCTCGGGCTCAAGAGCGGATCGCTCGACGGCGCGGCGGCGAAGTGGCTCGAGGTGCTGCATCCGCTGGACCGCGATCGCTTCCGCGCCACCCTTGACGGCATCGTCGAGCAGCGGCGCGGGCGCGTCGCCCAGGATTTTCGCATGCGCACCGCCGACGGGCACTATCTGTGGTTCGCGCTGCGCGCGCGGCCGGTGGTCGGCACCGACGGCGAGGTCATCCGGCTGGTCGGCACGCTCACCGACGTTACCGAATTCAAGACCGCCGAGGAGCGCCTGCTGCACGATGCCGTGCACGACAATCTCACCGGCCTGCCCAACCGCGAGCTCTTTCTCGATCGGCTCGGAGCCGTGCTCGGCTTCGCCAAGTCCGACGCCTCGATCCGACCGACGGTGATGGTGATCGATCTCGATCGCTTCAAGCAGGTCAACGATTCGGTCGGCATGGCGCTCGGCGATTCGATCCTGCTGACGCTGGCGCGGCGGCTCTCCCGGCTGGTCAAGCCGCAGGATACGCTCGCCCGCCTGTCCGGCGACCAGTTCGGTCTGCTCGTGCTGTCGGAGCGCGATTCCTCGCGCATCATCGCCTTCGCCGAGAATATCCGCCGCACGCTGCGGGCGCCGATCACCTTCAACGACCGCGAGATCGTCCTGACCGGCTCGATCGGAATGACGCTCGGCGACAGCGAGCCGCAGAGCGCCGACGAGCGATTGAAGGACGCGGAACTCGCGATGTATCACGCCAAGCGCATCGGCGGCGATCGCATCGACGTGTACAAACCCGCCATGCGCGCGCGCAAGGCCGACCGCTTGTCGATCGAGACCGATCTGCGGCGGGCGCTCGAACGCGACGAGATCACGATCCTCTATCAGCCGATCGTAAGGCTCGACGACCGCGCGGTCGCCGGTTTCGAAGCGTTGGCGCGCTGGAACCATCCGCGCATGGGGCGCATGTCGCCGGTCGAATTCATCAGCATCGCCGAGGAGACCGGGCTGATCGTCGAGCTCGGCCTGTTCATGCTCGAACGCACCGCGCGGCAGCTCAGCACCTGGCAACGCACGCTGCGCTCGCGCGATCCGCTGTTCGCCAGCGTCAACGTCTCCTCGCGGCAATTGCTGCGCCACGATTTGATCCAGGACCTGCGCACCGTGCTCGCCCGCTCGCCGCTGACGCGCGGATCGCTCAAGCTCGAGCTCACCGAATCGGTGGTGATGGAAAATCCCGAGCATGCGGCGCAGATGCTGCAGCGGATTCGCGAGCTCGGCGCCGGGCTTGCGCTCGACGATTTCGGCACCGGCTATTCCTCGCTCGCCTATCTGCAGCGGTTTCCGTTCGACACGATCAAGATCGATCAGTCCTTCGTGCGCACCACGGCAAAGGGCACGCGGCCGGTGATCCTGCGCTCGATCATCTCGCTCGCCCACGATCTCGGCATGGACGTGGTCGCCGAGGGCGCCGAAACCGATTCCGACGCCGTCGAGCTTTTTCAGCTCGGCTGCGAATATGCCCAGGGCTTTGTGTTCGGCGAGCCGATGAGCGCGGATCGCGCCCGCGAATTGCTGCAACCGCAGAGCCGGGCGGCAGAGTGATCAGGGGTCAGGAATCAGGGGTCAGGAGTCGCGATCAGGACCGTGACGCCTGAGCCTGACCCTGATACCTGACTCCTGACACCTGCTAGGCGTGCCCGGCCTCGCTCGACAGCATGCCGAGATCGATGCCGATCTTCTTCAGCGCCTTGTCGTATTTTTTGCCGATGTCGGTGCCGAAGATGAGGTCGGAATCGGGCGCGCAGTGCAGCCAGCCGTTTCCCTGAATCTCGTTTTCAAGCTGACCGGGCGCCCAGCCGGCATAGCCGAGCGCCAGAATTGCGCTCGCCGGTCCGTCGCCGCGCGCGATCGCCTTGAGAATGTCGATCGTGGCGGTGAGGCAAATTCCCTCGTCGATCGGCAGCGTCGAGTTCTCGATGAAGAAATCGGCGCTATGCAGCACGAAGCCGCGTTCGGTCTCCACCGGTCCGCCGCGCATCACTTTCACGACCCCGGCGCGCGACGGCAGCTGGATCACGTCGGCCGCCGGGATCACGTCGAGCTTCACCAACAAGTCGGAGAAATTGATGTTCGGCGCCGGGTGGTTGACGACGATGCCCATCGCGCCTTCGGAGGAGTGCGCACACACATAGATGAGCGAGCGGGCAAAGCGCTCATCGAGCATCGCCGGCATGGCGATCAGCATCTGGCCGTCCAGATAGCCCCGTCCCCGACCCCGATTTTTTCCCGATGCGGCGCGCGGCAATTTCATGGTTGAAAGGTAGCCGATCAATCCGTTTTTGCAAACGAACGAGGGCGACAAAAGTTCACGGTATTCCCCTGGTTCCGCGCCGAAACTCCGACAGCCACAATTGCCGAAGTCACGATCATGTCAGTAGCGCGTGTGCGCCGCTTCGCCTTAGACACGATGGCGATGATGCCGCACCCCGCGCGCCTTCGCTTAACGATTGTGACCGCCGCCCTTGTTTGCGTCCCCGCTCTGGCACGGGCGCAGGATACCTCCGCGTGGGACGTGGAGACCCACGCCGCGGCGCGCCTGATTGCCGGCGCGGCGCAGAAATCCGCCGGGACGCGGTGGCTGCGCGCCGGCGTCGAAATCCGGCTCGACCGCGGCTGGAAGACCTTCTGGCGCTATCCCGGCGATTCGGGCGTACCGCCGACACTCGATTTCGCCGGTTCCGAGAACGTCAAATCGGTCACGGTACTGTGGCCGGCGCCGGAGCGAATCGACGACGGGTCCGGCGGCCATTCGATCGGCTATGAGCGGGATGTCGTGCTGCCGCTGCGCATCCTCGCCAATGACGCGACGCAACCGGCATCGCTGCACGTGAAAGTCGGCTATGCCGTCTGCGGCAATCTCTGCATTCCCGCCGAGGCCGACCTTAAGCCTGACGCTTTCCGGGGAGGCTGGCACCGAGGAGCCGGCGCTCGTCGCCGCCGAGGCGCGCGTTCCGCGCCGGGTTTCGCTCGGCGCCGGCGGCGCGCTCGCGGTCCGCTCGGTGCGTCGTGAGCCGGGCGGCGCGCACGAGCGCGTCGTGGTTGAGGTCGCCGCGCCGGAAGGCGCGCCGGTCGAGCTGTTCGTCGAGGGGCCGACGCCCGATTGGGCGCTGCCGCTGCCGGAGCCGGAGCCAAGCGGACCGGCGGCCGCCACCGCGGCGCCAACGCGGCTATTCGCCTTCGACCTCGACGGCCTGCCGCCCGACGCGCACGCGAAGGGCGCGGCGCTCACCTTCACCGCCGTTTCCGGCGGCGATGCCATCGAGGTCGCGACCCATCTCGACTAATTTGCGCAGTACGCTAATTTAGCTACGACGAAAACCCCATCCAGATAATGAGAGGATACGACCATGCCCATCAAGGTCGGCGATCGTTTGCCCCCGGACATCAAATTCCGCACCATCGGACCTGATGGTCCCGCCGTCAAAACGACGGAAGAGGTCTTCAAGGGCAAGCGCGTGGTGTTGTTCGCCGTCCCCGGCGCATTCACGCCGACCTGCAACAACAATCATCTGCCCGGCTTCCTCAAGAACGCCGACGCCTTCAAGGGCAAGGGCATCGACACCATCGCCGTCACCGGCGTCAACGACATGTTCGTGTTCGACGCCTGGAAGAAGGCGAGCGGCGCCGCCGGCAAGATCGAATTTCTCTCCGACGGCAACGGCGAATTCGCCAAGGCGCTCGACATGACGATGGACGGCTCCGGCTTCGGGCTCGGCCTGCGCTCCAAGCGTTACTCGATGCTGGTCGAGGACGGCGTGGTGAAGAAGCTCAACGTCGAGGACGTGCCGAGCAAAGCCGAGAGCTCCGGCGCGGAAGCTTTGCTCAAGCAGCTCTGATCGTCGCGCAAGCGGCGGCTTAAGGCTTCGCCGCCGCTTTTCCCGCCGTCCGAATCTCGGCGATGGCCTCACGCGCCAATATGTCGGCGCGCTCGTTCATGTCGTGACCGGCGTGGCCGCGGACCCAGTGCCAGCGGATCTGGTGTTGCGCCAGCGCGGCCTCGAGGCGCTTCCACAAATCGGCGTTCTTCACCGGCTTCTTGTCGGCCGTGCGCCAGCCGTTTCGCTTCCAGTTGCCGATCCAGGTCGTGATGCCGTTGCGCAGGTACTGGCTGTCGGTATGCAGATCGACGCGGCAGGGGCGCTTGAGCGCCTCGAGCGCCGAGATCGCGGCCATCAGCTCCATGCGATTGTTGGTGGTCAGTGCCTCGCCGCCTTTGAGCTCCCTCTCGTGGTCGCCGAAGGTCAGGATCGCGCCCCAGCCGCCGGGACCCGGATTGCCCGAGCAGGCGCCGTCGGTATGAATGACGACATCCGGCAGATCGGCACTCACGGCTCGATCACTCCGTAGTCGCGCGCGCTCTTGACCCGCTGGTGGAAGCGCAGCTTGCGCGCGTATTCGAGCGGGTCCTTGGGCCGCACCAGCGCGCCCGGCGGCACGTCGAGCCAGTCGACGAGCCGGGTCAGCAGGAAGCGCAAGGTGGCGCCGCGCGCGAGCAGCGGCAGCTTCTCCCATTCCAGCGCGGAGAGCGGGCGCGTCTTGGCGTAGTTCGCCAGGAGCGCGCGGCCCTTGGTGACGTTGTAGGAATGATCCGGCTCGAAACACCAGGCGTTGAGACAGATGGCGACGTCGTAGACGAGCGTGTCGGTGCAGGCGAAATAGAAGTCGATCAGTCCGGAGAGCTTGTCGCCGAGAAAAAAGACATTGTCGGGAAAGAGGTCGGCATGGATGACGCCTTCCGGCAAGCCGCGCGGCCAGTCGCGTTCGAGCATTGCCAGCTCGGTGGCGACAAGGCTCTCCAGATCGCGCTGCACCTCGTCGATGCGGGTGCGGCAGCCCGCGTAGAGCTGCCGCCAGCCGGCGACCGACAGGGCATTCTTGCGCCGCATGGGAAAATCGCCGCCGGCGAGATGCAGCCGCGCCAGCGCCACGCCCAACGCCGCGCAATGCGCCACGCTCGGCCGGCGAATCGACATGCCGTCGAGAAAGGTGACGATCGCCGCCGGCCGCCCGGCGAGCTTGCCCACGGCCGCCCCGGCCTTGTTCTTCACCGGTTGCGGGCAGGTGATGCCGCGGCTCGCCAGATGCTCCATCAGCCCGAGAAAGAACGGCAGGTCGCTCTCGGCGACGCGACGCTCGTAAAGCGTGAGGAAGTAGTAGCCGCGGCTCGAATGCACGAGGTAGTTCGAGTTCTCGACCCCCTCGGCAATGCCCTTGTAGGCCAGGAGCTCGCCGATGTCGTAGCCGGCGAGGAAGAGCGCGAGGTCTTCCGCCGCGACATCGGTATAGACAGCCATGAAGGTCTCCAGCCCTTCGCGGCTAGCGCGGCCTGCCCGTCGCCGTCAAGGCCGGCCGTAAGCGCGGTGCCGAGGGGGCGCGGTGGGATCGCGCCGCGCGGGTGCGTTGCGCCTAGAGGTCGGCGCGCAGTCCGATGAAAATCAGGCCGGCGCAGACGATGGTGCACGCTTGCGAGGCAAGGACGTTGGCTCTGACCGGATTCATCCCGCTCGACAGCGAGCAATAGGCGAGGAATTCGCTGTAGCGGTCTCCGAGCAGGCGCTGCGCGATCCACATTGCAACGACGCCGCCGCCGACAAGGCCGAGCAGGAATGCCGGAAGCGAGCCAGTAGGCGCCGACGGCCGGCACGAAGGTGATCGGCAGCCGCCCGGCGTGCCAGCTCGCCAGACCCTTGAGCAGAAGCCAGAAGACACCCGACAGCGGCGTTGCGATGAGGAGCATCAACGCGCCGAGACGCAAGGTCCATGTCTGGTAACGGCTTTTGAGTTCCACGAATGAGGAATCCGCGGACATGATCGCTTTCACCGGGAAGAGCCGCTGCAAAAGCGCGCGGCTCAGCAGCATGCCAATGGCGGCAATGATCGCGCCGACAATCAACGAGCTCATCTGCAACCCCCGCAGCCCGTGTGTATTAGCGTCGCGATTTTGGATCTCGATTGATTAAGAACTCATTGCGGCAGGGGGTCGCGACCGGCATGACGGGCCGGCAAGAATTGCCGAGCGGGTCGCCGCCGGCGAAGCCTGGGAGCTTGTCCGGAAATCCGGCGCGCGGCAGTATGATCGGGCCGAGGAGACCAGAGCGATTGCGCTCGTCCGCGGTTCTGCGGCAGGCAAGCGGGGCGCGTGCATGAAGACCATTCTCGTTCCGACCGAAAACAGCGCCGCGATGCTGTCGGCGTTGGACGCGGCCCTGCTGCTGGCGCAGAAATTCGGCAGCTGCATCGAGGGCTTTCCGCTGCGTCCGGCCGTCGCCGACATGGTGGCCATGGATCCCGACGCCGGCCTGACGATGGTCGCGGTGAAGGAAAACGACGCCGAAATGGTGCGGCAGGCGGAGGAATTGTTCCGCTCATTCATGCAGCGCCACGGCTTGCAGCCGCGGCGCGAGGCTGCGCCAGCCTCGGCCGGCACGGCTGCGCCATCCTGGTTGTGGCTCGAATCCGCACCGAGCGGTCAACGATTTCGTCGGCAGCTACGGGCGCGTGTTCGACGTCATCGTGCTGGCGCGGCCGGAAGCGGAGTGGCAGAGCCCGTCCATGGTCACGCTCGAATCGGCTCTGTTCGAAAGCGGCCGCCCGGTCGTCATTGCGCCGCCCGACCCGCCGCGCTCATTCGCGACCAACATTCTGATCGCCTGGAATTGCAGCACCGAGCAGGCGCGCACCACCGCCTTCGCCATGCCGCTGCTGCGCCTTGCCGAGCGCGTGACCATTCTCACCGTCGAAGGCGCGACCGTCGCCGGGCCGAGCGGCGAGGACATGGCGCGCTCGCTCAAGGTGAATGGCATCGCCGCCGAGCCGATCACGATCAGTCCCGGCAAGGTCAGCGCCGGCGAGACCATCCTCGCCAAGGCCGCGGAACTGGGCTGCGACCTCGTCGTCAAGGGCGCGTATACGCAAAGCCGGCTGCGCCAGATGATCTTCGGCGGCACCACGCGGCACATCCTCGCGCATGCGAAGGTCCCGGTGCTGATGGCGCATTGAGCCCCATCGCGCGTGACGCCGGACCGGCCGCTTATCGCAACTCCTTGCGGATGATCTTGCCGATGTTGCTCTTCGGCAGACTTTCGACGAACTCGATCGCCTTGGGGACTTTGTAGGGCGCCAGCCGCTCGCGCGCATAGTGCACGAGTGCGGCGGCGTCGAGCGCCGGATCGCGCCTGACCACGAACAGCTTCACCGCCTGCCCGGTGTGCTGGTCGGGCACGCCGATGACCGCGGCTTCGAGCACGCCCGGATGCTGGGCGATCACGTCTTCCACTTCGTTGGGAAACACCTTGAAGCCGGAGACGTTGACCATGTCCTTCTTGCGGTCGAGGATTTTCAGGAAGCCCTGAGGATCGAGCGCGCCGATGTCGCCGGTGTGCAGCCAGCCGTCCACGAGGACGAGCTTGGTCTCATCGGGCCGCCGCCAATAGCCCTGCATGACCTGCGGCCCGCGCACGCACACTTCGCCCGCTTCGCCGATCGCCACCGGCTTGCCGGCATCGTCGCGGATCGACACTTCGGTCGATGATATCGGCAGGCCGACGGTGCCGATCTTCGGCTTGCGCACCGGATTGATGCAAACGACCGGAGACGCCTCGGACAGGCCATAGCCCTCGACCAGTTCGCTGCCGGTGATCTCGTGCCAGCGGCTCGCGACCGCGCTCTGCACCGCCGCACCGCCGCCGATGGCGAAGGAGAGCTTGCTGAAATCGAGTGCGGCGAAAGCGGGCGTGTTGATCAGCGCATTGAACAGCGTGTTGACGCCGGTCATGGTCGTGACCTGCGCGCTGCGCATGGTTTGGATCAGGCGTTTGAGATCGCGCGGATCGGGGATGAGCACGCTCATCCCGCCCATCATGGCGAAGGCAAGCAGGTTCGCGGTCAGCGAGAAGATATGATAGAGCGGCAGCGGCGTCAGCACCCTGCCCTGTTCGTCGCCGAGATTGGGCTCGATCCAGGCGCGGCATTGCAGCGCGTTGGCGACCAGATTGCGATGCGTGAGCACGGCGCCCTTGGGCACGCCGGTCGTTCCGCCGGTATATTGCAGCAAAGCCGGCGTCGCCGCTCCCGGCTGCGCGTCCGCGTAGCGCTCGCTCGGGCGGCGGTGGCAGGCATCGTGCAGCATGGCGAAGGCGTCGAAACGCCAGGCCGGCACCGCGCGCCGCACGTATGAATTCACCACATTGAACAGCGTGCGCTTGAGCGCGGGCATGAAATCGCCGAGCCGCGCCACCACCACCTGGCGAATCTCGGTCTCGGCGAGCACGGCTTCGAGCTTGTGCGCGAAATTCTCCATGATGACGATGACGACGGCGCCGGAATTGGTGAGCTGCTCTTTCAGCTCGCGCGGCGTGTACAGCGGATTGACATTGACGACGGTCAGCCCCGCGCGCAGCGCGCCGAAGAATGCGACCGGATAGGCGAGCAGGTTCGGCAGCATGATGGCGACGCGGTCGCCCGGCCGGCATTTGGCTTCTTCGAGGAGGAAAGCGGCGAAGCCCCGGCTCAATCGCTCCCACTCGTCGTAGCTCATGCGGGTGCCGAGACATTCGAAGGCGGAACGCTTGGCATTGCGCGTGCACGTCTCGAGCAGCATCGCCGGCAGCGACGGAAAGGAATCCGGGTCGATGCTGCGCGGCACGCCCGAGGGATAAGAGGCGAACCAGATCGGATCGGGAGCGCCCGGGGCCGGCGCCGGCGCGCTTTGCGGCTCAAGCGTCATGGCGTTCGATCTCGGCGTTCGATCTCGTTCTCGCGGCGGCGAATCATGCGCCGACCGGACGGCGACAATCTAGAGCAAATCCGCGCGAGGCGTGATTGTGGCGATACGAGCCGCCGCCACCTCGGGGACCAAGGAACTAAGCCTGATCGTTCCCTTTTTGTACCGACAAAAGCCGGGGAAAACCTTAACCACCGCGCACCGTTATACCTCCGGCCGCGGCGCGGCGGCCTTTTTTCGCCACACTGCATGGTTAGCCCTGATTTCGTCGGGGGTGGGGTGACGGTAAGTTCGCGTTAACCCTTCCCAAATTAACACTGCGTTAGCGTTACCCGATGCGGCGGGGTGCCGTGACGGGTTAGTCGCCTAACGCGTCAGGGTGAGGGTCGCTGGTGCCTGTGGGGAAGGCGCGGCTAAAAACACATTTGTCCGTAGCGGCGCGCGCCGGCTATTCGTGCGGCCTTGCCGCGCTTGTGCTCCTCTTCGGCGCGCGGGTTCTGCAGAACGCGGTCGCCGAGGGCGATACCCGCACCATTTCGCTCCACCACATCCACACCGACGAAGACATCACCATCACCTTCAAGCGCGACGGCCGCTACGACGAGGCCGCGCTGGAGAAGCTCAACTGGTTCCTGCGCGATTGGCGGCGCGAGCAGCAAACCCGCATGGATCCGCACCTCATCGATCTGGCCTGGGAGGTGCAGCGCGAGACCGGATCGCATGAGCCGATCTGGGTCGTGTGCGGCTACCGCTCGCCGGAAACCAACGCCATGCTGCGGCGGCGCAGCAACGGCGTCGCGCGCTTCAGCCAGCACATGCTCGGCCACGCCATGGACTTCTATATTCCGGGCGTGCCGCTGGAACAGCTCCGCGCGATCGGCCTGCGCCTGCAGCGCGGCGGCGTCGGCTTCTATCCGACCTCGGGCTCGCCCTTCGTCCACATGGACACCGGCGGCGTGCGGCACTGGCCGCGCATGACGCGCGAGCAGCTGGTGAAGGTGTTCCCGGACGGACGCACGGTCCATATCCCGACCGACGGCCGGCCGCTCCCGGGCTATGCGCTCGCGCTCGCCGACATCAAGAAGCGCGGCGGCAACCCGTCGGACATGTCGATTGATGCCGCGCGCAGCGCCGGAGTCGAGGTCGCCGAGCCTCGAGCATCACGGCGTCAATCCATTCGCCAAGTTCCTCGGTCTGGCGCGGGATGACGAGGATGACGATGCAACGGCGGCAGCAAGCCCGCCGCCGGCGGCCGCCGAGCCGCTGCGCACGCGCGCGAAGGCGGCGGTCGTCGCCGCCGTCGCCCGCGTCGAGGACAAGCTCGCGCACGCCGAAGACAAGCTCGCAGCGGAGAAGACGAAACTCCTCAAGGTGACCTCGAAGATGCACGTGATCACGCGCGCCGAGGCGGCGCCGGCATCCGGCGACGCCGCAGGCCGGAGCGCCGCGGTCACGCCGAACGAGGTGATCGAGTTGCGCGGCTATTGGCAGGGCGCTGCCCGATGGCATGACCGCCGCACGGCCGACCACGACCATCGCCCATACCGCCCGCGCCGAAGTCACGCGCGTGGCCGACGCCACCGGCTCCGTTGGACCGTTCGCGGCCGCGCAGGATGATCGCGTACCGACCGAGCTTGCGCTCGCCTATGCCGAGCAGCCGCAGGGTGCGGCGCAAGGCATAGCGCAGCTACGCGCCGCCGCGGCCGCCGTGCCGCGGGCTCCTGCGCCAATTCGCGCAGTCGCCGCGCCGGCGGGCGACAGCGACACGACGATCGCGGTCAAGCGCGTCGACGATCGGCCGGCCTCGGCGATCTTCACCGTCGCCAACAAGAAATCCCCGGGGTTCGAGATCGGCGCGCATCTCGACGATCCGTGGCTGCGCGCCGTCATGTTGTCGCCGAGCGTGGGCCGCTTCCTGACCACGCTCGCCCTCGGCAATCGCGACTTCACCTCGCTCGCTGCGCTGATGGTGAAGCCGGACAGTTCGGTGATGATGACGTTCGCGCCCGAGCCGAATCCCGGCCTTGAGCACGATCATTTCAGCGGCAGCGCCATCGTGTTCGTGTCGACGGTCAGTTATCTGACGCACCGCGACCGCGCGATCCGACCGCTGCGCGCCGCGCTCTCACCGTCATGCCCGGCCTTGTGCCGAGCATCCACGTCGGCATCGACGTTTTGGGCACAGAGTAAATGAAGAAGGCGTGGATGGCCGGGACAGCCCGGCCATGACGATCGCGTGAGCGCCTTAGCCCAGCATGCCCAGCGCGTGCAGGTAGGTCTCCAGGATCGCTTCCTGCTCCTTGCGCTCGTTGACGTCCTGCTTGCGCAGCCGCACCACGGTGCGCAGCGCCTTGACGTCGAAGCCGTTGCCTTTGGCTTCGGCATAGACGTCGCGGATGTCGTCGGCGATCGTCTTCTTCTCTTCTTCGAGCCGTTCGACGCGCTCGACGAAGGCCTTGAGCTGATCCTTGGCGAAACGGCGGGCCGGTTGATCGTCCTTCTCGGCGGCGGCGGCAGCGGCATTGGCCATCGGGCACTCCTCGCGATACGCGCGAGGACACCATTCGAAACGGCAGGCGTCGCGGTCAAGGCGCGAGCGCGCTCATCCACAGCACTGCACAGGGCGATTGCCCGAAGCGCAACGCGTCAGTGCTTTTGGCTTGCTTTTTCGAACGCGGCCTTCTGCTCCGCCGGCGCTTCGCGCTGATATTTGGCGCGCCATTCGTCATAGGGCATGCCGTAGACGATCTCGCGGCTTTCTTCTTTGCTCATCGGCGACGCCCTTGGCGTCGGCCGCCTCCTTCATCCAGTTGGAGAGGCAGTTGCGGCAGAAGCCGGCGAGATTCATCAGGTCGATGTTCTGCACGTCGGTGCGCGAGCGCAGGTGCTCGACCAGACGGCGAAAAACGGCGGCTTCGAGTTCGATGCGGCTTTTCTCGTCGGTAGCCATGATCTCCTCCGCGGCTTAATGGTGGGAACATAAGGGCCGAGCGGGCTTCTTTCCATACCGGATGCTCGGGATTCGCAAGCGACATCATGGCCAGCGACGGTATCGATCGATCAGCGCGCGTCTTGCTCGAATCGCTGTTCCGCGCCGCGGTCGAGGCCGCGCATCCCGCGGCCGTCCTGCCGCCGAACCTGCCCGAGCCGCCGCCGCGCGGGCGGCTCATCATCCTCGCCGCCGGAAAGGCCGCAGGCTCGATGACCGAGATCGCGGAGCGGCATTATCTGGACCGATTGCCGCGGGGCCGGCTCGCCGGCCTCGCGGTCACCCGCCACGGCTATGGGCGGCCGACGCGAGGCATTCCGGTGATCGAAGCCGGCCATCCGGTGCCCGACGCTGCCGGCATCTCCGCGACCAAGCGCGCTCTGGCGCTCGCCGACGCGGCCGATGCCGACGATCTCGTGCTGGTCTTGCTCTCCGGCGGCGCCTCGGCGAACTGGATCGCGCCGGCCGCCGGGCTCACGCTCGAAGAGAAGCAGGCGGTGACGCGCGCGCTCCTGCGCAGCGGCGCCGCCATCGGCGAGATGAATGCGGTGCGCAAGCATCTCTCGCGCATCAAGGGCGGCCGCCTCGCCGCCCGTGCGCATCCGGCGCAGCTCGTCACGCTCGCGATCTCCGACGTGCCCGGCGACGATCCCGCCGTGATCGGCTCGGGCCCGACGGTGCCGGACCCGACGACGCTTGCGGAAGCGCGCGCGATCGTCAGCCGCTACCGGCTCGATTTCCCGGACGCGGTGACGCGCGCGCTCGATGATCCCGGCAACGAGACGCCGAAGCCGGGGGACAAGGTCTTCGCCGGATCGAGCTACCGGATCGTGGCGCGGCCGGCCGACGCGTTGCAGGCGGCCGCGATGCGCGCGAGTGCTGCCGGCTACGAGTGCCATCGTCGCTCGGCGACCGCCTGGAGGGCGAAGCGCGCGAGGTCGCCGCCGAGCATGCGCGCCTCGCCCTCGAATTGAGCGCGCAGGGCCGGCGCGCCGCCATCCTTTCCGGCGGTGAACTGACCGTGACCTTGCGCGGGAGCGGCCGCGGCGGCCCGAACCAGGAATACGCGCTGGCGCTTGCCGTGCATCTTGCCGGCACTCCCGGCATTGCCGCGCTCGCCGCGGACAGCGACGGGACCGATGGCGGGGGCGGCAGTCCGGACGACCCGGCCGGCGCCTTCGTCGACCCGACCACCACCGGCGCGCGCCCGTGCCGCCGGCCTCGATCCCGCCGCGTTTCTCGCCGACAACGATTCCACCGGCTTTTTCAATGGGATCGGCGATCTGTTCACGCCCGGCCCGACCTTCACGAACGTGACCGATTTCCGCGCCATCATCGTTGACAGGCCAGTTGTTCATGGCAAATGACGGTGACGCCAATCCGGGCCGGAAATGAGCAAGGCGACCCTTTCCCGGAACCTGCAGGTCCCGTCGGCGAGCACATTGGCGCTCGGCGCGGCAGTGACGTTTGCGCTCATCGCCTGGGCAGGACCGGCGGCGGCCGATTTCCGGCTGTGCAACAATACGCCGAGCCGAGTCGGCGTCGCCGTCGGCTACAAGGACGGCGAGGGCTGGACGACGGAAGGCTGGTGGAACCTGTCCGCACGCAGCTGCGAGACACTGCTCAAGGGCAACCTGATTGCCCGATACTATTATATCTACGCCATCGACTACGATCGCGGCGGGGAATGGATGGGACAGGCCTTCATGTGCACCCGCGACAAGGAGTTCACCATCCGCGGCATCGGCGATTGCCTGGTGCGCGGCTTCGATCGCACCGGCTTCTTCGAAGTGGATACCGGCGAGCAGCGCGCCTGGACCGTCCAGCTCACCGAATCGAGCGAACAGACGCCGCAGCATCCATTGCCGCCCGGCAATCCGCTCACCCCGCCACCGAGCGGCGCGCGTGCGGCACCCAGCCCGACCACTCCACCTAAAAATCCGAACCGATGAGACGGCAGCGGCGCACCAAAGTCGTGGCGACCCTGGGCCCGGCCTCGTCGGGCCGCATCGTCATCGGCCGCCTGTTCGCGGCCGGCGCCGACGTCTTCCGCATCAATATGAGCCACACCTCGCATGAGAAGATGCGCGAGCTGGTGGCGACCATTCGCGCGGTCGAAGCCGAATGCGGCCGGCCGATCGGCATTCTCGTCGATCTGCAGGGACCGAAGCTGCGGCTCGGCACCTTCAAGAACGACTGGGCCGAGATCGACAAGGGCCAGGAGTTCATCCTCGACGCCGATCCGGCGCCCGGCGACGCGACGCGCGTGCACCTGCCGCATCCGGAAATTTTCGCCGCCATCAAGCCGGGCGACGTATTGCTCATCGATGACGGCAAGCTCCGCCTGACGGCCATGGAAACGAGTGCGCAACGCATCGTGGCGCGGGTCGAGTTCGGCGGCAAAATATCGAACCGCAAAGGCGTCAGCCTGCCCGACACCGTCGTTCCGCTGGCGGCGCTCGCGCCGAAGGATCTCGCCGATCTGGAAGCCGCGCTCGATACCGGCATCGACTGGGTGGCGCTGTCGTTCATTCAGCGCCCCGAGGACGTTGCCGAAGCGAAGAAGATCACCCGCGGACGCGCCGCGGTGATGGCCAAGATCGAGAAGCCGCAGGCGGTGGCGCGGCTTGGCGATATCCTCGACCTTGCCGATGCGCTGATGGTGGCGCGCGGCGACCTCGGCGTCGAAATGCCGCTCGAGAAAGTGCCCGGCGTGCAGAAGGAGATGACCCGCGCCTGCCGGCGCGCCGGCAAGCCGGTGATCGTCGCCACGCAGATGCTCGAATCGATGATCACCAGCCCGGTGCCGACGCGCGCCGAAGTCTCCGATGTCGCCACGGCAATCTTCGACGGCGCCGATGCCGTGATGCTTTCGGCGGAATCGGCGTCCGGCCAATATCCGGTCGAGGCGGTGGCGACGATGAACCGGATCGCCGAGGAGGTGGAGAATGACGGCATCTATTCGCCGTCGCTGCACGTCCTGCATACCGAGCCGGAACCGACCGGGGCCGACGCCATCGCCGCGGCGGCGCGGCAGGTCGCCGACACACTCGATCTCTCGGCCATCGTCTGCTGGACCTCCTCCGGCTCGACCGGATTGCGGGTCTCGCGCGAGCGGCCGCGCTGCCCGATCGTCGCCATCTCGCCGAGCGAGGCCGCCGGGCGCAAATTGTCGCTGGTCTGGGGCGTCCATTGCGTCGTCGCCGAAGACGCGCGCGATCAGGACGACATGGTCGACCGCGCCTGCCAGATCGCATTCAAGGAAGGCTTCGCCAAGGCTGGCCAGCGCGTCATCGTCGTTGCCGGCGTGCCGCTCGGGACGCCGGGCGCCACCAACATGATGCGCGTCGCCTTTGTCGGCGCCAACAGCGAACTGGTCGTCGCCAGCGGCGAATAGCGGCGTCCTATTCGCTACCCGCCATTCGCTGTCTCAGCTTCGCGCACGTCCGAGGGCGTGGCGCAGTACCGCCGCCGGAAAGCGCGGTTGAAATAGGACAAATCGCCAAACCCGCAGGCGAACGCGATCGCGCTGACCGGGCGCTCACGATGGCGCGAATCGCGCAGCATGCGGTGCGCCCGCTCCAGCCTGCTGGCCAGAACGAATTGCGAGAACGACGTCTGCTCGCCGGCAAACAACATCCCGAGGTAACGCGGCGTGATGCCGTGTCGCCTGGCGACGGCGTCGATCGACAGATCGGCGTGCCCAAGGTTGGCAAGAATATCGTTCTTGATCGCCCGCAGCCGGGCAGCGCGTACGCCGCGGCCCATCGCCGTCTGCACAGCGTCGCGGGTGGCGCCGAGCGTCAGCGAGATGAGATCGTGGAAATGCGTGGCGATGAGGCTGCGCATTTCCGGCCTCGACAAGGCGTCGATTTCGTTGACCAGGCCGGCGTAACTGGTCAGCAAGCGCAAGGCCTCGGTGTCACGGGGAATGGTGCGCACGAGGCACGCATCGAGGTCGCCGGTCATCGGCTGCAGCCGCTTGCGCGGGATGCGAAAGCTGACGAACCGCGACGGCAAATACACCGTGCCGACGCCAGGTTCGGCGGTCGTCGTCAGACCGCGCCTCGCCCGGACCCACGACGGCTTCGCGTCCGAGCTGACGCAGGATGCGGCCGCCGCTCAGGGTGATGTTGAAGACCAGGTCGTCGGCGTCGATGAGGTCCCGCCTGAGCGTACCTTGAAACGGCGAAATCGCGCCGGTAGCGAGCCCGAGGTCCGGCAGCGAGCAAAGCTTGGCGTCGAACCAGAACGGCTGTCCCGGCAACGGCTCCAGATCGACTTTGATGATCGCTTTGCCGACTTCTTCGCGCACGGCTTCGAGCCGGTTCCGTTCCGGCAAGTCCTCGGTCGACAACTTGATCAGGCCGGGTTCTGATGCGTGCATGAGCTTCGATGGCCGTTGTCGAGGGGATCGTCAATCAACGACGTTCGGCGTCCGCGCCCCGTCAGGCGGAATAAATCAGTCGCTATACCGCTATCACTGCGGCCGGCAATGGCGAAGTGACTGCAGTCACATAATCGATTGGCTGCGGGGCATTTGAAGCCAGGCGCAGCACGTCCGTCGACGAACGATGGCGCCGCCTGCACCATGTCGCAATGGACAGCGCGAGATTGGCTTTTAGTTCCTTGCAGTCCTAGCGGACGTTCCTTCCAAGCCAATGTTTGCTCGGCTTAGGACTGCTCCCCGTCGAGCCAACGCGAGCCGCGCGCATAGAGCGCATCGAGCTGCGCACCTTCAAGCCCGGGCATGTCGGGCTTCACTTTGTAGCCGATCTTGCTCTGCAGATAGGCGAGGTGCCGATAGCCTTCCGGAAAGCGCTTGAGCAGATCCTGATCGAGGACGGGCTTGGCCGACGGATCGACCGGGTCGAGGCGATCCTTCTCGTAGATCGGCTGGCGCAGCACCAGTCCCCAGCGTCCGTCGCGCCGCTCGAAGAAATCATAGAAGCGCCCGGTGCAGACCACGTCGCAGATGACGCCCTCGACCGGCGCGCGCTGCGAGATCGTCATCTTCGTCTGCGCGATCGCGCGATGATTCTTGACGTCGATCGCGCTGCCGCCGAGGAAATGCAGGATGCGCACGCCGCGCGCCCAGCCTTCATCATTGACCTTGATGAATTCCTCGAAGCTGCCCTGGAACCAGGTCGCCATCATGCGGCCGTCGGCGTGCCACACCGTGCGGAAACGATCCCACAGCCGCGCGTCGCGCCACACCGCCCAGTTTTCCACCAATTCGCGGATGGCGCGCTTGTCGGCGTCGATGTCGGACATGGGCATCGCTCTTCCCTGCCCGCTTGCGAGGAAGGCCGGGAGACGGATCGGGAGGAAACGCGCGAGCAAAGACCCCGTCGCATAAAAGTCGCGATCCGCTCCCCGCGCCGCAAGCCGGACGGAAAACGATATCAGATATCGCGACCCTCGACCTTCTCGCTCAGGCTCTTCACGGTCTCGGCGACGTGCTCCTGGTGCGGATCGATGGCGAGTACCTTGCGATAGGCTTCGAGCGCGTGCTTGTCGTCGCCGATCTCCTGCAGGATGAGACCGAGGCCGGACAGCGCCCCGAAATGGCGCGGCTCGCGCGACAGCACTTCGCGAATGTCGGCGATCGAGTGCGCATAGTCCTTTTTCAGGTAGTAGATCGTGGCTCGCCGGTTCCAGCCCTCGATATAGTCCGGCTTGAGCTCGACCACGGCATTGAGGAGCTTGATGGCGAGGTCGTAGTCCTTTTCGTCGGCCGCCGCCCGCGCCCGCCCCATGAGCAGATTGCAGGTATCGCTGCCGGAGACGATCCACACCGCCCAGATGCGTTCTTCGATCGCCTTGGCGCTTTGGGCGTCGGGCGCGACCTTCAGCGCATCGAACAGCGTATTGAGATTGTAGACCTGCTCGCCCTGTTCCGGCCGCGACGGATCGCTCGGCGGCGCCCCCGTGCCGGGATTTTGTCCGTTTCCGGAGCCGCCCTGCGCGCCGGCCGGCAGCGCGGCCAATGCCGAGCCGAGAAGAACGAAGCCGAAGAAGAGCGACGGGAAGCGAAGCGCCATGATCGACAAGCCCGAGAATCGCGAGACGACACCCGGAGTCTATGCGCGGCGTGCGAGCCGGCAAGCCTCAATAGTGCTCAAAGGCGCGTGATCGGTGCGGCGCGCGTGGGCATGGGCCGTGATCGGCTAGTCAGGCTCGACGATCAGCCCTGGCGGGCCTTGAAGCGCCGCTGTGTCTTGTTGATGACATAGACGCGGCCCTTGCGGCGCACGATGCGGTTGTCGCGATGGCGGCCGCGCAGCGATTTCAGCGAATTGCGGACTTTCATGGGGAAATGCTTCCGGCTTTTGCCGGTGGCTTAAGGATGCGCCGCGGGCTTGTCAATGACGGCGCAAATCCCGGCTTCCCCGCTGCTACGCGGACGCGACGCGCGGGCCGCCCGGGCGGGCGCCGTCACCCTCACCCCGCTTGCCGGCAGTGGGCCAAAGCCGCACCAGGGTCTCGGCGAACTTGTTCCACGCCCGCAGCACGGTGCCCAATGGGCGCGGCATGCTGTGGCGGCACACCGCCAGTTTCCTCACCCGGTGCGGCACGTGCCAGATGCTGCGGCTGCCGGCGGGGAAGAAAGCCATATCGCCCGGCCCCAGCCGGCGGATTTCGCCCTTCTCGTCGGTGACATGAACCTCGCCGGAGATGATGTGCACGGTTTCATCGACCGCATAGTGCCATTCGAAGCGGCCGGCGGTGCAGGACCATGCCATGATCATTGACGTGCCGTCCGCGCTTTGCGCCAAGCGCTTCGAACGCGCCTGCGGCGTACCTTCAATGATCCATTGCGGACGAATGGGGTCGGCGGAAAGCTCGATGTCGGCTGGAGCGGCGAAAACGACAGGTTCGGACACGGAGGCCCCCGAGGATGATCCGCGGCCATTAAACCGCGGCAATCCGAACAAAACGTAAAACCGCCCCATCGGAGCGAACGCTTTCGGCCTATCCGGCCGAGGAGCCGTCGGCCGCCGGCTGCAGCGCGCGGCCCGGCCGAACGCGGGGCACCGCGGGCTGCAGCGGAACCGCCAGCGTCCGCCGTTCGGCTTTGCGCTCCTTGAGATAATCGAGCCATCTTTCATAAAACCCGACGGCCGAATGCTGCCAGCGGCAGCTCAACCGCCCTTCCAGCGCGCGCATCGGGAAATCGGCGATAAGTTCTTGGTGACGCTCGCCGAGGGCGCGCTCGCGAAAGGCGCCAAGGAGGGCCGACGCTTCACCGCTAAAATATCCCTCCGGCATGCTCGGATAGCGTTCCCACTCGCCGCGCAGGTAACGGCCGATGTCGCGGCGGTATTCGCGCAGTAGCGTGCCCGCTTCGTATTCGGGGTGGCCCTGGAGAAAGACAAAGAGCGAATGAGCATCTCGCTCCGGTCCGGCAAACATGTCGACGCCCGCCGCGTCGGAGCGGGCGAGGATCCGGTAGCCGCAAGAGGCGAGCGCCGGTTCGGGCAGATCGTTCCAGCGCGAATGCGGCACCGGCAAGCGCCGCCCGGCACCCTTGGTCATCGGATGCGCCGACAGCACGTCGCAGTCGAAAACGCCGAACAGCTTGTCCGCGAGCGGACGGCGTTCGATGCCGTCGGCATGGAGCACAGCGACATGCGCCGCGAGGCACGACCAGATCGTCGAGGCGGTGTTTTGTCTCGCCCAGTCGACGAGCTCGGCCAGCGCCGTCCAGTAGGGTTCGTCCCGGAGATCGGCCGCGCGCGGCTCGGTGCCGGTGACGATCAGTCCGTCGAGGCGCGTGCTCCACAATTCGGAAAGGCCGCGATAGCGCTCGGCGAGCTCGCGCCGCACGTGTTCGGCGCGCGGCAGATCGGTGATCGAGAACAGCTGCAGACGGACCGGGGTATTCCTGCGGCCGTTGCCGGCGGCCGCGCGCAGCAGCGCGAGGAATTGCCGCTCGGTCGCCTCCCATGCCGTATCCGGCATGTTGTTGACGAGGCCGATGGTGAGGCCGTTGCCGCGGTCCAAAGCGGCAGCCGACGCAGATCGCGCGGCATCGAGGAGAAGCGGCATCGGCCCGCGCTCCCCGCGTCTACTCGGCCGCGAGCAACGGCGCCGCTCCGCGCGACTGCGCCGCGGCCAGCGCCTGATCGAGATCGGCCAAGATATCGTCGATGTGCTCGATGCCGATGCTGAGCCGGATCATCTCCGGCCGCACGCCGGCCTTCTCCTGCTCCTGCGCCGACATCTGCCGGTGCGTGGTCGAGGCCGGATGGCAGGCGAGCGATTTCGCATCGCCCATATTGACCAGCCGCTTGAACAGCTTGAGCGCGTCGTAAAACTTCATTCCGCCTTCGAGTCCGCCGGCAATGCCGAAGGTGAGGAGCGAGCAGGCGCGGCCGCCAAAATATTTTTGCGCCAGCGCGTGATAGGGGCTGTCCGGAAAGCCGGCATAGTTGACCCACGCGACCCGGCGGTCCTGGCGCAGGAATTCGGCGACGCGGCGCGCGTTCTCGACGTGGCGCTCGACGCGCAGCGCCACGGTCTCGATCCCTTGCAGCAGAAGAAAGGCGGAAAACGGCGCCAGCACCGCGCCGGTCGTGCGCTGATAGACGCTGCGGCAGCGCGCGATATAGGCGGCGGGGCCGAAATGCTCGGTATAGACCAGGCCGTGATAGGAGGCGTCCGGCTCGTTGAACATCGGAAAGCGGCGCGCGTGTTCCTTCCACGGGAAGCGGCCGCTGTCGACGATCGCGCCGCCGAGCGTGGTGCCGTGTCCGCCCATGAACTTGGTGAGCGAGTGCACGACGATATCGGCGCCGTAGTCGATCGGCCGCAACAGGATCGGGGTGGGAACGGTATTGTCGACGATGAGCGGAACGCCGTGGCGGGCGCCGACCGCGGCCAGCGCCTCGATGTCGCAGATATTGCCCGCCGGATTGCCGACGCTCTCGCAGAAGATCGCCCGCGTTTTCTCGTCGATCAGTTTTTCGATCGCGTCGGCCTGATCGGATTCGGCAAAGCGCGTAGCGATGCCCTGGCTCGGCAGCACATGGCCGAACAGCGTGTGGGTCGTGCCGTAGAGCTGCGGCACCGAGACGATGTTGCTGCCCATCTCGGCGAGGTTGAGCACCGCGTAATTGAGCGCCGCCTGCCCCGAGCTCACGCACATCGCCTCGAGCCCGCCCTCGAGCTCGGCGACCCGGCGCTCGAGAACCGCGACGGTCGGATTGCTGATGCGGCTGTAGCGGAAGCCTTCGGCTTCGAGATTGAACAAGGCGGCGCCGTGCTCGGCGCTGTCGAACTCGTAGGCTACGGTCTGATAGATCGGAACCGCGACGGCCTTGGTCGTCGGCTCGGTTTCATAACCGCCGTGGACGGCGATCGTGTCACTTTTCATGTTGTCCCGCCGTACGTCTAAACACCCTCGCCGACACTACGCCCTCGCGGTTTTTTATCCGTGGCAAACGCGCAGAACAAATGCGCGGGTCAAAGATGCGAATGATTAACATTAATTTTTTTCTCGGAGCTGCCGCGCACCGCGCCGCATCGGCGGCGGCGTGTCGCATCGGTAAAATTTTATCTAATTTTGCAGCGTCGATTTCATGATGTTGCGCGATCATGGCGCATGGCCCTGATCGAGACGGAACGCAAGCCGCGCGAGAGCGGCGGCAAGGACACGGCGCTGCGCGACTGGCTGCGCGCGCTCGAGGCAACCGCGCCGATCGCCGCCAATCCGCAGCGCCTCCTCTCCACCGTCATCGAAGAGCTGGCGGCGACGCAAGGCGACGCGCCGGCGCTGATGTCCGCCGGCGAATGTTTCAGCTATGGCGAACTCGCCGGGCGCGCGCATCGCTTACGCCCGCTGGGCGCTCGATCAAGGCCTCGGCAAAGGCGACGTCGTCGCCCTGATGATGCCGAACCGGCCGGAATACATGGCGATCTGGCTCGGCCTCGCCAGCGTCGGCGTCGTCGTTTCGCTCATCAACGTCAATCTGCGCGGCGCCGCGCTCGCCCATTGCGTCGATATCGTCGCGCCGAAGCACGTCATCGTCGCTGCCGAGCTTGCTGCCGGGTTCCGTTCGGCGAGCACGCTGCTCGCGAGCCCTGCGAAAATCTGGTCGCACGGCAGCGAGGATTTCGAACGCATCGATGGTCCGAGTCGAACGATTCTCGGCCGAGCCGCTGACGCCGACGGAGCATCGCGCGGTGACGATCGCCGACCGCGCGCTGCTGATCTACACGTCCGGCACCACCGGCCTGCCCAAGGCAGCCAATGTCAGCCATCGGCGGCTGCTGGAATGGAGCTTCTGGTTCGCCGGCCTGATGAACACCGGGCCGCAGGATCGCATGTATGATTGTCTGCCGATGTATCACAGCATCGGCGGCGTGGTGGCGACCGGTGCGGTGCTGGTGCGCGGCGGCTCGGTGTTGATCCGGGAGAAATTCTCCGCGCATCAATTCTGGGACGACGTCTGCGATTGGGATTGCACGCTGGTACAGTATATCGGCGAGCTCGTGCCGTTATCTGCTCAACGCGCCGAAACATCCGCGCGAGCGCGCGCATCGCCTGCGGCTCTGCTGCGGCAACGGATTGCGCGCCGACGTCTGGGAGAAGTTCCAGGCCAGATTCGCCATTCCGCGGATACTCGAATTCTACGCGGCGACCGAAGGCAATTTTTCGCTGTACAATGTCGAAGGCAAGGTCGGCGCCATCGGCCGCGTTCCGCCCTTCCTCGCCCATCGCTTCCCGCTGGCGCTCGTCAAGTTCGACCCGGAAGCCGGCGACGCCGCTGCGCGACGCGAACGGCTTTTGCATCCGCTGCGAAACGAACGAGGTCGGCGAAGCGATCGGCCGAATTCGCGACCGGCAGCGGGCCGGAGGCGAATTCGAGGGCTACTCGAACGCCGAGGACTCGCAACGGAAAATCCTGCGCGATGTTTTCGAGCCTGGCGACGCCTGGTACCGCACCGGCGATCTCATGCGCAGGGACGCAAGCGGCTTCTTCTATTTCGTCGACCGCATCGGCGATACCTTCCGCTGGAAGGGCGAGAACGTCGCGACCTCCGAAGTCGCCGACGCAATCGCAGAATTCCCGGGCATCGTCGAGGCGACGGTGTACGGCGTCCCCGTCCCCGGAACCGAAGGCGCGGCCGGCATGGCAGCGCTCGTCGTCGAGGGCGCGCTAGACTTTTCCGAATTTCGCCGGCATCTGGCGCGGCGGCTGCCGTCCTATGCGCGGCCCTTGTTCCTGCGCCTCAAGGATCGCATCGAAATCACGGCAACCTTCAAGCACCGCAAGCTCGATCTTGTGCGCCAAGGGTTCGATCCGGGCGCGGGCGGCGACGCCGTCTTTTTTGACGATCCTGCGCGGCAGGCGTTCGTCAAGGTTGACAGCGCGCTCTACGAGGAGATCGCCGCCGGCAAGGTGCGCCTCTAGCGCGCCGATTGCGGCGTTGACTCCGCTCCGCGTGCCCAGCAGACTCGCGCATCTTTCGGCGCGCTCGTCGCAACTGGCCATCGACGGAACGCTCCCGGCGCCGGCGTCCGGCGCTCCGTTCGGGATGGTTGGCGAATGCGATTCCTCGGCTCGACCGCAGCGATCGGATTGACCCTGCTCATGCTGGCCGGTGCTCCGGCGAGCGCCGATCAGTGCCCGCAAACGGAAAGTCCGATCGAGACCGACCGGCCGGACGTGACCAATTCGAGCCTGGTGGTGCCGCAGGGCAGCTTGCAAAACGAGAACGGGATCAATCTCAGCCAGCCGAGCGCCGGCGGCCACGAGTTCGACGGTACCAATAGCCGATGGCGCCTGGGCATCGCACCTTGCCTGGAGGTCCTGGTCGACCTCCCGAGCTATCTTGCTCCGATCGACAGCCGGCTTCCTTCCGGCTTCACCAATGTGACGCCGGCGATCAAATGGCAGATCAGTCCGGCGCCGGGAAAGATCGATCTTTCCGCCACTTTCGGCGCCGGGCTGCCGACCGGCAACCGGGCGATCACCGGTCCCGGCGTACAGCCCTATATTCAATTTCCGTGGTCTTGGACCATCGGCGGCGGCTGGAGCATCAATGGCATGCTCACGAATTTCTTCGTACCTGCCGATCCCGGCAACGCCGTCACCACCGAGACGACCTTTGTGCTCGAGCGCGAGTTCGGCGAGAAGTCCTTCCTGTTTGTCGAGTATATCGGCGATTTTCATCTCGGCGCCGGACCGAGCAACCTGCTCAATTTCGGCGGCGGCTACCGCGTCACACCCACGCAACAGGTCGATTTCCACATCGGGATCGGCCTCAATGACAACGCGCCGGCCTATATCGTCGGCATCGGCTATTCATTCCGGGTCGACCACCTGTTCTGAGGACTGAGGCAACGAGCATGAGCGACGTGCACGAAGTTTATGCGATCCGATACGGCCATCACCCGCGCCGCTCGCCGACAAATTTCATCGACGGCGACCCGCACGACGTACTCCAGCCGCTCGATTTTTTCGTCTGGGCGATCGTCGGGCCGGCCGGCACGATCGTCGTCGACACCGGTTTCGACGAGGCGATGAGCGCCCGCCGCCAGCGCGAGATCACCAAGCCGGTTCGCGACGGGCTCGCCGCGCTCGGCATCGCGCCCGACGAGCGTCGGCAACGTCGTCGTCAGCCATCTTCACTACGATCACTGCGGCAATCACGAGCTGTTTGCGCATGCTCGCTACCATCTGCAGGATCGCGAGATGGCCTACGCGACCGGGCGCTGCATGTGCCATCAGGCGCTGCGCATGCCGTTCGAGGCCGACGACGTCGTCGCCATGGTGCGCAAGGTGTTCGCCGGCCGCGCCACCTTCCATGACGGCGAAGGCGAGATCGCGCCGGGCGTCACCGTGCATCTCATCGGCGGCCACTCGAAGGGCCTGCAATGCGTCCGGGTCAAGACCCGGCGCGGCCACGTCGTGCTCGCTTCCGACGCCACGCATCTTTATGCCCACATCGACGGCGGCCGGGTTTTTCCGATTACCTATAATGTCGCCGAGGTCGTGGAGGGATATGGCACGCTGAAGAAGCTCGCTTCCTCGCCGCGCCACGTCGTGCCCGGGACACGACCCGCTCGTGCTCGCGCGCTACCCCGCGGCGAAACCGGGCTTGGAAGGCTGGATCGTCCGCCTCGACGCCGAGCCCGCTGATCTCTGAACCGTTCTGGGACCTAATTCCCGGCGGCGGCCGGCCGCCTATGCCGTCGCGCCGGCGTCGACCGTCAGCACCGTGCCGGAAATGTTGCGCGCCTTGTCGCTCAGCAGAAACTCGACCGCGTTGGCCACGTCGTCCACTTCCGGCGAGCCGGCGCAGCGCGCTGCGTCGCGCGATCTGCTGGCGCTGCTCGTCGGCGAGGCCGTGCGGTCATCTCGGTCGCCAGAAAGCCCGGCGCCACGGCGTTCACGGTGATGCCGAGCCGCCCGACCTCGCGCGCCAGCGAGCGGGTGAAGCCGAGCATCGACGCCTTGGTCGCCGCGTAGGCCGAAAGGCCGCTGTAGCCGGTGAAGCCGATGATCGAGGCGACGTTGACGATGCGGCCGGCGCCGTCCGCCATCATCGCCGCGCACGACATATTTGGTCAGCACGATCGGCGACAGCGTGTTGACGCGCACCAGCTCTTCGATCCTGGCGTTGTGCATCAGTCGCCAGCACGCCGTCGATGCCCGAGCGCGGCGTTGTTGACGAGGCCGAAGAGCGGGCCGAACTCCTTGCGCAGATCCGCGCACGCAGAATCGGGAATCTCGTCGATCTTGCCGAGGTCGAAGGGCACGAAATGCAGCGCGCCGGCTGCCGCGCGCGCTCGCTTTGCGCGATCGCGGCGGTCACCTCCTTGCTCTTCTTGCGCGCCACGGCGATGACGCGATAGCCGGCGCCGGCGAGCTTGCGCGATGGCAAGGCCCGAGGCCGCGGCTGCCGCCGGTGACGAGCACGTTGCGCGTGCCCTCGGCCATCGCTTCAGCCTTGCCGGCGCACCAGCTTGCCGGTCGCGGCGACCGTCGAGCGTCGGCACGAAGCTGATCGCGGCCGGCACCTTGTGGCGCGGCAGCATCTCGCGGCAGAGCTTGAGGATATCGTCCTTGAGCTCGATCTGTCGCGCGGCGAGCTGATTGCTCCTCCGATTTCAGCACGACGTCGGCGACCACGATCGCGCCGGTGATCGGACTTTGCCGCGGCCGCACCAGCGACATGCGCACCTGCGGGTGGCGGTTGATCACCGCCTCGACCTCTTCCGGGTGAACCTTCAGGCCGCCGATATTGATGATGCCGCCCTTTCGGCCGACGAAGTAGTAGCGGTCGCCGCGCAGCTCGACCATGTCGCCGGTGTCGACAAAGCCCGGCATCGTCGGCGAGCGCGGCCGGCGTCGGCCGCCGACATAGCGCGACGCCGTGCGCGACGAACGGATGCGCAGCGAGCCGTCCACGATTTTCATCTCCACGCCGTCGCGGACGCCGCCGACGATAGTCGGCCGGAAAGCCGGCGAGGCCGTCATTGACATCGAAGGCGACGCCGGCCTCGGTCGAGGCGTAGGCGTGGCCGATCACGGCCTGCGGAAACGCCGCGCGCAGACTGTCGAGGATCGCCTGGTCGGCAATCTCGCCCGACAGCCGGACGTAACGCGGCGCAATGTTGCGGATCGCCGGACTCATCAGCGCGCGGCGCCAATGCGACGGGGTGCCGGAAAGATGGGTGACGCCACGTGCGCCGAGCCGCGCGAGATGATCGGCGACCGGCTCGCCGGCGCTTGACGAGCACGAGCGACGCGCCGCCGAGGACGGCGCGCAGGAAGATCTGCAGCCCGCCATAGCGGCGGATGTCGTAGAACGTGCCCCAGACCGCCGCGCCGTCGGCCGGGCTCTGCGAGCGGATGGCGGCGGTCAGGCCGGCGAGGATGTGCATGACCATCTTCGGCACGCCGGTCGTGCCCGAGGTCAGCAGCACCCATTCGGTGCGCAGGCGCGCAGGCGAAGCGGTGTTCGCCGGAACGATCGAAGGCGCGCAGGCAACACGCACGGGAAGCTCGAGCGCCGCGCGCGGCTGGCGCATCGCGCGTCGACCACCACGGCATCGATCTCGGCCGCTTCGATCAAAGCGCCGAGATGACCGGGTTCGACATCGGGCGGCAGAATGACGATGCGCCGCGCAACGCCATCGAGTTCGATCAGCGCCAGCGCGGCGGTGAGTTGGCTCGCGGTCGCAAGAAGCACCGAGCGGCCGGCCAGATCCTCGAGCCCGCCGCCGAGGCTCGTGCCGTGCACGAGGTCGGTGAAGCGGACGGAAGCGTCGCGCTGCCAGAAAAATCGCGCCGGTGCGCTGCGCTACGTAGTCCCGCAGCGACGGCGCCTCAGCGCGCGCCATTTTCGTAGACTTTCACGAAGTCGCCGAGCGTCACCGGAAAGAAGGCGTCCTCGGCGGCGGTGAACGGATCGACGCCGAGCGTGTCTTCGAGGCGCGCGACCAGCACGGCAAAGCCGAGCGAGTCGAGACCGGAATTGGCGAGCACGAGATCGTCCTTCAGCGGAGCGAGGATCTTGCCGTGCTCCGCGCCACCTGCTCCATCTGCTGCATTATGGTTAATTTTACCGACATGGTTCCCACGCCTACTGTTTGTTCATTCCGGCCCGGTATATTCGCGCAACACTTACGATCAAGTTCACGACATGCGCGTGGTCAATGCCGAATGGTCTCTTCCGTGCCGCCTTTACGCTGCCGTCAGATCAGTGAACCCGATATCGCCGCTGTGGCCGCTCTGTTCGCGCGCGGCTTTCCCAATCGCAATCGGCGCGTTCTGGCTGCGGCCTTCGCCCGGCTGATGCGCCGCGAGCCGCCGCCGGGCTTGCCGAAATATGGTTACCTCATGGAGAGCGACGGCGTTCCGGTCGGGGCGATCCTCGTCTGATTTGCACGACGATGCGGACGGCGGCAGCGAACCGCCACCCGCTGCAACCTGTCGAGCTGGTACGTCGAGCCCGAAGTTCCGCGCCTATGCGAGCCTGCTGGTCTCGCAGGCGCTGCGGCACAAGGACGTCACCTACCTGAACGTCTCGCCGGCGCCGCACACCCGGCCGATCATCGAGGCGCAGGGTTTTGCGCGCTATTGCGACGGCATCTTCGTCGCGCTGCCGCTGCTGAACGGACTGTTCGGCGAATGCCAGGCGTCAAGGTATTCGATGCGCAACAGACCCCCGAGGTCGAATTCGATGCCGATCGACCGGGAGGTCTTGCTGCAGCATGCCGCGCATGGCTGCATCAGCCTGTGGTGCGCGACGTCCGAACGCGCCTATCCCTTCGTGTTCCGGCCGCGCCTGGTGCGGACGGTCCTGCCCTGCGCGCAGTTGATCTATTGCGCCGACATCGATGACTTCGCCCGCTTTGCTGGACCGCTCGGGCGATATCTCGCGCTGCGCGCACGAGCCGATCGTCATCGTCAACTCGAACGGTCCGATACCGGGGCTGGTCGGCATGTATCGTCGCGGCAGCATGCCGAAATATTTCAAGGGGCCGCGGCGTCCCCGCCTCGGCGATCTCGCTTATACCGAATACGCGCTGCTGGGGGTTTAGGCGGCTCTCGCCGCCGATCAGACCCCCAGCGCCTTGCGCACCGTCGGTCGGCCAGCGCGGCAACTCGATGCCGTGCGTGGCGAACAGCGCCAACGCCAGGCGATCGATGCCGAAGGCAACGCAGCCGGTATGCGCGACCGCGCCGCCGGCGAGCCGGAGATTCCAGGCGCCGCCGAAATGGTCGCGATGATTGTTGAAGCTCATGCACGCGGTCGGCTCCTCCGCCGAGCGCACCGGCACGAGCAGCTCGAATTTGAGCGCCTGCTCGACCTGGCTCACCGCCATCAGCTTGCCGCCGCGGCCGAAGAACGGATCGCTGGCATGATCGATCCGCCAGGTCAGGCCCAGTTGGGCGGCGATCTCCTGCGCCCGCGTCGATCCAGCGCCGGCGGAAATCGTCGATCTGCTCGGGCGTGCCCATGCGCACAAATTCGCGCATGCGGAATGATTGCAGCCGATCGAGGTCCTTCGACGGCTCGCGGCGGAAGCAATCGCTGGCGACGTCGAAGAGGAGGCCTTCGGCCGGCACGTCACCGCGGCTCGCCGCCAGCGGATAGACCGGATAGCAGGCGGCCGGGCTCAGCACGAGATCGGCCGGCGACAGGCCGGGCGTCCAATCTTCGCCGGCCTCGAAACGATCGACCGCGCCGCGGATTTGCGCTTCGTCGCCATCGAGGCAGCACACGCAGCCCAGAAAATGCGGAAAGCTCTTCAAGTAGCCGGACTTCTCCAGCTGCCGGCGGCTCATCACCGGCGGGAAGCGCAACACCTCCGCGCCGGGTTCGCGATTGCGCGAGATGAGCGAGGTGAGGCCGTTGACGACGTCTTCGAACGAAGCCGTGCGCGCGTAGATCCCGTCGATGCCCGACGGCAAAAGCAGCGCCTCGGCGATCGCGTCGAGCGCACGTGTCGAGCTTTTCCGCTCTTTGAATGCAACGTTCATGGCAACGCGCCTCCTTCTTCTTTTGCCCGCTGTCGCCCCGAATGCTCAGTCGCGCAGCGACGTCGGAACGCCGCTGAGGAGAGACGCCATCCCGACATTCGCCAGGATGCGGTCATTGCTGATCATGATCGGCGAGGACAGGATGTCGCGCAGGTGCCGCCCGATGCTGAACTCGCTGTCATTGCGGTAGCCCGAAAGCCCGCACGCCTGCATCGCGCTCATGACGGTCGCGACCGCAAGCTCCGAGGCGTTCACCTTGACGAGATTCATGCCGGCCTGGAAGTCGACCGATTCGAGCGCGGCCGGGTCGGCAGCGGCCAATTCGAAGCGCTGCAAGGCATCGGCGATGACGCTGCGCAGCGTCCGCAGCGAAGCGCCGGCGCGGGTGAGATGCGTGGCGCCGGGCGGCATCGTCGAGTCGGCGCGATGCGCGGCCTTGCGCACGAAAGCGCGGGCGCGCTCGACGGCCGCGGCCGCAATACCGGCCCAGGCCCCGCTCCAAAGCAGATGCGCGACCGGCATCATCGTCTGCGCGTGAATCTTGTCGTAGCTCACCGGCAGGATCTGGTCGCTTGAGCCCGCGGCGACCAGCTTGAAGCCGCCGCTGCAGGTGCCGCGCATGCCGAGCGCATCCCAGCCGTTGAGCCGCTCCAATGTGTAATCCTGCTTGAGGAAGACGACGAGCACCTGATCGGCGCTGGCGGCGTCGGGCGAGCGCCGCGCGGTGGTGACCACGCCATCGGCCGCTTCGCCATAGGAGATGACCGTGGCCTGGCGCTCCAAAGTGATGCGCGCATCGTTGTGCTCGACCGGCGCCGCGCTGTTGCGCACGTCGCCGCCGGCCTTGCCCTCGGTGGTCGAGGACGCGAGCAGCATCTGCTCGGTGCACAGCCGGCGCAGCAGGCGCTGATGCCAGGCGCTCGCTTTGCCGTGCCGCGTGATGCAGGCGACTTTGGTCTGATGCATCGCATAGATCATGGCCGCAGAGGCACAGGCGCGGCCGAGCGTGTAGCAGACATCCACGACGTCGGAGATGCTGGCGCCTTCGCCGCCGAGCTCACGCGGCACCGCAATGCCCATCAGTCGCGCGGCGCGCGCGGCGGCGATCGCCTCCGCCGGAAACCGCGAGTCGCGATCAACGGCTACGGCATGTTCGGCCGCAACGGCCGCGACCTTTTCCGCACGTGCCGCGAGGTCGATACCGCCGGCATGCGCCACGTCGCCGGCGATCAGCTTGCCCCGCGTCAGCTCTTTCGGAGCGGGGATGCCGTGTATGGTTGCGGTTCGCAGATTCATTGACGCGCTCACGGTTGCCTCGCAAATCGGGCATTGATCGCAATCCGTGTGGCACAACACCTATTGCAGAACCTGCAAATCCTGGTGACGTTCGGCACGAATTGGCGCGGTTCTTTCGCATAAAGGTTACCAATCGAAAACAATTCGCGTGGTAAACCCGTTACAAGCGATTAACAGATGATCGCTATTCGATGGAGCCGGCGAACGCCTTCTTTTGGCGTGAAGATCGGGAGAGGACTTACCGTGCTTGATCGTACCCATGCGGACACCAAGGAGCGCATCGCTCTCCTCGTGCGCCGGCTTCTCGCCAAGCGCGCCATCGAACGGCCGGTCGGACCTGACGATGATCTCAGCGCCAGCGGCCTCTCCTCGCTCGACATCGTCAATCTGATGCTTTCGGTCGAAACCGAACTCGACGTCAAAATTCCCGACCGGGAGATGACGCCGGCGAATTTCCGTTCGATCGCCCGGATCGAGGCGCTGGTGCGCACTCTCGCCGACAAGCAGGCGTGATCGGCCACGCTCGTCATTGCCGGCGAGAAGGTCCGGCCTCCTCAGCTCACCGCGAGTTCGCTGTTGCGGCGGTCGGTCACCAGCATGGCGCCGGGATAGTGGGTGATGCTGAACGCGGGACGCGCGGCGGCGATGACCGCCTGCGGCGTCACTCCGCACGCCCAGAACACCGGGAGTTCATCGTCGTGGATCGGCACCGCATCGCCGTAATCCGGCGTCGCAAGATCGGCAATGCCGATGAGCTCCGGCTTGCCGATGTGGACGGGCGCGCCGTGCACCGCGGGAATCGGCCGGTGATCTCGATGGCGCGGATGGCGGCGGCCGGGTGCAGCGGCCGCATCGAAACCACGAGCGGACCGTGGAATGCTCCGGCGGGCACGGTGTCAATTGACGTGCGGTACATCGGCACGTTGCAGCGGCAAGTGATGTGCCGCAACTCGATGCCGTCCTCGATCAGCGCCTGCTCGAACGAGAATGAGCAGCCGATGGCAAAGGCGACGAGGTCGTCGCGCCACCAGCGCATGAGATCGCGCGGCTCGTCGACAAGTACGCCGTCGCGCCACACGCGGTAGCGCGGCGCGTCGGTGCGCAGATCGAGGTCTTCGGCCAAGGCCGGCAAGCGCCAGTCGCCGGGCGCCGAGACCGCCAGCAGCGGACATGGCTTTGGATTGCGCTCGCAGAAGCGCAAGAAATCCTCAGCGTCCGATTGGGGAAGGACGGCAAGATTAGCTTGCACAAAGCCCGGCGCCACTGCCGATGTCGGCCCGGAATGCTAGCCGCGCCGGATCGCGAGCCGCACCGCGCCGCCGGTTTGCATCAGCCGCGGGAACTCTTCTTTCATCGTCGCCGAGGTCATGGCGCGCTCGTTGTCCGTCGCGACATTCATCGTCCATCGTAGCAAAGGAGGCCGACGTCGCCGACCCGCGCGCGCGGGCTTATCCGGCCGCGCGGACGACGTGCCCAAGGCCGCAAGGTACTACAGCCGCTGGTTATGGTACGAATGGACTACAATCTATCGCTGTTCATGGCGAGGCGCGCGTGATAGGTGTCATTGCCACTCGGGCGAGCGTCCGAAGCGGCGGGGACCAGATGGCAGAGGCGGCCAAACCAACGGCGGCGATGCAAGCCGTTGTCGTTATTCACGGCATGGGCGAACAGCGCCCGATGGACACCATTAAAGGCTTCGTCCGCGCCGTCTGGGAGACGGACGACGAGATCACCAAAAACGGCCTGCCCAATCCCACCCAGGTTTGGAGCAAGCCCGACGCGCGCACCGGCTCTCTCGAACTGCGACGCATCACCACGCGCGAGACGATTCCCGGGGGCGAGTTTCCGGCCGGCGTACGCACGGATTTCTATGAGCTTTACTGGGCCGATCTGACCGCCGGATCGACTTGGGAGCAATTTGTCGCGTGGGTACGCGGCCTGCTGTTCCGGCCGTGGCGGCGCGTGCCGCCCGACGTTCATCTGGCCTGGATACTGCTGTGGGCCGCATCGGCCCTCGTCCTCGCGCTCGCGATCGTCGGCGTATTGCCGGCAACGGTCTGGAAATCCACCCGATGGCCGTGGATGGGAGATTGGCACTGGATCTTGACGGCGATCGCGGTCGCGGCGATGGCCGGCATCCACAAGATCGTCGCTGCCACCTTCGGGCGGGTGGTCCGCTACACGCAGGCCACGCCCGACAATATCGCGGCGCGTGCCGCGGTCCGCGAACGCGGGCTCGCACTCTTGCGCGCGCTGCATCAAGGCCATTATCAGCGGATCGTCATTGTCGCCCATAGCCTCGGCACCATGCTGGCGCACGACCTGCTCAGCTATTTCTGGGCGGAACGGGAAGCGGCGCGCACCATCGCGAAAGACTCGCCGGATTTCGACAGAATGTGCAGGCTCGAGCAGGCGGCGAGCGGCATCGAGCGAGACGAGCCGCATCGGGCGGCATTGGCCGAGTATTTCACCGCCCAGCGGCAGATGCGACTGCGACTGGCGCGGCGACCGGCGCCCGATCCCAACGATCCGAAGCAAAAGGACACGCGCTGGCTCATTTCCGATTTCGTCACGCTCGGCAGCCCGCTCACCCACGCCGAATTCCTGATCGCCTCCGACCAGCATGACCTGCGGGTGCGCATATCCGATCGCGAGCTGCCGGAATCGCCGCCCTATTCCGAACTCCTGGATCCGGCGATCCGCGCGCTTGCCGTTGCGACGCGCAAGCTGCCGATCGCGACGCCTGCCGAAGACAGCCGGCTCATGAGTTTTCCCATTCCGCCGCACTATGAGTCCTGGGAGCTGCATCACGCCGCGCCATTCGCGGTCGTGCGCTGGACCAATATCTACGATCCGGCGACGCTGGTGTTTTTCGGCGATATCATCGGGGGACCGCTGGCCCCCGTGCTTGGTCCGGCGGTTGTCGACGTCAACTTGAAGGAGTTGCGCGGCCGGCAGTCGTGGAGCTTCACGCACACCAAATACTGGACGCTCAATCGGGATCAGATCCACATCAGCGCGCTACGCGCCGCGGTCAACCTTCTCGACCGTGACGACGCCGATCCCAACAGGGTGAGTGGCAGGGCGTAGGCGGCGCCGCGCTCGCGCCGGATTCATCCAGTCCGCCCCGGTTGCGCCTACACCGTCTCACGCGGCCTGACAGCGGGGGCGTTGCCCGACTGCAGGCGGCGCCGCAGCACCGGCGCGCCGCCGTTAGCGCTCGGCTGATAGAACACGCTGTAGCGCGCCGCCGCCTTGGCGAATACGAGCGCATCGGCGGGCTTTTTCACCTCGAAGGAATCGAACCCGGCGCGCAGCAGGAACTGGAACTGGTCGCGCAGCACGTCGCCGGTGGCGCGCAGCTCACCGCGAAAGCCGTAGCGCTCGCGCAGCAGGCGCGCCTGGCTGTAAGCGCGGCCGTCGCGGAATTTCGGAAAGACAAGCGCAACGAGCGCGAGGCGATTGAGCCACGGCTCGAGCTCGGCAACCCGGCGGTCGTTCGGCCACAGCACGCCGAGGGGCGCTTCGCGCCGCGAGAGCTCCGAAGCGTCGGCCAGAAACCGCTTGCCCGGCACGATGACAGGTACACCGTCCGGGACCGGCTCCTCGTCGAGCACGCGGACATAGTCGTCCTCGACGAGGCGGCTCCCCTTAACGAGCGGCATAGACGCGCTCCCTGAACGGTTCGATGCCGGCGCGCGCGAGCGTGTCGATGAACAGCTCGTCCGGCCGCGCGCGCAGCTCGATATAGGCGGCGGCGATGTCCTCGACGACGTCGGCGACCTGCGCATAGGGCACCGCCGGCCCGATCAGCGTGCCGAGCTTGGCGTCGGCGTCGGCCTTGCCGCCGAGCGTGATCTGATAGAACTCCTCGCCGTTCTTCTCGACGCCGAGAATGCCGATATGGCCGACATGGTGGTGGCCGCAGGCATTGATGCAGCCGGAAATATTGATGTGCAGCCGGCCGAGATCGCGGGCGAGATCGAGGTTGCGGAAGCGGCTGGCGATCTCCTGGGCGATCGGGATCGAGCGCGCATTGGCGAGGCTGCAATAATCGAGGCCGGGGCAGGCGATGATGTCGGAGACGAGCCCGACATTCGGCGTAGCGACGCCGATAGCGTGCGAGTTCGCGCCAAAGCGCCGGAAGGTCACGCTGCGCGACATGCGGCAAGGCCAGGTTCTGCTCATGGCCGACGCGGATTTCGCCGAACGAATAACGGTCGGCGAGGTCGGCGACCGCGTCCATCTGCTCGGCGGTGGCGTCGCCCGGCGTGCCGCCTTCCGGCTTGAGCGAAAGGGTGACGATGGCATAGCCCGGCATCTTGTGATTGACGACGGAGTTGTTCATCCAGGCGTCGAAGCGGCGGTCGGCGCGGCGTGCCTCGCCAAGCGCCGGCGGACCATCGTCGAGCCGCTGGTATTGCGGATAGCGGAAGCGGCCGGCGATGTCGGCGACGACGGCCGGATCGAGCGCCAGCGCGCCGTCCTTGATGCTCTGCCACTCGGCGTCGACTTCCTTGGCAAAGGCCTCGGCGCCCAGATCGTGCACCAGGATTTTGATGCGCGCCTTCCAGATGTTGTCGCGCCGGGCGAACTGGTTGTAGGTGCGCAGCACCGCCTCGACGTAGCTCAGCACGTCGCGCTTTTGCAGGAACGGCTTGATCGTCTTGGCGAGGAACGGCGTGCGGCCGAGGCCGCCCCCGACCATGACCTCGAAGCCGGTCTCGCCGGCGCCGTTGCGGTGCAGCTGCAGCGCCAGGTCGTGGATGCGCAGAGCGGCGCGATCATGGCGCGCCGTTCCCACCGCGATCTTGAACTTGCGCGGCAGGAAGGAAAATTCCGGATGCAGCGTCACATGCTGGCGGACGACCTCGGCCCAGATGCGCGGATCCTCGATCTCGTCGGGCGCGACGCCGGCCCACTGGTCGGTGGTGATGTTGCGCACGCAATTGCCGCTGGTCTGCATGCCGTGCATGCCGACGCTGGCGAGATCGGCCATCGCGTCCGGCAATTCCTCGAGCTTGATCCAGTGGTACTGGATGTTCTGCCGCGTGGTGAAATGCCCGTAGCCGCGATCGTAACGGCGGGCGACATGCGCGAGCATCCGCAATTGCTTCGACGACAGCGTTCCGTAGGGGATGGCGGTGCGCAGCATGTAGGCGTGCAGCTGCAGATAGACGCCATTCATCAAGCGCAGCGGCTTGAACTCGTCCTCGGTCAGCTCGCCCGACAGGCGGCGCGCGACCTGGTCGCGAAAATCCGCGACGCGCTCGGCAACGAGGGTGCGGTCGAAATCGTCATAGAGATACATGCGCGTCCTGGTTCTTCCTTCGCGCAACCATGGTCTCTACGCTCATCGGCTCCGGCAGCTGGATGGTGGGCCCGTCGCGGCGAATGCTCTCGCGCAGGTTCCCGGGCAGCACGCCGCCGGCGCCGGTAAGCTTGACCGGCGCGATATACGAGCCGACGGCGTTGAGGTCGTCGGCGATCGCCGCGGTTATCAACGCGCGCGCCTCGGTGGCGCTGGTGGTGACATCGGCATCGTCGAGAGCGGTGGTCCAGCCGCCGCCGCGCCGATAAACCACGGCGCCGTCGCCGACCCGGTTCGCGGTCACGACGACAGGTCCGGTGATTTTGATTTTTTGCTCGAGCGGAGAGGTCATTTGGCGCCTCATCGGGCGAAGCGGAGGAAAAAGGCCGCGCTTCGCAAAGCACAACGGAATGATCTTCTATATAACAGTCGAAATGCTTCGAAAAAAGAAGATTATCCTACCAAATAGGGGCAGGGCGGTAGCATTCGGTGCTGAAATAGGCAGGCAGGCGAGAAAGGATCATTCCTCGGGCGCCGGGCCGCACCATCCGGGCAGGTAATCGGCATCGGTGCTCTTGGCCAATTGCAGCGCCCTCTCGATGGCCCGGTCGAAGTCGCGCCTCGACGTTCTTGCGCTTCATGCGCCGGCGCAGGAAATCGGCCCAAAGAAACTCACTGAACGGCGTCGTGTCCTTGGCGAACCCGCCGGCGCGGCGCAACTCGCCGGCGAGCGAGCGGAACGGATCGTCGACGAGATCGACCATCGATTTGGGGATGTCTTCATAATGGCGGCGGCGTCCGTCGGCGTCGAAGGGATGCATCCAATTGCGGTTGTCCATGACCGTCCAGAATGCATCGCGGTCGAGCTTGCTCAGGTTGGCGACGACCGTGACGGCGATGTCCTTGACGCCCTCGTCGTGGAGCGCACGCGCCAGATGATGATGGTCGACGACGTAGTGCCGCCGCTTCGGGCCGAGGATCACCGGGATCAGGTGCTTGCCGAGAAATTCCCTGCCCTTCTTTGTCGCGGTCTCGCGCCAGCGCTTGCGCTTGGCTTCGACCTCACGCATGCCGACGGTGATCTGGGTCGGACGCAGATCCTCGATAGCGATCGGCGTCAGCGTAGGCTCGCGGACCAAAGCCATCTTCGCCTCCTTTAGATTATGCGTGCCGAATGCTCCGCCCGATCAATTCGCCGCGGAGGTCACCGCGCTGCTCAATTTCTCGAAGAGACCGGCGATATCGTTGCGGATCGTAGCCAGCCTGACGACCTGATCGGAGAGCGCCGCGACCCGTTCTTCCAGCTCTCTCTTCACCTCAGTGAACTTTTTCACGCGCTCGACGAGATTGCCGTCGTCGCTCTCTTCCATGCGCCGCATCCGGGCGGCGAGCCGGTCGCGGGTGCCGGCGAGTTCGGCAATGACGCTCAGCACGCCGCCGTCTTCGGATTCGAGCGGAATGAGCCGTGACTGCACCTCGCCGAGCTTGGTCCGCAATTGGCCGAACACCACCACGCGGCGTTCGATGTCGTCGATATGGGCCTGCGTGGCGCCAATGAATGAAGCGAGCCCCTCGGTGCGCAAATCGACCTCGTCCATGTTGTTGCCGCGGCCGGCGATCGCCAGCACATCGAGCGCGCGGTTGAAGCTCGCGAACAGCTTGCTCAGGTCCTGGCGCAAGGTCGCGAGGTGGGAAAACTCGTCATTCAGGTCGGACAAGCGGCCGTCGAGCACTTTCTTGTCGTTCGCGAATTTCTGTACCCGTTCGGCGAGCGGACCTTCGGGGGTCTGCTGCAGAAAATCGATATCCAACGTCAGCCGGTCGCGCGCCTCGCGCAGCTCCTTGATCCGGCTGGCCACGCCGCCCTCCGCCGCCGCGAAGGGAACGAGCCGGTTGCCCAACTCGGCGTAGTCCTCGCGCAGGCCGGCCATGAGCTTCGCGGCCGCCTCGACGTCATCGCAGCGGCTGTTGCTGCGCCTGACGAACTCCATCATGTCCTTCAAGCCGACATCGAGAGCGATCGCCGCGTCGCCGCTGGCGATCTCATTGAGGGTCCGATCGATGTCGTTCTGGTGGCCTTCGAGCTCCATGAACAGCTGTTCGATCGATCGTCTTTTCTCGAGCACCGGGACCAGCCGCTCTTTCAGCGCCTGCTGCTGGCCGCGGAGATAGTCGACCCGCGACTGCAGGTCGCTCGCCTCGTTGCGGCTTTGCTGGACCTGGGTGAAGCGTTCCGCCTCGGTGAGCCGCTGCTGCAGCGCGGCGATGCCATCTTCCGGATCGGTGCGGGCGAGGCTGTGCATGTCGGCATCGGCGCCGGCTTGCGTCTTGACGAGGCCCTTCACGCCCTCGCGCACGCCGGCGAGCCGCATTTCGAGCGCCCGTGCCGATTGACGCTGGCTCAGCAGGACGATGAGCAGCCAGACGACGCAGAGCAACAGCGCGATCACGACGATCGCGATGACCACCCAGGCGCCTTGCGAGAGCAGCGGTAGAGCGCGGAAAGCGTCGAACAAAGGGGCCATCTCGCGTCCCTCGGTCAGCAGCAAGAAACCGACCGCCAGCGCCAACAGCGCAACGCCGATGCCGACGACTTTACCCATATCAGGATGACCGTTCGCTCCCCTTGTTTGGTACGACAGGAGCGGGTCGCAGACAAGGGCGCGGCCGTCCGCGCCGGCGTGCCGACGACACATGGACAACCCCGGCGAAGCTCGTTATGGGCGAAGTCAAGGGACCGTCGTCTCCGCCGTCCAGGAACTGCCCGACGCGAGCGTGTGATGAGCAAGCTGTGGCGCGCCGGAGCCGTCATCTTCGTGGCTTTCACGGTCCTGCGTGGCCGGCCATGCGGCGCGCGGCGGCGGCGACGGGCCGCTCGCGGCCAAGCCGACACATTCAAGCTGCCGGCGGGCGGCGTTCCGCGTCGTGCTCGACGTCGGCCACACGCTCGCAGTGCCGGGCGCCATCAGTGCACGCGGCGTTGCCGAATACGTGTTCAATCTCCAGCTCGCCGAGACGATGCAGCAAGCTCTGATCGCAGCCGGTTTCGACAAGACCGTCCGGCTCGTCACCGCGACCGCGCCCTGGCCGGGTTTGCGCGAGCGCGCGGCGCGCGCCAATGGCATGCACGCCGATCTCTTCATCGCCATCCACCACGATTCGGTGCCGGATGGACTGCTGGAGACCTGGCAGTATGAGGGGAAGGAAAATCATTTCAGCGATCGCTTCAGCGGCTACGCCATTTTTGTTTCCAACGACAATGCCGATCGCGCCGGTAGCCTCGCCTTCGGCCGTTTCCTGGGAAAGGAACTGGAAAGCCGCGGCTTGCACTACACGCCCCACTACACGCTGGCGCTGATGGGCCGCCACCGCCACCAGCTTCTCGACGCCGACGCCGGCGTTTACCGGTACGATCAGCTCATGGTCCTGCGGGAGACGCGCATGCCGGCGGTGCTGCTGGAGGCCGGCTCAATCGTCAACCGGCAGGAGGAGCTGGAGCTGGCAACGCCGGAACGCCGCCTGCTCATCGCGCAGGCCGCCGCCGCCGCGGTCGAGAATTTCTGCACCGCGCGAGCGGGCGCCCGCAGCGAAGTCGACGGTGCCGGCTCGCGACCATCATCCGGCTGCCGTCGCGCGCTGACCGCGCGCCCGCAAAAACTTTACGGCGGCTGGCATAAATCTCAGCCTTCGCCGATCTCATCCTCGCCAGGCGCGGCTCCCTTAGCCGCCGCACTGGTTCACAAAAAAATTCAGAGCGCCGGGAATAAATCGCCACGCCGCCCGATCTGGTCCTCGGAAGCCAATTTGGCTTGTTCTTCGAGGAGAGCTGCAGATGAGCGAATTCGACCGTCATGAGGGGCTGAACCGGCGAAAAGTACTGGAATGCATGACCTGGGTCGGCACCGGCGTGTTGTGGACCGTATCCGGCGGGGTGCCTCGTTCCCTGGGTATCATCGATCAGGCCGTGGCGGCAGAAACGCGCGGTCTGACGTTCCTGCAGATCAGCGACAGCCATGTCGGCTTTGACAAGCCGGCCAATCCGAACGCGCTCGGCACGCTGGAAGAGGCGGTTGGCAGGATCAAGGCGATGCCGACCAAGCCGGCCTTCATGATTCATACCGGCGACATCAGCCATCTGTCGAAGCCATCTGAGTTCGACGATGCCGACCGCATCATCTCGCAGACGCGCCTCGACGTGCACTACGTGCCCGGCGAGCACGACTTCCTCGACGAGGAGCAAAAACTCTATCGCGAACGTTACGGCCGCGGCACGCAAGGCGCCGGCTGGTACAGCTTCGATGCCAACGGCGTGCATTTCATCGGTCTCGTCAACGTCGTCGATCTCAAGGCCGGCGGGCTCGGCAACCTCGGCAATGCGCAACTCGAGTGGCTCGAAGACGATCTCAAGGGCCGTTCGGCTTCGACGCCGATCGTGGTCTTTGCCCACATCCCGCTGTGGACCGTCTATCCGCAATGGGGCTGGGGCACCGAGGATAGCGGCCGCGCGCTCGAATACCTCAAGCGCTTCGGCTCGGTGACGGTGCTCAACGGTCACATCCACCAAGTGATGCAGAAGATCGAAGGCAACGTCACCTTCCATACCGCCCGTTCGACCGCGTTTCCGCAGCCTGCGCCCGGCACGGCCCCCTCCCCGGGTCCGATGAAGGTCGCGGACGACAAGCTGCGCAGCGTTCTCGGCACCGCGACCATCACCTTCAAGCAGGGTGAACAGCGGCTCGCGATCGTCGACACGCCGCTCGCAGGTTGAGGTGGACCATGTCGCTACGCAATACTCTGGCCAGCGCGGCCATTGCGGCCGCGCTGGGAGCGACGACCGCTCTCATGCTCGCGGCGGCCGTCCTGCCCGGCCGGGCGCAAAGCCCGGCAAGCGCCGTATCGATCGACAATTTCACCTTCAATCCGCAGAAGCTTACGGTGAAGGCCGGCACCACCGTCACTTGGACCAACAAGGACGACATCCCGCATGCGATCGCCGCGGTGGCCAAGCAGTTCAAATCGAAGGTGCTGGACACGGACAACAGCTTTTCCTTCACCTTTACCACGCCGGGCAGCTACGACTATTTCTGCTCGCTGCATCCGCACATGACCGGTACGATCGTGGTAGAAGCAGCGGCCGGCGATGCTGCCCGCTGATGCTTGATCGGCCGCAGCCCCCGCCGCGGATAACCGAGCGTTTGGGCATGGCAGGCGATGAGACCGGCGAGCGCGACAGAGCGCGGCGTTTTCGCGACGCCGCGCTGCCGCATCTGGATGACGTTTTCACGCTGGCGCGCTATCTGATGCGCAATACCGCCGACGCCGAGGACGCGGTGCAGGAATGCTATCTGCGGGCGCTGCGCCATTTCGACAGCTACCGCGGCCCGGCGATGAAGCCGTGGCTGCTGGCGATCCTGAGAAACGTCTGCAACGCCGAGTTCGCGCGGCGCGCGACGCAGCCGGCGCCGTCCGCACCGGATGCCGACGTGCCGCCGGCGGAGGCGACGCCGCAATGGCAGGAGCCGCAGCGTTCGCCCGAGGCGGAGCTGTTGCGCCGGCAGGACAGCGCGACGATCCGCCGGCTCGTCGCCGCGCTGCCGCAACCGTTCCGTGAGGCCGTCGTGCTGCGCGATATCAACGACTTGTCCTATCGCGAGATCGCCGAGGTCGCCGGCGTGCCGGTCGGCACGGTGATGTCGCGGCTCGCTCGCGCCCGATCCATGCTGCGTGCCGCATGGAACGTCGAAGAAGGATCGACGCCATGAACTGTGCCGAATGCCAAGTCCTCATTCACGCGCTGATCGACGGCGAGCTCGACGCCGGCCATGCGTCCGACGTCGAAGCGCATGTCGCGACCTGTCCGGGCTGTGCCGGCGAGCTCGAAGCGTTCCGGGCGATGCGCGACGCGCTGGCCGGCGCCGGCCTCAGGGAGGTTGCGCCGGCGCGGCTGCGCGCCCGCATCGAAGCGGCGCTTCCCGCGCCGCCGGCGCGCACGGCCGGCCGCCTCGCGTCTTCGCTCGCGCCCCGATTTGCATCCTGGCGGACGTTTTTCAGCGGCCTGACCCTCGGCACGGCGCTGTCAGCCGCGGTCGCGGCAACAATCGTCGTGGCGGTCATTCGCAACGACCCGGATCAGCGGATCGCTGACGAAGTCGTCTCCGCCCATGTCCGCTCGCTGCAGGCCGGCCACCTGACCGACGTGCTGACCAGCGACCAGCACACGGTGAAGCCCTGGTTCAACGGCAAGCTCGACGTGGCGCCGCCGGTCGTCGATCTGACCGCGCAGGGCTTTACCTTGATCGGCGGCCGCCTAGATTACATCGACAGCGAGGCGGCGGCCTCGATCGTCTACCGGCGGCGCAATCACGTGATCAATCTGTTCGTGGCGCGGCACTCCGGCGCCGAGCATGGCGGGCCCAGGAGCGAGACGGTGCACGGTTTCAATGTGCGGCGCTGGACCCAGGAAGGGCTCGACTTCTGGGCGGTCAGCGATATCAACGCCGAGGAGCTCGACGAATTCGGACAAAAATTCATGGCCGCGCTGCAGCCACCCTCCGGGCGTTCGTGACCACGCCCAGCCGCCATTCATGAACCAGGGCCCGACGCATTGGGACGCCCGAACATGGAGGAGCAATCTCCGGCTCGCGAGCGCCCTGGTTATGCTCGCCTTCGTGATCTGCCACCTGACCGCCCACGGCCTGCTCATCGTCTCGTTTGAGCGGGCGGAGGCGGCACTCAATGTCCTTATGTATCCCTGGCGGACCTGGCTCGGCACCGGATTATTGCTGACCGCGTTCCTTGTGCACTACGCCAACGCATTGTGGTCGATCTATCTGCGCCGCGCGCTGCGTTTGTCGGGCTGGGAATGGACGCAGCTTGCGCTCGGCGTGCTTATTCCCGCGCTCTTGATGACGCATGTGATCGGCACGCGCGTCGCCGAGAGCGCGCTCGGCGTCAACAGCACCTACAAGACCGTGTTGATTGCGCAGTGGCTGGTATTCCCGTGGCTCGCCGCCGTGCAGGCCATTGCCGTGCTGACGGTGTGGACGCATGCCTACATCGGCATTCATTTTTGGCTGCGCACCAAGCCGTGGTACCCGAATTGGCGGATGTTGTTGTTCGCCGTCGGGCTGGTGCTGCCGACCTTGGCGCTTGCCGGTTTCGTTACCGCCGGCAATGAGGTTCTGCGCAGTGCCGAGAATCCCGACTACGTGAAACTCTCGCTGGCGAACTCCAACCTCACCGAACGCAAGCGGTCCACGATTTTTCAGATCGTGTACGCCGCGTTGGGCATTCATGTCGCATTGGTGGCACTGCCATTCGCCGGGCGGGCTGCGCGCCGCCGGCTGCGCCGCCGCCAGCGGCCGGCGATGCTGACGCACGCGGCTGGGCGTACTGTGCCGATCGCGTCCGGCGCTACGGTGCTCGAGACTTTGCGCGAATACCGCATCGCGCACGCGTCGGTCTGTGGCGGCAGGGCGCGCTGCACGACCTGCCGGATCCTGGTCACCAAAGGTCTCGACCGGCTGTCCGCAGCATCCGGGCTGGAAGCAAAAGCGCTCGACCGTATCGGAGCGACCGCGGGCATGCGGCTTGCCTGCCAGATCCGCCCGACCGCCGACATCTCCATAGTGCCGCTCCTCGCCGCGGACGCGAGCGCAGCCGATGGCGCCGTGCGCGGCGGGCTCGAGGGAAGCGAACGCCCGGTGACCGTGGTGTTCGTCGACATGCGTGGCTCAACCACTTTGGGCGAAGCCAGGATGCCCTACGACGTACTCTTCGTCCTCAATCAGTTCTTTCACGCGATGACCGAGGCGCTCGCGGCCACCAATGGACATTATTCACAATTCACCGGTGACGGGCTGATGGCGCTTTACGGGCTGGACGCCGGAGCGCAGGCCACGGGGCCTCTCGATGCGATCCGCGGCGCTCGCGAAATGCTCAACCGGCTCGAGCAGCTCAACCACCGACTACGCGAGGACCTGTCCGAGCCGATGCGGATCGGGATCGGGATTCATTATGGCGAGGCGATCGTCGGCGCGATGGGACCGCCGCGATCCCGGATCATCACCGCCATCGGCGACACCGTGAACACCTGCGCCCGGCTCGAAAGCCTGACTAAAGACTATGACTGCGTCGCCATCATCTCGCGCCGCGCCGCCGAGGCTGCCGGCCTCGAAATGAGCGACCGCGAGCTTCACGACGCCCCGGTCAAGGGGCGGGCGGAGCCGGTCCAGTTTTATGCGTTGAAGACGCTGGCCGACCTGCCAATCTGATGCGATCGTTCTCGCCGTGGACCAATCCGGCCCTCCGCGACATTAACGTCGCTCAATTCGAGGAATTTGGCTGAAAATTCATGGCTGTGCTGCGTCCTTCGTGACTCGCCACCTGCGCCGTTAAAGGCTAAAGCAAGTGCGATTCGAGCGCACTGACCGTCTGCAGCCCGCGGCGGCCACGCGGAAACTCAACTGACGCGGCAGACGTTTATCTCGATATGGATCAACGCACCGACAGGGAGCGACGCCCGGACACCTTGCCGGGCCGAGAGGCCCGGCCCGCGATCGGCGAGGCGCGCCCGGCGCGTTCTTCGTGGCTCGATCGGCTGCGCCAGCGCCGCCGATCCGTCCTCGTCGTCACCGCCTTGATCGTCGCCGGCATCGTCGCTCTCGTGGTCTGGTGGGTCAACGCCAGCACGTTTGAATCGACCGATGACGCTTTCATCGATACGCGCACCGTGTCGATCAGTTCGCAGGTGAGCGCCGCGGTGGTCGACGTGCCGGTCACGGACAACCAGCTGGTCGAGGCCGGTGCCGTCCTCGCGCGCCTCGATGAGCGCGATTTCCGTGCGCAGGCCGATCAGGCCAAAGCGCAGATCGATCAGGCGCAGGCGAATATCGACAACATCGTCGCTCAGCTCGCCGCCCAGCAGGCACGCATCGACCAGGCCGACAAGCAAGTCGAGCAAGCCCAAGCCGCCTTGACCTTCGCCCAGCAACAAGACGAGCGCTACCAGCGGCTGGTGAAGACCGGCGCCGTCACCGTCGAGCAGGCGCAGCAATACTCTTCCGGTCTGCTGCAGGCGCAAGCGACGTTTGCCGCCGCGCAGGCCAATTCCGTCGCCACGCAAAAGCAGCTTCCGGTGCTCAAGTCGCAGGAGACGCTCTCCACCGCGCAAATGGAACAGGCGCACGCCGCACTGGAACAGGCCGAAGCCAATCTCTCGCGCACGCTCATCACCGCGCCGGTCGCCGGCCGGGTCGCGCGATTGAACACGGCCAAGGGGACTTATGCGGCGGTCGGCCAGTCGCTGATGATGTTCGTCCCGCGCGACGTCTGGATAACGGCGAATTTCAAGGAGACGCAACTCCACGGCATCCGCCCCGGAAACCCGGTCGATATCCGAATCGACGCCTTCCCGGACCGCACGTTCAGAGGTCACGTCGACAGCATGCAGGCCGGCAGCGGCACCGCCTTCAGCCTGCTGCCGACGGAGAACGCGACCGGCAACTACGTCAAGATCGTCCAGCGCGTGCCGGTGAAGATCGTGTTCGATGAGCCGCCCGACGTGCTGCTCGGGCCCGGCATGTCGGTGGTGCCGTCGGTCAGGAAGAAATGAGCGATCAGCGGCAATATTCGGGGCCGGAGAGCCGTTCGGCCGCCGGCGACCGCAGCCCCTGGCTGATCGCCATCGTGGTCTCGATCGCCACCTTCATGGTCGTGCTCGACACCGCGATCGCCAACGTGTCGCTGCGCTACATCGGCGGCAGCCTGGCGATCAGCGTCGACGAAAGCACGTGGGTGGTCACCACTTACCTCATCGCCAACGCCGTGGTGCTGCCGGTGAGCGGCTGGCTGTCGAACGTGATCGGCCGCAAGCGCTTCTATATGCTTTGCGTCGCCATCTTCACCGTGGCCTCGCTGCTGTGCGGGTTCGCCACCAGCCTCTGGTCCTTGATCCTGTTTCGCATCCTGCAAGGGCTTGGCGGCGGCGGCATGCCGACCAGCGAACAGGCGATGCTGGCCGACACCTTTTCGCCGCGGCAGCGCCCGCAGGCGTTCGCGCTCTACGGCATCGCCGTGATCGTGGCGCCGACCGTCGGGCCCACCATCGGCGGCTGGATCACCGACAATTATTCGTGGCACTGGATCTTCTTCATCAACGTGCCGATCGGGATCATTTCGCTGATCCTGGTGCAATGGCTGGTGGTCGAGCCTGAAGTGCTGCAGCGCGAGCGCCGCGAGTATCTGGCCCGCGGGTTCAAGATCGACTGGCAGGGATTCGCCCTGATCGCGCTCACGTTCGGCAGCCTCGAGGTCGTGCTCGATCGCGGCCAGATCGAAGATTGGTTCCACTCGACCTACATCATCACTTTCGCGACGATTTCCGTCTGCGCATTCATATTCTTTATCCCTTGGGAGCTCACCCGCGACGATCCGATCGTCGACATCCGGCTCCTTTGCCGGCGCCAGTTCGGGATGTCGTTCCTGGTGATGATGGCGGTCGGCGCCATCCTGTTCGGCTCGAACCAGATCACGCCGCAGCTCATGCAGACGAACTTTCCTTATACGGCGATGCTCTCGGGGCTCGCCGTGATGCCGGGCGGCCTGGTGATGATGGTCATGATGCCGATCGCCGGGCAGCTCATTCCCCTCATGCAGCCGAAATATTGGATGGCCATCGGCCTTTCCGCCATCGCGGTGGCGATGTGGTACTCGACCTCGCTCGCCCCGGACGCAAGCTTCAGTTATTTCGCCTGGGTGCGGATCTTCCAGGTGGTCGGCCTGCCGTTCATGTTCATTCCGATCAACAGCGTCGCCTATGACGGGTTGCCGGCGCAGAAGACCAGCGAAGGCTCCGCGCTCATGAACGTCGCGCGCAATCTCGGCGGCAGCTTCGGCGTGTCGCTCGCCAATGTCGAGCTGCTGCAGCGCTCGCAATTCCATCAGGCGCGGCTCACCGAAAATGTGATTCCCTCCTCGCCCGAATATCAGTCCACGCTCAGCCACATCATGCAGTACTTCACGCAGGTGGGATCGCCGACCGATGCGCATGGCCTGGCCTTGGGCTACATCGGCCATATGATCACCGGGCAGGCCACGCTCATGGCTTACATCGACATCTTTTACACTTGGGCCATTTTCGCCGCCGTGCTCATTCCCATCGTGCTGCTGCTGATACGCCCGGTGGCGCCCGGCACCGTGCAAGCGGCCGGTCACTAGAAACACACGCTTTCGTGCGACGGCCGAATAACGATTGGCGCGGCACGCCGGTCCTCGCATACTCTGTGCGTTGCCTCAGCCGAAAGGAGCGACCGTGGCCGGGCCGTTCGCGAGATATGGCGCCTTGTTCCTCATCGCCATCGTCGTCGATCCCGCGGCGTCGCGGGCGGCGCCCAACGCGGTCACACTTTCCGTGGATATTGGTCGACGACAAGTTCGTGCCGGACCATCTGGTCCTTCGGCACGGCGTGCACTACCGCCTGCACCTCGAGAATCACGGCAAAGACACGCACGAATTCACCGCGCCGACGTTCTTCGCCAGCGTCACGATTGACAATCCCGCCGCCCTCAACCGCGAGCATACCGAGGTCGTGCTGCAACCGGGCGAGAGCAAGGACGTCTTCCTGACGCCGCAGCGCCCGGGTACCTACGATCTCATCTGTGCCGACCATGACTGGGACGGGATGACCGGCGGCATCACCGTCGAATAAGTCAAATTGAAATGATCGCGGCCGTCGGACGCGCGCCTTGAGCGGAGCCGAGCTTTTCGCCGCCGGCGCTGGCGCGCTCCGCTTTCCGGCAGGAGGCTCGGCGGCGGCGCTATTGAACCTTCGCCGCGCGCTGCCCATGAAAAATGCAGGCGCCCGCTGGCACATTCCGTGCGGCCGCGCGTTGGCTTCGCGACGACATGAGGAATGGCGGAAATGCCGACGAGGCCCCACCGATGCGGCCTACGGATGAGGCACAAGTCCTGTTGCAGATCTCGGACGGCACCATTCTTGCTTGATCTCGTTGTCTGCGGGTAGTGGGGGGTTTGTCTCGGGCAAGACCCAGGAATCCTGGGAATGGAAAAAGGAGTTGCCAATGTGTGACTTTAGCCTCCAAAGTGTGCGCTCGCGGCCGGCGAAAGTCGGCGATAGACTGATGACGCGTGACTTCGGGACGGGAACGCGCGGCTTCGCAGCCGCGGACGATCCAGGCATGGCGGTCTGCCTGTTGCCGGGGACCGAACTGGCGTTTGCCGGCGAGGTCGCCTGCCTGCCAACCGGACTGCTCGGATGGAAGACGCGGACGATCAACCATCGGACCGCCATCTTTCGCCAGGTCAACAAGGAGAAACTCGCCGCGCACCACGACGCGGTCGAATTTCCCGATGGACGCACGGTGTTGCTGACGCTGCTGTGCGAGGGTCAAACGGCCTCCGTGCTGCAATTGCCGGCAAAGGCTGCGACCGAGGCCGAAGCGCGCCAACAGGAGCGTGTCGGTTTCATCGGGTGAGACGCGCTCGCATTGCAAACGCCTGCCCGGCCTACGCGAAGCCGGACGGAGACCGGCCGCCCTCGGGCGGCCGGTGCTTTTATGCTCAACGGCTTGGGCGGGCGGTCAGCTCGTCATCGCCGGCGACACCGTGGCGAAACATCGCACGCCGGTATCCACGAGCTTCTGGCTGTCGGTAATGAAGCGACGGCTGTCCTCGCCGCACAGGCTCAGCCATTCGCTCAGCCACTCATGATATGCAGAGAACGCATCGGCGGGCGAGCGCGCCGTGGTCAGCTTGTTGGGAAGCTTGAACGCGAGTTCCGCCTGCGAAGTCCCGCGCACCAGCCAGTCGCGGCCGATATCCTGAAAGGTGTCGAAAAGTTCCCTCTGCATGCGCAGGCCCGCCTTGACGCTGCTTGCGCCCATGTCGGCGAATTCTGCGGTGGCACGGCCTGCAGCTTTCTCGCCGCGGACCTGCTCCGGACGTGAACTCTCGCTGCGCGTATTGTCGCCGCGGTGGCTTTCGGTGCGTGCAGGTCTTGAGGCATGGTCGGTGGCTCCTGGTGCTGTGGTTCGCAAACCAGCCCCACTGCCGGACTCGTGTTCCCGGCGCAACGACCACCCTCCACTCCATTATATAGCCCGGCACTTGGGACCTTGAAGGGGCCCCGGCGGCTTCCCGGTGGAACAGCAACGACGCCGCGAGTTTTGTTCCAACAACATCCGCCGCAAATTCATGCGCGGCTTTGCGCCGGGCCCTACTTTCCGCCAGCCGTCGCGGAGCGGCAGGCCCAGGGTTGGGCTCGTTCATTGCGATTGCGCCTGCGTCCACGGCTTGCCATGAAATCAACCGGGGAAGACGTTTCACCAATCCGCATAGCCAAAAGTCTTCGGCATGACCCGTTCGACGAATGACGATCTCTCCGCCATCGGAGCCGCAGCATCCGCCGCGGACGCGGCAGACGCAAAAAAGGACCAGCAATCGCCGCGCGCGGTGTTTCTGACCGTCTTTCCTTCGATCATGCTGCCGATGTTCCTGGCGGTCGCCGACCAGACCATCGTCGCCACCGCGCTTCCGGCGATCGCCTCGAGCGTCGGGGAAGTCGAGCGCGTGTCATGGGTGGTGGTCTCCTATTTGATCGCCAACACCATCGCCGCGCCGGTCTATGGACGGCTCGGCGACTCCTTTGGCCGGCGGCGCATGATGCTCGCCGCGCTCGCCCTGTTCGTGATCGGCTCGCTCCTGTGCGCGCTCGCCCCCAACATCGAGTTCCTGACCGCGACGCGCGTGCTGCAGGGCTTCGGCGGCGGCGGATTGATGACGCTGTCGCAAGCGCTGATCGGCGAGACATTCCCGCCGCGCGAGCGCGGCCGCTATCAGGGCTACCTCGCCGGCGTCGCGGTCAGCTCCAACACCTTCGGCCCGGTCGCCGGCGGTTACCTGACCCAGGCTTTCGGATGGCAATCGATCTTCCTCGTCAACCTGCCGCTCGGGCTCCTCGCCGCTCTGCTGGTGCTGCGTCTTCGGGTGCTGCCCAGCGACCGCCGGCGGACCACGTTCGACACGCCGGGTTTGGTGTTGTTCGCGATGTTCGTGTCCCCGGTGATCCTCGCTCTGCAGCAGGTCCAGCAAATGGACGTGCGCACGCTGCCGGTCGCGCTCGGCCTCTTGGCGTTCGGCCTGTTGGCGCTCGTTCTTCTGCTTTGGCAGGAAAAGCTCAGCGCCTCTCCGCTCATTCCGCCGCTCCTGTTCCGCGAGCCGTCGGTGTGGCGGAGCGACGCCATGGCGGCCTGTCATGGCGCGGCGCTGGTCTCGTTGATCACTTTCGTACCGATCTATCTGCGCGCGGTCCGCGGCGCCTCGCCGGCGGAAACCGGACTGCTGCTGCTGCCGCTCACCTTCGGGATCGGAATCGGGTCGCTGATCACCGGCCAATTGATGACACGGACCGGACGTACCGCGCTGTTTCCATCCGGCGGCCTGACATTGGCGACGGCGGGCTTGTTGTTCCTGGCATTCTGGGCGCCGCATTTGAGTCTCAGCGAGCTGCCGTGGGTGTTAGGCGGCACCGCCTTGTTCATGGGCACGGTGATGGGTGTGGTCCAGGTCACCGTGCAGGCGGTCGCCGGCCAGCGCATGCTCGGCACCGGGGCGGCCATGGTGCAATTCTCCCGCTCGGTCGGCGCCGCTTTCGGCACGGCGGCCGTCGCCGCGGTCTTGTTTTCGACGCTCGCCGCCGGCGACCGGGAGACCGCGAGCCTGTTCGGGGCCATCATCGACCGCGGGCCGGAGGCAATCGCAGGGCTCGCACAAGCGCGGCAGGCGGCGATTGAAGCCCAGATCGGCGAAGCCTTCCGCGCTGCCTTCGTGACCATTGCCGCCTTCACCGGCATCGGCGCATGGCTTGCCTGGTCGATTCCGTTGCGCCGGGTGTAGCGCGGTGACGCAGCGATCGCGCCACGATACCTCGTATCGGCCGGGACCGTGCAGATTTCGGGTGGGCGCTCGAGCCGCGAGACGCTAGATCAAAGGCGAGCCCCAACTATCAACGCCGTCACCAGAATGACCGCAACCGCACGCAAGACCGCGCCACGCCGTGTCGAAAAATACGATTGGGACGCCGTCGGGTCGGATCTCGGCGCATTCGGCTGCGCCGTTCTGCCGGGATTGCTGACGCCGCGCGAGTGCGCGGACCTGGCCGCGCTCTACCCGGATGACGGACATTTCCGCAGCCATGTGCACATGGCCCGGCACGGCTTCGGCAAGGGTGAATACAAATATTTCCGCTATCCGCTGCCCGACGTCCTCGGCGAGCTGCGCCCGGCCCTCTACGCCCAGATCGTGACCTTCGCCAATGACTGGAACAAGCGGATGAATATCGGCGCGCGTTTCCCCGAGGAGCACGCCGATTATCTGAAACTTTGCCACAAGGCCGGGCAAACGCGGCCGACGCCGCTCCTCCTGCAATACGCGCCCGGCGACTACAATTGCCTGCACCAGGATCTGTATGGCGAGCTCGCCTTCCCGCTGCAGGTCACCGTCCTCCTCTCCGCCCCTAACCGGGATTTTACCGGCGGCGAATTCGTCCTGACCGAGCAGCGCCCGCGCATGCAAAGTCGCGTGGAGGTGGTTCCCCTCACGCAGGGCGACGCGGTTCTGTTCGCCGTTCACAACCGGCCGGTCCAGGGCGCGAGAGGCGTCTACCGGGTCAATTTGCGCCACGGCGTCAGCCGCGTGCGCTCCGGCCGCCGTCACACGCTCGGCATCATCTTCCACGACGCGAAATAGTTCACCGACTTGGCATCGTTGCGCTCAGCCGCACCCCGGTAGCCGCGCCGGCTCCGCCTTGCATTACCCAAGCGACTCCTCGTAATACGGCACGACCTTTGCCCAAGCCGTTGCGAGGTTTTCGCTTCCATGCCGCGAACAGAGCCCGCTCAGGCCGGCGCAGCGAAGGCCGACCGCGCAATTATCACGATCATCGGATCGGATCGTGTCGGCATCATCGCCGGGATTGCGAATGTGCTCGCCGAGGCCAACGTCAACATCCTCGACATCAGCCAATCGGTCATCCGCGAGTTCTTTACGATGATCATGATGGTCGACCTCGCCGCGCGCCGCGGTCTCATTCCACGCGCTGCGCGAAAGGCTGACCCGCAAGGGCGATGAGCTCTCGGTCCGGGTGGAGATTCAGCGCGAGGAAATCTTCAAGGCCATGCACCGCATTTAGCCGCTGCAGCAGTCACGCCGCACACGTGCACCCAATGCCGTAGGGGATCACCGAAAGATGCGACATCTCAACTTCTCCGGCGAAGAGATCCTCGAAACCATCCAGATGGTGCGGACGGAGCAGCTCGACATCCGCACCATCACCGTCGGCATCAGCCTGCTCGATTGCGTCAGCGACAGTTGCGACGGCGTGTGCCGCAACGTCTACGAAAAAGTGGAGAGAATCACTCGCGATCTGCGGCGCGTCAGCGCGGAGATCGCCGAGGAATTTGGGCTCCCGATCATCAACAACCGCATCGCGGTGACGCCGATCTCGCTGGTTGCCGGCCGCTCTAGCCCCGGCGACCTGGTGCGCATCGCCGAAACGCTCGACCGCGCGGCGCACGCCGTGGATGTCGATTTCATCGGCGGCTTTTCCACGAATGTCGAGAAGGGCATGACGCAGGTCGATGCCAATCTCTTCGCCGCCATTCCCGAGGCGCTGGCCGCGACCAAGCGCGTTTGCGCGTCGGTCAATGTCGGCTCGACGCGAGCCGGATTGAACATGGACGCGATCGCCGACATCGGGCGGATCGTCGTGCGCACAGCCGAGCTCACGCGCGCGGAAAGCTCGATCGGCTGCGCCAAGCTCGTGGTGTTCTGCAATGCGGTCGAGGACAATCCGTTCATGGCCGGCGCCTTTCACGGCACCAGCGAGGCGGAATGGGCGGTCAATGTCGGGGTCAGCGGTCCCGGCGTCGTGCTCCGAGCGATCAAGGCGGCCGGCGACGTCGATTTCGGCACATTGGCTTCGATCATTCGCCGCACGGCGTTCAAGATCACTCGCGCCGGGGAGCTGGTCGGACGGACCGCGGCGGCGCGGCTGGGGTTGCCTTTCGGCATTGTCGATCTCTCGCTCGCCCCCACCCCGGCGGAAGGCGACAGCGTCGCCCGGATCCTGGAGGAGATCGGATTGGAACGCGTCGGAACGCACGGATCGACGGCGGCGCTCGCGCTCCTCAACGACGCGGTCAAGAAGGGCGGCGCCATGGCGTCGAGCTATGTCGGCGGCCTTTCCGGCGCCTTCATCCCGCTCTCGGAAGATGCCGGGATGATCGAAGCCGCCGAACGCGGCGCGGTCACGATCGACAAGCTCGAGGCGATGACCGCGGTCTGTTCGGTCGGCCTCGACATGATCGCCATTCCCGGCGACACGCCGGCGGAGACGATCGCCGCGATCATCGCCGACGAGGCCGCGATCGGCATGATCAACAAAAAGACGACCGCGGTGCGACTGATCCCCGCGGTCGGCAAGCGCGTCGGCGATTGGGTCGATTTTGGCGGCCTCCTTGGCCGCGCGCCGGTGATCCCGGTGAACACGAATTCCAGTCGCCGGCTCATCTCGCGCGGCGGAAGGATACCGTCTCCCCTGCAGGCACTGATAAATTGATCGACGTAGCCGTTGCCGCTGTCGGCTTCAGGCCGGGGGCCGGTGCACGAGCCAGCGCCCTGCCTCGGCCGCCGCGAACAGTTCGGCCAGCGCGGCGTTGACGGCGGCCGGCTCCTCGCTGGTGATGGTGTGGCCGGAGCGCGGGATGACGAGGAGTGCCGCGGTCGGGACCGTGCGCTTGAGGAAGACGCTGCCCTCGAGGCAGCTCTCATCCTCATCGCCGACGATGACCAGGAGCGGCACCGAGAAGCGCTTCAAGTCCGCCTCCAAATCCCAGAGCGTCGGACGCTTGGCTTGCAGCATCGCCATGGTCAGCGCGTGGCCCTGCGCGGAATGCTCGCCCATCATGCGAATAAATTCGGCGAAGCCACGCGGATCCTTGTACTTCTGCGTCTGCCGCGTGGCGTTGTCGGCGTACAGCGCCGACGCTGCGGCGATACCCTTCTCGGCGAAGATTGTGGCGGTCTCCGCCGCGACCTTGCGCATCGCCTCGCGTTGCGCGGGATCGGCGAGCGAGCCCCAGCCGCAGCCCGCCGCGGTCACCGAGATGCAGCGCTCGCGGGTGACGCAGGCCGACATGCAGCGCGGTGTAGGCGCCCATCGAGTGGCCGACGACGTGCGCCTTGTCGATACCGAGCGCATCCATGACGGCAATGACATCGCCGCGCACGATGTCCTGCCCGTAGCGCGCCGGATCGCTCGGCACGTCGGAGGGCGGGTAGCCGCGGGCGCTGAAGGTGACGCAGCGGTGCGAGCGGGCGAAATAGCGCATCTGCGGTTCCCAGGTGCGATAGTCGCCGGCGAATTCGTGCACGAACACGACCGGGCTGCCGGCGCCGGCCTCTTCATAGTAGAGCCTGGTCCCGTCCGTGCTGGCGATGAGCGGCATTGGGCGTCTCGCAATTTCTGAAAACCATCCCGAGGCGATTTGGCGGCGCTAGGCCGCCTGCGGCACGATTTCGATCTCGCAAACCTGCGTCACCGGCTGCGGCAACAATGCCGCGCCGGCGATATCATATCCGGCGGCACGCAGGACGCCGCATGCCGGGGACATCGCCACCGCGAGCCGCGTATAGGGGTTGAGAACCGGCTCCCGCACCCAGTCGAAACCGGCAGCAGCCAACGAGCCGCGCCATCCGGCGAGCGACTCACGGCGCGCGCGGCTATAGCCTGCCGCCTCGGCGAATGAGCTCACCAGGAAACGGCGCGTCCCGATCCGGCCTTCCCATCCCGGCCGGCTCGGCAGCCAATCATTGGCGGCGCTCGTTTCCTCCTCGCGGGTGAGGAAATCGGTCTCGGTGCGCTCGATCACGCAGCGCTCATCCGCCGCGCAACCGACCAGCGTGTAGATGACCGGCCGGGCCACCGGCGTTCTTTCCAGCATCCGCCGCGCTTCGGCATAGGTGCCGCAATGCTCGAATGCCTGGCGCAAAAGCTGATCCGGCGGCATGCCGTCACGATGCATCCAGGCGCCGAGCACGTTGGCGGCATAGTCATAGGGGCGAAGCCAGCGATGGCGCGTGCGCCGCCACATCGGCGCCTGGTTGAGCGCGGCGGCGAAGCGGCGCGGCGCCATCGCGGTCAGCACGCCGACATAGCCCGGCCAGGTGACGCTGAAGAAGTCGCCGTGCTCGCCGCGCATCCGCGCCACTTCCAGATGGCGCCCGAGACCGGTGAACGGCCAGTCGAGCGTGCGCACCAGCCACGGCACGCCGGCCTGTTCGCAGGCGAGCGCCGTGCAGCCCCACAGATACGAGGCGTTGAGCATCCAGACGCCGGAAACCGGAATCGCCGCCGCGATTTCCGCGATCTCCCGCACATAGGGCGAGCGCGAACGCAACAGCGAGCGGCGGGAGAGCCAATCGAGCGCCGGCATGAGCGGCAGCGCCGGGCGTGGAAAAAACCGAAGGCAGGCATCGCGCAGCGCCCGCGCTTTGGCGGCGTTCTGCCGCGCGTGCCGCGCCGGCCCGCCGTCGCGGATGTCGACGATGTCAATGGCCGGGAGCTGCGAGGCTCATTCGAAACCGATTCGTTTGCCGTTATCGGCGTCAATGTGGCCCCCGGCGCGCCGTCGTCAAGCTCGCGAGGATTGCATGGAAGCCGGCGCCGGTGCGATTGTAGCTGAGGGCGGAGACCGGGAATGGCCGCGCGATCACACGTCCTCATTCGAAGCGCCGCAATCGCAGCCGCAATGATGCTGCCCGCGACGGATCGCGCAATGGCCGGGCCGCCATTTGCGACCGACGATCCGGAGCCGGTCGCCTATCAGCATTTCGAGTTCTATACGTTGACCACCGGCAGCGCGGTGCGCGGCGACACTTCGGGAATCGGGCCGGCTTGGGAATTCAACTACGGCCTTATTCCCAACGGCCAAATCCACATCATCGCGCCGATGGCGTTCGACGCTCCCGCCGGCGGCCCGTCGCAATTCGGTTACGGCGATACCGAGATCGGCTTCAAATATCGCTTCATCGACGAGGACAAGAACGGCACGCAGCCGATGGTCGGCGTCTACCCGCTGGTCGAACTTCCCACCGGGAACGCGAATCTCGGCCTCGGCGCCGGAAATTTACGCGCCTACTTTCCGGTGTGGATCCAGAAAAGCTTCGGCGACTGGACCACCTATGGCGGCGGCGGTTACTGGGTGAACCACGGCGACGATACGCTCAACCGCGACTACTGGTTCTTCGGCTGGCTGCTGCAGCGGCAGGTGACCAAACAATTGGCGATCGGCGCCGAGCTCTTCCACCAAACTGCGACGGTCATGTTCGGCGGCAACGACACCGGCAAGGCCACGACCGGCTTCAACATCGGCGCGATCTACGATTTCGACGAACATCACCATCTGCTCGTCTCGATCGGCGCCGGACTGCAGAATGCGTCGCAGACCAATCTGTTCTCCTGGTACCTCGGTTATCAGATCACCGGACCGTTGGGCGCTCATAGTTGACGACGAGCACCGGAGCTGATGGAGCTGCGCCAATGCGCAAGACCTATGGATCGGACTATCCGCGCACATTGAGCGCGCTGATGACCTGGTCCGGCCGGGAGCCTGCGGCACCGATGGTGACCGATGCCGCCGGTACGCTCGACCGGCGCGCGTTTGCCGATCGCGTGCTGCGGGTCGCCGGCGGCCTGCGCGCGGCGGGCGTCGGCCCGGGATGCCCGGGTGGCGCTCTGGCTGCCGAATGACGCCGCCTACCTTGCCGCGATCTTCGCCTGTGCCCGGCTCGGCGCGCTCGCCATCCATATCAACACCCGCTTTCGCACGGCCGAGGTCGGCAATCTGCTGCGCCGGTCGCGCGCGGTCGCGCTGGTGACGCAATGGGGATTTCCGCCGGTCGATTTTCCGGCGATCTTTGCTGCGCTGCCGATCGAGGATCGCGGCTCGGTGCGCTGCGTGCTGGGACCGGACGTTCCACCCGGCGTCAGCCAACTCGCCGGACTGCCGGTATTGCCGCTCGATGGCGCCGCGGCCGATGCCGGAGCGGACGAAGCGACGGCGGAAGCGCCGTGTCTCACCTTCACCACCTCGGGCACCACCAGCGGGCCGAAGCTCGTCCTGCACGATCAACAAACCATTGCCGGACACGCGCTCGACGTCGCCCGCCGGATCGGGCTCGATGCTGCCGAAGCGGTGCTGCTCGCAGCAGTCCCGTTCTGCGGCACGTTCGGCAACGCCGCGGCGATGGCCGCGATCGCCGGTGGGGCGCATATTGTCTGTCTCGCGCAGTTCGACGGCGAGGTAGCGGCCACGCTGATCCGAAAGCGTCGCGTCACCCATATCGTCGGCGGCGACGACATGTTCGGCCGCATCGCCGCAGCGTCGGGCGGGCGCCGGTTCGAAATCGGTGCGCTTCTCCGGATTCGCCGCGTTCCACTCGACCGTCGCCGCTTCGATCGCCGCCGCGGAGGCGGCGGGCATGCATCCACACGGCCTTTATGGCAGCTCGGAGGTGCAGGCGCTGTTTTCGGTCGCTGTGGGCGAGAACCGGCTCTTGGCCGGCGGCGTGCCGGTCAGCAGCGCCGCCCGTCTGGCGGTGCGCGATCCGCAAACCGGCGCCGCGCTGCCGGCCGGCGCGTCCGGCGAATTGTGGATCGACGCACCGTCGCGTTTCATCGGGTATCTGGAAAATGCAGCGGCGACGGAACGGGCGATCGACGCCGACGGTATGTTCCGCACCGGCGATCTCGCCCGGCTCGGCGACGCGCACTTCGTCTTCGAGGCGCGGATCGACGACGCGATGCGGCTTGGCGGATTCCTGGTCAGCCCCGAGGAGATCGAGGCGGTGATCCAGGCGGAGCCGGGCGTCGCCAGTGTCCAAGTCGTGGCCGCGGCGAATGGTGGGGCCGATCCGGTGCCGGTCGCGTTTGTCCTTCCCGCCGACGGCGCGGTGCTGGACGAGTCGGCCCTGAGGGCGCGCTGCCACCGCCAGCTGGCGCGGTTCAAGGTCCCCGACGCGCATCGTGGCGGTCGAGGCATTCCCCACCGCCGACAGCCCGAACGGCCCGAAGATTCAGAAAGTCCGCTTGCGTGAGATGGCCGAGGCGCTGCTGCGGGAGCGCCACCCGTGAACGATCGTTCCGGTCCCTCAACGTCGCTTGCCGGCAAGCTTGACGCCCTTCTCGTCCGGCTGGACCGCGGCCATCTCAAAGAGGGTTCGCTCGAGCGCCTGACCGGAGGCGCGAGCCAAGAGACCTGGTCGTTCGATGCCGTCGGCGACGCAGGCGTTGCGCCGTTGATCATGCGCCGGCTCTCCGCCGACGCCGCGCCCGGCGAGCGAAGCGTGAGCTCCGAGTGCGAGGCCCTGCTGATACGCCGTGCCGGCGAATGCGGCGTGCCGACGCCCGGCATCTGTCACATCCTCGAACCAAGCGACGATCTCGGGCGGGGCTTCGTGTCGGATCGGATCGAAGGCGAAACCCTCGCGCGCCGCATCCTGCGCAATGCCGAGTTCGCGCAAGTGCGCCCGCGGCTCGCCTTTCAATGCGGCGCGATCCTGGCGCGTATCCATGCGGTGCCGACCGATCGTCTGCCGCCGCTGAAGACGCGGTTCGCAGCCGACCAACTCGACGAGCTTTATCGGAGCTACCGATCCTTCGGCGGCGGAAGCGCGGTGTTCGAAGCCGCCTTCCGCTGGCTGCGCGATCACCTGCCCCGCCAAGCGCCGCGAGCGCGGCTCGTCCACGGCGATTTCCGCAATGGCAACCTGATCATCGGCCCCGAGGGCGTGCGCGCTGTGCTCGATTGGGAGCTTGCGCATCTCGGCGACCCGACCGAGGATTTGGGTTGGATCACGGTGAACAGCTGGCGCTTCGGCGTGATCGACAAACCGGTTGGCGGTTTCGGCAGCGTCGAAGAGATGCTCGAAGGTTATCGCTCGGCGGGCGGCGAGGCGATCGAAGCCGAGCGGGTGCTGTATTGGCGCACTTTGGGCTCGCTCCGCTGGGGGCTCATCTGCCGGCGAATGGCGGAGCCGGGACCGGCCGGCGCGCCGCTTCCAGTCGAGCGGGCGATGATCGGCCGGCGCATCTCCGAGACCGAGCTCGATCTTCTGGACATCCTGGCGTCGGAAGGCGTGCGATGAAACATCCTCCGGCCGCCGAGCTGCTCGCGTCGGTCGCGCGCTTCCTGCGCGATGAGCTGCTGCCGGCTTTGAGCGGCGCCCGCGCCTTCAATCTGCGGGTCGGCATCAACGCCATCGAGCTCGTCCGCCGCGAAATCGAGCAGCAGGGCGCCGCCGACGAACGCGAGCATCGCCGCTTGGCCGAGCTTCTTCTCAGCGACGCCGACCTCGAGACGATGCGGCAGGCGCTGTGCGAGAAAATCGCCCGCGGCGAAGTCACGCTCGACGAGCCGGCGCTGCGCGAGCATCTTCGCGCCACCGCCATCGATCGGCTGGCGATCGATCAGCCGACCTATTCGGCCTACCTTGCGGCAATCGCGCGGAGCGGCGGCGACGCGGGCGGCAGCAAAAAATCGGAGGAATAGCCTTGCCATCGAACGCGGATATGAACTTCGATCTGCCCAGCGGCCTCATCGACTATCTCGCCGAGCTCGACGCGTTCATCGACGCCGAAATCCGCCCGCTCGAACAGGCCGACGACAACATCCGCTTCTTCGATCACCGGCGCGAATGGGCGCGCACCGATTTCGAACATGGCGGCCTGCCCCGCCGCGAATGGGAGGCGCTGCTGCGGCGGGCGAAGAACCTCGCCGACAAGGCCGGCCATTACCGTTTCGCGCTGCCCGGGAAATATGGCGGGCGGGACGGTTCGGATTTGTGGATGGCGGTGATCCGCGAACATTTCGCCAGCAAAGGCCTCGGCCTGCACAACGACCTGCAGAACGAGCATTCGATCGTCGGCAATCTGCCGTTCGTCACCATGCTCGATCTCTACGGACGGCCCGAGCAGCGGGCGATGATCGAGGGCGGCATCGCCGGCGAATATCGCATCACCTTCGGTCTGACCGAGCCCGGGCACGGATCGGACGCCACGCATATGGAAACGCGCGCCGCGCGCACGACGCGAAACGGCGTCCCCGGCTGGGAGATCAACGGCGAGAAAATGTGGACGACGGGCATGCACGTCGCCACACATTGCGCGCTGTTTGCCCGGACCTCGGGCGAGGACGGCGATGCCCGCGGCATCACCTGCTTCCTGGTGCCGGCGGACAATGAGGGCGTCAAAGTCGAGGAGTATTTGTGGACCTTCAACATGCCGACCGATCATCCGCGCGTCAGCTTCACGGATGTGTTCGTTGCCGAAGACACGCTGTTCGGCGAGGTCGGCAAAGGCCTCGCTTTGGCGCAGTGCTTCGTCCACCAGAACCGCATTCGCCAGGCCGCAAGCTCGCTCGGTGCGGCGGTCTACTGCATCAACGAAAGCGTCGCTTACGCGCGCGAGCGCAAGCCGTTCGGACGGCCGCTCGCCGAGAACCAGGCGATCCAGTGGCCGCTGGTCGAGCTCGCGACCCAAGCCGAGATGCTGCGGCTCCTGATCCGCAAGACCGCCTGGCAGATGGGTCAGATGACGCAAGCCGAGATCGAGCAGAAGCTGTCGGACAAAGTCTCGATGTGCAATTACTGGGCGAACCGGCTCTGCTGCGAGGCCGCTGATCGCGCCATGCAGGTGCATGGCGGCATCGGCTATTCGCGTCACAAGCCGTTCGAGCACATCTACCGCCATCACCGGCGCTATCGGATCACCGAAGGTTCGGAGGAGATTCAGATGCGCAAGGTGGCCGGGTTCCTGTTCGGTTACATGGGACCCCAGCGCGGAAAGCCGCATCCGAGCGGCTCCTGAAGATTCCTGAGGATAATGTCGCTACGAAGCCGCGGCAGGCGCGTCCGCCGCGAGCGGCGGGCTGAAACGACCGTCCGCGGCGGTCCAGCCGCCATCGACGAGGAGATATGAGCCGGTGACGTAGGAGCTCGCATCCGAGGCGAGGTAGACGACCGCGCCCACGAGCTCGGACGGTTTCGCCCATCGTCGCAACATCGACTTGTCGGCATAGGCGCGATACCAGGCCTCGTCGCGCCTGATCTGCTGCGTGAGCGGTGTGTCGACGATGCCGGGCGCGATGACATTGGCGCGAACGCCCGATGGCGCGAGCTCCGCCGCCAGCGCCCGGATCATCTGCAGGGTGCCGGCCTTGGTGGCGGCATAAACGCCCTGCCCCGGCTCGACCACCTGCGCGCGTATGCTCGACAGGGCGATGATGCTTCCCTTGCCGCGTTCGGCCATGCCGGGCGCGAACGCCTTGAGCGCGCGGAAGACGCCCTTCAAATTCAGTCCGACGACGCGATCGAATTCTTCCTCGGTGACATCGAGCAGGAGTTTGCGCACGTTGATCGAGGGCGAGATCACGAGCACGTCGAGCACGCCGACGGCTTTGGCGGCCGCAGCGATGCTCACGCGATCGCACAGATCGATATGCAACGCTTCCGCCGCGCGACCGTCCGCGGCGATTTCTCGCGCCGCCTCCTTGGCCTTGGCGATATCGATGTCGCCGCAAATGACCTGCGCGCCGAAGCTCGCCAATCCGAAGCAACTCTCGCGGCCGATGCCGCTCCCGCCGCCAATGACCAGGGCCCGGCGGCCGCTGAGATCGAAAATCGTGGAGTAGTCGTTCATGAGCATTCCTCCGCCGCGAAATCTGTCGCGGACCTCACGCGCTTGCCGGCGGCTCCGGCCACGCCCTTGTCTCCGCCGCGCGCATCGCCTCGAACGCGCGGGCGACGCCGAGTACGCCGCGATCGTCGAAACGCCGGCCGATGATCTGCAGGCCGATCGGCAGGCCCTCGTCGCTGTAGCCGCAGTTGATCGACGCGGCCGGTTGCTCGGACATGTTGAAGGCGACCGTGAAGCCGATATGCGGAAATGGGTTCAGCGGGTCGTCGCTCGGCGAGGCCAATTCGGCGGCGAACGCGGTGATCGGCGCGGTCGGTGAAATCACGAAATCGTAAGGCAGCGTCGCCGCCACCGCCGCCCGGCGCATCGCCATGATCTGGCTGAAGCCATGGAACACGGCCTCACCGCTCAGCGCCGCAGCCGATTCACCCCAAGCGCGAATGAAGGGGAGGATCTTGTCGCGCCGTGCGGGTGGCGTCGCCCGGAAGTCGGTGAGGGCGCGCATGCGCCAGAATCGATCGAGCCCGTCGAGCATGTCTTGGGTCAGAAACGGCCGCAGCGGCTCGACGATCGCGCCCTCGGCGGCAAGATCGCGCGCCGCGCGTTCGATCGCCGCACGCACCGGTGCTGCCGTCGGGTAGCCGCATCCCGCCTCCAGGAGGAGGCCGATGCGCAGGCCGGCGAGTTTGGCTGGTTCGACGCGCCAGTCGAGGCGTTGCGGCGGCAGGCTCATGAAATCGCGCGCATCGGGCTGCGCGAGGCTCGCCATCATCAGCCCCGCGTCGGCGACGCTGCGCGTCATCGGCCCGGCCACGCGGCCGATATAGGGCGGATCGATCGGCACGCGCCCGAGGCTCGGCTTTAATCCGAAAATTCCGCACCAGCCCGCGGGCAGACGCACCGACCCGCCGATGTCGGTGCCGAGATGCAGCGGACCGTAGCCGGCCGCCGCCCCGGCCCCCGCGCCGGCTGACGACCCCCCGGGATTGCGCGTCAAGTCCCACGGGTTGCGCGTCAGCGGATGAAAGCTCGAAAGGCCGGACGACAGCATCCCGTAATCCGGCATCGTCGTCTTGGCGAAGATAATGGCGCCCGCTTCGCGCAGTCGTGCGGCGGGCGGTGCATCGGCGGCGGCAGGCACGAGATCGCTCGCGGCCGTTCCGACCGGGACCGGTTCGCCCGCGGTGGCGATATTGTCCTTGATGGTCGCCGGTACGCCGTCGAGCGGCCCGAGCGGCTCGCTGCGCCGCCAACGCTCTTCGGACGCGCGCGCCTCATCAAGCGCACGCTCCGGCGCAAGCAGATAAGTCGCGTGAATATGCGGCTCGAAGCGCTCGACGCGCTGCAACACGTCGCGCATCGCCTCAACCGGCGACAGCGCGCGGCTGCGATAAGCGTCGAGCAGCGCGATCGCGCTCATCCGGAATGGCTGCATGGTGGTCCACGTTAGGACTGCGCGCCGTAAGGAACAAGCCGACAGACGGGACCCAGCCGCGCAACGGCCGCAGGTGTAGGCAAGCGTTCGGCGGTGCGGTAACGTCCTTCGAGCCGCGGGCATAAACCAAGAATTGTATCGCGCATCGGCACAGCCGATCGCTTCGGGGCACGGGGAGGAGCGACCATGCAGAACTCAGAGGCGGGAGCCATCGGGAAAGTCTCGGCGCGACTGATCCCGTTCCTGATAGTTTGCTACTTCATCGCCTATCTCGATCGGGTCAATGTCGGCTTCGCCGCGCTCACCATGAACAAGGCGCTCGGTCTGACCGCGACCATGTTCGGCTTCGGAGCGGGCATTTTCTTCTTCACGTATTTTCTCTTTGAGGTGCCGTCGAATCTCTTTCTCGACCGGTTCGGCGCCCGCAAGTGGATCGCGCGCATCATGGTCAGCTGGGGCATCTGCTCCGGCGCGATGGCGTTCATCCCGCAAATCGCGCAGGCGACCGGATTGGGTACCGACACCGTCTTCTACACAATCCGCGCGCTGCTCGGCTTCGCCGAAGCCGGTTTCTTTCCCGGCATCATCTTCTTTCTGACGCTCTGGTTTCCCGCGGCTTATCGCGGCCGTATTGTCGGCTCCTTCATGGCGGCGATCCCGGCCTCTTCGGCGATCGGCGCTCCGATTTCCGGCCTGATCCTCGGCATGAACGGCATCGGCGGTCTCGATGGATGGCAGTGGCTCTTCATCATCGAGGCGGCGCCGGCGGTGCTGCTCGGCTTCGTCACTTATTTCTATCTCACCGACCGGCCGGCCGACGCGCATTGGCTGGCGGCAGACGAGCGCACCTGGCTCAGCGACCGGCTTGACGCTGAGCGCCGGCAACGCGAGGCCGCGCACAATCTTTCGGTCTGGCAGGCCATGCTCAATCCGCGCGTCTGGGCGCTGGCGCTCGTTTATTTCGGCACGGTCGCTTGCAACTACGGAGTCGGATTCTGGTTGCCGCAAATCATCAAGGCGTTCGGATTGTCGAACGCGATGACCGGCTGGGTGACTGCCATTCCCTACGCGATCGGCGCCGTGTTCATGGTCTGGTACGGCTACCACTCGGACGCGACCGGCGAACGCAAGGCGCATACCGCCATCGCGCTCCTGATCGCCGCCGCCGGCATTGCCGGATCGACGCTGACCGGCAACCCGACACTGACCATCATCGCCTTCACCATCGGCGCCTGCGGCGTGTTCGGGTCGCTGCCGGTGTTCTGGACGCTGCCGACCGCCGTTCTGTCCGGCACCGCGGCGGCCGCCGGCATCGCCGTGATCAACTCAATCGGCAACCTCGCCGGTTTCGCCGGGCCTTATGCCATGGGCTGGATCAAGGACGCGACCGGCAGCTTTACCGGCGGATTGTTGCTGATCGCGGCGCTTGCCGTCGCCGCCATGGTGATCGTGCTGGTTCTCAGCCATGACCCCGCGCTCGAAAAAACGCCGGCTGCGCTCAAGGAGGCATGATCCTGCCGCTCCGTTGCGGAATCCGGCGACGGCGTAAGGATGGTACGCATGGCTGGCGCGGTGAGGCTCAGCGCTTCCGAAGCATTGCCGGCGGACGGGTTTTCCGGCGCACTCGCCGGCCGGGTCTGGCGTCCCGATGTCGCGGGACCTTCGGTGGTCGCGATCCGCGCCAGCGGAGTGTTCGATATCACGGCCGCGTTTCCGACCATGCGCGATCTCTGCGAGACCGCCGACCCGGCCGCGAGCCTGCAGGCCGCTTCCGGCGAGCGGATCGGCGCGCTTGAAGACATCCTCGCCAATACGCCGCCGGATGCGCGAGATACGTCGAAGCCCTGGCTCCTCTCTCCCATCGACCTTCAGGCCGTCAAAGCTGCAGGCGTTACGTTCGCCGTCTCGATGATCGAGCGAATGATCGAGGAACGCGCCCGCGGCAATCCGCAGGCGGCGGAGGCGATCCGCAAAGACATCCTGCACATCGTCGGCGACGACCTTCAGTCGCTGCGGCCGGGCTCCGCGGAGGCCGCGGCGGTCAAGGACGCGTTGATCGCGCGCGAGATGTGGAGTCAGTACCTCGAAGTCGGCATCGGGCCCGATGCTGAAATCTTCTCCAAGGCGCAGACAATGGCCTCCGTCGGCACGGGCATGGACGCCGGGCTTCACCCGCTGTCGAACTGGAACAACCCCGAGCCGGAAGTCGTCCTCGCGATTGCTTCCGACGGGCGCATCGTCGGTGCCAGTCTCGGCAACGATGTAAACCTGCGCGACATTGAAGGTCGCTCGGCGCTGTTGCTTTCCAAGGCCAAGGACAACAATGCAAGTTGCGCCGTCGGCCCTTTCCTGCGCTTCTTCGATCGGAGCTTCGGCCTCGACGCGGTGCGTGCCATGACGGTGACGCTCACCGTCACCGGGCCGGACGGCTTCCGCCTCGACGGCGTATCGCACATGGATCGGATCAGCCGCGATCCCGTCGACCTTGTGCAGCAGATGATCGGAGCGCATCACCAATATCCCGACGGCGCAGTCCTGTTCCTCGGGACGCTATTCGCGCCGACCAAGGACCGTGATGCGCCGGGCCAAGGCTTCACCCACCACATCGGCGACATCGTCACCGTCGCCGCGCCCGAGCTTGGCAGCCTGGTCAACCGTATGCGCCGCTGCCCGGATTGCGCGCCCTGGCAATTCGGGACCAGCCATCTGATGCGCAACCTTGCGCAGCCGCGGTCTGCTTTGAGCGCGGCGATTGGAATGCCGCTTCCCGACGGCCGGCAAACCGTCCATATCTGCATTTCGGAGTACCGTCATGAGCCTGAAAGCGTTTGATACCGCGATCGTCGACGATGGCGAATTGCTGATCGGACCGTGGCGCTCGCCAAGGCAGATGCTGGCGGCGCAAGTCTATGACGGCCATGTCTCGATCCACGACAATGCGATGGCGCAAAAAATGGGGTTCAAGGCGGCGACCATCGAGGGGCCGACGCATTTCAGCCAATTCGCGCCGCTGTGCGAGCGGTTGTGGGGCAATGCGTGGTTCGAGACCGGCTGCATCTCGGCGCATTATCGCAACGCCGTTTTTGCCGGCGAGGAAGTCCAGGCGATCGTGGCGAAGCCGACGGCGGGCCAAAGCCAGGTCGATATCCGCATGGTGAAGCGCGATGGCACGGAGGTGCTGCGCGGCACCGCCTCGGTCGGGCGAGAAAAAACTGCGACCGCACTCGATAAACGCCTGCGCGAGGAGCTCAAGCCGCTCGCCGACCCCGTGATCCTGCGCGACGTCAAGGTCGGCATGAAGACCAGGCGGCAGACCGTCCGGATGGATATCGATCAACACATGGGCGAGCTTTATCCATTCTCGCTGCGCGACAAGCTCAAAGTCATCACCGAGCCGTCCCGGCTCTATGAGCCGGAGCATGCGGCGGAAAACAAATGGGGCCGCCCGATCATCCCCTTCGAGATGCTCAGCGTCCTCTTTCAATACCGCTCGAAGGACGACGGCTTTCCGACCAAGGGACCGGCGGTGGGATTGTTCGCCGACCAGGAAATTCGGCTGCTGGACGGGCCACTGTTTGTCGGCGAGAGCTACGAGGTCGAGCGTGAGGTGGTCGCGCTGAGCGGGAGCCGGAGGACCGAGAGCCTGTGGGCGCGCACCAGCGTCTTTGCCCCGCAAACGAGCCATCCGATAGCGACGATGTTGCTCAATCTGGCGAGCATGAAGGAATCGCTCGCCGGCTATGCGAGCGAGTACGCGCGCTTATACGGGTGATGAGCCGGCTTCGTCCGCACGTGAGCATGACCGAGACATATCAGACCATCCGCCTGGAGCGGTCCGGAGCCGTTGCTCTCCTCACCTTGGCGCGGCCGGAGCGCCTGAACGCCATCGACAAACGGATGCTGGGCGAACTGCAGCACGCCCTCGATGCGGTCGAGCACGACGACGAAGTCCGCGCGCTGGTGGTCAAGGGCGCCGGCGGAAATTTTTCCTCTGGTTTCGACCTCAAGGAACAGATGGAGGTTAGGCCGACCGGCTTCGACGCCTGGCGGGAAATCCTCGACCGGGATTTCTCGGCCGTTACGCGCTTCTGGCACCTGAACAAGCCGACCATCGCCGCGGTGCAAGGCTATTGCCTCGCCGGCGGCTGCGAGCTTGCGCTCTGCTGCGACATTACCATCGCGGCCGAGGACGCGATCTTCGGCGAGCCGGAGCTGAAATTCGGTGCCGGCATTGTGGTGATGATCCTGCCGTGGCTGGTCGGCCCCAAGCGGGCGAAGGAGATCATCCTCGGCGGCGCCGACCGCATCACCGCAGCGGAGGCGTTGCGGATCGGCTTGGTCAACCGCGTGGTCCGCTCCGAGGAGGTGGAATCAGCCGCAATCGCGCTCGCCCGCCACATTGCGGTGATCGATCCGGATCTGGTGCGGCAGACCAAGCGGGCGATCAACCGGAGCTTCGAGATCATGGGTTTGGTCGACGCGCTCAATGCCGCCCTCGACATCGACCTCGCGATCGAGGGAAAGGGAAGCGACGACAAACGCAGATTCATGGAGATCGCGCGAAAGGACGGGCTGCGCAAGGCGATCGCCTGGCGCGACGCCCGGTTCGGCGGAAACCAGGATGGCTAATCTCGGCAGCATGTTGCTGGAGAAATTCGCGGGATTTGCCGACGCGCCGGCCCTCGACGATCTGAGCGGCACGCTGACCTACCGAGCCCTTTCGCAGGCGGCGCAAAACGTCGAACACGCGTTGCGCAACGAGCGCGTGGCCGCGGATGAGCCGGTGCTGGTGCCGGTCGCCAACGAGGCGCGCGATGCGGCGGCGCTCGTCGGGGTGTGGCTCGCCGGCGGCGTCGCGGTGCCGGTCTCGCGCCATGCGCCGGCAAGCGCGATCGAGCTCGTGCGCGCGGCGACTGGCGCGAGGTTTTCCGTCACCAACGCTGCCGATGAATTGGTGCACGAGCTGGCCGACAATGCGCCGCCGCATCGTCCGCTCCTCGGCGGCGCCGCGCTCATCGTATTCACGTCCGGCTCCACCGGACGGCCGAAGGGCGTCGTGCTGAGCCACCGCGCCTTTGCCGGCAAGCTCGAAGCCATCGACAGCATGCTCGGCTTCACGCCGCGCACGCGGACCTTGCTGGTCCTGCAGATCAGCTTCGTCTTCGGCATGTGGGTGCTGCTGCTGACATTGCTCAAGGGCGGGACGGTCGCGATGCATGCGCGGTTCGAGCCGCTGCATGCGCTTGCCGCGCTGAAGGACGAGCGCATCTCGGATGTGGCGCTGGTGCCGACGATGCTGCGCAAATTCCTGGCGCTTGATGAGTCGACATCGGCGCCACTGATCGCCGCTTCCACGCTCGAGCGGATACTGACCGGCGGCGAACCGTTCGGCCGCCTGTTGAGCACGCGGTTGCAAGGCTTGATGCCGGATGTCCGTGTCGTGGACATTTACGGACTGACCGAGACCTGCAGCTCGGATTTTTTCCTCACCGCGGAAGAGCGCGAGACGTTCGCCGAGACGATCGGCCGCCCCGGTCCGGGCGTTCGCTTCCGCATCGCCGACGATCAAGGCCGCGAGTTGCCGACGAACATCGCCGGCGAATTGCAGATTCGTACGCCCTTCATCATGAACGGCTATCTCGACGACCCCGACCAGACCCGCGCCGCCTTCGCCGACGGCTACTTCCGCACCGGCGATCTGGCGCGGGCGCGCGCGGACGGCCGCGTCGAACTCGCCGGACGCATCAAGGATCTGATCTATCGCGGCGGCGCCAAGGTTTCGCCGCTCGAGCTCGATCATATCCTGGCCCAGCATCCGGCGGTGGCCGCGGCGCTGACGACCGGCGTGCCAGACCCGATCATGGGCGAGCGCATCCACGCCCTCGTCGTGCCGCGCGCGAACGCGGCTATCGACGAAAAAGAGCTGCGCGAATGGATCGCCGGCCGGATCGAAAAATTCAAATGGCCGGACGTCTATCATTTCGGCGCTGAGCTTCCGGCCGGCCGCACCGGAAAAGTCGACCGCAATGCGCTGCGCGAGCAGGTGGCGCGAACCGGCTCAACGGCCGCAGGTTAGGAAAGCAAGATCGCCGCCGGCCAATGCGCTGAGGCAAGCCGTTCCAGGCCGTCTGCGCCAACCAAGCGCAGATCTTTCGGTGAGGCACGGACCCGCGAGAGGGTCGCAGCAGGCCTCTTCCAGGAACGGCCGCCAGCCGTCCAAAATGCCAAAATCACAATGGCTTGCGGGACGCACCGGCCAAACCTTCGCTCCTTTGCACACGTCAAAGTGACAACGACAGATCAACGCAATACGCTGCCGGCAGGTTTGCCTCTGGCCGACCCGGCATCCGGAACCCACATATTCGCTCGCACTGCACCCTATGCTTTAAATACGTGGCGGCGGTGACGGAAGGGTCCGGACAAGCTTCCTCAATCGGGTCCCACAAGGTCGATCGGCATGGGTATCGTTCGGTTTGCTCTGCGGTTGCCGCATACCTTTTATGTGCTTGCTGCACTCGTCCTGTTTCTCGGCGCCACGGCCGTGCTGTCGATGCCGACCGACATCTTCCCCGAGATCGACATCCCGGTCGTCACCATCATCTGGCAGTACACCGGACTGAGCACGCCGGAGATGGAGCAACGCGTCACCACCTATAGCGAATATGCGCTGTCTTCGAGCGTGAACGGGATCCGGGATATTGAAGCGCAGACCATCAACGGGATTTCGGTTCAGAAGATCTTCTTTCAGTCCGACGTAAATCTCGATCTCGCCATCGCGCAGATCGTGTCGGCGACGAATTTCATCCGGGTGCTCATGCCGCCGGGAATCCAGGCGCCGGTCGTGGTCCAATACAACGCCTCGAGCGTTCCGGTGCTGCAGATCGGACTCTCCTCCGATACGCTCAACGAGCAGCGGCTCTACGACTACGGCATCTACCGTTTGCGCCAGCAGCTGGCGCCGATCCACGGCGTCACGCTTCCGACGCCGGCCGGCGGCAAGTACCGCCAGATCATGGTCGATATCGATCCGTTGAAGCTGCAGGCCAGGGGATTGACGCCGCTCGACGTCGTCAACGCCGTGAACGCCCAGAACCTCACTTTGCCCTCGGGCGCGGCGAAGATCGGCGACACACAATTCACCGTCCGCACCAACGCCACCCCCACGACCATCGATGACCTCAACAACATCCCGGTGAAATTCGCCAATGGCGCCACCGTGTTCGTGAAGGATATCGGGCAGGTGCACGACGGCAATGCCGTGCAGCAGAACATCGTGCGCACCGACGGCCGCCGCTCGGTGCTGCTCAGCATCATCAAGAACGGCAACGCATCGACGCTCGCGGTCGTCAACGCCGTCAAGCAGGCTCTGGTCACCGCGCGCGCGGCGGCGCCGCCGGGCATGCAGATCAAGGAGCTGTTCGATCAATCGGTCTTCGTCAAAGCCTCAATTCAGGGACTGCTGAAGGAAGGCGCCATCGCTGCCTGCCTGACGGCGCTGATGATCGTCCTGTTTCTCGGATCGTGGCGCTCGACGCTCGTGGTGATGATCTCGATCCCGCTCTCCATCCTCAGCTCGCTCATCGTTTTGTATTTCCTCGGCGATACGATCAACACGATGACGCTCGGCGGCCTGGCGCTGGCGATCGGCATTCTCGTCGACGATTCGACGGTCACCATCGAAAATACCCACCGACTGCTCACCGAGGAACGCATGCCGCTTCCGGCCGCCACGCTGCACGGCGCCGCCGGCATCGCGGTGCCGACCCTCGTTTCCACCCTTGCCATCAGCTGCGTGTTCGTCTCCGTCGTCTTCCTCCACGGACCGGCAAAGTACCTGTTCACTCCCCTCGGCCTCGCCGTGGTGTTCGCCATGCTGGCCTCCTACGGCTTCTCGCGCACGCTGACCCCGATCACCATCGGTCTCCTGCTCAAAGGCGAGCAGCACGGCGAGGAAGAGCACCCCGGCCGGTTTGCACGGCTGCATCAGAAATTCGAGCGCGCCTTCGAAACCATGCGCAATGGCTACACCGAGATCCTGGATACGCTGCTCCGACGCCGGATCATCGTGCCTGCGGCCGCCGCGGTCATCCTGGCGCTGGGCGGCACTCTCTTCGTGTTCGTCGGCCGCGACTTCTTTCCGATCATCGACGGCGGCCAGATTCAGCTGCACGTTCGCGCGCCGGCCGGAACCCGCATCGAGAAGACCGAGCAGATCTTCCAGGCGATCGAGGACAAGATCCGCGAGGTCATTCCGCAGGACGAGCGCGATCTCATCGTCGACAATATCGGCTTGCCGGCCCGCTCCTACAACTATGCCTTCGGCGACGGGACGGCGATCGGCGCCAATGACGGCGTGATCCTGATCGCACTCAAAGAAGGCCATCCCCCGACCGCGACCTACATCAAGGAATTGCGCCGCGTGCTGCCGGCAAGCTTCCCCGAGGCGGTATTCTACTTTCAGTCAGCCGACATGGTGACCCAGATCCTGAACTTCGGCATCCCGGCGCAGATCAACGTGCGCACGGTCGGGTACGACCGGCAGAAGAATCTGCGGGTGGCGAAGGAGCTTCGCGGACGAATTGCCGCGATCCCCGGAGTAGCCGACGCCCATCTGCAGCAGGAGGTGGACGGCGCCTGAGCTCTTGGCCCAGATCGACCGCGCCCGCGCCAGCCAGTTCGGCCTCACCGCCAACAGCATCGCTCTCAATCTGAACACCAGCCTGAGCTCGTCCGAGCAGGTGTCGCCGAACTTCTGGACCGATCCGACCAACGGAACGCCGTACTATTTCACCGTGCAGACCCCGGAATACCGCGTCAGCACGCTCAACGAACTCAAGAACACGCCGGTGGCGACGTTCACCGCGGCAACCCGCAATCCGGTTCCAGGGCTGCTCAGCAACGTCGCCAGCCTGAAGCGTGATTCGGTTCCCACCAATGCCAACCAGGCCAACGTCCAACCGGTCTATGAGATCTATGCCAACGCCGACGGCCGGGATCTTGGCGCGATCTCCGCCGACATCGACAAGATCGTGGCCGACTATCAGAAGCAGCTCTCGCCGGGAAACCGGATCGAGGTCATCGGCCAGATCGACAGCATGAATGCCGCGTTTCGTGACCTCGCTATTGGAATTCTGTTCGCCGCGGTATTCGTTTATCTGCTCATGGTGGTGAACTATCAGAACTGGGGCGACCCTTTCGTGGTCATTCTCGCCCTGCCGGCGACGCTGTGCGGCATCGTCACCATGCTGTACATCACCAACACGACATTGAGCGTCCCCTCGCTCATGGGCGCTATCATGGCCATCGGCGTCGCTTCGGCGAATTCGATCCTGCTGGTGACGTTTGCGCGTGAGCAGCAGCTTGCCGGCATGCCGGCGTTCGATGCCGCGATCTCTGCCGGCCGCACCCGTATCCGGCCGGTGCTGATGACCGCGGCGGCGATGATCGTCGGAATGATTCCGATGGCCATCGGAGGCCCGGGCGAGGAGCAGAACGCCGCCCTGGCCCGCGCCGTGATCGGCGGCTTGCTTTTTGCTACACCTACCACATTGCTCGCGGTGCCGTATCTGTTCGCCTTGCTGCGCAAAAGCAATGACGGCAAGCCGGCGCACGGCGTATTCGCGGAGGAGCCGCAATGAGTGACACCCAGCAGCGTCCGGCGGTAAAGGCCAGCGTCCCGCTGCGCGAAGCGCCGGCGGACCGCGAAGGCGAACGCCCGGAGAGCAAACGCGAACCCTTCTCGACCAAACCGGGCCGGCACACCGGGCGGCGGCTCCTCGGGGCCGTCACGTTCTTGCTGCTCTGTGCGGCGTTGGCGGTCGGCTTCTGGCAGCACTACCGGCTGCACGCGCAAGTCATGGCGACCGCGGAAGAGCGCCGCGACTTCGTTCCCAGCGTACGGGCGGCGCCGGTGCGCGCCAGCGCCGGCACACGGGCGGTTTCCTGGCCCGGCACCACCGAAGCCTTCGAGCAAGCCAATATCTTCGCGCGGGCGAGCGGTTACATCTCGCAGCGCAAGGTCGACATCGGCAGCCATGTCAAGGCCGGAGACCTACTGGTCGAGATCACGGCTCCCGAGCTTGAGCATCAGATTGCGCAGGCCGAGGGGACGCTCGCGCAGTTGCAAGCATCGCTGCTACAGGCGATAGCCAATCGCGATCTCGCCCAGGTCACCTGGGGTCGCGACAAGACGCTAGTCCATCAAGGTTGGGTTACGCAGCAGCAAGGCGATACCGATCGCTTGAGTCTCGATGCGCGCGAGGCCGCGGTCGCCGTCGCGCAGGCGAATATCACGGCACAGGAGGCGCAACTGCGGGTCTTGAACCAGCAGAAAGCCTATCAGCGCGTGATCGCGCCGTTCGACGGCGTCGTCACCCAGCGCAACGTCGACGTCGGCAGCTTGGTCCAGGCAGATACCACGACCGGCACGTTCCTGTTCGCCCTGATGCACAGCGACACGATCCGCATCCAGCTCTACGTGCCGCAGGACGAAGCCTTCGGCGTCGCCCCGGGAGTGGAGGCGACGATCCGCGTCCCCGAGATGCCGGGCCGCGATTTTCCCGGCACGGTGTCGCGCATTGCCGACGCGCTGCAGCCGGGCACGCGAACGCTCCTGACCGAGATCGACGTGCCCAATCCGGACCACGCTTTGTCGCCCGGAATCTACTGCACCGTCGAGCTGAAGATCCCGCGCAAGACGCCTTCGCTCATCGTCCCTTCCGAGGCGATCATCTTCAACCGGGACGGCCTCAGCGTCGCTGTGGTCGAGGAAGGGGTCGCGCACATCCGTCCGGTGACCGTGGTGCGCGATTTTGGCACGACTGTCGAGGTGAGCGCCGGCGTCAAAGACGGCGATCAAGTGATCCTGAACCCTCCAGTCGATCTGGTCGATGGCCGCAAGATCAAGGTTCGGCCCGGGCCGGCCGGCCAGCTGTCGTGAGCTGTAGCTGACGGTTCAGCTGGGGAACGCGAGTTTGCACGCGCTTGCTTCGGCCGGCTCGGCAGCCTGTTCGGCCTTGACGACCGCCCGCGTCGTAAAGACATCGAACGGATCGCGGTCCGGCGGGTGTACCTCGCCGACGAGAACCGCGCTCATGAGCTGGTGATCGCGTTCCCGGAAGAAATCGCGATCGGCATCGAGCGCTATTTCCGGGGGCAACGTGTATCCCTGCAGCGCGCGTGCGAGAGCGACCGGATCAAGGGATTTTTGCTGACCGGCGACGTTCGCCAGCACGTGCACGGCGGCATGGCCGAACCAATGCCGCGCGCTGGCTGCCCTGCCGGTCCGTTGCCGGATCGCCGCGTCGAAAGCCTTGACCTGCGGGACATCCGGCTGGTCCCACCACCACTCCATCGTCCACCAGCCGATACGGGCCGTGTCGGGCACAGCGAGAATGCTCTCGAGCTCGAACAGCGCGCCGCCGACGGCCATGTCTTGGCTCAAGCCGAACCGCACGATCTGCTGCAGGCTGTTCGCTTGATCCTCGCCGCCCATGAGATTGACGAGCACTTGCGGCCGAAAGGCTCCCGCCGCGGTCAACGATCGGGAATAGTCGACCGTGCCGAGCGGCAGAAGATCACCGGCCCATGCGCCGCCACGCTCGCGAAGTTTGCGCTCGAAGGCGGCTTGCAGCGCATAACCATAAACGTAATCCGGAGTGAGAAAATACCATCTCTTGCCGAATTTCTCGATCAGCGTGTCGGCGATCGCGTTGGCTTCCATCGTGGTCGTCTTGCAGACGCGGAAGACATTCCAGCTGCAACGATTGCCGGTGATTTCATCGACGTGTCCGCCGGTGACGATGTGGAGCTTGCGCCTCTCGGTCGTCACCCGCGTCATCGCCAGGGCGACGGCCGAGTTGACGTTGCCGAGGATGAAATCGACCTGGTCGCGGTCGATCAGCTGTTTGGTTTTCGCGACGCCGACGGCGGCCTCGTTCGCGGAATCTTCGACCAGCAGTTCCACTTGCCGGCCGAGAATGCCGCCATTTTGATTGACCTGATCGACCGCCAGCCGGGCACCATCGACTTCAGCCTGGGCGAGCTTCGCATAGACGCCGCTGAGCGGTTCGACCATCCCCATTTTCACCGGAGCTTCGGCGCGGGCCTGGATCGGGAACGGCGCGGCGATGCCGGCGGCAGTCCATGCCAAGCCCGCCTTGATGAGGGTCCGCCGTCCGACGGGCCGAGCAGAAGATGGCTTCATCCTCCGCATGATTCCCTCCAGACCGAAGGCACCGGTCCAAACATGAAACCGACCGCGCAATCTATTTTATGACGCTGCGGCGAATACTTCCAGGGTGGCAATGAGTGACCCGCGCCTTCTCGCGAAACTTTGTGCCTTGCGGCGATTTCTCTGGTTGGCGACCTCGGCCGCGCCGCGTTATGGGTAGAGCAAGCTGCAACCAGGAAGAAGACAATGAAAATTGGATTTATCGGGCTCGGCGCCATGGGGCGCGGCATGGCCACGCGACTGATCGAGGCCGGACACGAGGTGCATGTTTGGAATCGTTCGCCTCGGCCGGTCGAAGAGTTGGCTCAGCGGGGCGCTCATCGCCTGGAAAGCCCACAGGGCGCATTTGCCGGCGACGCCGCCGTCACCATGCTCGCTGACGACGACGCGGTGCGCGCCGCGATCCTCGGCAGCGATGCTCTGCGCGCCGCCAACAAAAAATTGGTGCACATCGTCATGAGTACCGTGTCGGTCGCCTTCGCCCGCGAACTGGAGAAGGTTCACGCCGACGCCGGCATCGCCTATGTCTCGGCTCCGGTTATGGGTCGCCCGGAGGTGGCGGCTGCCGGCAAGCTCAACATCCTCGCCGCCGGGGATGCTGCTTCTATCGAGCGGGTGCAGCCGCTATTCGACGTCATCGGTCAGAAGACCTGGCCTCTCGGCGCCGAGCCGCACCAGGCCAATGTCGCCAAGTTGGCAATGAACTTCCTGCTCGCCTCGGCGATCGAAGCGACGGCCGAGGCCACCACGTTGGTGGAGCGGTACAAGGTCGACCCGGCAAAATTAACCGAGGTGATGACCGCCACCCTATTCGCGGCCCCCGCCTACGCCATCTACAGCAAGCTGATCGTCGAGGGTGAGTTCAAGCCCGGGTTCAAGCTGACGCTCGGGCTCAAGGACGTGCGACTGGCGCTTGCGGCCGGCGAGGCGGCCGGGGTGCCCCTGCCCTTCGCCAGTGTCGTCCGCGACAATCTCGTTGACGCCATCGGCCATGGCGACGCCGACAAGGACTGGTCGGCGATGTCGCTCGTCGCACGCCGGCGGGCGGGGCTCCCCAGCAAGACCGGGGGGCGTTGATCGGCCAATGCAGAGCAAATCCGCCGCCGCACAACTTCATTGACGGGCACCCGGGCTGACCGCCCGATATTGCACGCGGCTGGCGCTCTCGCGTGATCCTACAACTTGATCTTGAATAGTCACGACGGCGCTAAGCACGTGCGGGCAGCGAGCAAATTTGCGCCGCTCAACGCGCCGACGAGCAAAAAGCCGATGCCGTCGTTTTCAGCAATGCCTCGGGAGATTCCATCGAGTGGAGGCGCCAGAATTGACTTTCCGAAAATTCAGGAGGGATAATGTTTTTTGGTTTTGCGGCAATTGGGCGCGGCAAAGGCCGGATTGGACTTGATGCAGAGAAAATGCAGGAGGGCGTAATGAAACGATCAGCTATGGCTACCGGAGCAATTGTTGCGGGGGCCGCGCTTGTGCTCGCGAGCTTGGCTGCATACGCACAGGCCAAGAAATGGTATCCATTCGCCGTCGAAGAGCACAATCCGCCCTTCGACATGGCGAGCCCGGTGAAGGAAGTGATGTACTCGCCGCTCGATAAGGCGGACAAGAAGTGGAACATCTGCGTTTCGTTTCCGCACATGAAGGACGCGTACTGGCTCGCCGTCGACTACGGCGTCTCCGAAGAGGCGAAAGATCTCGGGGTGACGATGCATCTGCTCGAGGCCGGCGGCTACACCAACCTGAACAAGCAGATCTCGCAAATCGAGGACTGCGTGTCGCAGGGCGCCCAGGCCGTCGATATCGGCGCCATTTCCTTTGACGGACTCAACGAAACCGTAAAGCGGCTGCACGAGAAGAACATTCCGGTGATCGACGTGATCAACGGCATGTCGTCGAAGGACATTTCCGCGAAGTCCCTCGTGTCGTTCGAAACGATGGGCTACAAGGCGGGCGAATACATCGCAAAATTGCATCCCAAGGGTTCGGCCGAGGCCGAGGTGGCGTGGTTCCCGGGCCCGCCCGGCGCGGGTTGGGTCGAGGCCGGCAACAAGGGCTTCAACGATGCCATCAAGGACAGCGCGCTAAAGAACGTCGCGACCAAATACGGCGACACCGGCAAGGAAGTGCAGCTCAAGCTGGTCGAGGATGTGCTGCAGGCCAACCCGAATATCAAATACATCGCCGGCACCTCGCCGACCACCGAAGCCGCCGTGCAGCTGCTGCGCGAGCGCAATCTCTCGGACAAGATCAAGGTCATCGCCTATTACTTCACGCCCGGTGTCTACGAGAACATCAAGGCCGGACGGGTGATGGCGGCGCCGACCGATTCCGCGGTGGTCCAGGGACGCGTCTCCGTCGATCAGGCGGTGCGCATCCTCGAAGGAAAGCCCTACCTCAAGCACGTCGGGCCGAAGATCTACGTGATCGACAAATCGAACATCAATTCGTTCGATTACGCGTCTTCGCTCGCGCCAGCGGATTGGAAGCCGGTCTTCACCGTCAATTGACGTCCGCCGGGTCGGGACGTTTGATGATGTGATGACTACGGAGATAGTGGCGTCGCCGGAAGGCGTCGGCGCGGGGACGACCCCGCCGACGCCGGTTTTGCAAGCCCAATCCGTATCCAAGCAGTTCCCCGGCGTATTGGCGCTCGACGCGGTCGATTTCGAGCTGCGCGCCGGCGAAGTGCATGTCCTCTTCGGCGAGAACGGCGCCGGCAAATCGACCCTGATCCAAATGCTCGCGGGCGTGCACCGCGCGAGCGAAGGCAGCATTCGCTTTCGCGGGGAAGCGATCGAGCTCTTGGGCGTCCACCACGCGCGCACGCTTGGCATCAGCGCGGTCTTCCAGGAATTCTCACTGGTCCCGACGCTGACCATCGAGGAGAACCTGTTTCTCGGCGCGGAGCTGACCCGGCACGGCTTTCTCGACAAGTCCGAGCTCCACCGACGGGCCGACGGCATTCTCAAAGAGCTCGGCTTTCCGCTGCGGCCGCGACAACGCGTTCAGGATCTCAGCCGCGCCGAGCAGCAGATGGTCGAGATCGCCAAGGCGTTTCGCACCGAGCTGTCGGTGCTGATCCTGGACGAGCCGACGGCCTCGCTTACCGATCGCGAAGCGGAGCGTCTGTTCGCGATGATCGAGCAGGCGAAGAGCCGCGGTGTGGGCATCGTCTACGTCACCCATCGCATGAACGAAATCTACCGCTTGGGCGATCGCGTCACGGTCTTGCGTGACGGCAAACGCGTGGCGACCCTTGACGTGGCGGACGCCGACGATGAGCGCCTGCTGCAGCTGATGACCGGCCGGGTCATCAGCCAGGTCTTCCCCAAGATCGACTATCGGCCGGGGCGAACGCTGCTGGAAATTTCGCAACTCACCACCGTGGACCGCGCTGCCAGAGATTTGTCCCTCGTGGTGCGGGCCGGCGAGGTCGTGGGGCTCGCCGGGCTCGTCGGCAGCGGCAAGTCCGTGGTCGGACGCGCGTGCTTCGGATTGGAGCGCATCGCGTCCGGCCGGGTGATCTTCGACGGCCGCGACGTCACCGGACGATCGGCTCGGGCAATGCTCGACCTCGGAGCCTTCTATCTTCCGCCCGATCGGCGCGAGGAAGGGTTGATCATGATGCGCAGCGTCCGCGAGAACGTCTCCTTGCCCTGGCTTGGCACGCGCCCTTTCACCCGTTTTGGCTTCCTCGACCGCAACAGCGAGCGCTCGAAGGTTCGCGATCTCGCCGACCGGCTCAACTTGCAGCCGCCGAACATCGAGCATGATCTGGAGCGGTTGTCCGGCGGAAATCAGCAGAAGGTATTGCTCGCCAAGGGTCTGGTTTCGGCGGTGAAGCTGTTTATCCTCGACGAGCCGACGGTCGGGGTCGACGTCGGCACCCGTGTGGCGATCTACGGCTTCATCCGCGATCTTTGCGAGGGGGGTGCCGGCATCCTGCTGATCTCGTCGGATTTGCCGGAAATTCTGCATCTCACCAACCGCACCTATGTGATGTATCGGGGCGACATGCGGGCGCAGCTCGAGGGCGCCGAGATCACACAGGACCGTGTGCTGGCCAATTTCTTCGAACGGACGCGAGCCTGATGGATCGCAAAGAAACGCAGCATCGGTTCGACTACGGCAGCGCGCTGCAGCGGCTGTTCGTGCGTATCGGCGTTTTGCCATTCCTCCTGGTCATCGCCCTCGCCGTGTTCGGAGCTTTGTCGGACCGGTTTCTGACCGCCGAAAATTTGATCACGGTCGCTCGGCAAGCCACCTATCTGGCGATCGTCGCCATGGGGCAGATGCTGGCGCTGCTCACCGGCGGCTTCGACCTTTCGGTCGGCAAGATCGTCGCCATAACCTCGGTCATCACGGCCTTGACCATGGCGCCTCTTGCCGCCGCCCATCCCGACGCCACCGCAATCACGCTGACGCTCGGTATTCTCGCCGGCGTCGGCGCCGGCACGCTGGTCGGGGTGGTCAACGGCATTGGCGTTGCCGTATTCAATGTATCGCCGTTCATGATGACGCTCGGTACGGCGGCGATCAGCTTCGGCATCGCTTTGACGTTGACCAGCGGCGTGCCGGTGTACGGCGTTCCGGACGCCTTCGGCACCATCTTCAGCTTTGCCCGAATTTTCGACATTCCCTCGCCGGTCTATGTGACGGCCGGCCTGTTCGTCGCCATGTACATTTTGCTCAACCGGACCCGCATGGGCCGATACTTTTACGCAGTCGGCGGCAACCTCAAGGCCTCGCGTCTCTCTGGCATCAACACGCGGTTCTACCTGTTCATGGCCTATGTCCTGTGCGGGGCGCTCGCGGCGGTTGCCGGTGCGCTGCTGACCGCGCGCCTGGAAACCGGCGAAGCGAACATCGGCGCTTCGATGCCGCTCGATTTAATCGCGGCCTGCGTCATTGGCGGGGTGAGCCTGCGCGGCGGCATCGGACACGTCGGCAATGTCGTGCTCGGCGCCATCTTCATCGGGTTGATGCAGAACGGAATGGATCTGGCGCAAATCCAGTCCTATCTGCAGGAAGTGGTGATCGGCGTCCTCCTCATTCTCGCAGTTATCGCCGACCAGCTGCGGCAGTTCGTCATGCTGCGGCTCAAGGATTGAGATAGGATCGCAGGTGAGAGCGCAACGGGGATCGGCATGAGCGACAAGCGCGCGGTTCCGACCGTACAGCTGGAAAACGAGCACTTGCGTGTGACCGAGTGGCGCTTCGCGCCGGGTGCGGCAACCGGCTATCACCGGCATGCCCATGATTATGTCGTGGTCCCGGTCGTCGACGGCGAACTGGAATTGGTCGGTCCCGACGGCGGCCGTTCGCGCGCGAGACTGGAGCAAGGGAAGTCTTACTTTCGCAATGCCGGCGTCGAGCACGACGTTATCAATGCCGGCGGCGGTGTCATGAGTTTTGTCGAAATCGAACTCAAAGACACCAGCGGATGAACGCGAAGCGCGCGGCGATCAGGAGGTAAGGCGATGCCCACGGCAAAAGGAAACGCGATCAAACTCGCGATCAACTGCGACATGGGCGAGAGCTTCGGTCTTTACAAAATGGGCGACGATGAAGGCATGATGCCGCATATCACCATCGCCAATGTCGCGTGCGGCTTTCACGCCTCTGATCCCGAGCGTCATGGCGCACACCGTGCGGCTCGCGAAGCGGCACAATGTGCGGGTCGGCGCGCATCCTTCGCTGCCCGATCTGCAAGGGTTCGGCCGGCGCGAGATGAAGATGCGGCCCGAAGAGCTGACCGACAGCATCGTCTATCAGGTAGGAGCGCTCACCGGGTTTCTTGAACGCGAGGGCATGGAGCTGTTCCACGTCAAGCCGCATGGGTCGCTCTACGGAATGGCTGCGAAATCGCGGGAGGTGGCGAAGGCGGTCGCCGACGCGGCCAAGATTTTCAACGTTCCGGTCCTGGGAATGGCCGGCACCTTGCACGAGCAGGTCTACGCCGCCGAGGGGCTGGAATTCATTTCCGAGTACTACGCCGATCTCGATTACGCCGACGATGGCACGCTGATCATCACCCGCGAGCATCACGCAGTCGATCCCAAGCGTGCCGCCGAAGGCGCGCTCCGCGCCGTCAAAGAGGGCATCGCCAAATCGGTCAACGGCCATGATGTGCGTGTCCGCGCCGACTGCATTTGCGTTCATTCGGATACGCCGAACGCCGTCGAAGTGGCGCAAGCAGTCAAGGCGGCAGTCGCCGAATATCTGGGTTAGGCCGCGCAGCAAAAAAGGGGAATGCAAGCATGGCGCAGCACGAAGTGTTAAGTCCGTTACCCGGCATTTTTTATCGGAAACCGGCGCCGGAGAAGCCGCCCTACAAGCAGGACGGCGATCGCGTTGCCGAGGGCGATGTGATCGGCTTGGTAGAGGTCATGAAACAGTTCACCGAGATTCAAGCCGACGCGAGTGGCAAGATCACACGCTTTCTCGTCGACAACGAGGCGGCGGTCGAACCGGGACAGCCGGTGATGCTGATCGAGACTGCCTGAGCCTTCCGCGTGTTCGACAAGCTTCTGATAGCCAATCGCGGCGAGATCGCCGTGCGCATCATCCGCACGGCGAAAGAACTCGGGCTGCGCACCGTCGCCGTGTTCAGCGAAGCCGACAAGGACAGTCTCGCGGTGCGCTTCGCGGACGAGGCGGTCTGCATCGGTCCCGCCGCCGGCGGCCAAAAGCTATCTCAAATCCGACGCCATCATCGCCGCCGCGCGGGAGACCGGGGCCGGCGCGATCCACCCCGGATATGGGTTTCTTGCCGAGAACGCACGGTTCGCCGAAGCGGTGGCGGCAGCCGGTCTTGTCTTCGTGGGGCCAACGCCGGCGACCATCCGCAAGATGGGCGACAAGGCCGCGGCGCGGGCGGCGGCGCTGGAAGCGGGCGTTCCAATCGTGCCGGGCAGCGAAGGCGAAGTCGCCGATCTCGACCATGCGGCGGCCGCGGCGCGCGAAATCGGCTTCCCGGTCATGCTCAAAGCGAGCGCCGGCGGCGGCGGCCGCGGTATTCGCGTCGCCGCCGACCAGGCGGCGCTGGCGCATCACTTCCCTACGGCACAAGCCGAGGCCGCGGCCGCTTTCGGCAGCGGCGCACTTTATCTCGAGCGCTTCCTCAAGCGCGCACGCCATCTCGAAGTGCAGGTCCTCGGCGACGGCGAGCGCGTCGTGCACTGCTTCGAGCGCGAATGCTCGCTGCAGCGGCGGCGGCAGAAGGTGTGGGAGGAGGCGCCTTCACCGGCGATCGACGCCGCGACGCGGCAGGCGCTGTGCGCGTCCGCGGTGCGCCTCGCCGAGCGGGCCAGCTATCGCGGCGCCGGCACACTCGAATATCTCTACGACGAGGACACGGGCGAGTTCTTCTTCATCGAAATGAACACTCGCATCCAGGTCGAGCATCCGGTCACCGAGGTCATCACCGGTCTCGATCTTGTGCGCGAGATGATCCTCATCGCGCAAGGCGAGCCGCTGCGGCTCGCTCAACCTGAAGTGCTGACGCGCGGAGCGGCGATCGAAGTCCGGATCAACGCCGAGGATCCGCAGCGCGATTTCCGTCCCTCGCCCGGCCGCGTCGCCACGCTGACGCTGCCGGCCGGGCCCGGCGTGCGCGTCGACACCATGCTCTATCCCGGCTGCGTCGTGCCGCCCTACTATCGACTCCCTGCTTGCCAAGATCATCGTTCACGCGGAAACTCGGGCTTTGGCGCTGGCGCGGTTGCGCCGCGCGCTTGATGAGTTCGATATCGAGGGGGTTGTCACCACTGCATCGCTGCACAAGCGCCTTAGCCGGTTGAGCGAAGTGCAGGATGCGCAGTTCGATACCGGATTTTTGGAGAGATTGCTCGCGGCGTAGCGGCTGCGAACACGAGCGAAGGGGCCGTACCAGACCATGCGCGAAATCCGTTATTCCTTCGGCGGCGATGAGCACATCTTCGCCGAGATCGACGAGGAAATGTCGCTTGAGGCCTTCTTCAAGGGCATGGCGGTCTGCACCGCGCTCGAGAAGCGCCGCATTCCCGGGATCTCGGAGATTTGTCCCTCGAACGCTTCCTACCTGGTCCGTTTCGATCCCGACGTGATCCCGGCGGACAAGATGCTGAGCACGCTCAAGGAGATCGAGGCGCAAATCGGCAGCGCCGACCTCGAATTGCCGACGCGTATCATCGAAATTCCCGTCCTGTACAATGATCCCTGGACGCGCGAGACGCTGATGCGTTTCCGCGAGCGGCATCAGGATCCCAAAAGCACCGACATCGAGTACGCCGCCCGGATCAATGGTTACGGCTCGGTCGATGAATTCGTTGCCGCGCACTCGGGCGCGCCCTGGTTCGTCTCCATGGTCGGATTTGTTGCCGGGCTCCCGTTCCTGTTTCAGATGGTCGAGCGCAAAAAGCAGATCGAGGTACCGAAATATCTGCGGCCGCGCACCGACACGCCGAAGCTCACCGTCGGCCACGGCGGCTGCTTCGGCTGCATCTACTCCGTCCGCGGCGCCGGCGGTTATCAGATGTTCGGGATCACTCCGGCGCCGATCTACGACCCGGCGCAGAAGCTTCCCTACCTCAAGGACTTCATGGTGTTCTTCCGGCCGGGCGACATCGTCAAATGGAAGCCGATCTCGCGCGAGGAATACGACCGCGACGTGAAGGCGGTCGAGGCGGGCACCTTCAATCTGACCGTTCGGCCCGTCGCCTTCTCGCTCAAGGCGTTTCTCGCGGACCCCACCGCGTACAGCCGGCGTCTTGTGGAGGTGCTCCATGGCCATTGAGGTGATCAAACCGGGGCTCGCCACGAGCGTTCAGGACGCCGGCCGGCCCGGCTACTACAATATCGGCATTCCGATCTCGGGCGCGCTCGACCAATACGCGTTGCGCGCCGCGAATTTGTTGGTGGGCAACGAGGAGCGGGCGGCCGCGCTGGAGGCGACACTGCTCGGCCCCGAGCTTGTCTTTCGCGCTGCGGCCATCGTCGCCGTCACCGGGGCGGAGGCGGCGCCAAAGGTCAACGGCGAACCACGGCCGCGTAACGAGTCCTTCGCGGTGCGTGCGGACGAACGCCTCAGCTTCGATTTGATGAAAGTCGGCGCCCGCATCTACATCGCGGTCGCCGGCGGGATCGAGGTGCCGCAGGTTCTCGGCAGTCGCTCGACCTACGCGCTGGGGGCTCTCGGCGGGTTCGCGGGCCGAAAGCTTAATGCCGGCGACGTGCTGTCGACCGGCCAGGCTGCGCTCCAGCGCGCGCCCGGGCCACGCTCTCGCCAGGGACTTGGTTCCGGTCTATCCAAAATCGCTCGAACTTCGCGTCCTGCCCGGCCTCTATTTTCACCGCTTGACCGAGGAATCGGCGAAGACTTTCTTTGAAGACACCTGGACGGTCGCCCCCGAAGCCGATCGCATCGGCTATCGCTACCGCAAGGGACGCGCCCTCACCTTCCGCGAGCGCAAGCAACCGTTCGGCGCCGGATCCGACCCCAGCAACATCGTCGATGCCGGCTATCCGTACGGCTCGATCCAGGTTCCGGGCGGCGTCGAGCCGATCATTCTGCATCGCGACGCCGTATCTGGCGGCGGATACGCCATGATCGGCACCGTGATCAGCGCCGACATGGACCGCATCGCGCAGATGCAGCCCAACAATCTGGCGCGGTTCGTCGAGGTGGACATGAAAGGCGCGCTCGCAGCGCGCGCCGCATACAAGAACCAGGTCGGCCGATTGCGAGCGGCGCTGCGCGAGTAGCCGCGCCGCGCGCATGCGCGTCCGATCGGCGCGGATCGTGCTCGACAACGAGGGAGGAGCATCATGACCGATTTCAAGTTCGACCCGCACCGGGCGGCGCTCCTCAACATCGACATGCAGAATTGCTTCGTCGAGAACTCGCCGGTCGCGGCGCCGCGCGGACGCGAAATCCTGCCGCGGATCAACCAACTTGCCGAAGTGTGCCGCAAGCGCGGAGCGCTGGTCATCCATACCGTTCACGTCGTGCGGCCGGACGGCAGCAACACCGGCGTCATGGGCCTCATCATTCCGGCGATCGCCGCAGGGCTCATCAACAAGGGCAACAAGCAGGCGGAGCTGCACGCCGGCATCGTCGTCGGCAAGCACGACATCGTGTTGGAGAAGCCGCGCTACGGCGCCTTCCACGGCACCGATCTCGATCTGATCCTGCGCAATCGGGGCGTCGATACCGTCATCATCACCGGAATTTGTACCAACGTATGCTGCGAAACGACGGCGCGTGAAGCCAACATGAGAGACTACAAGGTGTTTTTCGTCAGCGACGCAACCGCGACGTTCAACACGCCTGAAGCGTCGGCGGATCAGATCCAGCCGATCGTGCTGGCGACGCTCAAGGCGGCATTTGCGCAGATCGAGAATACCGCGTCGATGATGCGCAAATTGCAGGAACAAAAAAGCGCAGCGGCTGCCTAAAAGCAAAGCAATTGCGCGCCGTTTGAGAAGCGGTCGTCGATCGTCGGCGCGGCCGAACCCTATTGACACTCCGCGGACGATACATTTCAATTATAAAATAAATCCAAGAAGCAGGCGTAGAGCCTGAGGGGAAGAGGGGCCGACATGGTCATCCTCGGGTGGCTGTTTGCCATTGCCGTTGTCGCCGTCGTGATTGCGATCGCGGTGATGTTCCTCAATCGCTTCTATCGCAAATCGACGCGCGACGTCGCGCTGGTGCGTACCGGATTCGGCGGCCAGCGCATCTTGATCTCCGGCGGATGTCTGGCGCTGCCGTTCCTGCACAAGGTCGAAGAGATCAACATGCGCACGCTGCGCATCGAGGTCCGCCGCGCAGCCGAGAAATCGGTGATCACCGAAGATCGCATGCGGGTCGACGTCGAGCTCGAATTCTACGTGCGCGTCATGCCCTCCCAGGAAGGCATCGCGACAGCCGCGCAGGCGCTCGGCGCCAAGTCGTTCACGCCCGACGGCATACGCAACCTGCTGGAGGGCCGCTTCGTCGACGCCGTGCAGGCGGTGGCGGCGCGCAATACCATGGACGGCCTGCACGAAGGCCGCGCCGAATTCGTCCGCAGCGTCTCCGATCTGTTGCGCGAGAATCTCAAGCAGAACGGCATTCTGCTCAACTCCATTTCACTGACGCGTCTCGACCAGTCGGCATTTTCGGCGTTCGACGAGAACAACGCCTTCAACGCCGTCGGACTGCGCAAGCTTGCCGAGATCATCGCCGTCAACCGCAAGAAGCGCGCCGAGATCGAGGCGGATGCCGAGGTCGCGGTGCGACAGACCCAGCTCGAGGCCACCAAGCAGCGGCTCCTGCTCACCCAGCAGGAGGAAGAGGCGCAGATCAATCAGCAGCTGGAAATCGAGAAAATCCGGGCGGCGAGCGACGCGGAAGCCGCCAAAGCGCGCGAGGAGGCGATGATCGCCTCGGAGGATGCGCGTATTCAGCGCGAGCGGCAGACCAAGGCGATGGAAGTCGCCAAGCAGAGCGAACTGCGCCGGCTGGAGCTCGACTCCCAGCTCGGCGTCGAGATGAAGAAGGTCGACAGCGCCATTCAGCTCGCGGCCAAGCACGTGGAAGAGGCGAAGTCGCGGGCGCAGGCGGAAATGGCGCGCACCGAGGTCGTGCTCGCCGAGGAACACGTCCAGACCGAGCGCGACCGCGCGGTCGCAGACCGGTCGCACGAGATCGCACTCAAGCGCGTGAACGAACAGGGCGCCGTGGAGCAAGCCAAGGCCGACACCGACGCCGATGTCCTGTTGCGCCGGATCCGCGCCGAATCCGAGGCGGTCCGCACCAAGGCCGAAGCGGAACGGCTGCGTCTCTTGGCCCAGTCGGAAGGCGAACGCGCGGTGATCGACGCGGAGAATTCGCGCAGCGAGGCGCTGATCCGCATGAAGCTCGAGCAGTACCGGTTGGACCGGTTGCCCGAGATTGTCTCGCAGATGATGAAGCCCGCCGAAAAGATCGAGTCGATCCGCATTCACCAGGTCACCGGTCTGGGCGGCAGCTCGGGCGCGAGCGTCGGCAATGGCGACGGCGCGCAGAAGACGCCGATCAATCAAGTGATGGACAGCATTCTCGGCATGGCGCTGCAGCTTCCCGCGCTCCGGAGCATCGGCGAACTCGATCGGTCTCGATTTTTCCGACGCCTTCCAAGGACCAACAACCAAGACGGCGATAGTGCCGCCGGAGCCGGGCCGCGAGCCGGAGCGACGCAAAAAATAACGGCGCTATCGCGCCAGAACCCACCGAGACAAACAGCCACGCAAGCCGAAGGAGTACGCCATGGCTATATCGCGCAGAACCTTGCTCAACACCGCCGGTGCAACGGCTCTGGCGGCAGGTCTGCCGCTGCGGCGCGCCCGCGCCGACGAGCCGATCAAGCTCGGGGCCATCGAGGACAATTCCGGCGTTCTCGACATCTACGGCAAGCCGATCGTGATGGCGAACGCGATGGCGGTCGACGAGATCAACGCCGCCGGCGGCCTGCTCGGCCGCAAGATCCAGCTGTTCCAGTACGACAGCCAGTCGGACATCGCGCTCTACACCAAATACGCCCAGCAGCTGGTCCGCGAAGACAAGGTCGACGTTGCCCACGCCGGCATCACCTCGGCCTCGCGCGAGGCCATCAGGCAGACATTTCGCCGCGCCAACACGCTCTACTTCTACAACATCCTCTACGAGGGCGGCGTGTGCGACCGCAATTGTTTCTGCACCGGGACGACCCCGGCCCAGGCGGTCGAACCGATCATCGACTACGCGATGAAGAAGTGGGGCAACAAAACCTATGTGCTCGCGGCCGACTACAATTACGGCCAGATCACAGCCAAATGGGTGGCGCACTACGTGGAGGCGCGCAAGGGCGAGGTGCAGAAGACCGAGTTCTTCCCGCTCGACGTCTCCGACTTTGCTTCGACGATCGCCAAGATCCAGGACGCGGCGCCGAACTTCGTCGTCGCCGCGCTGGTCGGCGGGGCGCACATTTCGTTCTTCCGGCAGTGGGCGGCATCGGGCATGAACAAGAAGATACCGCTGACGTCGACGACGTTCGGCGTCGGCAACGAGCATCTCGCCCTTTCGGCCGCGGAGGGCGACGGCATTCTCATCGCCGGCAATTACAGTCCGGAGATCGATACCCCCGCCAACAAGAATTTCCTGGCGGCATGGGCGAAGCGCTACGGCAATGCCAAGGTCGTGCACGAGCTCGCCGTTTCGCAATATCAGGGCATCATGCTATGGGCCGAGGCGGTGAGAAAAGCCGGATCGGTCGAGCACGACGCCGTCGTCAAGGTGCTCGAAACCGGGTTGAAGATCGAAGGTCCGGCCGGAACGGTCGCCGTCGAGCCGAAGACGCACCATTGCGCGCTCGACATCCATCTCATGCTGGTCAAGGATCAAAAGCTCACGATCATCGATACCGCCAAGCAGCGGCCGCCCAGTGATACGGCTCAGTATTGCGACCTGGAAAAGAACCCCAACGACAACAAGCAATACGAGGTCAAGATCTGAACCGGCAAGCCGTCGCACGCGCGATCGGGCGACGGCAACGGAAATGAGTAAATGGACTTCGCGGCGATCGTCGTTCTTGAAATCCTGTACATGATCGCCTTCCTCGCGCTGATCAGCGCGGGGCTGGCGATCGTGTTCGGGATGATGCGTGTCATCAATCTCGCCCACGGTGAATTCGTGATGCTCGGCGGCTATGCGACGATCGCCGCCGCCAAGCATGGCATCAACATCTATTTCGCCATGCTGGTCATTTCTCCGGTCGTCGTCGGCATCATCGGGCTGATCGTCGAACGGCTGATCGTGCGTTTCCTCTACGGACGCATGATCGACGTCATGCTGGCGACCTGGGGCTTAAGTCTGCTGCTGGTCGGCCTGGTCACGCTGATATTCGGCAACACCGCAGTGAGCGTGCCGGCGCCGATCCCCGGTTATCGGATCGGCCATTACCAGATGGGCGGTTACAACCTCTTCGTCATCGTCGTCGCCGCCCTCCTGATGTGCGCGATGTGGCTTGCGCTTCGCTACACGCGCGTCGGGCTCGTGGCGCGCGGCACCATGCAGGGTGCCGAGGTGGTGGCCGCACTCGGCTACAATCCGAGCACCGTCTATATGTTGACGTTCACGGTCGGCGCGGCGCTTTCGGGACTGGCCGGAGGAGTGATGGCGCCGCTCACCGGGCTCCTGCCGTCGGTCGGAGGCGCCTACATCGCCAAGGCCTTTATCACGGTGATCACCGGCGGCGCCGCCGTCATTGCCGGGACGCTGTCGACGGCGACACTGTTCGGCACCGTCGATCAAATCGTTTCCTTCGCGTCGACGCCGGTGCTCGGCGAAATCGCCATGCTGGCGCTTGCCCTCGTCCTGCTGCGCCTGATGCCCCAAGGCGTGACCGGACAGTTCTTCCGCAATTCGACATGACCGCCTCCGGGTTCGGCATCGGGCGCATCCGCTGGAATTGGCTTGCGGCGCTCGGCGTGCTGCTGGCCGTGCTGCCGCTGGTCTACGAAACCAGCACGCCGACACTGCTCGCCATCTGGGCGTTGTTCGCGCTCTCGCTGGCGCTGATGTGGGGCTATGCCGGGATCATCAGCTTCGGCCATGCCGCCTATTTCGGCCTCGGCGCCTACACCTACGCCATTGCCTCGTTCAATATCGGCGAGAGCACGGTGCCGTTCCTGCTCGCGCTTGCGGTTCCCGCGCTTTTTGCCGCGGTCGTCGGCGCGATGATGTTTTATGGCCGCATTAGCGATGTGTATCTCGGCGTCACGACCCTGGTCGTCACCCTGATCCTCAACCGCTTCATGAATGCGACCGCCGGCGACGCTTACCGGATCGGCAACGCGCGCCTCGGCGGCTTCAACGGCATTCCGGCATTCCCGACGCTGAACGTACCAGGCGACCCGACGACGGAGGTCTATGGCACCGCCTATTATTACGTCGTGATCGTTTGCCTCATCGCCGCCTATCTGATCTGCCGCTGGATTCTGGCGAGCTCGTTCGGACGAGCGTTGATCGGCATTCGTGAGAACGAACTACGCATGGAGCTCCTCGGCTACAACGTTCCGGCGTACAAGACCGCGATTTTCGCCGTGGCCGGAGCAATGGCCGGGCTTGCCGGCTGCTTGTTCGCGAACTGGGCTGAAATCGTCACGCCGAGCGTATTCAGCCTCGGACAGACCGCCGAGGTTCTCATCTGGGTCATCGTCGGCGGGCTAGGCACCCTGGTCGGCCCGATGATTGCCGCGGTGGTGCTCGGTTCGCTAAAGCTCGCGCTCGGCCATCAGACAACGATCGACAATTCCTTGATCCTTGGCGCGATCCTCATTCTGGTCGTGCTGCTCATCCCGCGCGGATTTGCGCCAAGCTCGGTGGCTTGGCGCCGGCGCTTCGCGCAATCGCAGGTCCGCCGCCGCCAGGCTCGCGGCAAGCGCCGACGCCGCGTCGCGCTGCAGGAAACCGAGCCATGAGCGACCCGGTCGTCGAGACTCAGGATCTGGCGGTGCGGTTTGGCGGCGTGCTCGCGGTCGACCATGTCAATTTCGGTTTGCGCGAGCGTGAGCTGCGCTGCCTGATCGGCCCGAATGGCGCGGGCAAGAGCACATTCTTCAAGTCGATCACCGGCCAAGTCCGTGGCGCGCATTCGAGCGGCCGCGTGTTCATCCGCGGCCAGGACACCACCGGGTGGTCGACGCATCAGATCGTTCGGCTCGGTATCGGCATCAAGACCCAGGTGCCTTCGGTGATGAACGGGCTGACGGTCGCGGAAAATCTGTGGCTGTCCGCCCGCCGCACCGCCGGGAGCGAAGGCGCCGATGCCGCCGTCGATGAAGTCCTGTCGGAGCTCGAATTGGGCGGCGTCGCCCGCCGGCTCGTCGGTGAGCTCGCGCACGGGCAGCGCCAGCTCGTGGAAATCGGCACGGTGCTCGCCAACAAGCCCTGGCTGGTGCTGCTCGACGAGCCCGCGGCCGGCCTCACCAACGCCGAAACCGAGCGGCTGGTCGCCATCATCAAGCGGATCAACCAGACCGCCACGCTGATCGTCGTCGACCACGACATGCATTTCGTGCGCACGCTCAACTCCTGGATCACGGTGTTCCATCAAGGCGCTATTCTCGTCGAAGGACGCGCTGACAAGGTCCTGACCGACCCGAGCGTGCGCGAAGTCTATTTGGGGAACCGCGCATGAGCGTTCGCGAGGGAGAGGATCCCGAGAGCCGCGAAAACCTTCCCGGCGAAGACGCCGAACCGAACGGCGTGGTGCTCGAGATCACCGACCTGCACGCCGGCTATGGCGAAGTCCCGGTGCTTCACGGCATGTCGCTCGCGCTCCGCGAAGGCGAGGCGATCGGCATCGTCGGGCACAACGGCATGGGCAAGACGACGCTGCTGAAGACGATCATGGGATTATTGCCGTCGCGCGGCGGCAAGATCGTCATCGACGGCGTTGACGTCACCTCATGGGCGGCGCACGAACGCAGTCGGCTTGGCGTCGCCTACGTGCCGCAAGGACGCGGCATCCTTGCCGGGCTCAGCGCCCAGGAGAACCTGCGCCTCGCATGGACGCCGGATTCCGGCGAGACCGAGGAGCGGGCGATTGAGCGGGTCGTGGGAATTTTTCCGCGCCTGAGCCGGCTCTTGGACCGCAGAGGTGGCGCGCTGTCGGGCGGAGAGCAACAGATCCTCGCCCTCGCGCGCGCCCTGGTGCCGCTCCCATGGCTCCTTCTGCTCGACGAGCCGTCGGAGGGCATCCAACCCTCGATCATCGAGGAAATCGGCGCGCTGCTGGCGACCTTGCGCGACAAGCACCGCCTCTCGATGCTTATCGTCGAGCAGAACCTCGAACTGGTGCTCGACGTCGCAAACCGCATCGTTCTCGTGGAGCGCGGGCGGATCACCCGCGAGCTCAGCGCCGCGGCCGTGCGCGGCGGGGCGATCGCCGATCTCGTCGGGCTCGGCGCCGCGCGCACCATGCCGGCGGCGCCGGGCGCGGTGGCGCAGCCGGCCGCCAATCACGTTGCCATCGCATCTCGCGCGAACGGGCCCGCGCGGGCGCCATCGAACGGAGCGCGTCCTTCCGCCCTCTCGCCGAACGCCAAGGCCGTATCGCGGTCGCGGAATTCGGCGACAGCCGCGCCGGCCGCTGCCACCACATCACTAGGGGGTCCCATGTCGACCGTCAGACGGCCAACGTTCGAGCAGATGCACGATATCGTCAGTTCGCTGCATTTCAGCATGTCGGAGGCCGAAATCGCCGAATACCTGGAAGTGCTGGAAGGCACCTTCCAATCCTACGACCGGGTCAATCAACTGCCGGATTATCTCCCGCCGGTTCGCTATCCGCGCACGCCCGGCTACCGGCCGGGCGCCAACGAGAACCCGCTCAACGCCTGGGCGGTGAAGACGGAAGTGCGTGGCGCCGCCCATGGACCGCTGTCCGGCAAGCGCGTCGTCCTCAAGGACAACATCTGCCTCGCGGGCGTGCCGATGATGAACGGCGCCTCGACGCTCGAAGGATACATTCCGGACATCGACGCGACCGTGGTCACGCGCATCCTCGACGCCGGCGGCACCATCGTCGGCAAGGCGCATTGCGAGTATTTCTGCCTGTCCGGCGGCAGCCATACCTCGGCGCTCGGTCCGGTCCACAATCCCTACAAGCACGGCTACTCGGCGGGCGGCTCGTCGTCGGGATGCGCCGCGCTGGTCGGCGCGGGCGAGGTCGAGATGGCGATCGGCGGCGATCAGGGCGGATCGATCCGCATGCCCGCCTGCTATTCCGGCTGCTATGGCATGAAGGCCACGCACGGCCTCGTTCCCTATACGGGGGTCATGCCGATCGAAGCCACCATCGACCATGCCGGGCCGATGACTACGACCGTCGGCGACAACGCGCTGCTGCTCGAGGTCATCGCCGGGAGCGATGGCCTCGATCCGCGCCAGTATGATGTGCAGGTCGAGAAGTACAGCTACACGACCGGACTGGGCCGCGGCGTCTCCGGCATGCGCATCGGCATGGTGACCGAGGGTTTCGGCTGGCCCTCAAGCGAACCGGACGTCGACGCCAAAGTGCGCGAGGCGGCGGAGCGCCTGCGCGCGGCGGGAGCGATCGTCGAGCCGGTGTCGATTCCGATGCATCTCGACGGCGGCGCCATCTGGACGCCGATCGCGCTCGAGGGGCTGGTGGCGCAGATGATGCACGGCAACGGCATGGGCTTCAATTGGAAGGGCCTCTACACCACGAGCTTGCTCGACGCCCACGCCAATTGGCGCGCGCGGGCCGACGAGCTCTCGCGCACGCTGAAGATCTCGATGCTCGCCGGCGAATATTTCATCAAGCACCATCGCGGCCACTTCTACGCCAAGGCGCAGAACCTGGGGCGGCTGCTGCGCAAGACCTATGACGACGTCTTGGCGCGTCACGATCTCCTGTTGATGCCGACGCTGCCGATGAAAGCGACGCCGCTGCCGCCCGCGAACGCACCGCTCGCGCTCTGGTGCCAGCGCGGGTTCGAGATGTTGCCGAACACCTGTCCGTTCGACGTCACCGGGCATCCGGCCATGAACATACCCTGCGGCATGAGCGACGGACTTCCGGTCGGCATGATGCTGGTGGGCAAGCACTACGCGGAGACCACGATCTACCGCGCGGCCCACGCCTTCGAGGCAGCTCGGCGACTGGCGGAATTTCTGATCGGAGATCGCGCGAGGCGGAGACCGCCGATGGCGGCGAGGCATTACAATCCCTTTGGCTCGGATTTTCTAAACGGGGCCGACGACCGTCTGCGGCCGCAGGGAACGCTCTCCTATGTTGCCGGAGCGACCGATGATGCGCTGAAGTTCATGACCATTCCGCAGCTCTTGGACCGGGCCTGCGCCCGCCATGGCAGCCGCACCGCCGCCATCTTTGCAGCCGGAAACACTACCCTCACCTGGCACGATTTGCGGCAGCGATCCGACGACGTCGCCGCCGGCCTCCTGGCGCTCGGCATCGGTCGCGGCGATCGCGTCGGCATCTGGGCCCCCAATCGCGCCGAGTGGCTTTACGTCCAGTTCGGTACCGCCCGGATCGGCGCCATCCTGGTCAATATCAACCCGGCGTATCGGAGCGCGGAGCTCGCGCACGCGCTCAACAAGGTCGAATGCAAGGCGCTGGTCCTGGCGCGGCGGCACAAATCGAGCGACTACGTCGCCATGCTGCGCGCCGTCGCACCTGAAGTCGATGCCGAGGGAACGATCTTGCGCGCGGCAGAGGTTCCGCATCTCCGTCATGTCGTCGTTCTCGATGAAGGGCCGCTGCCAGGCTCGGCCTGCTCCTTCGCGTCGCTGATTTCCCTTGCCGGGCCTGGGCATCGAGCGCGCCTGACGGCGCTCAGCGCCGCGCTCGATCCGGACGACGCGATCAACATCCAATTCACCAGCGGCACCACAGGATCGCCCAAGGGAGCGACGCTGAGCCATTTCAACATCGTCAACAACGCGCGCTACACGGCGAAATCGATGGCGCTCTCCGCCGAGGATCGTCTGTGCATCCCGGTGCCGCTCTATCACTGCTTCGGCATGGTGCTGGGTGTGTTGTGCGCCGCCGCCGCCGGCGCGACGATGGTGTTTCCCGGCGAGAGCTTCGACGCCGAGGCGACGCTATCGGCGGTGGCGCGGTACAAGTGCACCGCGCTGCATGGCGTCCCGACGATGTTCATCGCCCAACTCGAGCATCCAGCCTTTACCAGCTACGACACCTCGAGCCTGCGCACCGGCATTATGGCGGGAGCGCCCTGCCCGATTGAGACCATGCGTCAAGTCATCGAGCGCATGCACATGCGCGAAGTCACCATCGGCTACGGCATGACCGAAACAAGCCCGATATCGTTCCAGTCGAGCCTCGACGATCCCGTCGAACGACGCGTGGCGACGGTCGGGCGCATCCATCCGCATGTCGAGGTCAAGATCGTCGATGCCAGCGGCAATTTGGTGCCGGTCGGCGCTTCCGGCGAACTATGTACGCGCGGCTACAGCGTCATGCGCGGCTATTGGGAGGATCGCGAACGGACGGCGGAGGCGATCGACGCGTCGGGCTGGATGCACTCGGGAGATCTCGCGGCCATCGATCGTGAGGGCTATTGCACCATCGTCGGCCGGATCAAGGACATGCTCATCCGCGGCGGCGAGAACATCTACCCGCGGGAGATCGAGGAGCTTCTGGTCCTGCATCCGAAGATTCAGGCCGCGCAGGTGTTCGGCGTGCCGGACCATCGCCTCGGCGAGGAAGCTTGCGCCTTTATCGTCCTCAAAGATGGTCAGTCGGCGACAGAAGAAGAGATTCGCGCATTCTGCCAGGGGCAGATTTCCCATCACAAAGTGCCGCGATACATCCGCTTCGTGCCGGAATTCCCGATGACGGCGACCGGCAAGCCGCAAAAGTTCGTGATGCGCGAACAGATCATGCGCGAAATCGGCGCGGCTCCCGCAAACCCGACGTGACGGCACGCCGGCGCCGCCGGCCCGGCCCGCGGCCGCAGCTTGGCGGCGGGTTTGTACCCAATCACGGTCGAAATTCTCACTCGGGTTGAGCCGCCTTTTTCGATACCGGCTTCCTTGTTTAAAGATTGTTAACCATACCGGCCGTCAATCCTGCTTCGCAAAGGTTCCTGTAAACGGTGCCGGATTGCGCGCATGCGGGTCGTCTTCTCTTTAATGTTGTTGTCGGTCGTCGCCGTCGCGGTCACGGGCTGCGTAACGCCGCCGCCGGCAGAGGTCGCGATCGCCCACGCACCCGCTGGCATCAAGAGCCCGACGGTGGCGCGAGCGGCCGCCAAGCGGTCGGTCAGGACGGCGCCGCGGAAGCACACGGCTCCAGCGAAGAAATCCACTCCAACCCGCACGCCGCAACAACTCAACCCGATGCTGTGAAACACCGCTGGCGCGGTGGTAGCTCAATTGATGTGAACGAGCGCGCCGCCATCGACCGGGAGCGCAACGCCGGTAATGAAATTCGCCTCGTCGGAAGCCAGAAACAGCGCGGCGTTGGCGACGTCCCAGGCGGTGCCCATCTTGTGGCGCAGCGGCACGCGCGCATCGCGGGCGGCCGCGACCTCGGCGCGGCTTTTGCCGCTGACGCGGGCGCGCGTGTCGACCGCCATCGGCGTGTCCATCAATCCGGGCAGGATAACATTGGCGCGCACCCCGAATTCGGCATTCTGGATGGCGACCTGCTGCGTGAAGGCGATCATTCCGGCTTTGGTCGCCTTATAGGCCACGTTGGGGTACTTCTCCCAGGCAGCAACCGACGAGATCGTGATGATGACGCCCGCGCGCTGCGCGCGCATCAGCGGCAAGACATGCTTGCAGGCCATGATGGCGCCGCGCAGGTTGATGGTGGCGATGCGGTCGAATGCGGCCTCGGTGATCGCGTCGAGCGGCGCGTCCCCGCCGGCGATGCCCACGCCGACATTGTAGTGGAGCACGTCGACGCGGCCCCAACGCCGCCGTGCGGCCTCGACCATCGCCGCGAGCGTCGTCTCGTCGGCAACGTCCGCCTCGAAGGCGACGCATTCTCCGCCCGATTGTCGCGCCATCGCGACTGTTTGCTCGGCGGAGGAGAGATTGTTGTCGACGGCCAGCACCTTGGCGCCTTCCTGAGCGAAACGCAAAACCGTGGCGCGGCCATTGCCCAATCCCTCACCCGGCGACTGACCGGCGCCGACGACAATGGCGATCTTGTCCTTGAGACGCATGCGAACCTCGGTTGAAGCGACACGATTGACCGCGCAACAGACATTACGCGGGTGCCCCTATGCCGAAAAGTCCGTTCACGAGGGTGACGCGATCGACTGACGACGGAGCCGCTGTCCTGGCGTTGACCCCACGCGGGCGCTTGACGAGAGGCCCGCGAAAAGCTTTGTGACCGTCACTCGCCGCACACTGCGCTGATTGGAGACGCCCGCATGCCACAGTTTGCTCTCTTCGCCACGATCGAAAGCGCACCTGGGCGCAGGGACGAGTTGGTGCCCTTGCTGATGGCGCACAGGGCCCGCTGTCTCAAGGATGAGCCCGGGACTGTGCAATTCGACGTCTTGCTGCCCCGCGACGATGCTGCAAAAGTGATGATCTACGAGGTCTATCGCGACGAAGCTGCATTCGACACGCATTCGAAGGGGCCGTCGCTGGCGCGTCTACGAGATGAGGCCGCGGGAATGATGGGGAAGGTCTCGGGCACAAGGCTTGCGGTCGTAGAGTAAGCGATCCCCGCCCCGCCGGCCCGAATACCCGCGCACACGGGCGCAATCTCCGCCCTTGATTTTCGCATCTCGTCGTTCGTCCACGGCGTCGGGACAGCGAGCGCGTGCGTTGCCGCGCGGCAAAGACCCCTTCCCTTCTAGGCCAGCTTCACCAGCATCTTTCCCAAATTCTCGCCCTTGAACAATTTGAGAAAGGCCGCCGGCGCATTCTCGATGCCGTTCTCGACAGTTTCCTTCCAGGTCAGCTTGCCTTCGCGCATCCACCCCGACATGTCCTTTTGGAACTCGGGCAACAGATTGAAATGGTTCGAGACGATGAAGCCCTCGAGCCGGAGGCTCTTGCCCACGGCGAACATGAGATTACGCGGCCCGGCCGGCATCGCCGGCAACATTGTATTGCGAGATCATCCCGCAGAGCGCGAAGCGGGCAAACCGGTTGGCCGCCGTGAGCGCGGCCTCCAGGTGCTCGCCGCCGACATTGTCGAAGTAGACGTCGAGCCCGTTGGGCGCCGCCTGCAGCAGGGCCTCGGTCAGATTGGCTGTCGCTTTGTAGTCGATGACGTGGTCGACGCCGATCTGCTTAAGAAACGCGCCTTTGGCCGCGCCGCCCGCCGATCCTATGACCGTGTGCCCTTTGATCTTGGCGATCTGACAGACGACCGAGCCGACGGCGCCGGCCGCGGCGGAGACGAATACCACGTCGCCGGGCTTGAGCGCCGCGATCTTCAACAGGCCGACCCAGGCCGTCAGGCCCGGCATGCCGGCAACGCCCAGGAACGCCTGCGGCGGCAGCCCGAAGGTGTCAAGCTTCTGCAAGTTTGCCGCCGGCGCGTTGAACGATTCGCGCCAGCCGAACATCGTCGAGACGAGATCGCCGCGCTTGAGCCGAGGATCATTGGAAGCGGCGATTTCCCCGATCGCGCCGCCCTGCAGCGGCTCGCCCAGTTGAAAGGGCGGGACATAGCTCGCGCGATCGACCATGCGGCCACGCATATACGGATCGACCGTCATCCAGATGTTCTTCACCTGAACTTCGCCCGGCGCGGGGTCGGGCACCGTCACGGTGGCGAGCTCGAAATTCTCGGCACTGGGCATGCCGACGGGACGGGACTTCAGACGGATTTCACGCGACGTGACCATGTTCGAGGCCTCTCCTATCGGCCGCCTTTGCGGCTGATCTATTTATAGTGGCGCGTCGAGGAATGAGCATAACCGATAAAGCCACCCTTGGCGCCCGGTTCGTGTGGCAGACCTTCTCAATAGACGAAAAGGGCCTGGAATTCGCCCTGGCTATGCTAAATTGAGGTACCGAGACATCGCAGCAGCAGAGGCGGTCGTCGTGGCGGGAAGCGGCTTTGAAGTGCGGCGGCTGTCGGGTTCGATCGGCGCGGAAATCTTAGGCATCGATCTAGCGTCCGAGCCGGGCGACAATGTCATCGGCGAAATCCGCCAGGTCTGGCTCGAGCACAATGTGATCTTCTTCCGCGATCAGGACCTGCCGCCCGCCAAGTTTCTGAGGTTCGCCAAGCGCTTCGGCGAGGTGGTCGAATATCCCTTCATCAAGGGCATCGAAGGTTTTCCGGAGATCATCCCGGTCATCAAGCTCGAGCACGAGACGAAGAATTTCGGCGGCATCTGGCACACCGACACCGCCTATCTCGAGAAACCGCCGATGGGGACCATGCTGATCGCGCGTGAGGTGCCGCCCTATGGCGGCGATACGCTATTCGCCAACACCTATCTCGCCTACGAGACTCTATCCGAGGGCATGAAGCGCATGCTCGATGGGCTGATCGCGGTCAACCATTCGGCCAAAGCCGACGTGTCTCGCACGCGCGAGGATCGCGTGCGCGACGGAGGCAAAGCCGAAACGAAGAAGGAATACATCAGCGAGCATCCGGTGGTGCGAACGCATCCGGAAACCGGACGCAAGGCGCTTTACATCAATGTCGGCCACACGGTGCGTATCAAGGATATGACCGAGGCCGAGAGTGCGCCGCTGCTCAATTTCCTGTTTGAGCACCAGACCAAGCCGGAATTCACCTGCCGCTTCAATTGGCGCGTCGGCTCGTTGGCGCTCTGGGACAATCGCTGCACGCTGCACAACCCGGTCAACGACTATCACGGCTTCCGCCGCGTGATGCACCGCGTGACCTTGGCCGGAGACAGGCCGCGCTAGGTCGACGCTACGGGCAAAGCCGCCAAGCGCTCCACTAGCGCGGGCGACGCGAGCCGCTGATGGCCGGTGTCGCGGCAGGCCTCTGCTGCAGGAGCCCGAAGTGGCAAAATCCCAAGAGCTTCGCCGAGCGCAGCGACCGGTCGTCTTAGTTAGCCAAAATAGGTCAGATAGACGATAACAAATGCAATCACTGTTCCGACGATCCCGAAACCCAGCACGTAGCGGACATTATGTCCGGTGACCGCTTGTCTGGCGCGCGGTGCCGGTACCACAGGCCGTGACGCACCACTCGTTTGTTGCACGGTGCGGCGATCGGCCTCTTTGTATTCGGGTGCTCGCTCATCGGTCATGCAAATCTCGGGGCTGGCCTCCGGGGGGTGAGGAGCAGCCCGGGCCTACAAATGAAACCCGGTAACTGCTCCTCGGACACCGATTACCACTCCATCCAGCGGTCGCCATGCCAATAGCCGCGGCCTTCGTGTTCACGCCAGGAAAAATGCTCGTTCGGGCCCCAGCGCCAATCGTCCGGATGAACGATCACGCGGGCGTCCGGCGGATAGTCGTACGCTTCCTGGGTATGCCAGCAAACCGGGCCGGTGCACACAACCGCCGCCGAAGCATTCACGCCGGAGAACGCCGCAAAGCCCGCGGCCACTACCGCAGCGAAGAGAGTTTTGCTCAGTGATGTCATCTCGAACCTCCGTTGTTGTCGAATGACGCTGTGAGCAACGGCGCGGTTTGAGCTAGGTTCCGGCGGGAACAAAGTATTTGATCGCGCTCTTATGCAGCTTCCGCTTGCTGATTGACCACGGTTTCCGCAATCTCGGTCAATGTGGCGTCGGTCTTCTTTTCTTCCGCAAGCGTTTGCTCCAGCAACCGCACGGCCTCCGTCAGCCCAAGTTCCTGCGCCCAGGTCCTCATCGTCCCGTAGCGGGATATTTCATAGTGTTCGACCGCCTGCGCCGCCGCCAATAAGCCGGCATCGAGCGCGGGCGATCCCTTATATTCCTTCATGATCTCCGCGCCCTCGTCGGTAATGCCGACAATGGCATCGCAGGTCTTGGCCTGCGGCTTCTTATCGATCGCGGCGAAGATTTTTTCGAGCCGTGCGACATGACCTTCGGTCTCGCCTCGGTGCTTTTCGAAGGCTTCTTTCAAGTCAATCGAATGCGCGGCTTTCGCCATCTTTGGTAACGTGGAAAGGATCTTCTTCTCCGCAAAATAAATGTCCTTCAGGGTGTCATGAAACAGGTCGTCCAGATTCTTCGATTCCTTGGCCATGATTGCCTCCGTTTGATTGGTGCTGTGCGGCGAGATGGGCGACGGACGGCGGCATTTGCCACGTCGGCGTCTTGCCATGTTTCTCGATGGGTCGTGCTAAGCGCGCGCCACTAGACCAACGTCTCGGCCCAAAGGGGCGCCTCTATCAAGCGCTCGAAGAAACAATATGTTCCAGACCGCGCATGAATTAACCCCACGATTTGCGGCGCTTGGGCGGGATCATCCCGCGGCAGGCGGATCGCCTGTGCCACAAACGAAAGCCGGGCCGAAGCCGGGCTCTCTCCAAGCTTCGACGACACGTCGACTACTTCTGGTGCTGCTGATCCGGTTTGTGGTCGCCTTGTTGACCGCCTTGGCCCGGCTTCTGCGTCTGTTGGCCGGGCTTCTGATCTTGCCCGCCTTGCTGTTGACCGCCCTGGCCCGGGTTCTGCGTTTGCTGACCTGGCTTCTGATCGTGGCCGCCCTGATTTTGCTGGCCGCCTTGGTTTGGATTATTCACTGACTACCTCGTTGGGTTTGCGTTAACGTGGGTCAACGCGGGTAAACGGGGTACGTTCCGTCCAGCACAGTTCAAGCCGCCTCTGCCAAGGCAAATTGCCTGCAGTGATCCAGATAAGCGGCTTCGTGCAGAGCAATGAGTTCCACGACACTCGCCCACAGCCAAGACGGAGCTTCAAGCGCAGCCTTGTGGTTTTTCGCCAGATCGGAACGCCATGCCCGGCGCTGGCTCGATGTCATTTGCCGGCCGTGCGCGCGACCAACTACGCTCGCCAGATAGTGCGCGAGACTCATCGCTTCCTGCCGGCTCAGTCGATCGATCTCAATCTTCAGGTCTTGCGGCATCAGCTCCCGCACGACGACGGCTTTATCGAGTAGCCTTGCCGCCATCATGCGCTCTCCAAGATTGGGAGAAAGCGCTCTTGCGCCGGTCACGACCCGGATCGGCATTATCCCGCGGCATTTCCACTTTCGAAGCTCTGGGGGCCGCGGCGGTCACCCCCTCCTTTACGTCGACCAGGCAGAGGCTGGAATTTTTGCCCTTGCCGATACGAAGTAGCGCTGCGTAGCGCAGCCGACCGAGCGAGCTGCACCCCTTCAGCCAATAGGCCGCATCGAGCGAGATCCACGGGATCGTCCTTGCGTCCGACCCTGAAGTGACCTGAGCGTCGGTCTGACGGCATCGCTTGCGAACATCTGGTTCAAGGCCTTGCGCTCTTCCGGCAGCAGCGCCCAGAAGCGCTTTCCCAGAGGGATAGTGGGCTTGACGGTGTCGAGCCGCTCCTCCGCCAAGTGCCGCCATCTGCGTCGCGTGGATTGCGCCAGCAGTCTCTGAATTGACCTCGGCCGGTGGGACTTGTCCTTGTCGGTTTCGAAGTTACCCGAAAGCGCCGCGCGGTAGCCGGCGACAAGCTCTTCCAGAATTCTTGCTGTCGTCACGCCGGGCAGGTCCGATCCGCGAGCCGCCGACGCCAGCGACAGGCCCAAGCCGGATCAAATCGTGCGCCGGATTGCCGATCACGGTTTGATCAAGATCCCTGATCTGTACGACGACATGGCCCTTCGCATCGGCGAGCGGACCGAGATTGCCGACATGACAATCGCCGCAAATCCAGACCGGCGGGCCTTCCGGTATTTTGCCGCGGCTGCTGTTCTCCAGCCACTCGTAAAACTTGCTGGTACTCCCCCGCACATAAGCGTGCGCGGACTGTGCCATCTTCGAGATTCCGAGTTTCGCGTCAGAATCAGCTGGCGGTTATCGGGTTCTGTCATCCGTCACACACGATTTGTGTCACGTCTTTTCCGGTTCGCGGATCGAAACAAGCGGCTGAGAATGTCGACTTGTTCAAATTCTACCGAGCAAAACCAGGATCAACAGGATGACAATCACGATGCCTAGTCCCCCACCGCCGTAGTAGCCGGTCCCATAGAAGGGACCACCGCCAAACCCACTAAAGCCGCCGAGCAGGAGAATGACGAGGATGATGAGCAGAATAGTGCCGATGGACATGGACTAACTCCGTGAAGTGATTAAATTTGGACGCCTGTTCGTCACGTCGCGTCTGTTACCGTCTTGGCGCCGAGCCTGTCAAAATCTCGCATAACGAGGAGAAGCTTGCGTCTTTCGACGCAACCTCTCATTTGGTCAGTGCCAGAAAAGCGCGAGGAGGATGATGATCGGGATGGGGACGCCGAGCAGCCAAAGAAGAATTCCTCTACCCATGATATGTGCTCCTTATAACGGTCGAGGGACAAGAACGCGATCATTCCAGGTGCCGTCGCGCAGCGAGCCGCCTTCGACCGCCGCGAGGCTTGCCGCGAATGCTCCAAACAACATGGCCGCGGTCAGCCAGAAGGAAAGCTTGGCAGCGGCTTTGCGCGCATCGTCGGCCGCAGTCTTTGCCTCGGCGACGACGTCGTTGACGCGTTTCTCGGCATCGGCTTGGCTCATGCCGGTGCGCGCAGCCACAACTTGCGCCACATAGGTTTTGTCGGCGGCGCTGAGGTCCTGGTTGTCGTGAAAGCTGGCCGTCCATAAGCGCAGGACTTCTGCCCGCGATTGATTACGGGTTGCGTTGGCTGCATCGGGCGCGGACGCCGGCTGCGCCGCCGCATTAGGGCGGAAGAGCTTGTCGACGTAGATGTCCGCCGGATTGACGGATCGGGTCGCCTGCGATGCCGCGCCGCCCAATCCCGCCGCGGTGCCATTCGCCAGGTACGCGGCGGCGGAACTCAAGGCGCCGGCGCTCAAAAGTGTCGCGAAGGCCCAAGCGATAAAGCCGTGGGCTGTATCGCGAAAGAAAACCTCCTGGGTATGAAGACCGGCCCATTTGGACCGCAGCCGCGCGGCGAGGTAGCCGCCGACGGCTGACGACATCACGGCCACGATCACCAGATATATTCCGGTGCCAGTCTTAAAGGTTGATGCCGAAACGCCGCTGTCGCTCCAGGGCGATACGGCCGACAGGCCCAGCCCCGCTCCAAAGGCGATCAAAAGCAGCGCCAATGCGGCTGCACCAACAGCGCCCGCGGCAATGGCGCCCCATGACACCGCAGATTGTGCGTCTATGAGCATGGACGCAGGACGCAGATCGCTTTCCATGAAGGTCTCCCAGACGGCACCCGACCGTCCTGATTGTTAATTCAGCACCTGATTGTTAATTCAGCACATGCGCGAATGTTCCGCCTGCCGGCGAAGCGCCGTAGCCCGGCCTCCTCTTCACCATTTTTGATGTCTGCGTAAGCCCAAACAGGAGCTCTCGGGATGTCGGTAAGCGCACCGCGTCAATGGCGCGCGCTCATTTCAAATTCGACATCATAATCTTTTTGCGTTTCCGATCGTGCCACGCCTGATCGTGCCATGGCCGGCTATGCCGGCATAACAGGTAGAGGCCGCCGATGATGGCGAAGGCAGCGATCACGATAAGTGCTGCAAACATCGCGAAATCGAGCATGCGGTCTCCTTTTAGCTCTTCTCGCTCTCGACTAACTTCTTGGTCGACTGATGCTCTGCACTTCGCGCCAAGCGCAATGCCCGCAGTCGGTGCATGTTCTTGAGAACAGCCGCGTGCCTGGCCTCCTCCTGCTTCAGGGCTTCATCAATCTCGGCAGCTCGCCTTTGACTGCGATTAAAAACAGATTCTGCGACTTCGTGGACCTTAGTGCCAGACATGACGCTTTTACTGCTCTTTGACAGGATCGTCCGATTTGGCTCTGGCGGGGACATGCGAAAAACGCGCCGATGGAAAGGAAGTTTCTAAAGCGATCACTGCCCGTTGTCATGCGGCTCTGCGGGCGATCCGAGTTCAGCCCGCTCGTTAGTCGCCTGACATTTGAGAAGGAACCACCTGAGAAGTGACTACCGAGGCGCGCGTCGTCGATCAAAGCGGACGGTGCATGCGGCCCAGCAACCATCCCAGGCCAACCGCAATGGCAACGGCGGTGTAAGGCTGGTTCTCGATCGTATTGCGCAACGCCTTCTCAAACGATCCGGCGGTCTTGCGCGCGGCCTGGGTGCTGGCGTCGCCAAGCCGCGAGGCGCGTTCCGACGCGTGGTCGTAAAGATCCTGGGCGGCGTCGGAGACTTCGCCGGCAACGTTAGCGGCCTGTTTCTTGGCGTCCCCGAAGGCGCGGTTGAAATCCGAGGTGGAAGAGCGGACTTCCGGCATGTCCGTGGCTCCTTGATCGTCGTCGATTGACCTGTGATGCCCAGCCAACACCGCAAAACGCGAAATGTTCCGCGGCCGGAACATTCCATCCGCCAGCGGGTTCTCCTCCGTCTGGCCGCTCACCCGCGAGTACGGAGAAGACGATGTTTCAGCACCGCCCAAGCGCATTCGATCCGCGCCTCAGCGCAATAGCCGACCAGTTGCGCGCCATCGAGAAGCAACTCGGCGGAATCGGCAAATCCGCGGGCAACCGCGCTGCCACGACGGCCTCTTCCGCCAGCACGCAATTTGCCGAAGCGATCGGACCGATCCTCAGCGATGTCCTGGATCGCTTCCGCCGCGGTCAAAAGCTGGCCACCGACGAAGCGGCGAGCTTCGGCAACGAGGCGGCAAGGATCGGCGCTCAGGTCGGCAATGACGCTCTGGAACGGATTGCCGCGCAAGCCAAAAGCCGTCCACTGTTCACGCTGGCGTTTGCGGTCGGCATCGGCGTTCTCATCGGCATGACCGCGCGACGGAACTAGCGCCTCGACTTTGATCACCGAAGAGACGGCGCCCGGCGGGCGGACGAAACGGTTCGCCCTATCAATGAGCGCGTCAGCCGGTCACGGTCGTCAACAAGAGAGCGGCGACGACGAGGCCCATGAGCAACGTCGCCAGCCAGCCGAATGTCGCCAGCACGCGCGAGGCGGCAAATTGTCCCATGATCGCGCGATTGGTGATGATCATCATCATGCCGACCATCAGCGGGACGGCGACAATGCCGTTGACCACCGCGCTCCACACCAGCATCGTGATCGGATTGACCGCGCTCATCGCGCCGAGCGAACCGATCAAAGTGGCGCCGCCGACGATCAGATAGAAGCCCCGGGCGCGCCCTAGACGCAGGCCAAGGCTGCTCTTCCACCCCAAAGTCTCTCTCATCGCGCCTTGCCGGTGTTTGCCCCGAAGTTCGTAGCAGGCTTTTTGATTTTGCCTTTCGCCCCTCCTCCACTTTGTGCTCAGATCAAGCTAACCGTATCGTCAGAAATCCGAAAGGTAGTGATGAGACCTGCAACTGGTGATCCTTCGATCATGAGCTTCGACGACGCTTTCCGTACCCAACTGCGTGACCTTTTCGTCTGGCGTCGTGACGTTCGGCGCTTTCGGTCCGAGCCCTTGCCCGCAGGCGCACTGGAACGCCTTATTGAAATGGCGTGCCTCGCGCCTTCCGTCGGTCTCAGTCAACCGTGGCGGTTCGTGATCGTTGACGACGCCGTGCGCCGCCGCGCCATACTTGAAGAGTTTAGGTCCTGCAATGCGGACGCGCTGAAATCGTATACAGGCGAATTTGCAAAGCAGTATGCCGAACTCAAGCTGGCCGGCCTGCAGGAAGCCCCATGCCAACTGGCTGTTTTCGCCGACCAGGCAACCGATGTCGGGCATGGCCTTGGGCGAAGGACAATGCCGGAGATGCTCGAATACTCGGTTGTGGCAGCAGTCCACACGATGTGGCTTGCGGCGCGCTCGGAGGGCATTGGAGTGGGTTGGGTCTCTATTCTGACACCCACCCGCGTTAACAAGCTGCTGGATGTTCCGGATACGTGGCGCTTCATCGGATATTTTTGTCTCGGCTATCCTCAGGCTGAAAGCAGCAGTCCAGAGCTTGAGCGGGCTCGATGGGAACGGCGCCAGCCACACGAGGCGTTCGTTTTGCGCCGGTGAGATGATGGATCGGTCGTGATGGTCCTAGCGGCCGTCGTCGTGGTCTTGATTGGCTTCAGCGACATCGCCATGGACGAAGCGGCAACCATCGGATGCGCTACTGGCACAATCCCCACGATGTAATCGAGCATCGGCCGCACAACAGAGAAGGCAAAACTGTCACGCCGCAATCGCCCGATCGGATGCGCTCAGCGCCTCGCGGGGCCCCCGACCTCGTGAAAGCGCCAAATCCTTCGTGATACGGACCAGCCTGGCATCGCGAGGCACATCGGCCATGAGGAAGCCGTTCTTGCGCGCCAACGCCTTCATCGGCTCGTTGGAGCGCAATACGTCACCGCCAAGATGCCTCGCGCCGATGCTCCCCACTCGGCACTCGATGTCGGCCATGAGCAGCGTGCCCAGCCCCTTACCACGCCAATCGTCTGCGACCGAAAGTGCGAACTCGCACTCGAGCCGATCGGGCGCAAGCACGTACCGCGCCTCGCCAATCACGACCGGCGCGCCATCGACGTTGGTCTCGGCAAGCAGCGCCAGCTCGTATTTTCGGTCGAGGTGGATGATGTGGTCGAGCTCCGCCGGAGGCAATTCATTCAGCGCACCGAAGAACCGGTTGTAACGGGACTCAGGCGAGAGCCCGCGGACATAGGCTTGGAGGACGCCGGCATCGCCGGGAGCGATTGACCGCAACGTCACCCATTCTCCAACCGGCGAACGTGGCGGCCAAGCAAGGCCGAGCTGAGCGCGCGGCGCGGTACTCACGCCGCGGCCTGGAGCGGATGCTGCGCAATGCCCGAGCCAGGATGTACGACGAGCAGCGCGGGGCCGCGCAAAGCGGTGGCGAGCGACAGGCCCGACCGGTCGAGCACGAACGACTCCCCGTCGGCGATGATGTTGTCCTCGCCATTTCCCTCCTCGGTGATCCAGAGATTGCCAAGAAGACATCGAACCTCGAGGCCGGCCCCGTCGGGGAGCCGAAGCGATTGGTGCTCTTTAAGGTAGACCGGGGTGTCGAACGGACCTTTCATAGGAACCTCCTATTGCATGAGAATGATTCATGCCGGTACAATGGAGATGCGTTCAAATCTCATGTTTAACCGTATATTGGCGAAGGATTACGGGTGCTTCAAACGATCTTTCCTCAGCCGATGGATGAGTTTAGGGAATGGCAAGCAAGCGCTACAACCTCCCGCACCTGGCCTTCTTCCAGGGCTTCGAGGCTGCGGCTCGCACGCTGAGCTTCACCAAAGCTGCCGAGGAGCTGTTCATTACCCAGTCCGCCGTGAGCCGGCAGATCAAGGCGCTCGAGGGCAATCTCGGCTTAAAGCTGTTTGAGCGACGGCCGCGTTCGCTCACTCTGACCGAGAACGGGCAGGCGCTCTATCGGATCGCGGCCGATGTGCTCGATCGGCTGCAGAGCGCGACCGACCAACTCCGAGCCGAAACCCACGCTCGCCAGCTCTCCATAACCACAACGACGGGCTTCGCTTCGCTGTGGCTTATTCCGCGACTGCGGCGCTTTACTGCGCTTCACCCCGATATCGACGTGCGGATCTCGGCCACGACCGACGCCCTTAATCTAGAGCGGAGCCTGATCGACCTCGCCATCCGCTACTGCAAGCCCGAATCCGTGCCAGAGGGCGCGGTCCGATTGTTCGGCGAGGAGATGATCCCGGTGTGCAGCCGCGCGCTCCTGCGCGAAAAAAACAGGCCCCTGAAACGGCCGCAGGATCTCGCCCATCACACTCTGCTGCACTTCGATTATGCCGGCGCGGAAGCCATATACATGGATTGGGGCACCTGGCTCACCGCGCTGGGCATCGGTGAGCTCAAATCTGCCGGCGCCCTGCACTTCAGCCAATATGAACAGATGATCCAGGCGGCGATCAGCGGTCAGGGCGTGGCGCTTGGCCGTCAGCCGCTGGTCAACGACCTCATCGAATTGGGCGCCCTCGCCGCGCCGTTCAAACAGACGCTTGTTGGATCGCGCGCGTATTTCATCATCGAATCGCGGCTCTCCACCGGCAAGCCGCAGGTGCGCGAGTTCGCGCAATGGCTGCTCGCCGAACGGCGGGCGTCAGATGGTGCTTCGTAATTCTCGTGTAGCCCGATTTGTTGGTGGCAGACGCGGTCGTATTCGAACCCGTCTCCACCATGTATCATGCCGGCCTCAATCTCCATCTTGGCAACCCGTGCGTCCGTTAGTGGCTCTCATCGGACATGGCGCTTACTGTCCGGCCTGCTGTTGGTTGCGTAAAACAAATTATTCTGGAGGCCTTATCAGGACGTTCGGACCACCGGCGCTGAGGGACGGGACCCATTTTATCTCGTTATTTCGCAACGCATCGGCGACGCTTGCTGTGCGGTAGGCACGAACCACTCGGCGGTGCGCGAAAGAAACGATTTACCGTTGCCTTCATCGGAAAAAGGTAAGAACGGATCCGCGAAACAAGGTGTGCCGCTACCCTGCGCGATCCGTCCTACAGCCTGGGCGAGAGCAGGAGGCCCCGCCACATACACAATGTCCCTAGGAGAAAGCGGGGGAAGGTAATTGGCTGGCTGGCCGTGCCGGATCGCTCGCGAGACGTTCTGTTGCGTCAGTACGGTTGCGATAATCGTGACATGGGGAAATAGCGCAAGTCTGCATAGCGCCGGGATCATGTAAAGCGACGCCAACTCGCGGACTCCGGCTATAAGCACAAGCTCACGCATCGGCTTTTCTCTGATCGCCGCTTCAGCGATCGCCCATATCGGAGCAAACCCCGTGCCGCCCGAAACAAGCACCAGGCGCCTGGGTTCTTTAGGACGAAAATGGGCCGCGCCGAACGGCCCCCTCATTTTCACCCGATGACCTCTCTTGATCCTGCGCCCGAGTGCCGAAGACACGCGCCCCGTCGGCAGCTGCCGCACATGAAAGCGGACAAGGTCCGGATTGTTAGGCCAGTCCAGGGGTACCGTTGGACTGTAGTAACGCGCGGGAAAGCCGCGAAACTGGAGCGAAAGGTATTGACCGGGTATGTAACAGACGGGGCCGATGACTTTCGACGCAGACCTCCAATACATCAGGAGCGACATTGCCGAGCTCGACAATTTTTCCCGATACTTCCACTATCTCGGGAGCGTTCTCGACGGCGACGCGTAGGTCGGAAATGATGCGCGTCTGGCATGCATGAACAACGCCAGAATTGCCACGCGCTCCTAGACAGCGTCCGGCCACCACACGCACTTGGCATGCTCCGCAATATCCCGAGCGGCAGTCATGCGGTAACTCGATTCCATTCATCAGGGCGACGTCGAGCAGCAAATCTCCCACCTTCGCCGTAAGCTGTTCGCCGTTGATCCACACTCTGCAGGACTTCGGCATCACTCCACCTCCAGACGTAACGCTCGAACATGTCTTGTGTGTCGAATTTGCGAATGGTCAAACGCCGCGACGCGCATTGAGATTCCTGTTCGGATCGGCACGTCGTATCGACTTTCGACGTCCAGGCGGCGTGTCACCTCCAGCGCCCACCGCCCGGCCCCCCAGCGACCCGCACATCTCACGTCGGCGCGATCGCCTGAATATCCGCCTGAAATGATAATACCCGGGACAATTGCGCCATCGGGAACAATGCGGTCGCGTTCTGGTGAATATGGCAGGGTCTCCTCCTCGGTCATGTACCAACGCGCAGTTTCGCTTTCGCTGTGATCTGGATCGAGATCGACGCGGCCGAGCGCAGCATTCAAAATATTAAGATCTTTGGGCAAACGGCCCGGGACCACGCCGTAGGCATGCTCCGTTATCGGAAACGGCGTGAAATTATCCTGATAATTAGCGGAGCCGGGATCCGATGCGAATCCTCCCCGATAGGGAGCACGCGCATCGAGCTCCGCTTGCGTGGCATCGGCTGGCGGACCAAAATAGTCGTCGTCACAGTACTTCGAGGCGTTGGTGCTCGTCGCCTTCCATTCCCAAACGTCGGCAAACTCTCCCTCGTGCATCGTATAATGTAAGCCGCGTCCCGAAAGCGTAGCCGGTTGGCCGGCCACCGGCGCTGTGCCCGCATGAAACGTCGCATCGCCGGCAAGTATCGTGTCGCGATCAGTTAACAGCACCGAGAATTTGTCTTCGTTGTACGCGCGCTCGTCGCCAAATTCGTAACCATCGTGGAGAAGCTCCCAACCGGCCGGAGATTTCCGCAGCGGAAGCTGTTTCAGCGAACGGGTCGGATCGTCCCACATGAACAGAAAATACGCGTAAAGCCCGTCATGCGCCGCCCGAATGGAGATCGTCGTTTCGCCGGTTCCCTGGAAATTGCCTCCGTTCGCCGTGGCGACAAAGGTTGCCGGGATTTTTCGCCAGACTGGGTCGGAGGTCTCGCCATCGATGATCGGAGCTTCCGTTCGGCTAATTCGATAGATGTGCAGATGATCGATGACTAGCCGCTCAGATTTGAGCACGGCGACGACGACCATGCTCGCCACCACGCTCGCAAGGAAAAAGGAATTCAAATTGATCGCGTAACGCGCCGTTCGCGAAGACTTGGTGTGATCGTTTCCGACTACAGTGCCCGCGGATTCTACAACCTCGCTCTCGGATACTTTCACGCGGTGGAGGCCTTGCTCGCGGCCGGTCCCCGACCTCGGCTGCGCCGTACCTGAAGTGCTCGCAAAGGCGTTCGCTGGCGAAGGTTGATTGGACGCCGGCGGGTGGCGTGCCTGCTCATCGAGCAGCGCCAGCACGTCGGCCAATTCAAATCGCGGCGCCGCCGCGGCGAGTCTCGCAGGCCGAAAAATGCGCAGCAATTGTGCCGCGCCTCCGTACCGCCATTGGGCGTATAAATGTAGGGCGACGTAGCAAAGAATAGCCCACATTCCAAGCCAGTGGACCTGGACAACGAAACTGCCGGCACGACCGAAATATAGGAGCGTTCCCGTTACCAACTGTGACAACATCGCCAGAAAGAACGTCCAATAAAGAAAAATATTGATGGTTCCCCATCGTGCGTGGCGACGGCCGAACAGTCCCCTTAGCCGGATCGTGTCGAGTTCGCAGGCGCTGTCCGAGACGGCCGTGGGAAACATACACAACGTACGCAACACCCGTGCCGATGAGCAAAACAGCGGCTTGAATATGCTCGGTCCATACCGCGGCTTTCGGAAGTATAGAATCGAAAATGTTGATCCAGTTGCGGTCCGGCGTTTCACTCGCAATTCTCAGCCCCGTAGCGACCGCAAGGCCGAGTGATGCCGCCAATACCCAATGAAAAATGACGGTACCGTAGTCGGTTTTCTTTGCCGGTCTCGTCTGCTTCACCTCACGCCCCCCACAATGAGCAGTCCGCAGTCTCGTCTTCCTCCCGGATCGATATCGTTGCCGTGGTTCACAAAAGAAGCTGTTGCGATCTACATCGCAAAATGACCATATCCTGATTGAAGTACCAAGACCTCCGATAGTTGGATTGAATAGAACGACTTTGCGACCGATCCCTTGGCGATCAGCCGCCGCATTGCACTAACACGTCGAAATCTCCCACGCTCTGATCGACGTTCGCGCCAGGCGCGGCAATCGCCGCGCTGATCACTACTGTTTGCATACCGCGACGGCGATCATATTTTAAATCTGCCTTTATCCTCCTTCCTCGCGGACGACTGAAGGTCAGCGTGGCTTCGGCAATATCGCCGCGAGACTCGCCCGCCATTTAGGCTCTGGCCTGTCCAAATTACGAAGCAGCCGGACAAAATGTGTGATCATTCCTAGGTAGATTGATGGCGCCACGGCGTTGGCCAGCAGGCGCGCATGCGATAACCGGGGCGTTTTGCCATTTCACGAGCAAAAAATATGGACGACCGTCGAAGACCGTGCGCGCGTTACAAAAAATTCGATAGACGACGTTCGACTTGGCAGCGGAACGCTTCGCCGTACGATTTTCCGCGCATGAGAGTCGCGCCGAACTTTGGTCGAAATTCCGTCGGGTTTCCGTAGCTAGCTTTCGACGTTAGGGGATCGGGCATCGCATCTGCATTGTTGATACGAGGAGCACACCCGCCCGGCGAGCAAGTATCGTGAGTTGAACATGTCGAGTCCGGCGTCGGATGATCTTGTGGCGCTCGAGTTGCGAGCGAGCGCGCATCGGCTTGGTGCCGTCGCCATCTTCAGTGGCGTCATCAATCTGCTGATGCTCTCCGGGTCTCTCTACATGCTGCAGGTGTATGACCGAGTGCTGCCTAGCCGCAGCGTCGCGACACTTTTGGGGCTCTCGGCGATGGTTCTCATCGCGTACCTTTTCCAGGCATACTTTGAAGCGGCGCGGGCGCGGATGCTGTCGCGCATAGGCACGCTCTTCGACGTCAGCCTGCAGAAACGGCTTTACTTGGCGGTCGCCACATTGCCGCTGCGGGGCGCAAAGGCCATGACCGCGCAGCAACCGCTGCGTGACCTTGATCAGATACGCATGTTCCTTTCTGGCGTCGGCCCCACGGCCTTTCTCGACATACCGTGGACGCCAATGTTCCTTGTTGCGCTTCTGGTTTTTCATCCGTTGATCGGCGTGGTTGCGTTGGTCGGCGCCACGACGATTGTCGCGCTGACTGTGGCCACGGAGCGTCGCTCGCGCACCGCGGCAAAATCCGCGATGGATGCCAGCGCCCAAAGGCAGGCGCTGGCCGACGCAACGCACCAAAATAGCGAGGTGATCCGGGCGCTCGGCATGACCGGCCGCTTCACCACACGGTGGGTTGAAGCTAACGAACGCCACCTACGGCAGATTTTCGACGTTTCGGACATCTATGCGAACGTCGGAGCGATTGCCAAGGTTGTACGCTACATCCTGCAATCGGCGATACTCGGCGTCGGCGCATATCTCGTCATCGTTGAGCAGGCGTCCGGCGGCATCATGATCGCTTCATCGATCATGATGGGCCGCGCCCTGGCGCCGATCGAAATTGCCTTGGCGAACTGGAAACAACTGGTTGCTGCGCGTCAAGGAATCGGCCGATTACGCAAGACCCTGCAAACCACAGCTCCGCCGCCACCGGCCGCTGTCGAGCTACCGCGACCGAACCAGAGCCTTTCCGTCGAGGATGTCACGGTCGCGGTACCGGGAGGCAGGATCGTCCTTTCCAGCATCTCGTTTAAACTGACAGCCGGGACGGGCATGGCATTGCTGGGCGCGAGCGCGGCCGGCAAGTCCTCGCTCGTGAGAGCCCTCACCGGGATCTGGCCCGCGACCAAGGGAGTCGTCCGTCTTGACGGCGCCGCGCTCGACAATTGGAATCCGGACCGGCTCGGACGACATATCGGTTATCTGCCCCAGGATGTCGCACTCTTTGACGGTACCGTTGCGGAAAATATTGCACGCTTCGACGAGGGTGCCTCCTCGGATTCAGTTCTGAGCGCCGCGCGGCTCGCTGGCGCGCACGAGATGATTCTGTCGTTGCCCAACGGCTATGCGACCAGGATCGGCGAGCGCGGTTCATGCCTTTCGGCCGGGCAGCGCCAGCGCATCGGACTCGCGCGCGCGGTATTCGGCGAGCCTTTTCTGGTCGTTCTCGATGAACCGAACGCCAATCTCGACCATGATGGCGAAGTCGCGTTGATTAAAGCCGTCGAAATGCTGCGGAAGAACCAGAGCATCGTGGTGCTGGTGTCGCACCGGCCGGAAGCTATTTCTGCGCTCAATATGGCGATGGTGCTACGCCAGGGCCGTGTAGTCGCCTTTGGCCCGCGCGAGGAATTGTTTGCTCGCGTCGCCCGATCGACTGCTGCACCGACCGCATTCAAGCCAGGCACGGCGGAGGACCAATACGCTCGCGCTGCGGAAGGAGCGCGGCGATGAGCACGATCGGTCGCACCCAGCGAGATAGAGCGATCGGCGACCATCCATCACGGCAGTGGCAAACGTCGGTCGGGCCGCAGGGCGAGGCGCTGATCATCGAATTGCGAACGGCAAAAAAAGCGATCGATCACGACCGGAACAATGGCAGGCGTGACCGCCAGCCGCCTCGCCAAGCGCGAGGCGCGAGCCCGGAGCAGACGTTGCGGTTTCCGAACCCTTCAGTGCCGCTTGATCGTTTCGACCTTCATTCGCTGCAAAACCCCACGCGCCTGGCGGCAATCAATGATCGTGTCGCTCCGGAAAGTGACGCGTTCCCCAAATGGGAGCCTCCTCCTGCGGTCCGCATTTTATTGCAAACCTTGAAAGCTCAACTTGTTTGGCTTTTTGCCGTCGCCGACACCGACTACGACGCGTCTAACGATTTCACGAACCAGGTCGCCCGCAAGCACCAGGCTGAACTCAAGGTCGCGGCGCGGGTGCTCATCGTCAGCGCCGCTGTCGCCGGCATCTGCTTCACAATGATTCCGATGTCTGGCGCCGTGGTGCTGCCGGGCACACTTGTGGTCGAGTCCAATGTGAAGAAGATACAGCATCCGACCGGAGGGGTGGTGGCGGAAATCCCGGTCCGCGACGGAATGCATGTGAAAGCGGGCACTGTTCTTGCCCGGCTCGATCAGACCCAAGCGCAAGCCAATCAGCAGCTGATTGCCGACCAGCTCGATCAAACTCGTGTGCGCATGGCCAGGCTGGTCAGCGAGCGGGATGGGTTGAAGGAAATTCAGCCGCCCGAGCAGCTTGCCGGACGGACGGCCGACGCAAGCGTCGCACATCTGCTGGCTTCGGAAATATCATTGTTCAATGCCCGATCGAGTGCCCGCGAGGGTCAGAAGGACCTTTACGAGAACAACATTCGCCAGTTTGAAGAGCAGATCGGCGGCCTGGAAGCTGAGATCAGATCGAAATCGTCCCAGCTTAGTCTTATTGCGACCGAACTGACCGGCGTCCAAGAGCTTTACACCAAGGGTCTCGTGCCCCTGGCGCGTATGACGACGTTGCAGCGCGATTCTGCCCGCCTCGATGGTGAGCGAGCCCAACTGACCGCCTCAATCGCGGAGACCAGGGCCAAAATCGGACAAGCGCGCCTTCAAATCGTAAAGATCGATCAGGATTTCCGTGCTGAAGTCATGAAGGATCTTCGCGAAGTCCCAGGACAAGGAAGCCGAACTGACGGAAAAAAATGTGACCGCCAAGGATCAGCTTGACCGGATCGACATTCGGGCTCCGACATCCGGGACAATTCACCAGTTGGCGATCCACACGATCGGGGGCGTTGTGCGCCCTGGCGATGTCATCATGGAAATCGTCCCGGAAACCGACAATCTCGAGATTGAAGGTCACCTTCCGCCGAACGCCATCGATCAAGTTAAGCGTGGCCAGCAGGCATATCTACGGTTTTCCGCCTTCGATCGCCAAACAACGCCGCAAGTCACAGGTACTCTGTCATACATTTCGGCCGATTTGGGCCGCGACGAACAAACAAACGCCAGCTTCTATGTCGTCAGAATTGATCTTGCCGGCGACGAACGTCGGCGCCTGAAGGGTCTTACCTTGGTTTCGGGCATGCCGGTCGAGGTTTTCCTACAGACCGGCAGTCGTACGATGCTGAGCTATCTATTCAAGCCGATCACCGATCAATTCCGCCGCATGTTTGATGAGCCGTAAGGAGGACGCCGCGCCTTGACACATTTGCGAGTTGAGTTGAGTCGAACCGATCGCATCAAAGGCAATCACTGCCGCCGAAGCTCCTTGCTGCGGCCATTTTTACCAGCTTCGATCAAGATGGGCTGTCGAGAAAGACGGACAGTCATTGGAAGAAGATGAACCGTCGCGAGCAAATTGTCGGCGGGCGCAACGTGATGATTGCGTAAATCGGGGGGCTTCAACAGACTTTAACAGGGGAGAGCTCGAGATGATTACAGTTCCATCGACTATCCGCGATACCGAAGGACTCGATGGCGTATCAATTACGCAACCGGGCAATACCTTCGCAACCACGATCGAAAGCGCTCTGAATACGTCCACCGATCTCGCGCAGGCCGGCGCGGTTTTCAATGACGCGGTGCGCCTTTCAGAAGGCGGTTTGTGGACCGGCTCTACGACCGTTGAGGCTGCGAGCGCCGACAATCAACAGCCGTACGAACCCATGTACGTGCAGGACATCAACGCCGTTCAAGCTGATGTCAACGCGATGCTTGCAAACCCGAACGCGATTACCGTTGGCGGCCAGGCAATTTCCGATCCGGCGCTAGCCGGCGAGCTTTCTGCGATTCAGGGACAACTGGCGACCCTTTTCCACGAAGCTCCGCTCTCCGTCGGAACCAGTGCAGCCGCGGCGGCGGCACAAGGCACCATCGCGCTTACTCAACAAGAGATCCTTGGAGAAATAAACGGCGACGCGACTCTCGCAACGGCGCTCAATGCTGCAGCCTATCAAGGCGCCACCGGTTTTGCCAATGTTGGCTTCCAACAACTTCCGACCGGGAGCGATACAGCCGCAGCCATCGGCGCGGCTGAAGGGAGTTCCGCCGCCCCCCCGACGCTTGCAGAAGTCGGAGCGGTATTCAATGCGGCCAATGATCTTTCAGCCGGCGGCTTGAATGCCACGAACCTCACGGAATTCAACACCGACATGCAAGCGGTCGTGACGGGCTTGACCAATATCGTCAACAATCCGACCGCTCTTGCTTCCATCGAAGCGAACGAGCAAGCCGGCATGTCTCCACAGGGACAGGCACTGACGGCTCAACAAGAGCAGGCGCTGACGACAGTCCATGTCGAGACCCTACTCAATCAAGCCGAGCTTCAGCTGGACAAATTCGATGGGATGTACGCGACCAATCCCAATGACGCGGCGCGTTCGACGAATGACAACCTGCTCGACATGGTCGATATCGTGAACAACGACCCGGCATTGGCCGCAGCGGCAGGCGACATTTCGGTTGGAAACAACGGTGCGCAACCGAACCAAACGTTCGGCGCAAGCACGGGCGGGTTTGGCGAATTCCCGGCTTATCTCAACGGCGTCGGCGGCGTGAATGATCATGGTGGTACGATTCTCCAGTACCAGGACAACCAAGCTCAAACGAATTTCTGGTCGCAATTCGTCGCCGAGGCGAACCAGCTGAACAACACGCTTGATGGTATTGCCAATGGCACCGTCAATCCGACGAATTCGGAAATTCAATCTCTGATCACCCAGATCAACAACTACAACGGGTTTGGAGAAACTTTCACCGGCTCGCAAGGTGGCGTTTTTGGTGACCGGTTCGACAATGAGTTGATCTCCGGGACCCTCAAGACCGACACCGCGAACGCCGTCGCCGGTCTCCAAAGCATCGAATCAACAGGCCTCAACTCAACCAACGCTGCACAACTTGTGGCAGCGGGCGTGGGTTTTGTGGCCGACGCGGACGATGTGTCCGGCAACAACCTTCCAACGGGCGGCGGATCGTATGTCGGCAACTCGACGACCGTTCCCGGCGCTACCACGACAGCCGCTGCGACAGTCGGCACGACCGTGCCCGTGTCCGGAGCGGTCGATAGCAACGACAATCCAACGAACACGCCGGTTAACGCCCTGACCAATGACGGGTTTGGCGCATCAAACCCAAATCCGAATGGCAACAACCAGGGCGGCCAAGGCGGCACGAGCGGTGGCGCCGGTGGTGGGTATAATCAAGGCCCCGGCAGCGATCAGGGCAACCAAGCCTCCGGCGACGGCGGTGGCCAGAACCAGGGTAGCCAAGGCAATCAAAATTCGGAGAGCGGCGGCGACAACCACGGAGGCCAAGGACGCTGGTACGTAGGTAGCAACAACCACGGCGACCAAGGTTCCTTTTTCGGTGAAGGGAGCAGCCAAGGCGGCCGAGGGTCTTGGAACGCCGGTACCGAAGATCACAGTCAAGGCATCAATCTTCACCAGATGGCGCAAAATTTCTTCGAACATCTGTGGCACCATGCCTGACGATCAGCATCTTCGATGGGCTGGGTGCTCAGCGCGGCCGCCGGCTGGTCGGCGTTATAGCTGCCACCCATCGAGACACGTGTAACGAGTATCGGTAGCAGGAGCGACGAGATGAAGCGCACTACCGTAAGTGTCGACTCCCTTCGGGTCGTTATTGAACGTCATAATCTCAAGCCGAATGGAGACAACAAATACTGCATCACGGGAGACATGATTGCCGAGGCGATGATGCTGGACGCTATCGACGATTCATGGTCGCCGCAGAGGACGGTCAAAGGACCCGAGGATGCATAAAGAGGCAGGCACTCGACTGGGGGCTCGGCTGAATACGGCCGAGCCTCGATTTATCGAGTTCCCAACTATTTGGCTGTCCGGAATTGGAATCCGGCAGCAGACGTCCTTAGCGACACGCACGGCCGCCAAAAAAGTAATAATGGTGAAGCAGGACGCCTGACGAATGGTTACCCGATCGATGACCCTCAGTTCACCGGCGGTACTGAATCACTTCGGACTTGGAGGCCATCCGGTAGGAATCGGCTCGCCACAGATCGACCCCCGAGCAGATATTTCCGCAACTACCCGTAGCTCCCTGGCCATCGCAGACGCGTTCTGACAGAAGCAGTGCATCGTCGTACGGGTCGATTATGCCGGCAAATACCACTCCACATGCATTACATCGGAGGCTGCAGCTCTCGAATCCGCAGCTGTCTATCGAGGGAAGAAGCGCTCTTTGAAACGTCAGTCGCGCTTGGCACTTGGCACACTTAATCACCAGAGGCGGGTACTGCCGCGGGTGTTTCGAACGGTGATCCCATAGCGGTACACATATCAGACCAGACTCGATATTTTTTAAGTGGCAAATCGAAAGACCCATGATCACTCCCCCGTGTTTTCACGCTACGATGGCTAAAGATCGACTGTTTGCTCTTCCTATTTTACTGGCGCTCAACCGACCTCGCTCAGTCGTCGCAAACGACTATCCTGGCAAACGATAGCTACGCGTCTTTGGAGTTACGGATGTGCTGAGCTACTGATCCGCGACGCGAGTAGATATTGCGCGCCACGTCGGTACTGTCGCGGCAAGGATGGTCACCATCAGGAGCCAACTAGCTTCCGGTATGGTCTCGGTTTGATGAATCCAGGGCAAGCTCGCCGCAATCAAGCGCGTTTCGTGCGCCAGATGAAAAGTTGAGCTCGCCTCGCCGACCCCCCGGTGAACGTCGGCAAGTCGACACGATATTTCGATCGACCCTTAGTTAACTTGCATTGCGAATTTCTGGATTCGTTAAAAAATCAGCTTCGGACTTCGGCCGAAGCAGTGACGGAAACCGGGCGGCATCGTCTCGGTTATGTCACCAAGCCAACATCTTGTTGCCCGGGTAGACCGGAAGCATAAAGGTCAACTTTTTTCAGTCTATGGAGCGCTGCGCGACTTATCCCACTTCATGTGAGGCATACTGGACGCAAGGCAGAAGCCGGCGGGCGCTACTCGGAGCGGGCGGTCATAAGTGCCAGGGGGCAACTATGAGACTGTTTATTCTAATTGCGCTCGTCGCCGCAGCAACCGGCGACTGGGCGCACGACGCACTTGCGCAGACCGGCCCCGCGGCCCAGCCCCAGCCAGCTGAGTCGCAGCCGGTATTCACGCCACTGACGACACCGTGGACGTTCCCCGACCACGACGCCGTCAATGCCGGCACCGTCACCATCATTACGGCCCCGGCCGGTGGGGCAAAGTCGGTGTTTGCCGCCGATATGGCGCGCGTCCTCGATGAAAAGGACAAGCTGCGCATTCTCCCGGTCCTGGGCAAGGGACCAGTGCAGAACGTCATCGATGTGCTTTATCTCAAGAGCATCGACATGGGTCTGGTGGCAACCGACGTCCCGGAATTCTACAAAATTCAGTACGGCTCCAATATTACCGAACGGCTGCGCTACATTATGAAACTCTACAACGACGAGATTCACATTATCGCGCCGAGCGAGATAAAGACCGTGTTTGACCTCGAGGGCAAGCGAATCGAAGCACCTAAGGATGTCGGTCTCTATTCGGCGAAAGCGATTTTTTCGCGACTGAAGATCAATGTCACCTATGACTTTACTCATTTAAACGACGACACCGGTGCCCTGCAGGAGGTCATCGACGGCAAAGCCGACGCCTGGATCGTCGGCACCGCAAAGGTCATGCCGATTGCGCGTAACATCAAGAACGAGAATCGACGGCTGCACCTGGTCTCGATCCCGTACGACCAGAGGCTTCAGGATCTGTACCTTCCGTCGGAGTTCACCAGCGAAGAATACCCAAACCTGGTCGCTCCCGGAGAGAGAATTGAGACCGTCGCCGCCGGCATTCTCCTGGTAGCGTTCAATTGGCCCGAAAAATCCGAGCGCTACCAAAAGGTCGCGCGGTTCATTGACGCCCTATTTTCCAGGATTGACGAATTCTCGAAACCGCCGCGCCATCCGAAATGGAAGGAAGCAAGCGTCTCTGCCGTGATACCCGGGTGGCAGCGATTCAAAGCTGCACAAGACTGGATAGATCGTTGGCATGAGCTGCACGCCGACGCTTCCAACCAGGCCTCGCTACCTACATTCAAAGACTTCATGGTGCACGCGGGACACGCCAATCTGTCCCAGGAAGAGCTCGAAAAATTGTACGCTAAGTTCCTGGAATGGAATCGCCGCGTGAAGAATTAGGCCGCGCAAAACGGTTCGGTTCGCGGGAGACAAACTCATGGGAACGCTAGGGGGAGGACCCGAGGACCGCCAGTAGAAGTCGAGCCAGCAAAATCCGCATTGGCCATCGCCGCGCCAGTTGCCGTTGTCGCGCGAATGCGACCAGAAGACGGGGCCGGCGTTGCTTCTGCCGACCGCCAAGTCTGCCGCTGGAGGCGAGTATGAGTACTCCAATTCCAAAAGATATCAAATTGGAAGGTCTTGAGCTTTACGCACCGCGACGCTTGCGTACGCAGTCTACGTCTGAAGGCGAAGCCCCCGATTTGCAAAACCTTCCACAAGCCCTTGCATCTGACGAACAGCACGGCGAAGAAGATAATCGGGCGCCGACGGCCGACGGCGAGCTATTAAAAACCCCAGAAACGCGAATTGAGGACGCGATCAAAGCCACAGTCGAGCTGGCGAGTTCACTTCGCGGCCAGGAGCCTCCTGTTTCTAGAGCTTCTCTTCCGCCAACTGCGAATCCGGGATTCTCCCAAATCGATGGCGCGCCTCCGCCATTTGTCTCCCCGCGGCTTCATCGCTACTTTACTGAAAACGAGCCGCGAGCACCGTCCCGCCTCGATCCCGAAATCGTTCCAGAGCCGCCGGAAGATACACGGCCTCGTTTCGTCACTCCCGTTGTTGTCGCGCTGTCCGTGCTATGCTCCGCAGTCATCGCGTATTGGTTCGCGACCGGGCTTCAACTCGACAGTCGCCAGCTCAAGCGCGAAAGCAACACTGCTTCGGTGGCTGCACCGGTGTACAATGAGGTGATAGCCGAGCCAAGCTCGTCAGCAAGACTGGTGGCCGAGAATTGGCAGACATTCGTGAACGAGCCTCTTTTGCTCGGAATTTCTATCGACTCTTCGACGGGCTATGAAACCGTGATGCTCGCCGGCTTGGCCCTGGGCGCGCAACTATCGACGGGTGCACGCGTTGGCGACGCGAGTTGGCAATTGCAAGCGAGCGATCTCAAGGGCGTGTACGTTCACGCTCCGCGGGATTTTGTCGGCGCGATGAATGCGACGATCGAATTGCTGTCGCGCAATAAGAGACTTATAGAAAGCCGAGCCGTACGCCTCGTGTGGATACCCAAACCGAGCGCGTCGCAGCCCGACAACCACAGCGGCTCAGAAACCGTGGGCGTTCGGGCGATGGCACCGGAAGCGGCGAACCTGATTGAGCGAGGTCGGGATTTACTGCGGAGCGGCGATGTCGCATCGGCTCGCCTTCTGTTCCAGCGCCTTGCTGATGCCGGGGTCGCCGACGCGGCACTCGCGCTTGCTGCCACCTACGATCCTCGTTATCTCGCCGAGCACAATTTAATCGGCGTCGTAGGCGACGCGGCAAAGGCACGTGATTGGTATCAGCGAGCGAGCGAGCTGGGATCAATCGAGGCGGGGCGCATACTCGCACGAACAGCCACTAAGTGATTTCAATCTTTTGTTTTTCAACGCCGAACGCACCTCAGGGGCCTGGCCCCAGGTTTCCGACTGTGCGGGGCCGTCAAAATCCGGAAGAAAATGTGGTCACGCTACTCGATATTGCAAATTCGGCTGCAAAGCGGACCTGCAATGTCGGCACGCATTGATCGCAACAACGGACCGATACACCGAGGCGCCGGTCGAACGTCAGGTTATGCTACTCGCACTTTCTGCGCCAAAAACGCAATCGCAGCTCGGCGAGCGTTCCCTTGGTCGAAGCGCGCGCCCTCATGCGTCAGCGAGCCGTCAGTTCGGACGAAAAACATGTAGGTTTCGCCTGTTTGACGGCACGTCACATAAATGCGCGGTGGCTCGTATTTCGTGACTTCGAACATTGTCCACCCAGTCGGTGATTACAATTGTCCGCGATTCTGGAACCGCATCGGTTAACAGAACGTTAACGCCCTATTGAGAGTGCGCGTTTTGTTTGAATTAATTGAAAGCATGAATAACGACGACGCAGGCCGCCAAGCTTTCTGATTGGCGCGGCGTCGGGGCCCCCTACTCCAACACGCGCCGCGCGCATACTTTGCGCACAGCCTCTACGACACTCGTTTTTTGATTGAGTGCAAGAGTCCCTGCGGAAATATCGCTTTCGATTTGCATGAACCGCGCCGGCGATAAAAGCTTGCCGGCCTACCACAATTTTCAAAAGCGTTTTGGAGGCCGAACACAGGCTTACAAGCTCATCGGGTATAAGCAAAAGCACCTTCCCCCTATCACGGGAGTTGTTGCCGAACGCTGCCAAAACCTACCATTTGACGTCGGCGAGCCACCCCTTCAGCGGGAGGGCAAATTGACAACGGAGCACGTAGTCGCGGATCATTTCGTGTTGTACCCTTTGCCGATCAACCTGCCGGGAGACAGGAGCAAGCAATGAGGAGAGGCTGGGTGTGGAATTGTGACAAGGTGACCAGTTCACTGGCGATCGCCGCCGCATTTGCGCTGTGCGCAACGGCACCCGCGTTCGCGGCCGATCCGATCAAGATCGGGCACGTCGCGGCGCTTTCCGGCGCTTCCGCGCAATCCGGCGAGGCTATTACCCGGGGGTTGTTGCTGGCGATCGACGAAATCAACGCCAAGGGCGGCCTTCTCGGCGGCCGCATGCTCGAACTGGTACAGCGCGACGACGAATTGACCCCGCCCAAGGGGCTCGTCGCTGCGCGGGAGCTTATGTCCCAGAATGTCGCCGCTGTCTTCGGCGGCATCGACACGCCGGTGTCGCTCGCCATGGTGCCGGTGCTTAACAAGGAAAAATGCATCTACATGGGCGTGTGGGCCGCAGGGACTGGAATTACGCACAACGGCGCCAATCCCAATTACGCCTTCCGCGTCTCCGCAGTTGACGCTCTGGTCGACGTGAAGCTGCTAAAGTTTGCCCACCAGAAATTCGGCGCCAAGAAAGCTGGCCTGATGCTGATTAACAATCCCTGGGGCCAAGGGAACGAGAAGGGACTGCTGGCGGCGAGCAAGGCCGATCCGACGGTCGAAATCGCGGGCGTGGAAAAGTTCGAGAACAACGACGTCGACATGGTGCCGCAACTTACGCGGCTTAAGGACGCGGGCGCCGATTGCATTATCCTCGTCGTCAACGCTGCCGCCCGGTGCGCAAGTGATGAAATCGCGCGAGCGCATGGGCTGGACCGCTCCAGTGATCTCGCATTGGGGCATCTCCGGCGGACGCTTTCCGGAACTTGCCGGACCGACCGCGGGCGAAGCCGATTTCGTCCAGACCTACAGCTTCTTCGGCAAGCAGGGGCCGGTCGGCGAGCGGGTTCTAGCGGCGCTCGAGAAGAAATACCCGCAGGTCAAAGGTCCGCAAGACGTATTCGCGCCGGTCGGAACTGCGAACGCCTATGACGCCATGCACTTGCTCGCGCTCGGCATCGCGCAGGCGGGCTCGACCGATGCGGATGCGATACGCGCCGCGTTGGAGGACCTGAAAGCGCCCTACGAGGGCCTGATCAAGACCTACGCGCGGCCGTTCAGCTCCGACAATCACGATGCGCTCGGGCCTGACGACTACATCATGGTGCACTACGAGGGCGACAAGATCGTTCCCGTGAACTGAAACGGAGGGGCGAGCGCAACGCCCCTCTTCCAGCGCCGAACATCCCAAAGGCTGCGCCGTGCATCTGGTTGCATCCGCGATCATTTCCGGGCTTGGCCTCGGCAGCATGTACGGGCTCCTGGCGCTCGGCTTCCACGTGACGCATGCCGTCTCCAGGACGGTGAATTTCGCTCAGGGCTCGAGCATGATGCTCGGCGCGGTACTTTGCTTCACCTTCTGGGTCACGCTCGGCTGGCCGCTCGCGCTCGCGGTAGTCTTGGCGCTCGCCGCCTGCGCGTTGTGGGGCGTCGTCGTCGAACGCGTAGCCGTGCGTCCGTTTGTGTCGCGCGGCTCAAATTCGTGGTTGATCGCGACCGTCGCGCTTGGCATCGTTCTCGACAATGTCGTGCTGTTCACCTTCGGCAAGGACCCGCGCGGCATGCCGCCCGGCGTGCTCACGACCGGCGCGGTAACCCTCGCCGGCATTAGGATCCAGTACCTTCAGGTGCTCATTCCGCTGCTCGGCCTCGCGCTCGCCGCCGGGCTGCAGACTTTCTTTGCGACGTCGCGGCACGGCAAGGCCCTGCTTGCGGTGGTGCAAAACAAAGACGCCGCCCGGTTGATGGGCATCCGGGTGGAGCGCGTGGTCGAGGTCGCGTTTGCGCTCTCGGGCTTTCTCGCCGGTGTCGCCGGCATCCTGGTTGCGCCGCTGTTCACCATCTCTTCGACGATGGGGACCTTGTTCGGCATTAAGGCGTTTGCCGCCGCCATCCTTGGTGGCATCGAGAGCGCCTGGGGCGTCGTGCTCGCGGGCCTGATCTACGGCGTCGCCGAAGCCTTGATCACCGCGCTTCTGGGCTCGACCTACACCCAGATCGTGACGTTCACGCTCGTCATCATGGCTCTCGCCTTGCGACCGAGCGGCCTATTCGGGCGTGCTGCGTTGAGGAAAGTATGAGCTGGCGCGCAACCGTGGCAGCCGCGATCGTGATCGCCGCCGCATGCTTCCTTATCGTTCGCGGCAATGGCTATCAGAATTTCATCATCGTCACCCTCGGACTGACCGCGATCGTCGGCATCGGCCTCAACGTCCTCGTTGGGCTGAGCGGTCAGATTTCGCTCGGGCATGTGGCGTTCTATGCCATCGGTGCCTACGCCGTGGGCATCCTGACCACGGCGTGGCAATGGCCGTTCTGGCCGGCGCTCGCCGTCGGCGGTATCGGCTCCGGACTGGCCGGCGTGTTCCTTGCCATACCTGCGCTACGCGTGCGTGGTCCCTATCTGGCAATGGTGACCATCGCGTTCGGCTTCGTGGTCGAGCACGGGGCGGCGGAGTGGCAGGACTTGACAGGCGGCTGGAACGGGCTGTCCGGCATTCCCAGTCCGACCATTTTCGGCGCGGAGATCGGCGAGAAGGGCATCGGATTCCTCACCGTGGCGCTGACTGCGCTGTCGGTTCTCGCGTTTGCGCGGTTCAGCGACAGTGCCTGGGGCAACGCGATGCGGGCGGTAAGGGACGCGGAAACCGCAAGCGTATCGATCGGGCTTGACCCGACCTTGATGCGCACGACCGCTTTTGGCATTTCGGCTGCGGTCACTGGGATTGCCGGCGGTGTCTACGCCTCGATCAGCAATTTCATCAGTCCTGAATCATTTCCGTTCTTTCAATCGATTCTGTTCCTTCTGGTCGTCATGCTCGGGGGCGCCGATCGCGTCCTCGGCCCACTGATCGGCGCTTGCGTCGTCGTGTTGCTGCCGGAGCTGCTGGCGACGTTCGGCCAATACCGCCTGCTGTTTGTCGGCGTGCTGATGCTCGCTGTGCTCCGTCTGGCTCCCGTCGGTCTGGTTGGTGTCATCGCCCGATTGTTTCCATCGAAGATTTGCGAGACAGTCGCGCGAGAACGATGCGACATCGAACGCTTTCTCGCCGCCGGTACTACCGGCGACGGCATTTCGGTGCGCGATCTGGCGGTGAGTTTCGGCGGCGTGCGCGCGGTCAGGGACCTGAACTTCGACGCGCAAGCCGGCGTTGTCACCAGCATCATTGGGCCCAATGGCGCGGGTAAGAGCACGGCGCTGAATGCCCTCTGCGGCTTTTATCGGCCGGACGCCGGAACGGTGAAGCTCGGCGAGCGAATCATTTCGGGATTGCCGGCTTACCAAATCCCGCGCGCCGGGATCGCCCGCACCTATCAGGCTAGTCAATTGTTTGAGACGATGTCGGTGGTCGACAACATTCTGGTTGCTCTGCGGCGGGGTCAGCTCAGTGCGCGTTCGCTCCTGAGCGCAAAGCGCGACCAGGAGGCTGCCGCGATCGCCGAAAGCCTGCTCACCTTCGTCGGCTATGTCGGAGCGATCGACCAGCCTGCAGGCGCGCTTTCCCACGTCGACAAGCGTTTCGTCGAGATCGCCCGCGCGCTCGCCATTCGCCCCGCCGTGCTGGCGCTCGATGAGCCGGCTGCCGGGCTTGACGCCAAGGACACGGCGGCGATCGACATATTGCTGCGCAAGCTCGCCGCCATCGGGATCGCCGTTATCCTGGTCGAGCACGACATGGAGTTGGTCATGGGCGTTTCGAGCCACGTCATCGTGCTCGACGCCGGCGCCAAGATCGCAGAAGGCTCGCCGCTCGAAGTCGCGACAGCGCCGGCCGTGCGCGAGGCCTATCTTGGCGTCGGCGAGCAAGCCGAGCGCGGGCGAAAGCGCCCGCTGCCGCCTCAGGAAAAATCTTTGCTGTCCGTGCGCTCGCTCTCGGCGGGCTATGGCGCCGCGACCATCGTGCGTGATGCGTCGCTCGATATCGCCAAGGGCGAGCTTGTCGCAGTGCTCGGCGCCAACGGCGCCGGCAAGACGACGCTCATGCGCGCTCTCAGCGGATTGATCCGGCCCATCGTCGGCGAGGTGAGCTTCCTCGGCGCGCGCATTGATCAACTCCCCGGCGATCGCATCGCACGCGACGGCCTTATCCTGGTACCGGAGGGTCGACAGGTTTTTCCCGAGCTTAGCGTGATCGACAATCTGCGACTCGGTGCTTATGCGCGCGCAGGCGCTGACGAGACGCAAATGATCGACGACCTGCTCGAACGTTTCGGCGCGCTCAAGGCACGGCTGCATCAGCGCGCGGGCCTCCTCTCCGGGGGCGAGCAGCAGATGCTGGTGATCGCCCGCGGCTTGATCGCTCGTCCCGATGTTCTGATGCTCGACGAGCCCTCGCTTGGCCTCGCGCCAAGACCTCTCGAGAGTCTCTACGACATGCTTGCGGAGCTGCGCGAGGAAGGGACCACCATCCTGCTCGTCGACCAAATGGCGGCTTTGGCGCTGTCGGTCGCCGATCGCGCCTACGTGCTGCAAAGCGGCAGCATCAAGAAATCAGGCACCGCAGATGAAATCGCTCGCGATCCGGCGCTGGTGCACGCCTATCTGGGCGGCCGCAAGATTGTCTCATAAGCACTGATGCGCAGCCAATTTCGACAGGAAGGGCCGATATGGATCTCATTCTCAGGAACGCCCGGCAAATCGGAGCCGAGCACGAACTGACCGACATCGGCATCGCCGCCGGGCGGATTGCCGTCATCGCGCCCGATTTGGCGTCCGAGGGTGAGACGATTGATCTCGGCGGTCGTTTGGTCTCGCCCGGCTTCGTGGAGACCCACATCCATCTCGACAAGTCATGCATTCTCGATCGCTGCAAGTCCGATCGCGGCGACCTCGCGGAGGCGATCGCAGAAGCTGCCAAGGCCAAGGCGGCTTTTACACCCGAGGACGTTCAATCCCGCGCCGTTCGCACGCTCGAAAAGGCGATCCTGCAAGGTACCACGCACATGCGCACGCATCTCGAAGTCGACCCCGGCGTCGGCCTGCGCGGACTTGACGGCGTGCTACCGCTCGTCAAGCAATATTCCTGGGCCATCGATCTGCAGATCTGCGTGTTCCCGCAGGAGGGCCTCCTCAACAATCCCGGCACCGACGAATTAATGGTCGAAGCGCTCGATCGCGGCTGCCGTGCGGTCGGGGGCGCGCCCTATACGGATAGCAATCCGGCGGGCCAGATCGACCGCATTTTCGAACTGGCGCGCGAGTATGATGTCGATATCGACATGCATCTCGATTTCGGGCCGAACGCCGAGGGCATGACGCTCGATTACGTCTGCCGGCGCACCGAGGAATTCCAGTATGGCGGCCGCGTCGCCATCGGTCACGTAACCAGAGCGACGAGCCTTCCGCTTCCGGCCTTCGAGGCAATGGCGAAACGGCTTGCCGACGCTGGCGTCGCGCTCACCGTGCTGCCGTCCACCGACCTTTACCTGATGGGCCGAGATCACCAGGATGACCACAACGTTACCCGCGGCGTGGTTCCGGCACACAAGCTCCTGCATCACGGCGTAAACTGCTCGCTATCGAGCAACAATATCCTCAACCCGTTCACGCCGTTCGGCGACTGTTCGCAGATGCGGATGGCGAATCTCTATGCAAATATCTGCCAAGTCGGAAAGAAGGCGGATATGCGCGAATGCTTCAACATGATCACGCAGCGGCCGGCCGACATAATGCGGCTTGGAGATTACGGGCTCGCAGTCGGCAAATCCGCTGACTTGGTTGTGCTCGACGCGGTCGCCCCGCAAATGGCGGTGGCGGAGCTTAGCGCGGTGCTCTACGCGTTCAAAAGAGGCCGAAAAACGGTGTCGCGCCAGCCCGCGACGCTGCATCGTCCGCAATGACCGTGCACGATCCCTACAACGCCTTTTGCCGCCACACTGACGTCGCGCTGGACGGGGCGTCGACCGGACCGCTGCGCGGCCTGACGTTCGCTGCCAAGGACGTGTTCGACGTCGCCGGCCATCGCACCGGCAATGGCAACCCGGTCTGGCTTGAGACGCACACGCCGGCCGCGCGCACTGCCTCAGCCATCGAGCGGCTCATTGCCGCCGGCGCCAGCATGGTCGGGAAGACCCAAACCGATGAGATGGCTTACAGCCTCAACGGCGAGAATGTGCATTACGGAACACCGGCCAATCCTCGCGCGCCCGGACGGGTTCCCGGCGGATCGTCGAGCGGGTCGGCTAGCGCGGTCGCCGGGGGGCTGGTCGATTTCGCGCTCGGCACGGACTGCGGCGGCTCGGTCCGCCTCCCGGCAAGCTATTGCGGCATCTACGGCATCCGCACCACGCACGGTCTGGTGCCAGCCGACGGTGTCATCGATCTCGCCGCGAGCTTCGATACGGTTGGATGGTTCGCGCGCGACGCGAAGACCATGCAGCAGGTCGGCGAGGTGCTGCTACCGCCGGCGTCGGATTTTGTGCCGAAGCGCCTGCTCATCGCCGAAGACGCATTCACGCTCGCCGGCCAGGAAATCACAGCGGCGCTCGCCCCTGCGGTGATCCAACTCAAGGCCCTGTTCGCGGATCATCGCGATGTTCGAGTGTACACGGACGATCCCGCGGTGTGGTCCGGCATTTTCCGCATCTTGCAAGGCGACGAAATCCGCCGCCGCCACGGAGATTGGATCGATGCATGCAATCCAAGCTTCGGACCCGGCATCGCCGAACGCTTCCGCTGGACGCGAACAATCGATCAGGCGGAGGTCGAGCGCGCACGGCCGCACCGCGAGGATGTAGCCCGTCGCATGGCCTCGCTTCTCGACAGCGACGCCGTGCTGTGCTTGCCGACGGCGCCCGGCATCGCGCCGAAAATTGCGACGCCGGTCGCCGAGCTTGAAGCATTCCGGGCGCGCGCTTTCGGGCTGTTGTGCGTCGCCGGTCTCGCTCGACTCCCGCAGATGTCGCTGCCACTCGCAACAATGGTCGATTGCCCGCTCGGACTTTCGCTGATCGCGCCGCGTGGATGCGATCAGGGGTTACTCCATTGGGTAGCGAAAAATTTCACCCACTCGTCCGCAAAATTCCAATAGATGAACCCAGATCGTTGCTAGCATAAGGGGGAATGGGTGTGACGGACATCGGCTCTTATCGCCATCTGCTCTCGCCATTGCGTATCCGGAACACGACACTGCCAAATCGTGTCGTCTTCGCACCGGTTTGCCCGACCTGGGTCAGGAGCCCGCACGAGGGGATTTTCACCGAGCAGGCGGTCGCCTACTACGAAGAACGCGCCAAGACCGGCCTGGGAATGATCATTCTCGGCGGTCACCTGATCAACAAGGACACGATTTACACGCCGCTGGGCTTTCCGGGCCTTTGGAACGACGCACAGCTCGAGGGACTGGCCAATGTGGCGCGTGCAGTGCGGCGGCACGGCTGCGCGCTCGCCGTGCAGCTCCTCCATCTGGGGCTTCGTTCGCCGACGCCATTCTTGAAAACGGACCCGGCGCGCGATCCCGACGAATATAACCCGTACATGCTTGCTCCAAGCCAGGTGCCCGCCGGCGAGATTCCCGGTGGTCCCACTCCCAAGGAGCTCGAAGAGCACGAGATCGAATATATCCTTCAATGCTACGAGGACGCCGCCAAGCGTGCGATCTCCGCCGGCCTTGACGGCATCGAGTTTCACGTCGCGCACGGCTATCTGCCGTGGCAGTTTCTATCGCCGTTCTACAACAAGCGCACCGACCATTGGGGTGGGTCGTATGAAAAGCGCTTGCGCTTTTCGATCGAAGCGATGCGGCGGATCCGCAAGCGCATCGGCGATAGGCCGTTTCTCGGCTATCGCATCAACTCGACGTCCTTTTGGGAAGGCGACCTTGAGATCGAAGATATCAAGCGCATCCATGCTGATTTCGAACGCGGGACCGACATCGACTATGTGAGCGTATCCGCAGGTGTTCACCACTCCTGGATTCACACCCCGATGACGTTCGAAGAGGGGTGGGAGCGCGAGTACACCCGCGCCATTAAGACCGTGGCGAAAAAGCCGGTGTTCCTCGTTGGCCGGGTCAGCCATCCGGCGGTTGCCGACGAACTTGTCGGCTCGGGCGACGCCGATGCCATCCTGCTGGCCCGGCAGATGATCGCCGACGAGCAATGGATGACCAAAGTGAAAGAGGGACGCGTAAATGACATTCGCCGCTGCGTCGCCGCCAATTATTGCTGGCGGGCGGTGATCCGCGGCAGCCGCGTTCAGTGCGCCTACAACCCGGTAGTAGGGTCGAGAAGCGGTGTGGGGCGCAAGCTCAATGCGCAGAGTGTCCTCGCCCAAGCGAGTGCTGGTCATTGGCGCCGGCCCCGCCGGCCTGGAATACGCGCGCGTGGCCGCAGCGCGCGGCAACACGGTTGTCGTCTACGAGCGCGAGGGTCAGGTCGGCGGACATGTGCGTGCCTACGGCGCGTTACCCAATCGCCAGCAATACGGAACCATCGCAACATGGCTTGCGGAGCAAGCCACAGGTAACGGCGCAACCATCAAGACGGCAAGCCCGGTGACCGCCGAAAACATCGACGCCGTGCTTGCAACTGAGCGCCCGGATCACATTGTAGTTGCGTCCGGGGCACGCTATCGGCGGGATGGTTTTCAGGGGCAAACGGGAAAGCCTTTGCCCGGTTGGGAAACCGGCCATTGCGTGACTTGGGACGAGGTCGCACTCGAGCGCGTGAAAGTCTCAGGTGACGTGCTGGTCGTCGACGAGATGGCGGACGTCGCCGCGCCGCTGACGGCGGTCAAACTCGCCAAGCTCGGCTTGCGGGTCAAACTTCTGACCAAATGGCCAATGATCGGGTGGGAAACGGCGGCGGAAGTTTATCTCCACTGGATACTGACCTATCTGTACGAAGCTGACGTTGAAATGATCACCGACCACGCTGTAAAGAAAATCGACCGGACCGAGGTCGAGATCGTCAACATTTACCAGCCCTCGCGCGCACGTCCGATCACGGCCGACACGATCGTCATGGCAACCTCGCGCAGCTCGGAGAACGCGATGTACCATTTGCTGCGCGAGCGCGGTCGCAGCGTTGAAGCCATCGGTTGCGCGGTTGCACCGCGTACTGTCTACGAGGCGACGCTCGAAGGCCATCGCGCTGCCCGCAAACTGGGCGCACCGCAAGTAAGCGCGATTTCGCGCGAAGCGTTGCGCACGGGAGCGTCACTGTGACGCCCTGACGGTCGTGAGACGAAAAACCAGAAATACACCAGCGACCTCGCTGGAAGTCACGCCAGATGCTTGTGTGCAATGAAAAACCTACCCTTGACGTAGCGGTGATGAAGTCCGCCAAGGACCACGCCTTCAGAGCCGTAATGCAAAAATCTCTTTGGGCTCGCGCACTCCTCGGAGAAGGTGTGCGCCGAGAGGCTCGAGTCGAGCTTTGTCATGAATCGCGGCGGCGAGTTCGGCCGAGACAAGAACCCTGCGCGCCAACGGCTCGCACAAGGTCTCGATCCGAGCGACCTCGTTGACCGCCGGCCCGATGACCGTAAAGTCGAGACGATCGACAGCGCCGACGTTACCATAAAGCACCTCGCCGAGATGGAGCGCGAGATCGACCATAGCAGTCGGTTTGCCCATCCGCGCTCGGTCGGCGTTAAGCCGGTCGAGATTGCGCATCGCTTCGGCGGCGGCATCAAGCGCACGGCCGCTGGTTTCGTCGCGGGTCGCGTCGACAAAGGTGAAGCTCGCAAGCATACCGTCGCCAAGAAACTTCAGCACCTCGCCGCCGCGCGGACGCAGCGCAGCCGCCAGAATCTCGAATGTATCGTCGAGCATATCGACGAGAACCGGACCAGGCGCAGCGTCAGCGATTGGGGTGAAGCCGCGGATATCGGCGTACCAGAGGACGGCGCGAATGCTCTCGACTGAACCACGTTCGACTACGCCGGCGTGAACTCGACGGCCAGCATCGCTGCCGAGATATGCGGCGAGCAGACCAGCGCTAATCGTGTGCTCGGCATCCGAGACAATCGCGAGCGACACCGGCGGCAACACCGCCTCGATTAACCGCAGATCATCGTCCCCAAAGCCGTCGGGCTGATCCGTCGCAAAGGAGAAGCCAATTCCGCTGTCGGGGAACGCCTCTGTCACCATGCCAACAGGGATTAGTTCGGCGAAGTAGTCGGTCGCCCCTGCAACTGCCAAGTGTTCGAGAACTGGAAAGTCGCGTTGCGCCTGCCTGCCGGCGAGCCGACGCCGCAGGCGAAGCGGCAGATCGTGCGAAATGGCGGTATCGCGCAGATAGCTATAGGGACTATCCCGCAGGTCCTGATCATAGGCACCGCCGCGCTCCGGCCGCGCCGGATCTACTGCGTCGCGATCGCGCCACCATGTGTAAGTGTAACCACCCCACTGCGGATGTAATGTTCGCATTCCGACGAAGGCGCGCCAAATTGGCACGCCGGCAGCAACGAGCCGATTGCAGAACTCCTCGAACAATATCGCAGCCGGCGCTCTGCGCAGCCCTTCGCGCACAGCCCAGACATTCAGTTCTGTAATCCGCCCGTCTGTCGTCATTGGCGGATTGCAATCGGCGATCGAGCGCATCGTCACAGCCTAGCAATTTTCGTCCGCTCTCCCTAGCCGTCCCTCATTGCTGGCTCGGCAAATCCGAGCACCTTTCTGGTCCGGCAGCCATCACGTGCAAGAGCCGAAGGCGTCGAGCTTTCAAGTCCAGGAGCTTTGTCGGCGCCATTCCCATTGTCGCGCAGGCAAATTGTCTGTGGAACGATCGTTCCCGCCTAGTTTGGGACCAGATGGCGCCCATTCCCAGCCATTATTTTGAACAAACATTAGCGAATCGGGCGCGGGGGATTCAGCGCAGACAAATACAGACAGGCGCGTGCGCAGCGCACCTGTCTGCAGTTGGGGTCGTGGCATTTCTGCCGCTCCAAAGAAGCCTGCAAGGCCGCGCCTTGGCCACGGGCCTCGGGGGCGTGTCAGAGTCGCCATCGATGCCGCTACTTATGTTGGGGGCCGCCATGTCGACGATCGCTCTCGTCGACGACGATCACAATATTCTCACCTCGGTGTCGATCGCACTCGAGGCTGAAGGTTATCGCGTCATGACCTACTCCGATGGGGTCTCAGCGCTCGACGGCTTTCGTACCGCGGCGCCCGACCTGGCCATTCTCGATATCAAGATGCCGCGTATGGACGGCATGGAGACTCTGCGTCGGCTGCGGCAGAAGTCGGACCTGCCGGTGATTTTTCTCACATCGAAGAACGAGGAGATCGACGAATTGTTCGGCTTGAAAATGGGAGCCGACGACTTTATTCGCAAGCCGTTCTCGCATCGGCTTCTAGTCGAGCGCGTAAAGGCCGTGCTGCGCCGCGCCTCGCTGAAAGATAGCCCAGTTTCGAAGGAAGCCGACAGTAGAGTTATGGAGCGCGGGCTCCTGCGTATGGACCCGGAGCGTCACACTTGCACCTGGAAGAACGAGCCGGTGACGCTCACCGTCACCGAATTCCTCATCCTACAGGCCCTCGCGATCCGGCCGGGGGTCGTGAAGAGCCGTGGCGCCTTGATGGACGCGGCCTACGACGACCAGGTTTATGTCGACGACCGCACCATCGACAGTCACATCAAGCGGCTACGTAAAAAACTCTCGGCAAGCGACAAGGAATTCGACCGGATCCAGACGCTGTATGGCGTCGGCTATCGTTTTAACGAAGCATGAGCGCCCCAGTTTTGGCGAACGGCGCTCTCGGTCTGACAATCCCGCCCTTCTTGCGGGTCATGCAATCGATCTTGCAGGGCGCCGGCGAGATGATTGAATGAACCCGGCGTCGATAGGAGCAAATCTCGACTTTTGCCGTCAGGGTTTCAGTTTAGGGGCAGCGCCTTGAGGTGCCGGATAGGCCGGCCGGGTGCGATTGCCTGCGCCGCGGCGACAATGGCGTTGGTGTCGATGCCGTAGTGGCGATAGAGGTCGGCCAGAGATCCGGTCTGGCCGAAATGCTCGACGCCGAGCGGGCGTACGCGGTTGCCGGCCACCGCCCCCAGCCAGGCGAGCGTCGCCGGATGTCCATCAAGCACGGTGACGATGCCACAATGCGGCGGCACATCGGCGAGCAGCCGTTCGATATGCGAGCACGCGTGAACGAGGCCCCGTTCGCGCGCGCGTTGCGCTGCGGTCCAGCCGGCATTGAGCCGGTCAGCCGAGGTGACGGCGAGCAGGCCGACGTCGCGCCGGTCCTCAGCCATCAGCCCCACGGCCGCGATCGCTTCCGGTGCAATCGCGCCGGTATAGGCAACGACCACTTGGCAGTTCGGCCCCGGCTGGCGCAGCCAATAGGCGCCGTCGACGATTTGCTGACGTAGTTCCGGCGTCATCTCGCGTGCGATCTGCTCGATCGGCCGCGTCGATAATCGCAGATAGACAGAGCCGCCGGTCTCATCGCGCAACCAGTTGCGTTCCGATACTTCGCCGCCGCCTTTTTGAATGTAGGCGAACGCCCACGCCAGGATAACGGCAAGCTCGTCGACATAAGCTGGTTCGAAGCTCGCGAGGCCGTCCTGCGCCATGCCGATTAGCGGCTCCGCAATTGATTGATGCGCCCCGCCCTCCCCCGCCAGAGTGATGCCGGAAGGCGTCGCCACCACGACGAAGCGCGCGTCCTGGTAGCAGGCGTAATTAAGCGCATCGAGACCGCGCGCGATGAAGGGATCGTACAGCGTGCCGACTGGCAGCAGCCGTTCGCCGTTGATCGCATGCGACAAGCCGAGCGCCGAGAGCAGAATGAACAGGTTCATCTCGGCGATACCGAGCTCGATGTGTTGGCCTTTGGGGGAGAATTCCCAATTGAAGGTCGAAGGGATGCGCTCGCTCTTGAACGTGTCGGCCATGGCTTGGCGCGCGAACAAGCCGCGGCGGTTAACAAAGCCGCCGAGATTGGTGGAGACCGTCACATCCGGCGAGGTCGTGACGACGTGGCGCGCGAAGTCGCTGTCGGTGCGGCCAATGTCATTAAGCAGCGCCCCGAAGCCGGCCTGCGTCGACATTACCGCCTGGAACGGCGACCGCAATTCGGCCGGCACCTCGATCACCGGGGCGTCTAGCCGCCGCGCGCCGGCCGCTGCAAATGGCACGCGATCGAGAAACGCCTCCAGCCGTTCCGACGGCATCGACAGGCCCTCGAAAGGATCCCATTCGTGGCCGGGCCGCACCTGCATCGCCTGGCGGAATGTTTCCATCTGCGCCCGGGTCATCAGCCCGGCGTGATTGTCCTTGTGACCGGCCAACGGTAGGCCGAAGCCTTTGACGGTGTAGGAAATAAAGCAGGTCGGCCTGTCGTTGTCGGCGTTGCGAAATGCTTCGAGCAGTGACGGCAGGTCATGCCCGCCGAGATTGTTCATCAAGGCGGCGAGCTCGTCATCGGAGCGCTTGTCGATGAGCAGGCTAACGTCGCCCTGATCGCCGATCGCATCGTGGAGGCGCTTGCGCCAGGCCGCCCCTCCGGCAAACACCAGCGCGGAGTAAAGCGGGTTAGGACAATTGTCGATCCACTGACGCAGCTTCTCGCCACCCGGCTCCTTGAACGCGGCCTGCTGCAGCGACCCATATTTCAGTATTACGACATCCCAGCCGAAATTCCTGAATAGTTGCTCGTAGCGCTCCCACAGCCCTTCGCGCACGACGGCGTCGAGGCTCTGCCGGTTGTAGTCAACAATCCACCAGCAATTGCGCAGCCCTTGCTTCCAGCCCTCGAGCAACGCCTCGAAAATATTGCCCTCGTCGAGCTCGGCGTCGCCGACCAGCGCCACCATACGCCCTTCCGGCCGATCGAGGCCCCAGCCATGCGCGCGTACGTAGTCCTGCGTCAGCGACGAAAACAGCGTCTGTGCCACGCCCAAGCCGACCGAGCCGGTAGAGAAATCAACGTCGTCGACGTCCTTGGTGCGCGACGGATAGCTCTGCGCACCGCGGTAGCCGCGAAAGGCTTCCAGCCGTTCGCGCGTCTGTTTGCCAAGAAGATACTGAATTGCGTGAAAGATCGGGCTGGCGTGCGGCTTCACCGCCACGCGGTCTTGCGGCCGCAGCACCGCGAAATAGAGCGCGGTCATGATCGTGGCGACCGAGGCCGAGGAGGCCTGGTGGCCACCTACTTTCAGGCCATCGTCGTTCTCGCGCAAATGATTGGCGTTATGGATGGTCCAGCTTGCGAGCCAGAGTACCTTCTTTTCCAGCTCCCTCAGGGCGGCGATGTCGTCAGTCATAACTGAGATTCCCCGGGATATGCCGTCGAGATTGCCATCGCGCGAATTTATCACCTTTCTCGGGGCATGCGCACAACCGCAGTCCGTTTACCCTCGGTCCTCCTCGACCAGCTGTGTATCCACGACGCGGAGTTCCAATCCTTATTGATTTCTAGCATCTTTCTCGTTCACAACAGTTCCGGCCGGTACGCGGCAAAGGCGTGTTGATGTGAAGAGACCTTCGCTAGCGATCATCGGCGCGGGAATGGGCGGCCTCGCCGCAGCGGCAGCGCTGCGGAGGGCCGGCATCGACGTTACGGTCTACGAGCAGGCACAGCGTTTCGCGCGTGTAGGGGCCGGCATCCAGATCGGCTGCAACGCGATGAAGGTGCTGCGCGCCTTTGGTCTGGAGCCTCTGCTGCGCGCGGGATCATTCTATCCGCGCTCGTGGAACAACAAGGATTACGACACGGGCGCCGTGCGCTTCGACATGATCTTCGGCGAGGTTGCCGAAGCGCGCTATGGCGCGCCATACCTCCTGGCGCATCGAGGCGATCTCCACGCAGCATTGGCCAGCGTGGTAGCGGATAGTAATTTGCGGCTTGGCCACCGTCTCACATCATTCGAACAACGTGGCGACGGCAGCATAAGGCTTCGCTTTGCTAACGGCGCGACCGCGGAAGCCGACGCGCTCGTCGCTGCCGACGGTGTCCATTCCCTGGTCAAGGACGCGCTATTCGGCACGGAGGAACCGAATTTCACCGGTCGTGTCGCCTACCGGACCGTTTTCTCCGCCGCACTTTTGAACGGGAACCCGATCGAAGATTGCACCAAATGGTGGGGGCCTGACCGGCATATCGTCATCTACTATGTGAAGCCTGACCGTAGCGAAGTCTATTTCGTCACCAGCCAGCCAGAACCTGGCTTCACTGTCGAGTCCTGGTCGGCCATGGGCGACGTGGGGGAGCTCCGCAAAGCTTTCGCGGAATTCCATCCGCAAGTTCAGCACGTGCTGGCGTCCTGCCCCGCCGTACACAAATGGGCGCTGGTCGACCGCGATCCGCTGCCGCGCTGGTGCGAAGGCAACGTGACTTTGTTGGGTGACGCCTGCCATCCGATGACGCCGTATATGGCGCAGGGCGCAGCAGCCGCGCTCGAGGATGCGGCAGTGCTGTCGCGCTGCCTAGAGAATGTCGATCGCGATGGAATGGCCGAGGCCTTTCGTCGCTTCGAGGCGACACGCAAGCCACGAACGTCACGAATCCAGTTCAGTTCGCGCACAAATACTTGGCTTCGTGATCCCACCGATCCGGACTGGGTTTACAGCTATGATGCTTGGACGGCACCACTAGCAGACGGCAGCGGCCCGGCCTGATCGGTGAACTTCATGGACTGCCCGATCGTGTTTGCGGGCCTTTCATTCTCGACCAACCGGACCCTCTTGCGCGTGCGGGAAATCGCTCGGCGGCGTCACGACCACGGCTTGGCCGCCACGCACCCGGGGGCATGGGCCGATCCGAAGTCGCCATCCTACGAGGCGTCGCCACAAGTCGGCGACGGCCGACTTGTGGTCTGTTAGGTCAGTCTCGATGTCCCTGCAGGGTCACGGCTTCATGGCGCCCGTCGCGCTCGTGTAGACAGCGTAGAGCGACGTCGAGCCGCAGATATACAGTCGATTTCTGAACATGCCGCCAAAGCACAAATTGGCAACAGTCTCCGGTATGTGGATTTTGCCGAGCAGTTCGCCTGCCGCGCTGTAGCCGCGAACGCCGTCTTCGTTGGGATCACCCCAACCCACCGAGCACCAGATATTGCCGGCTGTGTCGGCGCGCACGCCGTCGGTGATGCTGGGCTTTGGCATCTCCGCAAAGACCTTACCGTTCGAAAGCTTTCCCGCCCCGACATCCACGTCGAAGACGCGGATATGTGACGGATTGTCCGGACCGTCTGTGAAGCCGGTATCTATCACGTACAGCTTCTTTTCGTCGGGAGAGAACGTGATGCCGTTTGGTTCCACGAAGTCGTCGACGACGACTTTGATGTCACCGGATTTTGGATCGACCCGGTAGACATTGTGCTTCTCCTGCTCTTGGTCGGCCTTCATGCCCTCATAGTTACCGCCGATGCCATAGGCCGGATCGGTGAACCAGATCGAGCCGTCCGAAGCCACGACGGCGTCGTTCGGGGAGTCCAATTTTTTACCGTTGTATTTGTCAGCGATGATCGTAATCGAGCCGTCGAACTCGGTCCTGGTGACCCGGCGGCCGCTGTGTTCGCAAGTGATCAAGCGTCCCTCGCGATCGATGGTATTGCCGTTGGAATTCATCGACGGCTGCCGGAATACGCTCAAGTGCCCGTCGTCCTCGCAATAGCGCATGATGCGATTATTGGGAATGTCGCTGAATAGCACGTAACGGCCGGCCGGAAAATAAACCGGGCCTTCGGCCCAGCGGAATCCGGTGGCGATGCGCTCGACGGCCATGGTGCCGGCGAAGGCCGGGAAACCGCTTGCCCCGAACGCACCCTTGGGCTTTTTGAGAGACTCGACATGCTGATCCGGATAGCGCCCACCGGACAGCGGCCCCAAGGGCAGCGGCTCGGTCCCCTTGCCCGGAACCCCGGTCTCGCCGAGCGGCGTCACGGTCGCCGCACCGGCGGCTTTCAATGTCACGGCTGACGCAGCAGCCGCCGTTGCCGTCAAGAATGCACGTCTGTGCATTGTGTCCTCCCTGTTGCCTAAAAACCGGCTGACGCGAGCCGGATCTTGATTGGTCTTGTTACTCACCCTCGCAATACAATCCGGCAGATCCCGGTTCGCGGAATAAAGATTTGGAAATTCGGCGCAAACCGCCGGCCGGCAATGTCGTTCGGGCAGTTCTACTCTACCACGCCCGTCGCTCTGCTGCTATGTCGGCGGCCGAGCAGAGGGCTGCGATGACGCCGTAGCGGCGACACGGTTCCGACATTATTCTTCAGATCGCCGCTGGATGCGGTGTCGAAGAAGTGCAAGCGTTGTGGGCGTAACGCGAGGCGGAACTTTTCGCCGGGCTTAGCGCCCACTGTCGGTTCCACCGGCACGACGGCGGAAGTAACTTGGACAACGAGGCGTTCGCGAGAGCGATCACGCCATTGGGGAATAGATCGAAATGCCATACCATTTGCGATCATCGCGACAGTCGGCCTTTTTTAACGTGCTGATGACATTCCTCTATCTCGGTTGGATCTCCCCGATCCATGCGGGTGAACTGCCATCAGACATTTGGAATGGCGGACATGGAGGTTTTCCCTCAGTGACCGTAAATCGTTCCGGGGTGTCCGTGACAATTCCCCAGCAAGCTATAGCCGACGCCGGCGGCGGCTCCATCGACACGCTGGTCAAGGGCTTTCTCGACCGCTGGGCGCCGGAAATATGCACCGATCTATTCGATTTTCAGCATTCTCATGAAAAGATGACACTGCGGGTGGCGGTCTACAGTGGAGGGGCAAACCCAGGCACGTATGGAGAGATCGTGATCAATTATCGACCCTCTCACGATGTAAACTGCGTGCAACCCGACCTGCTGGTTTGGTGACGGATGTGTATCTCCAATGGCATTTCGGTGGGATTGCTCTCCGGTGTTGGTGCGCCGAGCGCCGTTCTCGCGTCCGATGTTATCTCCTTCCCCGCGGCGCATCGGATCATTTCTGAAATTGCGTTTTTGCGCGTTGAAACATCATGCGCGCAGCCCGCTTGACAGTGTCGAGGAGTTTTGTACGCTTAACATTGGTAGCTGGATGGTGTGACCGCCTAATCAGGCAACAAGACCGCGATGGGCAGCCCACTAGGGATATGCCGAATCCAGCCCAATCGAGATGACGCCCTAACCTCAGGCACTACGCCGAACCGCTGTTCGCGACCGCGATACAGGATGGGCAATCGCCGCGTCGGCGATTGCCCACGCACCGCATGCTTTCGACGAGCGGATCGGGCGCCATGATGAAGGGGTAGTGATGCAAGGGAGGAACCGAAAATGAACTTTCGAGCAAAGTTGATGACAAGTGCGGCGACGCTACTCGCGGCTACGGCCCTGACGGCGACCGCATACGCGCAGGACTCCATGTCGCTTGCCGAGCCTGGGAAGGACTGGGCGACCTTTCACGGTAGCTACAAAGGTTGGAACTACAGCCCGCTTAATCAAATCAATGCCGGCAATGTCGGCAAGCTAAAGGTGGCTTTCATCGAGCAGGTTGGTCGCTCGACCCGCGGGCTTGAGACAACGCCACTAGCGAAGGATGGAATCCTCTACTACTCGGGGTCCTACAGCAAGGTTTTCGCAGTCAAGGGCGACACCGGCGAGATCCTGTGGTCGTACGTTCCGAAGCTCGACGAAGACACTGTCGCGCGCCAGACGCACTCGCCGTACAACCGTGGCATGGCGATGGGGGACGGCAACCTGTACGTCGGGACCGTTGATGGTCGATTGATCGCAATCGACATGAAAACCGGCAAACCGGTATGGGATACGAAGCTCATCAATTCGCAGAAGCTCACGGTCGGGTTCACCGGCGCTCCGCTCCTGGTGAAGGACAAGATCATCATCGGCGCTCAGGGCGGCGAGTGGCCCTACCGCGGACCGATTTTCGGGGTCAACGCCAAGACTGGAGAGAAGGTCTGGGAGTTCCTGACGGTTGGCGGCACGCCGGAGGCGATGAAAACCTGGGGCAACGAAACCTGGCGCACGGGCGGCGGCGGTGGCTGGATGCCGGGTACCTATGACGCCGAAACCAACACGGTTTGGTGGGGCACGGCCAATCCTGCGCCGCTCTACGACTGGAGCGGACCTGATTGGAAGGCGAGCGGCCCGCGTCCCGGCGATAATCTCTACACCACCTCGGTGATCGCGCTTGATCCCGACAGCGGCAAGCTCAAGTTCTACCATCAAGAACTGCCGCACGATAACTGGGACTTCGATAGCGCGGTCGGCGAGTTCGTGTCGATCGATCGTGACGGCAAGAAGTACTACGTTCATCCCAACAAGAGCGGCTACATCTTCGTGTACGACCGCGCCGACGCTAAGATCGAGAACGTCTACAACGTAGCCAGTGCCAGCAACTTCGTGAAGAGCATCGATCCGAAGACGGGCGAGCTGCAAGGTCGGCGTGATATGACGGAGGGCAAGCAGACAAATCTGTGCCCGGCGATTGCGGGCGGCTTGAGTTTCAACTCCGGCGCCTACGATCCGCAAACCGGTCTCTACTACAAGGTCGTCAACGAGTGGTGCATGGATCTTGAGATCGTGAAGACCCAGCCGGTAACTGAGCCTGCGGCGCAGCTCAACATCGGTGCCACCTTCACGTTCACTGACCCACCCGGCGGCAAGATGCACGGCCACGTCGATGCACGCGATCCGATCACCGGCAAGGTCGCTTGGTCGGTAGATTATCCCGAACCGCCGCTCGCGAGCCTGCTCGCGACCGCGGGCGGGCTGGTGTTCGTGCCCGACGCCCGCGGCTGGCTGCATGCGCTGGATGCCAAGACCGGCAAGGATTTGTGGAAGGCCAACGACGGTAACCTCCACAATGGCGGTATCATCAGCTACGAGGTGAACGGCAAGCAATATATTGCGACCGTGACCGGATTCCCGAGCATGGTCAGCGAAGGTTATCCGGCAATGTTCCCGGACGCGCCATACAAATACATGGAGCAGAACACCGGCGCTTTGATCGTCTATACGCTGGAGTAGTTCGGTTCGCGCATAATAGGAAGCCGCGGAAATCCCGCGGCTTCCCCCACCCTCGCCGATGGTCCGGCTTGCGTAAGTTGCAGGACGGAAGTCGGCACTCAGCGTTTGGCACGGGACGCCAAAAATGCCGGGCGCCCTGAGGGTGATTGAAACGCATCGCGCGTTGACGTTTGACAGTCGACGATCGGCGAGCAAAAAAGACAAAATGGTGAAGCGAAGAAAAAATATCGGCACCGCGATGCTTTTGGCCGCGGTGCTATGCAGCCATGCAACCGCGGTGCCCCCGGTACATGCCGCCGAGACGGCGACGCCGACGAGCCCGCCCAACCAAGCTGAACAGCTTGCACGCGGCAAAACCCTGTTCATCACCTATGGCTGCGGCTGGTGCCATGAGGACGGTGGCCGCAAGGCAGGACGCTGCCCGCAACTCATGGGCATAGAGCATGACGACAACTTCATTGTCAGCCGCATTGCCGCCGGCTCATTGGGAAAGATGCCGGCGTTTGGCGAAGCACTAACTGGAGATGACATCAACACGCTCCTTTTATATATCCGCAGCCTCAAACCGGGAACCAATCCATGACGACCCGCACACGTCAGACCCACCGTTTCACCAGTGCGCTTGCAGTGGTGGCGCTGGCTGTTGCCGCCGTGGCCTCCTCTGCCGCTGCGCGCCCTCTGGACTCGATCAAGGCGCGGGGCAGGTTGATGGTTTGCGCAAATCCTAACGCGCTGCCGTTTTCGAGTAAGAACGGCGATCGGCGAGGTTTTGAGCTCGAGCTGGGCGAGGCGCTAGCAAAAGAACTCGGCGTAGCTTTGGAAGTGGGATGGGTGATTTTCCCGATGCACGTGGCGCGGGTCGACTGCGATATCCTTTTCGACTCGATCGTCGACCGGGAGACCGCCGAGGACGCCCACCTTCGGCTCTCAAGACCCTACACCGTGAGCGGGGTGGCGATTGCGCTGCGTCCCGGTATTGAGGGCATCAAGGGTTTTAACGATCTGAAGAAGGGCCAGCGGATCGGCGGTGTCGTTGGCTCGCTCGCAACCGTGAACCTTGGAAAGAAAGGGGTACCAACCATTCCATTCACCTTCGAGGATGAGATGCTCGAGGCGCTGGGCAAGGGCGAGATTGACGTCGCGCTCGCGATCCCCTCATCGATCGGGTACTACAACATCATGCACAAGGATGCCCCGGTGACGCTGGTGCTCGACTACGAGAGTATGCCTGAACTGCGATGGGAGGTTGCGATCGGCATGCGCAAAGCGGACGACGCGCTGGTTGACGCGGTCAACGCTGCGCTTGCCCGCATGCTCGCGGACGGAGTCGTGCATAGCATCTACGCAAGCTACGGTATCGAACAGAGTTTGCCGGCTAAGTGAGCGCGGCTATACGAGACGGCCTGACCCAAGAGTGAGTTCTCGAACAAGGCTTGCGCGTAGACGCCCCCGCGATCTATGCTGGCCGCTGTGGATTAGTTCCGACTTTAGCCCTGGCGCTGGTGGCAGCCGTGCCGGGGCTTTTTATCATTAGTAGTTTCATGGACGGTGGCGACTTCGGATCGCCCGCGACCAGCGCGACCGGATAGATTGTTCGGTTCCGTCGGCCACCAATGACTGTCGCCACTGCCGCCAAAATACCAGCCAAGTTATTGATTTTATTTGTTGGTGAGCCCGGGAGGACTCGAACTACAGCGCCCCCGACGCTCGCTCGATTTTGAGCATTCTCGTGTATGGCGTACAATTCAGTCGCGGAGGATTTGGCAGTGGCATTATCTAAAACCAACATTTGCGACTTCGGCTGGAAGGCGGGCGACTTCACGCTCAAGGGCGTGGACGGAAAACTCTATGCGCTCGCTGACGTGCGCGCGCCGAAGGGCACACTCGTTGTCTTCATTTGTAACCACTGTCCGTATGTGAAGGCGAGCATTGGCCGCATCGTGGCCGAAGCCAAGGCGCTGCGCGAGATTGGAATCGGAACTATCGCCGTCATGCCCAACGACGCCGAGGCTTATCGTGAGGACTCCTTCGACAACATGAAGGCATTTGCGGCGAAGCACGGTTTCACGTTTCCCTACGTTATCGACGAGACGCAGGAGGTGGCGCGCGCCTATGGCGCTCAGTGCACGCCCGATTTCTTCGGCTTCAACGCGCAAGACGAGTTGCAGTATCGCGGACGGCTCGATGCGTCACGCATGACTCCCGTGGCGAACGCCCGCCGCGACCTTTTCGAGGCGATGAAGCAGGTCGCGGAAACCGGCCACGGGCCGGTGGAGCAAATTCCTTCGATGGGGTGTTCGATCAAGTGGAAGGATTGAGGGTAACGCCCGCTCTCATGATCGGCTCAATCGGTCGTGGCGTAGGTCGCCTCAGTTGGCGGTCTCTTTCGTTTCAAAGCGTGGCAATGTCGCGTGTTGGCCCGAGCAGACATCCGGCTGCGCGGGGCAGCCTTAGCGATGCTCCCGGCTAGTGGCCATCCACACCTCGCGTTAGTCTTGCGGGAGAGCCGGAAAAGCGCGAACATCAATGCCAGCTCGGGGTGTCATCTGGGGAATCCTGCTATTGGCAAGGGTTGATTGCCATGTCTCCAGATATCGCTTCCAGGCCGCCTCCGCACGGAAGCATATCCAATTGGCTGGGAACGGGAATGGTTGCGCGCCTCTTGAGCTTTGCGCAAACATCGCGCGACCAGTTCAAGGCGTCGGATGTAGGCTATGGAGAAAGTAATAGAGTTGATCCTGCTCGACGGCGATCGAGCAAGCTGAAGCAATTAGGCGAACTGGAGAGCGAGCTCCAGGTATGTGCTCAGGCGGCATTGCCCTCTATGTTCGAGCACCTAGGCTACAAGCTGTCCGATCCAGTAAGCATCGAGCTTGAAATGGTCGCGCATGGCGACGGAGCGTTTTTCTTACGGCACGCCGACACCGTTATACGACCGGAGATGACCAGTTACCGGGCAATCAGCGCCATCTACTATTTTCATTGGCTGCCAAAATCGTTTTCCGGTGGTGTACTGCGACTATATTCGATTGGTGGCAAAGAAGGCACATTTGTCGACATTGAACCCACGAACGACAGGCTTATTTTCTTCCCGTCCTGGTTCCCGCACGAGGTCATGCCGGTTGTCTGTCCATCGGGTAGGTTCGAGGATTCTCGTTTCTCAATAAACTGCTGGGTTTACACCAAGCAGTTACCACCTAATTTCTACGATGATACTGGCTACGTCAGTTAAATATTCGGTCTCCTTGGCAGAGGGGTATTTTCCAACATGGAAATGGAGGGCCGCTTCTTTTCTTCGTATTGGCGCTCTGCGCTGGTTCGCCTACCGCGCAGGCGCAGACTTTCAACTTTCAGGTTTGCAACCAAAGCGGCGTATCGGCTTCAGTCGCCGTTTCCAGCCTGACCGCGGTGGGAAGCAATCAATGGCACGCATTTTCAGAACCTCGGGGTAAAACACGGCCAGCAGGCCCGTGCGAAACGCCGCCGGTGGCAGCCTGATCACGCCAGGGCTGATTGGTCCGAAATTGTCAGGAGCCTTGGCTAAAGCGTTCCCTGATAGGCAGGCTTACTAATAGGATTTCAGCGCGGCGATTTGTTGATCAAACCAAGAAAGGTCCTGTTTCCATTCAGACCGATCCGGAAACTGCGTCTGCAGTCCGGCGATAATATCGCGCCCAGCCGAAAGTGCCTCGCGCGCCTTGATAGTCTCTTGTGCCTTCAGGTGGACTGTCGCGAGCTGCGCATACGACACCGACAGGTCGTGCTGCCTGTCGCCGTTGCTGGATTCTGCCTTAACCAGACTCTGTCTAACGACAAGTCCCGCCTGATAGGATTTCAGCGCGTCAGTCAGATCGCCCTGTGCCTCCAGCACGCTGCCGACCTTCCCATAGGAGTCCGCCAGATCGTACTGCTTGTCGGCATTGCCGGGTTCTCCTTCGACCAGTCTCTGTCTAACGATAAATCCCGCTTGATAGGATTTCAGCGCTTCGGGCAAATTGTGCTGATCCACTTGCAGATCGCCGACGCCGTTGTAGAACAGCGACAAAATAAACTGCCAGCGAGCGTTGCTGGGATCAACCTTTGCGACCCGCTCGGCTACGGCGAGGCCCGCCTGAGTGGATTCCAGCGCCTCGGATAGACGGCCCTGCGACCTGAGTACATTGCCGACTTTGTTGTACGATTGCGCCAAATCGCGCTGCCAGCCGACGTTGCCGGGATCGGCCTCGGCCAAACGTTTCATGATGGCGAAGCTCGCCTGATGGGATTTCAGCGCCTCGGGAAGATTGCTCTGCGCCTCCTGCACGTTGCCGACTCGGCCGTACGACGCCGCCAGCCCCTGCTGCCAGCTGGTATTGCCGGGATCGGACTTGGCCAGGCGGTCGCGGATGGCGAAGCTCGCCTGATAGGTTTTCAGTGCCTCTGGCAGATTGTCCTGCCGCTCAAGCAGGTCGCCGACCTTGAGATACGCTATTCCGAGATCGCTCTGCCAGCCGGTGTCACCGGGTTCGGACTTGGCCAGGCGCTCTAGGATAGTGAGTTGGGCCTGGTAAAATTTCAAAGCCTCGGGTAGATCGTGCTGTGCCCGGAGGATGTTGCCGACCCTTTCGTTGGACACCGCTAGGTCGTGCTGCCGCCCGATGTTGCTGGGATCGACCTTGGCTAGGCGATCTGCGATGGTGAGGCTGGCCTTACTAGATTTCAGCGCCTCAGGTAGTTTCCCCTGAGCCTCCAGCACATCGCCGATATTGTTGTACGCTGCCGATAGATCGCGCTGCCAGTCGGCTTTGGTGGGATTGGCTTTGGCCAAGCTTTCCATAATGGCGAAGCGCATCTGATAGGATTTCAACGCTTCAGGCAGATTGCCCTGCGCCAGCAGCACGTCGCCGACCCTGGCATACGATAGCGACAATCCGTCTTGAAATAGGGTGCTGTCTGGTTGCTTCAACAACAGAGCCTGGAACGTTGTCAGCGCTTGCTGCGCAAGCGTGAGAGCACTCTGACTTTCACCGAGGGTCAAAAGCGTATCGACTGTTTCCATCAACGCATCCGCCTGGCTTTTACGCAGATCGGGACTCAATTCGCCGGCTCCCAACAGTTGGTCCTGCAACCGACGAGCCCGCTCGAGAATATCCTTGATCATCGAGGCCGGGATGCCGTCGGCGTAGCGGAATTTTTTAGCCAGGTCGAAGACAAGGCTGTTTGCGGTGTTGGTCGCTAGAGTGAGTGTGTGTTCGGCACGCTCGCGTTGCGTTTCGGCCTGGCGACGGTTGATCTCGGCGAAGCCGGCGAGTGCAATTGCGACGAGGGCGACGACGAGCGAGCCGCCGACCCAGTATCGTTGCCTTGCGGTTGCAGCTCGTCGGCTCGCCCGGATGAAGTCCTGATGCAGGTCGGTCGGCGCATTAGCGTTGGCTGGGCGGCGGTCGAGCCAGCGCTCAGCGGCTTCGAGGTCGGCACCGCGCAAGGTCGCGCCCTTGCTCCGTCCCTCCTCGTCCCAGTGGCGCGCCAGTTCGCCAAGACGCGTATGCTCGCGAACCCAGGGAAGGTCGGTACGCAGCGCGGTGTCGAGGGCGGCCAGCGCCGCATCCTTGTCGTCGCCCTCGGCAAGAAACACCCAGTTCAGCCGGGCTAGCCCCGGTGGGGCGTCGGCGTCCGCGATGCGGCGGGCCACGACCGGGATCATCCGCTTGCCGCGCCGCGTACTCTCTTCCAGCTCCCAGCCGCAAATGGGTGATGCGACCGAATCCGGGCTCACGGCGACCACAACCGTGTCGGCAGCGGCGATTAGCCCGGCAAGACGCTCCTTCCAGGGCTCGCCTGGCGCGATGTCCGTCTTGTCGAGGAAGGCGTCGAAGCCACGCTCGGCGAGTATCCGGACCAGCATCTGCGCAAATGCCAAGTCCTTGCGTGAATAGGAGACGAAGACCTTTGCACGATCACCGGTCGAAGGTGCGACGGTGGTCACAGGCACACGCTGATCCATCGTCTCTAGTCCCGCCACACGCTAATGAACATCAGGATTTTTGAATAAGTCGCTTTATGGCACCTTCCTGACGCTTGCACAAACAAGGTCCGCCGTAAGCCACTAGCCAATGTTGCTTATCGGGGTGAAGCAGACGTGACGCGCACATCGCGGAGTGTCGGTTGATGACCCCTTGAGAGACACACGACGTCGGCCGATAGGCCCTGACGCTTCCAGGGCTAAAGAGGGATTGTCGAAGTTCTGGCCTTGATCCCTGAACGTTAGGCAGGTCCAAGCGCTTCGACTGCCACCACGTCCTGATAAGCCCGCGGCAGTAATCGCGCGAGCAGCGCCCCCCACGCTTGCTGGCCGGTGTCGTCCGCGATCAAATCCTGGCGGATCTCGATCAGCACGTGATACAGGCCGCGGCGCTCGGCGTGGACCGGAATGGTGTAGTCCGACGCGTCGCTCACGCTGTAGGGCTCGTTGTCGCCGACGACGAGCCCCTCTTCCGCGTTTAGCAGCGCCATGAGGCGATGGGCGAAACGCGGATCGCGATTGTAGAGCACGCCGGCATGCCAGGGCCGCGTCGCGCCTTTGAAGACCGGCGTGAAGCTGTGCAGCGCGATCAGCGCCGCCGGACGGCCGGTTTGCCGCCGACGGTCCAGCTCGGCTTCGATCCGTTCGTGGTAGGGCCAGAAAATCTCGCGGGCGCGCGCGGCCCTGGCTGGCTTCGCTCAGGCCGACGTTGCCGGGGATCGGCGTGTGTTCGCTGATGTCCGGGATCGACGTCGGCGTGCCCGGCGGGCGGTTGCAGTCGATGACGAGGCGCGAATAGTTTTGTTGGATCAGCGTCGCGTCGAGCGCGTCCGCCAAAAGCCGGCCGAGACCGGCAATGCCGATGTCCCAGGCGATGTGCCGTTCGCATTCCGCTTCGGCAACGCCCAGCCGGCCGAGCGCGCGCGGCATGATATTGCCGGCGTGATCGGCCACCAGCACGAACGGCGATTCTCCGTTGGCGATTGTAAACCGTGACCGGCGCCGGCTCGTCGGCGCCAGCAGGTTTTTGGGCAGTTCGTTCATCGACGCTCACGATTGCGGAGAAAACATGCACAATATCTGGCCCAAGAAATGCATGTTGTGGAGATGCGCTGCCGCAATGCATGTCGTTGGCGCATCCATTATCGTGGGGCGGCAATGCCGATTCTCAGCATCAGACACGTTACGACATATCACTATAGTCAGCCGGTCGCATTCGGCGAGCACCGGATGATGCTGCGTCCGCGCGACGACGACGACCAAAAGGTAATCCACTCCGAGATCGAAATCACGCCCAGTCCGAGGCAACTTGCCTGGACGCGGGATGCTTTCGGCAATCACGTGGCGACCGCCGATTTCGCCGACCGGGCCAGCGAGCTTCGCTTTGTCAGCAATATTCGTCTCGACCATGCGCCGGCCGACTTTCGCGCAACCGATATAAAGGATTTTGCCCGCACCTATCCGTTTGCCTACGCGGCGGAAGATTGGCCCGGCCTCGAACGTTTCATCGCCGCCGCTGTCCTCCCATCCCGCGATTGATCGCTGGAGCGCCAGCGTTCTTCCGCAAAGACGGCTCTGCCGACACTCACGAGCTGCTCGTCGACATGACGCGGACCATCAGGCGGACCTTCAAGCACGTATCGCGGCACGAGAAGGGAATCCAGGCTCCGGTCTGGACGCTCAATCTCGGGAGCGGCAGTTGTCGTGACCTCGCCGTGCTCATGATAGCGGCGCTGCGCTCGCGCGGAATTGCCGCGCGGTTCGTGTCCGGATATCTGCATTTGCCGGATGATGACGACGACGACGATGTCACCGGCGGCAACACCCACGCCTGGGTCCAGGTCTACGTTCCCGGTCCTGGCTGGGTCGACTTCGATCCGTCGGGCGGCATCGTGGGAAATCAGAACCTCGTCCGCGTCGCGGTCGCGCATCACCCGCGCGAGGCGATCCCTCTGCAAGGCACATGGTTCGGGACCGCTGCGGATCATCTGGCCATGAAAGTCGCAGTGAAGGTCACTCGCTGAGGCGGCTGTCGGCGCAGGCATCGGGACGATGAGTTCGGCCCGCGAACGATTGCAGCGGCGCCACGAGCGGTCGTCACGTGGCGGAAGGAACGGAACCTTATCCCGTCTCGATCAATCGTGATGGCGGTTCGTTGGCAGACAGAGCATTCATTCTGGCGGCACTTCATCTGCCCAGACGCGAAACCCCGACAAGGTTCCTGGGCCAAAGGTATGGGTTAGAGGCACGTCCGCGGCGTCGCGGCCCTGCGCGATGAGGACGCGCCCGATCCGGGGGGCGTTGTTGCGCGGGTCGAACGTGTGCCAACGGCCGCCGAGATAAACTTCGATCCACGCTGCAAAATCATTAGGCGGATAAGGCGGTGGAAGGCCGACATCGGTAAGGTAACCGGTGCAATAGCGTGCCGGGATGTTCAAGCAGCGACAAAAAGTGACGGCAAGATGAGCGTAGTCACGGCACACCCCGCTGCGCTCTCCGTATGTTTCAAATGCCGTTCTGGTTGCACGGGAATGCTCGTAACCGAATGTTATGTGATTATGCACGAAGTCGCAGATAGCCTGCACCCGCGGCCAACCAAGCGGCGTGTTTCCGAAGAGGCGCCAAGCCTCGTCGGATAGACGATCGGTCTCACAGTAACGACTGCCAAGCAAAAACAGTATGACTTCCGCCGGCAAGTGCTGAACTTGGTGCTGCAGAGCGTTCAGATCGATCGGGTCCGACATGCCCGAAGTCACGAATAATGGCGTCCGTGCCGAGGCTGAAATGCCCGCCGGGCGCAACGAGGCGACTGCACCAATTTCCGAAGCTGTCGCGGTAGCCTTCAACGGGAACCGAAGGGTTCGTTATCAGATAATCCGGACGCTCCAGTTCGGAGACGCGCGAGAAGTGCACGTTCAACGTTACAATCATAGGCGTTGTTTGCGGAAATTCGAAGCGGAGCTCGCAACCGACATGGATACGCATGAGATCTCCGATTCTGAATAAGCAGCGCTTCGTAGCCACGCGTGATTTATTTAATTGACGGGGCCAACTGAGGCACCCTTACGCCACCCGCTTAACTTCCTTTGTATCGACCCCTTTGCAGGAAGGGCAGACGAAGATGAGCTGTTCTCGACGCACTCCAAGTTTTGAGATCGTGCGGAAGTGCTTCATGGTGTCGCCGCAGGAGAGGCACACTATGGTCGGCGTCCTGTCGGGTACAGGAGGCGAGCGTTCGATGGCGGGGGTTGAGGGCGTGTAATACGGCATGTGCGACTCCACTGAAACAGGCGGGAGCGCTACCGAACTCTCAGCCACCGACGCCTGGCACGGGGCCGCTGTCGGTGATGAAGCATATGTAAGACTGATTAGGACAGTTGCGAGGTCAAGTTTTAGACAGAACGCTCGGAATTTGGACAGCACCAAAGGGAGTCAGTATCCAAGGCAATTGAAGACATCACCGACCGGCGCGCCGCCGAACGGGGGCTGGCGGCGCTGCTGCAACAGAGCGAAACGCTGTTGCAGGAGATGCAGTATCATGTTGCGAGCAGCCTGCAGATCGTCGCCGGCATCCTTTTCCTCAAGGTGCGAACGGCGCAGTCGGAAGAGACGCGGCTGCATCTTCAGGACTCTCATCAGCGGATCATGCGGTAGCGGCAGTGCCGCAGCCCAACTGCACAAAATTTGTGCGCAACGGTCGGCGCATTTGCACAAGGCTTGCATGAGAGTTCCATTGGGCCAGGACTAGATCGTTATGCCCGAGCGGGATTCCATGAACTTCATCAGCTTAGACATCCGGATGCTTCGTTCGCTGATATCGGTCGTCGATACCGGCAGTATTACCGAAACAGCACGCCGGCTTGGACGCACGCAGCCCGCGATCAGCCTACAAATTCAGCGCCTTGAGGATATTACAGGCAAAGTCCTGTTTCATCACGAGGGACGGCGCATGCATCTCACGGCCGATGGCGACATGGTGCTGGCCTATGCGAAGTCAATTCTGCGGTTGCACGACGAACTGCTTTCGCGGCTCTCTTCGCCGGAGGTTCAAGGCCACGTCGTGCTCGGGACGCCTGATCTGTACGCCGCCTACATCCTGCCGTCGATCCTAGCGGTATTCAAAGAGACGTTCCCGCGAATTCAGGTCGAATTACGCTGCGCGCTGTCCACACCAACGGTGGATAGCGTCCGGAAGGGCGAGTTGGACGTCGCGCTGGTCACGCGCATGAACAATTTCACGGGCGGCTTGGTGGTGCACCAAGAGCAACTTGTATGGATCGTAGGCGAACACTCGCAAGCTCAGTTCGAAGATCCGGTGCAGCTTGCGTTGCTGCCGCCGGGCAACATCTACCGAGAACACGCGATTGAGCATATCGAGCGCGCCGGACGCAAATGGCAGATCGCCTGCGTGAGCGAGAGCGTAAGCGGCCTGCAGGCCGCCGTATTCGCCGGCATGGCGGTCACGGTACTCTGCCGCTGCGCACTCGTTAGCGGTATGCGCGAGATCACTTCGAGCGAAGGCTTTCTGCCGCTGCCCAAGGTTGATCTGCTGCTCTACAAGGCGCCGGGGGCAACTTCGCCTGCCGTCGACGCGCTGCACGACTATCTTGCTCACTACGTCGGCCTTTCCTCAAGCAGCGTCGTCAAATTGCACCGGTCTGTGCCAAGACCGCTGACCGAACCGACGCGGCAGCCTGACGTCCCGCCCCGCAGTAAGCCACGCCTCGCTTTTCCAGAATAATTTCGAGACGACGTCGTCGCGCGCAAGCACTACCCGCGGAAAAACGCAGGCCAAGCATCGGCCCAGGGGTGAGCTTGTTCGAATGCCGCGGCGATGGAAAGGATGGTCTCCTCCGCGAGCCAAGGCGCAACAATCTGCAGCCCGATCGGAAGTCCGTCGCGATCGTACCCGCACGGCAGGGTTGCGGCCGGCAGACCTGCGAGGTTGATCGGCCAGCTGAAGGGTGACCATCCGAGATGGCGGTCGACTTTGCGGCCATCGATTTCGTCGACGCCGATCGTTCCCGCAGCAAATGCCGTGACCGCCACGCTCGGCGTGACAAGAGCGTCAATACGGCGAAACAAATCGACGAAGCGGCCGCGCAGGATCATGCGCCGGTGGGTCGCGCCCATGTAATCGAGCCCGCTGTAGGTTCGCCCCTTGGCGAGTACGTCGCGATAGTCCTGCTCGGAGCGCTCCAGCTGCGCCGGGTCGCGCGCCGACACCGCGGCCGCCTGCTCGGTGAATGCGATCGGTTGCAGCACGTGCTCCAGCACGTCGGGATCGACGCCGGGATCGGCCGCTATGACCTCGGCGCCGAGATCCGCCAACGCTTCGACCGCGTGCTTGAACGCTGCCCGCACGTCACCCATGACGGCGGCGTAGCCGAAATCCGCGCTGAAACCGATGCGCAAGCCGTCGAGCCGTGCGGCCCGCGCGGTGAAGGAGCGGCGCTCGACCGGCAGGCTGCCTGGATCACGCACGTCGTAACCAGCGATGACCTCCAGCAGGAGGGCTGCGTCGTCGACCGTGCGCGCGATCGGGCCGGTATGGGCGAGCGAGGGCCATGACGGCGGAAAGAAGCCTGGTGACCGCGGCACAAGACCATAAGTCGGCTTGAGGCCGAACACGCCGCAGAACGAGCACGGCACACGAATCGAGCCGACCCCGTCCGTGGCGATTGCGAGCGGACCACAGCCCGGCAGCGATCGCCGCAGCGGCACCGCCGCTCGAGCCGCCGCTGGTGCGACCAAGGTTCCACGGATTGCGCGTGATGCCCGACACCGGGCTGTCGGCGGTGAGCTTGTAGCCCGACTCGCAGGTTGTGGTCTTGCATGTGATGATCGCACCCGCAGCCTTGATGGCCGTGACCGCGGCGGAATCAACGTCCGGTACAAAACCGTCCAGCATCGGGGCGCCCGCCTTGGCGGGCGTTCCTGCGACATAGATCAGATCCTTGACGGTAATCGGAACGCCGGTCAGTGCCTTCGCTTCACCAGCCTTCCACGCCGCGACGGCGCGATCGGCGTCGGCTCGAGCCGATGCGAACATGTCCGTCGCGATAATCTTGCAGAGTGCATCCGTGCTTTCGAGCGCGGCAATGACTTCATCGATGACATCGCGCGGCGTGAAGTGCCTGGCACGGTAACCGTCGAGGATCTGGCGCGCGGAAAGCCGCGCAAGGCTTTGCGGCGCGACGCGCGCGCTGCTGGTCTGTAGCATTGTCATCGGCCTCCCCGGATTTCAGCCATCAGGCAGGCGGCGAGCGCAGCCGCAACAGCGCGCTTGGCCATGACGATGATCAGGTGCGCCCGAAACGCCGCCTCGGCGTGAATGTCTGAATTCAATCCCGCCGGATCGACACCGTGTCCGTTGACGGCGATCGGGCTCGAAGCGGCCGGAAAGCGCGGCCTCCAGCGCTGGGAACACGAAAAACAACCGGTCCCGCGCCGGTCACGGCGACCCGCACGCCCGACGCGAACTTTGCCACGAAAACGCCGACCAGCGCGTAGCGCGAGGCTGCATTCTGCACCTTGGCGTAGCCGGCGGCGACAGGTAGCGGAAATTTCACGGCGGTAATCAATTCGCCCGGCTCGAGCGCCGTCTCGAACATGCCGCGGAAGAAGTGATCGGCGGCGATCTCCCTGATGTTCGTCACAATAGTCGCGCCGAGCGCAAGAACCGCCGCCGGATAATCGGCAGCCGGGTCGTTGTTGGCGAGCGAGCCCCCAATGGTGCCGCGATTGCGCACCGCCGGGTCGCCGATACTGCCCGCGAGCTGCGCAAGCGCCGGCACGGACTTCGTCACCTTCTGCGAAGTGGCGACGTCGACGTGACGCGTCATGGCGCCGATGGTGATCGCGCCGGCACTCGCATCGATCCCTTTGAGGGCCGCAATGCCGGAAAGATCGATCAAAGCTCCCGGGGCGGCGAGCCGTTGCTTAATGGTCGGCAGCAGCGTCATGCCGCCGGCAATGGGCTGAGCTCTCCGAACTGTTCGCCAGGAGCGCGACAGCTTCGGGGACCGAATTCGGCTTGTGATAGTCAAAGGTTTTCATCGCGTGCCTCCCCTATTCTCTATTCGGCGGCTTGCAGCAGCGAGGAACTTTTTATGATGCGCCACAGGCGGTTCGCGGTCGCCGGCATATCCACGTGGTTCACGCCGAGATGGGCAAGCGCGTCGACCACGGCGTTCGCTACGGCGGCCGGCGAGCCGATCGTTCCGACTTCCCCGCAACCCTTGACGCCCATCGGGGTATGCGCACACGGCGTGCTGTGGGTCGCAATCGTCATGCGCGGGAGATTGTCGGCGCGCGGCATGCAGTAGTCCATGAACGAGCCGGACAGGAGCTGGCCCGATACATCGTCATAGATGCAGTTCTCGAACAGCGCCTGACCGATGCCCTGGACAATGCCGCCATGGAGCTGGCCTTCGACGATCATCGGATTGATCACCGTGCCGACGTCGTCGACCGCCGTGTAATTCAAAAGATTGACGATGCATGTCTCGGGATCAATTTCGACTTCGGCGACATGGGCCCCGCCTGGATAAGTGAAGTTGATCGGATCGTAGTAGGCTTGTTCCTCAAGTCCTGGTTCCAGCACCTCGAGCGGATAGTCGTGCGGGACGTAAGCGGCGAGCGCGATGTCCGCGAAGGTCTTCTTGCGATCGGTTCCCGCAACCGAAAATTCGCCTGACTTGAACTCGATGTCCTGTTCGCTGCTCTCCAGGAGATGAGCAGCAATCTTCTTGCCTTTGAGAATCACTTTGTCGCTCGCCTTCGACAGCGCCGCGCCGCCAACCACCAGCGAGCGTGAGCCATAGGTGCCCATGCCGAACTGCACTTTGTCGGTGTCGCCAAAGACGATATCGATGTTCTCAAACGGCACACCGAGTTTCTCGCACACGATCTGAGCGAAGGTGGTCTCGTGGCCCTGGCCGTGACTGTGCGTGCCAATGAGCACGGTCACCTGGCCGGTCGGGTGTACGCGCACGGTCGCGCTTTCGTAGAGGCCACCGCGTGCGCCGAGGCGGCCGGCAATGCGTGAGGGAGCCAATCCGCACGCCTCGACGTAAGTGCTGAGGCCGATACCGCGGAACTTGCCGTTCTTCGCGGACGCTGACTTGCGCTTGGCGAAGCCAGCCCAGTCAGACGCTTCTAGCGCCTTTTCGAGGCATCCTTTGGGATCACCGCTGTCGTACTCCACCATGACGGGCGTCTGGTAAGGGTACGCCTCTTTGGGGATCATGTTGCGGCGGCGGATCTCGGCCCTATCGATCCTCATGTCGCTTGCTGCGACGTCGACCAGCCGTTCCAGCACAAAGGTTGCTTCCGGCCGCCCGGCGCCGCGATAGGCGTCGACCGGTACCGTGTTGGTGAAAACAACCTTCACTTCGCAGTAGATCGCGGGCGTCGTGTAGACGCCGGCGAGCAGCGGCCCGTAGAGATTCGTCGGAATGTTGGGACCGAAGGTTGAAATGTAGCCACCCAGATTGGCGATGGTGTTGACGCGTAGCGCCAGGAATTTACCGTTTTCGTCGAGGGCCAATTCGGCTTCGGTCACGTGATCGCGCCCTTGGGCGTCGGAGACGAAACCCTCGCTGCGCTCGCACACCCACTTGATCGGCCTGCCGACTTTGGCGGCCGCCCAGGTGATTACCGCCTCTTCGGCATAGTGGAACTGCTTGACGCCGAAGCCGCCGCCGACGTCCGGCGCCACGACCCGCAGTTTGTGCTGCGGAATATTGAGCACGAAGGCGCCCATCAGCAGGCGAACGACGTGCGGAAATTGGCTCGTTGACCACAAGGTATACTGACCGGTCGCCGGATTGTGTTCGGCGATCGCCGCACGCGGCTCCATCGGATTGCCGACGAGCCTATTGTTGACCAAGCTGATGCGCGCGACATGGGCGGCTTTGCGGAATTGAGCGTCGGTCGCGGCCCGATCACCGAGCGCCCAGTCGCAGCATAGATTGTTGGGCACGTCATCGAAAAGAAGCGGCGCGTCGCGCTTGATCGCGTCAAGCACGCCGACGACTGCCGGCAGCATCTCGTAGTCCACCACGACGGCCTCGGCGGCGCTCTGCGCCTGCTCGCGGGTCTCGGCGATCACGAACGCAACCGGATCGCCGACGTGACGCACCTTGCCCTGCGCTAGGGGCGGATGCGGCGGCTCCTTCATCGGCAGTCCGTCCTTGCCGGTGATGCCCCAACCGCACGGAAGACCGCCGACGCCGGCGGCCTTCAGGTCTTCGCCGGTGAGCACGGAGAGGACGCCGGGCTTGAGCAGAGCGGCTGCGACGTCAATGGACTTGATCGCCGCGTGGGCGTGCGGCGAACGGAGGAATACGCCCGCTACCATGCCCGGCCGCTTGATATCGGCCACGTAATTGCCGCGACCGGTGAGGAAACGCCTGTCCTCCTTGCGCAGCGGTGAAGCCCCGATGCCGATGACATTTGACATGACCTAAATCCTCTGCTCGGCATGCATCGCGGCGGTACCGCGCAGCACTGACGTCACGATGTTCTGGTATCCCGTACAGCGGCACAAATTGCCTTCGAGCCAGTGACGAACGTCCGCCTCCGTCGGATTCGGATGGCGCCGGGCGAACTCGATCGAGCTCATCAGCATGCCCGGGGTGCAGAACCCGCACTGCAGGCCGTGGTTCTCGTGAAAAGCTAGCTGCATCGGATGCAGTGCGCTTGGCGTGCCCAGTCCTTCGACGGTGGTGACGCGCGTGCCGTCGACCGAGACTGCGAGCAGCGTGCAGCTTTTCACCGAACTGTCGTCCACATGCACCACGCAAGCGCCGCATTGGCTGGTATCGCAGCCGACATGGGTGCCGGTCAGCCCGAGCGTCTCGCGCAGCAGATCGCACAACAGGGCTGAGGGCTCGACCTCGACGCTGATCGGCTTGCCGTTGAGGACAAAGCTAATATTCATGGGTACCCCCCTGTGATGTTGTCAGCGCAGCAGCCGCGCAACGTCGACCGGCCAAGTCGCGAGGACGACCTCGCCTACGCCGAGCGGATTGTCGAAGAACTTCCGCTCTGACACGTAGACGATGAAGTCCTCGTCGCTGCCGGCGTCGAGCATGACTTTGACGAAATAGCCTTGATACTCGATGGCGGTGACGCGACTTGCCAGCGATGCCGTGCCTTCGGATTGCGCAGCGCCGGGCCGCACGAGCTCGATATCGTCGCGGCGCACCGCGACCGCGATCGAAGTCGCCGGCGTCGACGTGGATGCCGGGCCTGAGCGGGACTTGGATGCCGAGACGTTCGGGCGCGGCCATGAGGGCATGCTGGCCGTTGACGGTCTGTACACGGCCGCTCAAAACGTTCTGGCCACCGAGGAACTCGGCTACATAACGATCCTTGGGGGCGGCATAGACTTCGCGGGCCGGTCCGGCTTGCCGAATTTTCCCGTGCTCCATCACCACCACGAGATCGGCTAGCGCGATCGCCTCCAGCTGAGTATGTGTGACGTGAACGAAGGTGATGCCGAGGTCGCGCTGCATGTGGCGCAACTCTTGGCGCATCTGGATTCGCAGATGCTCGTCGAGGGCGGACAGTGGCTCGTCGAGCAGCAGCACGCGCGGCTCGGTGATCGCCGCTCGCGCCAGCGCCACGCGCTGCTGTTGGCCACCGGATAGCTGCGTCGGCAGCCGGTCTGCGAACTCAGAAAGCCTGACCCTCTCCATCATGGCATCGGCTGCCCTGTGGCGTTCGACCTTGGAGATTCCGCGCACCCGCAAGGCAAACGCGATGTTGTCGCGCACCGATAAGTGCGGAAACAACGCGTAGGACTGGAACATCATCGCGGTGCGACGCGCGACCGGCGGCAGGCCGACAACATTCTCGCCGCCGATCAAAATCTCGCCCGCGGTCGGATCTTCGTGGCCGGCGATCATGCGCAGGATAGTAGTCTTGCCACAGCCCGAGGGGCCGAGCAGGCAGCAATAGGCGCCGTCGGGAATCTTGATGTTGACGCCGTCGACGGCGTTGACGAAGCCGTCGAAAGTCTTGCACAGGCCTGCGAGTTCGATGTGTCCCGGTCCCAAGTCCATACGATCCCCCTCAATATGCCGGGACGCGGCTCGCCCGCCGCTTTTGAATGAGGCCGATGGTGCCGAGGCAGGCGGCGATAATCACGAAGGAGATGATCGTAGTGACGGTACCGAGCGCGTAGAGCGACGGCGAGGTGACATTGAGGGTCATGCTCCATATTTCGAGCGGCAGCGTATTGAGCGAGCCGGCGGTCTGCAGAGTGCGGGCAAACTCGTCATAGGAGAGCGTGAAACCGAACAAGGCCACCGCCACGATGCCGGGGGCCAGGATCGGAATGACGACAAGCCGTATCGCCTGCCAGCGGGTAGCGCCGAGATCGTAAGCCGCCTCCTCCCAAGCGCGGTCGAAACGCGACATCACCGCGAACATGACCAGGACGCCGAACGGCAACGTCCAAGACAGCTGGGCTCCGACGGCCGACGTGTACCAACGTCCTTCGATGCCGATAAAATTCATGAGCAGGCCGACGCCGATGCTCAGGACCAGCCCTGGAGCCACGAGGCTTCCGATCATCAGGTAAAATACGATGCCGTCGCCACGGAAGCGGCGGCGAAATGCCAGCCCGGCCAGGAATGACACGACGACGGTGATAGCGGTGACGATCACGGCGAGCTTGACTGAGCGGTCGAAGGCACCTTTGACGTCGCCGGTGCGCACTTGGGTGAACAGATCGACGAACCAGTGCAACGACAAGCCTTTCATGGGAAAGACGAGACCGCCGCGAACATCCTGGAACGACAGGATGTAGATGCAGATCATTGGTCCGTAGAGCGCGAGCACGTAAAGCACGAAGACGGTGAGCAGGACGTAGAAGGTCCACGGCCGGCCGCTGGAACGCGGCGCAATCGCGTGGGCCACGACGGCCTTCGGCACGGCACCCGGTCTCACCGCACGATCGGCCGGCGTCATCGCGCCAGCTCCTTACGCACGTCCACGGAGCGCAGGATGACGGTGACAAGCAGCGTAACCACGATCGTCAGAACCACGGCACTCGCAGCGGCAGAGGGATATTGCAAGACCCCGATGTCCTCGTAGAACGCGCCCACTACGGAAGCCGAACCGCCGCCGCTCATGACTTTCACGACAAAGAAATCGCCCATGACGATAGAGACGACAAAGATCGATCCGAGCGCGATGCCGTTCTTGGAAAGCGGCAACACGATCAGTCGTATGATATCGAAGCGGCTGGCGCCGGCGTCGAGCGCCGCTTCCACCGCGCGTTTGTCGATGCGGGCCATCGAATTGAAGATCGGCACGATCATGAAGATCGTGAGCTGGTGCACATAGGCGACGACCACCGAGAAGCTGGAGAACAGCAGGAACTCGAGCGGCTCGCGCACCACGCCCACTCTGATTAATGCCATGTTGATCAATCCCTCTTTGCCGAGGAGCGGGATCCACGAGATCATGCGAATGATGTTCGAGGTCCAGAACGGCACCGTGCAAAGGAGAAACAGGCCGATGGCCAAGAGCGGGCTGCGGACGTGGAATACCAGGAAATATGCGACCCAAAAGCCGATGGTCAGCGAGAAGAACCAGGTCAGGACCGTGAACTTGATGGTCTCGACGTAGAGATTAAGCGTCAGTCCGGAAGTGAAAATATCGACGTAGCTTCCCAGCGTGAAGCTCGGGATGATGCCACCGAACCCGTCGCTCTGCAGAAAGCTGGCGGCTAGCACCACCAGGATGGGCGCGACGAAGAACGGCACCAACACCAGCATCAGCGGCGATATATAGAGCCAGCCGAAAGCGCCTTCGCGTGCGGCCATGATGTTCGCCTCGTCCGCAATTTCCGAAGCCGGGAGCGAGCTTCGAGCAAGCCTCGAAGCAAAAAGCGGGCCGGCCGAAACGGAAGCCGGCCCGCGCGCGTCAAGCGACCTTGAAATCGTTCCAGCGCTTGTTCATGAAAACCGCTTCGTCCATCAGCGTGTTCCAGCACGAGATGTTGGTCACGCGCTGCACGAAGGAGCCGCCGTCGCGCACCGTGCCGGCCTTTTCCATGGGCACGCCGTACGGGTCGCTGATCGGGCCGGGCGCCGGCTTGCCTTCGTACCAGAACGCCCACTCGGTGTCGGTCATGAACTTTTTGGCGGTTGACGGCACCGGGCTGTAGTAACCGTAGCGGCTGACAAAGGCGCCTTGCCATCCCGATAGATACCAATTGAGATACTCATACGCCGCATCGAGCTTCTTGCCGCTGAGATGTCGCATCAGCCCCATGCCGTTGCACCAGCCGCGGTAGCCTTCCTTGCCGTTCTTCACGAACACCGGCGCGTAGATGCAGGGAATGCCCTTCACGCGCACCGCGGCGACCGCGGGCGACCACATCGATTGAATGATGACCTCTCCCGCCGCCATGAGCTGTACCGACTGGTCGAATGTCGTCCACGTCGCGCGGAAGTGACCGCTCTTTTTCAACTCGATCAGTTTGTTGGCCGTGAAGTCGATCTCCTTCTTGGTCATGTTACCCTTATTGCCGTACTCGATCAGTCCGGCACTCTCGAAGCACAGCGCCGCGTCCATGATCCCGATCGCCGGCACGTCGAGGATCGCGGCTTTGCCCTTGAACTTCGGATCGAGCAGTTCCTTCCACTCCGTTACTTCGTGCCCGACCAGGTCGGGGCGGTAGCCGATCGAGTCGGCGTTGTAGACTTGCGGCAGGAACGTCATCCAGTCGGTGACGCCTTCGTGCAATTCGGTAGCCTCGGGCGTAGTGATGTACATCGCCTCGTACGGCGAGATACCTTGCCGCGGAATCTTGTGGCCCTCGAGCTCGCCCTTGGTGAAGATGGGCAGGATGTTGTCGAATTCCTTGATCTTCTTGACCTCGATGCCTTGCAGTATGCCGCGCTTGGTCGCCAGCTTGGATTGCCAGCCCTCGACGTCCGCGATGTCGACGGAGTCTGGTTGGGTGATGAAGCGATTGATCGCGGCCGAAGTGTCCAGGTTCTGCATCGTGACCTTGAAGCCGAGATCCTTCGCCGCCTGGTCGCCGACCGCCTTCACGACCGAGTATGAGACGCCGACATGGCGCAGCTCAATGTCCTTGATCTCCTGCGCCCAGATGGTCGGGAATCCAGTGATCGCGCCGGCCCCCGCGGCTCCGCCCAAGACCGCGCCGCCGGCCTTGAGCAGCGCACGCCGGGAGAGGCCTCTCTTCGTCGAGGCACGATCAGTCGTTCGATGATCTTTCGACATGGTGTATTTCGTCGACTTGGTCAGAGGGTCGCGATCTTTGCTCATGACGGATCTCCCTGCGCGCAATGCAACTGAATGCACGCGTTGATGAAATCAGACGTTCCGGCAGTGGAGTTTTTTTGATCTCTGTCGCATAGCAGAGCTTTTCGTTTCAAAAAAATTGGAAATATAAATTCGCTCCATAAGGTCGGCTAATGTGCAAATATAATTGTCAAACGTTGCCGCTATTATCATCACCAGCCCGGCGGCGCGCCCCTTTTTGTTTTTCCGCGCGCGATCCGGTGCGCGTCTCCTCATGGCCCTAAGCGGACATTGAGATGGCGCCGAGGGATGTCTGCTTTCGGCGGTAAAACGGACATCGCGGACTGTAGTTGCCATGTGCGCGATATTCCCTATGAAAATTAACAGGGAAAGATTTCGGCATAAAAGGGAAACGATGCAGGGATAACAGGGAAACCAGATAGGTGGCCAATGTCCGCTTTCAGGGACGGAGCGGGACATCGCGCGGAGCTGCCGTCATGTCTCCAAATGACCCAAACTGGACGTCGAAGCCCGGCGTTTTTGGATAGCCCGCAAGCCAGAGACTCATCTGTTCTCGACTGACGCCTGTTCGATGGCGCTCTTGTAGGGGTCGATTGCGAACGCGAATTAACACGCGAGTCAGAGGCAAATTTTCGATTGGGAGTACTGTTGCCAACGCAGGAATGTATGATCACATTCTATCCCTGGTATCCCCAAGCGGTCTTTCGATCGGCCACACGCACATGCCCAAGTTCCTTCGCATCGGAGTCCACCAGTCGAACGTTTCCGGATACACGTCAAAGGCATGGTGGGTTCGCCGGGTTGGCTCGACGGTTTTCCTGAAGTGGGGCGCCGTCGAGGTCCATGGCGTGGGAGATGGGCGAAAGATTTACTGGACGCTTCCGCCACGGGCGAAAGCAATTCGTTGCGGCACGGTGCAGCGTGCGAAAGACTATGCAAAAACCGCAATCGCGCGGCGACGCAGCCATCGCTATGAAGCGCTGGCTGGAAATATTGCGATCCGGCGCCGACCTGCCAATCGTGGCGCCGAGCTCGAACAAGCGCTCGCCACGATCTTGTTTGTCGATATCGTCCGGTCCACCGAAAAAGCCGCGCGCCTGGGCGATTCGCGTTGGACACAGGTGATGAATCACTATTACGCCACCGTCCGTAGAGAGCTGAAGACTTTGCGCGGAAAAGAAGTCGTGACGACGGGGGACGGACTACTCGCGACGTTCGACGCACCGGCTTCCGGGGTCCGTTGCGCGACCGCAATCCGCGAGGCAGTGCGCACGCTGGGGCTAGAGATCAGGGTGGGGCTGCACGCAGGCGAATACAAAGTGAGTGGGGCTGACGTGGTCGGTCTCGCGTTTCACGTCGGCGCGCGCGTCGCCGCGAAAGCGCGTGCCGGCGAAGTCCTGGTTTCGAGCGCGGTCAAGGATCTGATGTCGCAGTCTGGAATCCGCTTTAGGGATCGCGGCGTTCACCGACTCAAAGGCGTGCCGGAGCGGTGGCGCCTGTACCGGGTCGAACATTAAAAGGTGTCCCGCAAAAGTGGACATCGGTTTTGCGATCGGTTCAATAGCGCGACCGCAGGTGCCGAGAGTCCGCATGGCGAACGGCTGGGCGCTGGGAAAGTTCGGCGGCGAGTTCGCCCAGGTCACGCAGACTTACGTTGGGCAGCTCCAATCCTTCGGGTCACTAACGGACATCACGTCACGTCCGCGTCAGGTCCGCGAGAACGACACGCGGCGGTCGATCGCTTCAACCCGCCAGGGCCATTTTCAGAAACCAAACGTTTCAAACGTTTCTATTTCTATCCTGCATCGTTGGAGCGAGCTTAGACGGTAAAGCTCAAGGGAGCCAAGTCGTGAGCGTCGGCTCTTTCAGTCATCTTCTGGCGATCGGCGGTCATGACGGTCATTTCCAAAGCGTCGTTCCGCACGGAGCAGCGTGGTGCGCCACGCAACTTCAACATAGCAAAGGAGCAAAACATGATGAACGCCACCCGTTATCTTCCGTTCGTCGGCCGGGTGTTGATCGGCCTTCCGTTCGCTATGAGCGGTCTCGGCAAACTCGCCGCTTACGGTGCGACGACGCAAATGATTGGCGCAGCCGGTCTGCCGGCGCCACCGCTGGCATTCGCCGTCGCCGTGGCGGTCGAACTTGGCGGCGGACTTTTGCTGATCGCCGGTTTCCAGGCTCGCCTCGTCGCAATTGTGCTCGCTCTTTTTGCATTGGCGACCGCCGTATCGTTTCATAGCGACTTCGCCGACCAAAATCAGATGATCCACTTCCTCAAAAACGTCATGATGGCGGGTGGCCTGCTCCAGATCGCGGGCTTCGGTGCGGGCGCGATCAGCCTTGACAGTCGCCTTGCCAATGGCCGCGAGGCGGCGACGAGCGTGACGCAGGCCGGCTGATCGGCTGCAAGCGTCCGAACTGCGGAGCCGAACGGTGATCGAAGAGCGGGACATCAGTATCGCCATGAGAGACGGCACATGTCTCGCGGTTGAAACGCTCTTGGAGCTAACTCGTGATTGAACGTCGGCCCTTTCATTCGCTTTCCGGTGATCGGCGCGATTGGCTCCAAGCCAAGCATCATTTCTCCCCGGAGGATGCTAATTCCGGCTGGGGCGCGTTGTGTATCTGGAATGATGACGAAATCGCGCCGAACAGCGGTTTTCCGCCGCACGCTCACGCCAACATGGAAATCATCACTTATGTCCGCGACGGCGCCGTGAGCCATCGCGACAGCTTCGGAAACACCGGTCGCATCTTCGCCGGTGACATTCAGGTCATGAGCGCAGGTACCGGAATTCGGCATGCCGAGTTCAATCTTGAGCCGCAGATTACGCGCATCTTCCAGATCTGGATTAGGCCGGACGTCGATGGCGGCGCTCCCAGTTGGGGCACCAAGTCCTTCCCCAAACAAGATCGAGCGGGCCGCTTCGTTACCCTCGCGAGCGGTTTAGAGACCGATCGTGAGGCGCTGCCCATCCGCGCGGAAGCGCGGGTACTCGGCGCCACTCTGAATCGGAACCAAGCCCTCACCTATGAGGCCGCAAGCGACCGCTTCCTTTACCTCGTTCCGTCGGCTGGATCGGTATCGGTGAACGGGGTCCAACTCGACGCCGGTGACGGCGCCGCCATCAAGCAACTGCGGCAGCTCACGATCACGGCCGTGTGTGACAGCGAACTCGTGCTCGTTGACGCTCCGCCGCGACGCTCCGTGTTCAAGGCCAAAGCCGATTAGGAGACGTGAGCGTCAACAATCATCCCGGGAGGCGCCAAGATGAGCAATTCCAGCGAAAAGTTACAGATCCTTCTGGACCACGTGGCAAGCGGTCAGTTGAGCCGGCGCCGATTCCTGGCCGCAGTCGGCACGGCCGGTCTCGCCGCGGGACTTTCGGGAGCGGCAGTTGAGCACGCATTCGCCGCCGGAGAAAATCAGACCATCAACCAGGCGCAGCTCAAGGGGGCTTACGACTATATCGTCATCGGTGGCGGCGCCTCCGGTTCGATCATCGCCGGCGAATTGTCAAAGACAGGCGCCGACGTCCTGATCGTCGAATCGGGAGGCGCGGACACCGGTCCGACGATCAGCGATCCGAGCGTCTGGTTCTACAATGTCGGCGGCCCGCTCGACTGGAAGCTGCCGATCGCGCCAGTCCCTCAGCTCAACAATCGAAAATTCAACATGGCGCTCGGACACGTTCTGGGCGGCGGCAGCTCCATCAATGCGATGGTGTGGTCGCGCGGGATGGAACATGACTACGACACCTGGGAACGCAATGGCGCAACAGGTTGGGCCTTCAAGGATGTGCTGCCCATGTTCAAGGCCCAAGAGGACTGGGAAGGCGGTGCCAACCGCTGGCGCGGCGTCGGCGGCGCAGTCCACATCCGCAAGCCAGGCGATCCGCATCCCACCGCGCCTGCCTTCCTCGAGGCTGCGCGGCAAATGGGCTTCCCGATTGTCGACGATATGAACGGCCCGATGCGGGTCGGGGCCGGCTACATCAACATGAACATTGCCGCCGACGGTTCGCGGGTCAGTTCTGCTCGCGCCTTCCTCCGGCCGAACTTAGGCCGTTCCAACCTGACACTCCTGTTGAATACCGATGCCACCAAAGTCTTGTTCGATGGCGACCGTGCCAGCGGGATAGAAATCGTCAGCGGGGAGGTCGCACGGAAAGTCCGGGCGACTCGTGAGGTGATCCTGGCGGCTGGTACCATCCATAGCGCCAAGCTACTGATGCTATCAGGCGTGGGCGATGCGGCGGAGCTGCGGAAGCTGGGGATCGCTGCAGTCGCTAATTTGCGCGGCGTTGGGAAGAACCTGCAAGATCACGTGCTGGTCTCTGGCGTGGTCTATCAATATAAGGGGAAGATGCCCGACCGCCCCGCTGACAGCAACGCGGTTGAGGCCGAGGTCTATCTGTCGAGCGGCTTGGATAACCATCCGATAGACATCGCCCTTGTGCTTGAGCAGCTCCCGATCGCATCGCCAGAAGCGGCCGTGCGATTCGCCGCGCCTCCGAAAGAGGGCTTCACGATCGCGCCGGCGCTGGTTCAGCCGACGAGCCGTGGACGGGTACGGCTCGCGAGCCCGAACTGGCGCGATCCGCCCGTCATCGAGGCGAACCATCTGGGCACCGATCACGATTTGAACGCCATTGTGAAGGCGATCGAGGCGGCCAGGGAGTTGGGGCGTCAGGCCGCCTTCGACGGTATCCGCGAGGCCGAGGTCGTTCCGGGTCCGAAAGCCGTCAGCCGGCAGGACCTGATCGATTTCGCAAGGACTGCCTCGGGGAGCTTCGGCCATGCCGTCGGCACCGCGAGGATCGGAACCGACGCCGACGCGGTCGTGGACAGTAAGCTCCGAGTTCATGGCCTGAGAGGACTGCGGGTGGCTGACGCCTCGGTTATGCCGTCGATCATTTCCGGCCCGGGGACCAACGCGCCGTCATACATGATCGGCGGCCGTGCCGCCGAACTGATCAAGTCAACCGTCTGACCACGGCGGAGAAACATGTCCTTCACCATCGACGTTCATCATCACATTCTCCCGGACTTTTTCTGGCGTGAGACCAACGACGGGGCTCATCCCGTTGGCGGCATCGCGCCGCCGCCGTGGGATCCGGCCGGCGCGGCTCGATCCCGCAGTGCCGATCGAGGATACGATTGGCGCTATCGCCGATCTCGTGAAGGCTGGGTACGTCCGCTACATCGCATTGTCGGAGGTTGACGCCGAGACGATACGGCGCGCGGCCGCAGTGCACCCAATCGTTGATCTGCAAATTGGATATTCGCTCCTGGAGCGGCGGCTCGAGGGGAAGCTTCTGGATACCTGCCGGGCGCTGGGCATTGCGATTACGGCCTACGGCGTGCTCGCGCGCGGCCTCCTGGGCGGACACCTCAACTCCGATTTGGCGCCTGAAGATTACCGCAACTTCAGCATCCGGTTTCAGGGAAAGAACCTGCGTAGCAATCTCGATCTCGCCGAACGGCTGCGTGCGGTCGCGGCTTCTTTGCACGCGACGCCCGCACAAGCGGCGATCGCATGGGTCGCCGCGCAGGGAAAGGATATCGTCCCGCTGATTGGCGCCCGCAGCCGATCGCGGCTCGCCGAGGCGCTCGGGTCGGTCGATCTGGAACTGATGGCGAGCGATATCTCTCGTCTTTCGACAGTCGTACCGAATGGCGCCGCAGCCGGAGACGCTTTTCCGGCGCATCAACGACATGCGTGAGCGGATCGGTAACAGAGCAGCCTCAGCGCTTGGCCGCTGGTCGTTTCGGTGAAAGCATCCGCTGCAAAAAGTCCCCGAGCACCTCCACCCGTTTTGGGCGGCGTCCGCCCGGCGGGGTCAGCCAGTGAACCGAGCCGCCACTCGAGGTCCATTCGGGCAACACGATTTCCAGGCGGCCGTCTGTCAACGCCTCGCGTAAAATGAACTCCGGCAGGATTTCGATGCCGACCCCGGCGGTCAGCACCGGCAGCATGGCTTCGCCATTGTTGACCCGTAAAGGCCCGAGCGGACGCACCGCAGCCGTTTCTCCCCTGGTATTACTGAAGTGCCAGGTCTCACCCGGCGTCGAGATATAGGCGATGCATCGGTGCTCCGAAAGACGGAGCGGGTGTGACGGCCGGCCATATTTGGAAAGGTAGCTCGGCGCGGCGACGAGGTGGCGAGAGACCGGCGCCAGCGTCTTCACGATCAGCGAGGAGTCCGGCAGAGACGCGATGCGGATTGCGGCGTCATATCCTTCGCCAACCAGATCGACGTGGGCGTCGCTGAGGTGAAGGTCGATGGTGACGTCCGGATAAAGTGTGAGAAACTCCGGCAAAATGGGCGCGATGTGGAGCACGCCGAACGAAATTGGCGCGGTAAGGCGTACGCGACCACGCGACACCGCTGATTGAGCAATGACCTCGTCTTCCGCCGCTTCGCCCTCCGCAAGAATGTGCGCGGCGCGGTCGTAAAGCTGACGTCCGGCCTCCGTCACCGCGAGACGGCGCGCCGTGCGATTGAACAGGCGCGTTCCGAATTTCTTCTCGATCCGGCTGATAGCCTTCGATACCGTGGCTTTCGACAGCCGAAGCTCGTCCGCAGCACCGACAAAGGAGCGCGTCTGGACGACCTTCGCAAAGATCGCCAGGCCCTCGAAATCGGGGAGCTTCGACACGTCAAATTCCACAGGTATGAACCTAAAATGGTTCTATATCTGTGTCCGGATCGTGTCGAGGTAATTGCCTCGACAGGAAAAGCGTTCGAGATCGAGCTCGTCCAGGCCGTGTAGCATGAGATGGCGCAATCGCACTCGGCTTCCGACATATTTGTCGGTCGGTTTCATAAACTTCACGAACTTGACGCTCCCCCAGTGTCTCAACGCTTGTCTCGTCGCGATTCTAACCCGAGTGCGAGGCATGCGGCCCCGGCTACTAACAAAGCCACGCCCACAAGACGCCACCAAACTCTGCAAAATCCGAAACCCGGCGCGAACGTTACGCCCGCTCAGAAACAGTCCTCGCGGCCATTCGTCCTAAAACAACTTTATAAGCGTGTATCCCACAAGGCCGATCCACGCGACGGTGGCGAACAATGCAATCGCTAAGCCGGCAACCGGTGCAACACGTTGAAGGAGCGTGAACATGATACCGATCCCTGTTTCCTGTTTTGCGCCCTCCCCGGCGCAGACGCCGCGCTTTTGTATCTGAGGGCCGTTTTGGGTTCAGCGTTCTCGCCCAATCGGATGATCTCCACAGTGATCTCGAACACACCTTTGCCGCCGACGGGCAACCATTTGAAAACTAAGGACAGCTGCCCGGCGGGAAGGGTCCCGCGGCGCAATCAGTCTCCCCGCGACGGCATCACCGCGAAAATTTGTAGATCGCCACCATCCGATTTCGCCTCGCATCAACCAATGGATCGGAAGTGACGAGGAGTGCCCGGCGGGACCTGGCGTCAGCACGCGAGCCAATTCGTCGTTGTTTCGCTGCTCGGGAAAATCGCTTTTATCCAACGGGATATGGCATCCGCTCTATATTGCATAACCCGCGGGAATTGGCCTATGCTTGCTCCAGCGGTTGGGATCCGCGCGGCGCCAAGCCGGGTCGAGCGCGGTTCCCGCTGTCAGTCTTTGGCGGCAGTGGTGCCGCTAATATACGGGGCATGGTCGCCCCGCCTTTTTCTCCTGCGGGAGAAGGGCGGGGCGTTTTGCGTTTTGGCTTGGCCAAATGGAGAGAAAGTCATGAGCATCACCCGCAGACAAATTTTGAAAAGCACCGGTGGGGGGCTTGCCGGCATTCTAGCGAGCGGCGTCGCCCCCTATCATTTCGTACGAAACATCGCGAAGGCAGCGGAAGGCGACACCATTAAGGTGGGTATTCTGCATTCGCTCAGCGGCACCATCGCGATTATCGAGACGTCGCTGCACAATGCCGAATTGCTTGCCATCGAAGAGATCAACGCCAAGGGAGGTGTGCTCGGCAAGAAGATCGAACCTGTCGTCGAAGATCCCCAATCGATGGTGCAGGTCTTCGCCGAAAAGGCCAAGCGTCTGTTGCTCGAACAGAAGGTGGTGGCCGTACTCGGGTGCTACACCTCCGCCAGCCGTCAGTCGGTGCTGCCGGTATTCGAGGAGCACAACGGCGTGCTGCTCTATCCGACGCTCTACGAAGCGCAGGAGTGCAGCAAGAACTGTTTCTATACCGGCGCGGTTCCCAATCAGCAGCTCGACGACTTCGTGCCGTGGATCATCAATACGCTTGGTCGCAAGAAGTTCTATCTCATCGGCGCTAACTACATCTATCCCAAGGAGACCAACCGCGAGGTCAAGGCCCTCTTGCAAAAGCACGGTGGCACGACGGTCGCCGAAGAGTATTCACCGCTCGGGTCGACCGAGTTCTCCACCAACATCAACAAGATTGCCTCGAGCGGTTGCGACATCGTCTTCTCCGATCTGGTTGGCGATCAGATCGTCGCCTTCTACAAGCAGTTCAAGGAGTTCGGCATCACTGCCAAGGACATTCCGATCTGCACGCCGATCACCACCGAGCAGGAGATCGCAGCGATGGGGGCAGAGAACGCGGTCGGCCACTACACCTCCTTCAACTACTTCCAGAGCGTCGACACTCCGCAAAACAAATCCTTCGTCGAGCGCTACAAGGCGAAGTACGGCAAGGATGCGGTGACCAACGCGGTGATGGAAGCGGCCTACTTCCAGACCTACTTCCTTGCCCAAGCGATCGCGAAGGTTAAGTCGACGGACGCGGATGCTCTGATCTATGAAGGTTTGCCGGGACAGGAATTCCAAGCACCGCAGGGCAAAGTGAAGATCGACGAGAAGAACCACCACACCTGGCTTTGGGCGCGCATCGGCAAGGCCAACGAGAACGGCCAGTTCGACGTGGTGTGGAAGTCCGAAGACTGGATTCGCCCGCAGCCGTGGGTTCCATACCTCTACCCGAACAAGACCTGCGACTTCACCGACAAGCGCGTGCTTGATCGCCTCAAGAAACCGTGGAGCGCGGAGAAGAACCGCTCAGCCACGATCGACATGTAGCTGACGGGTGGGCACAATGCTTGCGGGGGCGACGTAAGGCCCCCGCAAGCAGGCGCACGACGAGACAAATGGCCCTTCGGACCAGCGCGAATGCTTCAGTCGATCATTACCCAATTTTTCAGCGGCTTCAGCGTGGTCGCAATCCTGGTGATCGCAGCTCTCGGTCTTGCGATAATCTTTGGCGTCGCCGGGGTAATCAACATGGCCCACGGCGAGCTGATCATGGTCGGCGCTTATACGGCCGCGGTGGTCGGCAAACTCGGCGGGAATACGTTCATCGCCATACCGGTTGCCTTCGTCGTAGTCGGGCTCCTCGGGCTGATCATAGAACGGGGCATCATCCAATGGATTTACGATCGACCGTTGGAGACGCTGCTCGCGACCTGGGGCGTGGGCATCCTGCTCCAGACCATCATCAAACTGATATTCGGTCCGGAACTCTACTACGTCGGGGCTCCCAAGATCTTCGAAGGCGGCTTTCGGGTGATTGGCCGGCTGCCTTTCCCGTACTACCGGATGTTCCTGATCGTCATGGCCATCCTGCTGCTGCTCCTAGTCTATTATGTGATCTTCAGGACCAATCTCGGACTGAAGGTGCGGGCGGTGCGCCGTAATCGGGCGATCTCTGGCTGCCTCGGGATCGATACTGCCCGGATCGACATGACGATTTTCGCTTTCGGCTGCGGCCTTGCCGGTATCGCAGGAGCGGTGCTGGCGCCGATCAAGTCCGTCTCGACGACCATGGGCTTTCCGTACGCGGTCGATTCCTACATGGTGCTTGTGCTCGGCGGGGTCGGCAGTTTGTGGGGCGTCCTATCTGGTGGCGCCTTGATCGGCGAGGCGGAGACCATCTTGTCCTTCATCTTCAACAACGTCATCGGAAGGCTGTTAGTGTTCCTTTTCATCGTCATCATTATCCGAATCGTTCCGAGGGGTATTTTCGGTTACAACGAGCGACGCTGACCGGAAGACAGGTAGAATGGCAGAAGTTGCGGTTCGCGATGACAAGATGATGGAGGGGCCCGCGGAGAAAGGCGGCGGGCGCGCGAAGCGCCGCGCGTATTGGGCGCCTCGATTCATGCCGCTGTGGGCTCTGATCGGCGGCGCCGCCGTGATCGCCCTGATCGGCGCCTACCCCTACTATGGCGGGAACGAATACATCTTGTCCCTGTTGGGCAAGTTCCTTTGCTTTGCGATCTTCGCGCTGAGTATTGACCTGATCTGGGGTTTCACGGGGATTCTCAGTCTCGGCCAGGCGGTCTATTTCGGCATCGGCGCCTATTTTGTGGCGCTGTCGCTCAAGATCAATTATGCGCTCATTCATCCGACACGCTACGGAGGCAAGTTTCCCGATTTCATGGAATGGAACGGTCTGACCGAATTGCCGCATTTCATGACGCCGCTAATCAGCACTCCGTTCGCTGTTCTTTGCGCACTGTTGTTCCCGACGCTTTTGGCCTTCTTGTTCGGCGTCATAACCTTCAAGCGACACATCTATGGCGTCTACTGCGCGGTGATCACACTCGCTGAGTCGCTCATTCTTCAGGATTTCATCATCGAGTATCAGGCTTACACCGGCGGCTTTAACGGCATTACCGACTATTCGAACTATGCCACTCCGGCTTTTCTCTGGTTCATCCTGGCGGTCGTCGTGGTGTTCTTCGTCATTGCCCGCGCGTTGACCCATTCGCGGGTCGGCACCGTACTCAAATCGATCCGCGACAATGATGTGCGTGCCGAATTCATGGGCTACAACGTCGCCAACTATCGCATCTTTGTGTTCTGCGTTTCCGCCTTCATGGCGGCGGCCGCCGGGGCGCTGTATGCGGCGTGGGTTGGGATCGTCTCGTTTCTCGATGCCGGACCCGTGTTCTCGATCGAAGGAGTGATTTGGACGGCCGTCGGCGGCCGCGGCACTCTCATCGGGCCGTTCATTGGCGCTTTTCTCGTCAAGGGAGCCGAGTTTTTTCTCAGCGGTACGCTGGCTCAATGGTGGCAGATTATTGTCGGCAGCCTGTTCATCTTCGTTGTGCTGGTCCTGCGTGACGGAATCGTCGGTTCGATAGCCAACTTTTTGCGCGCGCGAAGGAAGGGCGCGGCTTTCAATCAAGTCGTCGAAGAGGCCGATCAAAAGGCACATGATCGCCAACTCGATTGGAGTCCTGCGGGCCTCCCCGCTGACGAAAACGTGCACTGAAGGTGGCGCAAAGAGGACGGGGACACGGATGGCGAGCCTGCTGGAAGTCAAAGGCCTCACCACGCGAGTGTCAGGCTTCACGATTCTCAACAATCTGGATTTCAGCATCGAGGAGAACGAGCTGCGCGTGCTGCTCGGACCCAACGGTGCCGGCAAGACGACGCTTATCTGCATGATCACCGGCCAATTTAAGCCGGTCGCCGGATCGATCAATTTTGCTGGCCGCGACATCACCGGCTGGGCCCCCGATGATATCTTCCAGGCCGGGATTAGCCGCAAGTTCCAAGTGCCCAACATGTACGAGACCCTGTCCGTATTCGACAACATTATGGTTTCATTGCAGGGTCGGCGGCGGGTGTTTGCCACGCTGTTTCAGCGGCTGAGCGGCGAGGAGCGGGATCGTATCTGGGAAATTCTGGAATTCGTCGAGTTGGCCGATAAGGCCAGCGACCCAGCAGACTCGCTTTCTCACGGCCAACGCCAATGGCTCGAGCTCGGCATGCTCATCGCGTCCAATCCGAAGCTGCTTCTGCTGGATGAGCCCACCACGGGGATGACCGAGGAGGGCAAACGCAAGACGGCGGAGCTGATCCGCAAGATCGCCAAAACGCACACCGTGCTGCTGGTCGAGCACGACATGCATATAGTCCGTCAGATCGGACAGCGCATCACTGTGCTGCATCAGGGCCAGATGCTGGCCGAGGGACCTATGAGCGAGGTGATGAACAACGAGACGGTTCGACGCGTGTATCTGGGAAAGGGCAAGTTCCAGTGACGCTGCAGGTTCGGGACATCGACACGTTCTACGGAACGAGCCATATCCTGCACGGCGTTTCGCTGCACATGGCCGACCGTGAACTCTGCGCTGTTCTCGGGCGCAACGGCGCCGGTAAGACCACGCTCTTACGAAGTATCATCGGGGTCAACCCACCGGCCGTCGGATCAATCCAGCTCGACGGCATAGAGATCGCCCATCTCAAATCGCACCGCCGCGCCTGGCTCGGCATCAGCTATGTGCCGCAGGGAAGAGAGATTATTCCGGACATCACCGTCGCGGAAAACATCTATGTCGCGCTGCTTGGAAAGGGCCGCAAAGTCAGCAAAGTGCCGAATTTCGTCTTTGACTATTTTCCCGCGCTCAAGGATCTGGTCCACCAAAAAGGCGGCACTCTTTCCGGCGGGCAGCAACAACAGCTTGCGATCGCCCGTGCGTTGGTTCAGGAGCCTAAGCTACTCATCATGGACGAGCCGACCGAGGGATTGCAGCCATCAATCGTGGAAGAGATCGAACCTATCATCAAGCGCATTCCGTCGGAGCGCAATTGCGCCGTTCTCCTCGTCGAACAAAATCTGGACTTCGTTCGCGCCACTACTCAGAAGTTCGCGATTTTGGACACCGGCCATATTGTTGCTAGTGGCAACGTCGGCGAACTTACGCCCGAAGTTGTGCAGCAGCATCTGGCCGTGTGAGAGTGTTAGGCGTCCACCCTTTCGTTTGACCTGGTCCGACTGCTGCTTGCGGACGAACCGCGGTAGGTGTTGCAACTTTCAGTCGCTGAAACGTCTGCGATTTCGTCGTCACGCGGGCGGAAACCGGCGTTCTGAGGGTCGACGCTGAACCGTTCCATCCGTTGGCATCATTCCTGCATAATCCCTCGTGCGGAGCAGTTGAGACGCTTGCTATGGTGTCGTGAACGGCATTTACTCGCTCGCACGGCAACGACAATGTTGGCACGGCGCCTCGAAGCGTCAGCGGATGCCCTGCTCGATCAAGGAGGAGGCTGTGACGCGGTGCCAGGGAGTAGGTTCTGAACTCGTGGCGGATAGGCGTGCTGTTCTCCCAATCTGGCGTGATGGCCGTGATCGAGGAGACGCAGTTGCGAGCGACCTTGCTCGCAATCGACGAGATTAACCGGTCAGGCGGCGTGAACGGCCGGGAACTTGTGCCGGTGATCTATGATCCTCAATCTGATGCCCAAGCATACGCCCTATGCGCTAAGCGGCTTATGATCGAGGACGGCATTACCATGATCTTTGGCTGCTACACGTCGAGCAGCCGCAAGGCGGTTCTGCCTGTCGTCGAGCGGCTGAACGGCTTGCTGTGGTACCCGACACTCTACGAGGGTTTTGAATTCTCATCCAACGTCATCTACACGGGTGCTACCCCTAACCAGAACAGCGTAGCGCTCGCGTCCTACCTCGCCCAGACCTATGGGCCTCGATTCTATTTCGTCGGCTCGGACTATGTTTACCCGCGCGAGTCAAATCGGGTTATGCGCGAGCTGTTGCGCCGCCGCCGCTGTACGGTCGCCGGCGAAGCCTATCTCGATCTCCGCTCCAAGCGGAGCGACTTCGGTCCGGTGATGCGGCAGATCAGGAACTCCGGGGCCGATGTGATTTTTTCGACGGTGGTGGGTTATTCGACGGTATATCTCTATCAGGCATTTGCCGAAGCCGGGCTCGATGCCCGTGTGATTCCGATTGCGAGCCTCACCACCACGGAGTCCGAAGTGCGTGCGATGGGGTTCGACGTCGCCGCCGGCCACATTACGGCGGCGCCCTACTTCCAATCTGTGAGCGGCGAGCGTAACGACTATTTCGTCAAGCGCTACAAGGCGCGTTACGGCGAGGACGAACCGACTAACATGTGCGCCGAGGCTGCTTATTTTCAGGTTTATCTCTTCTCCAACGCGTTGGCGCAGACAAATTCGCTAGAGACCGACCTCATCAAGGGCAGCGTATTGGGTTCCGATTTCGACGCGCCGCAGGGCCGTATATCGGTGAGCGCCGCCACCAGCCATACTGATTTGTGGTCTCGTGTCGGTCGCGTGGATCGCAGAGGCCAATTCGAAATCATGCAACAATCGGCGATGCCGGTTTGGGCAGATCCATTCCTGGTCGGGCGCGGCGACGTGAGCGCCCTCGCGCTGCGCGCATGAAAGATTCGCAACATCGAATGCCGGCCGGCGCCGGGCCAAAGCGAGAAACGTCGGGGTCCGCGGCGGAATCGTCGCTGGAGATCGCGGTCGCTGTTTCCCGCGACGAGGACGCCGAAATGCTCGCGCGCGAACTGTCCCGCACGCGCAGCCGCGTGCGCCGCATGTGGCCGCTGCGACTGCCGGAAGCGGTCGACGTCATTTTCTGCGAGCTCACTGCCGAGTTGCCGCAATTGCTGCCGTGGGTTCCAGGGCAGCCGCAGGCTGCACTGGTAGTAGTGACACAAGCCGTGCAGATGCCGCAATTGAAGCTGCTGCGTAATTGTGCGCCGCATGCGGTGCTGCATCAGCCATTTACCACGGGCACCGTCCTGACTAGTCTCGCCGTTGCGCGGGCGCAGTTTCTGTACGAGCAGCGGCTGCGAACGCGAATCGACAAGCTCGACGAAACCTTGCGGGCCTTTCGCAGCGTTGAGCGCGCAAAAAGTATCCTCATGGAAAAGCGCAATCTGGACGAAGAAGAAGCCTACCACTTCATGCGCCGGCAAGCCATGAGTCAGCGCGTTTCCGTTGGCGCCGTGGCTGCTGCGATCGTTGACTCGCATGGCATTCTCGGATAGCTTTTTTGATGGTCCCTGATCGAGCTTCAGGGCAGCGGCAACGGCGCCGCGTAAATTTTATGGGCAATGACGCCCCGCTACGTCCACGGCCAGTGGCGGAGCGGTTTTTTTGTGCCCTTTGACAACTCCTCGGCGAACGAGCGAAGCCAGCGAGTGCCACCGGGCGGAAGCGCTCGGTGACGGCGCGAGCCGGCGCAAATCCACAGACGGGAGATCGACATGCTTCACGGTGATATCGGCAGTAGCAACGACACAATTGGCGTAGCCGTCGTCAACTATAAGATGCCGCGCCTGCATACCAAAGCGGAGGTCTTGGCCAATGCCCGTCAAATCGCCGAAATGCTGGTGGGCATGAAAATCGGCTTACCGGGCATGGATTTGGTCATCTTCCCGGAGTACAGCACGCACGGGATTATGTACGACTCGAAGGAAATGTATGACACCGCCGCCAGCGTGCCCGGCGAGGAGACTAAGATTTTCGCCGACGCCTGCAAAAAGGCAAAAGTCTGGGGCGTGTTCTCGCTGACCGGAGAACGCCACGAGGATCATCCAAACAAGGCGCCGTACAACACCCTGATCCTGATGAACGACAAGGGTGAGATCGTTCAGAAATATCGCAAGATTATGCCGTGGGTGCCAATCGAGGGTTGGTATCCGGGGAATTGCACTTACGTTTCCGAAGGACCCAAGGGGCTCAAGACCAGCCTGATCATCTGCGACGACGGCAATTATCCCGAGATCTGGCGCGATTGCGCCATGAAGGGCGCCGAGCTTATCGTTCGCTGTCAGGGCTACATGTACCCAGCGAAGGATCAGCAAGTGCTGATGGCAAAGGCAATGGCCTGGGCGAACAACGTCTATGTCGCGGTGGCGAATGCCTCCGGCTTTGATGGCGTCTATTCATATTTCGGCCACTCTGCGATCATCGGCTTCGACGGCCGGACGCTAGGCGAGTGTGGCGAAGAGGATATGGGCATTCAGTATGCCCAGCTTTCCAAGTCACTGATCCGTGATGCGCGCCGTAATATGCAGGCGCAAAATCACCTCTTCAAACTGGTCCATCGCGGATACACCGGCAAGATCAATTCGCGCGAAGATGTGCGCGGCGAGGCCATTTGTCCGTACGACTTTTATAAGAAGTGGATCACCGATCCCGAAGGAACGCGAACGATGGTCGAGGCTCTCACGCGCTCCACTGTGGGCACCGACGAATGCCCAATCGAAGGAATTCCGAACCAAAAGACAGTAGCCCATCGCTGAATGCGGCGGCGCGCTTCCCCTCCCGATCCTCCTCACTTGCCGCGGAGGAAGGGAGGGGCTAAGAGCGGGCCACCCCTATCGCTGGATAGGTTCTGGGCAGCATGGAGCTTGACGACTTCAGGATCGGCGAGGAACCGTATTACCGCGCCATCGGTGATGAAGTCCGCTTGTTCATTGCGGCTTATGCCAAGCGCATGCCGATCATGCTTAAGGGTCCAACGGGCTGCGGCAAGACGCGGTTTGTCGAATACATGGCCTTTACTCTCGAGCGCCCGCTGGTAACGATCGCTTGCCACGAGGACATGACCGCTTCTGATTTGGTGGGGCGATATCTGCTCGATGCGCAAGGAACAGTCTGGCATGACGGTCCGCTCACGATCGCGGTCCGGCACGGCGCGATCTGCTACCTCGACGAGATCGTCGAGGCGCGACAGGACACAACGGTCGTTATCCATCCGCTTACGGACGACCGCCGCGTTCTTCCACTCGAGAAGCGGGGCGAACTCGTTCGCGCCCACCCCGATTTTCAGCTCGTGATCTCGTACAATCCCGGCTACCAGAGCGTTCTCAAAGATCTGAAGGAATCGACTAAACAGCGCTTTGGGGCGATGGACTTCTCTTATCCGTCTTCGAACATCGAGGCTGAGATAGTTGCGCACGAGGCTGGCATCGAACAGACGGTGGCTGAGAAGCTGGTCGCAATTGGCCAGCGGTCGCGCAACCTCAAGGGCCACGGCCTTGACGAGGGCGCGTCGACTCGGATGCTGATCCAGGCCGGACGCTTGATCGCGCATGGTGTTTCGATCGAGGCGGCCTGTCAGGTCGCGCTGGTGTTGCCGATAACCGATGACGCGGATATCAGGGGCGCGCTGACGGCAGCGATTACTGCCTCTATCTAAAGGGTCTATGGCCAGGAATTTCTCCCAGCAGCAGCAATTCCTGATCGCATCTCTTGCCGATCAGCCCGAGATTGCCGGGACGCTCGAATTGGTATGGCGTCAGGCGCGAGCGAGCATGCCACCCGCGCTTCTCGGCGACTGGGTCGCTGCATGCCGCAACGTCGCCGTACGTATCGGACCTAACGCCGCTATCGGTTTCATCCGAAATTCTCCTTCTGTTGCCGCCGCCGCGGGTCCTGAAGCCGTAACAGCGCTCGCAGCAATGGCATCGGATTTTGCGGTTCTCGCCGGGAGAAACGCAACCTTGGCGCTGTTCGTCGCGGCGCCGCACGTGGCTCGCCGGCTCTCGACATCACAGGCCTTCTCGGAATGGCTTCGAGTGATCCGTCGGATCGCCGAAGCGGCGCCGGAATCTGTTGGGCTGTTGCTGGACCAATCCGCGCGCGTGCTCGACCGTCTCGATCTCCGCTCGTTCGAGACCTGGGCGCTTGGCGGGATTCGTATGGCCGAAAACAATCCCGAGCGGCGGCTGAGATTTTTCAGCTTGTTGGATACACGGGCATTGCACGCCCTAGAGGACGGCGCCGACAGTGTGGCTTTCACCGACGTCGAGCGCGAGCTCAAGGCGTTTGTCGCAGCCCTGTGGCACGCGACGCCGCCGATCCGTGTATTGCCGCCGGCCGGCTTTGACACACCGCGTCGCGCCTGTTTCAGCAACGGCCTGATCCGCGTGCCGCAATCCTCTCGCGGCTTCGACGGGCAAAGCGGCAAGGATCTATTCCGCGCGACATTGGCGCACGTCTTGGCGCATTTTCAGTTCACGGGTGGAAGGTTTGCGCTGGGCGGCCTCAAGCCCGTGCAGGTCGCACTGATCTCGTTAATCGAGGACGCACGGGTCGAGCAACTCGCGTTGGGCCGATTTCCGGGCCTGCGCCGCTTCTGGCGGCCCTTCCATCTTGCCGCGCCGACTGGCGTGGTGACCGCACCCGCTTTGATGGCGCGATTGGCGCGCGCGTTGCTTGATCCAACCTATTTCGATCCGCATGGCTGGGTGAGTAAGGGCCGCGATCTGTTCTTTGCCGAGCGCGTGCGCTGGACCGACCCCGCGATCAGCCGTAGCATCGGCGGCCTTCTCGGCAACGACCTCGGACAGATGCGGGCACAGTTCAATCCTCGCACTTACGTGGTTGAGCCGGCCTATCGGGATGATAATCAAGGACTTTGGGACTTTCCGGCCGCGGCGGCTGAAGCGGGCGAAACGCTGTACGAATCCGTGCGCTTCGAGCAGTCCGAATCGGAGCCGGCTGATCGCGAACGTCAAACGGGCGCCGGCGAAGCCGCAAATCTGGCGCGATTGGCGCGTGACGAGGCCGAAGTTGGCATCCCGGTCGCGCGCTATCCCGAATGGGATTACCTGATCAATCGCGAACGCGGCGAATGGACTACCGTATCGGAATACAGTCCCGCCGACGGCCGCGCAGAACAAATCGACGGCATCCTCGAACGCTATCCCGAAACCGCCTATCGCATCGCCGCCTTGGTGCAAGCCGCAAAGGTCAGCCGCCCCCAACGCGTGCGACGGCAGCGCGAGGGTGATCGACTTGATCTCGAAGCAACCATTACGGCAGCGATAGACTTGCGCGCCGGCCTTACGCCGAGTCCGAATGTCTATGCGCGACTTGAGAGACGCTGGCGCGATCTCTCCGTGCTGGTGTTGATCGACGCGTCACAGTCGACCAACGACATCGTCAAGGCGGCCGGCCGATCGGTGCTCGAACTCGAGCGCGACGCGACCTCGCTTTTGGCCCACGCCATGGACGGCATGGGCGATCCGTTCGCCATCCACGCCTTTTGTTCCGATACCCGCGAAGACGTGCATTATTATCGGCTCAAGGACTTCGATACGCTTTGGGGTGCGCTCGCGAAGCGCCGGCTCGCCGGCGTTACTGGGCGGTTCTCGACGCGCATGGGCGCTGCGCTGCGTCACGCCGGACGCGATCTCGCTGCGCGCCAATCATATCGCAAGCTCCTGCTCCTTGTCAGCGACGGCGAGCCCTCGGATGTCGATATTGCCGATCGTCGTTATCTCGTGGAGGACGCCCGTCGCGCCGTGCTGTCGCTTCAGCACCGGGGGATCGACCTGTTTTGCGTCGGTCTCGATACAGGCGGCGACTCCTACCTGAGCCGCATATTCGGGCGTTCCAACGTCATTCAGCTCGATCGTATAGAGCGACTTCCCGAGAAGCTCCCGCTGCTGTACTTCAGGCTTGCGGGGTAGAGAACGAAGTTGCCGTTTAAGGTTCGCAAAGCATACAGGCGAGTGGACTTCAGCCTTTTTTGGCATTTCTGCGACATGTTTCGTCGGCGCGTCGTGAGCCGGCCGCATCTTCGATGAAGTAGGTGCCGCATTCGAACGGAGTCTCTGACTGCGGCAGTCTCCGTTTCCGGGAAACCGAATTTTACCGCAAGAGACAAAGACGCCGAAATGGCCGTTGGATACGCTCGGCCGTTCGCAGAGACCAAGCGCCCGCGCGCAAGCCCGCCAATTCGGGACTATTCGTCAAAAGTCGGAAAAACTCCGTTCGACGACCGGGACTGCGTGGTGGCGGACGCAGTCTATGTCGAACGCGTCTCAGCAACCAAATTCCCTGCTAACAGGGAAATTAACAGGGAAAATCGCGAAATTGGGACCGAACGTACGCAACGTCACCATCACTTAACGCAGTAACCACGGGGCTTTTTAGCGAAATTCCCTGTGAAAATTAACAGGGAATTCTTTTGGCAGAACAGGGAAACTGTGACCCGATAACAGGGAAATAAGGCGCTCGGGGGTGAAAGCGGACATTACGGATCGAAACAGCGATTTCCCGATGGCCCATCGCTGCACTTAGTGCAGTACAGGCGAATGTCGGCTTCTCTAATCGGCCGTTTGGGGTCAAGCACTTTCAGACTATCCACCACTGCAGTGTCGATGTCGCTCACGGGCTCGTGCTTCTCTTCGGAATCGGCACCAAGGCCCTTCCATCATGGGATTCGAGGACGAGGTGGAACAATCTTTTGGTCGGCCTTGCCGTCAGACGAACGGCAGGTCCAAGCGGACATGCGAACTCACCTCATCCATCGTCCCGCGAGGGACATCATTCCACCGCTCGGTGGAGCTCGAGTTTCCTCCTATCGGATTTGATCCTGCACGGTTCTCATGCTGCTGCGGCCTGTTCCCGGGTCCAGCGGAACTCGGTGCCGTCAACCCAGATGCGGTGCATGATCACGGCCAACCGGCGTGCCAGGGCCACGATCGCCTTTTTCATCCCGCGGCGCCTGGCGATCTGCATCGCCCAGGCCTTGAGCCAGGACCATTTCTTCGAACGCAGCATGCTCTGAGCTGCTTCGTAGAGCATGACCCGCATCATCTCATCTCCGCAGCGCGATATTCTGCCGCTCCGATCGATCTCGCCGGATTGATACTTGGCGCACGTCAGCCCAAACACCGCACCGACTGCCTTGGATTTGCGGAACCGAGCCGGTACGTCGACGGTGGCGCGATAGGTCAGCGCCACCACGGGGCCGACACCGGGGGTCGTTATCAGGCGCCGGCACACCTCATCGTCCCGCACGATGGCCAGCAAACGACGATGCAGGATGACGAACTGCTCGCGAAGCACCCGCCGGACGACCAGCAGCGGTTCGACCAGCACAGCCAGGTCGGGCAGGTTCTCGACCAGCTCCTTGATGCGGGCCTCGAACTTCACCGTCCCCACCATGCCCACCTTGAGACCGAAGTTGCGCAAAGTACCGCGCAGGTCGTTCTCGATGGCGATCGCCTTCGACTGCAGCAGCTTGCGATGGGTCAGCAGCATCCGCAGCTTCTGACTGCGTAGCGTCTTCACATGCACCGGACGGTAAAGCCCTACCCGCATCATCTGCGCGATGCCGCGCGCATCGTTGCGGTCCGTCTTGTTGATCTGCGCCTTCAGCACCGCCTGCATGTGCCGCGTCTCGACACAGACCACCGGTAACTCCGCTTCGGCGAGAGCGCTGAACAGCCATTGCGACAGCGGTCCGGCTTCCAATCCAATCCGCTTGAAGTGGTAGGCGGGGTTCTTCAGCACCGCCAACAACGCTTCAGGTTCGCTCGCAACCTTCACTTCCCGAACGATCTTGCCCGTGTCATCCACAATGCAGACGCTGGTCTCCTTGACCGATACGTCCAGTCCAGCAAAATGGTCCATGCTGCGCTTCTCCTTCTGATGCTTGAGGCCGTTCACACGGACCTCGTTTCACCATCAGCCTGAAGCGCAGCACCCAAAATCTTCAGCTATCCACAAGCTCGCCGGCCGATTACCCCATCTTTGGGGGAAGAGCGGAAGTCCCGCGGCCCTGAATGTGTACCGAATAACCCAAAGCGGGCCTTCGCCATCGTTGTCAATTAGTACTGCGTCAAATGGCCGGGCGCTTTACTCGACGCCTCATCGACGCGCAGCAAGCCGCCCTTGCAGAGCACTGTCGTCTTTTCCATCTTGAGCGAAATCGACGCACTGGCGCGCGCCTAGCCGGCGGCGTGCAAAGCTGCTGGCGCGTCCGCCAGCGGCACCGCGGCGCGCAAGCGCAGCTGTGGGGCGGCCGGCAGGACCACGGCGGGCAAAGTCGGCACGTACGCATGCGGCGCTTCCGCGTCGGGCTGCAAGACGCGGCTCAGCCGCGCCCAGACCCATTGCCATAACCCGCGGATCTCCTCCGCCGACTTTCCGCAGGGCGCGAATTCCGTGACGCCAAGGCCCACGCCGAGCGCGTCCTGATGATCGTTGCGCAGCACAATTGCGGGCAGCGCCAGTACATCCGCGATCTTGAGCATGACCGCGCGTTCGCCAAGCGAGCCTGCCGCGCCTTTTAGGCGGGCGCTGCGGGCTTGGATCTGATTGAGCACGAAGGCGAATGGCTTGCCGCTTTCGCGCACGGCGGCGAGCGTCGGCGCCGTGGCCTCGATATCGACCGGGCTCGGCCGAGCCGGAATAAGGCAGAAGTCGGCGGCGGCCATCGCCCCCCTGCTGGCGTCGCTCCAGCCACCGGCGGTATCGACGATCGTCAGAGTCACGCCACGGTGGGCGAGCTCCTGCACGCGATGAAAGAGCACATATCCATCATGGACGGTCTCGACCGCGGGCCCCTCCGAGGTGCGGCGGCGACGCCAGTTCGACACGGTCCCCAGCGGGTCGGCTTCGAGCACACAGACCCTGTGACCGGCCTCCATGGCCGCGACCGCGAGCCCAATGGCGAGCGTGCTCTTGCCAGTGCCGCCCTTGCGCGAAACCAAAGCGATCGTGTGCATGGCGCGTTTGTCCATAACTTGCGTGTGCGAAGGTGCCGATGACGCACGACAAACGCGACGCTACAAAGCACGAGTTCAGTGACGGCTACGCGTTCCTTTCTGCACGTCCCGCAGACTTTGCGCGCGACTATCCGGTAAGACTGCATGTGCGTCGCTGAATAAATTGTTAACCACTCACTATCACCCGCTGATCAGTGCGATAAAGCTCGTCAGCCGGGATTCCGACCGCGCAAAACCGCCGTAATCGCAGGCGGCGGAGGTGGCATTGGGCGATCCGCCTCGGCCACTGGAAAATTGGTTCATGTCTCCGGTTGGCCAATTTCGCTCGCGCCAACTGTCAGCTTTCGTGTCCGTTATCTGGGGTATAGCTGCCGCGCAGGACAGGTCGTCGGCGAGGCAGTTCATGACCCATAACGTCACTTCTCCCCTTCAATTGCCGCATGCGAAAAGCGTCATTCGAACGCCTCGTCGGCGATGGCCAGAAGGCTGGGCAGGAACGTTAGGCCCGCCAGAAAGCGCCCTTCAATCTCGCAACAGGTGGGATAAACTCTGCGTGCCATCCAGAAGCGCATGCGACGCGGGCCGCGATGCAGCAGATTGCGGACTGGCTCGAGAAGCTCGGTCTCGGGCAATACGCGCAGCGCTTTGCCGAGAATGACATCAATTTTGCCGTCTTCCGCGATCTGACCGATCAAGACCTGAAAGAACTCGGGGTTGCTTCGCTCGGCCATCGGCGCAAGCTGCTGCGCGCAATAGCCGAACTAAATGGCATCCAGAAAGGCGCACCTGCAACGTCGCCGCTGCGACCGAGCGTACCTATCGCGCCCGCAAGACACCGCCGAGCGCCGCCAAGTCACGGTGATGTTCTCGGACCTCGTCGGTTCGACGGCACTCTCCGCCCGCATGGACCCGGAGGACCTGCGCGAGGTCATTTCGGCCTATCAGAAATGCGTCGCCGAGACCGTGCGCCGCTTCGGCGGCTTCGTGGCGAAATACATGGGCGACGGCGTGCTGGTCTATTTCGGCTATCCGCAGGCCCATGAGGACGACGCCGAGCGGGCGGTGCGGGCGGGGCTGGAGCTGATCGCGTGCGGTCAGTGCGCTCAAGCACCACGCTCCGCTGCAAACCCGTGTCGGCATTGCGACCGGGCTGGTCGTGGTCGGCGACCTGATCGGATCGGGGGAGGCGCAGGAGCGCGGCATCGTCGGCGAGACGCCGAACCTTGCGGCGCGCCTGCAAGGCATGGCCGAGCCGAACACGGTCGTCATCGCCGAGGGCACGCGAAGGCTTCTCGGCAATCTCTTCGAGCTTGAGGACCTCGGGGCCAAGGACCTCAAGGGCATCGCCGGGCCGGTGCGGGCCTGGGCGGCGCTGCGGGCGAGTTCGGTGGAAAGCCGCTTCGAGGCGCTGCACGCGACCGGCCTGACCGCGCTCGTCGGGCGGGAAGAAGAACTCGAATTGCTGCTGCGGCGCTGGTCGAGAGCAAAGACCGGCGAAGGCCAGGTGGTGCTGCTCTCCGGCGAGGCCGGTATCGGCAAATCGCGGCTCACAGCGGCGCTGCTGGAACGCCTCGCCACCGAGCCGCACACGCGCTTGCGCTATTTCTGCTCGCCGCAGCACACCGACAGCGCATTTTATCCGATCATCGGCCAGATGGAACGGGCCGCCGGACTGGCGCACGACGACACCCCGCAAGCGAAGCTCGACAAGCTCGATGCGGTGCTGGCACAGACCTCGACCTCGCTTGAGGATGCCGCACTCTTTGCCGAGATGCTGTCGCTCCCGAATGATGGACGCTATCCCGCGCTCGCGTTGACCCCGGTAGCAGCGCAGGCAAAGAACGCTGGAAGCGCTGACGTCGCAAGTCGCGGGATTGGCAAGCCAGCAACCGGTGCTGATGATCTTCGAGGATGCGCATTGGATCGACCCCACGAGCCTGGAAGCGTTTGGTCGGACCGTGGACCGAATTAAGACCCTTCCGGTGCTGCTCATCGTAACTTTCCGCCCCGAGTTCAACCCGCCGTGGGTGGGACAGTCGGGTGTGACGAGCGCTGACGCTCAACCGGCTTGGCGAGCGTGAAGCGGCGGCCATCATCGCACGCCTTGTCGGCAACAAGGAGCTACCGGCGGACGTGATGGCGGAGATCGTAGAGCGCACCGACGGCATTCCCCTGTTCGTCGAGGAGATGACGAAGGCAGTGTTGGAGGCGGAGGGCGAGGGCGAAGCCCGGCGCACGGTTGCGGCGGTTCCGTCTCCGGCCCTGGCGGTTCCCGCAAGCTTGCACGCCTCGCTGATGGCGCGCCTCGACCGGCTCGGCCCAGCGAAGGAGGTGGCGCAGATCGGGGCGGCCATCGGGCGTGAGTTCTCTCATGCACTGTTAGCTGCGGTGGCGGGCAAACCGGACGCTGAACTTCAATCGGCGCTCGACCGTCTCGGTGCGGCTGGTTTGCTTTTCAGGCAAGGCGTGTCGCCGCACGCGACCTACTTGTTCAAGCACGCTCTGGTGCAGGACGCAGCCTACGGTACGCTGCTGCGCAGCCACCGGCAGCAACTCCATGGCCGAATTGTCGCCACCCTGGAAGAAGAGTTTCCAGAAATCATCGAGATACAACCTGAAATACTAGCAAGGCATTCGGCGGAAGCAGGATTGAACGAGAAGGCGATAAGATACTGGCGCACGGCCGGGGAGCAGGCCGTCCGTCGGGCGAGCAACCGTGAGGCTATTGGGCATTTCCGCCAGGCTTTGGCTCTAAACGAAAAGCAGCCTCCGCATATCGGGCGCTCGCGCACCGAACTCGCCATCCTATCTCAGCTCGGTCCCGCACTGATGACCGTCCATGGTTGGTCTGCACCGGAGGGGGGCATTGCCTTTGAACGCGCGGAAGATTTAGCACGGGAACTTGAAAGCTCCGTCGATTTGGCGCCGCCACTTGCGGGGTTGTGGCGGTTTCATGTCGCGCGAGGTCAGTTCTCTCGCGCAGATGAAATCACCAATGAGCTGTTCAATGTTGCGCGCACACTTGGTGATCCAGATATTTTGCTCCAAGCACACCACTGCGCCTGGCCAATTCGTGTGGTATCGTGGGGCCTTGACAGAGGCGAAGGCTCAGGCCGACGCCGGATTAGGACTGTATGATGAGGTCCGACATGCGAGACACCGCTTCCTGTACCTTGGGCACGATCCAGCTGTCTGTGCATTGTCGATTAAGGCAGTTTTGCAGTGGCTCCTAGGCCATCCGACGCAAGGAGTATTGTTAGAGCGTGATGCGATCGATTTGGCGCGGCGTTTGCAGCACGTCCCATCGTTGGCTCACGCATTGTGGTTCGTTTGTCAGGCCCAAGTTGCCCGCAGTGATGCGGGTGCAGTTATTAACACGGCCAATGAATTGCTCACGCTATCTGAAGACCATGGTTTACCTCAGACCCGCGCCCTTGCTTTGGCTTACCTTGGCTGGGCTATCGGTCAGACCGACGATGTCGCTCGCGGCCTCCGAGGGCTTGAGGACGGCCTCGCGATGTTTAATCGCCTCGGAGTACGGAGCAATCTATGCCTTACAATTTGCCTTTTGGCAGAAACCTATTTTATGGCCGGACAATATGAAAAAGGCATGGAGCAGGCGAGCCTAGCGGTCAAGACATCTTTAGAGATTGGGGATCGCTGGTGCTTGCCTCGAATTCATACGATCCGCGCGCGGTTACTCCAGAGGTTGCGCGAAGTCGACGCAGCGGAGGCTAGCCTGCGAACGGCGGTCGATATTGCGGCGGCGCAATCCGCCAAAGGCGCCCAGTTGCATTCAGCCAATTCGCTGGCGCGGCTCTGGCGCGACCAGGGCAAGCCGCAGCAAGCTCACGAACTGCTCGCTCCGGTCTACGGGTGGTTTACCGAGGGGTTCGACACGCTCGATCTGAAGGAGGCCAAGGCGCTGCTCGACGAGCTGCACGCCTGATCGATGAAGCAATTCAAAACGGCTCCGATTTTGCTGCGGTGCATGAGTCTCTTCCTGGCCCTTAGCGACGTTTCGCAGCGCCGAACAATAATGTCGCTTCTCTAATCGGCCGTTTGGGGTCAAGCACTTTCAGACCATCCACCCCCACAGTGTCGATGTCGCTCGCGGGCTCGTGCTTCTCTTCGGGAAATCGGCACTCCGGCCCTTCCATCATGGAATTCGAAGACGAGGTGGAACAATCTATTGGACGGCCTTGCCGTCAGTTGAACGGCAGGTCCAAGCGACATTGCGAACTCACCTCATCCATCGTCCCGCGAGGGACATCATTCCACCGCTCGGTGGAGCTCGAGTTTCCTTCTATCGGCTATGATCCTGCACGGTTTTCATGGTGCTACCGCGGCCTGTTCCGGTGTCCAGCGGAACTCGGTGCCGTCAACCCAGATGCGGTGCATGATCACAGCCAATCGGCGGGCCAGCGCCACAATCGCCTTTTTCATCCCGCGGCGCCTGGCGATCTGCATCGCCCAGGCCTTGAGCCAGGACCATTTCTTCGAACGCAGCATGGCCTGAGCTGCTGGGTAGAGCATCGTCCGCATCATCTCATCTCCACAGCGCGATATCCTGCCGTCCCAATCCACCTCGCCCGATTGATACTTGGCGCACGTCAGCCCAAACACCGCCCCGACGGACTTGGATTTGCGGAAGCGAGCCGGAATGTCGACGGTGGCGCGATAGGTCAGCGACACCACGGGGCCAACGTGTTATTCGGCGTGCAATATTGACCCCCTGAGCCGGGGGATCGGCGTCCAAAATTGACCCCCTGAGGTGTGGCCGTTGCAGGCTGCCCGCTTTGATTCGAAGCGGGGGTCAGGGAATGCTGGTCGTGGAGACGATTGCGCGGATTCGGCGCGAGCACTTCGTCAAGGGCAAGACGATCAGGGAGATCGCGCGGGATCTCGAAGGTGTCCCGGAACACGGTTCGCAAGGTGTTGCGGTCGGGGGAGACATCGTTCGAGTACGAGCGTGACGTCCAGCCGCGGCCGAAGCTGGGGCGATGGACGGCTGAGCTCGACGAACTGCTGGAAGGCAATGCGACCAAGCCCTTCCGCGAGCAGTTGACGCTGATCCGGATCTTCGAGGAGCTACGCGGGCGCGGCTATGACGGCGGCTACGATGCCGTGCGCCGCTACGCCAGGCGATGGGCCAAGGAGCACGGGCAAGCGACGGCGGCGGCCTATGTCCCGCTGAGCTTTGCTCCGGGGGAAGCCTACCAGTTCGACTGGAGCCACGAGGTCGTCCTGCTGAGCGGCGTGACGGTGATCGTGAAGGCCGCCCATGTCCGGCTCTGTCACAGCCGGATGCTGTTCGTGCGGGTCTATCCGCGCGAGACGCAGGAGATGGTGTTCGACGCCCACGACCGGGCCTTCGCGCTGTTCAAGGGGACCTGCGGGCGCGGCATCTACGACAACATGAAGACGGCGGTGGAGACGATCTTCGTCGGCAAGGACCGCCTCTACAATCGCCGCTTCCTGCAGATGTGCAGCCATTACCTCGTCGATCCGGTCGCCTGCACGCCGGCATCGGGCTGGGAGAAGGGGCAAGTCGAGAACCAGGTCGGGCTCGTCCGCGAGCGCTTCTTCACGCCGCGGCTGCGGTTCAAGAACCTTGACGAACTGAACGCCTGGCTGCTCGACAAATGCATCGCCTACGCCAAGGCGCATCGCCATCCGGAGCTGACCGAGCAGACGATCTGGGAGGTGTTCGAGGCGGAGCGACCGAAGCTCGTTCCCTATGCCGGCAGGTTCGATGGATTCCACGCGGTGCCGGCATCGGTCTCGAAGACCTGCCTGGTGCGCTTCGACAACAACAAGTACTCGGTGGCCGCCAGCGCGGTCGGGCGTCCGGTCGAGGTCCACGCCTATGCCGATCGCATCGTGATCCGCCAGGACGGGCGGATTGTCGCCGAGCATCCCCGCTCATTCGGCCGTGGCGACACGGTCTACGACCCCTGGCACTACGTGCCGGTGCTCGCCCGCAAGCCCGGCGCCTTGCGCAACGGCGCGCCCTTCAAGGACTGGGTGCTGCCGGCCGCGATGGAGCGCGTGCGGCGCAAGCTCGCCGGCGCCGACGACGGCAATCGGCAGATGGTCGACATCCTCACCGCGGTGCTCACCGACGGGCTGCCGGCGGTCGAGGCCGCCTGCGCCGAAGCGATCGCGCAGGGCGTCCACTCCGCCGATGTCGTCCTCAACATCCTGGCCCGCCAGCGCGATCCCGGCCCGCCGGCCACGATCCTCACGCCGGCCGCGCTGACGCTGCGCCATGCACCCATCGCCGACTGTGCCCGTTACGACAACCTCAGGAGAACCATCTGATGGAACGATCCCAACTCTTCGACCTCATGGGCGAGCTCAAGCTCTACGGCATGAAGGCCGCCTTCGACGAGATCATGACCACGGCCGTCAAACGCCAGCATGAACCCCAGCGCATCGTCGGCGATCTGCTCAACGCCGAGATCAACGAGAAGCAGGCGCGCTCGATCAAGTACCAGCTCACCATCGCCAAGCTGCCGCTCGCCAAGGACCTCGACGACTTCCAGTTCGAGGGCACGCCGATCAATGAGACGCTCGTGCACGACCTCGCCGGCGGCGGCTTCATCGCCCAGCAGCGCAATGCCGTGCTGGTCGGCGGAACCGGCACCGGCAAGACCCATTTGGCCATCGCCATCGCCAGAAGCTGCATCCGCTCCGGCACCCGCGGCCGGTTCTACAACGTGGTCGATCTCGTCAACCGGCTCGAGACCGAGACCCGCAACGGACGGCAGGGTCGGCTCGCCGATCACCTCACCCGCATGGACTTCATCATCCTCGACGAACTCGGCTATCTGCCGTTCGCCCAGTCCGGCGGGCAGCTCCTGTTCCACCTCGTCAGCCGGCTCTACGAGCGCACCTCAATCATCGTCACCACCAATCTCGCCTTCGGTGAATGGCCGAGCGTCTTCAGTGATCCCAAGATGACGACCGCTCTGCTCGATCGCCTGACCCACCACTGCGATATCATCGAGACCGGAAACGACAGCTGGCGCTTCAAAAGCCGAGCTGACGATCACCCGCACAACCCGCGCTCGCGCCGTCTCCGCAACCCCGACCAGCTCCGACGGCGCGAGCGCTACCGCCCGAACTCGTCGCTCAAGAGGGTCAAAATTGGACGCCGATCGGGGGTCAAATTTGGACGCCGATTGACAGGCTTGACGGGTCGCGCGAAGCGATCATTGAAAAGGCCCACCTGCTGGTGCGGGAGGTAGAGGACACGCTGGCCGAGAACTACGGCGTGGTCATGCCCGCATACTTGCGAAAATTGGTGCCGCAGCGATCCTCCCTGGCACGCCGCGTTCGACGGATTATGGATAAATTCGTCAAAAAGGTCGGGGCTGATTCCGACCCGTGGGAGCGGCGATTCGCTGAGAAATTCGGGATCGTTTTAGCTGGTGCGATTTTCGCATCGGAGTTTGGGGTCGCACCATGGACAAAAGAAAGAGCTTGGAGTGCGGTCCGCGCTATTTACCGGCGTTCTCGTGCTGCGTTGGCGTCCGTAAGCGAAACGACAGATGCTTTGGTTGGCAAACTCCGAAAAGCATTAACCACCGGTCGCTTTCCTCGGCTTGATAAGGGGCAAACTATGAAGCCCGAAGATGCCGGGCGCGCTTTGGGCGTTACCAGGAAGTTAGCAACACACGGTCCAGCGCTACTTATCACTTTGGCACAACTGCAGGGTTTGATCAGGCCGCGCGCCATCTCCAGCGCAGTGCTGGCTGAGTTGGTAAAGAGAGGCATTTTGATCCAATCGCCCGACGGCAAATCGACGCGCGAGACAATGATACGCGGCCTAAATGGGTCAGAGCGCCGCCGCTACGTCGCGCTCAAGCTGAGTGCGTTGATCGAAGCTAGCTAATTTGTATTGGCTGCGATTCGATCTTCTGTGGAGCGGGTGGAGTCGCAAACTCCACGACGGGTCCCGCCGGGTTTTGGCGGTGGATGGGAATTCGCAATTCACTAATTTTGATCATGACATTTCGTGCGTCTCAGGGACCGATGACTGATGCCCACCGCCGAAGCGAAAAACCACGATGCCAATTCTGATGGACAAAATTCTCCAGGAAGTCGCCGATCAAGCCTATGAAGCAGCCCGCCTCGGGCGTAATGGCGTCCTTACGCCCGTGACCAGGTTTCAGCCGAAATGCTGGTCGAACTCGAAGCCAGCTGGTGATGCGATGCGTTTCGTGGATGCCGACGGCCGGATTGCGTGGAAGGCGACGCCACAGCTGCGCGATTATCTCATGGACCTTCAGCTCGATGCGGAGGCCGACCTCAAGCTCATTCGAGATCGCCCCATTAGCCCGGTCTCAGCCGAGGAGCGAGGGCCTTGCGCCACGAAAACAACGCCGTTAGGCCTAAAAGGAGTTGTGTGTATTGAAAACTACGCCCGGACGTAGTGGTTATGAAGTCCGCCCATTAGCGGCCTCTGGGACCAACCGTTTTTTGATTTTGGGATTGCACTAACCGCGATCACGTTCGTCGGCTGTTAGGAGGACGGTATGGACACCACAACTCTTCTCATCATCATCGTCATAGTATTGCTTGTCGGCGGCGGCGGTTGGTACGGCCAGGGACGCTGGTTCTAAGAGGCCGTTTCGAAATTGGTTGTCAGGCGTGCAACTCGTCGAGCAGCGCCTTGGCCTCTTTCAGATCGAGCGTGTCGAAGCCCTCAGTGAACCAGCCGTAGACCGGAGCGAGGAGTTCGCGGGCTTCGCTCGCGCTTGCCCTGGTCGCGCCAGAGGCGTGCGAGGCTCATGGCGGCGCGCAACTCGAATGACTTGGCGCTTTGGCCGCGCGCCACCTGTAGCGCCTGTTCGAAACAAGTCTCGATCTCGAACACCGAAGTGCCTTGTACCCGGCCGAGCTCGCCCTCAACTCGCTTAAGTTCCGCCTCCCACATGTGCTCATCGTCTCGCGCGACGAGGTCTTTCGCCTCGGCGATGACGCGCAAGCCGTCTTCGGCAGCGCGCTGTTGCAAGTGGGTTGTCGCCAGCATGCACAAGTATCGAATCTGATACCAGCCGACTCCCAATGCGAGCCGCTCCTTGGCACTCTGGCGCATGAGCGTCACGCCGCCGTTGAATTCTCCTTCCTGGGCCATTACCCAGCCTCGAAGGATTAGGCCGCTCAGTCTGAAATAATGCAGGTTGTGCTGATCGGCGAGGTCGATAATCGCGTCCGCGTGCTCGCGCGCGGCCGCTGTGTCCCGAAGGAGCTCGTCGAGCCCGGCACCGCCATAAACTCTGACATGAGCAGTTAGGGTCGCTTGATTGAGCACCTTGGCGTACTGGAGTGCCTCGACGCTCCAGCGTCGTGCCTGCTGCGGATACCCCAAGATCCAGAGGATAACGGCCATATACGGCAACGCCGAGATCTTGGGATCGTGGACATAGTGGACCGCCGGTGGGCGATGTTGGCTCGGCTCGTAGAGGCGCAAGATCGTCTCAAACTCGGATCGCGCCTGGGGGAAGGCCCCGAAGTGCATAGCCGTGAGCCCCGATAAACGGTGGGCCGCAAGCCGAAGCGTTGGGTCTGCCATGAGGTCGGACATGCGCCGCGCTTCATCGGTCATATGTCGCATCTTGCCGTAGTCGCCGCGTACGAAGTGATAAGTGAATTCACCGCTAAGCGTGGCGAACAGCGCCCCTGTGTCTCCCAGCCGTTCGCCCAGCGCGCGTGCACGAGCATAGGCGGCGCCAGTCTGCGGCGCGGCGTAACCATGGACGGCAATCAGCGAGGTGCCAAGCGCGGACTGTAACGCGAGCTCTTGCCGGTCGCGCCCTGGTCCTCCCGGGAGCGACTGGAGCACTTCTAGTCCTTTCGAAAGGTGGCTGATTGCCTCCAGATTGGCGGAGCGCTCGACAGCGTTCCGTCCGGCCTTCATCCAATAATCCACGGCCCTGTCGGCCAGCCCCGCCTCGGTGAGATGCTGCGCCAGCGTCTCGGGCTCTGTCGCCACGACCGCTGGAAACCGCTCCTCTAGAACGGTGGCGATGCGAGCATGGATCTGTTGCCGCTTGCTCTTGAGCAGGCTCTCGCGGGCGACGTCCTGGACTAGAGCGTGCTTGAAGCTGTAGCGAGCGTCAGGTGGTGCGCCACGCCGGAACACGAGCTCCGCATCGAGCAGCTGGGCCAACGCGTCCCCCATCGCGTTGTCGGTCAAAGATGACACTGCTGCAAGGAGCTCGTGAGAGAACTCTCGCCCAATGCAGGCGGCTATCTGGGCCAGCTCCTTAACCGATGCCAGCCGATCGAGCCGGGCCATCAGCGAATCCTGCAGCGTCGCCGGAATCGCGAGCGGCGGCAGCGGCCCCGCGAGTTCGTAGCAGTCGCCCTGATCTCGCAGGAGGCCGGATTCGATCACTGTTTTGGTAAGCTCCTCAACGAACAAGGGCACGCCGTCGGTCTTGGCGAGGATCTGCTCCAGTACTTCTGCCGGAAGCGACTTGCCGGCGGTCACTCGGTCGACCATAGCAGCGCCTTGCCGCCGCCCGAGCCGACTAAGCGACAGCGCGGTGACGTGCCCATGCCCCTTCCAGGGCGGGATAAACTCCGGCCGGAAGGTGATCACCGCCAGCGCCCGAATCCGCTGCACCCGATCGACAACCCGGCCCAACAGTTCAAGCATGGTTGGATCGATCCAATGCACGTCCTCATAGAGCGCCAGCACCGGCTGGCGCACCGCCAAGCCTGCCAGCTGCTCAAGAAGCGCCTGGAAGGTCTTCTCCTTCTTGAGCTGCGGGCTAAGGTCTGGGCGCCGGTAGCGACCTGAGGTGTTTATTCCGAGCAGATCCGCGAATAGCGCGGCGCTTTTTTCGACATCCGCCACGGCAAGGGTAAGCATGGCCTCAAGCTTATCCAGCTGACGGTCCGGGGGATCCCCTGGCCGCAGCCCGGCCCCTCGCTCAAGCAGGCCGATGATTGGGTAGAACGCGCTGTTGGTGTGATAGGGCGAGCAGAAGTGGCGAAGCAGCGTGTGCGACTCCCCAGCGAGCCGCTCGCGAAGGCCGCGGACGAGACGGGACTTACCGATGCCTGGCTCACCGGAAAGCAGGACCACTTGTCCTTCGCCCTCCTTCGCTCGCTCCCACCGGTCGAGCAGCAGCGCGAGCTCCTGGTCGCGCCCAATCAAGGGGGTCATTGACGCCCCGTGCTGCGCATCGAAACGACTGTCGGCGGCACCCTCACCGACCACGTTCCAAGCCGGCACTGGCTCGGCAAATCCCTTGAGGTGCGTCGTGCCAAGCTCCTGATAAGTGAACAGATCCCCCAGCAGACGACGCGTGCGCTCGGAGATGACCACGCCTCCGGGCGCGGCAAGCTCCTGCAGCCGCGCCGCAAGGTTCGGCGTCTCGCCAACGATTGCTTGCTCCTGAGAAGCCCCCGAGCCGATCAGGTCGCCAACGACCACAAGGCCCGTTGCGATGCCGACGCGAGTTTGTAGGGCGGCGAGGGTCGTCAGAGCGCTTACAGCAGCAACCAACTCCAGCCCCGCGCGCACGGCCCGCTCTGCGTCGTCCTCGTGCGCCTGCGGGTAGCCGAAGTAGATGAGGACACCATCGCCCATGTACTTCGCCACAAAGCCGCCGAAGCGTTGCACGGTGTCGGCGACGCACTTCTGATAAGCCGAAATGACCTCGCGCAGGTCTTCAGGGTCCATGCGTGCGGAGAGGGCGGTCGAACCGACAAGGTCCGAGAACATCACTGTAACTTGGCGGCGCTCGGCGTCGGTTCGAGGCGCGGGAGGCGTGATCTCTAGAGAAGCGAGCGTCTGTTTACTGATACCGAGCGCAGCAACGGCCCTCAACAGCTTGCAGCCGCGCCCCAAGTGGTAGACCAAGCTCGCGCAGGTGCTCATCGGTAAGATCACGAAGCACGTCGGCATCGATCGCATTGTCGCGAAACGTCTGCGCGTACTGCTCCAGACCGATCCCACGGAGCCAACCGTCGATGTCCAAGTTCAGTCCCCTGGGCTCTTGTCAGCGGCAGTTTTTGAAAAGGGTTGAGTCATGGCGCCCGCCGTGATTCCAAGGGGTTTCTTGAACCAACCTTGGATTCGCCATGTGGACGCCGACCACTCGACAGCAGCATAGCCGCCCCGTCACGCGATACCAGACCGATCTGACCGACGCAGAGTGGCGCGTGATCGCGCCGCACTTGCCGAAGCCCTGCGCGACGGGCCGGCCGCGCGAGTGGCCGATGCGCGAGATCGTCAACGGCATCTTCTATGTCATGCGGGCGGGCTGCCCGTGGCGGCTGCTGCCGAACGACTTGCCGCCATGGGGGACGATTTACCGCTGGTTCGCCGCCTGGCGCGACGACGGGCGCTTTGAACGGATAAACCACGCGCTCGTGATGGCAGATCGCGAACGGGTCGGGCGCGACGCCAGCCCCTCGGCCGCGATCATCGACAGCCAGAGCGTCAAGACCACCGAGGCCGGCGGCCCGCGCGGTTACGATGCGGGCAAGAAGGTCAACGGGCGCAAGCGCCACGCGCTCGTCGACACCGACGGGCGCGGCCTCGTGCTCGAACCGCATCCGGCGAGCATCCAGGATCGCGACGGCGGCGGACCGCTTCTGCAGGCTCTCGCGCCGCATCTTCCCGTTCATCCAGCGGGTCTTCGCCGACAGCGGGTATGCCGGCGAGAAGGTCGCCAAGGCCACGTTGATCGCGGTCGAGATCGTGCGCAAGAACCCCGATCAGGTCGGCTTCGCTGTTAACCCGCGGCGCTGGGTCGTCGAGCGGTTCTTCGCGTGGATCGGGCGCAATCGACGGCTGGCAAAGGACTTCGAGGCCACCATCGACTCCGCACGCGCCTTCCTCTACGCCGCATCCGTCATGCTGCTCGTGCGTCGGATCGCTCGTGCTTCATGACTTTCGAAACGAACTCTAGGATAAAGTGTTGCGTCGACCGGTTGAGATCACCCCCCTGAAAGCGGACATTCGCGAGCACGAGCAGCATGTCAGCTTTGCGCCATAACCGAACTCAGACACCGCTGCCATGAGACGTCCTTTTCGTTGCGCCACCCCCAAATTGATGGCACGAGACGCGACCTTATCGCACGCGCTCAGCGTTCGGAGCGTATGCGGAAATTAGCCATGCGGCGGCGCCAGCGCTCGGTATCGAGGACGGCGTGGTTGACCACAAGATGTGGCGTGCGTCCGTGTTGGACGTCCAACACCGCCTTCACGTCGGCGGCACCATTGCCGGCGAAACACTGATCGGTCCAGCACAGCGCATGCGGCGCCAGGATGACGTTGTCCAGCTTCAGGATCGGATCGTTGGCATCGGGCGGCTCCTGCTCGAGAACGTCGAGCCCGGCACCGGCGATGCGGCGCTCTTTCAGCGCTGCGGTTAACGCCTGCTGGTCGACGATCGGCCCGCGTGCAGTGTTGATCAGGTAGGCCCTGCGTTTCATCAGGGCAATGCGCTGGGCGTTGACGAGGTGACGAGTCTGCGGCGTCAGAGGGCAATTGATGCTGATGACGTCGCTGCGGCGGAAAACGTCGTCGAGCCCGACGAGTTCGACGCCGAGTTCGGCTGCGAGCTTGGCGTCAGCATAGGGATCGTAGGCGAGGAAGCGCATGTCGAACGGTCGCGCCAGACGAAACATCTCGGCGCCGACGTTACCAATGCCCACCGAGCCAAGAACGCGGCCGACCAGTCCGACGCCCATGTGCTCGCCCCTGCGTGCGAAGCCGGGCGGGCCTTCGCGCGTCAGCGCGTCCTTGACCATCAACTTGCCGGTTAGCGCCAGCATCAGTGTGATGATGGAGACCGCCACCGGCCGGCGGACACCGTCTGGCGTAATGACAAGGGCGATGCCTGCTTTCGTGCAGGCCTCCACATCCACGGTGTCGTATCCGACGCCGAACCGGGCCACCACGGCAAGCCGGCCATTGGGATGTATGCTGTCTTGGGTGAAGCGATGGAGGAGCAGGATGAGCGCGTCGAAATCGGCAAGCTGGTCAGCCCGCACGGGATCCGAGGACTGAAGATAGGCAACCTCGACGCCGGGAGCTTGACGCAGCGGCTCGAGATCGAAGTCGGGGAAGACGGGAGAGCCGTCGGCTTTGAGGAAGTCGCCCGACAGAGCCACGCGAAAGTGGCCGCTCATCGCTTCCTCATTGCCTTCTTCGGAACGCAGCCCTCGCGCAGCTTGCCGATGGCCTCGGCAAGAGCGTCGTGCAGCACCCAGACGTCGCCCGAATAGCAGATGAAGTCGAAACCCTGGGCGTAGAACTCGATGCCCTGCTGCACGGTGGGCACCAGGCGCCCCAAGGACTTTCCATGCTTGGCGGCCGCAGCGGCGACGCGCGCGATGGCGTCGGTGAACTTTTTGGAACTGAACTCGCCCGGCACGCCGAGCGATACCGAAAGGTCGAAATGGCCGACCCAAAGGCAGTCGACGCCGGGCAGCGCCGCGATCGCGTCGGCGTTTTTCACGCCCTCCGCCGTCTCGATCTGGCAGAACAGAGTGCTGCGCCGGTTGGCCGCCGCGAACTTCTCGGCGACCGCGCCCGGCCGGTAGCGGTCATGCGAGACCTGAAGCGCGACGCCGCGGCCACCTTCGGGCGTGTATTTCATGGAGTTCAGAATGTGACGCGCCTCGGCAACCGAGCCGACCATCGGCAGCATCAGGCCTTCCGCGCCCATGTCCATGGCCCGGGCAATGTGGTGATATTCCTTCGACGGCGCGCGGACGATGACCGGCAAGTCGGCCGCCTCAAAATAGCGGACGGCGCTCTTCACCGTCTCGAAGCCGAAGCCCGAATGTTCGAGATCGAAGAGCACGAAGTCGCACCCGGCTGATTTGAGGATGTGGCCGATGCCGGGCGTCGCGAACTCGACGATGAAATGCCCGAACTTCGGCGACTTCGTGCCGGCAAAATCCTTAAGGCCTTGCGCTGCCATTCTGCTTTCCCCTAGCTGCCGCCCAAAACGCGGACGGTTCAGAAATTCTCGTCCGGCAATCAATCCGACCATCGCAACGGCATCGAGGTCGAGCTTATGCCGGCGAAAGGCCATCTCAGAGTGCTCCCGGTTCGCTACGCTTGCGAGCACACGGCGGAGTGCGTTCGCGGAGCGACAGGACGCGCCGTCGCCAGCTGCGGCGCACGAGGCCGGCGATCACGTGGAATGCGGGACACATGCAAGGCACGTCAAGCGAGGGCCGCCGATTGGCTGACCGCCGGATTGTGGTCTAGGATGCCGCGTGGTGTCGAGTCCTCGGGCGGAGCGAATGGTACATGTATTGATCATTGGCGCCGCCGGAATGATCGGGCGCAAGCTCACGCAGCGGCTGGCGCGTGATGGCAAGCTCGCCGGCCGGCAGATCACGGCGCTTTCGCTCGTCGACATCACGCAGCCCGAAAAGCCCGCGGGCTTCGGCGGCAGTTTGTCGCTGGCGACCCTCGACATCTCGGATCCGGCGGCCGTCGCCGCTCGCATCGCCGCGCGCCCGGACATCGTTTTCCATCTTGCGGCGGTCGTTTCCGGCGAGGCCGAGGCGGATTTCGACAAGGGCTACCGCATCAATCTCGACGGGACGCGGCACCTGCTCGAAGCGATCCGCCGGGAGGGAGCGAAGGCGCCATATCGGCCGAGATTGGTCTTCACGTCGTCGATCGCGGTCTTCGGCGCGCCCTTCCCGGAGCCGATCGGCGATGAGTTCTTCACCACTCCGCTGACCAGCTACGGGACGCAGAAGGCGATCTCGGAACTGCTTCTTGCCGACTATTCGCGCCGGGGTTTCCTCGACGGCATCAGCATCCGCCTGCCGACCATCTGCATTAGACCCGGCAAGCCCAACAAGGCGGCATCGGGTTTTTTCTCCAATATCCTGCGCGAGCCGCTCGCCGGCCAGGAGGCGGTGCTGCCGGTGTCGGACGATGTGCGTCACTGGCATGCGAGCCCGCGCGCCGCCGTCGGCTTTCTCATCCACGCCGCGACGATCGATTTGGCGCCGCTGGGTGCGCGGCGGGCGCTGACGATGCCGGGACTCGCGGCTACCGTCGCCGAGGAGATCGAGGCATTGCGCCGGGTCGCCGGCGACAAGGCGGTCAAGCTCATCCGCCGCGAGCCCGACGCCAGTGATCGCCAACATCGTGGCCGGATGGCCGCGCACGTTCGACGCGCGCCGCGCGCTGGCGCTCGGATTCCGCGCCGACGCCTCGTTCGACGACATCATCCGCGTCCACGTCGAGGACGAACTCGGCGGCCGCGTTCCGGTTCTACAGTGACGGGGTGAGCGAATTCCGTACTTTCGGCGGCGAGGTATTTCTTCATGAGGGCGCTGACATGCCTCAACCAAACGAATCAAATCTGCGCGAAGAAATTTGCCGGCTTGGCGAATCGCTGTTTTCGCGCGGACTCACCTTCGGCAGCGCCGGAAACATCAGCGTCCGGCTCGAGGACGGCTGGCTGATGACGCCGACCAACTTTTCGCTTGGCCGGCTCGATCCCGCGCGGCTCGCCAAACTCGACGCCGACGGAAATCTCGGTCTCCGGCGAGCCACCGACCAAGGAGAGCTTTTCTGCATCGCGCCATGTACAAGGAACGGCCCCAGGCAGGCGCGGTCGTGCACCTGCACTCTACATACTCGGTCGCCGTGTCCGCGCTTGCCGACATCGACGCTACAAACGTCCTGCCCCCGATCACCGCTTACTACGTCATGCGCGTCGGCCGCTTGCCGTTCGTCTCCTATTACCCGCCGGGCGATCTCGGCCTGGCCGACGCCGTGGGGCGGCTCGCCGGAAAGCACCATGCGGTTCTGCTTGCAAATCACGGCCCGGTGGTTGCCGGCAGCACGCTCGATGCGGCCGCCAACGCCATCGAAGAACTGGAAGAAACGGCGAAGCTCTTTCTGCTTCTGCGCGGGTCCAAGGTCCGGTTGCTGACTGAGGCGCAGGTGGCGGCACTCAAGCCGGTTTGAAAGGCGAATTGTGTAGCCTCTGCCAGAGCAGCCGTGGCCAACGAACGTGATGCGGCCTCTTGCTCACGGCATCAGCGTAGCGCATCCATGAAGAAGTCCGGACCGCCGAAATTTCCCGACTTTAGCGTCAGCAGCATTTCACCGGACTTAGCCTCGATCGCTCGCAATACCGGGACGCCGGGCGCGATCTCCGGACCCACCAGAAATGCGGGGATGGCAAGACGGTCCACCACGGCGCCCGCGGTTTCGCCTCCAGCGACGACGAGTCGGCGGACGCCGCGGTCCAAAAGACCTGCAGCGATCGTCGCCATCGCCTGCTCGATGGCATGCCCGCTTTCCGAACGGCCATGGCGCGCCTGCACGGTGGCGACCTGATCCGGCGTGGCGCTGCTGGCAAGCAGGACGGGCCCCTTGTCGAGATGCTCGCTTGCCCACGCGAGCGCGCGCTGCACTTCCTGCGCCCCGTAGATGAGTTCGTCGGGATCGAGTTTGAGGACCGGCATCACCCGCTCGGCGCACGCGATCTGCGCGAGCGTCGCCTGTGAACAGCTGCCGGCGAGGCAGGCCGCGCGGCCACCAACGGGCGCTCCTATCGCCGTCGTGGCGGCTGCTGCCGCTATCACGCCCGATGCAATGAGGCCGCGAGCCAGTCCGAGGCCTAGGCCTGAAGCGCCGATTGACACGTGCTGATCGAGCGCGGCGGCGCCTATGGCTTCGAGGTCGCGCTCGAACACCGCGTCCGCAATGGCGGCCGCGAAACCGTCCTTGGTGAGATCGGCGAGCCGGCTGCGGATGCCGGCGGGACCGGCGGCCACCGTGCTGAGATCGATCAGGCCGATCTTCGATCGGCTTTGCCGCGCCAGCACGCGGACCAAATTGGCGTCGCGCATTGGATTGAGCGGGTGATCCTTAAGCGGACTTTCGTCCAGCGGGAGCGAGCCGACGAATAGATTGCCTTGGAACACGGTGCGCCCGGTCTCCGGGAACGCCGGCGTGACCACGACGATTGCGTCGCCAGCGTCGGCACGCAACGCGTCAAGCACTGGACCGATATTGCCGGCGTCGGTGGAATCAAACGTCGAACAGATTTTGTACATAACGTGGCGCGCGCCGCGTGCCCTGAGCCAAGCATTCGCTGCACGGGCCGACGCCACGGCTTCAGCCGCCGCGATGGAGCGGATTTTCAGTGATACGACGACGGCATCCGCATCCGGCACGGAAAAACCGTCGGCAGGAATGCCGATGGTCTGCACGGTACGCAGTCCGCATTTGGTCAGGGTATTGGCGAGATCGGACGCCCCCGTATAGTCGTCCGCAACGCAGCCAAGCAGCACGCTCATGGACGCGCTCGCGCCGCTACAGAGGCAGGCTTGCCCCGCCAAGGCAAAAACCAGCCGAGCCCTTCGACTGTCTTGCCGCGCGGCCGGTATTCGCATCCGACGAAGCCGTCATATCCGAGCCGATCGAGTTCATCGAACAGAAACGGATGGTTCAATTCCTCGCCCGCCGGCTCGTTGCGCGAGGGCACACTCGCGATCTGCACGTGACCGATGATTGGCATCAATCGCCGCAGCGCCGTGGTCACGTCTCCATGCATGATCTGACGATGATAAATGTCGAATTGTAACTTGAGGTTCGGCAAGCCCAATTCTGCGATCAATGTTTCGGCGAGCCTGAAATCGTTCAAATAATATCCGGGCATGTCCCGGCTATTGATCGGCTCGATAACGAGGTCTGCGCCTTCGCGGCCAACCCTGTCCGCTGCCCACGCGGTCGCAGTACGATAAGCTTGCGCCGATTTGGCATCACGATCGTCCACGATTCCGGCCATGAGATGCAGCCGTTTAACCCCTGTCGCGCGGACAAACGGCAATGCCATGTCGACGCTGCGCTGAACATCACCAAAGCGATCGGGAAGCGCGGCGAAGCCTCGCTCACCCGCCGACCAATCGCCCGGCGGCAGGTTGAACAGCGCCTGGGTCAAACGATTCCGCGAAAGGCATCGGCCAATCGCGTCAGGAGAGTGCTCATAGGGGAACAGGAACTCGACCGCAGTGAAGCCTGCGTCGGCGGCCGCATCGAAGCGATCCAGAAACGGCCATTCGTTGAACATCATCGTCAGGTTTGCGGCGAAGCGCGGCATTCGCTGGCTCCTGTCTAGTCTCGGGTTAGTCGCCGACAAGCCCGTTGACCCGGCACGAACGTGCAGGGCCAAATCCGATCGAGCCGAGAGCAGGCGACGGACGCGCAACCTGTAACAGCAGATTGTATGATCATGACCGTCTTGGCTCGGCCGGCCTCGCGACTCGCGCCGTTGCTACACTCTTGCGCCATCCGCCCCATCAGCAGGCTGTCGCGGGGTCGCTATGATGCTCGAGGCGGCAACCGCCGCGTAGCAACAGAATTGAGGTGGTCAGTTGCCGGCTTCGTGCGCGTGCTGGCGCGAACCCGCTCGTATACCCGATAAAGTTGCTTGAGGTGCGCGACCATTGCCCTTTCAGCCATGTCGGGGTCGCGCGAAGCGACCGCCTTGAAGATGCGCGCGTGCGCCCTGTAGGCGATCTGCACCTGCCCGGCCACCTGCAGAGTGACGTCGCGCTGGTCAGTCAGCCAATCAACCATGGCATCATGGATCGCCGGAAAGATCGGGTTACGCGGGATCTCGGCGAGAACGAAGTGAAAATCGATGTCGGTGCGCTTGAACGCCGGCAGGTCATTTATACTCTCGCGGTTGAGCGGCGAGAGCTGCCTCCAGTCGCGCGAGGTCTTTTCTTGTGGCGTGGCGCGCCGCATAACGCGCAAGCGCAATCTCGAAGAACGAGCGCGCCTCCTGAAAGTGCTGCTGACCGCCCGGCTGCTCTAAAAGATGCCGCGCGGCGCCCGACAATTCGCCCAGTATCGCGGCAGGCGTCGGCTGAGTAACTCGGGCGCGAGCACCGCCCCCCACCTTGACCAAACCTTTCCGCCGCAATGCGAAGAGCGCCTCACGGATCGCCGGCCGCCCTACGCCGAACTGGCGCATCATCTCCCGCTCCGAGGGGAGTTGATCGCCAAAACGGCGCACTCCCCGGACAATCTCGTCCTCAAGCAGTGCGACGACTTGGTCGGAAAGTTTCTGTCGTTCGATGGCGTAGCGCCTCATGGTATACCTGTTATACCATCACCTTGACACGGACTATGCCATAAGCTTCAGTTACGGCAAAGGAGCGGGGATAAGCCCGCCTTTGGCCAGAGGGAGGGAGCAATGACGCTGAGCCGTATAGTGAGTAGTCTTGCGGCGGCCGTGCTCGTGGCGGCGAGCGCCGCGGCACCGGCGATGGCCCAGAACGCGGCCGAACGTGCCGTCGAGGCTGCAAAGAAGTATTCCGGCACCGAGATCAGCGTCGTGTGGGAGGCCGGTCTCCAGTCGCTTGATCCGCTCAACTTTTCCGGCCCCCAATGGGAGAAGCTGACCGGCATCAAGATCAAGGTGATCGAGGTGCCGACCGCCGATATGTTCACCAAGATTCTCCAGGAGCATCGCGCCGGCACCGGAGCCTACGACGCGCTCAACGTGGTGCCGAGCTGGATGCCGGACCTGGTGCGCGCAGGTGCGTTGGAGCAGCTCGACGCGTACGTCGACAAGTACGGCTTCCGCGACGAGTTGCAGAAGATCGCGCCGACTTACCGCGACAATCAGATGAAAGTGGACGGCAAGATCTACGGCTTCCCGGACGACGGCGACGTCTTCATCCTCTATTACCGCAAGGATTTGTTCGAGGATCCCAAGAACCGAGAAGAATTCAAGGCTAAGTACGGCTACGACCTGGGGCCGCCGAAGACGTGGAAGCAGTACGACGAAATCGGCCAATTCCTGACCGACAAATATGCGCCGAAAATCTACGGCGCCGGTCAGTTCCGCCAGCCGGCCTACAGCCAGTTGCTGTTCCAGGAGCGCTTCCGTGTCGAGGGCGGCAAATTCTTTGATCCCAAGACGATGAAAGCGACGCTCAACAACGACATCGGCGTAAAGGTGTTCGACGACATGCGCGCCGAAAACAAATTCATGCCGCCGGGCGTCGAGACCTGGGGCTTCGTCGAAGCACTGACTGCGTTCCTCAACGGCGACATCGCGATGACCATCTCCTGGCCGCCGTTCGGCCGCTTTGCCGCCGGCTATTTGGCGGGGGAAAAGGCGCTGTCCTGGGTGCCAAAGTCGAAGATTGCCGACAAGGTCGGCTACGCTTTGCCGCCGGGCGGCAGGCCGGAGTTGGCGCTCGGTTTCTCGCTGAGCGTATCTTCTAAGAGCAAGAACAAAGAAGCCGCCTATCTGTTCATCCAGTGGTTGAACAGCGAGGCCATCAGCACGGAGCGCGTTCAGCTGCCCTACACGCTGCGCGACCCGTTCCGCGAGTCGCACTACACCAATGCGGCGTACATGGCGCGCTGGGCCGATGCGCCGAAATATCTGAAGACGCTGCGCGCTGGTGCCGATACCGGACTGCTCGACCTCTCGATCCTTCAGGTCGACAAATACGAGGAGGCGCTGCGGCAGGCGATGACGCGGCTCTGGGCCGGCGAGTCGAGCAAGAAGATTCTCGACGACGTCGCCGCCCAGTGGGACGAATTGACCGACAAGATCGGGACGGACAAGCAGCGCGCGGCTTATCTGGACTGGGCCAACAAGCCGAACGCTTATCCGAAATGACTTGACTTCCGACGGCGGCAGCGGCCGAGTCTGCTGCCGCCGACGGGGCACGCGCAGCCTTGCTTAAAAGCCGCCTCCCCGCTCTGGTGGCTGCCCGCGACCCGAGGCTCACGGCATGACCGTCCGCGTGACTGCAAGCGGCCCGAGTCTCGGTCTCCGGCTTTCCGAGTTCTCGGATCGCCGGTTCAAATACCTGGTGATCGCGCCGGCGATCCTGATCATCCTGCTGATCGGTCTGTTCCCGCTGATCTACACACTGATGGTCAGCGTGCAGAATATCAGCATGACCGAAGAGGACACCTCGTTCCACGGGGTTGTTCAGTACCTCGCCCTGTTCCGGGACTCGCGCCTCTGGCTGGCGCTGCTACATACGCTGATCATCGCCGCAGTCGCGCTGCCCGCCGAGCTGATCCTCGGTATGCTCATGGCTTTGCTGTTCCTGGAGCGCCTTCCCGGCCGTCAAATCTTCGTGGCGCTTCTGGTGCTGCCGATCATGATCGCGCCGGTCGTGGCAGGCGCGACTTGGCGGCTGCTGTTCGACAACCGCTACGGCCCAATCAATCAGATTCTAGGCTGGTTCGCCGGCGAGCCGGTGACGATCCTGTGGACGATCAACACCCACTTCGTGTACCCGGCGATTCTTATCGCGGAAATCTGGCAGTGGACGCCGTTCATGTTCCTGCTGCAGCTCGCGGCGTTCATGAATATCGACCAGAGCCTCACCGAGTCCGCGCAGATCGATGGCGCCTCCTATTGGATGATCTTCCGGCGCATCATGCTGCCGGCGATCTGGCCGGTGGTGGCGATCGCGGTGCTGATCCGCGGGCTTGACCTTTTCCGGCTGTTCGACGTCGTCTGGGCTCTGACCGAGGGCGGTCCCGGCACCATGACCGAGACCATCTCGATTTACACCTACGATCGCGGCTTTCGGCAATTCGATACCAGCTATACCGGCGCCATTGCCTTCTTGGTCATCGTCTTGCTCTCGCTCGTGATCGTAGCGGCGCTGCGACGCATGGAAATCGATCGATGAAAGCGTATCCGGTGAAATGGCGCGGCCCGCGCCGGCGCACCTGGCTGCTGATGGCCCGCTACGCCGCAGCCGTCGCTCTGACGATTTTGTTCCTGTTCCCGGTCTACTGGCTGTTCATGATCGCCTTCAAGACGCCGGAAGAGATCTTCCATTCGCCGCCGGTCTGGTATCCGGCGCAGATCCAGTTCGCGAATTTTGCGGTGCTGTTCAAAGATCGCGACGCGGTGACGGTCGGCAACAGCCTGCTCATCGCCGGATGCAGCACGCTGATCTCCATGTTTCTCGGTACGCTGTGCGCCTACAGCCTCGCGCGCTTCAAGACCGGAGGGGAGAACCTGGCGGTCTGGATCATCTCGCAGCGCATGATCCCGCCAATTGCGGTCGTGTTTCCGCTGTTTCTGCTTTATGTCTGGTTCGGCTGGGTCGACACCTACTTTGGAATGATCCTCCTCTACACCGCGTTCAATCTGCCGTACGTGATCTGGATGATGCGCGGTTATATCGAGGATGTGCCGATCGACCTCGAGCAGAGCGCGCTGGTCGATGGATGCACCCGCTGGCAGGTCCTGCTCCGGGTCGTGTTTCCGATGGTCCGCACCGGCCTGTTTGCCACCGCGGTGTTCAGCTTCGTGTTCGCCTGGAACGATTTCATCTTCGCTCTGGTCATGACACGCAGCGCGGTCACCACCTACCCGGTGCAGGTCACCCATTACTTCGGCGCGCAGTCGAACTTCTGGGCCAAGATCGCGGCGATGAGCATGCTCGGGACGTTGCCGGTGCTGCTCGCCGTCGCGGCGCTGCAAAAATATCTGGTGCGCGGCATCTCTCTCGGCGCGGTCAAGGGCTAGAGACGCGATGGCACCGCTGCGGCTCATCGGCCTGCACAAGTATTACGGCAAGGTCCATGCCGTGCGCGGCATCGACCTCGAAATCCCAGCAGGGCGAATTCACCGTGGTGGTCGGACCGTCGGGCTGCGGAAAATCGACCCTGCTGCGCACCATCGCCGGGCTGGAGGAGGTCGACCGCGGCACGATCGAGATCGACGGGGTGCCGATCAATGACGTCAGGCCGCGCGATCGCAACGTCGCAATGGTATTCCAAAGCTACGCGCTCTACCCCTATCTCACGGTGTTCGAGAACATCGCCTTCGGCCTGCGCGCGCGAAAGGTGAAGAAGTCCGAGATCGAGGCGGCGGTACGCGGCGCTGCCGAGACTCTGGGCATCGGTGCGCTGCTGGACCGCTATCCGCGCGAGCTTTCCGGCGGCCAGCGCCAGCGCGTGGCGATCGGACGCGCCATCGTCCGCGACGCGCGCCTGTTCCTGTTCGACGAGCCGCTGTCCAATCTCGACGCCCAACTGCGCGACGAGATGCGAGGCGAGATCAAGCGCCTGCATCAACGGCTGGGCAAGACCGTCATCTACGTCACCCATGATCAGATCGAGGCGATGACGCTCGCTGATCGCATCGTGCTGCTGAAGGACGGCGTCATCGAGCAGCAGGGCCCGCCGCTCGAGCTGTTCGAGCGACCGGCCACTCGGTTCGTCGCCGGGTTTCTCGGCTCACCCGCGATTAACTTCATTCCCGCTGACCTTGTTGGCGAAAATGGTGCTTTGGCGCTGCGCGTTGAGGACGGACGCCGTCTCGATTTGCCGACGTCGCGAGCCACCGGTCTCGCCACCTGGATCGGCAAACCGGTCATCCTTGGCATCCGCCCCGAGCACATGTCGCTCGACCGCGGCGGCGGCCTGCGTCCGGGCTTCGCTGTGCAGGACGTGGTCATCGACTTGGTGCAGCCGACCGGCTCGCGTCTCTTCGGCACCTTCATGCTGGGCGGCCAGGAGGTAGTCGCGGAGCTTGGCGCACATGACGTGAGCCGACCTGGAGAGCGTCTCAAGCTGTTGTTTGACATGAATCGCGCGATCGTCATCGACCCCAAGAGCGAGCGGGTCCTCTAGCAGCGGAGCGGCGAGGAGAAGCTTCATGGATTTGTTGCCGATCAAGCTGTTTGGCACCGACGAGCCGGCGCCCGCGACGCGGCTGCTGAAGGCCGGGCCCGTGACCGTCGAGCTGGACGGCGGCAACCTGCGCTACATCCGCTACCTGGGACACGAGGCGATCCGCGCCGTGTCCTACGTAGTGCGCGACGAATTCTGGGGTACGTTTAACCCGGCTCTGGCGGGGATGAAGATTGAAGAGGGGGCTGATGGATTCGAGGTCGCGTACCAGGCGGTCTGCGGAGACGGCGCGCGGCAATTCAAATACGAGGCGCGGATCAGCGGCGGCGCCGATGGCACGGTGCGATTCCAGGGCAAAGGCGCTGCCGTCACCGAATTCCTCACCAACCGGACAGGTTTCGTCGTCTTGCATCCTATCGAAGGCGTGAGCGGTCGTCCTGTTACCGTTCAGCATGTCGACGGCCGCAAGGTGGAGACCCGTTTCCCCGACGCAATCGATCCCAAGCAGCCGATGATGGATATCCGCGCCCTGTCGCATGAGGTCGCGCCGGGCCTTCGCGTCACCTGCACGATGACCGGCGATACGTTCGAGATGGAGGACCAGCGCAACTGGACCGACGCATCTTACAAGACTTACGTTCGGCCGATCGCTCTCCCGTTTCCATATCGGCTGGCGCCCGGCGAGATTATCGAGCAGGCCGTCGAGATCCGCTTCTCCGGCCAACCGGCGGCGGCACGCCGCCGCGATGGGCCCGTGACGGTCCGCGTCGGGGGCCGCCACGGCAAGGTGCCGGCATTCGGCATGGCGCTGGAGGCCGGGGACACGACGGCGGCGCTCGAAACGGCGGACCGGCTGGCTGCGCTGGCGCCGCGCTTCCTCAGCGGATTCTGCGACCTGCGCAACGACGATGTCGAACACGCGCTTCCGCGTTTCAATACTCTAGCCCAGCGCCTCGGTGCCGCATTGGCGCTTGAAATCGTAGTGCCTGACACAGCTGACGCCGCCGCCAGTTTGCAGCGAGTCGCTGCGGCTGCGCGCAGCGCTGGCGCACTGCCGGCTTGGGTCGCGGTCAGCTGGGCCGGCGATCTCGGGTTTGTGATGCCAGGTACCGTGTTCGCGGATAACGGCCCCTTCGAACGGCTCTACGCCGCAGCGCGCGCCGCCTTTCCGAACGTACTGCTCGGCGGCGGCAGCTTCGCCTATTTCACGGAACTCAATCGCAAGCCGCCGCCCTTCGTCCTGCTCGATTTCGTCTGCCATACCACTTGCGCCATGGTGCACGCCGCCGATGATCGCTCGGTGACGGAAACCATCGAGTGCCTGCCTTACATCATCAGGTCGGGCCGCGCGTTGTTCGGAAACAGGCACTACCGGATCGGCCCGGGCACGATCGGCACGCGGACGAGCCCCTTCGGCCCCAGCCCGCCGCCCAACCCGAACAACGGCCGCGTTACCATGGTGCGCCGCGATCCGCGCCAGCGCGGACTCCTCGGCGCCGCCTGGCATCTGGGCTACGGCGCACGCATGTGCGAGGGCGGAATCGATTCAGTCATTCTCGGTGCGGCGGTCGGCGATTACGGTTTGGTGCACACGCCGGCAGACACGCCGCACCCCTGGTACGATGAGTCCGGCGGCGTCTATCCTGCGTATCACGTCATGCGTGCGCTGTACGCCGCGTCGGGCGCACCGTACCGTGCCACCGAAATATCAGTGCCGCGCGATGTGCAGGCGCTCGCGTTCGAGGCCTCTGACGGCCTCCAACTCTGGCTTGCGAATTTGGTCCCCGAGCCGCGCGTGGTCAGCGTCGGAGGTGTCGATCTGGCGGGTGCGCGCATCGCCATGCTTGATGCGAGCACTTTCGAGGCCTGCGCTCGCGGCCCCGAAGGGTTCGAGCGCGCGGAGGAGGTACACCGCGGCGGCGCTGTTACTTTAGCACCCTTTGCTGTCGCGCGATTCCGCTTCTCCTCGTAGTTTGTTCGAGTTGGCGGCTCTCCGCCCTAAAAATACATCACATACACTTACGTATTCCGCCAGCGTTTCGCTCAAAGAAATCCGAGTGAATTGGCAGGACTCCCCAGCGTAGCTCAAGCAGCCGCCTAGGTCGGGCCCGCATGATGGAAGCCGCGAAGAATGCGCGCGTGCGGTCGGCGCGCGATCGGTGACATAGGCACTGCAGAGAAGTTGGAGAAGTTGAGCGGGCAATCCCGCCGCGAACGTTGCACCCGGGTCACTGGACGCGGATAAGCACCAGACCGAAGACAATCAAGACAGCTGCCGTGACGCGCGCGGTCCGCAACGGCTCCTTGAGGACGAGGACCGCGATAATGGCGCCGAACAGAACGCTGGTCTCGCGTAGACTGGCGACGAGGGCGATGGGCGCGAGCGTCATCGCCCAGAGCACAATGCCGTAGGACAACGCCTGCAGTAGCGCCGCCGGCGAGCCCGCGCAGCCAGAAGCGGCGCATCGCGGCCGTTATGCCGCTCCGGTCGCGCCACAACGCATAGGGTACAAGCGCGATCGCGTTGGCGACGAACAGCCACAGCACGTAGGCCGGCGGATTTCGCGACAGACGTACCCCGATCCCGTCGGTGACCGAATAGGCGCAGATCGTAAGTGCGGTCAGCAGCGCGTAGCTGACGGCGCGACGATCAAGCTGCCCGATGCCGCGCCCGCCGCGCGCCGACAGGAGCAGTACGCCGGCCGCGAGAGTCACGATCCCGCTCCAGCCCAGCAGGCTCAGATGCTCGCCGACAAACACGGTGCTGACGATTGCCGTCATCAATGGGGCCGAGCCCCGCGCGATGGGATAGACTTGGCCGAGATCGCCGGTACGGTAGCTTTCGATCAAGGCGGCAAAATAGAGAAGGTGAATGATCGCCGAAGCGCCGAACCAAGGCCATGCCTGGGACGCTGGCGTGCCGGCGAGCGGCAGACAGACGAGGCTCACTGCAGCTGCGCCGATGGCGATCAACGTGGTAGTGGATAAGGGGTCGAGGCCGACCTTAATGAGCGCGTTCCACGCCGCGTGGCATGCGGCGGCTAACAGAACGGCGACGAAGACAAAGCTTCCCACCCGCGGACCCTACACAGGCGCTGCGGGGTCGACCACCGGATTGGAACTGCCGCCTTACCGTCGCGAAGCGGCATATGTCCGAGATGGGTCTAGACGGATCTCTTGGGGAGCGGTCGTCGCTCAAGTCCGCTGATTCTTTTGCTTTTTTGCGAGTTCGCGAATTTTACCCGCGAAGCGACTTACAAACGCAGTGACCCTTAGTCTACGCGTAATCCCTTGATTTGAGCCTTGGCTTGGCCGCGCGAATCTATCCACATGCGTCCGCTTAACCGAGCGGTAATGCATTCTTGGACGTTCGTCAGGATGTAAATGACTGCGGCGGTCATTTGCGCCCTCCCTACCCAAAGCCCGCTATAGCTTGCGGTTTATCAACCCGACAATGAGTTTTGAAACGTCGGGCGACGCGCTCTGCACTTAACCGTGCCGCGGAAACCTTGCATTTGGATCCGGATCTTGGTGCTAAAAGAGGCCGCCCCTCGATCTCGCCTGTCAGCATGAGCTGCCGCAAATCTCATGGTACGCCCGATAGGTCAAGACATCGAATGAGGCGGCGAACGAGATTGCACTGAAACAGCGGTTTCTTGATCGTGCGAAAACTCTGTCCGAATTGTCTGAAGTGTTCCGCTGTCGAGAGGTGATACAGTTGAACTGTGATGCGCTGGCGGTCGGGATTCGTGCCGAGGCCGAGATTTTTCAGGCTGTTTACGGCGACCCGGGTGGACGAAAATATTGGGACGCCCACCTATCAGAAGCAATCCCGGTGTATTCGCTCGCGCACATACTTTCGGTTCACCTGGCTGAAGGTGCTGAGCAGCTGGAAATGGCGAAAATTGCGATCATTCGCGCCCTTCGAGATGCGGCCCAAGCTGGCGAGCGCTGGTTCACTGGAGAAATTACGCCACTTTTGGCCGTGGAAGATGGCCAAACAAATTTCGAGGGGCTGGGTAAGGTCAAAGTTAATCCGCGTGCTGCCGTCGAATGGCTGCTGAGCAAACCAAAACGCGAGCATCTTGTCCCCGGGTCCCTTCGTAGGTTTTTGCAATCCGGCGGGGAACCTACTCCGGCTGCGCCGCGGCCCGTTACTGAGAAAATAGCTGAGCGCTTCGTCGCCGAATACATTCATAGCGAGCAAGCAGCTGAGAGGCATCCGACCCTCATGGGCCTTGAAGGTGCTGCGAAGAAAGCTGACATGCGCGGTGGTCGAGAGTATCTCCGCGCTGCCTTCCGCCGATTACGGGGCGCCGAGGTCCGGCGCGGACGTCCACCCAGGGCGTCCAAGAAAATCGCCGAAAAATAATCGCCGCGATTTTGCAGATTTAGGTCACAAACTTCATTTGCGCGATGGTTTGCCACGTCCGACATCAAACGTGGAGCGACAAATGTCTGATCGCCGTGTGGAAGTTAGTGACCTCGACCCGTTCGTTGTTAGCCCGAAGACCGCCTGGAAATTACTCGCGTGCGGCAATACGCGGGGGTATGAGCTGTTGGCGGCAGGCGAGCTTGATAGCTTCCTCGATGGGCGCTCGCGCAAGATCACCGTCGATTTAATCCAACGTTATATCGCCCGACGGCTCGCACCGAGCGACCCGCCCGAGATTAAGCCTCAGCCCCTACGACGGTCGCGAAAGGTCGAGTTGCAGCCGCGGTGAGTTGGGACGACTTCTTAACTCGGCCCCCGAGTGACCACGATACGGAAGCGATTGCTTCGGCCAGATCAGTGGTCGCTGTCACTGGGGCAAATTCCTCACGATTTACCGAGGTCACGCGACCTTTCCGAAGACTCCACCCATAGGGTGCGCATGCAAGCAGGGACGATAACCAATGCCTAGAAACATCGAAGAAGCGCAGCGACCGGCACCGTCGCTTGAATCAAGCTCTCAATTCGGCTCGGGAACTAAACTTCCGCGAGCGCCTGCTCACCGCACGGAGGCGGCCAACGTTCTGCGCCTCAGCCAATCGTGGTTGGCGAAGGCACGAATGCGCGGTGACGGGCCGCCTTTCGCGAAAATGGGCCGCTCCATTCGCTATCCAGAGCGGAAGTTACTGCAGTGGATGAGATCTCATCTGCGCCTGTCGACGAGCGAGCTGTAGCAGTGACGCCAGTCCGAAAGCACTGGCATCCCGTTCAAAGCCATAAAACCGACCTGAACGTCGATCCATTGCAATACATGACTATACATCAAACTGGAATGTATTGTGTCAAAGATTAGGAAGAAACACAGCTGTATACGCAAGATATATACTATGGACTATTTCCCAATCTGCCACCATATACATCGCCAGCCATCCCCATCCATGACCGTCCATTGAGGCCCGATCCCCATGAACTCCATGACCTCCTCGACCCCGGAGACCTCCACAACACCTCTTGGAGCCGTCGTTCTCGGATCTATCGCCGCCATTGAGCAGGCCAAAGACCTTTCGGAGCAGACCCGACGGCACTGGACCTGCTCCCTGAGGCAGATCGCCAAATGGCTCAATCGCCCGCCTGCGGTCATTCCCGCCCGCTCGCAGGCGGTGCGGATTTCGGTGGCGCAACTGCATCACGCCCGGGTCGGCGTGACGCCGAAGACCCTCGCCAATCACAAGTCCAACGCCCGAGCGGCGCTGCGCTGGTTCGGCAAGGAGTACGACGTGCCGCAGCGCGGAGTGCGGCTGACGCCCGCTTGGGCGCGGTTTCATGAGGGATTGGACAGTCGCGTATGGCAGCGGGTCTCGAGCCTCGCTACGCTACTGCTCGGCCCGCGGCATCGGCCCCTCAGAGGTCAGAACGAAGTCTTCGAGAGCTATTGGCGATTACCGCGCCGAAACGACCGGCTCGCGATCGAACAACACCGCCAGGCGCTTCATGGTGCAGGGCCTGGAATGCCTGTGCGGCTTCAACCGGAGCCTCCCGGGCTCTGCAGCGGCTCACGGAGCCGCCCCTCAAGACGGCCGAGCCCGCCTGGGAAGCTTTCCCGGAGGGCCTGCGCAGCGGTATCGACAAATATTTCGACGGGCTCGCGAAGCCCCACCGCAGCCTTAACGGCCAACGTATTCAACCGTGCAGTCCGGGAACGATCGCGACTCGGCAAGGCCGAACTCGTCGCGATGGCGCGCATGGCAGTGCGGCTCGGCGTGCCGATCGAGATCCTGACCTCCTTGACTGCGCTCCTCCAGCCCGACATCGTCGAACGGGTCGTCGACGCGTATTGGCAAAGGAATGGTGAAGAGCCGAAGACCTTCACCATCGACCTCGGCAAGAAGGTGCTGCGAATGGCGCGCGAGACGGGCTGCCTAAGACCGGGCCGCAGTCGAGCGTCTCGACGACATCAGGGTCGCGCTGGAACATCATCGACGAGAAGGTTTGACGAGCAAAAATTTGCAATTGATCCGGCAAGTGCTGACCGATGGCATTTGGAGCGAGGTCGTCTCTCTGCCCAATGTTCTGATGCAGCAGGCGCGCTCGGCCAAGGACCACGCGCCGATCAAAGCTGCCGTCTTGGCGCAGCTCGCTGTTGCCATCGCGATCCTCACCTTCGCGCCCGTTCGACTTGCCAATCTCGTCAGCATCGAGTTGGGCGAGAACCTCATCAAGCCGGGTGGGCTGAACACGCAGTATTGGCTGGTATTCCCGCACTACGATGTGAAGAACCGAATCGATCTGAATTTCCAGTTCGATCAGCCCCTGACGGAGCTCATTGACGAATATATTCATGAGTTCTGGCCGACGCTGCTTCGCGGATCGAATGGCTCTCTGGCTGTTCCCGGGCGAAGGCGGCCAGCCAAAGCACAGGCTCCAGTTCAGCAAGCAAATAACTGTGCGCATTCAGAAAGCGGTCGGACTTCGGATCACGGTCCATCAATTTCGACACGCCGCGGCGGCGATTTATCTAAAGCACCATCCTGGCGACTACGAGACCGTGCGGCGGTTTCTTGGACACCTTGATATCCAGACGACGACCCGCTTCTATTGCGGCCTGCAGACGATGGAGGCGACGAAGCAGTTCGGAAAGCTGATCCGTCAGAAGATCAATTTCGAAGCCACGAGTGAGGTGTGAGGCGACCTACATGATCGCATCAAACTGTGTCACGCCAGCCAATCGCAAGGTTCGCTCGCTGCCGCCGGAGCTTTGGCCGGGAGCCGATCGCAATGCTTGGCACGCGGCTTGCCAGCCCGCTGCGCGATTGAAGCGTGGAGGTGCGGCCGGCCATCTCAAGCCAGTCACCCGTGATGACCACGCCGCGCATTACGGCAATTTTTTGGGCTTTCTGAACCGCAACGGCTTGCTCGAGCTACATGAACCGGCTGCAGCTAACGTCACGCCTGAAAAGGTCAGCGCCTATATCGACGAGCTGAAAGGTCGCGTCGCCTCAACGACGCTCCATGGCTCGATCTGCAAGCTGCGGCGAGCCGCCCAATACATTGCCCCGGGTCGCGATCTCACCTGGCTTCTCGAGATCTGCAAGGACCTCGCCCTGGTGGCACAGCCGCGCTCGAAGTTCAACCGCTGGGTTTTAGCCGAAGTTCTTGTCGAAGCAGGACTGACCCTCATCCGCGAGGCCGAAGATCTCTCGAACCATGACCAGGCACGCCCGAGCACGTCAGGTTCGCAATGGACTGATGGTGGCATTGCTCGCTTTCTGTCCCATCCGACCGAAGAACTTCGCCGGTCTGGAGATCGGCCGCAGCTTTGTGCAAATCCATGGCACGTGGTGGATCGTGCTTTCGGCTTCGGAGACAAAGGAGAAACGCGCAGACGAGCGGCCAGTTGATGAGCTGCTTGCACCCGTCCTTGACCGCTACCTCGGTCGATACAGACCGATGCTGGCGCGGTCGGGCAACCCGCCTTCGGCCCTTTGGCTCTCCGCCAACGACGGCGCGCCGATAACCGCCAAACAGGTGGCTCGCGTCATCAGAAAGACCACCCTTTCGACCATCGGTCTGGCCCTCAGCCCTCATCTGTTTCGCACCTCCGTCGCCTCCACGGCTGCCGTCTGCGGCGGCGACAACCCTCACCTTGCCAGCGCACTTCTGCACCATACTCATCCCAGCGTCACCAACGCGCACTACAACCGGGCAACGTGTCTGAGCGCCGCGGAAAGTTTCCGGCAAATCGTTCGGCAGTACGAGAGCGTTCTGTCTAAAATTTGACCTCGCAATTGTGCTAGTCAGTCTTAATGTGCGTCTCATCACCGACAGCGACCCCCGCCACGCGTCGGTGGCTGAGAGTTCGGTAGCGCTCCCGCCTGTTTCAGTGGAGTCGCGCTGTGCAATATTACTCACCCTCAATCCCCGCCTTCGAATGCTCGCCGTTAGTACCGGACAACGCGCCGATCCTGAGTATGCCCCTCTTGCGGCGACACCATGCGGCACCTCCGGACGATACCAAGACCTGGAACGCGTTTGGAACAGCTCATCTTCGTCTGCCCTTCCTGCCAACAGGTGGAAACAAAGGAAGTTCATAAAGCAGGCGGCATGAAACCGCCTCGAATGCTCCGAACCACCCAACCCTTCCAAAATCCGTGACGTGGAAGCGGCTTGGGTAAATGGAACTCTTCGACATCACGGCTAAGTTTCTTTTCTAAAAGCTCTAGTTCTAGCTGCATGGTGGCTTAGCTAAAGTGAGTTGGTTGAGTGATGACATTCAAACAATACTTCACAAGACGATTATGGAGAGTACCGATGAATAAGGATGAAAAGGCTACGACAATGGCGTGGACGACCCCAACCCTTGTCGAGATCTGCATCGGCCTCGAGATCAACGGCTACCTGCCAGCCGAGTTGTGATCCGCAATTCAGTAGCCTGACCGCCATCGTGCTCGGCGAAGCGGCAGCGCGTTGCTTTTCCGCGACGTACCGCATCAGTGCCCTCGGCGGCCAGGTTTCCCATGTTGTCATCTGTAGGCGTTGCCGCTGCGCAGTATCTCACCCCGCAGGCGGCAAAACACCGACCCCATCGACCCAGTGGCGCTACTGCCGCACTTTGTACACGACGTCGTGCTCGCGGACGTGCCCGACCACCTTGAGGCCGAAATCGGCATCCGGCCCCACTTCGGTCGCTGGCGCATGATTGACCTCAACGGACTCGACCTTCTGGCTGAAATCGGTGGTGTGTCCGCGTATATGGATCACATCGCCAACGCGTAGCGTACCGGACTCGAGCCGCAGGGTCGCGACTGACAGGTGGCTGTAATAGTGGGTCACGACGCCGATACGCTCCCCCGGCGGAGCGGTTTGCGCAGGTAGGCTAGGCGTTGGTGTGGCTGCTACAGGCTGTGGCGGCGGACTGGCCGAGGCCGGTTTGACCGCGGCGTTCGCGATCGGCTTGGCTGTCTTGGGTGATGCGCGCCGGACCGAGCGCCTTCTTCGCCGGCTTTTTTCTGACCGTCGTGGTCTTCCTGCGGATGGTCGCCTTGGTAACCGGGGCTTTCTTGCGCTTTGCCTTAGTCTTGCGTTCGACTTTCTTTCTTTTCGCCATTTACAGCCTCCCTTGGGGTTTTCCGAAGGAAAGAGGAGATTACTAGGGCCCTCATCTTTTAGATCTTGACTGGTCCTTGCTCTGCCATTTCAATTATTGAGGAAGCTCCTGAGTACGCTTGATCGGCTCGGGTGCTTCAGCTTCCTCAGCGCCCTGGCCTCGATCTGCCGAATTCGCTCGCGCGTCAGCGAGAACTGTTGGCCGACTTCCTCCAGCGTGTGGTCGGTGTTCATGCCGATGCCGAAGCGCATGCGCAGCACGCGCTCCTCGCGCGGCGTCAGTGAACGCCAGCACGCGCGTCGTGGTCTCGCGCAGGTTCGACTGGATCGCGGCGTCGATCGGCAGGATCGCGTTCTTGTCCTCGATGAAATCGCCGAGGTGCGAATCCTCCTCGTCGCCGATCGGCGTCTCCAGCGACAACGGCTCCTTGGCGATCTTCAGCACCTTGCGCACCCTCTCGAGCGGCATGCCGAGTTTTTCGGCCACTTCCTCGGGCGTCGGCTCGCGGCCGATCTCATGCAGGATCCGCCGGCTCGTGCGCACGACCTTGTTGATGGCCTCCGATCATGTGCACCGGAATGCGGATGGTGCGCGCCTGGTCGGCGGTCGAGCGCGTGATCGCCTGGCGGATCCACCAGGTGGCGTAGGTCGAGAACTTGTAGCCGCGGCGGTATTCGAACTTATCGACCGCCTTCATCAGGCCGATGTTGCCTTCCTGGATCAGGTCGAGGAACTGCAGGCCGCGATTGGTGTATTTCTTGGCGATGGAGATGACGAGGCGGAGATTGGCCTCGACCATTTCCTTCTTCGCCTGGCGCGCCTCGCGCTCGCCCTTCTGCACCATGTGCACGATCTTGCGGAACTCGGGGATTTCGAGGCCGGTCTCGGTGGCCAGCGCGTGGATCTGCGCGCGCAGCTCCTTGATGCGGTCCTTGTCGCGGCCGACGAAATTCTTCCAGCCCTTGGCGGAGAGCTTCGACACGCGGTTGAGCCAGTGCGGATCGAGCTCGGAGCCCTGATAGTTCTTGAGGAAGTCCTCGCGGATGACGCCGTGGCTCTCGGCGAGCCGCATCAGCCGGCCCTCGTGGCCGACGAGGCGCTTGTTGATGTCGTAGAGCTGCTCGACCAGGGCGTCGATGCGCGCCTGATTGAGCCGCAGCGACTTGACCTCCTGGATGATCTCTTTCTTGAGCTTCTCGTACTTGCGCTCCTGCATGGGCGAGAGCGAGAGCTTTTCGTTGCTGCAGCTTGTTCTGGATGTCATGGTCCTGCAGGCGGCGCAGCCGCTTGAAGGTGTCGGCGATGGTGTCGAAGGTCTCCAGCACCTTGGGCTTGAGCTCGGCCTCGATGGCGGCGAGCGACATCGAGTTCTCGAGATCGTCCTCGTCGAGGTCGCTTTCGCGGAGCGCGCCTTCGGGCGGCTGCTCTTCGCCGTCGCCGACTTCAGCGGCTTGGGCTTGAACGGCGTCGCGGCCGGTGGCGCCGACGGCGGAGCCACAGGCTGCGGCGGCACGACCGCGGGAACGGCGGCGCGCTCGCCGGCGCGGCGGCCGGCGCATCGCCGCCCGGCGGACGGCAGCCGGCACCGCCTGCTTGGCGTCGGGGCCGGCATACGTCGCTTCGAGGTCTATGATGTCGTGCAGGAACACATTGCCGTCGTTCAATTCGTCGCGCCAGATGATGACGGCCTGGAAGGTGAGCGGGCTCTCGCACAGGCCGGCGATCATCGCCTCGCGGCCGGCCTCGATACGCTTGGCGATGGCGATCTCGCCCTGGCGCGAGAGCAGCCCAATCGAGCCCATCTCGCGCAGATACATGCGCACCGGGTCGTCGGTGCGCTCGACGGGCTCCTTGGCCTCGGATTTTGCCGGCGTCTTCGGCGTGACCTCGACGAGTTCGCCCGCCTCGGTCTCCTCGCTCTCGGGCTTCTCGCGCGCCTCCTCCTCGTCGGCCTCGGCCTCCTCGGTCTCGACCACGTTGATGCCCATCTCGTTGAGCGTCGCCAGAATGTCCTCGATCTGCTCGGAAGTGACCTCCTCCAAGGGCATGACCGCATTGAGCTGCTCGTAGGTGACGTAGCCGCGCTTCGTGGCCTGCTTGATCATCTTCGTGACGGCGGCGTCGGAGAGATCGAGAAGCGGCAGCGGGGCATCCGGGGTCTCGGGACCCTTCTCCCGCGCTTCTTCCTTCTGCGGTGTTGCCTTGGTCTTGTTTGCCATCAGTCTCTCCACGCCCGGCGCTGAGCCTGCGCCGGATCATGGTTTGTCGCGTATGCCGCCCGCGGCGGCCTCGCGTCCGATGGTCGGGTTTCTATCGCTCGTCCATCCGGCGTAAGCGCCATTAGGTCGCCCTCGCGCCACCGGCGCGAGCGGCGTACATGTAGAGCGGTCCTGCGGTGCCCTCGACGACCTGCTGAGAGATCATGACCTCCTCGACGCCTTCGAGGCTTGGCAGGTCGAACATAGTGTCAAGGAGTATAGCCTCCATGATGGAGCGCAGCCCGCGCGCCCCGGTCTTGCGGTCGATCGCCTTCCTGGCGATGGCGCCGAGTGCTTCCTCCGCCACAGTGAGATCGACCCCCTCCATCTCGAACAGCTGCTGATACTGCTTCACCAGCGCGTTCTTGGGCTGGGTCAGGATGAGCTTGAGCGAGGCCTCGTCGAGATCCTCAAGCGTCGCCACGACCGGAAGGCGGCCGACGAATTCAGGGATCAGGCCGTACTTGAGCAGGTCCTCCGGCTCGACGTCGCGGAAGATCTCGCCCTGCTTTCTATCCTCGGGCGCGATGACCTTGGCGCCGAAGCCGATCGAGCCCGGCCGGCTGCGCGCCGAAATGATCTTCTCGAGGCCGGTGAAGGCGCCGCCACAGACGAACAGGATGTTGGTGGTGTCGACCTGCAGGAATTCCTGCTGCGGATGCTTGCGGCCGCCCTGCGGCGGCACGCTCGCGATCGTGCCTTCCATGATCTTGAGCAGTGCCTGCTGCACGCCCTCGCCCGATACGTCGCGGGTGATCGAGGGATTGTCGGATTTGCGGGAAATCTTGTCGATCTCGTCGATATAGACGATGCCGCGCTGCGCGCGCTCGACGTTGTAGTCGGCGGACTGCAGCAGCTTGAGAATGATGTTCTCGACGTCCTCGCCGACATAGCCGGCTTCGGTCAGCGTCGTCGCATCCGCGATGGTGAAAGGAACGTCGAGAATGCGCGCCAGCGTCTGCGCCAGCAGTGTCTTGCCCGAGCCGGTCGGGCCGATCAGGAGGATATTCGACTTCGCCAGCTCGACATCTTTGTGGTCGGCTCTGGTGTTTGAGCCGCTTGTAGTGATTGTGGACGGCGACCGAGAGCACCTTCTTGGCATGGTTCTGACCGATGACGTAGTCGTCGAGGACTTTGCGGATCTCCTTCGGGGTCGGAATACCGTCGCGCGATTTCGTCAGCGAGGACTTGTTCTCCTCGCGGATGATGTCCATGCACAGTTCGACGCACTCGTCGCAGATGAAGACGGTCGGCCCGGCGATGAGCTTGCGCACCTCGTGCTGGCTCTTGCCGCAGAACGAGCAGTAGAGCGTGTTCTTCGAATCGCTGCCGCCGACCTTGCTCATTTCAGAGTCCCGACAAGATGCGAGTCATCGCAGTCGCTACCCCGCAGGCCAAACCAGGCGCGCGCACGATCCCTCTCCTTGAGGGCCGGCCGACTCAGCCAGGGTTCCCTTCGACCGAATAATTCATAGGGCCAAGGTACCTCCCTCGGCAATGCGCTTCTGTTGCCGCCGCGGGTAGTGGAAGAGCCATCGGCACCCCGATGGCTCCTTTGTATCCGCTTCGATCGGCACCGAAAAAGCGGTGCAAGTTGCAGGACCAGTAGAACTCGTTCACGCTGCGGCCGTGCGAGCGAATATGCGGTCGATCTTGGATTGCCATGATGAAGTCGTGCTCATGCAGTCCCTTGATCTTCTTGGTCTGCAGCGAGACCGTTGCATTGCCCCAGCCGAAGCTGATATTCGGATGATGGCGTTCAGCTTCCGCGAGTTCACCAATCTCCTGAACAAAGGTAGGTGCCTCTCCGGATCGTCGCGAAGCCCGCTCGATGCGGTGAGCTTCCTCGCAGTTGCCAGTCTGTGGCCTGTGCATGAAAGAGCTCAGCTTGCTCGCGCGTGAGTGGAGGAATTCCCTCCGCGACAGGGAGTACAGGTTTTGCTCAGCAAGAGCTTCGGTCATGTTGCTTGCTCCGCGTTAGCCACCCGCACCAGGATTTGGTGAGAAGTATTGGAGTTTGTCCGGCTTCCCCTCCCATTCCTTAGAGTCGGGCGGGAGCGCTTTTTTGACCGTGATCTTTGGCCAGATTTTCGCGTATTCCGCATTCAGCGACAGCCATTTCTCAAGCCCCGGCTCGGTGTCGGGCTTTATGGCGTCGACCGGACATTCCGGCTCGCAGACCCCACAATCGATGCATTCGTCCGGGTGGATCACGAGCATGTTCTCGCCCTCGTAGAAGCAATCCACGGGGCACACCTCGACGCAGTCCATGGTTTTGCAGCGAATGCAGCTCTCGTTGACGACGTAGGTCAATTAAGCATCCTTTCAGCAGATCGCAGTGGTGAACTCATTCGCGATGTCCGTCCTCGCGGCGCTCGCTCTTCGGCTGAAAATGGACGCAGAGGAGACCAGCGTCGTCCGGCTCGATCGGTACGCCGAACAGTAGGCATCCGAGGGCCGACCGGCTCGCGCTCGTCGAGTCGCAGTACGTTTCTCCACCGAGGTACGCGCAGTCCTGGCACACACCAAAGTGCTGATGCGCTCCACTCGCAGCTATAGTGGTCAGCACGTGGTGCAGGGCGTCGCGCATCGCGGTTTGCTCTTGCGCGTTGAGCGAGTCCACGGCGCGCACCAGAACTTCGAACGGATCGCGCGCAACCACTTCATGACCTTTGTCCGTCAAGCGGAGAGTAACGCTTCGCCCATCCGCCTGGGATCGCTGTCGGACCAAGTACCCACCTGCCTCAAGCGCCTTAATGGCTTGTGATGCGGTGCCACGGGTCGTCGCTTGAAATTCCGCGAATGCCGACGGGGTCCGGGAGAACGAGTTGGCGCGGGCGAAGAAGCGGAGCGCCATCCATTGGGCGGGGCTGAGTTCGCCGTCATAGCCGTCGGCTTGCACGAGCCGCCCCACCAGCAGCAGGAGTTCCGCCGTTTCGCGCGCTGACATGATCGCCTCTTCAAAATATAATAGTGTTTCGAAATTAACTTGACAACCGATCGGGTCGCTGATAATTTCGTTTCGAAACTAATTGGAGGGCCCTGAGCATGGCCCGCGCCGCCGCTCTGGCCGATCCTTACGGCCGAATCCGGCCTTACTCATTATCTTGAAGAAATCCGGCGGTTCCCGATGTTGGACCGGCAGGAAGAATACATGCTGGCCAAGCGCTGGCGCGAGGACGGTGATCGCGACGCCGCGCATAAGCTCGTCACCAGCCATTTGCGGCTCGTGGCCAAGATCGCCAAGGGCTATCGCGGCTACGGTCTGCCGATCGCCGACGTGATCTCGGAAGGCCATGTCGGCCTGATGCAAGCGGTCGAACGCTTCGAGCCCGAGAAGGGCTTCCGGTTCGCCACCTATGCCGTGTGGTGGATCAAGGCGGCCATCCAGGAATACATCCTGCGCTCGTGGTCGCTGGTGAAGATGGGCACCACGGCCAACCAGAAGAAATTGTTCTTCCATCTGCGCGAGGCCAAGAGCAAGATTTCTGTGCTCGATGAGGGCGACATGCGCCCGGATCAGGTCAAGCTCATCGCCAAGCGCCTCGGCGTCACCGAGCAGGACGTGATCGACATGAACCGCCGGCTCGGCGGCGACGCCTCGCTCAACGACACCATCCGCGAGGACGGCGATTCCGCCGAATGGCAGGACTGGCTGGTGAGCGAATCCCCGGACCAGGAAACGACGCTCGCCGCGAGCGAGGAGTTCGATAACCGCCGCAAGGCGCTGTCCGATGCGCTCGGTGTGCTCAACGGGCGCGACCGGCGCATCTTCGAGGGCCGGCGCCTGGCCGAAGACCCGATCACGCTCGCGGAGCTAGCCGATGAGTTCGGTGTGTCGCGCGAGCGCGTGCGCCAGATCGAGGTGCGCGCCTTCGAAAAGGTGCAGAAGGCGGTCAAGAACCGCGTCGCCGCGATTGAAACGCCAGTACACCAGCCGATGCATTAGCTTCCAGCCCTCTCCCGTGGCGGGAGTAACTGCCGATGGACGTGTCGCTATGGGTACGTTTTACGGCAATCGAATCATGCGAAGAGGGAGCCGCTCACCGAATGCTGATCGAGCCCTCGCTCGGCGATCCATGCACGGCACTTTGCGTCATCGATCGGGCGCCTAAGCCGCGCGCTGCAGATGCAAAGTTATCCGAAGTTTCACAATGAAATTGGGGTGCCGATCGTCCGCGTTGGCTGCCGCGAGTTTAAGTGCATTGGGGCTAAGCCGCCGCAAGATCACCCACACATCTACCTCAATATGGGCGATGCCAGTGAGATCGTCTGCCCCTATTGCTCTACGCTATTCCGTTTCGATCCGAGCTTGGGCGCACATGAAGCTGATCCGGCAGATTGTGCCTACGGTGACATGGACTGAGTTGAAAAGCAGCAATGCGGCTTCTCTCGTCATGCTGGCTGCAGCCAACTAGCGCCAAGCATGCGGGATGCCGATTACGGCGATCGAAGTGTCATTTAATTCCGGGAAATTCTTGCGGATATCGTTGAGCGGATCGGGCAATGAGCTGCATCACCGTGTTCGGCGGCACCGGCTTCCTCGGCCGCCGCATCGTGCGCCATTTACGCGAGTTCGGCGCCGCGCTGCGGATCGCCTCACGCCATCCTGGCTCGGACCGAGGGTGACGGAGTCGAGCTGATCGCCGCCGATGCGCATGACGAGCGCGCGGTGGAAACCGCCGTTGCCGGCGCCGACGGCGTGGTCAACGCGGTCAGCCTGTACGTCGAGCGCGGAAGCGCAACGTTCCGTTCGGTGCACGTGGAAGCGGCCGCCCGAGTCGCGAGCGCGGCGCGCCGGGCCGGGGTCAAGCGGCTGGCGCACGTGTCCGGAATCGGCGCCGACGCGGCCTCGTCCTCGCCCTATATTCGCAGCCGCGGCGAAGGCGAGGCGGCCGTGCTAGGCCGCGTTCCCGGGCGCGGCCATCATCCGCCCGGCGGTGATGTTCGCGCCGGACGACGGCTTTCTCACGACCATTCTCGGGCTGCTTCGGCTCCTGCCGGCCTATCCGATGTTCGGCGACGGCCGCACGAAGCTCCAGCCGGTGTACGCGGACGACGTCGCGGCGGCGATCGCGCAAGTCATGCGGCAGAGCGAAACGCCGTATCGTATCTACGAGCTGGCCGGCCCGCGCGTCTATTCGTACGCGGAGCTGCTGCGGACCATCGCCCGCGAGGCGGGATTGCGGCCGGTGCTGATGCGGATGCCCTTCGCCGTCTGGTATGCGCTTGCGGGTCTCGCCGAGATGCTGCCGCACGCGCCCCTCACCCGCAATCAGGTCGAACTCATGCAGGTCGATACCGCGGCCTCGGACCAGCCGGGATTTCGCGAACTCGGAATTTCGCCGCGATCACTCGAAGAGGAACTCGAGGCGATGCTTGACCAAAGCGCATAACGAAACTCAACCGCCGAGGACGCAGAAGGGAGACGACGATTGAGCTCACGCGGCGCTCCAAGCGGCAATTGGCGAATTACGATCGATTGCGGACTCTGAGCAGTTCGCCGCCTAGTTAGGCATCTTCAGGTCGCTGAATGAGCTTGAAGATACGAACGTCCGTTGAATCCCACTTGTCCATGATTTGTCCGCAGACTACACATTTGGCGATATTGCTGTCGCTCTTGGAAAGTCGCGAATGCTTCACCGCATAAAGGGCTCCGCAATGCGGACCAAAGAAGCTGCGGCCTTCCGGGATTGGCCCTGTTAGAGGCATGTCGGCGCCTCCGTACTTACAAATCAATATGCGCCTCAAAGAATATAAATTCCAGCGGTGAGCGCGGCTGCCTTAATCAAAAGAGCCCACTACCAATGATCTCTGTAGCTTGACGTTGGCGCAATAGCCGGCGATTGCGACGCCTCGTCGTCATCGTCATCACCGCCGGGTTCGAATTGCGCGACGGCCACGGGTCCGTTCTTGCGGTAACCCTCGCCCAGATTGTCGTCGCAGAACCGGCGGGACAGGATGGCGATCGCCAATTTAATGACTTCGCCATGGCTTCCCATTAACGGCAGGGACAAATTCGGCCACCGCCGTTTGGATTTCCGCCGTCTGCGTGTTCAAGGCAATCGGTTCGCGCGCGCGTGAGGGCCCACTGTCAGTGCTGCAGATTTTCCGATCTGTTGTCGATGACCCCGTAGCTCGCGCCGCGCCGGCGCCCGCCGACATCATCATCGATCGGCCCGATCGCCCGAGCTCCATCGTCGCCCCGACAATCTGCGAACAACAATCCACTAAAAAGAAATGGCGACGTCGACCAGCAGCCGCTGCGCCGCCCAGCCGGCTCGAGCCGGCCGGTCTGCGTCAGAGCTCGCTGGAATTGGTTCGCGCGCGCGTGAGGGCAGCAATTGTGGTGAACGCGGGGTGGTGAACGCGGGCAGTTGTTGAAACCGTGTGGTTGTCGCGCGCCACCCCGTAGCTCGCATCGCGCCGGTATCATTCACAGCAGCTTCTCCACGGTGACCGGCAGGTCTCGAATGCGCTTGCCGGTCGCGTGATAGACTGCGTTGGCAATCGCCGGCGCTACCGATACCGCCGTCAACTCGCCAAGGCCCTTGGTGCCCAGCGGACTCGCTTCTTCATCGAAGCCGCCTACGAACAGGACATCGAGCTCCGGAATATCGGCATTGGTTGGGACGAGATAGCCGGAGTAGTTGCGGTTGATGAATTGGCCCGACGCCGGATCAGTTTCGGATTGTTCCAACAGCGCCTGGCCCACGCCCCAGATGATGCCGCCGATCGCCTGGCTTCGCGCCGTCTTAGGATTGATGATCCGACCGGCGTCATAGGCGCCGACGAAGCGGTTCAGGCGCACGAGTCCTAGGTCAGCGTCGACGCGCACCTCGGCAAAGACGGCGGAGAAGCTGAAGATTGCCTTGGGGCCGTTCACCTCCTCGACGGGGGCGTAGTCGCCCTCTCCCACGAGACTGGACAGCCCGTTGCGTGCAAGCAGTTCAGCATAGGTAACGTTCAGATTGGTTTTGGCCAGCGCGAGCCTGCCGTCAGCGACGATCACGTCATCGGGCGCCGCACCGGCAAAGGGCGCATCGCGGTCCGTGAGCGTCAGTGCGATCGCCTTCTCGCGTGCGGCCCGTGCTGCCAGCATGACGGCCGCAGTGGCGTTGGAGACGGTGGCTGATCCGATGGCCGGGTGTGACTCCGGCAACCGCGTGTCCCCGAGCCGCACCGTCACTTTGTCGGGTGCGAGGCCAAGCACGTCGGCGGCGACCTGCGCCATCACCGTGTAAGTACCAGTGCCGATGTCATGCGCGGCGGCTTCGACAAGCGCCGAACCGTCGCCATTTATTGTGACCCGCGCCTTTCCGGGCCATCGCCAATGCGTGTAGATCGCCGCCGCCATACCCTGCCCGATCAGGTAGCGCCCGTCGCGCATCGACCGCGGCTCCGGCGTGCGCCTGTCCCAGCCGAAGCGTGCCGCGCCCTTGGTGAGGCATTCGCGGAGAGCGCGCGTCGAGAACGGTCGTCCGCTGTACGGATCGGTGTCGGTGTCATTGCGCAGGCGCAGCTCGACCGGATCGACGCCGGTCGCGTACGCCAGCTCATCCATGGCGCATTCGAGGGCAAAATGGCCTTGCGCCTCCATCGGCGCCCGCAGCACGACGGGCGAGTTGCGGTTCACGTGGACGACTCGGTGGCTCGTGGCGATGCCGCCGCTGGCACGCCACAGGTGGCGGCTGGCCATAGCGGCATATTCGACGTAGTCGTCGAACACCGATGTCGGGTTGATGCTGTCATGGCGGATGCCGGACAGGTTGCCGTCGCTGTTCGCGCCGAGAGCAATTGTCTGAACGGTTCCCGCCTGATGACCGACCATCGAGTACATCTGTGCGCGGCTAAGCTGTAGGCGGACCGGCCGGTTCACCACTTTCGCGGCGAGCGCGGCCAGCAGAGTGTGCGGCCACGACCAGGATTTGCCGCCGAACCCGCCGCCCAGGAATTCGCACACGACGTTGATTTTCTCCTCGGGAATACCGAGGACGAGCGAAACCAGCTTCTTCGTGCCGACGACCATCTGGGTGGAGTCGTATAGTGTCAGCGAGCCGTCCCCGTCCCAGACCGCCAGAGTTGCGTGCGGCTCCATCGGGTTATGATGGCGGTCCGACATCGTATAGGTCTGCTCGATTTTGACCGCGGCGCCGGCAATTGCCTTGTCGGCGTCGCCGACCGATGACGAGAGCGGCCACATGCGCTGCGGCGGCTCGACGGCGTCCTCCATGGCCGTCCGCAGGTCGAACACCACGGGCGGATGCGCTTCGTACGCCACTTTGATCAGCGTGCCGGCATAGGTCGCCTGGTCGAGCGTGGCGGCGACCACCAGCGCGACTGGCTGACCTGCATAATGAATCCGGTCGTCCTGAAGCGGCAGGTAAGTTTGTCCCTGCGGGCGCAAATGGCTCCAAGACTGCTGGTTCATGCGCGGCATGTTCTTGTGGGTGAGCACAGCGAGCACGCCGGGCGCATTTTCGGCGGCTGCGGTGTCGATCGACACGATCCGGCCATTCGCGATCGTGCTATAGACGATTGCCGCGTGGACGATTGTCTCGAGCGGAATATCCGCCGTGTAGCGTGCGCTACCGGTCACCTTGAGCCGGCCGTCGATGCGCGAGATCGGTTGCCCGACGGCGTTCATAGGCGGGCTCCCGCGGTTTGCAATGCGCGCAGGGCAACGCGCTGCGCCAGCTCGACTTTGAAGGCATTGTGAGCGAGCGGGCGGGCATCGACGAACGATGTAGCAATCGCTGATCT
>CAVOHL010000023.1:0-9820 GCA_963695665.1 uncultured Alphaproteobacteria bacterium
GGCCCGCCGCCGCATCGGCTTGAGAACAAGGAAGGCGAGCGCGGCGACCGCCAGATTCATGATCGCTGGCGATGACGAACACCCAATGCCAGTCGCCGCTGTAGTTCTTGAGGAGGCTCGCCAGCGGCACCACCCAGACCGCGGCGCCCTTGGCCGTGTAGAGCAGCCCGGCATTGGTGGTCGCGTATTTCACCCCGTAAGTGTCGGTGCAGGTCGCCGGGAAACAGGCTGAAGATTTCGCCCCAGGTGAAGAAGACGAGACCGGCCAGGAGGATGAAGCTGTACGGCGTGTGTCCCGAAGGCGCCGAGGCCCCAATAGGCGGCAGCGCCGAGCGTGAACACGATACGCCATCGTGTTCTCGCGGCCGATGATGTCGGAGATCCAGCCGAAGAACGGCCGCGCCAGGCCGTTGAGGATATTGTCGATGACCAGCGCCGCGCTCAGCGTGGTCGCGGTCGACGAACAGGATCGTCACCTGCTCGTCGCCGAGCTCGAAGTCCTCGGCGATCGGCGCGATCTGCGCGGTCGCCATCAGGCCCGACGCCGCGACCATGACGAACATGACGTAGAGCAGCCAGAAGATCGGCGATCCGCAGCATTTCGAGCGGCGTATAGTCGCGCAGCGACTGCGTCAGCCGCGCCGCAGGCTTCGGCGCTTCGCCCGGCGCGGCGCGCGCAGGAATTGCGCAGGACAGCAGCACGATGACAGCCCTGCGCCGAGGCCGAACCAGAGAAACGCCGACTCGTAGCCGTAAGCCGAGGATCACGTGGCGGATCGGGATGACGGTCGCGGCCGTGCCGGCGCCGAAGCCCGCGGCGGTGAGGCCGGCGGCGAGGCCGCGGCGATCGGGAAACCATTTGAGCGCATTGCCGACGCAGGTGCCGTAGACCGCGCCCGCGCCGATGCCGGAGAGCGCCGCGCCGGTATACAGCATCGGCAGCGAGCCGGCGACGGAATTGAGCGCCCAGGCGCAAGCGACGAGGACGCCGCCGAGCGCGACCACGATCCGCGGACCGAAGCGATCGACGAACCAGCCCTCGACCGGCACCAGCCAGGTCTCCGTCGCGACGAAGACGCTGAAGGCCACCTGGATGGCCGCGCGTGCCCCAGTGATATTTCTGGTCGATCGGATTGACGAACAGCGTCCAGCCATATTGCAGGTTGGCGATCATCACCATGCAGACGACGCCGCAGACGAGTTGGCCCCAGCGTCCGCGCAGGCGACGCTTCGGCCTCCGACGCGAAGGCCGGCGATTCAACCGCCATCGTTTCCGTCCCAAGCCGCTTCCGTCCCAAGTCGCTTCCGTCCCAGATCGGCCCGTCGGACGGAATATTTGGCCGGCTTCTGATCGACTTGTTGATCGACTCTTGAGCCGGCTCGCCCTTTTTTAGCAAAAAGAGCCCGGGGGATCACCCCCCATCGTCGCCCATCCCGGCCCGCTCGCTTTGGTTCGAAAATTTCCTCAACTTGGTGCGGAACTTGTCTCGCCGAGAATTTGTTACCGTCAAAGCCTCCCAGCGTCTCTCCGGGGTGTTAGCCATCGTCACGAACATTTATCGCGCGTGGCCTATGGTCGCGGTGCAGGATTGCGGGCGCATTTCGCGCGCATGCGCGCACGAGGAAGCGGACATGCGCTAAAAAGCGGTGCAACATCGTCGGGTAAGGGGCTATGTGGCTCTTCCGCGTATGTTGGCTCCTTCGCATCGGACAGGCTGAGCGAAACGCAAATGTCTCCCAAGACTGCTCTGAAGACCGCCCTGAAGACGGCCGCAAAAACCGGCGCCAAACCCGCGGCACAGATCGTGCCCGTGGAGGCGCCGTTCGCGGCGTCGTTCTACATCACGACCACCGAGCCGGCGACGCGGCCGCCCCGCGCCCTCAAATATGGCGACACGTTCATGGTCTTCGACGGCCGCGGCGACATCCCGGCGTCGCCGCACGGTTCGGCCGGCTTGTTCCATTGCGACACGCGCTATCTCTCGCGTCTCGAATTGCTGGTGAACGAGACGCGGCCGCTCCTCCTCGGCTCCAATCTGCGCGACGACAACTCGGCGTTCATCGTCGACCTCACCAACCCCGACCTTATCGCCGACCAGCGCGTCGTCCTGGAAAAGGACACCGTGCACATTCTGCGCACGACGTTTTTATGGCGGGACACCGCCTATCAGCGCTTCGGCGTGCGCAACTATGGCGGCGGCAGGGTCGATCTGCGGCTTTCGATTCTGTTCGAGAATGATTTTGCCGACTTGTTCGAAGTACGCGGATCGCGCCGCGAACACCGCGGCACCGCGAGTGCGCAGCTGCAAGGCGACGACCAGGTGCTGCTCGTCTATCGGGGGCTCGACGACCAGGTGCGGCGCACCGCGCTCACTTTCGATCCGCGGCCGACCCGCCTGACCACCCAGGCGGCGGTCTATGACCTGCACCTCTCTCCGGGAGAGATGCGGCCGCTGTTCCTGGCGGTGGGCTGCGAGCGGACCGAGACCCGGCCGCTGCCGTTCCGGCAAGGGCTCATCGCCGCGCATCGCGAATTGCGCGACGCGACACGCGATCAAACCTCGGTCGAGACTTCGAACGACCGCTTCAACGAAATGCTGTGCCGCTCGGCGGCCGATCTGGCGATGCTGATGACGGAGACGCCGCAGGGCCGCTATCCCTATGCCGGCATCCCGTGGTTCTCGACGACGTTCGGCCGCGACGGCCTGATCACGGCGCTGCAGATGCTGTGGTGGAGCCCGCACGTCGCCCGCGGGGTGCTGCGCCGGCTCGCGGCCTATCAGGCCAAGACCACCGATCCGCTCGCCGACGCGCAGCCGGGGAAAATCCTGCACGAGATGCGCGGCGGCGAGATGGCGGCGCTGCGCGAGGTGCCGTTCGGGCTCTATTACGGCAGCGTCGATTCCACGCCGCTCTTCGTCCTGCTCGCCGGGCTCTACGCGGAGCGCACCGGCGATAATGAAACGATCGAGGAATTGTGGCCGGCGATCGAGGCGGCTTTGGGCTGGATGGACGGCCCCGGCGACCTCGACGGCGACGGCTTCATCGAATATCAGCGCACCAACGAGCAGGGTCTCGCCAACCAAGGCTGGAAGGACGCCCATGACGCGATCTTCCATGCCGACGGACGACTGGCGGAAGGCGCGATCGCGCTCGCCGAGGTTCAGGGCTATGCCTACGCCGCCAAACGGATGACGGCGCGCTGCGCGCGGCGGCTTGGCCGCAAGGCCGTGGCGGACAAGCTCGAGGTCGAGGCCGAGCGCCTCGCGAAAAATTTCGAGAGCGCGTTCTGGTGCCCGGACATCGGAACCTATGCCCTTGCCCTCGACGGAGCAAAAAGGCCCTGCCGGGTGCGCACCTCGAACGCCGGACAGGTGCTGTTCAGCGGCATCGCCGCGCCGGATCGGGCGGCGCGCGTCGCCAAGGGACTGCTGCAAACAAACTTCTTCACCGGCTGGGGCATCCGCACCGTGGCGCGCGGCGAAGCCCGTTATAATCCGATGTCGTATCACAACGGATCGGTCTGGCCGCACGACAACGCGCTGATCGCGCTCGGGCTCGCGCGTTATGGCCACAAACAGGCGGTGGAAACCCTGTTCGAGGGCCTGTTCGGCGCCGGGACTTATATGGACCACCGCCGGCTGCCCGAACTGTTCTGCGGCTTCCAGAAACAGCGCGGCCACGGCCCGACGCTCTATCCGGTGGCCTGCTCGCCGCAAGCCTGGGCCAGCGCCGCCCCGTTTACGCTGCTCGAAGCCTCGCTCGGCCTCGACTTCGACCCGTTCCACGGCGAAATCCGGCTTTGCAATCCGCGGCTGCCGCCGTTCCTCGACGAGGTGATGGTGCGCAATCTGCAGCTCGGTTCCTCGCGCGTCGATCTCAGGGTAAGACGGCACAGCGGCAGCACCGTCTCTCTCGATGCGCCGCGGATCAACGGCGGGATCCGGATTTCCGTCGTTTATTCGTCTTAAATCGGGGCTGGTTCGCCGCCGGCGGTGCCGGCGGCGGGCCGTACGCCCTCGTTTCGCGTGGAACCGACGGGACCTCCCCGGGCTTCTAGGGTGTGGGCTCTACACACGATGCTGGAGGCGGCATGCGCGGGAAGCTTCGACCGGCGATGGCGGCAGCCGTGCTGTTGGCGCTGACCCTGGCGGCAACGGTGGCCTTTGCCGAGGGGGGCGCCGCGCCGGCGGATACCGCGTCCCCCGCGGATAGCGCGCCGCCGGCCGGCAAACCAGCGACGCCGGAGGTGACGATCCTCAACAAGCACGAGGTCGAAGGCGTACTCGGCCGCGAGGTGCGCAGCTCCACCGACGAGAATATGGGCCGCATCGTCGACGTGCTCGTCGACCGCAGCGGCGAGGTGCGCGCCGCGATCATCGACTTCGGCGGTTTCCTCGGCCTCGGCAGCCGCAAGATCGCGGTCGACTGGAACGCGCTGCATTTTCCGGCTCCGGGCAAACCGGGGTCACGGATCGCGCTCGAATTGACGCGCGACCAGGTGAAAGCCGCACCTGAATATCAGGAAGGCAAGCCGGTAGTGGTGCTTGGCTCGCTGGGCAAGCTTGAGCCGCTGCCCGAATAGGAAAATCGCCGGAGAGGTGTCCTGTCTGCGGAACCCTTACGCCGCTTTGGCGACAGACCGGATCGGCAGGGCGGGATGACCGACGAACCCGCGCGCTCGGCGCGCGAGCAACCGGACAACAACGAACCGCCGCTGCGGCCCTCGGCGCGCAGCCTGCGCGGGCTCGATTGGTTCATCTTCTTCGTCGCCGATGTGCAAACCGGCTTCGGGCCGTTCGTCTCGGTCTATCTCACCACCCAGAAATGGACGCAGGTCGACATCGGCCTTGTCCTCTCCGCGGCCGGCTTCGTCTCGCTGATCGGCCAGATGCCGGGCGGAGCGCTGGTCGATGCCGCGCGCTCGGAACGGCTGGTGGGCGGCATCGCGGTTGCCGCGATCTGCATCAGCGCCTTGGGCTATGCGGCCATGCCGATTTTCCCACTGGTCCTGTCGGCGGCGGTACTGCATTCGCTGGCGAGCTGCGTGCTCGGCCCGGCCATTGCCGCCATCAGCCTCGGTCTCGTCGGCCACGTCGCGATCAGCGAACGGTTCGGGCGGAACGCACGCTTTGCCTCGATTGGAAACGGGTTGGCGGCGGCGGCGATGGGCGCCGTCGGCTTTATCTCGCCGCGCGCGGTTTTCGTCGTCACCGTCTTGCTGCTCGGACCGGCGCTCATCGCGTTGCGCGCGATCGCCGCGAACGAGATCGATCCGGAGCGCGCTCACGGTGCGCCGGCGCGCCGGCGCACCGACAAGCCCCGGGCCAAACCCGGCGATCTCATGCACAGCCGGCCGCTCCTCATCTTCGCCGCCTGTCTCCTGCTCTTCCATCTCGCCAACGCCGCGATGCTGCCATTGATGGGGAGCGTGTTGACCATGCGCTCGAGCCGCTGGGCGACGCTGCTCATCGCCGCCTGTATCGTCGTGCCGCAACTCCTCGTCGCCGCCTCCTCGCCGTGGATCGGCCGGCGCGCGCAGCTCTGGGGCCGCCGCCCGCTGCTGCTCATCGCCTTTGCCGCGCTGCCCGTCCGCGGCATTCTGTTCGCGACGGTGACCAATCCGGAGCTCCTCGTCGTTGTCCAGCTCCTCGACGGCGTGACTGCGGCGGTGTTCAGCGTGATGGTGCCGCTCGTCGTCGCCGATCTCACCCGCGGCACCGGCCGGTTCAATCTCGGCCAGGGAATCATCGGCACCTTTGTCGGCATCGGCGCCTCGCTCTCCGCCACGCTCGCCGGCTATATCAGCGATCATTTCGGCAGCGCCTCGGCCTTCTTGGGACTGGCCGCGATCGCGCTCCTCGGCCTGGCGCTGGTCTGGCTGCTGATGCCGGAGACGCGGGTCGCTGCGAACGAAGAGGATTTGTAGTGCGAGACTTAACACACCGGACCGCTGCCAAAATGGCGGATTACGCCGTCGACTGATCTGCCTCACGCTCTAATTCCGCGCGGTGTCCTGCAGAATCGTAATCATCCGCTCGATCACATTGTCGACTGACGATCCCAGAGGAAAAGTGATTGTTTGCTCCGGGTCGTCCCTCCAGGACCCATCAGGTTGTTTTTTTTGGCCGGCGATTTCGAAAGGTGCCGTCTTCCTCTTTGATGGTCCAAAACATGATGTCGCGCTCGAACGCCGACCAATTTTTGACGCTCGCGTACTTCAGCAAAATGGGCGGTGGCCATTCACTTCGCCGCAGCATGGGCACCAGCCGGTTGCCGCGAGTGATTGTTGCCTGCAGTGCTTGTCGTATTCCCTCGGTATCCGATGTCGAGACAACGGCCACCGGTTCGACCCCGCGATAAAACCCCTTATCCATTTTCCCATGGTCGGCAGGTACACGGTGCCCTTTCTCAGGTAGAGATGGCAGTTCATGACGCCCCCCTAGAACGGCGTGACGCGACGCCGAGCGTCCGTGCCATTTCTGTTGATTTAACAGCGCTAGCGGCCGGGCCGGAATGCCCTAATTGACTGGCTCGCTACCACCTACTCGGTACTGGTCCATGGCTGGCCCACTACCCCCTGCGCCACCAGCCAGGCAATAGCGCGTGAGCGCATGGGATTGGATGACCCGCGCGCTGGATAACCCGCCATTGGTGACCGACAGGTTTCGCTCCCCCGCTTACAGCGCCGGGGCCTCGTCGGCGACGAGGCGCAGATGCGGCGCGACGCTGTCCGTGAGGCTGCGGTAGGCGGCGAGATATTCCTGCGCCATGCGCCGCGCGGTGAAACGTTCCTCGAAGCGCCTGCGGATCTTCTCGCGCGACAATAGCGCCAGCCGGTCGACCGCGCCGATCGCGCCGGTCTGATCCTCGACGATGAAGCCGGTGAGGCCGTCCTCGACGATCTCCGGCACCGATCCGCGATTGAAGGCGATGACCGGCGTACCGCAAGCCATGGCTTCGATCATCACCAGGCCGAACGGCTCGGGCCAGTCGATGGGGACGAGCAGCGCAATCGCACCGCTCAGGAATTCCGATTTTTCCCCGTCGTTGATCTCGCCGATATACTCGACGTCTCCCGACCTCATCATCGGCGCAATCTGCTCGTCGTAATAATCCTGGTCGGTGCGATCGACTTTCGCGGCCACCTTGAGCGGCACGCCGCAATGCTCGGCGATGCGGATGGCGCGGTCGATGCCCTTCTCCGGCGCGATTCGGCCGAGAAAGCCGAAATAGCCGGGCGTCACCGGCTTCGGCGTCAGCAGATTGATCGGCAATCCGTGATGCACCGTGCGCACCCAATTGGCCCGCGGCAGCGGCCGGCGTTGCGCATTGGAGATCGACACCACCGGCACCGCGCTGAAGGTATCGAACACCGGCTGATGCTCGGGCAGGTCGAGCCGGCCGTGCAGCGTGGTCACGAACGGCGTGGGCTGCCGCGAAAGCAGCGAGAAAGGATAGTAGTCGAGGTGGCAATGCAGGAAATCGAAGTCCCCGGCCCGCCGATAGACGCGCTCCAGCATCATCATATGCAGCGCATTGGGATCGCGGACCGCGCCGTCGAGCCGCAGCGCGCGCGGCCACACCGCCTCGAGCCGCGCCGAAGTCACCGAGTCTCCGCTGGCAAAGAGCGTCACCTCGTGGCCGAGAGCGATCAGCTCCTCCGTGAGCCACGACACGACGCGTTCGGTGCCGCCATAGAGCTTGGGCGGAATCGCTTCGGTCAACGGTGCAACCTGCGCAATATGCATCGATTAGGCCTTCCCTTGATGATGCGGCGTGCCCGTCACCCCGCGAGTTCCCAGCAGAGGGAACAACCCGGAATCGGGCAAATGTTTTCAAATCGGCCGATAAACTTAATTTTTTTCACCGTCGGGAACTCCGGCACCGCCGGTGGCGTTGTCATCAACACGCGCGCAGCTGGCGGCTGAAAAAACTCATGACCGGGGACGGATAAATTCGCCTCCTTCGGCGTTGTAGTTGCGGAGGCACCTCGTGGGGGGTCGCCAGCATTTCAGCGGGGATTGCCAGCGCATGGCCGACCTTTGTCAGTATGCCAATCGTCCTTTTGCCTTCATTTTTCGCTACATAAAGCGGCATCCCCTAACCCACGCAATCATTCTCGGCGCGGTGCTCGCGGCTGTCACCTGTTCGGTCGGCACGCAGTACGGGATCAAGTATCTGGTCGACGTGCTGTCGCGCCACGACAGCGCCGGCGTCTGGGTCGCATTCGCCGTGCTCGGTTCGCTCATTGCCGCCGACAACGTGCTGTGGCGCGTTGCCAGCTGGATCGCCAATTACGCGTTCGTCGGCGTCACCGGCGACCTGCGCCGCGACCTGTTCCGGCATCTGATGGGCCATTCGCCCGGTTATTTCGCCGATCGGCTGCCCGGCACCTTGACCAGCCGGGTGACCGCGACCTCGAACGCGGTGTTCACCGGCGAGAATATGTTCGTCTGGAACGTGCTGCCGCCCTGCGCGGCGACCGTCGCCGCGATAGCGCTCGTGTGCACCATCAGCCTGGCGATGGCCGCGGGGCTCGCCGTCGTCGCCGGGGTCATGGTCGTGATCATGTTCCGCCTCGCCGCCGCCGGACGTCCGCTGCACCACGACTTCGCCGGCAAAGCGGCCGCGGTCGACGGCGAGATGACCGACGTCGTCTCCAACATGCCGCTGGTGCGCGCATTCGGTGGCTTTCTGCGCGAGCACCGCCGCTTCGACGCCACCGTCGAGCGCGAGATGGACGCCCGCCGGCGCAGCCTGTTCTATCTGGAGAAGCTGCGCATCTTTCACGCCGCGGTGACCATCGTGCTGGCGCTCGGTCTCCTGGCCTGGGCGATTCTGCTCTGGCAAGCGGGAACGGCCACGACCGGCGACGTCGTGCTGGTCTGCACGCTCGGCATCTCGGTGCTGCACGCGACGCGCGATCTCGCCGTGGCGTTGGTCGACATCACCCAGCATGTCGCCCGCCTTTCGGAGGCGCTGTCGACCCTCCTGGTGCCGCATGAGCTGCGCGATCACCCCGAGGCGACGGCGCTCGTGCGCCGCGGCGCCAGCGTCAAGTTCGAGCAGGTCTATTTCCGCTACGGCGGCGGCCAAAAGATCTTCGAGGAGTTCAATCTCAGCTTCAAGCCGGGCGAGCGCGTCGGCCTTGTCGGCCATTCCGGCGGCGGCAAGTCGACGCTGTTCGCGCTGCTGCAGCGGTTCTACGACCTGCAGGACGGCCGCATCATCATCGACGGCCAGGATATCGCCCGCGTCACCCAGGAGAGCCTGCGCGAGTCCATCGGGGTCGTGCCGCAGGACATCTCGCTCTTCCACCGTACCGTCATGGAGAACATCCGTTACGGCCGGCCGCACGCGACCGACGACGAGGTGCTGGAAGCGGCGTTCGCGGCGCGTTGCGACTTCATCGAGAGCCTGCCCGACGGCGTGCGTACCGTCGTCGGCGAACGCGGCCTCAAGCTTTCCGGCGGCCAGCGCCAGCGCATCGCCATCGCCCGCGCCTTCCTCAAGAATGCGCCGCTTCTCCTCCTCGACGAGGCGACCTCCGCGCTCGACAGCGAGTCGGAGGAAATCATTAGGGAAGCTCTTGGCCGCCTGATGCACGGACGCACGGTGATCGCCATCGCGCACCGGCTCTCGACCGTGCGCAACTTCGACCGCATCATCGTGCTGCAGCTCGGCAAGGTCATCCAGGACGGCCCACCGGACCTGCTGGTGCACGGCGAAGGCGTATACCGGCAGCTGGTCCAGCGCGAGATGGACCGCCTGACCCAGCGGGCGGCGTAGACGAGAGCGCAAAGCAATTAACGAGAAA
>CAVOHL010000024.1:0-657500 GCA_963695665.1 uncultured Alphaproteobacteria bacterium
CGCCTATAACTGGACCTACGCCCTCGCTCAACTCCCCAGCGGTTACCTGCTCGATCGCTTCGGCGTACGCCGCGTCGGCTGCGTCAGCACGTTCCTGTGGAGCATCGCCTCCTTCGCAGCCGCAGCAACGCCGGGCATCAGCGGTTTCTTCGCCGCGCGCTTTCTGTTCGGCATCGGCGAAGCTCCCACCTTTCCCGGGAACGCTAAAGCCATCGGCTACTGGTTTCCGACCCGCGAGCGCAGCTTTCCCACCAGCCTCTTCGACGCATCGGCGGCTTTGGCCCGGCGCTCGGCATCCCTCTCATCGGCCTGCTCCTGCTCCGCATCGGATGGCGCCTCAGCTTCGCTGCCACCGGACGTCATCAGCCTGCTCTTCTTTGTATTATTCTGGCGCGTCTATCATGACCCGCGCCCCGACCAGCGCTCCTTCGCCACGGACTCGACCGGGTCTCAGCCTCACCTCCATCACCGCGTGCCGCTCAGCTATCTTTTGCGCCAGCGCAAGGTCATCGGCTTAGCGCTGGGCATGGGCTCCTACAACTACACCTTCTATCTGCTCCTCACCTGGCTGCCCGTCTATCTCCCGCACGCTGCACATCAATCTCAGCCATTCCTTCGTTTACACCGGTGTGCCGTGGCTCATCGCTGCCTTCGCCGATCTCATCGTTGGTGGATGGCTCGTCGATGCTCTCATTCGCCGCGGACTTCGCCCCAGCCTCGTGCGCCGCACCGTGCTCGTCTCCGGACTTACCCTCGGCCTCGGCATCCTCGGCGCCGCCTGGGCGCACTCCGCCGTGGGGGCCCTCTTCTGGGTCAGCCTTTCTATCAGCGGACTTGCCGCAGCGTCTCCCGTTGGATGGTCGGTCCCCTCGCTCATCGCGCCTGGCGACAGCGTCGGCTCCTGGTCGGCGGCATCATGAATTTCTCCAACCAGCTTTCCGGAAGCATCGCCGCCACCGTCACCGGCTACCTCGTCGAAGTCCGCCACAACTTCGTTGCAGCCTTCGCTCTCGCCGCCGCCTACCTCGTCGTGGGCATCGCCGGTTACATCTTCCTGCTTGGAGGAATCCGCCCCATCCCGATGCATGATGAGCAGGCTCTCTGAAAATGTTTGGTTGAAGACCTCACGGGCCCCAATTATTCAGGTTCTAATGGCTCTCCATACTGGCTGCCTACTTCACCGTCGCCCGCGTCGCTCCGGTGGAGATCCCGCCGTCCACCAACAGCGTCTGCCCCGTCACATACCGGCTCGCTTCCGACGCCAGAAAAACCACCGCCGCGTCCAAATCGTCTGGCCGCCCCGGCCGCTTCACCGGAATCCGATCGCACAGATACTCCACCCACTCTTTATTTTCGTAGAGCACTTTGTTCTGTTCGGTGCGAAACCATCCCGGCGCCAGGCAATTCACCGTCACGCCGTGCTTGCCCCAGTCATCCGCCAGGCTCATCGTCAGTTGCCGAATCCCGCCGCGGCTCGCTCCGTAAGGGCCCAGTCCCGCATACCCGGCCACGCTCGTCACCGAACCTATATTGATGATGCGCCCGTATCCGCGCGCAATCATCCGTCGCGCCACCGCCTGCGCCACAAAAAAACTCCCGCGCAGATTCGTATCCAACACCAGATTCCAGTCGTCCCACGTCACATCCAGCGCCGGCTTGCGCACATTGCATCCCGCGTTGTTCACCAAAATATCCGATGTCCGAACGCCGCCTCCGCCTCCGCCGCCATCCGCTCGATGCTCTCGAGATCTCGCACATCGAGTTCCAGCGAAAGCGCCTCGCCGCCCCAGCCCGCTTGACCTCCTCTTCGAACCTCGCAAGGACTCTCGCGCGTCCGGCTGGTCAGCACCAGATCGGCGCCGGCCTTCGCCAGCGCCCGCGCCAGTACTGCCCCAGTCCGCGGCTCGTGCCGGTGACAATCGCCACACGTCCCGAAAGATCGAACAATTCGCCTCGTTCACGTACAATCGGCCCCGGCGTAAGCACCACCTTCATCAAATTCGGCTCCCGCGCATACAGTCGCTCGAACCATTGGGCCCTTCTGCAAGTGGCGCGATCGCCGTGATCAGCGGCTTCGACACGGATTGCCCCGCTCGCCATCAACTCAATCGCCTGCGGATATTCGCCCGCCGACGCGCACGATCCCTGCAGCCGAATCTGCCGCGTCACCACTTTCTGCAGCGGCAGCGTCACCTCCGGCGAAATGTTCCCGACAGCACCACCGTCCCGCCCTTGCGCACGCTGTCAATCGCCGGCGTTCACCGTCTCGTTGCGTCCCACCGCTTCCATCGCCACATCGACGCCAACTCCGCCGGTCCGCTGTAATACTTGCGCCACTACATCCTCGTTCGCAGAGAGCGACATCGCGTCGCGCCCAATTCCTTGCGCCAGCTTCAGTCGCGTAGCATCCACGTCCGACACAAGCACTCGGCGCACAGCCCACCGCGCGCAGCGCCTGCAAGATCAGCACGCCGATCGTTCCTGCCCCCACCACCAGCGCCGTGCTTTCCCTGTAGGTCCCCGCAGCGAAACCGCGTGCATCGCCACTGCCACCGCCTCCAGCATCGCCGCTTCCGCGAACGAAATACGCTCCGGCAGCTTGTAGACCACGCGTGCCGGCACGGCCACAAATTCCGCAAACGCTCCCGCTCGGCGTAATCCCCGCAAGAAACTCCCAGCGACCTGCGATGATCGCAGAGATTCATTTCCCCGCGCTTGCAATATCCGCAAGCCCCGCAATAAATCGTCGAATCAAAAGTCACGCGGTCGCCCTCGCGCCAATCCCGTAACTCCCGCGCCCACCGCCGCGATCCGCCCCGCCGCCTCGTGCCCCATCACAATCGGCGGAATCCGCCGCCCAGACGATCCGTCATACCCATGCACATCGCTGCCGCAAATCCCGCAAGCCCCCACGCGAATCAGCACTTCTCCCGATCCCGCCATCCGGTCGCGGCAGATCCGCAATTTCCAGATGACCGTATTCGCGTAACAGCAACGACTTCATAGAACCCCGGACTTCCTTTCTCGCAGAATGTCTGCGGAGTCAGAACCGCAACCTTCGGTGTACTTCGCCGCCTTCCTGACGCCTCAAAACGAATCAGCTGGTCTTGACCCCGAGGATTACTATGAAAACTGCAATGGCCGTAGCCGAATCCCCCAAAATTCGTGTCCTCGTCATCGACGACCATCCCATCATGCGCGTCGGCATCGCGGCCATCATCCAGGCCACGCCCGATATGGTCGCCATCGCCCAGGCCGGCAATGGAGAAGATGCCATCGCCCTTTTCGAGAAACATCTTCCCGACATCACTCTGGTCGATCTGCGCCTTCCCGGCATGAGCGGCGTCGAAGTCATTCGTACCCTCATCGCTCGCCACCCCGACGCAAAATTCGTGGTCCTCACCACCTACGAGGGCGACGAGGATATCCACCAGGCGCTGGAAGCCGGCGCGCGCAGCTACATCATTAAAGGTATGCCGCACGATGCGCTGGTCAGCGCCCTGCGCCGCGTCCATGCGGGCGGCCGTTTTCTACCGCCGCCGGTGACCCGTGCCCTCGCCTCGCGCATGCCTGACTCCCAGCTCAGCGCGCGCGAAAAAGAAGTCCTCAACCTCATGGTTGGCGGAAAATCAAACCGTGAAATTGCCACTGACCTCGGCATTACCGAAGCCACGGTCAAGTGTCATGTCAGCGTTATCCTTATGCGGCTCAATGTTAACGACCGAACTCAGGCCGTGGTCACAGCGCTCCAGCGCGGCCTGGTCCATCTGTAACAGAATCTGTTTCTTTTAACGTTGCCGCCCTCAGATCAAACCCACCGCTTTTCGAGCGCGACATACCTCGGGTCGGACCGAATCTCGTCGAAGAACGGATCGTATTTCAGATAAAGAATCTGTTCCTCGTGCGCATCCGCTGATTTGTTCAGCTGCGCGAGCGCATCATCCTTATGGTGTAACAGTGCATACGCGATTGCCAGCTGATACGCCGGGGCTCCCCAGCGCCGCCATCCGCCGGATCCGCCGGAGTGCCTCGGCCCGATCGCCCGAGCATGCCGCCGCAAACGCAAGCGTCGTCTGCGTTGCTCTCAGGGTACGTATACGTCTTCCCCAGCCACCCTGCATCGGTGCGCGCCGCGGCGCAGTCATGCTGTTCCACCGAAAGCACCACATTCAACGCCCGAACGCCAACAAAATTCGGCTGCACGCGCACCATCTGCTGCAACATCTTTCGTTGACCGGGCACATCGCGCTCAAAGTTATAAGCAAAAAATTCATCAAAGGGCGCCGCCACTGACAACGGATCCTGCTCCGCGGCCAGGTGCAGCTGCTCATGCGCCTCGGCAAATTTTCCGCGCGTCATCAGCGACCGGGGACGAAGCAGCCTAACCTGGCGCCGTTGCACGCGAGAATCCCTCACCCTCGCCGTCAAAAGAAGTCACAATACGCCACAGCGATGTCACAGCGGCACTTATCCCTTTGTTCAGAGGCAGTTATCAATGGCAGGCGGGACGCCAGAAACGCGGCTTCCCGCAGCGCAGGTTTGCAGCGGAGCGCCGCCTTTGGATTTGCTAGAGGAATTTAGAACTACTTAAGGGATTGTTGACGGCGATTTGCGCCAGATCAGCTGCCAGCGCACTGGATTGCCCGGCCTTCCGGGGATGCGCTCACTGGAGCAGCAGGAAGCAGAGCCGCAATCTCGCCTCGCAATCAGCGGCTTGCTGAAGTAGTATCCCTGAATCTGATCGCAGCCCCGCTCTCGCAGGAACGACATCTGCGCCGCGTCTTCCACACCTTTCGGCCAGCAAATTCAGGCTTCTAGTCTCCTGTTTCTGAAGTTTCTTTATATTTGTTGACCTTGCGGATGATACGGCTGGCACTGGCGACCCACTGAAAGGGTCGCGGGTTTCGTTGTAATTCCGGATGTAGTCGTGGATGGCGAGGACCAGGTCCCGAACGCTGCGGAAGGTTCCGCGGCGGATTCGTTTGCGGGTGATCTCGGCGAACCAGCGTTCGATCTGGTTGAGCCACGACGAACTGGTGGGCGTGAAGTGGACATGATACCGAGGCCGTGCCGCCAGCCACTTCTTCACCGCGGGATGCTTGTGGGTTCCGTAGTTGTCGAGCACCAGGTGGATGTCCAGAGCCGGATCGACCGACTGGTCGATCCGGTCGAGGAACCGCAGGAACTCCTGATGGCGATGCCGCGGCTGGCATTCGCCGATCACGGTTCCTTCCAGCACGTTCAGCGCGGCGAACAGCGTGGTCGTCCCGTGGCGCTGGTAATCGTGCGTTTGCCGCTCCGGCAGGCCCGGACGCAGAGGAAGAATCGGCTGCGTCCGGTCCAGCGCCTGAATCTGACTCTTCTCGTCCACGCTCAGCACGATCGCTTTGTCCGGCGGATTCAGATACAGCCCCACGATGTCGCGGACCTTCAGCGCAAACTGCGGATCGTTGCTGAACTTGAAGGACTCGACCCGATGCGGTTGCAGCTTGTGCTTCTTCCAGATCCGCTGCACGGTGGCGGAGCTGACCTTCTGCGCCGCGGCCATCGCGCGCACGCTCCACTGCGTGGCGTCTTTCGGCGTCGTCTTCATCGTGGCCTCCACGATGGCCGCTTCCCGTTCGGCGCAGATCTCCTTGGGACGTCCGCTTCGCGGCCGGTCTTCGAGGACCCCCGCCAGGCCGTCGGCTTCATATCGCTTCCGCCACAGCAACACCGTCGGCAGCGAGGTGGACAGCTTGCGGGCGATGGCGCGGTTCGGAACGCCTTCCACCGCCGACTGAATGATGTGAACGCGCAGCAGGATGCCGCGAGGCGTACTGCGATGACGACTAATCCGCACCAACTGCTTCTTCTCAGCATCAGTCAGTGCAAGGGGCGCGGCACCATGAACAGGCATATCTATCCAGGATGCACCCATGCCCCTAAACAGTCAAGCTATTTACGAAACGGTAGACTAGCCATTCTGATGATCGCCGTCGTAATGGCCGCGTCATCGCTGTCCGTCGCGATATCCCGAATAAAGGAGTGGTCAATCTTCACCTTCGTTACGCGGAAATGCTTTAAATAGGTGAAGCTCGAATATCCCGTCCCGAAATCGTCGATGGCCAGCGATACCCCCATCTCTTTCAATTCCGCCAGAACGGGTCGCATCATGTCCGCATTTGAAAGCATCAGGCTCTCCGTCAGCTCCAGTTCCAGGCATCGCGGCGTCAGGCCGCACTCATCCAGCACTGTCCTGATCAGGGTGCAGAAACCTTCCTGCCTGAATTGCAGCGCCGACACGTTCACCGATACCGGAACCACGCGGCGCCCCTCGCTCTGCCATTCCTTAATCTGTGAGCACGCTACGCTCAGCACCCATTCGCCGATCGGCACAATCAGTCCACAGCTCTCCGCGACAGGAATGAACTGAGCCGGCGGCACCAGACCCCGCTTCGGATGTCGCCACCGGATCAATGCCTCCATCCCGGTAATCCGTCCGCTCGCACGCGATATGAGAAACAGACTACGTCTGCGCCGTTCATGTCCGCTTCCGGGAAAAGCGGACATGACAAATTTAAGCCGCCACGTTTGCTCGTGACCCAACTGCGACATTCCCCGCGAGACTTCGGTGCAGTGCAGCACGTCGGCTTCGATCGGTGGTTGGGCAGGAGCACTGGCGGACCATTCCATTAGCGGACTCTGATCAGAGTCTCCATGTCCAAGACAAAGAGCAGATCTCGCGCTTAGCGCGTATAACAAATTATGGAAATGCGGGATGCGTAGACTTGCGACGTCAGAATTACACCGTCTCGCGGTGCTCGCACTCGTCAATCAATTATAGTAGCTTGACGCTCTTCGCCGCGGTACGCAGTGAAACGGGACAAAAATTATTACGCAAATCTCATGCATCGCGTAAACGTGCAGTTTTTTCCGCGGCTTGAGGCCTTACGCGGCTTAGCCGCGTTAGTCGTCGCCGCCGATCACGTTTGGCAATTGCCGTGGACAGATGCCTCGGGCAGAACGCGCTCATTGATTCCGTCGGCCGCTAGTGGCGTCTATGGCGGCTGGACAACGTCGATCCTCTCAGTATTTGGCAACGGACTTGCTGCGGTCAACCTATTCTTTGTCATCAGCGGGTTTGTGTTGCTGCAGTCGCTGATGCGGGGACCGGATTCAATAGCTGCTAACACGTCTCGTTTTGTTATTGCCCGCCTGTTTCGCATTTATCCCGCCGCAGTCGCGACAATCGGACTATTTTATCTCGTATTCGCGATTACCGGCGCCCACATTAGCGATCCCACGACCTATGCGCCGATGAGCCTGCTCCGGAATGTTTTGTTGATCGGAATTTCAATCAACGGCGTGATGTGGACACTGAAACTGGAAATCATTGCAATACCCTTGTTTGTTGTTGGATTTCTCCTGTTCCGATACCTTGGAGTCATTGCATTGGCGGTGTTGCTTACAGCATCCCTGATTTTGGAGAACCACCGGCCATGGATCAACCTCGTCGACACGCCATTCGGCCTCGGATTGTTGCCGTTTTTCGCCGTCGGAATGATAGTGTTTGCCTTCGGAAGAAAGGGTTGGGACTGGTGTCCTGCGCCCGTAGCGTCCCTCATGCTTGTCCTCGCCACTGTCGGAACGTTCGCGTGGCTACCATTGTTGTCGACAGGATGGGAGACCGAACACTACATCGAAATGGTTTGCGATGGAGTCATCGTCGGCCTACTGGCGTTCGGTAGCATTGGCCGACTAGGGAAGTTCTTTGATAATTCAATGGTGCGCTTTTCCGGCCGTATTTCCTATAGTTTCTACCTCGTCAATCCTCTGACCTTATTGGTGTATTGGAACTCGCCGGATGCGCTCGGGAGACTCGTGCTCGGATCAGGCATTCCAGGGGTCGGCTCAGCGCTTATCATGTTTGTGACATCGGTCGCGGTTACGACACCGATCGCTTGGCTGATGTACAGGTACGTCGAACGCCCGGGAGTATCGATCGGAAAATTGTTAGCCACCAAGCTCATCGTCAAATCGCGTCCTCAGCAGTGAGTGCGCCGAATGATCGCGCGGCTTGCCATCGATGTTGTTAGCCGCGGCAAGTCTGCGCGGCGTCGGCTAATGGCAGGATTGGCCCGTTGAATCCACCCGATTTTGCTGCTGTGCAAAATGTCGCTTATGGCCCGTAGCCGACATGCCGACTGTGCTTGTTGATGTCGCTTATGAGGGGAGAAACGGACATGCGACGCGGCCGAAAATCGGTGGGACAATCTAAAAAATATCCATTGAGACTCAATGGGACCATTGGCGAAGGTGGGACACCATAAGTGTTTGATTGAACGAAACTGTTTCCGCCCCTGGGCACCATCTTCTCTTCTTCGCCGCGCTGGACGCACTCTGTTTGAACGGCCGCGATGCCGCGACGGATTTTGCAACGCTATTCGTGCGTCGGCGCAGAGGTCTCCGCGAATATTTGTTGTCTCAAACAGCTGGAACTCGCGTCGCGCCGCGGGGATGATCATCAACCGCTTAGCCCGACCCCCGCGCGTTGGTGGTCGCGATCCAAATGCCGGCAAAAACCGCAACGAGGCCGACAATCAAATTCGAAGTGATCGGCTCGCCGACGAGGAGGCTGGCCAGGAGCGCGGCCGCCACCGGGTTGACGGTCATGGTGGTGGCGACGCGGGTCGGCGTCGTGCGCTCGAGCGCCAGCACCCAGAGAATGAACGCGAGCGCACCGCCGCAGACCCCGAGATAGATGCCGGCGGTCCATTGCGGCACGCTGAATCGCGCGAGCACCGCGGCGCGGCCGGTCAATAGCCCGAGGCCGACGAGCGCCGCGGCTCCCGCGCCCATGCCGAGCGCGAGAAAGCCGAGCGCGCTCGATCGCTCGATGAAGGGACGGGACCAGACATTGTAGAAGGCCATGCACAAGACGGCGCCGGTCATGATCAGTTCGCCGCGCCAGGCGCCCGGCGGAGCGGCGGAGAGCCCGGAGGCGAGCGCGGCGAACACGCCGAGGACGGCAATGCCGACTCCCGCCGATTTGCGCGCGGTCAGCGGTTCGACGCCGAGCAGGCCGCCGACCAGCATGGTCTGCAGCGGCAAGGTCGAGAGCGCGAGGCTCGCGCGCGCGGCCGTCGTGTAGCTGATCGCAAGATTATAGAGGATGAAAAACAGCCCGTAGAAGCAAAGCCCCAGGGCGGCGACGCCCAGCACGTCTTTGCCGCGCGGCCAGCGCACGCGCAGGATAAGCGCAATCGGCAATACGCAGACGAAGCCGATCCCCCAACGCAGAATGGCCAGCGTGAGCGGATCGGCGCCGCCGGAAAGATAGCGAGTGATGGCGGCCGCTGTTCCGCCCAGCGAGCTCGAGACAATCGCCAGCAGGACTCCAAACGCCTCGCCCACCCCGCCTCCCAGTGCGACTTGTTTGATTATACCACCATCCCGATTGCCGCCGTTTTGGCAACTCCCCGGGGAGGTTGTCCTGCCGACAGCGTTCGATCTCGTCATCAGCGGTATCCGCGCGCTCTAATAAATATTTAAACGTCGGCGGATCAGCGATTTTGTTCAGATGCAAATCAGCGTCACACGATTGTGACGCGACCGGCAGCAAAAATGACGGGGTGGCGCGCTTTGATGTTTGCTATGAACGGGGCCGACGACGTGTTTCTCCTGCGCCTCGCAGCGTCGGTTCTTCAGAAAGGATCGCCAATGAGCTCCAAAAGCGCCTTCACCACCGCGACGATCGCCGGTTCTTTTGCTGCTGCCCTGACGATGATCGCAACTGCGGTCGCCGCCGCGCCGAAGCCGCCGCAGCCCACCATGGACAAATGCTTCGGCGTTGCGCTCAAGGGTGAAAACGACTGCGCGGCCGGCGCCGGAACCACTTGCGCCGGCACCGCGGCCGCGGACTATCAAGGCACTGCCTGGAAGTATGTGGCCAAGGGAACGTGCGACACGATCAAGACTCCGAAGGGCATGGGTTCGCTCCAGCCGATCAAATCCTGACAAGGCCGCGAAGGGGCGCGCGCATTTGGCGGGCGCCTCTTGCTCTTCGGTCGAAGACGCGCGCGAGGCTACGCATGCGGGTCCAATGATGCGGGTCCAATCAAGTCTTCCGGCGCGAGCCGGCGTCGGCTTCAAGCCGGCGCATTTTCGCGACATTCTCGCCGTGCCGCAGCCGATCGGGTTCTTCGAAGTGCACGCGGAGAACTATATGGGCGCCGGCGGGCCGCCGCATGCGCAGCTCACTGCGTTGCGCGAGCGCTATACGTTGTCGCTGCATGGCGTCGGGTTATCGATCGGCTCGATGCAACCGCTGGACCGCGATCATCTTGCGCGGCTCAAGATGCTTTGTGACCGCTACGAGCCGGAGAGTTTCTCCGAGCATCTGGCCTGGTCCTCGCATGACGGTGTCTACTTCAACGACCTTTTGCCGTTGCCCTACTCGCGGCGGACGCTGGCGCGGGTTTCGGAACATATCGACGCGGTGCAGACGGCGCTCGGACGCGAGATGTTGCTCGAAAATCCATCGACCTATGTTGCCATCGCCGAAAGCACGATTCCAGAAGTTGAATTTCTCGCCGAGGTCTCCAAGCGAACCGGATGCGCGCTGCTGCTCGACGTCAACAACGTCTTCGTTTCGGCACACAACCAAGGCACGCCCGCCTTGTCCTATCTGGACACGTTCCCGCTTGACCGGGTGCGGGAGATTCACCTCGGCGGGCATCACCAGGAAATCGACGATGCGGGAGGCTCGCTGTTGATCGACGCGCACGGAACGCCGGTCGCGGACGCCGTCTGGACGCTTTATCGGCACGTCGTCGCCTGCAGCGGGCCCATTCCGACGCTCATCGAGTGGGACAACGAGGTCCCGGATTGGTCCACATTGCTCGCCGAGGCGACGGAGGCGGAACGCATTCTTGCCGGTGCATCGCGCGCCTCGGCGGCGTGAGGGCGCCATGCTCGCTCCGTTCGAAGCGTCCTTTGCGCAAGCGCTGCTTGACCCGGAGCGGCCTCTTCCCGACGGGATCAGCCCGGCGCGACGCTTCTCGGTCTACCGCAACAATGTCGTCGCGGGGTTGGTGAAAGCGCTCGCCAGTCGGTTTCCGGCCGTCAAGAGGATCGTCGGCGAAGAGTTCTTCGCCGCAATGGCGCGAGCCTTTGTAGTGGCGCGCCCGCCGCGCTCGGCCGTGCTCGCGAGCTATGGCGAGGAATTTGCGGATTTCATCGCTGCCTTCGAGCCGGCGCGCGACCTTGCCTATCTCGCGGATGTCGCCCGGATCGAGGCTGCGCGCACGCGCGCCTATCATGCCGCCGACGCCACGCCGGTGAGTGCGGGTGAGTTCGCGGCGCTCGATGTCGATGCCGTCGCCGGTCTGCGGGTCACGCTGCACCCGTCGGCCGAAATCGTCCGCTCGGCGCATCCGATCGTCACCATCTGGGCGATGAACTCGGGCGAGCGAGCGCTTTCGCCGATCGATGATTGGTGCGGCGAGGATGCGCTCGTTGCCCGCCCCTATCTCGACGTGGAAGTCCGCCTGTTGCCGCAAGGTGGCGCGGCGTTCCTTAAGGCGCTCGCCGAAAAGCGGACCCTTGGCGAGGCCGCCGACGTCGCGCTGGCCGAATGTTCGGAATTTGATCTGACCGGCAATCTGGCCGGGCTCATCGGCTGGGGTCTGGTGCGAAACATCATCCCTTCCGAACCCGAAAGGCCGAGCGTGCCATGAACAACACGTTGCCGGTTGCGGCCGATCATGAGCCCGGGGTGGTTGCAACCGTTCAACGAATAATTGCCGTGCTGGACAGCATCCCCTATTGGTTTATCGCGTTGGCGGCTCGCATTTTCCCGGCGGCGGTGTTTTGGCAATCGGGCCAGACAAAGGTCGCCGCGGTGGCACCTCAAGCCGAGCGTGATCGCGCTGTTCCAACACGAATATCAGCTGCCGCTGGTCGATCCAACGACTGCCGCTTACCTGTCGGCTTTTGGCGAACATCTTTTCCCGATCTTGCTCGTCCTTGGGCTGGCGACGCGTTTTGCCGCCATGGGCCTTTTGTTCATGACCGCGGTGATCGAAATCTTCGTCTATCCGGGTGCCTGGCCGACCCACGGAGTTTGGGCCACCTGCTTTCTCGTGGTGATCGCGCGCGGCCCCGGCGCGCTGTCGCTCGACCATTTGATTGCGCGCAAAGGCAACGCGATATCGGGTGCGCCCGCCTAGGCGCTGCGCCGGCAAAAACGCGCCGTTTATTAACGAGACGTAAATCGATATTGGCTAGTTGGTAGGCAGGTTATTTGCCGCCCGACGGCGTAGGGCACGATGTTCCGAATCCTGAGCTGCTTGACCACGCAACACGACCTGCGGCTGGTTGTCATCGCCGGCGTCGTCTGTCTGCTGGCGAGCTTGACGGCGATCACATTGTTTTATCGCGCCCGGTCGACGGCCGGGGTCGCGCGCGCCGTCTGGATCGCGGCCGCGGGCGCGGCAACCGGCTGCGGCATATGGGCGACGCATTTCTTGGCGATGCTCGCCTACGAGCCCGGCGTGCCGGTCGCCTACGACATCTACCTCACGACCTTGTCGCTGCTGGCCGCAGCTACGATCACCGGCGGCGGCTTGGCTGCGGCGGTTTTCATTCCCGGCCGCTGGGGCGCGCCGATCGGCGGCGGCATCATCGGCGCCGGTGTCGCCTGCATGCACTATCTCGGCATGGGCGCGCTCGAGCTCCCCGGGCACATCGAATGGGACCCGGCTTTGGTCGCCGTGTCCATTGTGCTCGGGATGGTCCTGGGCATGGCCGCGCTCGCGGTCGCCGTGCGCTGGCAGGGACCGCGGGCGCTATGGGCATCGGCGCTTCTGCTTACGCTGGCGATAGTCTCGCATCACTTCACCGCCATGGGCGCGGTGGAGATCGTCCCCGATCCGACGCGCGTGTTTACCGCGCTCGGCACTGCCGCCGGCCTCGCTCGCCACAGCCATCGCCAGCGTGGCGGTGGCGATATTGGGCATGACCCTGATCAGTGCTTTCGCCGACCGCCGGATCGACGATCAAGGGCGCCTGCTCGACCTGGCGCTGAACAATATGAGCCAAGGCGTGGTGATGCTGGACATGAACGGCCGCCTCGTCGTCTGCAACGAACGCTATCGGGCGATGTACGGCTTGTCCGCGGACGTCATCAAACCCGGCGTCACGCTGATCGACATGATCCGTCACCGATTTGACAAAGGCAGTCTGCAACGCGATCCGGCCCAGTACTGCAACGAGCTCATGAGATCCATGGCTGCGGGCGAGACCGTGAGTTTCGTGACCGAGACACCGGACGGTCGCTCCATTGCCGTGGTCAATCGACCGATATCGGGCGGCGGCTATTGGGTCGGGACGCATGACGACATCACCGAACGCCGCTTGGGGGAAAGAAAAAGCGCGTTGCTGGAGGAGCAGGAGGCGCGCCGCGCCGTCGTTGACGAGGCCATCGTCTGGTTTCGCGAAAGCGTCGAGCGGGTGCTGCAGACCGTCGGCGACAGTGTCGCGGCGATGAAATCGACCGCCACGAAGTTGTCGGCAACCTCGAACGAGACCACCGCGCACACGGCCGGCGCCATGGACACCTCCAATGACGCCGTCGACAGCGTCGACGTGGCAGCGACGGCCGCGCACGGTTTGTCCAAGTCGATCGCCGAGATCAACCACCAGCTTGTCCGCGCCTCGGATGTGGTGAGAGAGGCTGCGGTGGAGGCGCAATCGACCAATCAGGACATCGCCGGTCTCGCGCAAGCGGCGCAAAAAATCGACGATGTGGTGAAGCTCATCCAGAGCGTGGCCGGGCAGACCAATCTGCTGGCGCTCAATGCCACCATCGAAGCGGCGCGCGCCGGCACAGCCGGCAAGGGCTTCGCCGTCGTCGCTGCCGAGGTCAAGGCGTTGGCCGTGCAAACGGCAAAGGCGACCGACGACATCGCCGCGCAGATCGCGGCGGTGCAAGGCTCGACCCGCAGCGCCGTGCGCGCCATCGGCAGCATTACCACCCGCATGGATGAAATTCAGGAATTCACCGGGGCGATTGCCGCCGCGGTCGAGCAGCAGCACGCCTCGACCAGCGAGATCTCGAACAACGTCGCGGCGGCGGCGACCGGCGCAAAATCGGTGGCTTCGGTATTGCGTCGCGTCACCGGCGCGATCGCCGACATGCACAGCTCGGCCGATACGGTGCTGGCGGCCTCGCAAACGGTGGAGAAAGCCGCCGACAGCCTGCGCGGCAGCATCGACGGCTTTCTACGCAAGGTCGCGCCTTGATGGCCGAAGAAGACCGGTTCGCGCGAGAATGCCGCCAAAGGAGCCTTCTCCGCCCTCGGCGGCTGGATTATTCTCGGCTCCATAGACAATACGTGCGCGTCCCTTCTGGGGAACCGCCGGCGGATAGTTGGAGTTTTCGGGTACGGACGGGTCAACGCCTGCGGGAGGCGGTCATGGACCAATCGCGTGTTGTGATACTGACGATCGTGGCGCTGATCGGCGCGCATGCCGCCGCGCAAGCCGGGCCTTGCACGACGCAGATTGCGCAGCTTCAGAGGCAAATCGGCCGGTCGGCGACAGGCCCGGAAAGCGGGCCGTCGGGTCCGCAATCGATCGGCGCGCAACTGCATCACCAGCCGACGCCCGGCGCGGTGCAGAATGCCGAGAGCAGGGCCAATGCCGATGCCGCCGCCGCGCTCGATAGCGCGCGGCGCGCGGACGCCGCCGGCGATGCCGACGGCTGCCGCAAAGCGCTCGAGGAGGCGCGGCGGCTCTACGGGATCGATTAGTCGATCAATACGCCTCTTCCGCGTAGATCGGATCGACGGAGCCGGCCCACGGCCCGCGAAATTTTTCCAGCAGCTCCTGCGCCGGCGTGGTGCCGCGCGCGAGTTGGTCCTCCAATACGTCGAGGTAGCGCGTCTCGTCCTGGCCGCTGATGTCGAGGTGCCGGCGCCGAACGAGACCGGCGCGGGCGAAGCGCAAGAACCTCGTTCGCGATCGCCAGCGCGGTGCGGCCGCGCAGCGTGGCGGCGAGGCCCTGTTTCGGCACCGCGTCGCGCAGTGTCTGGCGCTCCGCCGGCGGTCCAATCCTTGACCAGATCCCAGGCGGCATCGAGGCTGACATCGTCGTAGAGAATGCCGGCCCAGAAGGCCGGCAGCGCCAGCAGGTAGGCGAGCGGGCCTGAATCGGCGCCGCGCATCTCGAGATAGCGCTTGAGCCGCACCTCCGGAAAGATCGTGCTGACGTGGTTCGCCCAATCCGAGATGGTGGCGCGCGCACCGGGCATGCCGGGGAGCTTGCCCGCCATCAGATCGCGGAACGATTGGCCGGCGACGTCGACGTACTCGTCGCCGTGCTTGACGAAATACATCGGCACGTCGAGCGCGTAGTCCACCCAGCGCTCGAAGCCCATGCCCGGCTCGAACGCCCAGGGCAGCATGCCGGCGCGCGCATTGTCGGTGTCGCGCCAGATCTCCGAACGGAAGGAGAGAAAGCCGTTGGGCTTTCCTTCCGTGAACGGCGAGTTCGCGAACAAGGCCGTCGCCACCGGTTGCAGCGCCAGCGACACGCGCAGTTTCTTCACCATGTCGGCTTCGGAGGAGAAGTCGAGATTGGTCTGCACCGTGCAGGTCCGGTACATCATGTCGAGACCGAGCGTGCCGACCTTGGGCATGTAGGCCGTCATGATCTTGTAGCGGCCCTTCGGCATTTTCGGCATCTCGGCGCGCGTCCAGCTGGGCGTCATGCCGATGCCGAGAAAGCCGATGCCGAGCGGGCGCGCGACTTCGCGCACCTGGGCGAGATGCGCCATCACCTCGCTCGACGTTTGGTGCACGGTCTCGACCTGCGCCCCGGACAGCTCGAACTGGCCGCCCGGTTCGAGCGAGATCGCGCCGCCGCCGGTCACGTCGAACAGGCCGATGATGTTCGAGCCTTCCACGATCGGCTGCCAGCCGAGCAGATGCTGCATTCCTTCGAGCAGCGCGCGAATGCCGCGGCGTCCCTCATAGGGCACCGGACGATGACCTTCGAGCGTGAACGCGAATTTCTCGTGTTCGGTGCCGATGCGGAAACGCGATCTCGGCTTGACGCCCTGGGCGATCCAATCGACGAGCTCGGCGCGCCGCTCGATCGGAGTCAGGTCGACCTGGTCACGCGCCATGGTGCTCCCGCAGCAGGGGTCGGTACTTGAAAATAGTGATCCGCGCTCGGGATCGTCAGGCGGCCTTGCGCTTGTCCGGCGGGAAGCGGCCGTAGAAGGTCTCGCCGTTCTTCGCCATGTCGCGCAGGAGCTTGGGCGGCTTGAACCGCTCGCCATGGCGCTTGGCGAGGCCGTTGCACAGCGCCACAAAGGCTCCGGTGCCCATGCCGTCGATATAGGAGATGGTGCCGCCGGTGAACGGCGCATAGCCGAAGCCGAGGATCGAGCCGACATCGGCTTCGCGCATGTCGGTGACCACGCGCTCTTGGACGCAGCGTGCCGATTCGAGCGCCTGGATGGCAAGCAGCCGATGCTTGAGCTCGGCGACGTCGATCGTATCCGGATCGAGCTTGGTCGTTTGCAGGTCGGCAAGGCCGGGCCACAACCGCTTCGGTCCGCTCTGCGGATAATCGTAGAAACCCTTGCCGTTCTTGCGCCCGTAACGTCCGCGTTTCTCCACCATCTCTTCGAGCAGGGCGCGCTGCCGCGGATCGATCGCCTCGGGGCCGAGATCGGCCTCGGTGGCTTTGAGGACCTTCCAGGCGAGATCGACGGCGACCTCGTCGGTCAGCGACAGCGGTCCGACCGGCATGCCGGCGAGCCGTCCGACATTCTCGATCATCGCCGCCGGCACGCCTTCGGCCAGCATCAATTGTCCCTCGCGGATATAGGTGCCGACCACGCGCGAGGTGTAGAAGCCGCGCGAATCGTTGACCACGATCGGAGTCTTGCGGATCGCGCGCACGTAATCGAGCGCCACCGCGAGCGCCGCATCGCCGGTCTTCTTGCCGAGAATGATCTCGACCAGCATCATGCGGTCGACCGGCGAGAAGAAGTGGATGCCGACAAAGCGCCGCGGATCCTTGAACGAGGCGGCGAGCGAGGTGATCGGCAAGGTCGAGGTGTTGGAACCGAAGATCGTCTCCTTGCCGATCACGGCCTGCGCCTTGGCGATGACTTCTTCCTTGATCTTGCGATCCTCGAACACCGCCTCGATGATCAGGTCGCAATCCTTGAGCCCGGCGTAATCGGGCGTGGCAGTGATGCGCGCCAGCAACGCGTCGCGGTCGGCGGCGGTGGCGCGGCCGCGATTGACCTGGTCGGTTGCGAGCTTCTGCGAATGCGCCTTGCCCTTGTCGGCCGCTTCCTGGTCGCGATCGATCAGCACGACCTCGATGCCGGCAAGCGCGCTCACATAGGCGATGCCGGCGCCCATGAAGCCGGCGCCGAGGACGCCGATCTTCTTCACCGGTTTCGCCGGCACCTCGGCCGGACGGCGCGCGCCCTTGTTGAGCTCCTGCATGGAGAGGAACAGCGAGCGGATCATCGCCGCCGCTTCCGGCGAGCGCAGGATCTTGGCGAAGTAGCGCGACTCGACGCGCAGCGCCTGATCCATCGGCAGCTGCAGGCCCTCATAGACGACCTGCATGATGGCGCGCGCCGCGGGATAATTGTCGTAGGTTTCGCGGCGATAAAGCGCGTTCGCCGGCGTGAACACGGTCAGACCGGCTTTCGAATAAACCGGCCCGCCGGGCAATTTGAAGCCGTCGATGTCCCAGGGCTGTTTGGCGGTGCCGCCGGCCTTGATCCAATCCTTGGCCGTGCGCACGAGGTCGGCTGCCGGGACCACCGCATCGATGAGCTTCATGCCCTTGGCGCGGCTCAACGCGATGTGGTCGCCCTTGAGCAGGAATTGCAGCGCATCGGCCGGCTGCAGCATCCGCGCGATGCGCTGCGTGCCGCCGCCGCCGGGGAACAGCCCGACCTTGATCTCCGGCAGGCCGAGCCGCGCCTTGTCGTTGTCGGCGGCGACGCGATGATGGCAGGCGAGCGCGAGCTCGAAGCCGCCGCCCATCGCGGTGCCGGTGATCGCCGCCACCCACGGCTTGCCGCAGGTCTCGATGCGCCGGAAGATCAGCGAGAGGTTGCGCACCTCGTCGAACAGGCGGGCATTCGCCGCCTCCTCGCCTTGCGATTTCTTCAGCTCGGCATAGGCGCGATTCTGCGTCTCCAGCATGCTGAGGTCGGCGCCGCCGCAAAACGTGTCCTTGCCCGAGGTGATCACCGCGCCCTTGATGGCGGCGTCGGTCGTGACTTTGTCGACGATCGACGAAAGCTCCTCGGCCACCTTGGCGTCGATGACGTTCATCGAGCGGCCGGGCATGTTCCAGGTGACGAGCGCAATGCCGTCGGCGTCAATGTCGAGGGTGAAATTCTGCAAGGTCATATTCAGCTCCTTGTATCGTCATCCGGGGCCGCTCGTTTCGCCGGCCCCAAGGACAACGCGTTACGAATACGGTTCCCCGTTCTTGTGCGTGTAACGCTCGCCTTTTTCGTCGGAGATCGCCACCAGATCGACATCGGGATATTCGGCGCGCTCGTGCTTCGAGCGCGTCCCGATTTCAAGATAGACCGCGTCCTGCGTGCTCTTGTTGACGAGATGATGCCCGTTGCGATTGTTGGCTTTGAAGCCTGCGGCATCGCCCGGCTTGAGCACCGTCTCGCCGCCGTCCTCGATCAGCACGACTTCGCCTTCGAGGATATAGACGAACTCGTCCTCCTTCTCATGCCAGTGACGCAAGGCCGAGGCGGCGCCGGGCTTGAGCGTCGTGAGATTGACGCCGAACTGGTCGAGCCCGGCGGCAAGGCCGAGCCGCTTGCGCGCACGGCCGGCGACCACCTTGCGGAACGGCTCCGGGTAGTCGGTGCCGTCGTACACCCGAAGCTTGGCGATATCGATTTTCGGCATGCCGCGCGCTCCCCGTTACACCCCTCCCGGCGTGCGCGGAGGGGGACAATCACACCCGCTCGATGATCGTGGCGGTCCCCATGCCGGCGCCGATGCAGAGCGTGACCAGCGCGGTGGCCAGGCCGCGGCGCTCGAGCTCGTCGAGCACGGTGCCGAGGATCATCGCGCCGGTCGCGCCGAGCGGATGGCCCAGCGCGATGGCGCCGCCATTGACGTTGATCTTGCCGTGGTCGATGTCGAACGCCTGCATGTAGCGCAGCACGACCGAGGCGAACGCCTCGTTGAGCTCGAAAAGATCGATGTCGGCAAGCGTCATGCCGGCCCGCTTCAGCACCTTCTTGGTGACGTCGACCGGGCCGGTCAGCATGATCGCGGGTTCGCTGCCGATATTGGCGAAGGCGCGCACGCGGGCGCGGGGCTTCAGGTCGGCCTTCTTGCCGGCGCGGCTGTTGCCGAGCAAGACCGCGGCGGCGCCGTCGACGATGCCCGAGGAATTGCCGGCATGGTGGACGTGTTTGACGTATTCGACTTCCGGGTGCTTCTGAATGGCCACGGAATCGAAGCCGCCCATTTCTCCCATCTGCACGAAGGATGGCTTGAGCGAGGCGAGCGACTGCATGGTCGTTTCCGGCCGCAGGTGCTCGTCCTTGGCGAGAATGGGAAGACCGTTCACGTCTTTGACGGTGATGACCGAGCGGCCGAAGCGGCCCTCGTTCCACGACGTCGCCGCGCGCTTCTGGCTCTCGACCGCATAGGCGTCGACGTCGTCGCGGGAGAATCCGTATTTGGTGGCGATGAGATCGGCGGAAATGCCCTGCGGCAGGAAATATTCGGAGACGCGCGATCGTCGGATCGACCGCCCAGGCGCCGCCCGAGGCGCCGATGCCGACCCGGCTCATCGATTCAACGCCGCCGCCGATCGCCATGTCGTGCTGTCCGGACATGATCTGCGCGGCGGCGAAATTGACCGCGTCGAGACCGGAGGCGCAGAAGCGGTTGATCTGCACGCCGGCGACGGTGTCGCCATAGCCGGCGACGAGCGCCGCGGTGCGCGCGATGTCGGCCGCCGGCCTCGCCGACCGGATCGACCACGCCCATCACCACGTCGTCGACCTGGACCGGATCGAGCTCGTTGCGGCTCTTGATGGCGCCGAGCGCCTGGCTCGCCAGGTTGAGCGCGGTCACCTCGTGCAGCGAGCCATCGGTCTTGCCGCGGCCGCGCGGCGTGCGCACGTGATCGTAGATGAAGGCGTCGGGCATAGCGGTTTCCTCGCCGAGTTGATCCCATCCCCGTTGCGGAGATGGTGGCCGGGCGGCCGATGGCCGCGAAGCCGGATTGGGGTTGGGCCGTCCGTAAGACCGAATATCGCCCATATAGTGCAACTGCGGAAGAATTACAGCGGCAAAGGAGGCCAATACGGGGCGCATGGCGCCGATGCGTCGGGCGGCTTCCGGCGCAGCTCAAGGCGTCGCGCGATATTGCCGGCCAACGCGCGCGACACGGCGACCAGGCGTAGTCAGAACGCCTCCGCCGGCAACGCCATGGTGCTGGCGGCGCCGGCCTTGATGCGCGCGAGATGCGTCGTCGAGGCCGGCAGCATGCGCTCGACGAAGAAGCGGCCGGTGGCAAGCTTCGCCGCCATGCGCTCGCCGGCGCCGTTGCTTCCCGCGGGGCTCGACTTCGCCGCCTCGGCGATCCGGCACCACATATAGCCGAGCGCCACCAGGCCGAAGAGGTGCATGTAGTCGGTCGAGCCGGCGCCGGCATTGTCGGGATTGCCGAGCGCGTTCTGCATGAACCACATCGTCGCCTGCTGCAGCTCGCCGAGCGCCTGGCCGAGCGGCTTGACATAGGGCGCCAGCTCGGCGTCGGCGCCGTGCTCCTTGATGTAGGCGGCGACCTCGGCGAAGAACGCCTGCAGGGCGCGGCCGCCGTCCTTCGGCAGCTTGCGGCCGACGAGATCGAGCGCCTGGATGCCGTTGGCGCCCTCGTAGATCATGGCGATGCGCGCATCGCGCACGAACTGCTCCATGCCGTGCTCGGCGATGTAGCCGTGGCCGCCGAAGACCTGCTGCGCCATCACCGTATTGGCGAAGCCCTGGTCGGTGAGCACGCCTTTGATCACCGGCGTCATCAGACCCATGTGATCGTCGGCCGCCTGCCGCTCCTTGGCGTCGCCGGAGCGATGCGCGACGTCGCTCTTGAGCGCGGTCCATAGAACCAGCGCGCGCGCCGGCCTCGTTGAACGCGCGCATCGTCATCAGCATGCGCCGCACGTCGGGATGCACGATGATCGGATCGGCCGGCCTTGTCCTTGAATTTCGCGCCGGTGAGCGCGCGGCCTGCGAGCCGGTCCTTGGCGTAGGCGGCGGCGTTCTGATAGGCGACCTCGGACAGCGCCAGGCCCTGCACGCCGACGCCGAGGCGCGCCTCGTTCATCATCACGAACATCGCGTTCAGGCCGCGGTTCGGCTCGCCGACCAGCCAGCCGGTCGCGCCGTCGTAGTTCATCACGCAGGTGGCGTTGCCGTGGATGCCCATCTTCTCTTCGATCGAGCCGCAGGAGACGGCGTTGCGCGCGCCGACGCGCGCCGTCCTGGTCGGGCAGGAATTTCGGCACGATGAACAGCGAGATGCCCTTGATGCCTTCCGGCGCGCCCTCGATGCGGGCGAGCACGAGATGGATGATGTTCTCGGCCAGATCGTGCTCGCCGGCGGAGATGAAGATCTTGGTGCCGGTGATCTTGTAGCTGCCGTCGGGCTGCGGCACCGCCCTGGTGCGGATCAGGCCGAGATCGGTGCCGCATTGCGGCTCGGTCAGGTTCATGGTGCCGGTCCACTCGCCGCTGACGAGCTTCGGCAGGTAGAGCGCCTTCTGCTCCGGCGAGCCGTGGACGAGGAGCGCGGCAACCGCGCCCTGGGTCAGGCCCGGATACATGGCGAAGGCCATGTTCGCCGAGACAGAGGAACTCGCCGATCGCCTGCGATGAGGACGCGCCGGCAGGCCCTGGCCGCCGAACTCGGCGCGGCGCCGAAGCGCCGATCCAGCCGCCTTCGATCAGCCGCTTGTAGGCTTCCTTGAAGCCCGTCGGGCGTGGTCACCGAGCCGTCGTCGTGGCGGCGGCAGCCTTCCTTGTCGCCGACGCGGTTGAGCGGCGTGAGCACGTCCTCGCAGAATTTTCGCCGCTTCCTCGAGCACCGCTTCGAGCAGATCGGGCGTGGCGTCGGCAAAGCCCGGCAGATTGTTGTAGCGATCGATGTGAAAAACGTCGTTCAGCAGGAACATCACGTCGTCGACGGGAGCCTTGTAGGTCGGCATGATGTCGCTCTCCGGGCCGTGTCCGCCGCTCGCCGGCTGGACCGAGACGCGTAATGTAGCCGATTTTCGGCGGCGTTTGTCGGGCAGCACGCGCTCTTTTAACCGCTTATTTACCGTAATCCTGAAAAGTCGGCCCCGAGGACACAGGACCGCGCGTCGCGCGTCGTCGTTGTAGAGCATCGGCTCGAAACCGGGCGGTCCTGCCTCCTCACGATTGTGGGTTCGCGCGAATGAAATCCGGCGGTCCGTGGAACTTCAGGGGTTTCCGTCCGGAGACGCGCGAGCTTGCGCGCGAAGCCGTGCGCCCGTCCGACGTGTCGGTCGGCGATTGGCTCAACAACGTCATCCGGTCGGCCGACGAGGACGGGGACGAGCGGCCGCGATCATCGCGGTTCGAGCGCACCGCGAAGCAGCGGCAGCGGCCGAACTCACGCTATGACGAGCGCGAGCGCGGGGAGCGCGATCGTCCGCACGATCCGTACTGGCGCCCGCGCGGCCACGGCGAAGACGAGCCGCCGCGCCGGGCTGGCGCTCCTTATCGCGACGGGCAGGACCGCGACCGCACCGACCGGCCGCGCCGGGAGCGAGCCCGCAACCCTGAGCGCGAGACCCGTGAAGCCGAACGCGATCGCGAGGAGGCCTTGCGCGAGGAAGCCATGCGCGAGGAGGCCTTGGAGGCCGAACGCGAGTGGCGAGTGCGGGAAGCGGCGCGCGCTCGGCAGGAGGCGCGCGAAGCCGAACGTATCCGTGAAGAGGCGCGCCGCGAAGCCGAGCGCGCCCGCCAAGAAGCTCTCGAAGTCGAGCGTGCGCGCGACGAAGCCCGGCGCGAAGTCGAACGCGCCCGCGATGAAGCGCGCGACGCCAAGCGCGCACGCGAGGAAAAAGCGCGGCGCCAGGCCGAACCCGCCCTTGACATGGCATCGCCGGACGATGTCGCTGAAGCAGCTCATGCTCCGGAGCGCAGCGAAGCCGTCACGTAACCGCGAAGAGCTCGGCGAATTGCATGGACGTCTCGATCAGATCTCGAGCCAGCTCGAACGTCTCGCGCGGACCGACATTGCGCAACGCGCGCTCGCCGTGCGGCAACGCCCGTCGCCGCCAATGCCGGACGCCAGCAGCGGTCAGCGCGCGCCGGCATTGACCGGGTGCTCCGCAAGCGCCGCGCCGGAGCATGATGCGGCTCCCAGCGGACCAAGCGCCGGCAATCGCGCCGGCGCCGCTTGCCGACCGCAAGTCGGTGGATGATCGCGATTTGTCGATCGAACGCGCGGTGGCGGAGATCACGGCACGCCAGCGCGCACTCGCCGGAGAAGCTTGCGATCGCGCCTGCGCCGAAAGAGCCGCCGCCCATTGCGCCGGCACCGGCATCGATCCCGCCATCACCGACACCGACTTTTGAAGTCCGCTCACCGCCGCCGGAGGGCTTGCCGGCGGAGCGCGCGGCTGCACCCTCGGCGAGCCGGACGGTGCAAGCCGAGCGGCAGGAGCCGGAAAAGCCGCAGCCGGAGCCCGCGCGCCACGAGAGCGCACCCGCACCGGCCATCGATCTCAGCGGCCTCGAGCGGCAACTGCGTCAGATCACGAGCCAGATCGAAGCGCTGCGCCCGGCGAGCGATCTGGAAAAGGCGATCGAAGGCATCCGCGCCGACCTGACCGAGATCGGCCGCTCGCTTACCGAAGCGCTGCCGCGGCGCGCGGTCGAGTCGCTGGAGATCGAAGTCAGGGCCCTTGCCCAGCGGATCGACCATAGCCGTCAGTGCGGCCTCGATGCCACGGCGCTGGCCGGGCTGGAGCGCGGGGTGACCGACGTGCGCGAGTTGTTGCGCGGGCTCACCACCGCCGAGAGCCTGGTCGGCATGGACGAAGCGGTGCGGGCGCTGGCGAAGAAAGTCGACGCGATCGCGGCGAAGGACGACCCGGCCGCGCTGCAGCAGCTCGAGAGCGCGATCGGCGGCTTGCGCGGCATCGTCTCGCATGTCGCATCCAACGAAGCGCTCAGCAAGGTGGCGGAAGACGTCCGCACGCTCTCCGCCAAGGTGGACGACCTCGCCAACAGCGCCGCCAGCGGACATGCGGTCTCGGCGCTCGAGAGCCGCATCGATACGCTGACCAGCGCGCTCAATGCCTCGACCGGCGCGGGTCAGGCGGTAACCGCGCTCGAGAGCCGCATCGACACGCTGGCGAGCGCGCTCAATGCCTCGACCGAAGCCGGTCACGCGGTGCCTCGCGAACTGGAGAAGCTTCTCGCCGGCCTGATCGAGAAGCTTGAATGGGTGCAGCTCACGCACACCGATCACGCGGCGCTGGCGCATCTCGAGGACCGCATCGCCATGCTGGTCAAGCGGCTTCGACGCCTCCGACGCGCGTTTCGTCCATCTCGAAGCGGTGGAACGCGGGCTCGCCGATCTCCTGGTGCATATCGAGCAATTGCGCGGGACGGCAACGGCAAGCCAGCCGGCCTCGGCAGAGGGCGGCGCCAAGTCGGCGTCGGCGCGATCGAACGCGATGTCGCCGAGATCAAACAAAGCGAGCGCCGGACCCAGGAATTCGCTCGAAGCCGTCCAGGGCACCGTGGAGCATGTCGTCGATCGCCTGGCGATGATCGAAAGCGGCATGCGCGACGGACCAGGCCGAGCCCCGTTTCGATCGCGACCGTGCCGGCGAAGACAGCCGGAGCGCGCCGGCCGGCGCCGCTCGGCGGTGTCCGACGCCGGAACCGCCCGCGGCAGCGGCGCCGCAATCGCGCCGCGCCGCGGCAACCGATCGATCCCAACCTGCCGCCCGATCATCCGCTCGAACCCGGCTCGGCAGCCGCACGCGGCACGCCCTCCGCCGCCGATCGGATCGCCGCGTCGGAAGCCGCGCTCGGCTCGAAGCCGCCGGTCATTCCCGACCCGGGCGGCGGCAAACCCGATTTCATCGCCGCTGCGCGTCGCGCCGCGCAGGCGGCGGCGGCTACCGCGCTCGAGCGTTCACCGGGCGCCAAGGCCCCGCGCCGGCGAGCCGTTGCCGAAGACGCTCTCACAGCGACTGCGCAAGCTGATCGTGCCGATCGCCGTCGTGGTCATCGTCGTCGGCGGATGGCGCATCGCTTCGCGGCTGTTCGATGGCAATGACGCCGCCGCGGTCCAGGAGATGCAAGCGGCAAAAATCGCCTCCCGCTACCGCCCCGGCGGAGGCCGCATCGCCCACGCCGCCGGCACCGGAAGCGACCCGGCTCCCGATTCCGGGCGCCAACCCCGCCGCGAACACCGACGCACCGATGCCGCTTGGTCCCGGACCCGGAGCGGCAATAGATGCCAAGCCGTCCGGGCAGTCGCGCAACGATGACGCAGACGCAACCTCGCCGGCTGCCGATGCGCCGCCTCTCGGCAACCCGGCCGCCAATGGCGCGGCGGTTTGGCCGCCATCCGACATCACCGGCGCGTTGCCGCGCGCGCCAGCGCCGCGAGTGCAACGGCTCCCGCGGCCGCCGCCGCCGTGTCGGACGACAAGCTGCCGGCCACCATCGGGGGCCCGGCGCTGCGGGCGGCGGCGCTTTCCGGCGACGCGTCGGCCGCCTACGAGGTGGCGTGCGCTTTGCCGAAGGCCGTGGCGTGCCGCAGAACAACGAGGAGGCCGCGCACTGGTTCGATCGCGCCGCCAAGCACGGGCTCGCGCCGGCGCAGTTCCGGCTCGGCGGCCTCTACGAAAAAGGCGTCGGGGTGAAGAAGGACCTGGCCACGGCGCGCGACCTCTATCTGCGCCGCCGCCGACAACGGCAACGCCAAGGCCATGCACAATCTCGCCGTGCTCTACGCCGAAGGCGTCGACGGCGCCCGACTACCGCACGCCGCGCAATGGTTCCGCAAGGCCGCCGATCGCGGCATCACCGACAGCCAGTACAATCTCGGCATTCTTTACGCGCGCGGGATCGGCGTGGAACAGAACTTCGCCGAGTCCTACAAATGGTTCGTCGCTGGCCGCCAATCGCGGCGACAAGGACGCGGCCAAGAAACGCGACGAGGTGGCCGGCCGTCTCGACCCGCAATCGCTCGCGGCCGCAAAGTCAGGCGGTCGCAGACTTGGACGCGCCGAGCCGCAGCCGGACCGATGCGGTCGAGGTGAAGGCCTGGCGATCCGCGCCGCGAGGCGCCGCGCCGGCAGCGAAATCGCAAACCGCGATCGGCCGGCGCCAAAGCTTCGCCGCCGGACGCCGTCAAGGCCGACTGAGGCGCCGCTGCCGCGCGCGATCAAATTTGCGCGCCGGCGCCGCCGGTGGTTTGCCGCGAAGCAACGCGGCGAGTACGAACGGTTTCAACCCGCCTGACCGCCAGTCGCCCGGAGACCAAGCCCGTGCAAATCTATCTTCCGATCGCCGACCTGCCGGTCAACATCTTCCTCGTGCTGGCGATGGGGCTCGCGGTCGGCTTCATTTCCGGCATGTTCGGCATCGGCGGCGGATTCCTGATGACGCCGCTGCTTGATCTTCATCGGCGTGTCGCCGGCGGTGGCGGTCGCGAGCGTCACCAGCCATATCGCGGCCTCGTCGTTCTCCGGCGCGATCACCTATTGGCGGCGCAACGCCATCGATGTCGCGCTGGCGCTGATGCTGCTCGCCGGCGGCATCGTCGGCACCGCCGGCGGCGTGTGGCTGTTCACCTGGCTGCGCACGCTCGACCAGCTCGACCTGACCATCGGCCTCTCCTACGTGACCCTGCTCGGCGTCGTCGGCGCCCTGATGGTCGGCGAGAGCGTGCGCGCGATCATGCGCAGCCGGCGGGGCAAGCCGGTCGAGTTGCGCCGGCCCGGCAGCCACACCTGGATTCACGGGCTGCCGTTCAAGCTGCGCTTCAAGCGCTCGAAGATCTATGTCTCGGCCATCCCGGTCTGGCGATCGGCTTCATCATCGGCTTCATCGGCGCCGTCATGGGCATCGGCGGCGGCTTCCTGCTGGTGCCGATGCTGATCTATTTCCTGCGCGTGCCGACCGCGACGGTGATCGGCACCTCGATGGTGCTCACCTTCGTCACCATGGCGTCGGCGACCGTGCTGCACGCGGCGACCAATCATCTGGTCGATGCGGTGCTGGCGCTGATCCTGATGGTCGGCGGCGTGATCGGCGCGCAGTTCGGCGCGCATGCCGGACAGCGGATCCGCGGCGAGCGGCTGCGCCTGCTGCTCGGCCTGCTGGTGCTTGCGGTCGGCCTGCGCTTCGCCTTCGAGCTCGTGCTGCGGCCGGACGACCTCTACTCGATCCGGCTGCATCGGAGGCGCGCCATGATGCGGCTGGCGCTGGCGGCGCGCTGCTCTGCTCGCTGGCCGTGCTCGCTCGGCGGCGGCGCCGCCGGCCGCGCGCCGAGCGGCTGGTCGTCGTCGCTGTCCAACCATCGCGTGATGATCACGTCGAGCTTCACCGGCGTCGAGCTGGTGCTGTTCGGCTCGATCGAGCGCGACGCGGCGCAGCCGTCGCCGCGGCGCGGCCCTACGACATCGTCGTCACCGTCACCGGACCGCGCGAGACGCTGCGCACGCGGCGCAAGGCAGCGCGTGCTCGGCATCTGGGTCAATACGCGAGTCGCGCACGTTCGTCGATCGCGCCGTCCTATCTCGCGGTGCTGACCAACCGGCCGCTCGACGCCATCGCCGGCGCCGACAACTCTGCGGCGCCTGCAGCTCGGCATCGCCAATACGCCGCTGCCGCGCGCATCGATCCACAACGACATCGCCGAGGTGCAGCAACGATCCGTTCCGCGCGGCGCTGGTGCGGCTGAAGGGCGAGCACGGCCTCTACCGCGAGACAGCCGAACGCGGTGACCTTCCTGACGCCGACGCTGTTCCGCGCCTCGATCGCGCTGCCGGCCGAGGTGCCGATCGGCAACTACGAGGTCGACGTCAAGCTGTTCGCCGACGGCGCCTGATCGCGCGCACCAATTCGGCGTTCGAGATCGTCAAGGTCGGCTTCGAGCAGTTCGTCGTCAACGCCGCGCGCGATCACGGCGTGCTCTACGGCCTGGCGACCGCCATGATGGCGCTCTTGACCGGCTGGATCGCCAGGTCGTGTTCCGCGGGATTGAGCCGGCGCGACTGACGCGGTTCAGATCGGCGCGCAACGATGCCGCTCAATCCGGCAGGCAGCGCTCCGGCGGCGATGGCATAGAGCCGGCGCTCGCCCAGCATGTGCGCCGTGAAGGCGAGGGTGCCGAACACGTCCGCGAAGGCGCGGTCGCGCACGTTGAGGCCGCCGGTATAGGCGCCGAACGCCGGCATCACCAGGCGCCGTGCCGTCGCCGGCGAAGCAGCGCCGGCTGACGGCGCGGCCGCGCTGGGCGACCCGCGCGACCGGATGCAGATGGCCGGCGATCTCGCCGTCGCACGCGTCCGCCGCACGGCTCGTGGCGGAAAGTCAGCGGGCCGAACGCCGAGCGTCGCGGCAAAGCGTGCCGCCGATGCCGTCGGCCGGATCGGGATCGTGATTGCCGGCGATCCAGATCCAATCGCGCCCGCGCTGCAGTGCCGCGCAGCGCCGCGCGGTCGGCGGCGGCGATGCGCGCCGGGCCGCCGCCGTCGTGGAAGCTGTCGCCGAGCGCGATCACGAGCCGCGGCGCATAGCGCGCGATGCAGGCCGGCGAGCCGCGCCAAGCGTCGCCGCCGTGTCGTAGGGCGGCAGCAGCACGCCGCGGGCGGCAAAGGCCGAGCCCTTCTCCAGATGCAGGTCGGCGACGACGAGCAGCCTGCTCGTCCGGCCAATAGAGCGCGCCGGCCGGATCGGCGACGAGCGTGACGCCGGCGACGGTGATCGTTCGTCCGCGCGTGCCGGCGACGGCGCGACCCGGCGGCTGGTTGCCCGCTGGCGCGGGAGTAGCGGATCGCACCGGCGCTCACTGCATCGCCTCCTTCACCAGTTCGTCCGCCGCCTCGGCGAGCAGCGCATCCGCCGCCTCGCCATAGACCGCCTCGCGCCCGATCTCCAGCATCACCGGCACCGCGAGCGGCGAGACGTGGTCGAGCGCTTTATGGACGATTCGGCCCCTGATGCGCGAGAGCATTTCGGCGAGCCGGCGGATGTCGAGCAGGCCGGTCGCGGCGTCGGCGCGGGCGGCGCGCAGCAGCATGTGGTCGGGCTGGTGGCTGCGCAGCACGTCGTAGACGAGGTCGGTCGAGATCGTGACCTGGCGGCGGGACTTTTCCTCGCCGGGAAAGCGGCGCTCGATCAGGCCGGCGATGATCGCGCAATTGCGGAAGGTGCGCTTCATCAGCGCGGATTCGGCGAGCCAGGCTTCGAGATCGTCGCCCAGCATGTCCTCGTCGAACAGCTGCGCGAGCGAAAGTTCGCCGCGCGCGATGCGCTGCGCCACGTCGCCGAGGCCCCAGACCGCGAGCGCGTATTCGTTGGCGACGAAGCCGAGCGGGCGCAGCCGCGCGCGCTCGAGCCGGCGCGTCAGCAGCATGCCGAGCGTCTGGTGCGCCAGCCGGCCCTCGAACGGATAGCAGACCAGATAGTGCTTGTCGGCGCGCGGAAAGGTCTCGACCAGAAGCTCGCGCGGCCGCGGCATCAGCGAGCGCCACTCCTGGATCTCGAGCCATTCGCGCACCTGCGCCGGCAGCGCCCGCCACGCTTGCGGCTCGGCGATGATGCCGCGCACCCGCGCGGCGAGATAGGTCGAGAGCGGGAACTTGCCGCCCTCATAGGCCGGCACTTTCGGATCCTCGGCGGTCGGCGCGCGAGACGTAGACCTCGTCCTCGACCAGCGCCTCGTATTTGAGGATCTCGCCGGCGAACACGAAGGTGTCGCCGGGCACCATGGTCTCGACGAAATATTCCTCGACCTCGCCGAGCAGCCGGCCGCCGCGCGGGATCACCTTGCGACGGCGCGCGAGCGCACCAGGCGCACCTTCAGCATGTCGGCCTCGACGATGGTGCCGACATTCAGCCGGTAGCGCTGCGCCACGCTCGGATGGGCGATGCGCCAGCGGCCGTCCTTGCCCTGCCGGATCTGGGCGAAGCGCTCATAGGCCTTGAGCGCGTAGCCGCCGGTGGCGACGAAATCGACGACCGCGTCGAAATCGGCGCGCGCGAGCGCCGCATAGGGCGCGGCCGCTGCGCACCTCGTCGTAGAGCTCGTCGGCGAGGAACGGCTCGCCGCAGGCGCAGCCGAGCACGTGCTGCGCCAGCACGTCGAGCGCGCCGGTGCGCAGCGGCGGCGTGTCCTGCGCGTTCTCGGCGATCGCGTCGAGCGCGGCGCGGCATTCGAGCACCTCGAAGCGGTTGGCCGGCACCAGCACGCCCTTCGAGGGCTCGTCCAGCCGGTGGTTGGCGCGGCCGATGCGCTGGAGCAGGCGCGAGGCGCCCTTCGGCGCGCCGACATTGATGACGAGATCGACGTCGCCCCAGTCGACGCCGAGATCGAGCGAGGAGGTGCAGACCACCGCGCGCAGCCGCCCGGCCGCCATCGCGGCCTCGACCTTGCGCCGCTGCGCGACGTCGAGCGAGCCGTGATGCAGCGCGATGGCGAGATTGTCGTCGTTGATGCGCCACAGCTCCTGGAAAATCCGCTCGGCCTGGCTGCGGGTGTTGACGAAGACGAGCGTGGTGCGGTGGCGCCTTGATCAGCCGGTAGATCTCGCCGAGCGCGTGGCGCGCCGAATGGCCGGCCCAGGGCAGCCGCTCGCGCGGTGTCGAGCATGGTGACATCGGGCGCGGCGCCGCCCTGCGGCGACGACGAGGTCGGCGCGCGCCTGCCCGCCGCGCGCGCGCTGCGGCACCAGAAAGCGGCGCAAGTCGTCGGGCTCGGCCACCGTCGCCGAGAGGCCGACGCTGGCGAGCGTCCGGCGCGAGGCGAAACAGCCGCGCCAGGCCGAGCGACAGCAGATCGCCGCGCTTCGAGGTCACCAGCGCATGCAGCTCGTCGAGGATCGACGCGCTTGAGCGTGCCGAACAGATACGGCGCGTCGGCGGAGGCGAGCAGCAGCGCCAGCTGCTCCGGCGTGGTGAGCAGGATGTCGGGCGGATCGCGGCGCTGGCGCTGGCGCTTCGAGGCCGGCGTGTCGCCGGTGCGCGTCTCGATGCGGATCGGCAGCCCCATCTCGGCGACCGGCGCTTCCAGATTGCGCGCGATGTCGACCGCGAGCGCCTTGAGCGGCGAGATGTAGAGCGTGTGCAGGCCGCCCTCGCGGCGCACGTCGCGGCCGGCGGAGACGAGTTTCCGTTGCCGCCGCGCGTTCGGCGCGGGTGAGTCGCTCAACTCGACCAAGCGTCGGCAGGAAGCCGGCGAGCGTCTTGCCGCCGCCGGTCGGCGCGATCAGCAGCACCGAGCGGCCGGCGTGCGCCTTGGCCAGCAGCTCGAGCTGATGCGCGCGCGGCGTCCAGCCGCGGCTGGCGAACCAGCGGGCGAAACGGTTCCGGCAGAACCGCTATGCGCTCGATGACGGTCATCCGCCAGAAGTAACGGGCGCAGGCATTGCGGTCGAGGGTCGCGCGACCACGACGAGGCTGTCGACCGGCACGCCCTTTTCGGTGCGCACGGCAGCCTCCGCCAGATGCGCGAGCGGCGAGGCCGGCATGCTCACGAGCGCGCTCGCACATGGGCTCGCGCCGTGGGCGTAGCGCAACGTCGGCAGCAGCTTCACGCCGTCGCCGGCATGGGTCTCGACCGTGAAGGCGAGCAACGCCGTCCGGCGCGAGCACGCGCGCGACCGCGGCCATGATCGGCGCAAGATCGTTCACATAGACGAAGACATCGGCGGCGAGGACGAGATGATAGCGCGCCGCGCTCGCGGCTTCGGCGGCGAGAAAGCGCTGCAGGTCGGCGCGTCGCGAGCCGGTCGTAAAGGCCTTTGGCCGCCGCCTGCGCGACCATCGCCGGCGACAGATCGACGCCGACGAGCCAATCGACGAACGGCCGAAACGCGGCGCCGGCGAGCCCGGTGCCGCAGCCGAGGTCGAGCATCGAGCCGAACCGCATGCGGCCTTCCCGCCGCGCGCATGACCGCGCCGACCGCATCGCGCAGGATTTCCGGCCCGCGATAGGCGAGACGCTCAGTGAGCGCCGCGTCAAAGCGGGCGGCATACTGGTCGAACAGCCGGCGGACATAGGTCTCGGTCATCGCCGGAGTGACGTCGCCGGACGCCGAGCCGCGCCAGCTGAAGCCGGGCGCCGTGGTAATCCTCGGGATCGGCATCGCGGGCCGCTCGAAGGCCGCGACGGCGCCGCTGCGATCGCCGAGCCGGTCGCGGATCTCGCCGAGCGCGAACCAGGCGGCGGCGAAGCCCGGCGCGAGCTCCACCGTCTGCGACGAGGATATCGGCGGCGCCGGCAAGATCGCCGCGCGCGCGCTTGATCGAGCGCCCATTGGTAGCGCCGGTCGGCGATCAGATCGCCGGAGGAGACGAAGAGCGGGCCGGTGTCGGTCATCGCGCCATGCTCGCTGTCCCGACCGTGGAACATGCGACCTATTTATGAGGCTCCGATGCGCCCCGAAGACATCCTCGCTGCCGACGCCCGGTCCGGCCTGTGCTGCAAGCTCGGCGGCTTCCATATCGATCCGACCCGGCCGGTCGAGCGGGCGCTGATCACCCATGGCCATTCCGACCATGCCCGCGCCGGCCATGGCGCGGTGCTGGCGACGCAGGAGACGCTCGACCTGATGCGGCTGCGCTACGGCGAGAATTTCGCCGGCAGCGACGCAGGCGGTCCGCTATGGCGAAAGCGTCGATCTCGGCGGCGTCAAGGTCACGTTCCATCCCGCCGGCCACGTGCTCGGCTCGGCGCAGATCGCGGTCGCGCGCGAACGGGCTGCGCATCGTCGCCTCCGGCGACTACAAGAACGTCGCCGATCCGACCTGCGCGCCGTTCGAGCTGGTGCCGTGCGACGTCTTCATCACCGAGGCGACGTTCGCGCTGCCGGTGTTCCGCCACGGCGATCCCGACGGCGAGATCGCCAAGCTGCTGCGCTCGGTCGCGCTGTTTCCCGAGCGCGCGCATCTCGTCGGCGCCTATTCGCTCGGCAAGGCGCAGCGCGTCATCGCGCTGCTGCGCGAGGCCGGTTACGACGCGCCGATCTATCTGCACGGCGCGCTGGAGACGATCACCGGCTATTACGCAGAGCCGCGGCATCGCGCTCGGCGAGCTGCGGCCGGTGCGCGGCGCCAGCAAGGCCGAGCTCGCCGGCACCATCGCGCTCTGCCCGCCCTCGGCGCTGAACGAGCTCTGGACGCGCCGCTTTCCCGATCCGGTCACCGCGTTCGCGTCGGGCTGGATGCGGGTGCGGGCACGCGCCCGCCAGCACGGCGTCGAGCTGCCGCTGGTGATTTCCGATCACGCCGATTGGGACGGCCTCACCGCCACCATCGCGGCGACCGGCGCCGGCGAAATCTGGGTCACGCACGGCGCAGGAGGATGCGCTGGTGCATTGGTGCGTGCACGCGCGGCCTCAAGGCGCGGCCGCTCGCACATCGTCGGCTATGGCGAGGAGGACGACGAGGCGCGGCCGACAGCGGCCGCAGGACAGCGAGGCCGGCATGAACCGCTTCGCCGAACTGCTCGACCGCCTCGCCTACGAGCCCGGCCGCAACGCCAAGCTGCGGCTGATGACCGACTATTTCCGCATCGACGCCCGATCCCGAGCGCGGCTGGGCGCTCGCCGCGCTCGACCGGCGCGCTGATCTTTCCGCACGCCAAGCCCGGCCTGATCCGCAGCCTGATCGCCGAGCGCACCGATCCGGTGCTGTTCGCGCTGTCCTACGATTATGTCGGCGATCTCTCCGAGACCGTCGCGCTGATGTGGCCGCACCGCCTGCGCCATGCCCCGAGCAGTCGGGAGGCGGCACGCGCGCAGCCCTCGCCTGCACTCTCGACGCCGTGCATCGAGACGCTCGCCACGCTCGGCAAGGCGGAGCTGCCGCCGCAGCTCGCGCGCTGGCTCGACGCGCTCGACGAGACCGGCCGCTGGGCGCTGCTCAAGCTCGTCACCGGCGGCTTGCGCATCGGCGTCTCGGCGCGGCTCGCCAAGACCGCGGTCGCCGCGCTCGGCGGCAAGGACGCGCAGGAGATCGAGCTGGTCTGGCCGGGGCTCGCGCCGCCCTATCGCGAGCTGTTCGCCTGGCTCGAAGGCCGCGCCGACAAGCCGGCGAGCGGCGATCCGGCGCCGTTCCGCCCGCCGATGCTCGCGCACGCCTCGAGGACGGCGATTTCGCCGCGCTCGATCCCGCCGACGTTCATGGCCGAATGGAAATGGGACGGCATCCGGGTGCAGGCGGTCGCCGGCCGCGGCGCGGACGGCAGCACGATCGCGCGGCTCTATTCGCGCACCGGCGAGGACATCTCGAACGAGCTTTCCCGACCTCGCTCGACGCGCTGCGGCTTCCACGGCGCGCATCGACGGCGAACTGCTGATCATGCGCGAGCGGCCGCGTGCAGTCCTTCAACGTGCTGCAGCAGCGGCTCAATCGCAAGACCGTCACGCCGAAGCTGCTGGCGGAATTTCCCGCGCATCTGCGCGCCTATGATCTGCTGGTCGACGGCGACGAGGATTTGCGCGAGCTGCCCGTTCGCCGAGCGCCGCGCGCGGCTCGAGGCCTTCGTCGCCGCGGCTCGACGAGCCGCGCATCGATCTCTCGCCGCTGGTCGCCGTTCGCGACCTGGGACGAGCTCACGGCCGCGCGCGCCGATCCGGCGGCGGCCGGCGCCGGCGACGACGCCGAGGCGGTCGAAGGCGTCATGCTCAAGCGGCGCGACGCGCCCTATCTGCCGGGCCGGCCGAAGGGTCCGTGGTGGAAATGGAAGCGCGATCCGTTCATGATCGACGCGGTGCTGATGTATGCCCAGCGCGGCCACGGCAAGCGCTCGTCCTTCTATTCCGACTACACGTTCGGCGTCTGGACCGAGGCGGAGAACGGCGACGAGCTGGTGCCGGTCGGCAAGGCCTATTTCGGCTTCACCGACGAGGAGCTGTGCGAGATCGACCGCTTCGTGCGCCGCAACACCATCGACCGCTTCGGCCCGGTGCGCGAGGTCGTGCACGAGCCGGATCAGCGGCCTGGTGCTCGAGGTCGCCTTCGAGGGGCTGCAGCGCTCGACCCGGCACAAATCCGGCCTCGCCATGCGCTTCCCGCGCATCAGCCGGCTGCGCTGGGACAAGCCGCCGCGCGAGGCCGACCGGCTGGAGACGGCTGGAGACGATGATCGCGCGCATCGAAGAGGGACGCGCGTCGTGAGCCGGGTCGCATCGGCGGCCGCCTTCCGTCGCTCTCCGTCGCGGCCGGTTGAGCGATGTCGCCGCGCTGGTCGCGCTCGAGCAGGCGGTGTTCACGACCGATATTCTGTCGCGGCGAAGTTTTCGCCATTTCCTTGCCTCGCGGCGGGCGTCGCTGCTCGTGGCGCAAGCGCAGGACCGGCTCGCCGGCTATGTGCTCGTCCTCTATCCGCCGCGCTCGACGCTCGCCCGGCTCTATTCGATCGCCGTCGCGCCGCATATCGGCCGGCGCGGCGTCGGCCCGCTCCTTTTGGCCGCGGCGGAGGAGGCGGCGCGCCGCCGGCGCCGCCGGGCCATGCGTCTTGAGGTGCACGAGCACAACACCCGGGCGATTGCACGCTACGAGAAATCCGGCTACCGGCTTTTCGGCAGGCACCCCGACTATTATGACGACCGCGCCGATGCCCTGCGCTTCGAGAAGCCGCTGCGCTCACAGCCGCGGCGCCACCCTGGACGATCCCGCAATGGCGTCTTGTTCCCGCCGCAGAATCGGCTTTGATGGTGGACATCGCCGCCCGCGTGGTCGCCAATCATTGCTTTTCCCTCTATGACAATTTGTGCCTTGCCCGACCTCGTGCGCATGACCGGCCCGCATCTGCCCAGCCCGTGTCCGCTCGCTGATTTCGACAGGAAGGGGACCCGCCCATGACCGGCTGGGTCATCCTCGTCGACCAGCCCCGCGATCTGCCCAACGCCGAGACCCCGCACAAGGTCATCACCACGACCGAGTACCTGGCGCGGCCGCGCCTGTTCGAAGTGGGCCGGCCGAAGCTCGTCAACCTGGCGCGCTCCTACGCCTACCAGTCGAAGGGCTACTACGCCTCGCTTCTCGCCGAGGCGCGCGGCCATCGGGTCGTGCCCACGGTCGAGACCATGCTGGAGCTGCGCGAGCCGAAGCTCTACGAGCACGCGCTGCCGGAGCTCGAGGACGAGCTCAACCGCTGCGCCCGCCGCGCCGATTTCCAGCCCGAGGGCGAGTTCAGGCTCCTGGTGTGCTTCGGCATCGCCCGCGATCCCCGCTTCGAGTCGTTCGGGCGGCTGCTGTTCGACTGGTTCCGCTGCCCGGCGCTCGAGGTCATCGTCGACCCCGGCGACTGGCTTTCGATCGAGCGCATCCGCCCGCGCAACATCACCCGGCTCGCCAATGGCGAGGCCGAGTTCCTCCGCGAGTCGCTGCACCATCACACCAAGCGCGAATGGCGCGATCCCAAGGCGCGCACGGTCGCGAAATACGATCTCGCGGTGCTTTACGATCCGAACGAGAAGATGGCGCCGTCGTCGCCGTCCTCGATCAAGCATTTCGCCCGCATCGCCGAGAAGCTGTCGGTCGACGTCGAGCCGATCACCAAGCGCCAGCTTGCCGAGCTTGCCGAGTACGACGGCCTGTTCATCCGCGAGACCACCTCGATCGACAATCACACCTACCGGTTCGCGCGCCGCGCCTGGCAGGAGGGCATGCCGGTCATCGACGATCCGATCTCGATGATCCGCTGCACCAACAAGGTGTTCCTGATGGAGCTGCTCGGCCAGAACCAGGTGCCGACGCCGCCGACCGTCATGCTCGCCGAGGACACCGACCTCGGCAAGGCGATCGACGAACTCGGCCTGCCGCTGGTGGTCAAGATCCCCGACGGCTCGTTCTCGCGCGGCGTGCACAAGGTCGAGACGCCGGAGGAGTTCAGGCGCATCAGCGACGAGCTGTTCGAGGAGACCGATCTGTTGCTGGCGCAGAAATTCCTGCCGACCGAGTTCGACTGGCGCGTCGGCGTGCTCGCCGGCGAGCCGCTGTTCGTGTGCCAATACCGCATGGCGCGCGGCCATTGGCAGATCGTCAAGCACCGGCGCCGACGGCTCCTCGCGCGAAGGCGGCTTCCGCACCTTCGATCTCGACCAGGCGCCGCGCGAGGTGATCGACGTCGCGGTGCGCGCCGCGCGGCCGATCGGCGACGGCTTCTACGGCGTCGATCTCAAGCAGACCGACCACGGCGTCGTGGTGATGGAAGTCAACGACAATCCGAACCTCGAGCACGGCATCGAGGACGTCGTCGGCAAGGACGAGATCTGGATGCGCCTGCTCAAATGGTTCATCGAGCGGTTCGAGCAGTAAGCCGCGTCGTCATTCTGCGGCGGTCCTCACCGAAGCGGCCCGGGTCACCTTAGTCACCCTATCGAGCGGCCAGCGCGCGCGCGGCGCAAAATCGAGCGGGTCGGTGAGGCCGAGCGCCAGGCGTTCGGCTCCGGCCCAGGCGATCATGGCGCCGTTGTCGGTACACAACGCCGGCGGCGGCGCGACCAGCGTGATGCCGATCTCGAAGGCGAGCCGGTGCAGGATCTTGCGGATCGCCAGGTTGGCGGCGACCCCGCCGGCGCAAACGAGCGCCGTGGGCATTCCGACCCGCTCGCGGAACATGGTCGAGCCCGGTACGCAGCCGGTCTGCCACGACGTCGACCACCGCCTGCTGGAACGAGGCGCAGAGATCGGCGACGTCGATGTCGCTCAGCGGCGCGATCTTCTCGGCTTCCAGGCGCAGCGCCGTCTTCAGGCCGGAGAGCGAAAAATCGGCATCCGGCCGTCCGACCATGGGCCGCGGCAGCGCAAAACGCTGCGGATCGCCGCTCGCCGCCTCCTTCTCGACCTGCGGGCCGCCCGGATAGCCGAGACCGAGGAGCTTGGCGGTCTTGTCGAACGCTTCGCCGATGGCGTCGTCGAGCGTGCCGCCGAGCCGCAGATAATCGCCGACGCCGCGCACGCCGAGGATTTGCGTGTGCCCGCCGGAGGCGAGGAACAGGCAATAGGGAAACGCCGTCCCATCGGTGAGCCGCGCGGTGAGCGCGTGCCCCTCCAGATGATTGACCGCGATCAGCGGCTTGGCGTGGGTGAGCGCGATCGCCTTCGCGGTGGTCAGCCCGACGATCAGCCCGCCGATCAGGCCCGGGCCGGCGGCCGCGGCAACGCCGTCGAGCTGCGCGAAGGAAGCCTGCGCTTCGCTCATCGCCTTGGCGATGATGTGGTCGAGCGCCTCGACATGCGCGCGCGCGGCGATTTCGGGCACCACGCCGCCGAATTCGGCGTGCTCGTTGATCTGCGAGAGGACGACGTTGGCGAGAATCCGGCCTTGCCCGTCGGCGGTGCGCTCGACCAGGGCGGCAGCGGTTTCGTCGCACGTCGTCTCGATACCGAGAATAACCATCGGTGTATTATAAGCGCATCGTTCCGGGGCCGAGCCAGGATCGGCCCGATGACGGGCTCGTCAGTGCCCCGGAATTCATATTCCACTTAAGGTGTTATGGCGCAATCCTCGATCCAACGGCCCGTCCTGCGCATCGGCTCCCGCGGCTCGCCGCTGGCGCTGGCGCAGGCCAATGAGGTGAAGAACCGGCTCGTCGCGGCGGCCGGCCTCGATGCCGCGCGGATCGAGATCACGCCGATCCGCACCACCGGCGACGCGATCCAGGACCGGCCGCTCGCCGAGGCCGGCGGCAAGGGCCTGTTCACCAAGGAGATCGAGCAGGCGCTGATCGCCGGCGCGATCGACATGGCGGTGCATTCGGCGAAGGACATGCCGACCGTGCTGCCGGCGGGCCTCGTCTTGGCGGGATTTTTGCCCCGGGAAGACGCGCGCGATGCATTCATCAGCCGCAAGGCCGAAAGCCTGCGCGGACTGCCGCACGGGCGCGTCGGTCGGCACCGCCTCGGTGCGGCGCCAGGCCATGGTCAAGCGGCTGCGCGCCGACCTCGAGGTGGTGACGCTGCGCGGCAATGTGGAGACGCGGCTGCGCAAGCTCGACGCCGGCGCCGCCGATGCGACGCTCCTTGCGGTCGCCGGCTTGAAGCGGCTCGGGCTTTTGTCGGCGGCGACGGCGATCCTCGAAATCGACGAGTTCCTTCCGGCGGTCGGTCAAGGCGCGATCGCGATCGAGACACGGGCGGACGATGCCGCGACCCGCGCGCTCGTCGCCACGATCGACGATCCCGACACCGCGACCGCGCTTGTCGCCGAACGCGCCTTCCTCGCGGTGCTTGACGGGTCCTGCCGGACGCCGATCGGCGGCCATGCCAGGGTCAGCGGCGGAACGCTTCGCTTCCGCGGCATGATCGTCAAACCCGACGGCAGCGCCGCATTCGAAATTGTTCGCGAGGGCCGCCGTGCGGACGCTGCCGCGCTGGGCGCCGACGGCGCCAGCGAGCTGAAACGGCTGGCCAGCGCCGATTTTTTTGCGCAGGCTTGAGCGTGCGCCTCCTGGTCATTCGCCCGCAGCCGCACGCCGCCCGCACGGCGCTCGCCTTGCGCGCCCACGGCCACGAGCCGATCGTCGCGCCGCTCATCGCCATCGAGGCTCTGGCGGATGCCGATCTCGGCGCCGGCCCGTGGACGGCGTTTCTGCTGACCAGCGTCAATGCACTGTCGGGCCTTGCCGGGCGTACGCATCGCGACGATCTGCGCAGCGTGCCGGTGTTCACGGTGGGCGAGCGGACCGCGCAGGAGATTCGCGAATTCGGCTTCACCGCCGTCACCTCGGCCGACGGCAATGTGAACGACCTCGTCAATCTCGTCGCCGCGCGATTAAGGCCGCCGGCGCGGCTCCTCTACCTTGCCGGCGAGGATCGCTCCGGCGATCTTGCCGGCGATCTGCGCGCCAAAGGCTTTGCCGTCGAGACCATTGTCGTCTATCGCGCCGTTGCGGCTACGAGCCTGCCGCGCGAAGCGGCCGAAGCGGTGACGCAGACTGTCGGCGGATGTCGGCGTGCTGCACTTTTCGCGCCGCAGCGCCGAAGCCTACATCAACGCAGCGCGCAACGACGGAATTCTGGCAAACGCGCTGGAGCCGGCCCATTTCTGCCTGTCGGCGCGGGTCGCGGAGCCGCTCGCGCACGCCGGAGCGGCGAAGATCCGCGTCGCCTCGAAGCCGACCGAGGCGGCGCTCCTCGCCTTGATCGACTGAGCGCGGAGGACCCGCCGGGATGCCGGCCCAGCCGCTCTGTTGCCGCCATTTTTGCCGCGTACTATGCCGTGGCGGCGAGCCGGCAGATGGATTCGCTGGCTTCGCCCCGGAGATGGCATGACGAGCGATGCTGACAGCACCCCGCGCCGCCGGCCGCCGACCATCGATCTGACGGCAAAGGAAGTCGAAACCGAGCGGCCGTCGCAAACCTCCGGCGGGCCGCAGGCCGGGACCGACCACGCGCCGGAAGGCGATGCCACGGGCCCCCGCATGCCTTGGGGGTTGGCCGATCCGCCGAAATCCTACGCGCTTGCCGCCGCCGCGGGCGCGATCGCCACGGCGGCGATCATCGCCGGAGTTTGGTTCGTCGGCTTCGCGCCGGTGCGCGGCGGCCCGCCGCCGCGGCCCAGCCGTCGACGGCCACCGCGCCGGTTCCCGACACCGCGGCGGTCGAAGCGATTTCCGCCCGGCTCGACAAGATCCAGGGGGCGCTGCAGGCGCGGCAGGCGGATATCGGCGCTGGCAACCCGCGTCGCGGCCGCGGAGGCCGAGGCGAAAGCGCTCGGCGACACGCTGGCCGCGCTCAACCGCCGCCTCGACGAGATCGCCGTCACCGCCCGCGGCGCGCTCGCGCGTGCCGACGCCGCGTCGGCGGCGGCGGACGCATCGAAGAAAGCGGCGCAGACCGGGGTCGAGCGCGGCGATCTCGACGCGCTGGCGAACCGCATCGCCGGGCTGGAACGCGCCGTCAAATCTCTCGGCGACGACGTTGCGCGCCGCCCCGCGAGCGCCGACGACCGCGCGGCGCGCATGACGGTTGCCGCCGAGGCGTTGCGCGCCGTGGTCGAGCGCGGTGCGCCGTACCAGGCGGAGCTCGCGGCGATGAAATCGCTCGGCGTCGAGCAAAGCGCGCTGGCGCCGCTCGAGCCTTTCGCGACCGACGGGGTTCCGAGCAATGCGGCGCTGGCGCGCGAGCTCGCGGCGCTGACGCCGGCCTTGCTGCGCGCCTCCGGCGCGGCGCCGAGCGACGGCTCGTTGCTCGGGCGCATGGAGATGAGCGCGCAAAAGCTCGTGCGCATAACGCCGGTCGATGCGCCGCCGGGCGACGACGCTGCCGCCGTGCTGGCGCGCGCCAACGCCGCGGCGGCGCGCGGCGATCTCGACGCCGCGCTCGCCGACATCGCCCGGTTGCCCGAGGCCGCGCGTTCGCTCGCCGAGCCGTGGACGAAAAAAGCGCAGGCGCGCGACGGCGCCATCGCCGCCGGCCGGCGCATTGCCGCCGATGCGCTGGCGGCGCTCGGCAAGCCGGCTGCGCAATGATCCGCGTCGCCCTTTATTTGATCGTGGTCGGCGCGCTGGCGCTGGGCGCGGCTTGGCTCGCCGACCGGCCCGGCGAAGTCATCGTCACCTGGCAAGGCTGGCGGCTCGAGACCTCGCTCATGGTTCTCGGCGCGGCGATGCTGGCGGCGCTGGTGGCGCTGGCTCTCCTTTTCAGCCTGCTCCGCTTCGCGCTGCGCTCGCCGTTTCTCCTGCGCACTCTGCTGCGCAATCGCCGCGGCGCGCGCGCCTACGCGGCGCTCTCACGCGGGCTCATTGCCGTCGGCGCCGGCGACGCCGGCGGCGCGCGCAAATCGATGCTCGAAGCGAACCGGATCGCGCCGGCCGAGCCGCTCGCGCTTCTGCTCAGCGCCCAGTCGGCGCAGCTCGCCGGCGACCGCGCGGCGGCCGACCGCGCGTTCCGCACCATGGCGAGCCGCGCCGACACCAAGGCGCTCGGGCTGCACGGGCTCTTCGTCGAGGCGCAGCGCCGCGACGACCTCGTAAGCGCCCGCGCCTTTGCCGAGGAAGCGGTCCGCACCGCGCCGTCGCTCGGCTGGGCGAGCCGCGCGGTCTTGGAATTGCGGTGCCGGCGACGGCGATTGGGCCGGCGCGCTCGCGCTCCTCGAACGCAACCGGCGTGCGCTCGACCCGGCGAGCTATCGCCGCCAGCGCGCGGTGATGCTCACCGCCCGGGCGCTCGCGGCCGAGGACGCCGACCGCGACAACGCCAAGGCTTTTGCGCTCGAAGCGGTGAAGCTCGCGCCGACGCTGGTGCCGGCCGCCGCACTGGCCGGGCGGCTCCTTGCCGAAGGCGGCGATCCGCGCAAGGCCGCCCGCATCGTCGAGAAAGCCTGGCGCGCCAATCCGCATCCCGACCTCGCTGCGGCTTACGCCGATATCCGCCTCGGCGCGGCGGCGCGCGACCGGCTGAAGCGGATCGAGGCGCTGGTGAAAAAAGCGCCCGGCGGCGTCGAGGGCGCATTGGCGAGCGCGCGCGCCGCGATCGAGGCGCAGGATTTCGCCAAGGCGCGCGCGACGCTGGCTCCCTATCTCGCGGCGCCGACGCGACGCGTCGCGCTGTTGCTGGCGGCGCTGGAGCGGGCCGAGCGCAACGATGAAGGCCGCGCCCGCGAATGGCTGGCGCGCGCGCTCAACGCCGCGCCCGATCCGGCGTGGACGGCCGACGGTTACGTGTCCGATCGCTGGCTGCCGGTCTCGCCGGTGAGCGGCCGGCTCGATGCGTTCGAGTGGCGGGTGCCGCTCACCGGCATCGCCGGTGCGGCGGCGGTGATCGAGCCGGTGTCGTCCGCGATCGCGCCGCTCGCAGCGGCGCCGGAGCGGCAAGCCGAAACGGCGCCAACGGACGGCGAGCAAGATGGCACGCCATCTGCGGCTGACCGAGCCGGCGGCCGCGCCGCGCCGGCGCGCCGGGCGCGCGCCGCCGAAGCCCGAGCCGGTGATCCCCCTGGTGCACGCGCCCGACGATCCCGGACCGGAAGCGCTCGAAGAGAGCGAGCCGCACGCCGAACCGCAAGACGGCGGCTGGCGGAAGATTTTCGAGTAAACCCGAGTGGGCCTTTTGCCTATTCGCAGCAGTATATGCATTTTAACGCATGAAATTATTATCGGAAATCGGCCCGAAAAGCCGCCGACTAAAAAGCTTTCTCTGTATCCGTTGAATCTTGATACTGGCCTGCACCCGGTTCCGCAGACACCGAGTTAGGTGTTTTGATGGAACCGGAGGTGGGTCATGGAGAGACGGAAGTTTACGCGCGAGTTCAAGCGTGAGGCTGTGCGGCTGCTCAAAGAGCGGGGCGTCTCGTATGCCCAGGCCTCGCACGATCTCAGTGTGCATCAGTCACAGTTGCGCAGTTGGGTGAAGGCGCTTGCGGATGATCCGCAGCATGGGTTTCCCGGCCAAGGTCAGATGAAGCCCGAGCAGGCTGAGATCGCGCAGCTCAAGCGCGAAGTAATCAAGCTGAAGGCCGAGCGGGACATCCTAAAAAAAGCCGCGGCCTACTTCGCGAAGGAATCGACGTGAAGTTCGGATTCATTGCGAAGCACCGGGGGATCTGGCCGGCGGATTGGTTGTGCGGGGCGCTCGGTGTCTCGCGGGGTGGGTTCTATGCTTGGCTGACACGACCGCGCAGTCAGCGCAGCCGCAGCGATGAAGAGCTGGGCGCGAAGGTTCGCTCAAGCTTCCTTGCCAGCGATCGGACCTATGGCGCCAGGCGGGTGTGGCACGACATGCTTGCGGAGGGGGTGTTGTGTGGACTGCATCGGATCGAGCGTTTGATGCGGCTACAGGCTCTCAAAGCCCGTCCGCGACGTCGTCGACTGCCGCCCGATCTGGGTGAGCGACAGGTTGCCGCCGTCGCCGCCAACGTGCTCGACCGCAGCTTCGAAGCGCCCGCTCCCAACCGCAAATGGATCGCTGACTTCACCTACGTGTGGACAGCGGAAGGTTGGCTCTACGTGGCCGCCGTGGTCGATCTGTTCTCCCGGCGCGTGGTCGGCTGGTCGATGAGTGCTGCGATGACGGCTCAACTCGTGACTGACGCGCTGGTGATGGCGATCTGGCGCCGCGGCAAGCCCGAGGCGCTGCTGCATCACTCCGATCGTGGCAGCCAGTACACCAGCGAGCAGTTCCAGAAGCTGATGGCAGATCACGGTGTCGTCTGCTCGATGAGCCGCTCAGGCAACGTCTGGGATAACGCCGCGATGGAGAGCTTCTTCTCCTCGCTGAAGACCGAGCGCACAGCGCGCAAAACGTATCGCACGCGCGACCAAGCCAAGGCTGACGTGTTCGACTACATCGAATGCTTCTATAATCCGAAACGCCGGCACTCGACGATCGGATATCTAAGTCCCGTGGAGTTCGAAATGCAGACGGGATTAGCTTAGCCGGGTGTCAACCAAACCGGGTGCAGGCCACATATCCCATCGATCTACTTTTGCCGTCTCCCGTCATCCAAAACAAAATAGTGTCTTTGCCGACACCCGGAGCCGTCTCGGCTGAAGAACTTGGCCTCCAATACGCGATAAATCATTGGATTGAGGAAATGAGGCATCTTTTTTCGACGTAATGACGCCGTGGCCATATAAAAACCGCTGCCAATTACAGCATAGCCCAGCAGATTGTGATCCGTGATTGTGGCCGGATTTTCGACCTGAAAAATGTGAGGTTTCTTTTTGCCGTCGAAGCCGTAAGCCATGAGCGACAATCCGAGGTCGAAATTGTCGATCGCATCGCAAATTTCACGGAATTTTTGATCACCAAATTGAGCAAATCCCGTAGCTTTGAAATCCGCTATGTTTTTGTATCCGTATCGGACAAGATATTTCGATGTAAATGTTGCGTCGAACGTATTCCGATAAACGTCTGCGACAACGGCTTGGACTTCATCCAAATCATAAGATTTTTTTTCGGCCTCGGGGGTAGGGATAAGCTCCTCCCAGACCTGCCGAACCACTGGCAGGAAGATATTTGCATCTTCAGCGGCGAACATCAGTGCCCATGACTTAGCGATCTGTCGCGCTTTAAGAGAGTCTTTCCGTCGCGGGCACAACCCCGTCGCTGGACGACAGCATACGATCTGAGGCAGTGACGATAAATCGACGGTCACCGGTGATCGCGGCAATGCCTATCGTCAAGGTGCACCCAAACTCTATGGGGGAAGGTTTCTGATCCTCACGCGGTACGGGAAGCACAATCTCACGCTTCCGCGGACGCGGCCATGGATTGTTCGCTGGCCGGTCTTTACCTTTGGTAGGTCGATGTATTATAGTGCAGGTATGCACTATAATGCACAGAGGCGGACGAACGTGGCGAAGTCTTCAGCCAAAACCAAGCCCAAGAAGCCTGTTCGCTGCCGCGCCAGAGGAAACGCAATCCGCGGCGGCGTTTCTCGCCGCGATCGGGCGCGAGGTGCGGCGCCATCGCGCCAAGCGCGGGATGACGCGCCGGCAATTGGCGCAGGCTTCGCTCGCCTCCGAGCGATATCTGGCGCAGATCGAGAGCGGCGCCGGCAATCCGTCGGTGAGCGTGCTGCGTGCGATCGCGCAGGCGCTCGATCTTCCCGCCGCCGCGCTCCTGCCTGAGCCCGCGGCGCGCCCGGCGGCGCTCGACGGCATCGCCGATCTGCTGGCGCAAATTCCGCCGGGCGAGCTGCCGGCGCTCGCTCGGGACATCGAAGCGCGCCTGGCGCGCTCCGCCGGCGCCGACCGCGGCCGCCGCGTCGCGCTCATCGGCTTGCGCGGCGCCGGCAAGTCGACGCTCGGGCGCATGCTCGCCCGGCATCTCGGCTGGCCCTTCATCGAGCTCGACCGGCGCGTCGAGGACGAATACGGCGCCAGCATTCCCGATCTGATCGAGATGGCCGGCACGGCGACGTTCCGCCGCCACGAGCGCAGCGCGCTCGAGCGCGTGATCGCCGAGCACGACGCCGCGGTCATCACCACCGCCGGCGGCATCGTCGCCAGTCCGGAAAGCTACGCCTTGCTGCTTCGCCGCACCCACACGGTCTGGATCAAGGCGCGGCCGCAAGAGCATATGAGCCGGGTGATGGCGCAAGGCGATTTCCGGCCGATGGCGCAAAACCGCCAAGCCATGGCCGACCTCGTCGCCATCCTCGAGGCGCGCCGCGCCGACTACGCGCGCGCGGAGGCGCAGCTCGACACCACGGGCGATTCCGTCGAGCAAAGCTTCGCCAAGCTCTTGCAGATCGTGACGGCGCAGGTCGGCGCGCAAGGCGCGGCGTCATGAGGATCGCCGACGAAGGGTTCCTCGATCTGCCGCCGCAGCGGCTCGAGTACCGCATGATCGGGCCGCGGCCCGACGCGGCGCCGACCATCGTGATGCTGCACCAGGGTCTCGGCAGCGTCGGATTGTGGCGCGCGTTCCCCGAAGCAGCTGGCGGCGGCGACCGGCGCCGGCGTCTTCGTTTATTCGCGCGCGGGATGCGGCAAATCGAGTCCGGCGCCGCCGCGGCGCCCGTTGTCCTTCATGGACGAGGAGGCGCTCGACGTGCTGCCGCGCGTGCTCGCGGCCATCGGATTTCAGCGCGGCATTCTCTTCGGCCACAGCGACGGCGCCTCGATCGCGGCGATCTACGCCGGCAGCGTTCAGGATCATCGCGTGCGCGGCCTCGTGCTCATGGCGCCGCATTTCTTCACCGAAAAAACGGGCCTCGCCGAAATCCGCCGCACCCGCGACGAATTTGCCGCCGGCGCGCTGCGCGAGAAGCTCGCGCGCTGGCACAGCGACGTCGATGGCGCGTTCCGTTCCTGGGTCGAGCCGTGGCTCGATCCGGATTTCGAGAAATGGGATATCACCGAAGCGCTGGGCTACATCCGGGTGCCGGTCCTGGTCGTGCAGGGCGCGCGAGGATGAATACGGCACGCTCAAGCAGGTCGAGGCCGCGCGCGAGGAATGCTTCTGCCCGGTCGAGGTGACGATCATCCCGGGCGCGCGCCATTCGCCCTATCGCGATGCCCCGGAGGCGACGCTCGCGGCTTCTGCCGACTTCATCAACCGGCTGCTGCGCGACCACCGCGAGGGCGAACGGCCCGCCGACGGGGTTGCGGCCTGATGCATTATAGTGCACTAACGGCCGGGGAGGTAGTTATGAACTATAGTGCAGCACCTGGCGTTGAGGCACTGCGATGACCGACGCGCATCACGCGGCTGAGCGGCCCCTGGCGAACGGGCGCACGCGGATCGATTTCCAGACCGAGCCGTCCCGCTATCGCCACTGGAAGCTGCAGATCGACGGCGACATCGCCACTCTGTTCCTCGACGTGGACGAGAAGGGCGCGCTGTTCGAGGGCTACGACCTCAAGCTCAACTCCTACGATCTCGGCGTCGATATCGAGCTCGCCGACGCGCTCGAGCGGCTGCGCTTCGAGCATCCGCAGGTGCGCGCGGTGGTGCTGCGCTCCGGCAAGCCGCGGGTGTTCTGCGCCGGCGCCAATATCCGGATGCTGGCCGGCGCGAGCCACGCCCACAAAGTCAATTTCTGCAAATTCACCAACGAGACGCGCAACGGCATCGAAGATTTGAGCGAGCATTCCGGTCTCGCCACCATCTGCGCCATCAGCGGCACCGCGGCCGGCGGCGGCTATGAGCTGGCGCTTGCGGCCGACTACATCCTCCTGGTGGATGACGGCTCGTCTTCCGTCTCGCTGCCGGAATTGCCGCTGCTTGCGGTGCTGCCGGGCACCGGCGGCCTCACCCGCGTCGCCGACAAGCGCAAGGTGCGCCGCGACCACGCCGATTTCTTCTGCACCACGGAGGAGGGCGTCAAAGGCAAGCGCGCGCTCGAATGGCGGCTCGTCGACGAAGTGGTGCCCGGCTCGAAATTCGAGGAGACGATCGTTGCGCGCGCCCGCGAATTCGCCGCGCGCTCGCGCCGCGGCGACGCCAAGCAGGGCATCGCGCTCGCGCCGCTCGCGCGCCAGTTCAGCGAAGGCGGCGTCGACTATGGCTCGCTCGGCGTCGAATTCGATCGCGGCGCGCGCATCGCCACCGTCACTTTGCGCGGACCCACGGCGCCGCCGCCCGCCTCGGTCGAGGCCATGGCGTCGCTCGGCGCGGCGTTCTGGCCGCTCGCGCTCGCGCGCGAGCTCGACGACGCGATCCTCAACATCCGGCTCAACGAGTTCGACGTCGCCGCGATCGTGTTCAAATCGTCGGGCGACCCTGCCGCGGTCATCGCCTACGAGCAATTCCTCGACGCCCACGCGGATCACTGGCTCATTCGCGAGATCCGGCATCTGTGGAAGCGCGTGCTCAAGCGCGTCGATCTCACCTCGCGCTCGCTGGTGACGCTGATCGAGCCGGGCTCGTGCTTTGCCGGCACGCTCGCCGAGCTCGCCTTCGCCAGCGACCGCTCCTACATGTTCCTGGGCCGGCGCGAGGGCGACAACAGGCCGCCGGCCGCGATCGCGCTGACTGACGCAAATTTCGGCCCCTATCCGATGTCGAACGGGCTCACGCGGCTCGCAAGCCGCTTCCTCGCCGACCCGGCCGATCTCGAAGCGGCCAAGGCCGAGCGGGGCAAGATGCTCGACGCCGCGGCCGCGCAACGGCTCGGCCTCGTCACCTTCGCGCCCGACGACATCGATTGGGACGACGAGGTGCGCATGTTCCTCGAAGAGCGCGCGAGCTTTTCGCCAGACGGCCTCACCGGCCTCGAAGCCAATCTGCGCTTCGCCGGGCCGGAGACGATGGAATCGAAAATCTTCGCCCGGCTGACCGCGTGGCAGAACTGGATTTTCCAGCGGCCGAACGCGATCGGCGAGGAGGGCGCGCTCAAGCGCTACGGCACCGGCCAGAAGCCGGTGTTCGATACGAGAAGGGTGTGAGTTTTATGCGTCCTCCCCCGCTTCGCGGGGGAGGTGGCGAGCGAAGCGAGCCGGTAGGGGCAAGTGCCGCCTACGCTGAGCAAGCCAGCCCCCTCCACCGCCCGGCGGGCGGTCCCCCGTCCCCCGCTTCGCGGGGGAGGACAAGAATAGGAGTTACCCATGAACATCGAGAACGTCGACTACACCACCAAGATTCCGAACAACGTCAATCTCGCCGAGGACCGGCAGGTGCTGCGCGCGCTCGAGAGCTGGCATCCGGGCTACATCGACTGGTGGATGGACATGGGACCGGTCGGCTTCCAGGAGTCGCTCGTCTATCTGCGCACCGCCGTCTCGGTCGATCCGAAGGGCTGGGCGAAGTTCGACTATGTGAAGATGCCGGAATACCGCTGGGGCATCCTGCTCGCGCCGCAGGAGCCGGACCGCAAGATCCCGTTCGGCCGCCATTACGGCGAGCCGGTCTGGCAGGATATCCCGGGCGAGTATCGCGCCATGCTGCGCCGGCTCGTCGTCATCCAGGGCGACACCGAGCCGGCCTCGGTCGAGCAGCAGCGCCATCTCGGCAAGACCGCGCCGTCGCTCTACGACATGCGCAACGTCTTCCAGGTCAATGTCGAGGAAGGGCGGCATTTGTGGGCGATGGTCTACATCCTGCAGAAATATTTCGGCCGCGACGGCCGCGAGGAAGCGGCCGGCCTGCTGCAGCGCCGCTCCGGCGATGCCGACAAGCCGCGCATGCTCGGCGCCTTCAACGAGGCGACGCCGGATTGGCTGTCATTCTTCATGTTCACCTTCTTCACCGATCGCGACGGCAAGATGCAGCTCGAAAGCCTGGCGCAATCCGGCTTCGATCCGCTGTCGCGCACCTGCCGCTTCATGCTGACGGAGGAAGCCCACCACATGTTCGTCGGCGAAACCGGCGTCGGCCGCACCATCCAGCGCACCTGCGAGGCGATGCAGGCGGCCGGCATCGAGGATCCCGCCGAGATCGAGAAGGTGCGCGGCCTCGGCGTCATCGACCTGCCGACGATCCAGAAGAAGCTGAATCTGCATTATTCGCTCTCGCTCGACCTGTTCGGCTCGGAGGTCTCGACCAACGCCGCCAACGCGTTCAACGCCGGCCTCAAGGGCCGCTTCCAGGAGACCAAGATCGAGGACGATCACCGGCTCGAGCATTCGACCTACCCGGTGCTCAAGCTCGTCGACGGCGAGATCAAGCGCGTCGATGAGCCGGCGCTGACCGCGGTCAACATGCGGCTGCGCGACGATTACACCGACCGATTGCCAGCGCGGTCTCGACCGCTGGAACAAGGTCATCGACCGGACCGGCGTCGCCTTCCAGTTCGAGCTGCCGCATGTCGGCTTCCATCGCCAGATCGGCGAGTTCAAGGACGTCAAGATCTCGCCCGCGGGCGTGATCCTCGACGGCTCCGCCTGGAGCCGCGATCTGGGCAAGTGGCTGCCGTCGAAGGCCGACGGCGATTTCATCGTCAGCCTGATGCAGCGGGTCTCCGAGCCCGGCCAATTCGCCGGCTGGATCGCGCCGCCGCGCGTCGGCATCGACAACAAGCCGGGCGATTTCGAATATGTGAAGATCGCGGCGTGACGCTTCAATCCGTCGCCCGCCTTGCGCCGGCGCGGATGAGCATCCGCCGCGGAATGACGAGCGTTCATGCTTTCAGGAACGCCAGCAGGTCGGCGTTGATCGTGGCCGCTTGCGTGGTCGGCATGCCGTGCGGGAAGTCCTTGTAGGTCTTCAGCGTCCCGTTCTTCAAGCAGCTTTGCCGACAATGGTCCGGCGGCGACGTAGGGAACGATCTGATCGTCCTCGCTGTGCATCACCAGCACCGGCACGGTGATCTTCTTGAGGTCTTCGGTGAAATCGGTCTGTGAGAAGGCGACGATGCCGTCGTAATGCGCCTTGGCGCCGCCCATCATGCCCTGGCGCCACCAGTTCGCGATGATGGCCTCCGAGGCTTTTGCGCCCGGCCGGTTGTAGCCATAGAAGGGACCCTCCGGCAGCGCGCGATAGAATTGCGAGCGATTGGCCGCGAGCTGCGCCTGCAAATCGTCAAATACCGCTTTGGGAAGGCCGTTTGGATTGGCCGCCGTCTTCACCATCAGCGGCGGCACCGCGCTGATCAGGGCCGCCTTCGCCACCCGGTTTTCGCCGTGCCGTCCGAGATAGTGCGTCACCTCGCCGCCGCCGGTGGAATGGCCGACGTGAATGGCGTTTTTCAGATCGAGATGCGCCGTCAAAGCGGCAAGGTCGTCGGCATAGTGATCCATGTCATGGCCGTCGCCCGTCTGGGTCGATCGGCCGTGGCCGCGGCGGTCATGGGCGATGACGCGATAGCCGTGATTGAGGAAGAACAGCATTTGATTGTCCCAGTCATCGGCCGACAGCGGCCAGCCATGGCTGAACACGATGGGCTGACCTTTGCCCCAGTCCTTGTAATAGATTTGCGTACCGTCTTTGGTGGTAATGAACATCGGCCAGTACTCCCTGGTGCGCCCGTGGCCCCTCAACGGCCGAAACGCTATCAGCGCAGCGGTCCTTCGCCCAGCCGCGCAAGATCGAAGCGATCCACCTCGCGCAAGCAATTCCACGAAGGCCTGCGCGCCGTGGGCGAGCGCGGCTTCGCCCTTTTCGCCGCTCGCCAGCGTTGCATCGCCGATCGCGCCGGTCGGGTTGAGGTCCTGGGTCATCCAGGCGAAGCCGGCCGGGCGATAGGCGCCGAGCCATTTGAATTCGCGCGCCATCGCGATGCTGGCCGGCGTCGCGTTCGCCGCCTCGTTCATCCGCACCGTGTCCGGTGCTCCGGCGAGCATGAGCGAGGTTTCGATATCGCCGCCGTGAATGCCGTGCTTTCTCTCCTCGCCGGAAAACGTGCCGTCCGGATAGCCGAAGCGGTGCCAGCCGACGGTGACCGCGAGCATGCCAAGCCGCGCGCGCAGATCGCGCGCCACCAATTCCATCGCCGCGACATTGCCGCCATGGCTGGTGACGAGAACGAGCTTGCGCAGCCCGGCCCGCGCCAGGCTTTCGCCGATCTCGGTCCATGCCGCGATCGCGGTCGCGGCCGAGAGCGTCAGCGTGCCGGGGTAGGCGAGATGCTCGACCGAAACGCCGACGCGCTGCACCGGCAGGAAAGTGACCGGAAGCTCGTCGGGCAGGAGCTTGCGCACGCGCGCCAGGTAGGCTTCGGCGATGAAGCTATCGACGCCGAGCGGGAAGGTGCGGGCCGTGCTGCTCCACCGCGGCGAGCGGCAGGACGGCGATCCATCGCGCGGTCGCGGCAGCGGCGCCGGCGATGTCCTGCCAGGTCATTTCCATCCAGTCGCGTTTCGGCAGGCTCATTGTGGCTCTCTCGGCTGCTCTCCCCCGATCAAATCCGGGGGCGGCTTTTTTCCGGATCATGTTCTATTGTCGCGGCGCGCTCGCGAAGGAGCAAGCAATGCAGCTTCGCGAAAATCGTCCGCTCGCTGCTCGCCGCTCTGGCGGCGGCCGCCGCCGGGTTGGCGCCTGCCGCGGCCCAGACCCTCGACAAGGTTGCGTTCGGCACCAATTGGGTGGCGGAGGGCGAGCATGGCGGCTTCTATCAGGCGCTGGCCGACGGCACCTACAGGAAATACGGCCTCGACGTGACCATCGTGCCCGGCGGCCCGAATGCCAACAACCGCATCCTGCTCGCCGCCGGCAAGATCGACTTCTACCTCAGCGCCAACACGCTGCAGGGCTTCGATGCCGTCGAGCAGAACGTGCCGACGATCGAGGTCGCCGCCTTGTTCCAGAAGGATCCGCAGGTCTTCATCGCGCATCCGGACCCGGGCATCGAAAAATTCGCGGATTTGAAGAAGCTGACGCTGTTCGTCTCGAAGGAAGGAATGGCGACCTACTACCAGTGGCTCAAGGCCGATTACGGCTTCACCGACCGGCAGGCCAAGCCCTACACCTTCAACCCGCAGCCTTTCCTCGCCGACAAGAACAGCGCGATGCAGGGCTACGTGACCTCCGAGCCGTTCGCCATCGAGCGAGAGGCGAAGTTCAAGCCCAAAATCTTCCTGCTCGCCGATCAAGGCTTCAGCGCCTATTCGACGCTGATCGAGACGCGCCGCGATCTCGTCGACAAGAAGCCCGATCTGGTGCAGCGTTTCGTCGATGCCTCGATCATCGGCTGGATGAACTACATCTATGGCGACAATCGGCCGGCCAACGCCGCGATCAAGAAAGCGAACGCGGAGATGAGCGACGAGCTCCTCGCCTACTCGGTCGCCAAGATGAAGGACTACGGCATCGTCGATTCCGGCGACGCGCTCGCGCTCGGCGTCGGCGCCATGACCGATGCGCACATGCAGGACTTCTTCGACAAGATGGTGCGTGCGGGCGTGGTCAAGGCCGGCCTCGATTACCGTAAATCCTACACGCTGCAATTCGTCGGCAAGAAGGTCGGGCTCGATCTGCGGCCGAAGCGGTAATGCCGGCAGCGGCTGCACACGCTCCGGTGCTGGTCGCGCTGCGCGGCGTCGGCAAGACGTTTCCCAATGGCACGCGCGCGCTTGCCGGTCTCGATCTCGAAGTCCGCGCCGGCGAATTCCTGGCGCTGCTTGGTCCCTCGGGCTGCGGGAAATCGACCGCCTTGCGCATCATCGCCGGGCTGACCGAACCGACGCAAGGCGCGGTCGAATGGCCGCAAGCCGCGGCTCCGGCCGGGAGCGAGAGCCGGATCGGCTTCGTCTTCCAGGAGCCGACGCTGATGCCGTGGGCGACCGTCTTCGACAACGTGCTGCTGCCGCTCAAGCTTGCCGGCATGCCGGCCGGCAAGGCGGCCGCGGCGCGCGCCGAGGCGGCGCTCGGCCGTGTCGGCCTGGAAGAGTTCGGCCACGTTTTTCCGCGCGAGCTCTCCGGCGGCATGCGCATGCGCGTCTCGATCGCCCGCGCGCTCGTCACCGAGCCGGCGCTCCTCCTGATGGACGAGCCGTTCGCCGCTCTCGATGAGATCACGCGTTTCAAGCTCAACAATGATCTCCTCGAGCTCTGGCAGGCGCTGCGCACCACCATCGTTTTCGTCACCCATTCGGTGTTCGAGTTGGTCTATCTCTCGAGCCGCGTCGTGGTGATGGCGGCGCGGCCGGGCCGCGTGTCCGGCGAGCTCGCAATCGACGCGCCCTATCCGCGCGACCAGAACTTCCGCACCTCGGCCGAATACGCCGCGTTCTGCCGCCGCGCCTCGCAGGCGCTGGCGCAAGCCATGGCCGCGGGAGCCGACGCATGAAGCCGCGCATCCGCCGCGCGCGAAGGCCGCGATCGGGCGCTGCGCATTGCGCTGCCGGTCGTCGTGCTGGCGCTGGTGGTCGGGCTCTGGGAAGCGGTGGTGCGCGTCGAAGACGTTCCGCCTTACGTGCTGCCGGCGCCGAGCCGCATCTGGCAGACGCTCGTCGCCGACTGGTCGCTGCTTGGCGCAATCGCTCTCGGTGACGCTGTTGACGACGTTCGAGGGCTTCTTGCTCGCGGCAGCCGGTGGGGTCGGGCTTGCGGTTCTCTTCAACCAGTCGCGGCTCGTCGAATATTCGCTCTATCCATACGCCGTGATCCTGCAGGTGACGCCGATCGTCGCCGTCGCGCCGCTCCTTTTGATCTACCTGCCGCAGCCATTGGCGGTCCTGGCCTGCGCCTGGATCGTGGCCTTCTTCCCGGTGCTCGCCAACACCACGCTCGGCCTCAACTCGGTCGACCGCAATCTCGCCGACCTGTTCTCGCTCTACGGCGCTTCGCGCGGTCAGCGTGCTGTGGCGCCTCAAGCTGCCGTCGGCGCTGCCTTATATGCTCGGCGGGCTTGCGCATCGCCGGCGGGCTGTCGCTGATCGGCGCGGTGGTGGCGGAGATTGCCGCCGGCTCGGCCGGCGCCGGCTCCGGGCTCGCCTACCGGATCGCCGAAGCCGGCTATCGTCTCAACATCCCGCGCATGTTCGCGGCGCTGCTGCTGCTCTCGCTCTCCGGCATCGTGATCTTTTATCTGCTCACGCTCGTCAATTATCTGGCGCTGCGGCGTTGGCACGAGAGCGCGCTGGCGGCGGAGAGCTGATACGTTTTCATTTTGCTGAACATCGAAAGGGAAAGGGGAGGGCAATGCTCAAGAACGCAATGCTCACGTTCGCGCTGTTGACGGCTTCCGCCGCGTTCGCCGCCGACGGACCGGTGACGATCAACGGCTGCACCAGCACTGGCGTGGAGAACTGTCTGTTCATCGACACGCCGCAAGGCAAATACGCGCTGTTCGTCAAGCCGCCGCGTCCCGATCCGGGTCGGGGGATCAGCGTGACCGGCGCGATCAGCAACGATCCCAATATCTGCATGGCGGGGCCGGGCATCAAAGTCGAGACCTGGAGCTACAACGAGCAGCAATGCCCGAAATGAGCGGCTGATCGTGCGTCGGGTGCGTCTCTTGTGCGTCCTCTTGCCCACTCGGCGTGGGCGCGAATTGGCTTGACCGGCAAGTTCCGTTCGGGGATCAAGGCCGCGCGGCGCGCGGCTGCGGACGAGCGCGGCCGCAAACAAAGAAGCGTCCGCCGGAGCAATGACAATGCCGCAGAATGCCTCGCGTCTTCCCGGGCGCCATTTCCTGCAAATCCCCGGGCCGACGCCCGTGCCCGATCGCATCCTGCGGGCGATCGACATGCCGCTCATCGACCAGCGCGGCCCGGAATTCGCCAAGCTCGGCAAGCGCGTGCTCGAAGGCATCAAGACGATCTTCAAGACCGTCAATCCGGTGATCATCTTGACCGCGACCGGCACCGGCGCCTGGGAAGCCGCGCTCGTCAACACGCTCTCGCCGGGAGACCAGGTGCTGATGGTCAACACCGGGCAGTTCGCGACGCTGTGGAAGGTGATGGCCGACCGGCTCGGCCTGCGCCCCGAGTTCATCGCCACGGATTGGCGCGTCGGCGCCGACCCGAAGATCATCGAGGAGCGTCTGCGCCAGGACAAGGCGCACGAGATCAAGGCGGTTTGCGTCCTGCACAACGAGACCGCCACCGGCTGCCTGTCGCCGATCGCGGAAATCCGCAAATCGATCGACGCCGCCGGCCATCCGGCGCTCCTCTTGGTCGATACCATCTCCTCGCTCGCCTCGACCGACTACCGGCACGACGAATGGGGCGTCGATGTCACCATCGGCGGCGCGCAGAAAGGGCTGATGCTGCCGCCCGGCATGTCGTTCAACGCGGTGAGCGACAAGGCGCTGCGCGCCTCGACCACGGCGAAGCTGCCGAGATCCTTCTTCTCCTGGGAGGACATGCTGACCATGAACAAGGTCGGCTTCTTTCCCTATACGCCGGCGACGCAGATGCTCTACGGCCTCGATACGGCGATCGAGATGCTGCACGAAGAGGGCCTCGACAACGTCTTCGCGCGCCATCACCGGCTGGCCGAGGCGACACGCCGGGCGGTGCGCGCCTGGGGCCTGGAGATCCTTTGCCGCGAGCCGAGATACTACTCGCCGACGATCACCGCCGTGCTCCTGCCCGACGGCCACGATGCCGATCAGTTCCGCGATCTCGCGCTCAACACCTTCAACATCGCCTATGGCGCGAGCTTCGGCCCTTACGCCAAGAAATATTTCCGCATCGGCCACCTCGGCGACATCAATGACGCCACGCTGATCGGAGCCTTGGGCGCGACCGAGATGGCGCTGGCGCTCGCCGGCGTGCCGCACAAGAAGGGCGGCGTGCAGGCGGCGATGGATTACATCGTGTCGACGCAGGGCCGCGCCGCGCGGGCGGCGGCGGAGTAGCCGCTGCGCGCCGCCGAATGACTCGCAATGACGCATCACGACAGCGGCACGGCCGCGACCTGATCCTTGAAGGCCTTGCGCGCGGCGATCGCCGCGTACCAGCGCTCGAAGTGCGGCAGCGCCGGCCGCTCCGGCACCAGCTGGCGATAGCGATAGGCCATGATGGCGACGGGGATGTCGCCATAGGAGAAAGCGTCGCCCGCGACATGAGCGGTCTTGGCGAGTTGCCCATCGAGGAGGGCCATCGCCGCGGTCGTCCGCTTTTTCGATTCCTCGATCGCCGCGTAGTTGCGCTTTTCCGGCGGCGTGCGGATCAATCCCATGAAGGCGTCGGAGATCGCCGGCGCGGCGACGCTGAGCTGCCAATCCATCCAGGCGCTCGCGCGCGCCCGTGCATGCGCATCGGCCGGCTCCAGCACGCCGGCGCGGTGCTTGGCGGCGAGATAGCGCACGATCGAATTCGACTCCCAGAGCAGGAACCCGTCCTCCTCCTCGAGCGTCGGCACGAGGCCGTTCGGATTTTTCGCGAGATAGGCCGCTTCGCGGTTCTGGCCGAACGGACCGCCGATATCGATGCGCTCGTGCGGCAGTCCGATCTCGCCGACCGCCCACATCACCTTTTGCACGTTCGCCGAAGTGTTCCGGCCCCAGATTTTGATCACTGAAAATCACTCCGCGTTGTCGTCATGGCCGGGCTTGTCCCGGCCATCCACGTCTTAATAGGCCCGAGCTGCCGCAAGACGTGGATGCCCGGCACAAGGCCGGGCATGACGGGCAAAAGGCAATTCAATCGAGCCGGCGCGCTTCCTCGGGCAGCATGATCGGGATGCCGTCGCGGATCGGGTAGGCGAGCTTGGCGGCGCGCGAAATCAGCTCCTGCCTCTCGGCGTCGTATTCGAGCGGACATTTGGTCAGCGGGCAGACCAGGATTTCGAGCAGCTTCGGATCGATGGTATCGGCGGGGTCGGAAGACATAATCGCAGGCTCCAGTCGCAGCCCTCTTATACCAATTCGGCGCAACCGTCTGGCGTCCGTCGTCGGTCATCCACCGTCGGTCACTGCAGCGAAGTCTCGCCGGGAGTCTTGGCTTTCGCCAGCTCGATCTCGGTGATGGCGACCAGGATTTCGGCACGGGTTTTCAGGTCCGGCGCCTCCAGCATGGCCTGCTTCTCCGCGGCGCCGTAGGGCGACATCATCGCCAGCGCGTTGACCAGCGCCTCGTTGGGGGCGTTTTCGATTCCCTCCCAATCGGCCTTGAGGTCGTTGGCCTTGAGGAAATCGGAGAGTGCGTGCAGCAGCGCCTTGCGGTCGACCTCGCCCTCGCCCTTGCGCGCGGTGAAGTCGTCGACGAAGGGCCGATAGTCGACCCGGCATTGCCGGTAGGCGGTGTCGATGGCGAGCTCCTCCTCGATGCGAAAGCGCGCGACGCCGGTGAGCTGGATCAGATAGCGGCCGTCGCCGCTCTCGGCGAGCTGGGTGATCCGCCCGACGCAGCCGATGCGGAACAGGTACGGCTTGCTCTGGTCCGGTCCGGCATGGACGGGGTCGGGCTGGATCATGCCGACCAGGCGGTTCCCGGAACGCAGTGCGTCATCGATCAGCGCCAGGTAACGCGGCTCGAAGATGTTGAGCGGCATCTGCCCGCGCGGCAGCAGCAAGGCTCCCGGCAACGGAAAAACCGGAATGATTTCGGGAAGGTCGGACGGCGCCTTGTAGATCGCATTGATCGGCATGTCGCACTCCACACGCCATCGCCAGCGCTTCGCCTCCCGAAAACGGGAGCGATCAGAGGCTACGCGAACAAGATCGAGGAAAGCCGCTTGCGGCCCTCGATCGTGGCTTCGTCGGCCGGGCCCCAGGCGTCGAAGAACTGAACGAGCTGCTTGCGCGCGCCATCGTCGTTCCATTTGCGGTCGCGCCGGACGATGCTCATCAGCTGCTCGAGCGCGTCGAGCCGGCGGCCCTTGCCGTTGAGCGCCAGCGCCAGCTCGAAGCGCGCCTGATGATCGAGCGGATTGGCGGCGACTTTCTGTTCGAGCTCGGCGACCGGCCCCAGCGTCTTCGCCTGCTCGGCCAATTGCAATGCGGCCTGCGCGGCGGCGACCGACGCCTCGCCGCGTTTCGATTCCGGCACCATCGCCAGCGTCTGCCGCGCCTGGTCGAGCGCGCCGGTCTCGACATAGCTGCGCGCCAGGCCGCCAAGCGCATGCACATTGGCATTATCCTCGGCGAGGAGCTGCGCATAGAGATTGGCGGCGCCGGCGAAATCGCCGTCGGCGAGCGCGGTGTCGGCGGCCTTGAGCAGATCCTTGGCCTCGCCGCCGATGCGGTCCTTGGTCAGCCGTTCGAGGAACGCCACCACCTGGCTTTCCGGCAGCGCCCCCATGAAGCCGTCGGCCGGCTGGCCGTTGACGAACGCAATCACCGCCGGGATCGACTGGATGCCCATCTGGCCGGGGATCGCGGGGTGCTCGTCGATGTTCATCTTGACGAGCTTCACCTTGCCCTTGGCGGCGCGGACCGATTTCTCCAGCACCGGCGTGAGCTGCTTGCACGGGCCGCACCAGGGCGCCCAGAAATCGACCAGCACCGGCTGGCGCTTGGATTCCTCGATGACGTCCTTGACGAAGGCTTGCGTCGTCGTGTCCTTGACGAGCGCGTCGGCGGCGGTGGTTTGAGCTTGCTGCAACATCGGCCTTGAAGCGCCTTCCCTTTTGGGCCCGGCGGACCCCTGGCTTCCCTATTCGCCTGATTAAATGGTGAGAAAGCGGGCGAATGCAACGCGGTTTTCAGGCCGCTGCCGCCGAAACCGGCTCGATCCGCGGCCTGTGGCCGGTCGCTTCGAGAAACGTGATGAGGCCCGCGCGCGCGATCGTCGTCGTGGCGGTGTTGACCAGCGGGTGAAAATTGAGCGTCTCGTGCGCCATCATGGCGGCGTCGAGGATCACCGTCACCTGACCGGCCTTGTCGTTGATGACGGCGAACGGCGTCACCGAGCCGGGCTCGACGCCCAGCGTCTCGCGCATCAGCGCGGCGGAGCCGAAGGAAAACCGCCCCGACGCGCCGAGCAGGCGATGCAGCGATTTGAGCTCGATCATCGCGTCTTCCGGCGCCACCACGAGGTAGAGCGCGCCCTTCTTGTCGCGCAGGAACAGGTTCTTGGTGTGCCCGCCGGCGATCTGGCCGCGCAGCGTCCGCGCTTCCTCGACCGTGAACACCGCCGGATGGCGCACGGTCTGGTGCGCGACGCCGAGACTGTCCAGGTAAGCGAAAAGCTCGTCCGGCGTGGCGGGCATCGGCGGGTTCATAGGCCGGCCGGCTGTGGTTGCAAAGGTTCGCGCGGATAGTCACGCTGGCGGAACGCAGCCGCGCGGCCCAGTCGGCTCCGGCAAGGCGCCGCCGATGCAAAATTTCTCCAATAAAATCAAAGAACTCCAAAAAAGACGGACGTGGCAAAAATTTCTGGTCACAGTCGCCGTTCAACCGGCCACTAAAGGATCAGGAGGCGCCTGTGACATTCGACAGCAAGACCCGCTCCGGCGCCGATCCAAACGATCTCGCGCGTGCCGCGATTGCCGGTAACCAGGCCGCGCTCGTAAAGCTCCTCGAGCTCCTGCGCGATGACGTTTACCGCCTTGCGCTCCGCATGCTCGGGCATCCGGCCGACGCCGAGGATGCGGCTCAGGAGGCACTCATACAGATCGTGACCGGTCTGTCGTCGTTCCGCGGCGAGAGCTCGGTGCGCACCTGGGCGTTCCGGATCGCGAGCCGCCATTACATGCGTTTCCGCGTCGGTCGCTACGAGAGCATGGTCGAAGGCTTCGATTCGATCGACCGGGTGATGGCCTCGCATGCGACCGTTCCTCCAGCTTCGTTCAACGAGGCCGAGACGAAGATCTTGGCCGAGCAGGTGATGAGCAATTGCGTCAGCGCCATTCTCCTTGCGCTGACCCGCGACGAGCGCATCGCTTATTCGCTGGCCGAAGTGTTTGGATTCTCCGGCCCCGAGTGCGCCGATATCCTAGACATCGACGAGGCGACGTTCCGCAAGCGCTTGCAACGCGGCCGCGATGCGCTCGAATCGTACATGAAGCGCTCCTGCGGTCTCGTCAACGCCAACAACGCGTGCCGCTGCGCGAGGCAAATCCCGGTCCACCTAGCCTACGACTTTATTCGGCCCGAGGAGCTGCTGGCGCGGCGCCGTAGCCAGCCGTCAAAGAGCACGGTGACCCCGGAACGGCTGAGCCACATGGCCGAGATCGAGCGTGTCGCGTGTCTCTATCGGGACGATGTCGAAGCCGCGCCGGAATTGCTCGTCGAGCGCATGCGGCAGTTCGTCGTCGGCGGCGGCTTGGCGGCGCTGGACTGAGCAGGAGTCGATGATGAGCCGCGCAAACGAGAATAAGGCGATCGCACGCCGCGAAATCGAAGAATTCGAGGGCGACGGAAGGCTTGCCCTCGGGTCGGAGTTGTTCGCGCCCGACTACGAGCTCACCTTCGGCGGCTATCCGGCCACCGATCGCGCCGGCCACGAGCACATGCTTGCGACCTTCCGCGAAGGTTTCCCCGACCTGAACATCAAAGTCGCCTTGCAAGTCGCTGCAGACGATCGCGTCGCCAATCACTGGGTTGCGCACGGGACGCATCGCGGCGCGTTCCAGGGAATTCCCGCGACCGGGAAGGCGGTGAAGCTCACCGGCAACAATCTCATGCATATCGAGGGCGGACGCATTCGCGCGCTGTGGGGACAGCTCGACGCCATTGGGCTTATGGGGCAGCTCGGCGTCATGCCCGAGCCGCCCGCCGCATCTGCCGGCAAGACGGAACGAACGCCGGCGCCGGGCAGCGCCTCCGCGGCGGCGGCGTCGAAGTCGTCCGCCGCTTCATCGAGAAATTCAACAACGGGCAGCTCGACAGGATCGACGAGGAGTACGACGAGAGCTACGTCCTCGATTTTCCGGGCGGGCCGACGGGTGCCGGCAAAGCCGGGATACGCCAGGCCGCGAACGAATTCCGCACGGCATTCCCGGACCTGCACTTCTCGGCGGACGACCTCTTCGAGGAGTCGGAACACGTGGCGTGGCGGTGGACCATGACGGGCACCCACCGGGGTAAACTCGGACCGTTCGCGCCGAGCGGACGCCAGGTCCGGCTTCCCGGGATCAGCATCTTTGCGCTGCGCAACGGCCGCATCACCCGCGACCACGTTCGCGCCGATATGGTGGGCTTACTCGCGCAGATCGGAGCGATGCCGGCGCCTCAGGCTTGATATCGACCTGCCGCCGCGGCGGGCGCTGGCCGCGGTTGCAAAGCTTCGCGCTCTTTGGCATAGCTCTGGGCACGGCAGCGCCAAGCGTTGCCGCTACCCTTCTTACGGATGCGGGTGTAGCTCAGGGGTAGAGCACAACCTTGCCAAGGTTGGGGTCGAGGGTTCGAATCCCTTCGCCCGCTCCAAAATCAAACATAGTTTGGGTTTGATCCGTCACTTGGGCGCAGCGACGGCGCCGCATTGGCACGCTGCCCGTTCAATGCGAGCATGCCCGGCGTATTTCCCTGCACGAGGACGGCATGCCCGCACCAAAACCACCGGCGTTCGAGACCCTGAGCCTGCATGCCGGACAGCACCCCGATCCGGTCACGCGCTCGCGTGCGGTCCCGATCTACCAGACCACTTCGTACTTGTTCGACGACGCCGATCATGCGGCCGGTTTGTTCAATCTCGAGCGCGCCGGCCACATCTACACGCGCATCTCCAATCCGACGACGGCGGTGCTGGAGGAGCGGCTCGCCGCGCTCGAAGACGGCGTCGGCGCGGTGTGCACGGCGAGCGGCATGGCGGCGCTGCATCTTGCCATCGCGACGCTCCTCGGCGCCGGCGAGCATATCGTCGCCTCCGCCTCGCTCTATGGCGGCAGCATCAATCTCCTGACCCATACGCTGCCGCGTTTCGGCATCACCACCACATTCGTCAAGCCGCGCGATCACGACGGGCTGCGCGCCGCCATCCGGCCGAACACGCGGCTGATGATCGCGGAAACCATCGGCAATCCCGGCCTCGAAGTGCTCGACATCCCGAAGGTGGCGGACATCGCCCACGCCGCCGGCATTCCGCTCCTGATCGACAACACGTTCGCCACGCCGTATCTGAGCCGGCCGATCGCGCTCGGCGCCGACATCGTCATGCACTCGACCACCAAATGGATCGGCGGGCATGGCGTCGCGATCGGCGGCGTGATCGTCGACGGCGGCCGTTTCGACTGGCAGGCATCGGGCAAATTCCCGACCCTGACCGCAGCCCTATGCCGGCTATCACGGCATCGTCTTCGCCGAGGAGTTCGGCCCCGCCGCCTTCATCATGCGCGCGCGCGCCGAGGGCTTGCGCGATTTCGGCGCCTGCCTGTCTCCGACCAACGCGTTCCACCTGCTGCAAGGCGTCGAGACGCTGGCGCTGCGCATGGAGCGGCACATGGAGAACACGGCGGCCGTGCTCGCGTTCCTCGGCAACAATCCGGCGGTCGAGTGGGTGCTGCATCCCTCGCTCGCGAGCCATCCCGATCATGCGCTGGCGCAAAGAGCTGCTGCCGAAGGGCGCCGGCTCGATCGTGAGCTTCGGCATCAAGGGCGGCCGCGCCGCCGGCCGCAAATTCATCGAGGCGGTGCGGCTTGCGAGCCACCTCGCCAATGTCGGCGACGCCAAGACGCTGGTGATCCATCCCGCCAGCACCACGCACCAGCAGATGGATGCGGCGGCGCTCGCCGCCGCCGGCGTCGGCGAGGAGCTGGTGCGGCTGTCGATCGGCCTTGAGGCCGCCGGCGACATCATCGACGATTTCGCCCAGGCGCTGCGCGCCTCGCAGAAGGCTTGAGCCATGCATCTGATTGTCGACGGCAAGGAGACATTCGCGGGCACCGGCGGACGCGATTTCGATCCGGCGCTGCCGGCCGTCGTTTTCCTGCACGGCGCCGGCCTCGATCATTCGGTGTGGGCCTTGCTCGCGCGCGCGTTCGCGCATCGCGGATTTGCCGTGCTCGCGCCCGATCTTCCCGGCCATGGCCGCTCCGCCGGCCCGCCGCTTTCCTCGATCGCCGCCATGGCGGACTGGACGGCGGCGCTCATCGAGGCCGCCGGCGTGCGCGCCGCCCGGCTTGTCGGCCACTCCATGGGATCGCTGGTGGCGCTGGAAACCGGCTGCGCGCCACCCGGAAAAAATCACCGGCGCTTGGCCTGATCGCCATCGCCGCGCCGATGCGTGTCTCCGACGATCTCCTCAACGCGGCGAAGGCGAACGACCATGCCGCCGTCGACATGATTTCCATTTGGGGCCACGGCTATCGCGCGACGCTCGGCGGCTGCGAAGTGCCGGGCCTGTGGATGCTGGGCGGCGGCGAGCGCCTCCTGGAACGTGCGCGTCCCGGCGTGATCTTCGCCGACCTTGCCGCCTGCAACCACTATCAGGATGGTCTCGCCGCGGCGGCAAAGATCAGCGTCCCGTCGGTGGTCATCCTGGGCAGCCGCGATCTGATGACGCCGGCGAAGGGCGGCCGCGCCCTTGCCGATGCGATCAAGACGTGCCGCCTCACCGTGCTCGACGGCGCCGGCCACATGCTGATGAGCGAGCGCCCTAACGAAGTGCTTGCGGCGCTGCAGGCCTGATCAGGCGTGAGCGGGCGCGGGTTGCCTCCGCTATACGCTGTCCCGTCGATATGCTCCTATGTCGGCAAGACTTGAATGTCGGCAAACTCGAAAACTCGGGAGCATTGCGTGAACGTCGACGAGTTGGTGGCGATCGATGTGCATACCCACGCCGAGGAGCCGTGCGGCACGCATCCCGACGACGGCTATGACGAGCTGCAGGCGGCGATGGCGGTCTATTTCAATCAGCCGGACAATCGCCCGACCATCGAGCAAACCGCTGCCTATTATCGCGAGCGCAAGATCGGCGCGGTGATCTTTCCGGTCGATGCCGAACGCGAGACCGGCTACCGCCGCTACGCCAACGAGGAAGTCGCGGAGAAGGCCGCGGCCAACAGCGACGTGCTGATCCCGTTCGCCAGCATCGATCCGGCGAAAGGAAAGACCGGCGCGCGCGAGGCGCGGCGGCTCATCCGCGAGTTCGGCGTGCGCGGGTTCAAGTTTCATCCCTCGATGCAAGGGTTCTTCCCCAACGACCGCAACGCCTATGTGCTCTACGAGGCGATCGCCGAAGCCGGGCTGCCGGCGCTGTTCCACACCGGACAAACCGGCGTCGGCTCCGGCATGCCGGGCGGCGCCGGCATCCGTCTCAAATACTCCAATCCGATGTATCTCGACGACGTCGCGGTGGATTTTCCCACGATGCCGATCATCATGGCCCACCCTTCGTTTCCCTGGCAGGAGGAGGCGCTGTCGGTCGCGCAGCACAAGCCCAACGTCTATATCGACCTGTCCGGCTGGTCGCCGAAATATTTTCCGCCGATCCTGGTGCGCTACGCCAACACGTTCCTCAGGCACAAAGTGCTGTTCGGCTCCGACTGGCCGGTCATCCTGCCCGACCGCTGGCTGCGTGATTTCGAGAAGCTCGATATCAAGCCCGAGGTCCGGCCTCTCATCCTCAAGGAGAACGCGATGAAGCTTTTGGGATTGGCCGCCGCGAAAGGCTAACGGCCGGAGGAAAACCGAGCCATCGTTTGCCGGCGCCTGCATCGCCGGTCGAGGGCGAACCGGTCTGGTCCGCCATCCCGTAACCTCAGGCGCGCGCCACCGGCGGCACATAGGCTTCCAGTTCCGGCGACGGGAACGTCACCACCTGGCCGATCTCGGCCGAGCGATAGAGCGCCATCAGCATTTCGCGCCACGGCGACGCCGTCGTGGAACGTCTCCAGCGGGCGGCGGCGGTGGCGGAAGGCCTCGACCATGTGCCGGTCCTCGCCGACATAGCCGTAGATGTCCGGCTCGTTCTCCAGGACCGGCATCAGGCCCTGCTCGGCATTCTGCTTCTCGACCAGGTCTTCGCCTTGCCCGCCGCTCACGGCGCGCGAGAGAAAAACCTTGAGCCCGGTATTGAGCGAGGAGAACTCCATCGCGTATTCGGGGCCGAGGAGCTCGATCAGGATGCGCAGGCCGGCGCCCGACATAGGCCCATGAATTGGTGGCCTCGACGATCACGTCGTGTCCCTCGGCGTCGCGGAAGGTGAGCGCGCCGCGGGCGAAATCCTCCGCCGGGTGCGTGGTGTAGTCGACCTCCGGGCCCATCATCCGCTGCAGCTTCGTGCGCATATTCCGGCCGCGTCCATTTCAGATTGCCGACGGTGGCGCTGGCGCTGACGAGCGTGAGGTCGTTGCGCGGCGCGCCCGGCTTGGTGAGCAGATAACGTCCGACCTCGACGCTGTGACAGGTCATGTCGGAGAGGACGCCGCCGCCTTGCCGGCGGCCTTGCCAGAACCACGGCATATGCGGCCCGCTATGCTCCTCGGCGGCGCGGGCGAGATAGGGCCGGCCGCAGACCGGCACCGCGCGGCGCCAGACGATGTCCTTGCCGCGCTGTACCGCGCTGGAGAACACCTGGTTCTCCAGATAGCCGTGATTGAGCTTGGCGTCTTCGGCGAGCCGCAGCATCTCGCGCGCTTCGGCGAGCGTGCGTCCGAGCGGCTTTTCGCAGGCGACGCCGATGAGCTTCGCCCAGCCGGCCTTCACCAGCCGATGGATCTCGCGCATGGTGTCGAGCCGGGCGAAATTCGGCACGCCGATCCACACCGCGTCGACCTCGCCGGAAATCAGCATGGCTTCGAGCGAAGGGAACGGCCCGGCAGGGCCCGAGCTCGAGCGCGTTGGCCTTGGCCGCCAGCGCCTCGCGATTGGCGGCGGTCGGTGCTGTAGACGCCGGTGACGCTGACATGGCGAACGGAAACGAGCGCCTGCAGGTGGAAATTGTTGATGAAGCCGGAGCCGATCAAACCGATCCGCAGCGTGGCGATAGGTGCGTTGCCGTTCATGCAGGACTTTCCCGGTTAGCCGCGCTTTGATCCGCGATCATAAACAAGCGGCACGAATTTGGCCGTGACTGTCGATCTTAAAATCCGACCGCGAGCGCGCCGCGCGTGCGCGGATCGGCGGCGCCGACGAAGCCCGCGGCGGTGACCAGGATCGAATTGGCCGAAGTCGGCAGCCGCCGCACCGTGACTTTGTCGCCGCGCGCCTGCAACGCGGCGATGAGATCCGGCGGAGAACCCCGGCTCGACGAACACCATGTCCGGCATCCATTGATTATGCGCACGCGGCGCCGACACCGCCGCGGCGATGTCGATGCCGCGGTCGATCACGTCGACCATGACCTGCAGCACCACGTTGATGATCAGGCTGCCGCCCGGCGAGCCGGTGACCAGGAACGGCTTGCCGTCCTTGAGCACGATCGTCGGCGTCATCGAGGAGAGCGGCCGCTTGCCGGGGCCGGGCGCGTTCGCCTGCGTAACCGATCAGCCCGTAGGCATTCGGCGCGTCGGGCTTGGCGGCGAAGTCGTCGAGCTCGTTGTTGAGCACGATGCCGGTGCCGGCGGCGACGAGCCCGACGCCGTAGCTGAAATTGAGCGTGTAGGTGTTCGACACGGCATTGCCGAAACGGTCGACGACGGAAAAGTGCGTGGTGTTGCGGCCCTCCGGCGCTACGGCGCCGGCCGGGATGCACCTCGGCCGCCGGCGTCGCGTGCGCCGGGTCGATGGTGGCGCGCCATTCTGCGGCGTGCTCCTTCGAGATCAGGCGCGCGACCGGGACCTCGACGCGATCGGGGTCGCCGAGAAACACCGCGCGGTCGGCGTAGGCGCGCTTCATCGCTTCGATCATCAGGAACAGCACCTGCGCCGCGTCGTCATGGGCGAGATCGTAGCCTTCGAGGATGTTGAGCATCTCGATCAGCACGATGCCGCCGGAGGAGGGCGGCGGCATCGAGATGACGTCATAGCCGCGATAGGTGCCGTGCACCGGCGGCGCGCTCGATCGCGCGATAGCTCTTTGAGATCGTCGGTCGTCATCACGCCGCCGGCCGCCTGCACCGCAGCCGCGAGCTTTTCCGCGATCGGCGCCCTCGTAGAAGGCGCGCGGGCCGGCCTTGGCGATGGCTTGCAAGCGTGTCGGCGAGGTCGCTCTGCACCAGCCGGTCGCCGGCCGCGAGCGGGGTGCCGTCGGCCTTGAGGAAGATCTGCGCCGCGGAGGGCCAGCGCGCGAGCCGGGCGCGATCGCGCGGCAGCGAATCGGCGGTGTCGTCGGCGATGGCGATGCCGTCGCGGGCAAGCGCGATCGCCGGCGCGATCAGATCGGCGAGCGTGAAACGGCCGGAGCCGTATTTCTCTTCGGCGAGCGCGAGGCCGGCGACGGTGCCGGGCACGCCGATCGCCAGCGCCGAGTCGCGCGATTTCTGCGGATCGGCGTTTCCTTGCGCGTCGAGGAACGATTTCTCGTTGATCGCCTGCGGCGCGGTCTCGCGATAGTCGATGGTGGTGTCCTCGCCGCTCGCGCGATGGATCACCATGAAGCCGCCGCCGCCGATATTGCCGGCGCGCGGATAGGTCACCGCCAGCGCGAAGCCGACCGCGACCGCGGCGTCGACGGCGTTGCCGCCGCGTTGCAGAATGTCGGCGCCGATGCGCGCCGCCAGCGCCTCCTGCGCCACCACCATGCCATGCTCGGCGACGACCGCCTGCGCCTGGCCGATCTCGGGGTCGAGGCGCCCTTCGCCGCGCGCCAAAAGCGGCAGCGCCAGGAGGCCGATGAGCGCGAGCGACGCGAGCTTTGCGATTGAATGTTTGTCCATGAGGGCAAATTAGCAAGTAGTTGGGATCAAGCGGTAGGGAAACTAGGAATCAGCGGCGACGCTTGCCCTGGATTTCGTTTCATTTACTTAAGACGTGGATGCCCGGCACGAAGGCCGGGCATGACGATGTTCGGCATGCGTCGCGCGCTGCTGAGCGTTCACCCCTCACAGCATCGACGGCAACACCCGGTCCGGCGGGCGGTGCCCGTCCATGAAGGTGCGGATGTTGATGATGACCTTTTCGCCCATGTCGACGCGGCCCTCGATCGTGGCCGAGCCGAGATGCGGCAACAGCACGACCTTGCCGGTCTTGGCGAGCTTGACCAGCTTCGGGCTCACCGCCGGCTCGTTCTCGAACACGTCGAGGCCGGCGCCGGCGATCTCGCCGGCTTCGATCAGGCGGGCGAGCGCGTTCTCGTCGATCACCTCGCCGCGCGCGGTGTTGACGATGTAGGCCTCGGGCCGGATCAGCTTCAGCCGCCGCGCCGAGAGCAGATGATAGGTCGCCGGCGTGTGCGGGCAGTTGATCGAGATGATGTCCATGCGCACCAGCATCTGGTCGAGGCTCTCCCAGTAGGTGGCATTGAGCTCTTCCTCGATGCGCGGCGCGACGCGGCGGCGGTTGTGATAGTGGATCTGCAATCCGAACGCCTTGGCGCGGCGCGCGACCGCCTGGCCGATGCGGCCCATGCCGACAATGCCGAGGCGCTTGCCCCAAATGCGATGGCCGAGCATCCAGGTCGGGCTCCAGCCGGTCCAATTGTGCTCGCCGGTCAGGACCTGGGAGCCTTCGGCCAGCCGCCGCGGCACCGCGAGAATGAGCGCCATGGTCATGTCGGCGGTGTCCTCGGTGAGGACGCCGGGCGTATTGGTCACGGTGATGCCGCGCTGGAGCGCGGTCGCGACATCGATATTGTCGACGCCATTGCCGAAATTGGCGATGAGCTTGAGCCGGTCGCCGGAGTGGCTGAGCACCGAGCGGTCGATCTGATCGGTCACCGTGGGCACCAGCACGTCGGCGATTTTGGCGGCTTCGGCGAGCTCGCCATGGCTCATCGGCTTGTCGCTAGTGTTGAGCCGGACGTCGAACAATTCGCGCATGCGCGTTTCCACGCTGTCCGGCAGCTTGCGGGTGACCACGACCAGCGGCTTTTTACCCGATGCCATTCGCTTCCCTCTTGCGCCAGTCGGCGCACGAAACCGGCCGCCGGTTCCCCGCATTCGCCGCGGCCGCCCGTCTGCCCGTTGCACTCTCTTCAGCCGGTCTCGCCGGGCAGGCGGGAAGGCGGACGTGAATTTCTCTCTAGCAGAAGGCCGCGCTTCCGACAAAGCGCCGGCCGTCCCGGCGAGATGCCCGGAAGGCGGCGACACGCAGAGCCTGCTTAATCCTTCGGGTGTCTCTCCACCTGTACGAGCCAGGTTTCGGTGAGAGTGCTGTCGCGGGTCGCCGGGTTGAGAAAGGCCAGCGGCAGGCGGCTGACCGAATGGCGAACCGTCCGGTGCAGCAGGCGAAACTCGTCCATGAAAGGCTGCAACATGCGGGCCTGGGCATACACCAGGGCGCCTTCCGGCAATTGGCCGCCGCCGAGGGCCGCCGCCGGGATCGCCGTCACCGGCGCCTGCAGATAGAAATCCAGCGCCCAGGAATAGAGGTCGCTGCGCGGCTGCAATACCGGCCGGCCCGGGTAGTGCGCGTTCAGATACCACGCCATTTCGCTGCCGGCCTGATAGCGCATCAGCGCCGGCATCAAGAAGCAGTTGAGAAACAAATTTCCGCAAACGTTCGCGGTCGCCAGCACGACAATCAGCCGCGATTGCCATTGCTCCCAGGGTCTTTTCTGCAGGTAGAGCGTCACGAGAACGGCCGCCGCCAGGAACGCCGCCGGGCCGGCCCAGTCGGCCGCGTTCAAGAGGAGCTGCAGCGCCACGACGACGGCCAACAGCCCGCTGACAAAGAGCCATTGCCAGATGCCGGCCAGCCGCTCGGCCGTCGGTGTCGCCGAAGCAAAGAGATAGGCCGACGTGACGATCGCGAAAAAGGGAAATGCGATGTTCAGATAATGCGGCAGCTGAAATTGCGATGCGCTGAACAGCAGAAACGTCACCAGGCCGCCACTGAGATTGAAATAGTCCGCTGCTTGCGGCTGGCGGCGGACCAGCCGGCTTATCGCGTCGTAGGCGGCGGCGTAGAGCGGGACCGACCAGGGCAGGAACGCCCACAGCACGATGTGAAAATATTGCAATGGGTTGCCGTCGGGGCGCCGCACCGGCCCGGTGTGGAAAAATCGGCCGAACTGGCTATCCCAGAAGAAGAAACGCACGCCCGATACGCCGGTGGTTCCGAACACGGTCTTCTCGGGATGTAAATCGAACTGCGACCACAAACTGTAGATTTCCGGGCTGATGAACAGGAGGATGAGGAGCGCCGCCGCCAGCCATCGAACGTGAAAGGCGCGCCGCCATTGTCGGCCGAGCAGCAGCCCTCCGGCTACGGCGCCGCCGATCGGAACGAGCGCGAAAATTCCTTTGGTCATGACCGCGGCTGCGGCGAGAAGGCTGCCGGCCACCAGATTGGAATGGCTGTCGGTGCTGCTGGCGCGATGGAAATGATAGACGCTGCCGATGACAAAGGCGGTCAGATAGGCTTCCGCCCGGACATCGCTGCTGGAAAGAATGATGTGCTCGGCGGACAAGAAAATAGTCGCCGCGGATAACGCGATGCGCCGGTCGTAAAAGGCCCTGGCAAACGCATACGTATAGAACGCCGCCGCCAGGACGAGGAGGAAAGCCGGCAGCTTGTACGCGAAGGTCGAGAAACCAAAAATGCTGAAGGAAATCGCCGACAGCCAGAACGGCAAATGCGGCTTGTCCAGCCAGTCATCGCCTTGCAGGAACAAATCGATGAAGTCATGGCGCTGAACCATCGTCTTGGCGATATCGGCGTAAATGGCGCTGTCCGCCTCGATGAGGGTGACGAACAGTCCGCTGGCATTGGCAATGGCCGCGAGACCGAGGGCGACGCACAGCCAGGCATTGTCGTTCTTCGCGTCGTGCATGCCGAAGCGGCGCAAGATCGTCCCGGCGCGGAGGCCGGAGCACCATGAGGGCATCGCGAACCGAGCTTTGCTCACAACATCGTCGTTCGGATTGAGGTGGACCGCGAACGGCGCGCGGAAGCCGGTCGGACGCGCTGCGGCTTGCGGGTGACTTCGAGCGGCGGCTTCTTGCCGGCTCCCTCTTCGGCGGCTCCTAGACAAATCCGTCGGCAAATCGGCCGGTAAAACCGGCCGGCTGCGCCGACGTTTGGCGGTTTCCGCCCGTTCAGGTCTCTTTAACCGCCGTGGCCGACACTGACCCCGGGGAGGCGGCACGTCAATTTCTCTACCAGATGATGGCGCTCCCACAAAGCGCGCCGGTTTCCGGTGCGACTATGCCGGGTTCGGGCCTCCGGGCACGGCGTCCTGGTGATACAAGGGTGGTGTGTAGGTCGATGATGTTGCGGATTTGGGCCGCGGTTGCGGCCCTGTTCATGTTGGCGCTGGTTTTGCCTCCCGCGTACGTGCAGAGCGCGCGTGCCGGCGGCGACGCGACGACGAGCGGCCTGCCGGTTCCACGCTTCGTCAGCCTCAAGGCCGACCGGGTCAATGTGCGTGGCGGGCCGGACAAGGACCACGACGTCGCCTGGATCTACACGCGCATCGGCTGGCCGGTCGAAATCACCGCCGAGTTCGAGAATTGGCGCCGCATCCGAGACCTCGATGGGACCGAAGGCTGGGTCTATCACTCGATGCTGTCGGGCAAGCGCACCGCCTCGGTGAAACTCAAATCAAAAACCGAAATCGCGCCGCTCTACGCCAAACCCGATACGCAAAGCGCGGTCGAGGCGCGCTTGCAGTCCGGCGTGCTCGGGACCGTCAAGCACTGCACCGGCGCCTGGTGCCGCCTCGTCGGCGAAGGCTTTGACGGCTGGATCGAACAGAACCGGCTTTGGGGCGTCTATCCTGACGAGAAGATCGAGTGATTTTTGCTCGTCATGCGCGGGCCCGACCCGCGCATCCGTGCCGACGCAATGCAAACGCCGGCGGTGAACAAGCCTAATGCGGCGGGTCTTCTATGGATCGCCGGGTCAAGCCCGGCAATGACGATGAAATCGTCAGCGCTTGCGCCGCAGCCGCACCACCACGTCGATGCGGGCGATCTCATAGCCCTCGGGCGGAATTGGCGCCTTGCCGACCACCACGTCGGAGGAGGGGATGTCCATGAGATCGTTCTGATCCTCGATGAAGAAGTGATGGTGCTCGGAGTTGTTGGTGTCGAAATAGGCCTTCGAGCCGTCGATCGCGACCTGGCGCAGCAGGCCGACCTCGGTGAACTGGTGCAGCGTGTTGTAGACGGTGGCGAGCGACACCGGCACCTTGGCGCGGGTCGCTTCCTCGTAGAGCATTTCCGCGGTCACGTGCCGGTCGCCCTTGGCGAACAGGATCCAGCCGAGCGCCATGCGCTGGCGGGTCGGGCGCAGGCCGACGTCGCGCAGCTTCGCCTTCACGTCGTGCCACGGGCAGCCGGTGAGATCGGCGCGGCCGGGCAACGCCGGCGAGGAAGCCGTTGGCGCGGCGGGTCCGGCGGCGGGAGCGATGGGACGCGACTGGTTCATTGCGGCACCTGAGCGACCCCATTGCAGGGGTCTTGCTAATTCGTTGCAATTGAAATCATTATACGCCGCCCGGCGTTTGCTGCAACTGCCAAGGCAATAGGCCGCGGGGGGCTTATTTTCCACCAGGGCCGGACCGGACCAGCGTGCGCTTTGCCGCCATGTCCCCATATGTTAGGGGTTCACGCGACAGGCTCGGTGCGGCGGAGGTCGACGCGGATGCTGGATCGCCGTTCAAACTTTGAATACGAGGACCTCTTGGCCTGCGGCCGGGGCGAGCTTTTCGCCGACGGGCCGCAACTGCCGCTGCCGCCGATGCTGATGTTCGACCGCATCTCGGAAATCGCCGAAGCGGGCGGCGAGTACGGACGCGGCTTGGTGCGCGCGGTCCTCGATCTCAAGCCAGATCTCTGGTTCTTCCCCTGCCACTTCAAGGGCGACCCGGTGATGCCCGGCTGCCTCGGCATGGATGCGCTCTGGCAGATGCTCGGCTTCTTCCTTGGCTGGCTCGGCTCCCAGGGCAGGGGCCGTGCGCTCAGCATGGGTGAGATCAAGATCAACGGCCAGGTGCTGCCGACCATGAAGAAGGTCGTCTACGGCATCGACATCAAGCGGGTGATGCGGTCCAAGCTCGTGCTTGGCATCGCCGATGGCTGGCTTTCCGCCGACGGCTCGATCGTCTGTCGCGCGCTCGACATCAGGGTGGCATTGATTCGCGAGCAAGCACCGCAGACCGGCGGCGCCTGAGCATGATCCGGAAAAATGCGGGCCGGTTTTCCGACAAGATCATGCCGCATTGAGTAAGCGCGTGATCCGGAGGCGGCGACCGGCTTTGCGGATGGGTCACGCTCCATTGGAAGTAAAAACACGCTCCCGAATTGGGATGAGGCGAAGATGAGGCGGGTGGTCGTCACCGGGATGGGCATCGTCTCGTCCATCGGCAACAACGCACAGGAAGTGCTCGCGTCGCTGCGCGAAGCCAGGTCCGGCGTCGTGCGCGCCGAAAAATACGCCGAGCTCGGTTTTCGCAGCCAGGTGCATGGCGCCCCCACGCTCGATCCGAGCGGTTCGGTCGACCGGCGCGCGATGCGCTTTCTCGGTGGCGGCGCCGCCTGGAACCACGTCGCCATGGAGCAGGCGATCCGCGACTCCGGGCTCGCGGAGACCGAGATCTCCAACCCGCGCACCGGCATCATCATGGGCTCGGGCGGGCCGTCGACGCGCACCGTGGTCGAGGCCGCCGATATCGCCCGCAGCAAAGGGCCGAAGCGCGTCGGGCCGTTTGCGGTGCCGAAAGCGATGTCGTCGACGGCATCGGCGGCGCTCGCGACCTGGTTCAAGATCAAGGGCGTCAGCTATTCGATCTCGTCCGCCTGCGCGACCTCGAACCATTGCATCGGCAATGCCTACGAGATCATCCAGGCCGGCAAGCAGGACATCATGTTCGCCGGCGGCTGCGAGGAACTCGACTGGACGCTCTCGGTCCTGTTCGACGCCATGGGCGCGCTGTCGTCGAAGTTCAACGACACTCCGGCCAAGGCCTCGCGCGCCTATGACGCCGACCGCGACGGCTTCGTCATCTCGGGCGGCGCCGGCGTGCTGGTGCTCGAGGAGCTCGACCGCGCCAAGGCGCGCGGCGCCAGGATCTACGGCGAGATCGCCGGCTACGGCGCCACCTCGGACGGCTCCGACATGGTGGCGCCGTCGGGCGAGGGCGCGGCGCGCTGCATGCGCATGGCGCTCGCCGACGTGAAAGTGCCGGTCGCCTACATCAATCCGCACGCCACCTCGACGCCGATCGGCGATCTCAAGGAGATCGAGGCGATCCGCGAGGTGTTCGGCTCCGGCGACAAATGTCCGCCGATCTCCGCCACCAAATCGCTCACCGGTCACTCGCAGGGCGCGACCGGCGTGCACGAGGCGATCTATTCGCTCTTGATGATGAATTCCGGATTCATCTGTGAGAGCGCCAACATCGAGACTCTCGATCCGGCGTTTGCCGACATGCCGATCGTGCGCGAGCGGCGCGACGGCGTAACGCTCGACTGCGTGCTGTCGAACTCCTTCGGCTTCGGCGGCACCAACGCTTCCATCGTCTTCAAGCGGGTGGAAGCGTAACGCATGCAAGGGCTGATGCACGGCAAGCGCGGCCTGATCATGGGGGTCGCCAACGACCACTCGATCGCCTGGGGCATCGCCAGGACGCTCGCCGCGCAGGGCGCCAAGCTTTCCTTCACCTATCAGGGCGACGCCTTGGGCAAGCGGGTGAAGCCGCTCGCCGCAACGGTCAACGCCGATCTCGTCCTGCCGTGCGACGTCGAGGACATCGACTCGCTCGACCAGGTGTTCGCCGAGATCGGGCGGACCTGGGGCACGCTCGATTTCCTCGTGCACGCCATCGCCTTCTCCGACAAGACCCAGCTCGCCGGGCGCTACGCCGACACGACCCGCGAAAATTTCCTCCGCACCATGCTGATCTCGTGCTTCGCCTTCACCGAGGCGGCGAAACGCGCCGCGGCGCTGATGCCGAACGGCGGCGCCATGCTCACGCTGACCTATAATGGCGGCCTGCGCGCGATGCCGAACTACAACGCCATGGGCGTCGCCAAGGCGGCGCTCGAGGCGTCGGTACGCTATCTGGCGGTCGATTTCGGCGCGCGGGCGATCCGGGTCAACGCGATTTCCTCCGGGCCGATCCGCACGCTCGCCGGCGTCGGCGTCGGCGACGCGCGCATGATGTTCGCGTTCCAGCAGCGGCACTCGCCGCTGCGCCGCGGGGTGACGCTCGACGAGCTCGGCGGCGCGGCGCTCTATCTGCTCTCCGATCTCTCGACCGCGGTCACCGGCGAGATCCATTTCGTCGACTCCGGCTACAACGTCATCGCCATGCCGCAGCCCGATGCGCTGCGGGCGGATCATGCGCGGCCGGTGGACGACGCGGTGAAGTGAGGCGTTACACGCCGGGCGTCGGCGCCATGTTGAGCGGCGCGAGGTCGAAAAGTCCGATTTTCATGGCGGTCCGCTTCCTCCCCTTGCCACTGCCGGCCGCCCGCGCCACATCTGCGCGGATCATGCCCGCCGCACCCGCCATAGAAGTCCAGCGCCTCGTCAAAATCTACAAGGACGTGCCGGCGGTCGATGGCGTCTCGTTTTCGATCGCGCCCGGCTCGATCACCGGCCTCCTCGGCGGCAACGGCGCCGGCAAGACCACCACCATCGCCATGATCATGGGGCTGATCGCGCCGACCTCGGGACGCGTCACCGTGCTCGGGGCGGAGATGCCGCGGCAGCGTTACCAGGTATTGCACCGCATGAACTTCGAGAGCCCGTATGTGGAGATGCCGATGCGGCTCACGGTGCGGCAGAACCTCACCGTGTTCGGCATGCTCTATGGCGTGTCCGGTCTTGCCGATCGCATCAAGGAGCTGGGCGAGGCGCTCGACCTGACCGAGCTGCTCGACCGGCCGGCCGGCAAGCTCTCGGCCGGACAGAAGACCCGCGTGTCGCTCGCCAAAGCGCTGATCAATTCGCCCGAGCTCCTGCTCCTCGACGAGCCGACGGCCTCGCTCGATCCCGACACCGCCGACTGGGTGCGCGCGCGGCTCGAGCGCTATTGTCGCGAACGCGCAGGCCACGGTGCTGCTCGCCTCGCACAACATGGCCGAGGTCGAGCGGCTGTGCGAGCGCGTCATCATCATGAAGCAGGGCCGCATCGAGGATGACGACACGCCGGCGCGGCTCCTCGCCCATTACGGCCGCCGCACGCTCGAGGAAGTCTTCCTCGATGTTGCCCGCGGCCGCGAACGGCGGGAGGCGGCGCAATGACGGCGCGCTCCGAAGTCGCGCTCAGCTTCTCGCCGCGCCGCGTCGCGCGCAATGATGCTGCGCTACTGGTACCTGCTGCGCTCATCGTGGCCGCGTCTGGTCGAGCTGGTCTATTGGCCCACGGTGCAGATGATCACCTGGGGCTTCATCCAATACTACGTGATGCAGAAGGCCGGGTTCTTCGCCCGCGCCGGCGGCACGCTGATCGGCGCCGTGCTGCTCTGGGACATCCTGTTCCGCGGCCAGCTCGGCTTCTCGATCTCGTTCCTCGAGGAGATGTGGTCGCGCAACATCGGCAACCTGATGATGAGCCCGCTGCGGCCGTTCGAGTTCATTCTCGCGCTGATGGCGATGAGCGTGGTGCGGCTGTTGATCGGCGTCGTGCCGGTGACGTTGCTGGCGTTCGCCTTCTTCGACTTCAATCTCTACAGCCTCGGCTTCGCGCTGGTGGCGTTCTTTTTCAATCTGATGCTCACCAGCTGGGCGGTGGGAATCTTCGTGTCCGGGCTGGTGTTGCGCAACGGGCTCGGCGCCGAGAATTTCGCCTGGACGATCATGTTTTTCTTCATGCCGCTCACCTGCGTCTATTACCCGGTGACCACATTGCCGGCGTGGCTGCAGCCGTTCTCCTGGCTGCTGCCGCCGACCTACGTGTTCGAAGGGATGCGCGCGATCATGATCGACCACACCTTCCACCCCGACCTGATGCTCGACGCTCTCGCCCTCAACGCGGCTGTTCTTCGCCGCCGGCGCGTTCGGCTTTCTCAAGCTGTTGCAGAGCGCCCGCCGCAACGGCTCGCTGATGCAGACCGGCGAATAGCCGGGAATGGACGGCGGAAGGGGGCGGCAGGAATGGGCGGTATGTCGCTTTCGCGTGGCCGGAAAGCGTTCACCTTCATACGTAACGAATAAGGAAAAGATTGCTTTTATGTTGACTCGGATGTCAGAAAGCCGACACAATGCTGCACTGCAGCAAGCCGGGCAAGGTTCATCGATGGCCATTGGCGAGTTTGGCGGCGCGCCCGTCGTACCGGGCGGCAACGGCATCTTGCTGTCGACGCCGCTCTATTGGTTCTACGAGATGAGCCATGCGGCGCTCAATCCGTCCCGGGCGTGGGCCGACGCCACGCGGTTGATGTTCAAGAACCCGGTCAACCCGCTCTCCTTCACCACGTTCGGAAAATCGGTCGCCGCCGCCTGCGAATTGTTCGAGCGCTCGACGCGGCGCTATGGCCGGCCGGAATGGCGGATCGCCTCGACGCTGGTCGGCGGCGAGCGCGTGCCGATCCATGTCTCTGCGGTGTGGGAACGGCCGTTCTGCCGGCTGCTGCGCTTCGAGCGCGTCTTCGAGCACCGGCCGAAGCGGCCGCAGCCAAGGCTGCTCATCGTCGCGCCGATGTCCGGCCATTTCGCCACGCTCCTGCGCGGCACGGTCGAGGCCTTCCTGCCCAATCACGACGTCTACGTCACCGATTGGGCGGATGCGCGCATGGTCCCGACCGCCGAGGGCCGCTTCGATCTCGACGATTACATCGACTATCTGATCTCGATCCTGCACGCGCTCGGCGGCGAGACCCACGTGGTCGCGGTGTGCCAGCCGGCGGTGCCGGTGCTGGCCGCGGCGGCGCTGATGGAGAGCGACAACGATCCCTACGCACCGCTTTCGATGACGCTGATGGGCGGCCCGATCGACACCCGCGTCAATCCGACCGCGGTGAATACGCTCGCCGAGCAGCGCGGCACCGAGTGGTTCCGCAGCCACGTCATCACCAAAGTGCCGTTTCCCAATCCCGGCTTCATGCGCGACGTCTATCCGGGCTTCCTGCAGCTCAACGGCTTCGTCTCGATGAATCTCGACCGCCACATCGAGGCGCACAAGCAGCTGTTTCTCAACCTCGTGCGCGGCGACGGCGACTCGGCGCATAAGCACAAGGAGTTCTACGACGAATATCTGGCGGTGATGGACCTCGCCGCCGAATATTATCTGCAGACGGTGGACACGGTATTCGTGCGCCACGCGCTGCCGAAGGGCGAGATGACCCATCGCGGCCGGCCGATCGATCCGGGCCGGATCCGCAACACCGCGCTCCTGACCATCGAAGGCGAGCTCGACGACATCTCCGGCGTCGGCCAGACCGAGGCGGCGCATCGCCTGTGCCCGAACATCCCGGCCGACCGGCAGGCGCATTGGCTGCAGCCCGGCGTCGGCCATTACGGGGTGTTCAACGGCTCGCGCTTCCGCTCCGAGATCGCCCCGCGCATCGCCGATTTCGTGCTCTCGATCGGCCAGAGCCGGCGCGCCTCACGCGGCAATGGCGCGGCGCTGCGCCGCTCCGAGAAACGGCGCCGTAGCGCAAGCCTGACCGCCGGTCCCGCTTTCTTAACCTTCCGCAGCCTCCATAGGGGCGAACTGCCGATTCTATCAGGGGAAAACGGAGCCAATTGCCGTTCCGGGGGCTAACGATTTGAAAATCATGATCGAATTTCAGAATCACGGAGGGTCAATTTCAAGCGCGCTCGCGGCAATAAGAATTGAATAGAAATTCACTTCATAGATTACATGGAATGGCGCCGTGCCATCATACCGTCCCCAAGATGTTGTATGCCGAGGTGGAGTCATTCAAAGGGGCTACGCAGCGCATTGGATAATGGCACTATCCACAGCCGGGTTGGTTTTGGGGTCGTCCGCCATGGCGCAACGTGCGCTGCTTTATCGCCGTCCGAGTGAGCCGCAGTCGATCGATGTGGTCTTCGACCGCTCGATCTATCTCGTGCGCGTGCGGCGGCACCGGCAGGCCCGCCGCTATACGCTGCGCATCCTGGCGGCGACGCGCGAAGTGGTGCTCACCATTCCGCCGCGCGGCACGCTGAAGGAGGCGCGCGAGTTCGCCGAGAAGCACGGCGGCTGGATCGCGGCGCGGCTCGGGCGGCTGCCGGTCGCGGCGCCGTTCGCCGACGGCGTCAAGGTGCCGTTGCGCGGCGTGCCGCACCGCATCGTCCACTATCGCGGCGTGCGCGGCACGGTTTGGACCGGGACGGACGGCAACGGCAAGTCGCTTCTGTGCGTGGCCGGCAATGCGCCGCACCTCAACCGCCGCATCGGCGATTTTCTGCGGCGGGAAGCCAAGCGCGAGCTCGAGGTCGCGAGCCTTCGTTTCGCCAACGAGCTCGGCGTCAGCGTCAAGCGCGTCTCGGTGCGCGATCAGTCGAGCCGCTGGGGCTCGTGCTCGACGACCGGCGTGCTGTCGTTTTCCTGGCGGCTCATTCTGGCGCCCGGCTTCGTGCTCGACTATCTCGCCGCCCACGAAGTGGCGCACCTCATCGAGATGAATCACTCGGCGCGGTTCTGGCGGCTGGTGCGGCGCCTGTGCCCGGATCACCAGCGCGCCAAAGTCTGGCTCGACGTGCACGGCAGCGACCTGCATCGCTACGGCCTGCCGGAGAGCGGCCGCGACTAGCGCAGGCTGCATCGCCTGCGGAAGGGTATCTCCGCCGATCGGCGAGGTATCTCTCGCAAAGGCATGATCACCGGCCGTTGAGGAAATAGGTCTCCATCAGGCCCTTGCCTTTGACCTCGATCACGCCGCGCCGTTCGAGCCTGAAGCCGTCGCCGAGCGCGGCGCGCGTGGCGGCGGAAAGCTGAATGCGGCCCGGCAGCGAGTGCGATTCCATGCGGCTCGCGGTGTTCACCGTGTCGCCCCAGACATCGTAGACGAATTTGTGCGTGCCGATGACGCCGGCGGTGATCGGCCCGGTATGCACGCCGATGCGCGCCTGAAGATCGAGCTCGGTCGCTTCGGCGACCGCGGCGACCGCCTCGAGCATGCGCGGCGCGAGCGCGACGATACGTTCGGCATGATCGGTTTGCGGCTCGGGGACGCCGGCTGCGACCATGTAGGCGTCGCCGATGGTCTTGATCTTCTCCACCTCGAGTTCCGCGACCAGCCGGTCGAAGGCGGCAAAAGTCTGGCCGAGAAAGTCGATGGTCCGGTCGGCGGTCAAATCCTGGCTCAGCGTCGTGAACCCCACGAGATCGCAGAACAGGATGGTCGCCTCGGCGATCCGGTCGGCGATCACCATTTCGCCGTTGCGCATGCGGTTGACGATGCTTTGCGGCAGGATGTTCAGAAGCAGCGTCTCGGAGCGCTCCTTTTCCCGTTCCAGCTCGGCGACGAATTCCTTCTCCCGGTCGCGCAGCCACTTCTTCTCCAGCGAGGCGCCGATGCGCGCGCGCAGGAGCGTCGGATTGAACGGCTTGGTCAGATAATCCTCGGCGCCGGCCTCGATGCAGCGCACGACGCTGTCGATCTCGTCGAGCGCCGAAATCACGATGACCGGGATGTGACTGGTTTGCTCGGTTGCCTTGAGCCGGCGCAGCACCTCGAAGCCGCTCATTTCCGGCATGATGAGATCGAGCAGGATGAGGTCGAACTCCTGGGCGGTCACGAGCTCGAGCGCCGACGCCCCGTTCGTGGCGCTCGCGATCTGGTGCCCCTCGCGCGCCAGCCGGCGTTCCAGCACGTCGCGATTGGCGGCGTTGTCGTCGACGACGAGGATACGGCTCGCGTGCAGCGCCTGGCGCGCGGCGCCGCCTGCCGGCAGCGGCTGCACGGTACGCAACACGTCGGCCAGGAGGTCGAGTTGCTGCGCCCGGGCGGCGCCTTCGGCCGGCTCCGTCAGCTCGCGGCGGGCGAGCGCCGCCATGGCGTCGATCTGGCCGAGGAGCTGGTCGGCGGAGGCTTTGAGCTTGGCGAGGTCGGCGCGCAGCGGACGGTCGTCCGCCGCCTCCATGTCCTCGAGCAGAAGCTCGCTGTAGCCTTTGATGGCGTTGAGCGGCGTGCGCAGATCGTGCCGCAGGCGGCGATTGAATTCTTCGAAGGTCTCGTCCTTGCGCCGATCGGACGATGTATCCTGGATCAGACTTTTCACGAACGCGTTGAGCTGCACGCTGGCGCCGCGCATGCGCTCGAGATCGGCAAGCAGGCTTTCGGACTGCGCGGCGCGCGCGTCCTCGATGATCATGTCGAGAAAATCGGTGACCGCGCTCGCCGGCGCCTGGACCTCCTGCCGCAGGAACGCCGTCAAGGCGCGGCTCAGGCGTTCGTCCGGCGTCGTCGACAAGGCTCCTCCATGAGCGTCGGCGCGAGCGCTAGCCTTTCGCCGCGCCGAGAAGCCGCTCCATCTTGCCGATCAGGCGGTCGAATTCCACCGGCTTGGTGTCGTAATCGTCGCAGCCGGCCTCGATCGCCTTTTCGCGGTCGCCGCTCATGGCATGCGCCGTGAGCCCGATCACCGGGACGCCGCGCGTCGCGGCGTCGGCCTTGACGCAGCGGGTCGCCTCCCATCCGTCCATGACCGGCAGGCTCATGTCCATCAGGATGATGTCGGGCTTTTCGCTGCGCGCCAGATCGACGCCCTGCTTGCCGTCCACGGCGAACACCACCTCGAAGCCGCGGCGGATCAGCCGGCGGGAGAGCATGTCGCGGTTCATCTCGTTGTCTTCGACCAGCAAAACCTTCGCCATTGAATTACTCCGACCCTAGCTTTTCGCCTGCATTTGCGCGCGCCGACCGGCGCCGCACCGCTTCACCGATGGCGGCCGCGATATCGACCCCGCTCGCGGTGCCTTTTTCCATGACCTTGCGGGCCTGCCGCAGCAGCCGCTCGCGCTCCGCCGCAGTGAGCGGCTTGGCGGTGACCACGACCACCGGGATTTCGCGCCATTCGGCGCGCGCCGCGATGGCGTCGAGGAACTCGAATCCGTCCATTTCCGGCATCATCAGGTCGAGCAGGATCATCGCCGGGACCGGATGCTCGCCGAGCCAGGCCAGCGCGCGCCGGCCGTTGTCCGCCTCGGCGACGGCAAGGCCCAGCTTCTCGATCGTGTGCCGCATCATCTCGCGGGTGTCGGCATCGTCCTCGACCACCAGCACCGGACCGTCGCGGCGGACCAGGCGATGGATCAGCGCCGTCAGCCGCGCGCGATCGACCGGCTTGGTCAGCACATCGACGGCGCCGAGCGACAGGCCGATGCCGCGATCGGGCGCCATGGTGACCATGACCACCGGGATATCGCAGAGATCGGCATCGGCCTTGAGCGCGCTCAGCACCTCCCAGCCGTCGGGCTTGGGCATCATCACGTCGAGCGTGATCGCGTCCGGGCGGACGGTGCGGGCGAGCGCGAGCGCCTCTTCGCCGCTCGCCGCATGCACCAGGCGATAGCCGGCGCTTTTCAGGCTCGCGCTCAGGAGCTCGCGCGCCGCCGTATCGTCGTCGACGATGAGCACGGTGGCGCCGTTGCTGGCATCCGCGGCAATGCGCGGCAGCGGCGGCCGGCTTGACCTGCGCCGGCGCTTCGCTGTGCGCCGGCAAGGTGATGGTGAAGGTCGAGCCTTCGCCGGGCCGGCTGGTCACCGCGATGTCGCCGCCGAGGAGCTGGCAGAAGCGCCGGGAAATCGCCAGGCCGAGGCCGGTGCCGCCGTATTTTTTGGTCGTGGACGCATCGGCCTGCGAGAACGCCTGGAACAGCCGGCCGAGCTGCTCCTCGGTCATGCCGATGCCGGTGTCGGAGACGGCAAAGCGCACCATCGGCCGGTCGGCCTTGAAACGCTCCGCCACCAGAGTGAGGCGGCCGTTCTCGGTGAACTTGCTGCCGTTGCTGAGGATATTGAGCAGGCTTTGCTTGAGCTTGGTGCGGTCGGTATGCATGCTGCCGAGGTTCTTGGCCGGCTTGAGCTTGAGCGTATTGCCGTTCTTCTCGGCCAGCGGAACGATCAGCGCCCGCACCTCTTCGAGCAGCGGCACGATTTCGACGTCTTCGAGGAAGACGTCCATCTTGCCGGCTTCGACCTTCGACAGGTCGAGAATGTCGTTGATCAGGCCGAGCAGGTGACGGCCGGCGCCTTCGATCTTCTTCAGGTCGCGACCGACATTGTCCTGTCCGAGATCGGCGACGTCTTCCTGGAGGATCTCGCTGTAGCCGATGATGGCGTTGAGCGGCGTGCGCAGCTCGTGGCTCATATTGGCGAGGAACTGCGACTTGTGCTGGCCCGCGACCTCGAGCTCGCGGCTCTTGTCCTCGATTTCGTGGAACAGCCGCGCGTTCTGGATCGCCAGCACCGACTGCGCCGCGAAGGTCTTGATCAGATCGACGGTGTTCTGCGGAAAGGCGCCGGGCGTGCGGCGGCGGACCACCAGCATGCCGACGACGTCGTCGCCGCGGAACAGCGGCGCCGTCAGCCGCGCGCGGAAACCGGCGCGCAAGCTGATCTCGTTGATCTCGTTGGCGGCCTCCTCGCGCAGATCGGCGATCTGCGATCGGCTCGTGCTGCGCAATCGCCGCCGCGATAATCGGTCTCGTCAAGGCCGATGTGCCGACTTGGAAGCGCGTCAATCAATTCCTGATCCATGCCGTAGGTGGCGCGCAGATGGAATTCCTGTTCCGCTTCGTCGAAGACATAGATCGCCCCGGCCTCGGTGTTGGAGAGCTGCACCGCCTTGGCGACGATGGTGGAGAGCACGGTCTCCAGATCGAGCGTCGAGTTCACCGCCTGGGAGACTTCGCCGAGCGCGCGCAGCTCGCCGACCGAGCGGCCAAGCTCATCGGTGCGCTGGCGCAGTTCGCTGAGCAGCCGCGCATTCTCGATGGCGATGACGGCCTGCGCGGCAAAGCCGGTGACCAGCGCGATCTGCTTGTCGGTGAACGGCCGGACTTCCTGGCGGTAGAGCGTGAACGAACCGACCAGTTCGTTCTCCTTCAGCATGGGGACCGCCATGATCGTGCGCACGCCGCCAAGCTCGACGGCGGCGACGGTCGCCGGATTGCTTCGTTCAACATAGGCCTGATCCGTCGTCAGATCGGCGATGTGAACTGTCGTTTTGGCCGCCAGCATGCGGCCGATGATGCCGGCCGTCCCGCCGCCGAACGGTGCGCGCCTGCGCGCTTCGGCGAAGGCAGCCGGCGTGTTGTGCGCGGCAACCAGAGGAACCGACCCCGCCGTCCCAGCGATAGATGTTGCCGAATTTGGCGTCGCAAATGCGGACGGCGTTCTCCAGCATGGTCGCAAACACCGGCTCGAGATCGCCCGGAGAGCTGGAGATGACCTTGAGCACCTCGGAGGTGGCGGTCTGCTGCTCCAGCGACTTCACGCAGCTCGCTCAGCAGCCGCGCGTTTTCGATGGCGATGACCGCTTGCGCGGCGAAATTCTGCACGACTTCGATCTGCTTGTCGGTGAACGGCCGCACCTCCTGGCGGTAGATGGCGATGCATCCGATCACTTCGTCGTCTCTGAGCATCGGCACGCCGATCAGGCTCCGCGCGCCCGCGAGTTCGATCGTTGCTTCGCGCAACTTGTCCCGATAGGTCGGCTCGGCCGTGACGTCGGACGACCTGGTAGGTTTGCTTCGTTGCAAGCGACTTGACCGAGACCCGACGCCTGCGGATCGGCGCGGAATGCACGCTCGCGCTGCAGAAAATCGGCCCACGCGGCCGGGGCGCCGTGGGTGGCCCCGATGCGGAAAAGATCGCCGTCGCGAAGCCAGCAGATTGCCGAACTTGGCGCCGCAGATGCGGACCGCGTTCTCCAGCATGGTCTCGAATACCGGCTCAAGATCGCCCGGGACGAGCTGAGATGACTTGCAGCACCTCCGACGTCGCCGTCTGCTGCTCCAGCGATTCGGTGAGGTCGGTGGTGCGCTGGCGCAGCTCGGTGAGGAGCCGCGTATTCTCGATGGCGATGACCGCTTGGGCGGCGAAGCTCTTGACCAGCTCGATCTGCTTGTCGGTGAAGGGGCGAACTTCGCGGCGGAAGATGCTCAATGCGCCGATCGCCTCGCCTTCCTTGAGCATCGGGACGAGCAGAAGGCTGCGCGCACCGCCGCCATCGACCAATGCAGACGACGGGAGGATCGCCCTGCTTGTAGGCCGGGTCCTCTCGCAGGTCGACGACATGCACGAAATCCTTGGTGGCGGCGGCGCGCGATAGCCGGAGCCAGCGGGCCGGCGCGGAAGACCGGTTCGCGCTCGAAGCGCTCGGCAAAGACCGCCGGCATGTTGTACATCGCGCCGATGCGGATCGCTTCGCCTTCATAGAGCAGCAAGTTGCCGAACTGGGCCTCGCAGAGGCGGGCGGCATTTCCGAGCATGGCGTCGAACACCGGCTTCAAATCGCCCGGTGAACTCGAGATGACGCTGAGCACATCCGCGGTGGCCGTCTGCTGCGCCAGCGACTCGCGCAGCTCGCTGAGGAGCCGCGTATTCTCGATAGCGATCACCGCCTGGTTGGCGAAGCTCGCAACCAGCGCGATCTGCTTGTCGGTGAATGGACGCACTTCCTGACGGTAAAGCGAGAACGAACCGATCAGCTCGTTCTCCTTGAGCATCGGTACGGCGATACAGGTGCGCACGCCGCCGAGTTCGACCGCGGTAATTGCTGCCGGATCGCGCCGCGTGGTGTAGCCGGGATGGGCCGCCGTATCGACCACTTGATAGACGGCTTTGGTGGCCACCATCGGACCGATAAGCCCGTTATCTTCTATCGTCAGCGGCACGTTTTTGCGGGCGGCGGCCAGCGCGGGCGGCGTGTTGTGCGCGGCGAGAAGGTGCAGGGCCGTGCCGTCCCAGCGGTAGATGTTGCCGAACTTGGCGTCGCAGATGCGCACCGCATTCTCCAGCATGCTGGCGAACACCGGCGCGAGATCGCCCGGGGAGCTCGAGATAACCCGCAGCACCTCGGAGGTGGCGGTCTGCTGCTCGAGCGACTTCGGTGAGCTCGCGCGTGCGCTCCTGCTCGGCCTCGAACAGCCGCACGTTCTCGATTGCGATGACCGCCTGGTCGGCGAAGGTCGTCACCAATTCGCTTTCGCGTTCGCCAAATGGTTCAACGCGACGGCGCGCCAGACCGATGACGCCGATCGCCTCGCCATCACGCAGCAACGGCACGCCCATCATCGAGCGGGCCTGTCCGATTTTGGCCGCGTCTCTTTCCTCGTAGAGGGTGTCGGCCCACGCGTCCTCGATCAGGGCGACTTGCCGGCTCAGTGCCGCGCGGCCGATCAGTGTTCCGGGGCCAGGAGAAATCGGCGTGCGGCGCTCAAATTCCAGATATTCCGGAAGGAGGCTGTGACCGGCAGCAAAACGGTAGAGACCGTCTTTTAGCCGGAAAATCACGGCGGTGTCGGCGCGACAGAGCCGCACCGCGGTATCCACGACGCTCTGCAGAATCGGTTGCAGCTCGAACTTGGATCGGCTGATGACGCCGAGCACTTCCGAGGTTGCGGTTTGCTGTTCGAGCGAATCGCTAAGCTCGCGCGTGCGCTGCTGCTCGGCCTCGAACAGCCGCGCGTTCTCGATCGCGATCACCGCCTGGTCGGCAAAGGTCGTCACCAGCTCGATCTGCTTCTCGGTAAACGGGTCGACCTCGTCGCGAACCAGCGCGAACACGCCGATCGTGGCGCCGTCGCGCAGGAGCGGCACGCCGAGGTTGGTTCGGTAGCCGAACGCCTGCTGATATTCGGGCGCGTGGTATTCGGGGTCGGCGAGCACGTCGTGGACGTGAACGGCCTTGCCCTCCAAGGCCACACGCCCGGTCACGCTCGTTCGGTCCGGCCGCAGCGGACGGTCGTCGTACTGGGCGGTGTCGCCCGAAAATCCGTAGGTCGTCGCCAAGCGATACACCTCGCCGTCGCGCTGAAACAGCGCGGCTTTGTCGGCGGCGCAAAGCCGGGCCGCCGATTCCACCAGCGTGGACAGCACTTTTTTCAGATCGAAGGTCGAGCGGCTGATGACCTTGAGCACGTCGGCGGTGGCCGTCTGCTGCGCCAGCGACTCACGCAACTCGCTGAGCAGCCGCGTATTCTCGATGGCGATGACCGCCTGGGCGGCGAAATTCTTGACCAGATCGATCTGGCGCTCGGTGAACGGCTCCACCCGCTGACGCGAAAGCCCAAATGCGCCGATTGCCTCGCCCTGCCGGAGCAGCGGTACTCCTAGGATCGTCCTTATGAAGCCTTCATGTGCGGCTTGCCGGCCGACATGTTCACTGTCAGCGCCAATGTCGGATATCTGAACCGGACTGCGTTCTGCCAGCGCTCGGCCGATGGCCGTCCCGCGGCCGGGTGCATATGATATTGACTGGATCAGCCTCGTCATCTCGGGTGACATCGCAGAGACGGCGACGCTTCGATAATCGTCACCAACGGGAAGTGCGAGATGTCCTGCGTCGGCGTCACACAATCGCCGCGCCTTTTCCACCATCGCTTGGAACACGGGCTGGAGATCGCCGCGCGAAGCGTTGATCACGCTCAGCACTTCGGCGGTCGCCGTCTGCTGCTGTAGCGATTCGCTCAGCTCGTGCGTGCGTAGGTCGACTTTCTTCTCTAGGTCGGCGTAGGATTCCTGCAGCCGGCCGGCCATGTCGTTGAACTGATCGGCGAGGCTCTCGATTTCGTCGCCGGTCTTGATGGCGATGCGCTGGCTCAGATCGCCCGAGCCGATGCGCGCCGCTCCGGAGCGCAGCGCCTGGATCGGCACCACCATGCGCCGCACCAGGAACATGCCGGCGGCGAAGGCGAGCGCCAGCGCGCCGAGCAGGATCAATCCGGTCCGCTCGATCGACGCATAGAGCGGCGCGTAGGCCTCGTTGACCGGCGTTTCGACGAAAACGTGCCAGCCGAGCGGCGCGACCGGCGCCGAGGCGGTGAGCACCTTATGGCCCTCGATGTCCTCGGCTTCGCGGACCTGCTCGGTGTCGCTGCCGGCGGCGGCGGCGCGGGCGGCGCGCACCTGCGCCAGCTTCGACATGTCGGTATTGCGCAGCACCAGGCTGATGTCGGGATGCGCGATCAGCCGGCCGGCGGCGTCGACCACATAGGCGCGCCCGTGCCCGGTGAATTTGATCTTCGACAGCACGTCCCAGATCAGTTTCAGATTGACCTGGGCGATGCTCACGCCGGTGTCGCGCCGCGTGCCGGCGAGCGACAGCGTCATGTACGGTTCGGATTCGCGGCGGAAATAGACCGGGCCGAAATAGACCTTGTGCGCCACCGCCTCGGCGAAGCTCGGGTCCTTGGAGACGTCGTTGCCGCTGCCGACCACCTCCATGGCGAGCCGCGACACCCGCAATTGCTCGTGGCCGCTCGAATCGATCTCGGCAAGCTCGGTGATCGCCGGCACCTGGCGCAGCAGCCGCAGCGCGTCGAAGCGCCGCTGCTCGAGCGTGCCGGAAGACCACGGCAGCTGCGTGGTCCAGCCGACCTGGCTTTCGATCTCGCTGATGAATTGGCCGATCTTGCCGGCGGCGGATTTCGGCCTGCTCGCTTTGAATGCGCACCAGCGCACTCTTCTGTTCCTGGTAGGAGAAATAGACGTCGAAGGCGCCGTTGGCGGCGAGCGCCAGCCCGACCACGCCGACAAACAGGGTGACGTATTTGATGAACAGCCGGCTGCGCACGATCGAGGCGCCCGACGCCGGAGCAAGGGCGCTCAGGCGGTCGAGCAACATCCGCACGCGTCCCTTGCGATGATCAGGCAGCGCTCTCATGCGATCACGTCATGGCCGGGCTTGTCCCGGCCATCCCGTTTGCTCACACTGACGGGGGAGGAGTCATTTCCAGATAGTTCCATCGACATCGGCGTTAGCAGTCTCGGCCCGGCGTCATTCTATCACTTCGTCGGCGAGCGCAAGCAGCGTCGGCGGCACGTCGAGGCCCAGCGCCTTGGCGGTCTTTAGGTTAACGACGAATTCGAACTTGATCGGCGCCTGGGCAGGCAAATCGGCCGGTTTTTCGCGTGGCGGGAGCGGCCATGACATCGGTGCCGCCGCCGCGCCGCCGAGCAGCGCGATGAAGTCGTGCCGCCTCATTCGATCACCTCGTCGGCGGCGACCAGAAGCGATTGCGGCACGGTCAGTCCGAGCGCCAGTCCGAGCGCCCTGGCGATCCTTAGATTGATCACCAGCCCGGTGGCGAAGAAACTGGCCGGGCAAATTGTCGGCAAGCGGTAGCGTTCGGCCAGCAAGACGAACTCGCGTCGTCTCACTCGATCACCTCGTCGGCCAGCGCCAGCAGGTTCGGCGGCAGTTCGAGGCCGATCGACTTCGCGGTCTTCAGGTTGACCACAAACAGATAACGCGTCGGTTCCTCGAACGGCAGATCGGCAGGCTTGGCGCCCTTGAAAATCCGATCGACCAGTGAAGCGGCCCGTTCGAAGGATTCCTTGAAGTCGGCTCCATAGGACATCAGGCCGCCGTCGCGAACGAACAGATCGAATTCGTAGATCGCCGGCAGCCGCTGGGCGGCGGCATAGTCGAACACGCGCTTGCGGTTGAGAAGGGTGAGCGCATCGGCCACCATCAGGATCGCGTCCGGGCGCTCGCGATCCATCGTCGTGAATGCATCGCCGAAGTCGTCCGGCTCAGAGACGCCGAGCGGCAGAACCGCGGTGCCGAGAGATTTGGCGGCGTCGGCCGACGCCTTATAGCGCAGCGTCATGCCGAGGTCGTCCTTGTTCCACAGCATCGCGACTTTGCGGATGCTCGGCACGGCCTGCTTGAGCAACCCAAGACGCTTGGTGCTCAACGTCGTCGCGTTGTCCGATATGCCGGTTACATTCCCTCCAGGACGCGCCAAACTGGCGACCAGGCCGGTTGCCACCGGATCGCCGGCGCCAACGGCGACAACGGTCGGAACGCCGGTGCCCTTCATCGCGTTGGCCGGCGGCCAACCGAGGATGACCACGGCATCGACTTTGGTCGCGGCAATATCCCGGGCGAGTTGCGGCAGCCGGGCAAGCTGCGCGTCCGCGCCGTAGGAACTGATTTCCAGGTTCTTACCGAGCGTGTAGCCATGCTGCGCCAGCGCCTCGGCGAGGATCTTGGCGATGGGGCTGTCGGGCGGAAACGCCGGGCCCGAGGCAAACAGTCCAAGGCGATAGGTCTTTGCGGTCTCTGCGGCAACGCGGTAAGGCGCAGCTATCACAGCTCCGGCAAGCAATTTAACAACGTCACGCCGCCTCATGAATTGCCTCCTCTGGAGTCCGCGTTGCCTAGTCCGTCCGGAGTAAGAGCGCCACGCTTGGCGGTCACCCCGGATCCAAAGAACCGACCTTGGCGGACGCCATTCACTGGTTGCATGCGCGCCGAGCCGCCACGCGATTGCCGCGCCGCCGACCAAACCCAGAAAATCGCGACAATTCGTGCCTCGAAGGCCGATGCGACCGCATCGTAGGCTAGAACGCGGCATGCTGGAAGGCGGCGGTTACCGCGGCATTAGCGCGCTCGTGGAACTCTCAGCGCCAACCCAGTAGTGAGAAAGCGCGGCGGACGCGGCGGGAATACCGCCGCCTCACGGGCTCAGCGCGGCGTGGTGGTCTTCACCGCAACGACGTCCGAAGGCGGCGCCATCAGGCCGAATGACAGCTTGGTCGCGACCGTAAGCAGCGTGACCGCGAGCACAAGGCGAAGCGCGCGATCCGGGACGCGAACGGCGGCATAGCTGCCGAGCAGGATTCCAGGCACCGACCCCAGGATCAGCGAGGTGAAGACGGCAAAATCGATCGATCCCAGGAACCAGTGGCCGATGCCGGCGACGAGCGTGAGCGGCACGGCGTGCGCGATATCCGAGCCGACAATGCGTGCCGCCGGAAGCTTCGGGTAGAGCAGCACAAGCGCAGTGACGCCGATGGCGCCGGCGCCGACCGAGGAGATCGACACGATCGTTCCGATCACCGCGCCGACGGCGACGGTGATGGCGGCGATCTTACGGTCGGCGAGAGCGCCAAACCGGGGCGAGTAACGGGCGACGATCCGGTTGCGGAACACCAGCATCACGGCGGTGATGACCAGAGCGAGGGCCAATACCGCGTTGATGAGGTCGCGCGCCATCGACCCGTTGATGTCGATGGCGCTCAACGCGGCAATGGTGACGACCGTGGTCGGAATGCTGCCGGCCGCAAGCCGCCGCACGATGCGCCACTCGATCGTTCGGTTGCGGCCATGCACGAAGCTGCCGGCGGTCTTGGTCACGGCGGCGTGGAGAAGGTCGGTTCCAACCGCGGTTGCCGGATGAATGCCGAACAACAGGATGAGAATGGGCGTCATCAGCGAGCCGCCGCCGACGCCGGTCAGCCCGACCAGAACGCCGACCGCGAACGCGGCCATGGAGTAGGCCGGCTCGATCGCGTGGAACCAGCTCATGCCGTGGTTCCGCGGTCTTGCGCGTCAGCCATAACGATAGGAACCCCCTCGCTGCACGTAGTAATACATTAGGGGCTTAAGAGCGGCAGCGCACTGACGACTTGAAAATGAAAATTCGCCACGTGCGCTAGGGCTCTGGCTTGAAATGTTTTCCTCCCCGATCTGCGGGTACGAACAGAATCGTCCTGGGTTGCAGCACGGCGTTTTGCCGCACCCGATAACACTAACGCGTGATCCGCGTTGCATCGAAGGCCCGGCGAGTATATCTCTCGCGTATTAGGCCGACCGGACGGCTCCCCCATCCCCCGACACCCCGCCGTCCGGCCTAATAAGCCTAAGTTTTGAGGCAACGACCAAGAACCCCAAGCGCGTATCTGCTTGGGGTTCTTTTTTTGCCAGACGGGCGTGCCAACTCAGTCAACTGCGCTCAGTGCTTCACCAGATCGCCGAGCAGGCTCGCCGCGACCGACAAGCTTCGACAGCGTGAGCCCGGAACCGGCGATCTCGTGGATCGCGCAGCGGATGCGCTCGACCTCGGCCTTGCGCGGCTCGACCCAGGCCTCGACCGCGCCGCCGCCGGCGGCGCCGTTGCCGACCATGGCGGCGGTGAGCCGCCGCTCGGCATCGCCGATCGAATCGCGCGCGCGGTCGAGCGCCAGCCGGTCGAAATAATCGGCAATCGGGATGTTGCGCGCGGCGCCGGCGATGCGATCGAGGCGGAAGAAGGCGCCGGCGGCGAAATAGGTCGCCGCCACTTCGGCGACCGGCTTGCCGGTGCGGTCGGCCACCAGCACGATGTCGGGCGCGGCCGCGAGCGCGGCCGAGATTGGCGATGCGGCCGGCAAGCGCGTCCGGCACGCCGGCCGCGGCAAGCTCCTGCCGGCGCGCGGCGCGCGCGCGCAAGCGCGTCCTCCGGACAGCGCGCCGTCGAGCGCGGCCGCGACCGCGGCGATGCCGTCGCGATAATGCGTCACGACGTCGGCGAGGCCCTTGCGTCAGATCGACATTGCGCAGGAACCAGACGATGCGGTCGAGCAGCAGGTCCTGCACGGCCGCGTAGAGATCGAGCTGCACCTTGCCGGGAATCGGTTGTCGAGGCCGTCGATCGCGGTGTTGAGCGCGGTCATGCCGTAGCTGTCGCGCACCGCCGCGAAGGCGGCGGCGATGGCGGCCGGCGCGGCGCCGGTCTGGTCGGCGATGCGCACGACGAGCGACGGCCCGCCGCGATTGATCATCGAGTTGGCGAGCTGGGTCGCGATGATCTCGCGGCGCAGCCGATGATGCTCGAGCGCATCGGGGAAACGCTCGCCGATCGCCTTGGGGAAATAGCGGCCGAGCTCGCGGCCGAGATAGGGATCGTCCGGCACCGCCGAATTCGAGCAGATCGTCGTAGAGCGAGAGCTTGGCATAGGCGAGCAGCACCGCCAGCTCCGGCCGGGTGAAGCGGCTGCGAGCGGCGGCGGCGCTCGGCGAGCTGCCATGTCGTCGGGCAGGAATTCGACCGCGCGGTCGAGCAGGCCGCGCGTCTCCAGCGTCTGCATCAGCCGCTGCTGGAAGCCGAAATCCTCCAGGCCGCGCCGCTCCGCCAGCGAGAGCGCGAGCGTCTGCAGATAATTGTTGCGCAGCACCAGCGCGGCGACCTCGTCGGTCATCTCGGCCAGCAGCGCGTTGCGCGCGCTCAGCGGCGAGCCGGCCGTCGCGCACCGGGATGCTCAGCGCGATCTTGATGTTGACCTCGACGTCGGAGGTGTTGACGCCGGCGGAATTGTCGATGGCGTCGGTGTTGAGCCGGACGCCGCGCAACGCCGCCTCGATGCGGCCGCGCTGGGTCATGCCGAGATTGGCGCCTTCGCCGATCACCTTGCAGCGCAGATCGCGCGCCGGTGACGCGGATCGCGTCGTTGGCGCGGTCGCCGACCGCGTCGTCGCTCTCGTCGGCCGCGCGCACATAGGTGCCGATGCCGCCGAAGAACAGCAGATCGACCCGCGCCTTGAGGATGGCGCTGATCAGCTCCTGCGGCGTGAGCTTTCGCGCCGACGCCGAGCAGCTTCTGCGCCTCGCGGCGACAGCCGGATTTCCTTGGCCGCGCGCGAGATAGACGCCGCCGCCCTTGCGAGATCAGCGTCTTGTCGTAGTCCTGCCAGCTCGAGCGCGGCAGATCGAACAGGCGCTGGCGCTCGGCGAAGCTGCGCTCCGGATCGGGCTCGGGATCGATGAAGATGTCGCGATGATCGAAGGCGGCGACGAGCTTGGTGGTCGTTCTCGCGCAGCATGCCGTTGCCGAACACGTCGCCCGACATGTCGCCGACGCCGACGACGGTGAACGGCGTCGTCGCCGATATCGACGTCCATCTCGCGGAAATGGCGCTTGACCGATTCCCAGGCGCCGCGCGCGGTGATGCCCATCTTCTTGTGGTCGTAGCCGGCCGAGCCGCCGGAGGCGAAGGCATCGCCGAGCCAGAAGCCGTGCTCGATCGCGATCTCGTTGGCGATGTCGGAGAACGTCGCGGTGCCCTTGTCGGCGGCGACGACGAGATAGGGATCGTCGCCGTCGTGGCGCACGACGTCGGCCGGCGGCACGACGCCGATCGTTCCGGTGCCGATATTGTCGGTGATGTCGAGCAGCGTCGAGATGAACAGCTGGTAGGCCGCGATGCCCTCGGCCTGGATCGCCTCGCGCGCGCCGCCGGCCGGCAGCCGCTTGGGCACGAAGCCGCCCTTGGCGCCGACCGGCACGATCACCGCGTTCTTGACTTGCTGCGCCTTGACCAGGCCGAGGATCTCGGTGCGGAAATCCTGCGGCCGGTCGGACCAGCGGATGCCGCCGCGCGCCACCTTGCCGAAGCGCAGATGCACGCCCTCGACGCGCGGCGAATAGACGAAGATCTCGTAGAGCGGCCGCGGCAGCGGCATGCCGTCGACCTTGCGGCTGGCGAATTTGACGGCGATGAGCGTCCTTGGCGCGGCCGTCGCGGTCGCGTCTGATAGAAATTGGTGCGGATCGCCGCCGCGACCGCATTGACGAAGCGGCGCAGGATGCGGTCTTCGTCGAGGCTGTCGACCGCCTGCAAGGCGGCCTCGATCGCCGCCGCGATGGCCGCCTCGCGCGCCGCGCGCTCGTCCGCCGGAACGCCGAGCTGCGGATCGAAGCGGGCGTGGAACAGCGCGACGATCTCGGCGGCGATGCCGGCATGCTTGCGCAGCGTCGCCCACATGTAGTCCTGCGAGTACGGCACGCGGATCTGGCGCAGGAAGCGCGAGAGCGTGCGGATCAGCGCGACGTCGCGCCAGACCAGGCCGGCCGCGAGCACGAGCGCGTTGTAGCCGTCGTTCTCGGCGCCGCCGCCCATCACCGCGAGGAAGCAGGCCTCCAGCCGCTCCTTGAGCGCCGCGAGCTCGAACGGCTCGCCCGACGCGCTTTCCAGCACCATGTCGTGGAACCAGACATCCGCCGTCGTCCTTGCGGCTCGATGTGATAGGTGCGCTCGTCGACGACGCGGAAGCCCATATTCTCCAGCACCGGCACGCGCTCCGACAGCGGGATCGGCCGGCCGTGGCTGAAGACCTTCAGCCCGGCGCTGCCGGCTCTTCGCCGCGCGTTGCGATAGAACTCGACGCCGAGCGGACGCTCCGCGGTGAGCGCTTCGATGACGCCGATATCGGCGACCGCCGTCGCCGGCGGATAGACCTCGCGGTAGTCGAGCGGGAAGGCGTCGCGATAGCGCGCGAACAGCGCGCGCGCCTGTCCGGCTCGTGGGCCGGCGGCCAGCGCCTCGTGCAGCCCATCGATCCAGGTGCGCACGATCGCCTCGACCGCGCGGCTCGAGCTCGGCGCGGTCGAGGCTCGGCGTCTCGCCCTCGTAGCGCCCGATGATGAAGTGCACGCGCACCAGCGGGCCTTCCGGGAAAAACGGATAGAAGGCGCGCAGCCGTCCCTTGAAGGCGGTGGCGAGATACTCGCCGATCGCCGCCCGGATCTGGCTGTCGTAGCGATCGCGCGGCACGTAGACGAGGACCGACACGAAACGGTCGAAGCGGTCGCGCCGCGGCAGCACGCGCACGCGCGGCCGCTCGTCGAGCTGCAGGATGGCGAGCGCGAACTGGTAGAGCGTGTCCTCGTCGATCTGGAACAGTTCGTCGCGCGGATAGTTCTCCAGCACGTTGACCAGCGCCTTGCCGGAATGGCTGCGAGGCATCGAAGCCGGCGCGGCTGATGACGTCGTCGATCTTGCGCCGCAGATAGGGAATGGTGCGCGCCGAGCGCGTATAGGCGGTCGAGGTGAACAGGCCGACGATCCGGCACTCGCCGACGAGCTTGCCGTCGCGGTCGAAACGCTTGACGCCGATGTAGTCGAGATGGACGCGCCGGTGCACGCGCGAGCGCACCGCCGCCTTGGTGACGATGAGCAGCTTCGGCTCTTTGAGGAACTCGCAGGATTTCCGGCGTGATGGTCACCAGCTCGCTGCCGCGGCGCAGCAGCCGCATCTCGCGCGACGCGCAAGAGGCCGAGCCCGGTCTCGAACTTCGGCTCGAGCGCATCCTCGCCGTCGCGAAGGCGTAGTCGCGCACGCCGAGCAGCGTGAAATTGTCGGCCGCCAGCCATTCGCAGGAACTGGATCGCTTCGGCGATCTCGTCGACCGGCAGCGGCGGCGGATTGGCTCGCAATTCGGCGACGACCTCGCCGACGCGCGCGAGCATCGGCCGCCAGTCCTGCACGCAGAGGCGCACGTCGGCGAGGACCTGCTTCGAGCGCGCGCACGATCTCCGCCCGCTGCGCCTCGTCCGCCGATGCCGCTCGACATGAATGTGGATGAAGCTTTCGCGCCGCGCCATCGGCTTTGCGCGCGCCCTTGAAGGCGACGAGCTTGCCCGCCGCGTCGCGCTCGACGGTGAACACCGGATGCGACCAGGAGCCGGATGTCGAGGCCGCGCTCGTCGAGTTCGCCGAGCACCGAATCGACCAGGAACGGCATGTCGTCATTGACGATTTCGAGCACCGCGACGCTCGCGCGTCAGCGGCGCCGGCGTCGAAGCGGATCTTGGCGGCGCCGGGCTTGCGCTCTGCCAGAAACGACCACGCTTGCTCGGCGATGGCGGCGAGCTCGTCCGGCGCGGTAACGGGCAAGATCGTCGGGCGCGGCGTAGCCGTAGCAGCTGCGGCGAGAAAATCGGGCGGGATGTCGCGCCGGCGCTCGGCGAGCAGCGACGGCGGCGGCGCCGATCGAGCGACTAGGCCGGCACGGTCATCGCTCCGGTGCGGGGAATATCCTGCGACGGCCATGGTTTCCCCCTGGCTCGCCGGCGCGACTTCATTTGCGATATTACGCGCTCGGCACGGCGCGTCCGCCAGCCGCAATCGTGGTCGCGGTCGAGGGCGCGGCGCGATCACATTATCGACGGCCGCCGACAGCGGCATGACAGAAGGAATGCGCCATGAGCCAAGCGCCAAGACGAAGCACATCGCCGGACAATCGCGCGGCGAAGCCGCGCGCCTCGGCGGCCGCAGGCGACGATACCGACATCATCGCGCTGAAGCTGCCGCCGGGACCGCTTTCGCCCGGAGATGGCGGCCTATTTCAACAAATGCGAGGACAAGCTCGGCTTCGTGCCGAACGTGCTCAAGGCCTACACCTTCGACATGGCGAAGCTTTCGGCCTTCGTCGCCATGTACAACGATCTGATGCTGGCGCCCTCGGGCCTGAGCAAACTCGAGCGCGAGATGATCGCGGTCGCGGTGTCGTCGCACAACCGCTGCTATTACTGCCTCGTCGCCCACGGCGCCGCGGTGCGGCAGCTTTCCGGCGATCCGCTGCTCGGCGAACTGATGGTGATGAATTATCGCGCCGCGCGGCTGTCGCGGCGCGAGCGCGCCATGCTCGACTTCGCCGTCAAGCTCACCGCCGAGCCGTGGTCGGTCGAGGAAGACGACCGCGAGGCGCTGCGCCGCGCCGGCTTCACCGATCGCGATATCTGGGACATTGCGCGCGGTCGCCGGCTTCTTCAACATGTCGAACCGCGTGGCCTCGCGACCGACATGCGGCCGAACAGCGTCTATCACGGGCAGCGCGAGCGCTGCAGGCGCGTCAGGAATGTGAATCGCGCCGGGTATCGGAATATGCAATCCGATTGCTTTATCATATCGTTCCGCATCACGACTGGGAGGCTTACGATGCGTGCAGGGTTTTGCGAGCTTGGGAGCCGGCGGCGTCCTCGGCGCGCTCCTCGCCGCGCCGGTCTTTGGCCGCGCCCGCCGGCAAAGCTTTCGCCGAGCCGATATTCAGACGACGTTCTTCAACGGTCAGCCGTTCACCGCCTCGACGCCGTCGAACCGTCAAATTCAAAATGACCTTCACGGCGGACGGCAAGATGAAGCGCCAGCCGATCGGCAGCGGCAACAAAGGCGAGGGCACCTGGAAGCTCTCGAAGGACGGCTTCTGCAGCACCTGGAAAGGCGCGAAGGACAATTGCTTCACGGTCTGTCAGCGCCGGCGACAATCAATGGTCGGTGCTCAAGGGCTCGACCATCATGGCGACGTGGAGCAAATAGGCGCGTTCCGGCTGGCGAGCCGCTTGCTCATGTGCACCCGCGTGCTCCCTCTGAACTCTTCCTCCCGGTCGATCCGATAGCCGAGCTTGCCGTAGAGCTGCACATTCCCGGCGAAGCGCTCGTTGGTATAGAGCCTGATTTCGCCGTAGCCGAGCGACGCGGCCACGTCTTCGGCGTGCGCCAGCAATTTGCCGCCGAGGCCTCGTCTCTGCAACGCCGGCGCGACCGCCACATTCTCGATGAGCAGATGCCCGGTTTGCGGGATCATCTCGATCAGCGCCGCGAGCTTGCCGGCGAGGTAGAGAAGATCGATGCGGTGCTGCTGCGCCGCCTCGGCATAATCGGCGAGCATCGGCAGCGGCTCGCGGCCGATGAGCGGCACCCATTTGGCGTAGGCTTCGCGCGTGAGCGCGCGGATCGCCGGCGCGTCATCGATCGTCGCGCGCCGCAATACCAGCGCCTCGCCTTGCTTTTCGCCGGTCATGCGGGTCGCGCGTGCACGGACAGGTCGCGGATGGTCGGGTGCTCGCCGGACAGCGGATTTGCCGGGTCCCACGCGTAGCGCAGGGTCTCGAAGCGCATCGCGCGGGCGTCGACCATGACCAGACGGCCGACCAGGCCCTCGCCGAAGCCGACAATCTCGCGGATCACTTCCAGCGCCGCCATCGAGCCGATGACGCCGGCAAGCGCGCCGAGGATTCCGGCTTCGGCGCAGGCCGGCACGGTGCCGGGCGGCGGCGGTTCGGGAAAGAGACACCGATAGGTCGGATTCGGCTTGCCGTCGGCGCCGCGCTCGTGCGCGCGGATGGTGGTGAGCGTGCCGTCGAACGGGCCGAGCGCCGCGGTCACCAGCGGCTTCTTGGCAAAGTAGCAGGCGTCGGCGACCAGATAGCGCGTGGCGAAATTGTCGGAGCCGTCGGCGACCATATCGTAGCTGACCGATCAGCGCAAGCGCGTTCTGCGCGGTCAGACTGACGCGATGCTTCTCGACCGCGACATGAGGATTGAGCCGGCGGATCATCGCCGCGGCGCTTTCGACCTTCGGCACGCCGAGGTCGGGCGTGGCGTGGATCACTTGCCGCTGCAGGTTCGAGAGCGAGACGACATCGTCGTCGACGACGCCGAGCGTGCCCACGCCGGCGGCGGCAAGATAAAGAAGGAGCGGCGCACCGAGCCCGCCGGCGCCGACCACCAAAACGCGGGCGCGGCGGAGCGCGGCCTGTCCCGGCCCGCCCACCTCCGGCAGCACGATGTGACGCGCGTAGCGTTCGAGTTCGTCGGCGCTGAGCATGCCGCCAAGATAGGCGCGAACCGGGCGCGGAACCACCGACCGCCTGCGGCGCCGGATTGGCGTTCGCGCGTGCTTCGGTTACGTTTGGCCGGGGCGAGCGGATGCCGGATATGGGCGTGCGGGCTTTGGGCGTCAGAGTTGCCGTCGTCGCGGGCGTGCTGGCCGCAGCGCTGATGTCGCGCAAGCGACCCAATGCCGCACCCAAGGCTGCGCATCGGGCGGCGGCGGTGCAAGACAGCCGGCCGCCGCCGCGCCTGCCGCCGACCAAACCGGAACGGTCAGCCGCCGCAAAGCCAAAGGCCGCGCCAAGGCTGCCACCTCCGCGACAGTCATGAATAGCTATGTCGACATGCCGGAAGCGCAGCGGCTCGCCGTTCAGTCCGATCTCGCCGCCGGACGAGGCCCGGAGGCGAATGCCGGCTGGCGGCTGATTGAGGATCCGGCAACCGGCGCGCGCCTTGGCATGCCGGAAAAGCTCGTGCCGAACGCGAGCGCGTCCCGCACCGGCAGCCGCTGGACCTCGGCGCAGGGACAAATTCAGATCGAAACGTTCCGCCTCACCGAAGCGGCATTGCCGGCGCTGTTCGAGGACGAGAAGAAGGCCGCGCACCGGCAGATCGAGGCCAGCATGCTCAAGCCCGATACCTTCGTCATTTCCGGCACGCAGGGGCTGAAGAATTTTCTGATCCGCGCCGAGGCGCACGGCGCGGAAGTGCGCGGCATCACCGTTCTCTACGATCAGGCGACCGAGGGCACCATGGAGCCGCATCGCGGTCGCCTGTCGCTACCGCGTTTACACGGATTTCCCGATCCCAAGGCCGGCCCGCCGCCGGGCATGCGGCGCGCGGTCGAATACGGCACCGCGATCATCGTCAGCGCGACGGCGATCTGATCGCGCCGGCGCGACTCACCGACGATTGCCAAGCCATCACCGTGCCCGGCCTCGGCCATGCCGAGCGGGTCGCGGCCGACAAGAGCGATCGATCTCGCGCTCGTTCGGCTCTACGGCGCGCGCAATCTCGTTCCGGCGATGCTCGGCGGCGAGGGCACTCAGACCGGCGAGCTGACGCTCGTCGGCGTCGCCGATCCGCTCGCGCCGGCGAGAGCGGCGGGGTGACGAGTGTCCCGGCGCGCTTGACGGCGCAAGGCCTCGATCCGGCGCCGAAGCCAGGCTTTTCCGGCGCTGCGGCCGTCGATGCCCAAGGCGCGTTTCGCCGGCATGGTCGATCTTAAACCGGCGATCGTCGCCGGCAGCGACGTCGGCGGGGCAGGGCGCTACGCTGGTGCCGGTCGATGCGATCCGCGGCTTTCTGCAAGCGCGCATGGCGTCAGCGCCCACCGCCGCCAACGCCGGCCAGCCGGCACCGATGGCGCAGTCGGTCCTGCGCGTGATCTGCGTGCGGAAGTGACGCCGCCGCTTATTTGTTCTCGAACTTTGGCGGGCGCTTGGCGATGAAGGCGGCCATGCCTTCCTTCTGGTCGGCGGTCGCGAACAAGCGAATGAAAGACGCGGCGCTCGAAGCGGACGCCTTCGGCGAGCGAGGTTTCGAACGCGGCGTTGACCGCCTCTTTCGCCGCCAGCACCGACGGCAGCGACATCGACGCGATCGTCTCCGCGACTTTCAGGGCTTCCTCGACAGGCTTGCCGCCGGCACGACGCGCGCGACGAGGCCGGAGCGCTCGGCTTCCGCGGCGTCCATCATCCGGCCGGTGAGCATAAGGTCCATCGCCTTGGCCTTGCCGACGGCGCGGGTGAGGCGCTGCGTGCCGCCGATGCCGGGAATGACGCCGAGCTTGATCTCCGGCTGACCGAATTTGGCGTTGTCGGCGGCGATGATGAGGTCGCATTGCATGGCGAGTTCGCAGCCGCCGCCGAGCGCAAAGCCGGCGACCGCGGCGATCATCGGCTTGCGCGCTTGCGCGACGCGGATGCCAGTTGGCGATGAAGTCGCCGAGGAAGGCCTCGTTGAACGTCTTGTCGACCATCTCCTTGATGTCGGCGCCGGCGGCGAACGCCTTGTCCGAGCCGGTGATCAGCATGCAGCGAATGTCGCATCGGCCTCGAAAGCGTCGACGGCTTGGCTCAGTTCGCGGATCAGCGCGCTGTTGAGCGCGTTCAGCGCCTGCGGCCGGTTGAGCCGGATCAGGCCGACGTGGCCGCGGGTCTCGACAATAATGGTCTCGTAGCTCATGGCCTGCCTCGGCTTTGCCGCCGGTTCGATCATTTCTGGCACACCGGGCAATAAAACGTCGAGCGTCCATTCTGCACGATGCGCTTGACCACGCCGCGGCAGCCGGGCGTGCGGCATTTCTCGCCCTCGCGGTCGTAGACGCGGAAATTGATGCTGGAACATGCCGAGCTCGCCGTCGGTGAGCTTGTGGTCGCGCAGCGTCGAGCCGCCGTCCTTGATCGCCTCGTTGAGCACCGCCTTGATGCCTTCGACCAGACGTTCGGCACGCTCGTTCGGCGCGCCGGTCGCGGTCGGCGATGGTCGCGGCGATGCGCTTGGGCGAGAGCCGCGCGCGATAGAGCGCTTCGCAGACATAGATGTTGCCGAGCCCCGCCACCACGCGCTGGTCCGACAGCGCCGCCTTGAGGCTCGTCTTCTTGCCGGCGCAGGCACGCGCCAGCATCGCCGCGTCGAATTCGTTGCCGAGCGGCTCGGGACCGAGCCGCTTGAGCAACGGCTCGTCGTCGAGTTTTTGCCGCGGCACGATCTTCATCGAGCCGAAGCGGCGCGGATCGTTGAAGGTCACGACTGCGCCCGAGGACATGTGAAAGACGACGTGATCGTGCGCCGCATGCTGCGCGCGTTCGTGATAGTAGCGGCCGAGCGATTTGTCGCCGTCGTGCCGGAACACATGGAACGAGCCGGACATGCCGAGATGCATGAGCAAAACGTCGCCGGAGGAGAGATCGGCGAGGAGATACTTGGCGCGCCGGCCGAGGCCGGTCACCGTCTTGCCTTCGAGGCGGTGCGCGAAATTCTTGCCGAGCGGCCAGCGCAGATCGCCGCGGCGCGTTTCGACCTTGGTGAAGCGCGCGCCTTCCATGACCGGCGCAAGGCCGCGGCGCACTGTCTCGACTTCGGGGAGTTCGGGCATCGTTCTGTCCGCCGCCTGTCACAGCAATTTGGTTAATTTCAGACACATAGCGCCGCTTTCGCCAGCCGCGCTATGGTTGCGCGAGAAGGGACCGGCCGTGACAGACACCGCCCATTTCGGCTCGCGCAAGGTGCCGCTCGCGGAGAAGCAGGCGCTTGTCGACGGCGTGTTCCGCAGCGTCGCCCAGCGCTACGATTTGATGAACGATCTGATGTCGTTCGGGCTGCATCGCGCCTGGAAGGACGCGCTGGTCGTTGCGGCCAATCCGCCGAAAAATCGCGACTTCGCCCTCCTCGACATCGCCGGCGGCACCGGCGACGTCGCCGCGCGGGTGATCGTCGCCGGCGGCGAGCGCACCAAGGCCACGGTGTGCGACATCAGCGCCGACATGCTCGCGGTCGGGCGCGAGCGCGCCGCCGCGCGCGGCCTTGGCGAGATTCTCACCTTCATCGAGGGCAACGCCGAGGCGCTGCCATTCGCCGACCGCAGCTTCGACGCCGCGACAATCGCGTTCGGCATCCGCAACGTGCCGCGCATCGAGACCGCGCTGGCCGAGGCATTTCGCGTGCTCAAGATCGGCGGCCGGTTCCTGTGCCTCGAATTTTCCGCAGCCGACGTCCCCGGGCTCGACCGGCTCTACGAGCTCTACTCGTTCAACCTCATTCCGGCGCTCGGCCGCGCCGTGGTCGGCGACGCCGAATCCTACCGGTATCTGGTGGAATCGATCCGTCGCTTTCCGCGGCCTGAGGATTTCGCCGCCATGCTGCGCGCCGCCGGCTTCGCCCGGGTTTCGTTTCAGCCGATGACCGGCGGCATCGTGGCGCTGCATTCCGGCTGGCGCTTGTGATCTCGGCTCCCGCGCATCTCGTTCGCCTCGGCCGCGCCGGCTTCGTGTTCGCCCGCGAAGGCGTGTTCGGCGTCCTCGATCCGGTGGCGGTGCCGGCCCCGGCGCAGCCCTTGTTTCGGCTGGCGCGGCTGCTCGAGCGGCCGAGCACCGGCGCGGCGGAAACACGCCTGTCGGCCGCGCTGACGCGGCTCGGGCCGAGTTACGTCAAGCTCGGTCAGTTCCTGGCGACACGGCCGGACGTCGTCGGCTCCGCGCTCGCCCGCGATCTCGAGCGATTGCAGGACCGGATGCCGCCGTTCCCGCAACGCGAGGCCGAAGCCGCGGTCGCCGCCTCGTTCGGCCGGCCGGTCGGAGCGGTCTTTGCGAGCTTCGGGCCGCCGGTCGCCGCCGCCTCGATCGCGCAGGTGCATCGCGGCGAGGTCGAGACCGCGACGGGCCGGCAGCCGGTCGCGATCAAGGTGCTGCGGCCCGGCATCGAACGGCGCTTCCTCGCCGATCTGCACTCGTTCGACTTTGCCGCGCGCCACGCCGAGGACTTCTCCGCCGAGGCGCGGCGGCTGCGGCTCGTCGAGGTGGTCGACACGTTGCGCCGCTCGGTCGTGCTGGAAATGGATTTCCGCATGGAGGCGGCGGCGCTTTCGGAGATGGCCGAGAACACCAAGGACGATCCGGATTTTCGCGTACCGACGATCGATTGGGACCGCACCACCAAGGAAGTGCTCACACTCGAATGGATCGACGCGACGCCGCTCTCCGACCGCGCCCGCCTGCAAGCCAAGGGATTCGATTTCCGCCGGCTGGCGCGCGCGCTGATCCAGACCTTTCTGCGCCACGCGCTGCGCGACGGCTTCTTTCACGCCGATATGCATCCGGGAAATCTGTTCGTCGACGACGAGGGCCGGCTGATCGCCGTCGATTTCGGCATCATGGGCCGCCTCGGGGCCAAGGAGCGGCTGTTCCTTGCCGAAATCCTGCACGGCTTCATCACCCGCGACTATCACCGCACCGCCGAAGTGCACTTCGAAGCCGGTTACGTGCCGCCGTCGCACTCGATCGACAGCTTCGCGCAGGCGATTCGCGCCATCGGCGAGCCGATCCATAACCGCGCCGCCGAGGATATCTCGATGGCGCGGCTGCTCACCTTGCTGTTCGAGGTGACCGGCCTGTTCGACATGCGCACGCGGCCGGAGCTGCTGCTGCTGCAGAAGACCATGGTGGTGGTCGAAGGCGTGGCCCGCTCGCTTCGATCCCAAGCTCGACATGTGGTCGACCGCCGAGCCGGTGGTCAGCGAGTGGATGACGCGGCATCTCGGCCCTGCCGGCAAGCTCGAAAACGCCGCGGAAGGCGCCGCCGAGCTCGGCCGCTTCATCGGCAATGCGCCCGGGTTGCTCACCCGCGGCGCCCGCGTGCTCGATCAGCTCGACGAGAGCACCCGCGACGGGCTGGTGCTCTCGCCGCAGACCATCGCCGACCTCGGCAAGGCCGAAGCCCGCCGCAGCCGCTGGACCATGGCGGCGCTGTGGGTGATCGCGGCCCTGCTGCTCTGGATCGTCATTCGGGTGTGGTGATTGCATTGATTGCAATGCAATCACCGGCTAGGATCGGCCATGGCCAGCCTGACCGTCCGGCAGCTCGATGACCGACTGAAGCAGCAGCTGCGCCTGCGCGCGGCGCGCAACGGCCGCTCGATGGAGGACGAGATCCGCGTCATCCTGCGGGCGGCGGCGCAGGATGGCGGCCGCCAGGCGCTCGAGCCTGTCGCGCCGCCGACGCGCGCTTCGCGTCAGGCCGGGCGCGCGCCGGCGGTCAGCATGCGGGTCCTGCTCATCATCGGCGGCGGCATTGCCGCCTATAAGTCGCTCGATCTCATCCGCCGGCTGCAGGACCGCGGCGCCGGCGTGCGCTGCATCCTCACCGGCGCCGCGCAGCATTTCGTGACGCCGCTCGCCGCCGGCGCGCTGTGCGGCGAGCGCGCCTACACCAACCTGTTCGATCCGCAGAGCGAGTTCGACGTCGGCCATATCCGCCTCGCCCGCGACACCGATCTCGTCATTGTCGCGCCGGCGACGGCCGACCTCATCGCCAAGATGGCCGGCGGCCATGCCGACGATCTCGCCACCGCCGTGCTCCTTGCAACCGACAAGCCGATCCTGATCGCGCCGGCGATGAACCCGCAAATGTGGGCCGCCAAGGCGACGCAGCGCAATCTGGCGCGCCTCGTCGCCGACGGCGTGCGTCTCGTCGGACCGGAGGCCGGCGAAATGGCCGAACGCGGCGAAGCCGGCATCGGCCGCATGGCCGAGCCGCTCGCGATCGTCGCCGCGCTCGAAACGATGCTGCGGCAAAGCGGATCGCTGTCGGGCAAGCGCGTGCTCGTCACCTCCGGGCCGACCAGCGAGCCGATCGACCCGGTGCGGTTCATCGCCAACCGTTCCTCCGGGAAGCAGGGCCACGCCATCGCCGCCGCCGCCGCGGCAGCGGGCGCGGACGTGGTGCTGGTCAGCGGCCCGGTCAACCTGCCCGCTCCGCCGGGCGTTTCGCTGATACGGGTCGAGACGGCGCGAGCAGATGCTCGCCGCGGTCGAGAAAACGCTGCCGGCCGATGTCGCCGTCTTCGCCGCCGCGGTTGCCGATTGGCGCGTGCGGCGCGTGAGCGAGGGCAAGATCAAGAAGCAGGGCGGCGGGCCGCCGACGCTCGATCTCGTCGAGAATCCCGACATCTTGTCGACCATCGCCCACCGCAAATCCGGCCGGCCGCGCCTGGTGATCGGGTTTGCCGCCGAGACCGATCACGTCATTGCCAACGCCAAGGCGAAGCTCAAGAAGAAGGGCTGCGACTGGATTCTCGCCAACGACGTTTCGCCGGCGACCGGCATCATGGGCGGCGATACCAATACGGTTCACCTGGTGAGCGCGGCCGGCGTCGAATCCTGGCCGCCGCAATCGAAGGACGACGTCGCGCGCGCCCTGATCGAGCGCATCGCCGCCGCGCTGACGGAGACCAGGCGATGAGCGGCGCACCAGAGATCGAAGTGCGTATTGTGCGCTTGCCGCACGCCGCCGATCTGCCGCTGCCGCAATACCAAAGCGCGCAGGCGGCCGGGCTCGATCTTCTCGCCGCGGTGCCCGCCGAGCGGCCGGTTGAGCTCGCGCCCGGGGCGCGCGCTACGATCCCGACCGGGGTCGCCATCGCCTTGCCGCCCGGTCATGAGGGCCAGATCAGGCCGCGCTCGGGCCTCGCCGCGCGGCACGGCGTAACGGTGCTCAACGCTCCCGGCACCGTCGATGCTGATTACCGCGGAGAATTACAGGTCATTCTTGTGAATATTGGGTCGGAGCTATTCGTAGTTCATCGGGGCATGCGCATCGCACAGCTAGTAATCGCGCCCATACAACATGCAAAGCTTGTTGAAACGACCAGCTTGGACACGACGGATCGCGCGTCGGGCGGCCTCGGGTCCACAGGTGTCGCCACGAATATTATCAAAAATCGCTGATAGAGCGAAGTTAAACTGGACCGTTCGATCGCGCGGAATATATTACCTCTTCGTAAGCCGAAACCGATTCCCTTCCCGCCGCGTCGATTGCCCTTCATGCCGCTGCTGTCCCGCAAAGGAGTCCTCGCCATCGCGGCCGTGATCGACGTGGCATTGCATGCACACGCCCATCCGATTTCCGCCAAAGCACTGGCGCTGCGTCACGGCTTACCGCCGCGGCACCTCGAGCCGGTGCTGCAAGCGCTGGTGCGCGACGGCATTCTCAAAGGCGTTCGCGGTCCGCGCGGCGGTTACGCGCTCGCCCGCGAGCGCAAGCGGGTGACGGCCAATGACATCCTGCGCGCCACGGCAGCGGTCGACGGCTGCGAAAAGCCGCACGAGGGCTCCGAGCTCCTGAGCAAGGTCGTGCTTCCGGCGCTCGCCAATGCCGAGGAAGAGTTCGCCGTCGCGTTGAGCCGCATCAATGTCGAAGACATGGCGCGCAGCGCCGAGAAACTGAGCTAGCGCGGCTTCGCTCGGCGCGTTCGCGATCCCGTTCACGATCTGGACTCTTTCGGCGCGATTCCGCTTGAGAGTAAAGTCGAGCGATTCGCTGGCACATGGCGGTAACGGCCAGCAGGGGCTGAAGGGGCATGCCGGACACGATCCGGACGAGCCGGGGCTGTGTTCGTCCGTGGCTGGGCAGATTGCTCGCAGCCATTGGTGTCGCTCCGTCGTTGCCGGCCTACGCCGAGCAAAAGCCGGCGCTGGTCCTGCACGAGCTTGTCGCCGACGCTTCGCGCAGCATCGATCGTCACGAGATCGCGGCGCTCGCGCTGATCGTCGGGCTTTCGTTGTTCGCCGTCGTCACCGCGATCCTGTTGGTGCGCACGCGCGCGCGCGCGCGCACGGCTCGAAGCCGCGGCGCATGACGAGACCGCGGCGCTGCGCGGCGGGCTCGACCGCGCCAACGCCTTGCTGCTGTCGGAGCCGCAGCTGGTGGTGGATTGGCCGGCGGCATCCGACGAACCGAGCATCGAAGGCGATCCTTCGATCGTCGGCGTTTCGGCGCCGCATCGCGCGCTCGCTTTCGGCAGCTGGCTCGATCCGGGCAAGGCCCGCGCGATGGAGCAGGCGGTCGGGGCCTTGCGCGCGCTCGGCGAACCTTTCGCCATGTCGTTCGTCACGCTCGCCGGCCGCCCGATCGAGGCGCAGGGCCGCGCCATCGCCGGGCGTGCGGTGCTGCGGCTTAAGGATGCGACCGGGGTCAAGCGCGAGCTGGTGGAGCTGGGCAGCCGGCACGCGGCGTTACTGAGCGAGATCGCGTCGCTGCGCACCTTGATCGAGCGGCTGCCGTCGCCGGTGTGGACGCGCGACGCCGCCGGCCGGCTGACCTTCGTCAACGCCGCCTATGCGCGCGCGGTCGAAGCGCGCGATGCCGCCGATGCGGTGGCGCGCGGCCTGGAGCTCCTCGATACCTCGGCGCGCGAAAACCTGGCGCGCTCGCGCGCCTCGAGCGGCGCCTATGCCGGCCGGCTTCCCGCCGTCGTCGCCGGCGCGCGGCGCAGTTTCGACGTCCTCGACGTTCGCACCAATTCCGGCAGCGCCGGCCTCGGTATCGACGCGACCGAAGCGGAAACGATGCGCAGCGCGCTCGCCCGCATGGTCGATGCGCATCGGCGCACGCTCGACGCGCTCTCGACCGGCGTCGCCATGTTCGATGCGGCGCACAAGCTGACCTTCTACAATGCCGCCTATCGCGCGCTGTGGAGCCTCGACGCCTTCTATCTCGATCAGCGGCCGACCGACGCGGCGGTGCTCGAGGAATTGCGCGCGGCGCGCAAGCTGCCGGAGGAGCGGGACTTCCGGCTATGGCGCACGCAGCTGCACGACGCCTATCGCGCCGTCGAGGCGAAGGAGCATACTTGGCATCTGCCCGACGGGCGCACCTTGCGCGTCGTCACCACGCCCAATCCCGATGGCGGCGTCACCTATCTGTTCAGCGACGTGACCGAGCGGCTCGACCTCGAGCGGCGGTTCGAGGAACTGATCCGCGTGCGCGGCGAGACGCTGGACAATCTGGCCGAGGGCGTCGTCGTGTTCTCAAGCGACGGTCGCGTGCGCCTGTGCAATCCGACCTTCGCCCGGATGTGGCGGCTCACGCCGCAAATGCTGGCCGAGCGGCCGCACATCGAGGCGATCACGGCGGTGGCCCGGCCGCTGCACGGCGACCATCCGACCTGGCAGGCGCTGCGGCAGGTGGTGACCGCGATCGACAGCCGCGAGGCGATATCGGGACGGCTCGAACGGCGCGACGGCGGCGTGGTCGATTGCCGGACGGTGCCGCTGCCCGACGGCGCCACGCTGGTGACGTTCCACGACGTCACCGACTCGGTCAATGTCGAGCGGGCGCTGCTCGAGCGCAACGAAGCGCTCGAGGACGCCGACAAGATCAAGATCGATTTCGTCCATCACGTCTCCTACGAGCTGCGCTCGCCGCTCACCAACATTATCGGCTTCGTCCACCTGCTCGGCGACCCGGCGACCGGTCCGCTGGCCGACAAGCAGCGCGAATATCTCGACTACATTACGGTATCGACTGACACCTTGCTCGCGCTCATCAACAACATCCTCGATCTCGCCACCATCGACGCCGGCCGCATGCACCTCAATCTCGGCGCGGTCGATATCCGCGCCACCATGGATGCGGCCGCCGAAGGCGTGCAGGACCGCTTGGTCAGTGCCGGCCTCGTGCTCGACATCCGGGCCGCGGCCGACATCGGCACCTTCACCGCCGACGAGCGGCGCCTGCGGCAGATCCTGTTCAACCTCCTTGCCAATGCGTTGAGCTTTTCCCCGGCCGCCGGGACTGTTACGCTCGTCGCCGAACGGCGCGCCGACGCCATCGTCTTCTCGGTCACCGACCACGGGCCGGGCATTCCGCCCGAGGTGCTGGAGCGAGTATTCGACTGGTTCGAGACCCATTCGCTCGGCTCGCACCATCGCGGCACCGGGATCGGGCTTTCGCTGGTGCGCTCGTTCGTCGAGCTGCATGGCGGCACGGTGACGATCGCTTCGGTCGTCGGGGAGGGCACCACGGTGACCTGCACGTTCCCACTGGGCGAGGCGGCGAGGCTGACGGCGGCCTAGCGCATGATCCCGAGAAGTGGACGCCGGCTTTGACAGCAGACCGTGCGCGAACCACGGCGCATAATGCCGAACCGTGTACGTCTCTAGCCGGAGTGCGGTGATGTTTCCGACCGCCGCAGGTGGCGCCAGCTTCGCCGTGGCGTTAGCAAACGAGCAGGCGACGGTGCGTTTCGCGCGCGATATCTCCGCCGCGCTCGAGCCCGGCGATCTGGTGACGCTTTCCGGCGCGCTGGGCGCCGGCAAAACCACCTTCGCGCGCGCCCTCATCCGGCAATTGGCGGCCGACGATACGATCGAGGTGCCGAGCCCGACCTTCACCCTGATGCAGACCTACGAGCTTGCGCGCTTCGCGCTCGTTCATGCCGATCTCTATCGGCTCTCGGGTGCAGCCGAGCTTGCCGAGCTCGGCTTCGACGATTTTCCCGACGGCACAGTGATCCTCCTGGAATGGCCGGACCGGGCCGCCGGTCTCCTGCCGCCCGATCGCCTCGACATCACCTTCACGCTCACGCCGCAGCTCGCCGCCGAGGAGCGCAATGCGCGCGTTGTCGGCTATGGCGCCTTCGCCGAGCGCGTGGAACGCATTCAGCCGGTGCGCGCCTTCCTCGACGAGTCCCGCTTCGGCGAGGCCAGGCGCCGGCGCATGCAGGGCGACGCCTCGACGCGTATCTTCGAGCGCCTCAAGCTCGACGACCGCACCGCCATCCTGATGAACGCACCGCGGCGCCCCGATGGCCCGCCGGTGCGCGCCGGCAAGCCCTACAGCGCGATCGCCCGTCTCGCCGAAGACATCGTGCCCTATGTCGCCATCGCCTCGGCGTTACGCGCGCGCTCGATCTCGGCGCCGGCGATCATCGATGCCGATCTCGATCGCGGCCTCATCATCATGGAGGATCTCGGCGACGAACGTATCGTCGCCGGCGAGCGCCCAACGCCGATCGAAGCGCGCTATGCCGCCGCCGTCGATGTTCTCGCCGCGCTGCACGGCCAGGACCTTCCCGGCGTGCTGCAGGTGGCGCCGCACCTCGACTATGCGCTGCCGCGCTACGACATGGAGGCCTTCCTCATCGAAGCCGAATTGCTGCTCGATTGGTATCTGCCGGCGGTCGGCGCGGCGGCGAGCACCCCGATGCGCGAAACCTTCCTCGCGCTATGGCGCGACGCGCTGACGCCGGCGATCCAAGCGCGGCCGACCTGGGTGTTGCGCGACTATCATTCGCCCAATCTCTTGTGGCTCCCCGACCGCGAAGGCGTCGCCCAGATCGGCGTGCTCGACTTCCAGGATGCGCTGCTCGGCCCCGCGGCCTACGACGTGGCTTCGTTGCTGCAGGATGCGCGTGTCGATGTTGCCGAACCGCTCGAGGTGGCGCTCCTCGGCCGCTACGCCCGCGCGCGCCGCGCCCAGGACGGGCAGTTCGACGTTGCCGTCTTCACCCAGCTCTACGCCACGCTGGCGGCGCAAAGAGCGACCAAGATCCTCGGCATCTTCTCCCGGCTCGACCGGCGCGACGGCAAGCCTCAATATCTGCGTCACATTCCTCGCCTATGGGCCTATCTGCAGCGGTCGCTGGTGCACCCGGCGCTGGCGCCGCTGCGCGCCTGGTACGCCAATGTGCGGGTCAAGGCGCGACATGGGGTATGATTCGGCGAATCGGTGACAGCGGGGCCGGCCCGGGAGATTTCATGACGCCGAACCGCGCGATTGTGCTGGCGGCCGGTCTGGGCACGCGGATGCGGCCGCATAACGGCCGGATCCCGAAGCCCTTGGTCCCGATCGGCGGCAAATCCCTGATCGATTATGCGCTCGATCGGCTTGCCGATGCCGGGGTCGAGCGCGCGGTGGTCAACGTGCATCACCTCGCCGACGCCGTGGAGCGGCACCTGGCGGCGCGGGCGCGGCCGCAGATTGTTATTTCCGATGAGCGCGGGGCGCTTCTCGGCACCGGCGGCGGCATCGCCAAGGCGCTACCGGAGCTCGGCAATGCTCCGTTCTTTCTGGTCAACTCCGACACGGTGTGGCTCGACGGCGTCAAGCCCAACATTGTCAGGCTCGCCGAAGCGTTCGATCCCGGCACGATGGACGCCTTGCTGCTGCTGGCGCCGACGACCGACAGCATCGGCTATTCCGGCCGCGGCGATTTCGCCATGCTGCCCGACGGCCGCCTGCGCCGGCGCGGCGAGCGCGAAGTGGTGCCGTTCGTCTATTCCGGCGCCGCGATTCTCGCGCCGGCGCTGTTTGCCGCCGCGCCCGCGGGCGCCTTTCCGCTCACGCTCCTCTTCGACCGCGCCGGCGCGGCGGGCCGCCTGTTCGGGCTGCGCCTGGAAGGCGTATGGATGCATGTGGGTACGCCGGAAGCGGTCGCCGCCGCCGAGGCGACCCTCGCCGACATGCGATAGAAGCCGACACGCGATAGAATTGGATAAGGCTGTGGGCTATATCGCCAACCGATATGCCCCCTCGCGTCTTCACCATTCCGCCGTCGGCGCCGTTTCTCCCGACGCTGATCACGGCATTGACCGGCGGCCGGCTCGGCTTCCGGTTTGCCGACGACCCGCTCGCGCTTGCCGCCGCCACGCTCTACCTGCCGACGCGGCGCGCCTGCCGCCTGGCGCGTGACGCTTTCCTCGATGCGCTCGACCGCGACGCGGCGATCCTGCCGCGCATCGTCGCCATCGGCGATATCGACGAGGACGAGATCGCCTTCGCCGAAGCGGCCTCGGGCGCCATTGCCGCGGATGCGCTCGCCTTGCCGCCGGCGCTCGGCGGGCTAGAGCGCCGGTTGCTGCTCGCGCGCCTGATCATGACCTGGGCCGCGGCTCCCGAGGTCCGCGGCTCGAGCGGCGGACCGCTGGTCGCGCAGACGCCGGCGGCGGCCTGCGCGCTGGCCGACGATCTCGCGCGGCTCATTGACGACGTGACCATGCGCGGCGTGTCGTGGGACGGGCTCGACGGCCTCGTCCCGGAAGCGCTCGATCCGTATTGGCAGCTGACGCTTAAATTCCTGCAGATCGCGCGCCAGGCTTGGCCGGATGTCTTGCGCGAGCGCGGATTTATCGAGCCGGCGGCGCGGCGCGACGCGCTGATCAAGGCGGAGACGGCGCGGCTCGCGCGCAAGACCGACGCGCCGGTGATCGTCGCCGGCTCGACCGGCTCGATCCCGGCGACCGCCGATCTGATCGCGGCGATCGCGCGTCTGCCGCACGGCGCCGTGGTGCTCCCCGGCCTCGACACCGATCTCGACGAGGCCTCCTGGCGCCTGATCGGCGGCGACGAACATAACGGCGTTCCCCCCGCGCCCGGCCATCCGCAATTCGCGCTGCAGGCGCTCCTCGCGCGCATCGGCGTCGCCCGTGACGCGGTCGAACAGCTTGCCGAACCTTGCGGACGCGAACGGCTCGTCTCCGAAGCGCTGCGCCCGGCGGCGGCGACCGACCTCTGGCGGCAGCGCGCCGCCGATCCGTCGTTCGCGGCGGCGGCCGATGCGGCGCTCGGCACCATGGCGATGATCGAAGCCGGGCATGCCGAGGACGAGGCGCTCGCCATCGCGGTCGCTTTGCGCGAAGCCGTGGAGCAAAAAAAGACCGCGGCACTCGTTACGCCGGATCGCGCGCTCGCGCGCCGGGTTGGCGCTGCGCTCGCGCGCTGGTCGATTGCCGCGGAGGATTCCGCCGGGCAAGCGCTCGCCGACACGCCGGCGGGCGTGTTCGCGCGGCTTGCCGCCGACGCGGCGCTCGACGGGCTTGCGCCGGTGACGTTGCTCGCCTTGCTCAAGCATCCGCTGCTTGCGGCTTTCCTTGCGCGGCACCGAGCGTTCCGTTGCGGCGCTCGAGCGCGCGGTCCTGCGCGGCCCGCGCCCGCGTCGCGGCAGTGCCGGCCTTGCCGGCGCGGTCGACGCCTTGCGAACCCAACTGGAGAAATTCCGCCGCAAGGAGGAGGTCGATCTGCACGCCTCCGATCCGCGCATCGATCTCGCCGATGGCGAGCTTGCGGCTGCGGTCGAGCTCGTGCGCCGGCTCGCCGCCGCGCTGGCGCCGCTGGAAGATATCGGCCGGGAAATACGCCCGCTGAGCGACATGGCCGCGCGCCATCGCGAGGTGCTGGCCGCGCTGTCGCGCGACGGCAAGGAGGAAGGCGCCTTCGCCGGCCCCGACGGCGCGAGGCTTGCGGACGCGCTCGATGAATTGGCGACGAGCGGAGCGGCCGGCGACTTCCCGGTGGCGCCTTCCGACTATGTCGAGCTCTTCGCCGCCGCGCTGGCCGGGCGCGTGGTGCGCCGGCCGCTGCAACGCGGCGCGCGCGTGCGCATCCTCGGGCCGCTCGAGGCGCGGCTCACCGAGAGCGACCGCGTCGTGCTCGGCGGGCTGGTCGAAGGAACATGGCCGCCGGAGACGCAAACCGACGCCTGGCTCAACCGCCCGATGCGCAAAGAGCTCGGCCTCGATCTGCCCGAACGCCGCATCGGATTGTCCGGGCACGATTTTGCTCAATTGCTCGGCGCGCGCGAAGTGATCCTCACGCGCGCCGCCAAGGTCGCCGGTACGCCGACGGTGCCTTCGCGCTTCGTCCAGCGCGTGGCCGCGATTGCCGGCGCGCGATGGCAGAGCGTGATCGAGCGCGGCAACACCTATCTCGCCTGGGCGCGCGACATCGATCGTCCGGAGCGGGTCGCTGCGGCGCCGCGGCCGGCGCCGAAGCCGCCGCGCGCGGCGCGGCCGACCGGTCTGTCGGTCACCGAGATCGAGCACTGGCTGCGCGATCCGTACACGATCTACGCCAAGCACGTCCTGCGCCTGAAGCCGCTCGACGAGGTCGATGCAGCGCCCGGCGCCGCCGAGCGCGGCACCATCATTCACGCCGCGATCCGCGATTTCACCCAACGCTTCGCCGCGAGCCTGCCGGCCGACCCGGCGCGCGAACTTATCGCGCTTGGGCGCGCGCACTTCGAGGGACTCGAAGAATTTCCCGAGGCGCAGGCCTTCTGGTGGCCGCGTTTCATGCGCATCGCCCGCTGGTTCGGCGCCTGGGAGGCCGGCCGGCGCCCGGCTATCGCCGCGATCGCCGCCGAAATCCGCGGCGAGATCGAGATCCCGCTCGCCGCCGGCGCCTTCAGGCTGCGCGGCGTCGCCGACCGTATCGAACTGCATGCGGATGGCGGCTATGTCGTCCTCGACTACAAGACCGGCGCGTTGCGGACCGAGAAGCAGGTGCGCACCGGGCTCGCGCCGCAGCTCACGCTCGAAGCCGCGATGCTGCACCAAGGCGGGTTCAAACCCATCCCGGCCGGCGCGCCGGTCGCCGCGTTGGCCTATGTGATGCTCAAGGGCGGCGTGCCGCCGGGCAGGCTCGAGCCGATCGTGTTCAAGGACGGCACGCCGGCGAGCCAGGCGGAGCGGGCCTTGGCCAAGCTCACGACGCTGGTGCGGCGCTTCGACGACGATAACGAGCCTTATCGGTCGCTGGTCCATCCGATGTGGAAAGCGCGCTACGGCGACTACGACCACCTCGCGCGCGTCAAGGAATGGTCGGCGACCGGCGGTCCCGAAGACGAAGATTTCGGGAGCGGCGCGCCGTGAGATCGCCGAGCATCATTCCGCCCGACGTGCTCCGGTTGCAGGGCGAAGTCTCCGATCCGGCGGTTTCGGCGTGGGTCGCGGCCAATGCCGGATCTGGCAAGACGCATGTGCTGGCGCAGCGCGTGATCGGTCTTCTGCTCGCCGGCGTCGAGCCGGAAAAAATTCTCTGCATCACCTTCACCAAGGCGGCGGCCGCGAACATGGCGAAGCGGGTGTTCGACACGCTCGGGCGCTGGACGACGCTCGACGATGCCGCGCTCGATGACGCCATCCGCGGGGGCTCCGGCGCCGCACCAAGCGCGCCCCGCCGGGCGTTGGCGCGGCGGCTGTTTGCGCGCGCGCTGGAGACGCCGGGCGGCCTCAAGGTGCAGACCATCCACGCCTTCTGCACCCAGCTCCTGCATCAATTTCCGTTCGAAGCCAACGTCGCCGCCCGCTTCGGCGTGTTCGACGAGGCCGAGCAATCGCAGTTGCTGGAGCGGTTGACCCTGGGCGTGCTGCTTGAAGGGGCGACCGCCGCCGAGAGCCCGCTCGGCCGCGCGCTCGGCATCGCCATGACCGCCGGCGCCGACCAAACCTTCCGCGACGTGGTGCGCGAGGCGATCGGCCGTCGCGATGTGATCGAGCGCTGGCTCGGCAGCGCCGGCGGCTTGGACGCCGCGATCGCCGCGCTCTCGCGCGCGCTCGGCCTCGAGCCGGGAGCGGACATGGACAGCGTCGAAGCCGAGTTTTTCGCCGGCGCCTTGATCGCGCCGCCGGAGTGGCCGGTGCTGGCCGCGGCGTTGGCGCAGGGCGCCAAGACCGATTGCGAGCAGGCCGAGCGGTTCGCCACGCTCGCCGCGCGCTCCGGCTCTGACCGTATCGAGACCTATATCGATATTTTTTGCACCGATCAGCGCACCGCGCGCAAATCGATCGTGACCAAGGCGATCAAGGATGCGGGACTGATCGAGCGGCTCAACGCCGAAGGAAAACGCGTGTGCCAAGTCCTGGAGCGGCGCAATGCCGTCGCTTGCCGCGATCGCAGCGCCGCCCTCCTCACCGTCGCCGAGGCGGTGCTGACCCGTTATCGCGGCGAAAAGGAGCGGCGCGGCCTTCTCGACTATGACGACCTCATCGACAAGACCCTGGCTCTGCTCAACAGCGTTGAAGCGGCCTGGGTCCACTACAAGCTCGATCTCGGGATCGACCATGTGCTGATCGACGAGGCGCAGGACACCAGCTTGAAGCAGTGGGAGATCGTCTGCCGCCTCACCGCGGAATTCACCGCCGGAACGGGAGCGCGCGATCTCAGGCGCACGATGTTTGCCGTCGGCGACGAAAAGCAATCGATCTTCTCGTTTCAGGACGCCGTCCCGACGGAATTCGCGCGAGATGCGCCGGCATTTCGAGCGCGCGCATCAAGCCGGCGGACTGGATTTCGTGTTTCGCGAGTTCAAGCACTCGTTCCGCTCCGGCGAGAGCGTGCTCGGCGCCGTCGACGAGGTGTTCAAGGCAAAGGCGATCGCGGCGAGTGTCAGTGCGGACAGCGGCGGCTTCCCGCCGCATATCGCCTTGCCGGACGCGCCGCCGAGCCTCGTCGAGATCTGGGAGCCGACGAAACCGGAAGAGCGCGAGCCGATCGAAGGCTGGGACGCGCCGTTCGATACGGTGAGCGAAACGAGCCCGCGGGTGAGGCTGGCGCAGCGGATCGCGCGCACCGTGCGCAAATACATCGCCGAGCGCCTGCCGGTCGGCATCGAAGGCCGCGCGGCGCGCTATGGCGACGTGCTCGTCCTCGTGCGCCAGCGCGGGCCGTTGTTCGAGGCGATCATCCGCGCGCTCAAGAACGAGGGCGTCGAGGTGGCCGGCGCCGATCGCCTCATGCTGACCGAGCACATCGCGGTCATGGACCTCATGGCGCTCGCCGACGCGCTTTTGTTGCGCGAGGACGATCTCGCACTGGCGACGGCGCTGCGCAGCCCGCTGTTCGGATTCACCGACGATGATTTGTTCGCCATCGCCTGGAATCGCGGACGCTCTTCGCTGCGCAACGCGCTCGCCGGCAAGGCCGCGGAGCAGGAAAAATTCAACGAAGCCGCGGCGCGGCTCGACGCGCTTGCGCAAGCGGCGCGGCGCGAGACCCCGTTCGGCTTCTACGCGCAGATTCTCGGCGCCGGCGGCGGCCGGCATCGCTTCCTCGCCCGGCTTGGCGCCGAAGCAAACGACGCGCTCGATGAATTCCTCAATCTGGCGCTCGAATATGAACGGCGGGAGACGCCTTCGCTGCAGGGCTTTGTCGCCTGGCTGCGCGCCGCCCGCGCCGAGGTCAAACGCGACATGGAGATCGCGCGCGACGAAGTCCGGGTCATGACCGTGCACGGCGCCAAGGGCCTGGAAGCGCCGATCGTGATCCTCGCCGATACCATGACGTCGCCCGCCGGCCCGCGGCCGCCGCGGCTCCTCACGCTTGCCGACGGCGCGGTGATCTGGGTGGGACGCAAGGATGACGACGTCGCGCCGGTCGCGGCGGCGCGCCGCGCGGCGCTGACCGAAGCCGAGCACGAGTATCGCCGGCTCCTTTACGTCGCCATGACCCGCGCTGCCGACCGGCTGATCGTGTGCGGCGCCGACGGCGAACGCAGGCGGCCGACAGGCTGCTGGTACGATCTCGTTCTCGAGCCGCTGCGGCCGTTCCTGGTCGAGGAAGGTGACGGCGCGGAGAAAGTCTTGCGCTATCGCCAGCCTGCCGAGATCATCGAGCGCCGCTCGCCCGCGGCGGATTTGCCCAAAGCCGCGCGCGGCGAGCTTCCGTCATGGCTGCGCCGGTCGGCGCCCGTCGAGGTGGCGGCTTCCCTGCCGCTCTCGCCGTCCTCGGCATTCGCCGACGACATCGGCGATGCTGCGCCAGCGGGCGGATCGGCTGCCGAGCGCGGCAAAGCGCTCAAGCGCGGCCGGCTCGTCCATCGGCTGATGCAGTCATTGCCCGATATTCCGGCGGCCGGCTCGCAAGGACGCCGCGCAACTTTATCTCGATCGCGCCGCGGCCGATTTCCTCCCGGCGGAGCGGGCGGAAATCCTGCGGCAGGTCCTCACCGTCCTCAATGATCTGATCTTCGCGCAGGCGTTCGCGCCGGGAAGCCGCGCCGAGGTCCCGATCGTCGGCCGCATTGCGCGCGCCGGCGCCCTTGCGTTCACTGTCTCCGGCCAGGTGGATCGTCTGGCGGTGACGCGCGATGCGGTCGTGATCGTCGACTATAAATCCGACCGAATCGCCCCGCGCGGGCTTACCGAAGTGCCGCCGACCTATGTCGCGCAACTTGCGCTTTATTGCGCGGTGCTGGCGCGCATTTACCCGGAGAAAACGCTTCGTGCGGCATTAGTGTTCACCGAGGGGCCGATTGTCATCGAAGTTCCCGGCGCGGCCACGGATGCGGCGCTGGCGAAGGCTATCCAGGCTGTCCAGCATGTCACGCTCCGGTGAGGTTCCCTTGACGCTTGCGGATGCCGTTCATACGTTCGCAGCCCTGCCCACTTTCCCGAATCAGCGAGGTCTTCCATGGTCGACAAGGTGACGGACGCGACGTTCGACAAGGATGTGCTCAAAGCGAGCGGACCGGTCGTGGTCGACTTCTGGGCGGAGTGGTGCGGCCCCTGCCGGACGATCTCCCCGGCGCTGGAAGAAATTTCCAACTCGCTCAACGGCAAGGTGAAGATCGTCAAGCTCAATGTCGACGAGAATCCGGGCACGGCGGCGAAATACGGCATCATGTCGATCCCGACTTTGATGCTGTTCAAGAACGGCCAGCTGGCCTCGCGTCAGGTCGGCGCCGCGCCGAAGCAGAAATTGGAGCAGTGGATCACCGCTTCGGTGTGATTCGATCCCTGGTCGTCTTCTCTTCGTCATTGCCGGGCTTGACCCGGCAATCCATGTCTTAGCGCCACGGGAAAGATGGATCACCGGGTCAAGCCCGGTGATGACGCCGAGCATGCTAGTGCCGGAAATGCCGCATCCCGGTCAGCACCATGGCGATGCCGTGCTCGTTCGCGGCCTTGATCACCTCATCGTCGCGCATTGAGCCGCCGGGCTGGATCACCGCGGTGGCGCCGGCCTCGATCGCGACCAGCAAACCATCGGCGTACGGAAAGAATGCGTCGGAGGCGACCACCGATCCTTTGGTGGCCGGCTCCGCGAGCCCGGCTGCCTTGGCGGCATCCTCCGCTTTGCGCGCGGCGATGCGCGCGGAATCGACCCGGCTCATCTGCCCGGCGCCGATGCCCACGGTCGCCGAATCCTTGGCATAGACGATCGTGTTCGACTTCACGTACTTGGCGACGCGGAAAGCGAAACGAAGGTCGCGCAGCTCCGAATTGGTCGGCGCCCGCTTGGTCACCGGCTTGAGCTCCATGTCGTCGACCACGGCATTGTCGCGCGACTGCACCAGGAGGCCGCCGGCGACGGTCTTTGCGGTGAGACCCGGTGCACGCGGATCGGGCAGGCCGTTGGCGAGGAGCAAGCGCAAATTCCTTCTGGCCCCGACAATGCCGATCGCCTCTTCGGTCGCGTCCGGGGCGATGATGACTTCGGTGAAGATCTCGGTGATGGCGCGCGCCGCGTCCGCATCGAGCGTGCGGTTGAGCGCGACGATGCCGCCAAAGGCCGAGATCGGATCGCAAGCGAGCGCCTTGCGGTAGGCGTCGAGCAGGCTTTCGCCCTCGGCGACGCCGCACGGATTGGCGTGCTTGATGATCGCGCAGGCGGCGGTGCGCGCCGGATCGAACTCGGCGACGCACTCATAGGCGGCGTCGGTGTCGTTGATGTTGTTGTAGGAGAGCTCGCGGCCCTGCACCTGCCGCGCGCTGGCGACGCCGAAGCGCAAATCCGGCGTGCGGTAGAACGCCGCCGACTGGTGCGGATTCTCGCCATAGCGCAATTTCTCGATCAGCCGCCCGCCGATCGCGCGGTAGCCGGGCGCATTCTCGCCGAGTGCGCTCGCAAACCAGTTGGAGATCGCGGCATCGTAGGCCGCGGTGCGGGCATAGGCCTTGGCGGCGAGGCGGCGGCGTAACGCCAGCGTCGTTCCGCCATGCTGCGTCAGCTCCGCCAGCACGTCCGCGTAATCCTCGGCATCGACCAGGACGGCGACGTCGGCATGGTTCTTGGCGGCGGCGCGGATCATCGCCGGGCCGCCGATGTCGATATTCTCGACGCAGGTTTCGAAATCGGCGCCGCGCGCCACGGCGTCCTCGAACGGGTAGAGGTTGACGACCAGAAGATCGATCGGGCGAATGCGGTGCGCGCGCATCGCCTCGGCGTGAGCGGGATTGTCGCGAACCGCGAGGAGGCCGCCATGCACCGCCGGATGCAGCGTCTTGACGCGGCCGTCCATCATTTCCGGAAAGCCGGTGAGCTCGGCGACATCGAGCACGGCAAGGCCGGCCTCGCGCAGCGTCTTGCGCGTCCCCCCGGTGGACACGAGCTCGATGCCGTGGTCGGCGAGCGCGCGGGCGAAGTCGACGACGCCGCTCTTGTCGGAAACGGAAATGAGGGCGCGCGAAGGGCGACGCAGGCGTTCGATCATGGCGCGTTCGGTCATGGCGCGTTGTTTCATCCTCCACCGCGGAGCGCAAGCGAAGCGGGGGAGGATTAGTGTCAGGTCGGCAGCTTCCGTTCCTCGCTGCGCGCCCGCCGCGAGGCGGCGCTGGCGGCAACGGCGGCGGCATTGGCCTGCTGGAAGGTCCAGACCACGCGCGGCACTTTCCGCGCCTGGCCGTAGATCACCATCTGCACGCTGCGGCGCGGGCCGTCGCTGCCGGCGAGGTAGACACTGTCCTCCAGCTCGACGACCTGATCGTCATAGGTGTTGAAGATCCACACCTCCTTGTTCGGCGCCATCAGCATGACGCCGCGGCCGTCGGTCATGCGGTTGGCTTTGATCGAGGGGTGCAGATGGAAGCGCACGGCGTAACGGTCGCGCGTGGTGCGGATTTGTTCGCCGCCATCGGCGGCGAGGAACAGCTCCTCGCCTTCGAGCCGCTTGCCGTCGGCGGCGAGCGCCAGCGTGCGCTCATGGACGATGCCGTAAGCGCCGGCGTAGCCGTCATGGGCGGCGCGCAGCACGATCGAATCGGCGCGATTTTCGCGCGTCACCGAGACGTAGCTCGGGCCGCCGAACATCGGCGAGCCGCCGAGCACGCGCCGGAATGCCGCGGTCTCGATGAAGCGGGCCGAGGACGTATCGTTGAACGTCACCGTGGAATGCGACGCGGTCGCGCGCGCGTGCCGGCGCCATTCTTCGCGCGAGGTCGCCGGCATGCCGCAATTGACGATGATGAGATTCTGCTTCGGCGAGGAGAACTCGAACGAAAGGCAGCCGGCATGGGCCTCGAGGCTCGCCTCGATCGGCGGCGGGCCGCCGGTATCGATGATCAGGACGCTGCCGCCGGCTTCCATGCGCTGATAGGCGGAATGCGGCGCGTTCGAGAGCGGCGCGCCGCGGGTATCGTCATAGGCGAGCAGCGTCATAAGCAGATCGGCCGGCGTCGCCCCCATGCCGTTGAAATGCGCGAAGGTGCCGTCGGAATGGCGAAAGAAGCGCAGCATCGGCATCATGCGGTCGATGGCGTTGAGCAGCGGCTGCGGCGGCGCTTCGTTGCGCGAGGTAAACACCTGGCGCAGCGGCAGCAACATCAGCAGCAACTCGATGATCGCACGGGGATTGCGGTCGACGTGACCGCCGTCGGGCAGGATCTGCCTCTTCGATTACTGCGATTGAGCCGCTCGGTGGTCGACTTGATGTGCTTCGCCCTGCCCGGCGATGCACAGCGCCGCATAGGTCAGCGCGATCAGGGCCTGCAGGCGCGCGACGCCGCGCCGCGCGTCGCTCGGCGGTGTGGCGCAGATAGCGCACCTGGCGGACCAGGCTGCGCAGGAAGCGGCGGTAGAAGCGCGACGTCGGCGTCTTCCAGCACGCAGGGTCGCCTGGCTGAGCCAGGAGATGATGCGGCGCGACAGCACGTCCGGCCGCCAGCCGAGCGGGTGCCAGGAGCCCTGCAGCGTGATCCATTCGTCGATCAGCGCGCGCGCATTGGCGCGGGTGATGGCGGATTCGGCGGCGCGCAGATGCCGCAGCCAGCTGAAACCGAGAAGCGCCACCGCCCATTCCTCGGACGGCGGCTCCATTTCGAAGAGCGAGCGGCCGTCGCAGACCACGATCTTGCCGGCGAAGGCGAAGCGGCCGGCATAGATTTCGCTGGCGCGGGTGGCGTCGGCGGTGCGCAGATCCTGCGGCGCGATCAGCAGCCGGTCGGGTTTGAGCGGAAGAACGACCAGCGCAGCAGCGGATGGCCGTTGAGCGCGCCCGGCAAGGCGCCGGAGTCCGCCGCGCAGCAGCAGCCACGGACAGCTTCGCGTGATTCGCGATCCGAAACGCGCGCCATCGTCCGGCGCTCGTCCCTTGCTGCCGGCGATTCCGGCGCCCGTGCCGCAGCACGATAGCGAAGGGCCGCACGCGGCGGCCAATTGCGGTGCTAAATGGATTAAGCCGCTATGTTCTGCCAGCCGTGCGGCATAGAAGCCGTCGAGGCCGGCCAAGCGCGAATCGGGATCGGGCAGCTGGCAGGGCAGGGTGCGCAGGTCGCCGTCCGGCTGATGAACTCGCCGCGGCCGAAGACCTCGGCCGGCGCGATCGGCACCCGCCGCAGCCGCCGTCGCGCGCGAGCAGGTCGGCGACCACATCGCTCGGCTCTCCTCGGGCTCGAGCGAGCAGGTGCAATAGACCAGCGATGCCGCCGGGCCGCAGCAGCGCGACGGCGCGGTCGAGCAGGCGGCGCTGCAAGGCGGCGAGCGTGGCGATGTCGGCCGCGCGCTTGAGCCACGGCACGTCGGGATGGCGGCGGATGGTGCCGGTCGAGGAGCAGGGCGCGTCGAGCAGCACGGCGTCGAACGGCTCGGCCGGTCCATTCGGCCACATCGGCGCAGACGAGCTCGGCAGCAAGCGACAGCCGCGCGAGATTGTCGCGCAGCCGCGTCAGCCGCGCCGGCGCGCGATCGACCGCGGTGACATGGGCGCCGGCGGCGGCAAGCTGCGCGGTCTTGCCGCCGGGCGCGGCGCAGAGATCGGCGACGCGTCGCCCGCCGACATCGCCGAACAGCCGCGCCGGCAGCGCCGCCGCGGCGTCCTGCACCCACCAGGCGCCTTCGGCGAAACCGGGCAGCGCGGTCACCGTGCCATGCGCGATCGTGCGCACGATGCCGGTCGGCAGCACGCGGCCGTCGAGCCGCGCGGCCCAGAGTTCCGGATCGCTCTTCACCGTGAGATCGAGCGCCGGCTCGGTGCCGTTGGCGGCCGCGATGGCGTGCGCGGTCTCCGCGCCGTAGGTCTCGATCCAGCGCGCCATCAGCCATTCCGGCGTGTCGAGGACGGCGGTGTCGAGCGCGGCGCAGACGCTCGGCGCCCTCGCGCGCGACGCGGCGCAGCACGGCGTTGACCAGGCCGGCATAGTGCATCGCCTGCCGGTCGGCCTGCGCCAGCCGCACCGAGAGATCGACGGCGGCATGATCGGGCACGTCGAGCAAGAGGATTTGCGCGGCGCCGATCAGCAGCGCGGTCTCGACCCGCGGCGCCTTCGCCGGCGCGCCGCGCTCGAGAAAGAGCGCCGATCAGATGGCGCAGCGTGCCGAGCCGGCGCAGCACCGTCGCGACGAGCGCCCGCACCAGCGCGCGGTCGCGCTCGGCAAGCGCGGCAAGGCCCGGATGCGCGGCCGGCGCCGTCGAGCAGCTCGTCGAGCGCGCGGCGGCGGCGCAGCACGCCGTCGACGATGTCGGCGGCGATGCGCCGGGCCGCGAGGCCCGGTACGGCGTCGGCATCGCGCGGCGGCACGCGGCGCCGTTTTCGCGTGGCCTCATCCGGCTGTTCTTGGCACGGTTCGCCGGCACCGGGCGAGCCGACTTGCGGTCGGCCGAACGGCTACGCCACGTGAGCATCGATGGCATCCGACGCAACAATCGACCGACGCCAGCCGCAAGCGCAGCGGTGCCGGACAGCGCCGGCGGCAAAGCGCCCGCTGCCGCCGGCGGCCGAACGCGCGCTCGCCGAGGCCGCGGCCCGCCGCGCCGAACGCGCCGCACCGCGCCCGATCAGCCGAAGGAAATCGGCGGCCGCGACGGCCCCGAGCCGACCCGCTACGGCGACTGGGAAGTGAACGGCCTGGCTTCGGATTTCTAGGGTCGGGGTCGGGAATCAGGGGTCAGGCATAAGGCGTTCTGATTCCTGACACCTGGCACCTGATTACTGGACCACCACCGTCGTGCCGACGCTGACCCGTTCGTAAAGGTCGGTGATGTCGGCGTTGTACATGCGGATGCAGCCGTGGGAGACGAAACGGCCGATCGAGCCCGGCTGGTTGGTGCCGTGGATGGCATATTCGGTGCCGGCGAGCGTCATGGCTGCGACGCCCATCGGATTATGCGGCGAGCCGCCCGGGATCACGTCGGGGAGCCTCGGGTTTTCGCGCTTGATCGACTCCGGCGGCGCCCACGCCGGGCTCATATACTTGCCGTTGATCGTGGACGTGCCGGCCCATTGCATGCCGGCGCTGCCGACGCCGACCGGATAGCGCAGCGCCTGCCCGCCGCCGAGGAACAGATAGAGCCGGCGCTCGCTGGTCCGCACCACGATGGTGCCGGCCGCGTAGCTGTCCTGTCGTGGCGACGATATCGCCATGCGCGCACGCCGGGCGCGGCGAAAGCGGCGAATGAGCCGATACGGCCACCAGCGCGGCCGCGAACAGAATTATCCCCCGCATTGTGCAGAACCCGCCGAACACGCAACAAACTGACTGGCCGCGCGCCCGCGAGAGGCGCGACTCACGTCGGCCGGAAATCCATCTTAGACGAACGAACGTCGGATTTCCTCAGCAGCAACCGCGCAACACGGTACGAACGTTTTCATCAAGTTCTTTCGCCGTCGCCTGGCCGTGCTCCCGGGACGTTCAGGCGCTCTTGCTGGTTCTGCCGGTTGCTGACGAGGTCGTCGACCACGGCCGGATCGGCGAGCGTCGAGGTGTCGCCGAGATTTGCCGACTCGTCCTCGGCGATCTTGCGCAGGATGCGGCGCATGATCTTGCCGGAGCGCGTCTTCGGCAGGCCGGGCGCGAACTGGATGAGGTCGGGCGAGGCGATCGGGCCGATCTCCTTGCGCACCCAGTTCGACCAGCTCCTTGCGCAGCGCTTCGCTCGGCTGCTCGCCGGTCATCAGCGTGACATAGGCGTAGATGCCCTGGCCCTTGATGTCGTGCGGATAGCCGACGACGGCGGCCTCCGACACTTTCGGATGCGCGACCAGCGCCGCTCTCGACCTCGGCGGTGCCGAGGCGATGGCCGGCGACGTTGATCACGTCGTCGACGCGGCCGGTGATCCAGTAGTAGCCGTCCTCGTCGCGGCGGCAGCCGTCGCCGGTGAAGTACTTGCCCGGATAGGCGCTGAAATAGGTGTCGATGAAGCGCTGGTGGTCGCCATAGACCGTGCGCATCTGGCCCGGCCAGGAATCCGCGATGCAGAGATTGCCGCTGGCCGCGCCGTCGAGCACCTTGCCGTCGGCGTCGACGATCTGCGGCACGATGCCGAAGAACGGCCGCGTCGCCGAGCCGGGCTTGAGCCGGGTCGCGCCCGGCAGCGGCGTGATCAGAATGCCGCCGGTCTCGGTCTGCCACCAGGTGTCGACGATCGGGCAGCGGCCGTCGCCGACCACGCGGTGATACCATTCCCACGCTTCCGGATTGATCGGCTCGCCGACCGAGCCGAGCAGGCGCAGCGAGGCGCGCGAGGTCTTCTTCACCGGCGCATCGCCCGCCTGCATCAGCGCGCGGATCGCGGTCGGCGCGGTGTAGAAGATGTTGACCTTGTGCTTGTCGATCACCTCCCAGAAGCGCGACATCGACGGATAGTTCGGCACGCCTTCGAACATCAGCGTGGTGGCGCCGTTCGCGAGCGGCCCGTAGACGATGTAGCTGTGGCCGGTGACCCAGCCGACATCGGCCGTGCACCAGTAGATGTCGCCGTCGTGATAGTCGAACACGTCGTGGTGCGTCATCGCGGCGTAGACCAGATAGCCGCCGGTGGTGTGCAGCACGCCCTTCGGCTTTCCGGTCGAGCCCGACGTGTAGAGGATGAACAGCGGGTCCTCCGCGTTCATCTCCGCGCAGGGGCACTCCGCCGTCACCATGTCGGCGGCCTCGTGGTACCAGACGTCGCGCCCCGGCGTCATATCGACCGCCGCGCCGGTGCGCCGGACCACGATGACATGGTCGACGCCGCCGACCTTGGCGATGGCCGCGTCGGTGTTGGCCTTGAGCGGCACCTTGCGGCCGCCGCGCAAGCCTTCGTCGGCGGTGATGACGACGTTCGACTTGCAGTCCTCGATGCGGCCGGCGAGCGAATCCGGCGAGAAGCCGCCGAACACCACCGAATGGATCGCACCGATGCGCGCGCAGGCGAGCATGGCGTAGGCCGCCTCCGGGATCATCGGCAGGTAGATGGTGACGCGGTCGCCCTTCTCGACGTTGCGGTTGCGCAGCACATTGGCGAAACGGCAGACCTCGTCGTGCAGCTCCTTGTAGGTGATGTGTCTTCGAATCCTTCGGATCGTCGCCTTCCCAGATGATGGCGATCTGGTTGGCGCGCTTGGCGAGATGGCGGTCGATGCAGTTGTAGGCGACGTTGGTGACGCCGTCCTCGAACCATTTGATCGAGACATTCGGCTTGGCGAACGAGGTGTTCTTGACCTTGCTGAACGGCTTGAACCAGTGGATGCGCTTTCCCTGCTCGGCCCAGAAGCCGTTCGGATCGGCGAGCGAGCGCTGGTACATTTTCTTGTAGTCGGCTTCGTTGATGAAGGCGTGCTTCGCCCAATCGGCGGGGATCTCGTAGACCTTGTCCGACATCTCGTCCTCCAGGCGCACACGCCGCTGGCGCGGCCTTACTAGGAAAGGCGTTTCCCTCGGCGGCATTATGCGACGACGCCCGGACGAGCGACAAGGCTCCGCAATAGCCCCCGCGGATGGTGCGACATTCTTGACGCGTTGTGCGCGCCCGGTCTGCAGGCCGAAAGTCGGCTTGCCGGAGATCGACGGCGAACGGGGAACCGCCGTTCAGGCCAGCGATTGCACCACGTCGGCGATCTCCTGCTCTAGGAGCTTGAGCTTGTAGGCCGCAGCAGGAAGCGGCTTCGCGTGTTTGATCGCGAGCTGGGCGGCCTTGCGGATGCCGGCTTCGTCGAGCGCCGCGGATCGCAGCGCCTCTTCGACCTCGATGAATTGCAGCGGCACCGGCGCGACGCCGCCGGCGACCACGCGAATGAACTCGAACCGCCGCTCGGCGAGCACGCCGCGCACGACCACCTCGACCAGCGGCCATTCGGCGTAGGTGCGACTTATGGCGCGCCGGTAGCCCGCGCGCTCCCGCTCGAGCGGAACCGGCATGTCGACATGCGTAATGTACTCGCCGGGCTTGAGCGTGTTGTCGGCGGTTCCCTCGGAGCCGTCGCCGAGGAGGGCCGCGATCGTGAGGTTGCTTCGCTCGCTGGTGGTGACCGCGGCATCGTAGGCGAGGAGCGCGGCGGCGAGCGTCGAGGGATGCGGAGCGACGCAGGGTCCGAGGTCGAAGGCGACCCCATAGAGGTGATTGCCCGCGCGCGCCGGGCACACCGGGTCGCCCTTCTTCAGGCAGGAAAGATGCGGGTTGCGGAAATACCAGCACCGCGTCCGCTGCGCCAAGTTGCCGCCAAGCGTGCCGACGCCGCGGATCTGCGGCGTCGCCAGTCCCGCGGCCGCCGCCGCGAGGCCCGGATAGGCCGCTTGCACGCGCGCGTCGGTCGCGAGCGTTGCGATCGTGACCATGGCGCCGAGGCGCGCCGCGCCCTGCGGATTCCAGGCGATGCCGGTCATCAGGTCGGTCGGTGCGAGATCGGTGATCTTGCCGCGCGAAATGCCGGAGCGGCGGCGCTCGGACAGATCGGTGCCGCCGGCGCGGAACTCGGGCGCCATCTGATGCAGGCTCATGATCCTCTCCCGCCGTTCAACGCCGCCAGCAGGCGGTCCGGACGCATGGGAATCTCATACGGCCTGGCGCCGGTCGCATTGTGGACTGCGTTGGCGATTGCCGCGGCGACCGGCAGCGTCGCGACTTCGCCGAGTCCGACCGCGCCGCCGGGCACGTGCTCAAAACCCCAATCGTCGAAGTGGATGTCCATCTCGGGCGTGTCGGCGATGCCGGGGATGCGATAGTCCTCCAAGCCCGTCGTCAAAACCTGCCCCGATGCCTGATCGATTTGCCGGCCTTCGTAGAGCGCGTAGCCGACGCCTTGGATGATCGAGCCTTCCGCCTGGCTGCGGGCGAGCTGCGGCGCGGCGAGCCGGCCCACGGCCAAGCCGCTATGCACCCGCAGCACGCGGACGCGGCCGAGCAGCGTGTCGACCTCGACCTCGGCGACCTGCACGGCGCTCGGCGCGCCGGAGCCGGTTTCGAGGCGTGCAAATCGGCGCAGGATCCACTTGAACACCGTCCCCATCATGCCGGCCGCGTCGAGCGGCGAGGTGATGCCGCGAACCGCTGCCCGATCGGGGGGACGTCCCGCCGTCACGTTGATGTCCGGCATGCCGGCGAGGACGGCGCGCCAATCCGTCTTATCCTCGACCGGACGGTTCGAGCGCCGGCGCACTTCGTCCTTGAGCCGATCCGCGGCCGCAAGCGCTGACGGCACTATGGTCGCGGTGCTGCGGCTGCCGCCGGCCATCGCGCCTTCCGGCAGGGAGGAGTCGCCGACCCGCGCCTCGATCTCGTGCGGCTCCAGTCCGAACGCGCCGGCGACCGTGTTGGCGAGCACGCTGCGGGCGCCGTTGCCGATGTCTTGCGTCGAGGTGCTGGCGATGAGGCGGCCATTCTTGATTTCAAGCTTCACCTCGCAGCCCGGCTGCCAGAAGTACAACCAAAAGCCGGCCGCTACGCCGATGCCGCGCCGATATCGGCCGCGTTCGGAGCCGACTTCGCCGCGGGCGCGCCAGGTGTCGAGGCCGCTCGCCCAATCGTAGAGGCGTTGGCGATGCGGGTCCCGATCCCAGCGACGGCGAAGCGCGATCGGATCGACGGCGAGCCTGAACGCGGCCTCGTCGACCGCCTGCTCCAGCGCGAAGCACAGCACCGGACCTCCGGGGCCGCGAAACGGGGCGCCCGGCGGCAGATTGCTCACCACGTCGTAATCGAGCAGCTCCTTGGCTTCCGCCGGGTAGATCAAGCGCGCGAGCGCGGCGATGGTCGAGTTCACTCCGGCGCCGGTGTCGGCGTAGGCCTTGAACGAGAGAGCCTTGAGCGAGCCATCGCGGCCCGGCAGCAGCGACACCGAAAGCTCGGCTCCCGGCCGATACCCGGTCACGCTGAGCTCCTCGTGGCGATCGAGCACGACCCGAACCGGCGCGCCGGCGGCGCGGGCGAGCTCGATCGCGGCGAAGGCCTCGGCCGCGCAGCGGTCCCTTGGAGCCAAAGCCGCCGCCGACATGGTGCGCGATCACCCGCACGTTCTCTGCGGGGAGGCCGTATTTTTGCGCAATCAGTTCCGCACTGTGTCGCGCTGCCTGGGTCGACAGATAAACCGTCAGCCGGTCGCCCGCGAACGCCGCGACCGCGGCATGCGGCTCGAACGAGGTGTGCGATTGCGCCTGCGTTCGCCAAACGCCCTCGACCAGCAGCGGATCGGCGGCGGCCTTGGCGGCCTCGAGCATCTTGCGGGCCTTGCGCGGCTTGTCCGACATGCCGCCCGTTGGGCCGCGGATATTGTTTTTCCAGGGCGCCGGCAGCGACGGGCCTTCGGACACGTTCCCGGTCTTTTTGCGGAATCCGGAATAGACCGTCGGGGCTTTTTCGCGGCGCGCCTCATCCATGCCGACCACGGCGGGGAGGATTTCATAGCGCACCGCGATGGCCTCGAGCGCAGCGCGCGCCGTCTTGCCAGTCGACCGCCGCCACGGCGGCGATCTCCTGGCCGGCGAAGCGGACGACGCTGTCTGAGCCGAGGAGCGATATCGCCGCCGCGACGCCCGGCAACTTGCGCGCCGCCGCGAAATCGAGCGCGACCACGCGCGCGTGCGCATGCGGTGATCGCAGAATGGCGCCTTCGAGCTGTCCTTCGAGCGCGATGTCGACCGTGTATTTGGCGCGGCCGGTGACTTTTTCGGCGGCCTCGACGCGCGGGCCATGCGATGCCGGCGGCGTCGAACTGGCCCGTGCAAGCCTGCGCGACCGCCTCGCAAATATTCGCATAGGCCCCGCACCGGCACAGATGCCCGGCGAGCGCCGCCGCCACCTCGGTCGGCGAAGGCGCGGCCGTGCCTTTGGTGCGGCGCCATTCGTCGTGAAACACCGCGGCCTCCACGACAAAGCCCGGCGTGCAGAAGCCGCACTGCAGCGCGTCGCGCGCGATGAACGCCTTCTGTATCGGGTGCAGATCGGCGGCCGCCGCGATTCCCTCGACGGTCACCACTTCCTTGCCGCGCGCGGCGCTGGCGGGCATCAGGCAACTCACCACCGGCTTGCCGTCGAGGAGCACCGTGCAGGCGCCGCATACGCCGGCGCCGCAAACGAGCTTGGTGCCGGTGAGCCCGGCATTGCGCAGGACGTCGATGAGCATGGCGTCGTCGTCGGCGATGCCTGCGGCAACCGCGATCGTCTTGCCGTTCACGATCATGTCCATCGGCCTCTACTCCTCGCAGTCCTCGACTTCGGTTACGAGCCGCTGCAGCAACACCAGCGCCGCGCCGATGGTGAGGAAATAGTGACGCTCCGTTCCCTGGCGGCGGACGCCGACCAGCCCGGCCTGACGCAGCACGCCGAGATGGTGCGAGATCGCCGGGCGCGACAGCGGCAGCTTCTTGGCGAGCTGCGTAACGTTGAGCGACTCGGTCTTCTCCAGCAGCAAAATGATCCGCTGCCGCGTCATGTCGCCCAGGGCGAAGAACATCGGCTTGCACTGGGCGAAGGTGCGCGCCACCTGTTTCATCGGCACGCCCATCAGCGCGTGCCACGCGTCAATGCGTTTAATCATTTGAACGGATCATAGTGGCCGATGGCCGCGCGCTCAAGCGCCGCGTAGTCACAAAATCGGGATCGAGCCGGTCAATGCGGCTTAGCGGCAGCCGCCAACCCGCCCATCTTGCAGATGAGCTTCCATTCCTCCGCGGTCACCGGCTGCACCGACAGGCGCGGATATTTCGCCAGGATCATGTCCTTCAGTTTCGGGTCCGCCTTGATCGCCGCGAGCGTCACCGGCTTCGGCAATGGCTCGACCGCGCCGGTGGTCACCGCGACCCAGGGCTCGCCCTTCTCCGCGGTCGGGTCCGGATAGTGCTCGCGGATCACTTCGCCGATGCCGACCACCTGTTTCTGATCGCCGGTGTGATAGAAGAAGAACTTCTCGCCCTGCTTCATCTCCTTGAGATGCCGGCGCGCGGTGAAATTGCGCACGCCCGACCAGGTCTCGCCCTTGGCGCCGCGCTTGACCTGATCGTCCCAGGAAAACTCCTCCGGCTCGGTCTTCATCAGCCAATAAGCCATGGTCATTCCTCCGCCTTCAGCGGCCGCGATAATAGCAACTCGATCGCCGCGTCGACGCTCATTTTTCCGTCAAGCAGCGCGGCGACGGCAAACGAGATCGGCATGTCGACCGCGCGTTCGCGCGCCATCTCGAGCCAGCACTGCCGCGGTGAACGCGCCTTCGGCGAGCCCGGTGGCGGCCTGGATCGTCTCCGGCGGCTGCCCGCGGCCGAGACGGACGCCGAAGCTGAAGTTTCGCGACTGCGGGCTCGAGCAAGTGAGCAGCAGATCGCCGAGCCCGGAAAGGCCCATCATCGTCTCCGGCCGCGCGCCGTAAGCCTTGCCGAAGCGCATGAGCTCGGCAAAGCCGCGGGTGGTCAGCGCCGCCGCGGCGCTGGCGCCGAGGCCGCGGCCGGTGACGATTCCGGCGGCGATGGCGAGCACGTTCTTGGCGGCGCCGCCGATCTCGACGCCGCGCAGATCGGTGGAATGGTAGGGGCGGAAGCTCGCCGAGCCGATCGCCTGCGCGAGCGCGCGCGCCAGCTCGCCGTCGCTGGCCGCGAGCGTGACCGCCGTCGGCATGCCGCGCGCCACGTCGGCGGCAAAGCTCGGCCCGGAGAGGATCGCCGGCACCGCCTCGGGCGCGCATTCGGCGATCACCTCGCTCATGAATTTGCCGCTGCCGCGCTCGATGCCTTTGGCGCAGGCGATCAGCGGCGTACGCGCAGCGAGAAAAGGCGCCAGCGCCGTTGCGGCCGCACGGACGGATTGCGCGGGAACGGCAAGGAGGAGCGCATCGGCTGCCGCAGCGTCGGCGAGATCGGCGGCCAGCAGGACGCTGTCGTCGATTCTCACGCCGGGCAGAAGGCGGCTCTCGCGCTTGGCCGCGAGTTGCGCGGCGTTGGCGGCGATCGCGCTCCCACAGCGTGACCTTCCGCCCGGCGCGCGCGCAAATGAGCGCGAGCGCGCTGCCCCAGGCGCCGGCGCCGATGACCGCGATGTGGTTGAAGGCCATAGCGGCGGCGCGACGTCGCTACAGCGTTTCGCCGCGCAGCAATTTCGGCACCTCGCCGACCAGCCCGGCCGCCTCGCGGATGAACAGGCGCTTGAGGTTGGGCACGCGATCGACCAGGCCGAGACCGACGTCGCGGGCGAGACGCAGCACCGCGGAGCGGTTCGAGAACAGACGATTGAGGCCGTCGGTCGCGAGCCCCATGGCCATGGTATCGAAGCGCCGCCAGCGCTGATAGCGCTCGAGCACGTCCGCCGCGCCCGGATCGAGGCCGAGCCGTACCGCGTCGACGATCACCTCGGCGAGCGCGGCGACGTCTTTCAGGCCCATATTGAGTCCCTGTCCGGCGATCGGGTGGATGACATGGGCGGCGTCGCCGACGAGCGCGATCCGCTCGGCGATGAACGAGCGCGCGACGAAGAAGCCGAGCGGGAGCGCGCCGGCGCGGACCGATGGTCGTGATCTCGCCGAGATGCAGCTTGAAGCGGCGTTCGAGCTCGGCGTGGAAGGCGTCGTCGGGCAGGGCGACGATGCGCTCCGCCTCGCGCGTCGCTTCGGTCCACACGATCGAGGAGCGGCGGCCCTTGAAGCGGCAGGATGGCGAACGGCCCGGCCGGCAGAAAGTGCTCCTCGGCGCGGCCTTGATGATCGCGTTCGTGTCCGACATTGGTCACGATCGCCGACTGCGCGTAGCTCCAGCCATGGGTGGCGATGCCGGCGCCGGTGCGGATCGAGGAGCGCGCGCCGTCGGCGGCGACGAGGAGCCGCGCCGAGATTGCGCCGCCGTCCGCCAACGCGACATCGACGTGCTGCGTCCACCCTCCCCTGGAGGGCGCGGAGCGACCGCCGGCAGGCTGCTCGTTTCGCTCGCGACCCTCCCCGTCCGGGGAGGGTAGGAAATTTCGCAGCGGAGGCCGTTCGTAGATCGACGCCGACCTCTTTCGCCTTCGCGGCGAGCGCATCGACGAGCCGCCGGTTCTCGATCATGTGGGCGAACGGCTCGCCCGGCTCGATCTCGCCGGCGAAGGTGAGAAAGACCGGCCGCACCGCGTCGTCGAGCCGGCTGTCGGTGACGACCATGTCGAGGATCGGCTGGGTTTCCGCCGCGACGTCCTGCCAAACGCCGAGCGTCTCGAACAAGCGGCGCGCGGCGGCGACGATCGCCGAGGCGCGCTCGTCATCGGCGTGGCTCTTGCCGAGCATCGGGTCGACGACGGTGACGGAAAAAGCCGGCCCGAGCCCTTGCCGCAAGGCGATCGCAAGCGCGAGGCCGGCAAAGCCGCCGCCGGCGATGAGAACGTCGATCGGACCATTCGGCCGGTTCATGATACGCACGCTCGTACTACCGGGCCTATTTCTGGACCGCGGCCGTCTGGCAGCATAGCATCGTCCGGCAAGCGTGCGAATTCGCCGTCACCGCCGGCATCGCCGGCGTTTCCCCCGGACGACAGATTGGGCTCCATTCATGTCCGCCATCCAGGACGTACTCGACATCCTCGATCTCGAGCCGCTCGAGGTGAATCTGTTCCGCGGCCGCTCGCCGCAATCGAAATGGCAGCGCGTCTATGGCGGCCAGGTCATCGGCCAAGCCCTGGTCGCGGCCTGCCGCACGGTTGCGGAAGTGGCGCAGCGGCCGCCGCATTCGCTGCACGCCTATTTTCTCCTCGGCGGCGATCCCAAGGTGCCGATCATCTACGAGGTCGACCGCATTCGCGACGGGCGCAGCTTCACCACGCGGCGCGTGACCGCGATCCAGCACGGCGCGGCGATCTTCTCCATGGAGGTGTCGTTCCACGGCACCGAGCAGGGCTTGTCGCATCAGTTCCCGATGCCCGAGGTGCCGAAACCGGACACGCTGCCGAGCGAAAGCGAGATCAGGCAGCGCATGCTGTCGCGGATGCCGGATCCGGTGCGCACCTATTATCAGCGCGAGCGGCCGATCGAGATGCGCGCGGTCGAGTACGGCCGCTATCTCGGCGAGAAGGTCGAAGGCGACGGCTTTCACGTGTGGATCCGCGCCACCGGAAGCCTGCCCGATGAGCCGGCGATTCATCAATGCGTGCTCGCCTACGCCTCCGACATGAGCCTGCTCGGGGCGGCGTTGATCCCGCACGGGCTCAACATCTTCAACAACGAGATCATGGCGGCAAGCCTCGACCACGCGATGTGGTTCCACCGGCCGTTCCGCGCCGATGAGTGGCTGCTCTATGTCCAGGACAGCCCGAATCTCGCCGGCTCGCGCGGTTTCGCGCGCGGCCTGATCTTCGCGGGCGACGGCACCCTGGTCGCCTCGGTCGCGCAGGAGGGCCTGCTGCGGCAGCGCCGCGCCAAGCCGGAATCGGAGAGCCAAGGCAATAAAGAGCCAAGGCAATAAAACGGCTTAATTCTTGGCGGCAGGGCCGGTATGGTGCGCAGCGCCTGTTGGCTGCTGCGCCGGGAACCGATCCATGAAGCTCGTGATCGCCATCATCAAGCCGTTCAAGCTCGAGGAGGTGCGCGACGCGCTCACCGCTCTCGGCATTCGCGGCATGACCATCACCGAAGTCAAAGGCTATGGCCGGCAGAAGGGCCACACCGAGATCTATCGCGGCGCCGAATACGCGGTGAATTTCTTGCCGAAGATCCGCGTCGAGATCGCGGTCCCGGCAGATGAGGCCGACCGGGTGGTGGAGGCGATCGGCGCCGCCGCCAAGACCGGGCAGATCGGCGACGGCAAGATCTTCGTCGTGCCGCTCGAACACGCCGTGCGCATCCGCACCAGCGAGACCGATTCCGACGCGCTGTGAGCGGCGCTTGTCGGAGGCTGGCCTCAAAGAATGAACTTAAATTCCGTCCATCCGCCACTATTCCGCGGACGCCTATTTCTTGTGCATTATGACTCGTCTCTAGGCGAAGGCGTTGGATGACGACGTGCGGCGGCGCCTATGCTGCCCGAAAAAGCGTCTGACGGTCATCGATCGCCGCCCCGCGAGGGCTAACCGCAACTGGCACGCCGTTTGATTCTCCTGAGCAGTAACGCCGCGGGACCGTGGGCCCGCGCGCGGTGGTCGCTTTTGCTTAGCCCGCCCATTCGCTGCGTCGCAGGAGCGGGCGACGGGGAGATTGCAGCAATGAAAATCGTCATGGCCATCATCAAGCCCTTCAAGCTCGACGAGGTCCGCGACGCGCTCACCAAGATCGGCGTTCAGGGACTGACCGTCACCGAGGTGAAGGGCTACGGGCGGCAGAAGGGCCACACCGAGATCTATCGCGGCGCCGAATACGCCGTGAGCTTCCTGCCGAAGATCAAGCTCGAGATCGCCTGTGCGGCCAACCAGGTCGACAAGGTCATCGAGACCATCACCACGGCGGCGAAAACCGGACAGATCGGCGACGGCAAGATCTTCGTCTTCGGCCTCGACCATGCGGTGCGCATCCGCACCGGCGAGACCGACGCCGCGGCCCTTTGAGCTGACCCGCACCAAAATGGACAGGAGTGAAACCATGACCTCGAAGATGTTCTCGCGTGCGGGGCTCGTTGCTCTCGCCGGAGCGATCCTGCTCGCCATCGTGCTGAGCCTGCCGGCCTTCCATGCCTCCTACGCGCAGACTTCGGCGACGCCGGCGGCTCCCGCCGCCGCTCCGGCTGCGCCCGCGGCGGCGCCGGCCGAGCCGCCGCCACCGGCTTGCGACGCCAAGACGCTCGAGAAGTGCACACCCAATTCCGGCGACACCGCCTGGATGCTGACCTCGATGGCCATCGTGCTGATGATGACCATTCCCGGTCTCGCCCTGTTCTATGGCGGCATGGTGCGCAAGAAGAACGTCGGCGACACGGTGATGACGAGCTTCGCCATCACCTGCCTGATCAGCATTCTCTGGCTGTTCTTCACCTACAGCCTCGCCTTCCGCTCGGGGACGCCGTTCATCGGCGGGCTCGATCGCGCCTTCCTGCAAGGCATCGTCAGCGACATTTCCAAGAACATCGGCAATCCCAATCCGCTGGCGCCGACCATTCCCGAGACCGTCTATTCGATGTTCCAGCTGACCTTCGCCATCATCACCGCGGCGCTGATCGCCGGCTCTTTCGCCGAGCGGATGAAATTCTCGGCGATGCTCTGGTTCATCGGGCTGTGGGCGATCTTCGTCTATTCGCCGGTCGCGCACTGGGTATGGGGACCGGACGGCGTGTTCAATTCCGCCAACGACCAGGCGTGGTTCAAGGTTCTCGATTTCGCCGGCGGCACGGTGGTGCACGTCAATTCCGGCACCGCCGGGCTGATGGCCGCGCTCATGCTCGGCAAGCGCAAGGACACCGCGCCGCCGCACAATATGGTGCTGACCATGATCGGCGCCTCGCTCCTCTGGGTCGGCTGGTTCGGCTTTAACGCCGGCTCGGCGGTCAGCGCCGGGATGCAGGCGGGCATGGCGATGACGGTGACGCACCTTGCCACCGCGACCGCCGGCTTCACCTGGATGATCGTGGAGTGGATCATGCGCGGCAAGCCGACGGTCATCGGCATCTGTTCCGGCGCCGTCGCCGGGCTCGTCGCCATCACCCCGGCCTCCGGCTTTGTCGGTCCGATGGGGGCCTTCTGTATCGGCGTCGCCGCCGGCATCGTCTGCTATTGGGGCTGTACCGGCCTCAAGCATACGTTCGGTTATGACGATGCGCTCGATACTTTCGGCGTGCACGCCGTCGGCGGCGCGGCCGGCGCGCTCCTGACCGGCGTGTTCGCGGTCAGCGAATATGGCGGCACCGCCGGATTGATCGAGGGCAATGCCGGCCAGGTCGTGAACCAGGCGATCGGCATCGGCTGCGTGTTCGTCTACGACGTGGTGGTGACGCTGATCATCCTCAAGGTCGTCGATCTGGCCATCGGGCTTCGCGTCAGCGAGGATGTCGAGCGCGGCGGCCTCGATCTCGCGCTGCACGGGGAGACCGTGCAGTAGCGGGCCGCGCCCGACCCGCGCGGCAGCCCATATCGGCATTTGCTCTGCGGCATCGCGCCTATTAGCGTGAAGGCAACAGAGCGGGGAGCCGCGTGATCAGGTGCGGGACGGCGCTGGGCTTGGTGGCGGCTCTGTTCCTTTCGGCAGAGCCGGCGCCGGCCGAGGAGAAGGACAAGGAACCGGTGCTCCTCGAACTCGGAGTGGCCGGTGAATGGAGCTTTTCCGGCGGCTCGAAGTCTCGGCCCGACCGCGGCGCTGGACATTCCCGTCATCGCCGATTGGCTGGAGATCGAGGCCGGCGTCACGGCGCTGTTGAGCAACAGCCACACCGAGTGGGAAAGCGGCGTCATATTCAAAAAGCCTTATGCCCTCAACGATAGCGTGGAGTTCGAGATCGGCGCCGGGCCGGCATGGCTGCATACGACCAACGCCGGCAGAGCGGCCAATTCACTCGGCGCAGAGGCCGCGATCGAATTTCAAATCTGGCCGTGGCCGGACCGAAGGCTCGGTTGGTATGTGGAGTCGAGCTACGGATATGATTTCGGCAAAGGACACGAGCAATCGCTGGGCCTGACCATGGGCCTGCTCATTCCGATTCGGTGAAGGCGGCCGGGCAACGTCACCGGCCGCCTTATTTCCAGCGCCGCCAATTTCCCGCGTCGCCAAGCCGCGCGCAGCGGTCTAAAATGCCGGCGGGAGCAAGCGCTACCGGGAAAGCGGGTGAACCATGTCCTTGATGACGACGCGACGTTTCGCGCCTCTGTTCTGGTGCCAGTTCTTCTCGGCATTCGGGGATAATTTCCTCAAGACGGCGCTGGTTTTCGTCATCCTGTTCGAGGTGGCGGGCGCCAATTCGGCGGCTCTGGTCACGCTTGCCGGCGCGACGCTCATCGTCCCGTTCTTCTTCCTGTCCGGGCTCGGCGGCGAGCTCGCCGACCGCTACGACAAGGCCTTCATCGCGCGGCGCCTGAAGTTTGCCGAGATCGGCGTCGCGACGCTCGCGGTCGCCGGCTTCGCCTTCCATTCGCTGATCATCCTTTTCGTCGCGGTGTTCCTGTACGGCACGATCGCTTCGCTGTTCGGCCCGATCAAATACGGCATCCTGCCCGACCATCTCGCGCGCTCCGAGCTGCCGGCCGGAAACGCGCTGGTCGAAGGCGGAACCTTCCTCGCCATCCTGCTCGGCACCATTGTCGCCGGTATCGCGGCCAGGGGCGGCAGCGATCCGATCCACTTCGCCTGGCTGATGATGGTGTCGGCGTTCGCCTGCTGGATCGCGAGCCGCTTCATCCCGCCGAGCGGGGAGGGCGCGCCCGAGCTGGTGATCAAACGCAACATCCTTGCTTCCACGGCAAGCCTCGTCAAATACGTGCGCGCGGACGCCCGCTTGTGGTGGGGCTCGCTGGTGGTGAGCTGGTTCTGGCTCGTCGGCGCGCTGGTCCTGTCGCTGCTGCCGACCCTGGTGACGTTCGACATCGGCGGCACCGAGGCGGTGGTCACCGTCTTCCTCACCATTTTCTCGGTCGCGGTCGCCGTCGGCTCCGGTCTCGCCGCGTGGCTGGCGGCCGGGCGCATCATTCTCCTGCCGACGCTCGTCGGCGCCGCGCTGCTCGGGCTCTTTTGCCTCGATCTCGGCTGGACGGTTTCCGCCATCGTGCCGGCGGCGCATCCGATCGGCATCGGCGAATACTTCGCGTCGCGCTACAGCATCCATACCGCGATCGATCTCGCCGGGCTCGCCATCGCCGGCGGCCTCTATATCGTGCCGAGCTTCACCGCGGTGCAGGCCTGGGCCGGCGCCGACCGCCGCGCCCGCGTGGTCGCCGCGGTCAACGTGCTCAACGCCGCCTTCATGGTGGTCGGCGCGATCATCCTTGCCGTGCTGCAGAAGCTCGGAATGAGCGTCGCGGTCCTGTTTGCGCTCCTCGGCGCCGCCAATCTGGTCATGGCCGTCATCATCGGCCGCACCATGCCGGCGAGCTGGCTGAACGATTTTCTTTCCATCGTCTTCCGCGCTTTCTATCACCTCGAGGTCAAGGGCCTGGAGAACGTCGCCAAGGCCGGCCACAACGCCATCATCGCGCTCAACCATGTGAGCTTCCTCGATCCGCCGCTGGCGACCGCGATCCTGCCCAAGCGCCCGGTGTTCGCGATCGACGTGGCGATGGCGAGGAACTGGTGGATCCAGCCGTTCCTCAAATTCGTGCGCACCATGGCGCTCGACCCGCTCAAGCCGATGGCGATGCGCACGATCATCAACGCGGTGCGCGACGGCGACATGCTGGTGATCTTCCCGGAAGGCCGCATCACCGTCACCGGCAGCCTGATGAAGATCTATGACGGCGCCGCGCTGATCGCCGACAAGTCCGACGCGATGGTGGTGCCGGTGCGCATCGACGGCCCCGAGGTGACGATCTTCAGCCGGCTCAGGAAGACCCAGGTCCACCGGAAATGGTTCCCGAAGATCAAGGTGACGATCCTCGAGCCGGTGAAGCTCAAGGTCGATCCGGAGCTCAAGGGCCGGCGGCGGCGGCAGGCCGCGGGCGCCGCGCTCTACGACATCATGTCGAACCTGATCTTCTCCACCACCTCGACCGACCGCACCATTGTCGAGGCGGTGATCGACGCCGCCAAGGTCCACGGCCGCAAATGGATCGCGATCGAAGACCCGCTCAGCGGCCAGCTGACCTACAAGCGGCTCTTGCAGGCGACCGCCATTCTCGGCGCCAAGCTGATGCCGCTCGCGGCCGAAGGCCGCGCGGTCGGCGTCATGCTGCCGACCTCGAACGGCGCGGTGGTGACCGTGCTCTCGCTTCTCTCCGGCGGCCGCGTTCCGGCGATGATCAACTTCACCGCCGGCGCCGCCAACGTGCTCGGCGCCTGCCGCGCCGCGCAGGTCGACACCATCCTCACCGCGCGCGCCTTCGTGGAAAAGGCGCGCCTGGAAAATCTCGTCGCCCAGCTCGAGAAGCAGGTGCGCATCGTCTATCTCGAAGACATCCGCCAGACGGTGACGTTCGCCGACAAGCTGCGCGGCGCGCTGCGGGCGAAAAAGCCGCTGGTCGCGCGCAAGCCCGACGACTGGGCGGTGATCCTTTTCACCTCCGGCACCGAGGGCACGCCCAAGGGCGTCGTCCTCTCCCATCGCAACGTGCTGGCCAACGTCGCCCAGGTCGAAGCCCGCATCGATTTCGGCCGCGAGGACAAGCTGTTCATGGCGATGCCGGTGTTTCATTCGTTCGGCTTCATGGGCGGCATCGTGCTGCCGCTGATTTCCGGCGTGCCGACTTATCTCTATCCGTCGCCGTTGCACTACCGCACCGTGCCGGAATTGGTCTACGGCATCTGCGCCACCTACATGTTCGGCACCGACACGTTCCTCGCCGGCTATGCGCGCATGGCCAATGCCTATGATTTCCGCTCGCTGCGCTACATCGTCGCCGGCGCCGAGCCGATGAAGGAATCGACCCGCCGGGTCTATATGGAAAAGTTCGGGCTGCGCATTCTCGAGGGCTATGGCGTGACCGAGACCTCGCCGGTGCTGGCGCTCAACACGCCGATGTTCAACAAGTTCGGCACCGTCGGCCGGCTGCTGCCGGCGATGCAGGCGCGGCTGGAGAAGGTCGAGGGCGTCGACGAAGGCGGGCGGCTGTTCGTCAAGGGGCCGAACGTCATGCTCGGCTATCTGCGCGCCGACAAACCGGGCGTGCTCGAAGCGCCGCCGGACGGCTGGTACGACACCGGCGACATCGTCACCATCGACGAGCAGGGCTACATCGCCATCAAGGGCCGCGCCAAGCGCTTCGCCAAGATCGGCGGCGAGATGATCTCGCTCGCCGCGGTCGAGATGCTCGCCGGCGAGCTGTGGCCGAACAACATCTCCGCGGTGGCGGCGCTGCCCGATCCGCGCAAGGGCGAGCGGCTCGTCCTCGTCACCGACAAGCACGGCGCGACGCGCAGCGATTTCCAGGCCTATGCGCGGAGCAAGCACGCTTCCGAGCTGATGTCGCCGGCCGAGGTCATCGTGGTCGACAAGCTGCCGCTCCTCGGCTCCGGCAAGGTCGATTACATGACCCTGCAGAAATTCGTGCGCGATCAGGCGGCCGCGAAGGCGACCGTGGCGGCGGAGTGAATTCTGGTTTGGTATTGGCCGGGGAGCGCGCTTCAGCAAATGACTCCTTGCGCGCGCAGTTCGGCTATCCGCTCCTCGCTGACGCCTTGCTCGCGCAAGATCGCCGCGCTGTGCTCGCCGATTTGCGGCGCCGGCGTGGCGTGCTCTTTTTCCACGCCGGCGATCCACATCGGGCTGCTGACGGTGTAACCGCCGCCGCTCAAGGGCACGATCACCCCGTTGTCGTGCATTTGCCGGTCGTGGAGCGCGTCGCCCGGCCGGGCTACCATGGCCACCACGAAGCCTTTCGCCTCGAGAAGACGCATCCAGTCCTCGGCATCGCGCTTGAGAAAAAGCTCATCGAGCAGGGCCAGCAACGCGCCGGCATTCTTGAACCGGGCCGGCCGGTCGATGAAGCGCGGGTCCTGGGCGAGGTCCGGCCGCCCGATGGTCTCGGCAAAGACCGGCCAGAGCCGCGGGTCCTGGGCGACACCGATCGCAAGGAGGAGCCAGCGATCGTCGCGGCAGCGGTAGTGGTTGGAGAGCGCATTGAGTGCTTCGCCGCGCGGCGGCCGCGGAATGAAGCGGGCGCCGTCGAGGCCGGCCTGGATGAAGCAGGCATTGGCCCAAGCGCCGTTCGCCAGCAGCGAGCTGCCGACTTCGGCGCCTTTGCCGGTGCGCTCGCGCTGGAACAGCGCGGTGACGATCACGCCATAAAGCGCGAGCGCCGTCGGATGGTCGCCCATGCCGGGCACCGATCGTGCCGGCAGGCTCTGCGCGTCCGGGCGCACCTGGTCCATCAGGCCGGAGCGCGCCCACCAGGCCGTGGAGTCGAAGCCCGGCTTGTTCGCCTCGGCGCCGTGTTCGCCATAGGCGGTGAGCGACGCGTAGATCAGGCGCTCGTTGAGATGCGAGAGCTGGTCGAAGGCGATGCCGAGGCGGCGCCGCACCGGCGGCGGATGGTTGGTGATGAACACGTCGGCGCCGAGGACGAGATCGTGGACGATCTTGCGTGCCTCCGGACGTTTGAGATCGAGCGCCAGGCTGCGCTTGTTGCGGGCGTCGACCGTCCAGCAATAGTCCTTCTCGCTCACCGGCATGCCGGGCTGGAAGGACAGGTTGCGGAAGGCATCACCGGTGCCGGGAGGCTCGATCTTGATCACCTCCGCGCCGAAATCGGCCATGATGGTTGCCGCTGCGGGCGCCGCGATGAAGCTCGCCGCATCGAGCACCTTGAGCCCGGAGAAAATGCCTGGCTTGCTCACGCGAAGGTCCCTCCCTGATCGGCGGAACATTCCATGAGCCGGCATTATCCGGCAAGCGCGGATCGCCGCATTGGCTGCCGCCGCGTGATCCGCCACTCCCAAACCGGATCGCCGCGATCGCGCCGGCGGGTGACTTCCAGGCGCAGCCAGCGGTCATGCGCGAGCGCGGCTCCGACCCACAGCTCGTTCCACGCATCGAAAACGGGCGGCGCAAGACCGTCACGCTCTTCCATCAACCGCCACGTGGTCTGTCGGACAATCCAGCTCTCGCCGCTGCCGCTGACCGATGCGTCGTCGCCTTGCGCCCGGGCGAGCCGCGCCAGATACGCGGCAAATCCCTCAGCGCCCGGAGCAACGCCGCCGAGAAGCGCCGCGGTGTTATCGAACATCTGCATGCCGATCTGCCGCGCGGCCAGCCCGGCGATAGCGTTTCCCTCGGTCGGCCCGCCGACCGCGATCGCTTCCGGCAAGCTCGAGGTGACGTATTCCATGGCGTAGTTGCGCAGCACCTTCTGCAACCGCGCCGCCGGCCAAGTCTCGGTGGGCAGGCGCGGGGCGTCTTCGGCGCGAAATGGCGGACACTCCTCGCCGGGCGCGAACTGCAGTCGTTCCTCCGGCGCCAGATCGCGGTCCCATTCCTGGTAATAGCCTTCGAGGCCGGGCTGGCCGTCGACGGTTTGCCCGGTGCACACGAAGCCGAGCCGCGGATTTCCGAGCACGACGCCATTATTGCCGTGCCAGCCTCTGAGCATGGCGCGCGAGACCTCGGTCGGGATGCCGCAGACCGCCGTGCCCGACCAGATCCAACGCGGCGGCGGATAGCGGACCCAGGCCTTGCGGTCGCTCTCATAAACATATTCGACCTTCACGCCGCCGACCTGGTTCGACAGGTAGTGGTACTGCGCGCAGGCGACGGCGTGCGGGAGCCGGTCGAGGCCGAGTTTCTTCAGCCCCGGCAGGAAGCGGGCAAGCTGCTGGCGGCGAAACGTGCGAAACACCATCTCGGCCGCCTGAGCTTTGCCGGCTCGGGTGATGAGCGCGAGAATGAGGCCGGTCAGATAGGCGTGATAGATCGTGGCGACGGCCGCATAGGCGGCGGTGTCATCGCCTTTGCCGGTTCCGGCTGCGGACATGGCGGCCCTCCTGGATTGGATCATTGTGCCACGGCGCGACCGCATGCGATCAGATTTGCCAGCCGGGAGGCGATGATGTTGCGGCGCGGCGACCGGCTATTGCGGTCTTGCGTCCCCTTCTGCCGGCCGTCATGCTTGGTGAAGCGGAAGAAGAAGACCCATCGCTGAGACCTATGGCTGGGACCTATGGCTGAGATCGTTTCGCTCGAGACGCTGGCCGCGCAAGTGCGTCCGGGGATGCGCCTCGCGGTGCCCGCGGACTATTGCGGCGTCGCGATGACGGCGACCGCTGCGATCATCGCCCACCGGCCGGAGAATCTGCATCTCGTCTGCGTGCCGGTCACCGGCATGCAGGGCGACATGCTGATCGGCGAAGGCCTCGTCGGCGTGCTCGAGACCAGCGCCGTCACCTTGGGCGAGGCCGGCGGCGCGCCGCGGTTCACCGAGGGGGTGCGCAACGCCGCCTTCCGGCTCATGGACGCGACCTGTCCCGCCATTCATTCCGGCCTCATCGCCGCACAGAAGGGCGTGCCGTTCCTGCCGATCCGCGGCATCATCGGCAGCGATCTCCTGAAGACCCGCACCGACTGGAAGATCATCGACAATCCCTTCGCCGTCGACGATCCGATCGTCGTCGTGCCGGCGATCCATCCCGACATTGCGCTGTTCCATGCGCCCGAGGCCGATCGCTTCGGCAATGTGCGCATCGGCCGGCGGCGCGAGCTCCTCACCATGGCGCATGCCGCGAGGGCGACGCTGGTCACGGTCGAGCGGCTGAGCGAGAGCTCGCTGCTGGGCGATGAGGATTCGGCGGCCGGCGTCCTGCCGGCGCTCTATGTCGATCAGATCGCGGTTGCTCCGCGCGGCGCCTGGCCGCTCGGCCTGTGGGGCGAATATCCCGCCGACAGCGCCGAGATCGCGCGCTACGCCGCCATGGCGCGCACGCGCGAAGGCTTTGCCGCCTACATGGACGGCTTTGCGCGCCGCATTGCCGAAGCGGCATGAGCGCGCCGGGCGGCATGGCGCCGGACTATTCCTCGCGCGAGCTTCTGATCACGACCATCGCCGGGCTGCTCGACGGGGTTCGCCACGTCGCCGTCGGCGCCTCCTCGCCGATCCCCGCCGCCGGCGCCATGCTGCTGCGGGCGCGCAACGAAATGAGCGGGCGCGAAGCGGTGCGCGTTTCCATCCTCGGCTCGCAGGAGCACAATTTCTTCACCAATGGCGGCGCCGAAGTGTTCGACTGCGCCGCGCAGGGCCGCATCGACGCATTCTTTCTCGGCGGCGGCCAGATCGACGGTGAGGCGAATATCAATCTCGTCGGTACCGGCGATTATCCGATGAACGAGGTGCGCTGGCCCGGCTGCTTCGGTTCGGCCTTTCTCTATTTCCTGGTGCCGCGCGTCATCCTGTTCCGCGAAGAGCATTCGCCGCGCGTGTTCGTGGAGAAGGTCGATTACATCAGCGCGCCGGGTACGAGCGAAGGCGTCGCGCGAACGGGCGGCCCTTATGCGCTGCTGACCGGCATGGCGCTTTTTTCCTTCGATCCGGCGCGCAAGCGATTTGCCTTGCGCAGCGTGCATGCCGGCGCGACCGCGGCCGCGGTGCGCGCCAACACCGGCTTTAGCTACGATGCGCCGGCCGATCCGCCGCAGACCAGGGCGCCGGACGAAACGACGCTGGCAATGCTGCGCGGCCGGGTGACGCAAGAGCTGGCCGAGACCTATCCGCAATTCGCAGAGCTTTTGCGCGGCGAACGCGCCGCGGCCTAGCCGCAATCGACGTCGCGCTGCGATGAGCCGAAGACCTCGCGCTGCCGATGAAAGTCGAATACCCGTCGACGGTAATCCTCGATTGTAAACTCTTTTCGGCGGCGCTGCTCCGGAGCGATTCTTTTGGCGGCCGTTGCTTCCGGCGTCGGGCACCGATGCTCTGACCTTAGAGACCGCGCATGTTCAGCACGCGATCCACCATCGCGCCGGCTTCGCCGAGATAGTTCGCCGGATCGCAGAGCCGCTCCAGCGCGGCGCGGTCGAGGTGCTTGGCGATTTCCTCGTTCTCGGCGAGCAGAGTCGACGAGCGGCCGGCCGGTGGCGATCACTTTGCGGCAAATGTCGTAGACGAGGTCGTGCGCGTATTGGCGGCCGAGATGCGGCGCCGAGGCCCATCATCACCGCCTCCGACACGATCAGGCCCTCGGTCAGATCGAGATTGGCGCGCATCTTCTTCTCGTCGACCTGCAAGCCGGTCAGCACGAACACGGTCTGCGCCAACGCGCCGGCGGTGAGGCAGAAGATCTCCGGCAGCACGATCCATTCGATCTCCCACGGCCCGGTCGCGCGCTCGTGGTCCTCGACCATGGCGTCGAGCAGCGCGGCGACCTGCTGGCGCACCACGGCGTTGAGCGCGGTGATGTAGACCGAGGAGATCGGGTTGCGCTTCTGCGGCATGGTCGAGGAGGAGCCGCGGCCTTCGTGGAACGGCTCGTAGACCTCCTCGACTTCGGTCTGCATCATCAGCTTCACGTCGAGCGCGATCTTGCCGCAGGTGCCGGCGACGAGGCCGAGGAAGCAGCCGACCTCGGCGATGGTGTCGCGCACGCGTGTGCCAGGCGATCGCCGGCACGCCGAGCTTCAGTTCCTTCATCAGTTCGGCCTGCACTTCGAGGCCGCGGCCGCCGAGCGAGGCGAGCGTGCCGGCGGCGCCGCCGAACTCGCCGACCAGCACGCGCGCGCGCAGCTCGCTGCAGGCGCTGCTTGTGGCGTTCGAAGGCGGCGAGCAACGTCGCCATCTTGTAGCCGAAGGTGATCGGCACCGCCTGCTGCAGATTGCTGCGGCCGGCCATCGGCGTGTCGCGGTATTTGCGGGCGAGACCGGCGAGCGCGTCGGCGATCGCGTCGATGTCGGCTTCGATCAGGGTCAGCGCCTCGCGGATCTGCAGCACGGTGGCGGTGTCGGTCACGTCCTGCGTGGTGGCGCCCCAATGGCACCACTCGCCGAGCCCGTCGCGGCAGAGCGCGACGAGTTGCTGCACCACCGGCAGCACCGGATAGCCGATGCGCTCGGTCTCGCTCTTTAGCTTAACGAAATCGATCTCGCCGGCGTTGCAATGGTGAACGATTTCCTCCGCGGCTTGCTTGCGGGATGATGCCGAGCCGCGCCTGCGCCCGCGCCAGCGCCGCCTCGAAGTCGAGATATTTCTGTACGCGGTTTTCGTCGGAGAACACCCGCCGCATCGCCTCGGTGGAGAAGATGTCGCGGAATACGGCGGAATCGATGACGGTCGCCGACATGGTCGCGGTCATGGTTTCAATTCTCGCAACGGGCGCAACTTCGTAAAGGTTATCTGTTCACTTCGAGCAAAGCGATACACGCGCCGTAAAGAATACCGCTTCAACCAATCTTCAGCATAGGCCGAGAAGCCCGACGCTAGTGCTTCACCAATTCAACACTACCGGCAGCCCAATACTCGACGCGAACAACAAAGAAATCCGACGCGTCAATCAGGGGACGAAGACGTGCGCACCAGTACAATCGTCATGATCGCCTTTGCGGTCCTGTTCGGACTGCTCGCGGTATTCCTGGCGCAGACCTGGCTCAACAACCAGGCCGAAGCGCGCATGCGGAGCCTCGAGGCGCAGCGCAAGGCGGCGGCCGCCGGCGCGCACGATCGTGGTCGCGAGCAAGCCGTTGCGGTTCGGCGACGAGCTCAGCTCGCTGGTCGCTGCGCGAAGTGCCGTGGCCGGACGATGCGTTGCCGGCCGGCGCTTTCGGCAAGATCGCGGATCTGACCGCGGGCAAGCGCGTCGTGCTGATGCCGATCGACGTCAACGAAGCGATCCTCGCCTCCAAGATCACCGGCCCGGGCCAGCGCGCCACGCTGTCGGCGGTGCTGCGCGACGGCATGAAGGCGGTCACCATCCGCGTCAACGACGTCGAGGGCGTCGCCGGCTTCGTGCTGCCCGGCGATCACGTCGACGTCGTGCTGACGCGGCAGGGCGACAAAGACAACGGCGACCAACGACGTCGTGATCAAGAACGCGCGCGTGCTCGCCATCGATCAGCTGGCCGACGAGCGCACCGACAAGCCGTCCGTGGTCAAGGCGGTGACGCTCGAAGTCGACGTCACCGACGGACAGAAGCTCGCGCTGGCGTCGACGGTCGGCACGCTGTCGCTGCTGCTGCGCAAGGCCGGCGAGATCGCCGAGGACGCGACGCGGCGGGTGACGCTGCCGATCTCGGCACGCTCGGCGCCGTCGGCGCGATCCACGCTTCGTCACCGTCGAGCGTCATGCGCGCGTCGAAGACGAGCACGAACTACACCGTGCCGACCGAACACGGCGGCGCGCATGCGGCGGCGCTGTCGGGGCGGCGAGCTGCGCAAGATTGAAGAACGACGATCATCGAGTTTGGGGACGGTGGACCGAGTGTTGGGGACACAAGAGCGGCGGGGAGGCCGACGTGAAAAGCCAGTACAAAGATCGAAGACATCGCCGGCGCAGTCCGGCGCCGCGCGGACAGGAGCAAGACGACCGGCGCGCTGTTGCGGCGCGGCCGGTTCGTGCCGGCGTTGACGGCAGCTGATCGCCGCGGCGCTGGTTTTCGCGGCCGGCGGATCGCAGGCGCAGCAGCGGATCGCGCTCGCCGGCTCCGCCCACACCTCGACGGTGATGGTGACGGTCGGCAAGACGGAGGACGTGCATACCGACCAGAACCTGGTCGATATCACGGTCGGCGATCCGGATGTCGCCGACGTCAATCCGCTCACCGATCATGCGCTGTCGATTCTCGGCAAGAAGATCGGCACCACGCGCGTCACGGTCTACGGCGAGGACAAGAAGCCGGTCGGCATTTTCGACGTCGAAGTGTCCTACGACATTTCGCGGCTGGCGACGGAGATCGCGCGCTTCACCGGCGGCGGCATCAAGGTGTCGTCGGTCAACGGCCGCATCATGCTCAGCGGCACCTCTGCCGGACGCCGTCACCCTCGACAAGGCGGTGATGATCGCCCGCCAGTTCGGGCCCGATCCGATCAACACCGTCCAGGTGATGCAGCCGCAGCAGATCATGCTGGAGGTGCGCTTCATCGAAGCCAACCGCCAGGCGAGCCGCGAGCTCGGCGTGCAGTGGAACATGTTCGGCAGCACGACTCTCGCCAATATCGGCGACCAGCAGCCGGCTTCGCAATTGCCGATCACGGCTGCCGGACTGAACTCAGTCGGCGCAGGCGCCAGCCGATTTCGCCGGTGGTCGCCGCCGGCGTGCTTTCCGGCACCGCGCCGTTCGGCTTTCTCATCGGCCAACTGTCGGGGGGAAGAACCCGCTCAATGTCGCGGTCAATGCGCTGGAGCAGCAGGGTCTCGCGCGCAGCCTCGCCGAACCGAATCTGGTGGCGTTGTCGGGCGACACCGCGAGCTTCCTCGCCGGCGGCGAGTTTCCGGTGCCGGTGCCCGGCACGCTCGGCCACGGTCTCGATCGACTACAAGCCCTACGGCGTCGGTCTCGCCTTCACGCCGACCGTGCTGCAGCGACGGCCTGATCAATCTCGTGATCAAGCCGGAGGTGAGCGAGCTCGACACCAGCAATCCGGTGCAGGTCGCCGGCATCTCGGTGCCGCCGCTGATCGTGCGCCGCGCCTCGACCACGGTCGAACTGCGCGACGGCCAGAGCTTCATGCTCGGCGGCCTGTTGCAGAACATCAGCAACACCTCGCAGGACCAGTTGCCGTGGGTCGGCGACGTGCCGGTGCTCGGCGCGCTGTTCCGCTCCACCCAATACCAGAAGAACGAGACCGATCTCGTGATCCTGGTGACGCCGCATATCGTCCGCCCGCTGGCGCCGACGGCGCCGATTCACACGCCGCTCGACAACACCCTGCCGGCGAACGACGTCGACTTCTTCCTGATGGGCAAGGCCGAGGTCAGCCCGGCGCTGGCGCGGCTCGCCGTCGGCGCGCTGAGCCGGCCTTATGTCGGGCACGTCCTCGATCTGCCGAAAAAGGGAGGCTTCTATGTCTCGGCCAAAGACTAAGCGCGCCGCCGGCGCGATCGCGGCCGCGGTGACGCTCTGCGTCACGCTCGCCGGCTGCTCCGACATCTATCTCGACCGTCGCGACACCGTCGCGCTCACCGCCGGCGACGCGGTCGCCGCCAACGCGGCGCTGCAGATCGTCGATCCGTGGCCGCGCAACAGCGGCAACACCAACATCGCCTTCAACGGCCAGAAGATGCAGTCGGCCGTCGAGCGCTATCGCACCAACAGGGTGGTTCAGCCGGTGAAGCCCACGACTTCCGACGTGCAGAATCAGCAGGAGGCGGCGACGGCAGCCGCGGCTTCGTACGGCGCCGCCGTCGGCAATGCGCCGCCGGCGAGCAGCCCATCGACGGCGAGCAGCGCGTCGGCGCAATAACGCGGGTAACCGGAATGCGAGCCTGAGGTCATGCGCATCGGCCGATCGATGAATCGCGAGAGGTCAGACCAGAGTGGTCGTTCTGACCGCCGATGACGAATTCGAGCAAATCGTCCGCACGACGTTCGGCGCCAGCGCGCAGATCGACCTCGACGTCGTCAAAGGCAAGCTCGCCGGGCAGGAGCGCCTCGATCTCGACGGCGCCACCGTCGTCGTCGCCGACCTCGATGCCGGCGACGAGGCCGAGCTGCAGGCGCTCGAACGCATCGTGACCGGTATCGTCGATGGCCCGCCGGTGGTGGCGATCACGCAGGGCTTCGACGGCACTGTCGCGCGGCGCCTGATGCAGATGCGGGTGGCGGATTTATTGGTCAAGCCGGTGCCGGCGGTGGAACTGGTCCGCGCTTGCGCGCGTGTCGCCAAGGCCCCGGCCAATACCGAGCCGACCGAGGCGCAGATTTTCACGTTCCTGCCCGCGGTCGGCGGCGCCGGGGTGACCACGCTCGCGGTGCAGACCGCGATGCTCCTTCTGAACAGCGGCGCGCGCGGAAAGACCGCGACTTGTCTCGTCGATCTCGACTTCCAGCACGGCGCCTGCGCCGATTATCTCGACCTCGAGCCGCGCCTCAATCTCGGCGAGATCGAGCCGCGCCCGGAGCGGCTCGATCGGCAATTGCTTGAAGTCATGCTCTCGCATCATCCTTCGGGCCTGGCCGTGATCGCCGCGCCGAACCGCCCGGCGGAAATGCGCTCGTTCGATCCCGACGTGGTGACCCGGCTCCTCGATCTCGTCTCGTCGCATTTCGATTTCGTGGTGTTCGACATGCCGCGCACCTGGTTTTCCTGGACCGACAGCGTGCTCCTTGGCTCCAACCGGCTGTTCATCGTCAGCGAGACGACGGTGCCGGGATTGCGCCAAGCCAAGCAGCTGGTCGAGGCGGTACGCGAGCGGCTCGGTGACGGGCCGCAGCCGCAGGTCATCATCAATCGCTTCGTGCAGAAAATGTTCTCGTCCGGCCTGCGCCGCGGCGATATCGAACAGGCGATCGGCGGGGCGCTCGCCGCCTGCGTTCCCAACGATTACGCGCTGGTGCGCGAGGCGATCGACCGCGGCGTTCCGCTCGAGGAGGTCAAGCCCGGCAACAAGATCACGCTCCAGCTCAAGAAGCTCGTTCTGCCGCAAGCCAGCGGCAAGGCCGGCAAGGAGAGCCGCCGCCGGCGCCAAGAAGTTCAAGCTCTCATGGGCGCGATCGTAGCGTCCGAACACGGCGGACGCTCCGCGCTGCAGGGAATTGGTATGAAAAGTCGCTTCTCGACGCGCCGCATCGCCGCTCCCGAGCTCGCCCCGGCGGCCGAGGAGAGCGCTCCTGACGGCGTGTCGTGGACCGTCTTCCCCGAAGCCGCGGCCGAGCCCGCTCCGGCCGCCGCTGCCAATCCGCTGCTCACCGACAAGCTCCTCGACGCCAAGGTGCGGCTGCATCGCCGGCTGATCGAGGAGATCAATCTCTCGGCGCTGGAAAAGCTGCCGGAAGACGAGATGCGCGGCCATATTCAGGAGCTGGTGGCGCAATATGTCCTGGTCGAGCGGCTCGCGCTCAACACCCAGGAGCTCAACGACTTCGTCTCGGAAATTCTCGATGAGATGACCGGCCTTGGTCCGCTCGAGCCGCTGCTCAAGGATCACGCCGTCAACGACATCCTGATCAACGGCCACGAATGCGTCTATGTCGAGCGCGCCGGCATGCTCGAGCCGACCGGCGTCCGCTTCAAGGACGAGTCGCATCTGCTGCGCATCATCAACAAGATCGTGTCCGCCGTCGGCCGCCGGGTCGATGAATCGCATCCGATGTGCGACGCCCGCCTGCTCGACGGCTCGCGCGTCAACGTCGCGGTGCGGCCGGTGGCGATCGACGGGCCGCTGGTCTCGATCCGCAAATTCTCCAAGAAGCCGTTCAACCTCAACAAGCTGGTCGAGGTCGGCGCCCTGCGCCCGCAAATGGCCGAGCTGCTTGCCGCCGCGGTCAAGGCGCGCGTCACCTTGATCATCTCCGGCGGCACCGGCTCGGGCAAGACCACGCTGCTCAACGCGCTCTCGGCTTTCATTTCCGAGAAGGAGCGGCTCCTCACCATCGAGGACGCCGCCGAGCTGCAACTGCAGCAGCCGCACGTCGGCCGCATGGAGACGCGGCCGCCGAGCATCGAGGGCAAGGGCGAGATCCGCCAGCGCGACCTGGTCAAGAACGCGCTGCGCATGCGGCCCGACCGGGTGATCCTCGGCGAGTGCCGCGGCGAAGAAGCCTTCGACATGCTGCAGGCCATGAACACCGGCCACGAAGGCTCGATGGCGACCATCCACGCCAACACCCCGCGCGACGCGATCTCGCGTCTCGAGCAGATGATCGGCATGGCCGGCCTGCCGATGACGGTCGCCTCGATCCGCGGCCAGATCGCCGCCGCCATCCGCATTATCGTGCAGCTGTCGCGGCTTTCCGACGGCAAGCGCCGCGTCATGAGCATCGCCGAGATCACCGGTCTCGAAGGCGACATCATCCAGATGCAGGAGATCTACAAATTCGTGCGCACCGGCACCGCGGCCGACGGCGCCGTGCAGGGCCATTTCCAGGCCACCGGCGTGCGGCCGCGCTTCCTCGCCGATCTCATCGCCATGGGCGTGAAGATCCCCGGCTCCTATTTCGACCCGGCGCAACCGCTTTGATCCTCGCAGGCCATGATCGACCATGTCGTTTGATATCGATCCGATCTACCTGGTGTGGCTGTTCGTCGCCATCTCGGCGGGATTGACGGCCGAGGCGCTCTACCTTCTGTTCTTCTCCCGGGCCTCCTATCGCAGCCAGATCAACCGGCGGCTGCGGCTGTCGCGGGACCAGAAGAGCCGCGAAAACGTCCTCGTCGAGTTGCGGCGCGAGCGCGGGCTCACCAGCGGCGGCCATTACCAGCTCGGTCTCGTCGGGCTCAACCGGCTCGTTCTGCAATCCGGCCTCACCATCGGATTGCCGCGCCTGGTCATCATTGTCGCCGTGATCAGCGTGCTCGCATTCGTCGCCGTGTTTCTGCTGCGCGACGATCTCGTCGAGGCGGCGGCCGCGGCCCTGCTGAGCGCAACCGCGCTGCCTTACCTGGGGCTGCGCATGCTGCGCGGCAACCGGCAGAAGAAGTTCGCCGCCCAGTTTCCCGACGCGCTCGATACCATCGTGCGCAGCCTGCGCGCCGGCCATCCGGTGCCGATCGCCATCACCATGGTCGGGCGCGAGATGCCCGATCCGATGGGCAGCGAGTTCGGCATGGTGTCCGACGAGATCACCTACGGCGCCGATCTGGAAACGGCGATGCGCAATCTCTATTCCCGCATCGGCTCTGACGATCTGCCGCTGTTCGTCACCGCGGTCGGCATCCAGAGCTCGACCGGCGGCAATCTCGGCGAGATCCTGGAAAACCTTTCCGGCGTCATCCGCCAGCGTTTCAAGATGCGGCGCAAGATCCGCGCGCTCGCCGCCGAGGGCCGTGCCTCGGCGATGATCCTCTCGGCGCTGCCGATCGGCATGTTCGTCGTCATCCAGTTCTTGGTGCCCGACTTCTACGGCTCGGTCTGGCACGAGCACCTGACCAAGGTGCTGCTCGGCTGCGGCATCGGCTGGATGCTGGTCGGCAATCTGATCATGTTCAAGATGGTGAACTTCAAGATCTGACCGATGGACGCAAACGGCATTTTCAGCGTGTTCGGCGGCGACAGCCTCACCGCCACTTTGCGGGTCCTGGTCTTCCTCTCGGCCAGCACGCTCGCTTTCGCGGTGATGATCGGCGTCACGGCGCGCGAGGCGGTGCGCCGCCGCGCTGCGCGCATCGGTCCGGACGAGCAATCGGCCTATGGCGGCCGCCGTTCGCTGCGCCACGCGAGCCTCAAAGCCGCGCAGAAACTGATCGACTATACGACCAGGCATTACGCCGCGGACGACGGCAAGGACGTGAAGATGCTGCGCCACCGCCTGGTGCAGGCCGGCATCTACGATCCGCGCGGCGCGTCCTACTTCTTCTTTGCCCGCCTGGTGATGGCGGTCGGGCTCACCGCCGCGACGTTCTTCGTCCTGCCGATGTTCGATCTCGCGGGCAAATCCTCGTTCTGGCTCTTCGTGCTGATCGGCGGCGTCGGCGGATATCTGGCGCCGACCTTCTATCTCGATCGCCGCATCAAGGCGAGGCGCCAGGAGCATCGCGCCGGCTTTCCCGATCTCATGGACCTCCTGGTCGTTTGCGCGGACGCCGGGCTCGCCATGGAAGCCGCGCTCGATCGGGTCGGGCGCGAGCTCGGCGATTCCTATCCATCGCTCGCCGCCAACATCCACATGGCCAATCTCGAGATCCGCGCCGGCCGCACCATGAGCGAGGCGCTCGAGCATCTCGGCGACCGGCTCGGCCTCGAGGAGGCACGCTCCTTCGCCGCGCTGATCCAGCAATCGGACGAGCTTGGTTCGAGCATCAGCAATGCCTTGCGTGTGTACAGCGAGGACATGCGCCACAAGCGCCTGTCGCGCGCCGAGGAGAAGGCCTACAGCTTGCCGGCCAAGCTCTCGGTACCGATGATGGTATGCATCTTCCCGGTGCTGTTCATCGTCATTCTGCTGCCGGTCATCGTCAGGATGGTCACAGGCAATTGGTAAGCGCCCTAAACATGGGAGACCGATATGTGCGAATTCTGTGCGACAGAAGCGGAATTTGGGCCGATCGCCCGGCGTAGCGTTCTAAAGCTCGCGACGGCGGCGGCGGCGGCGTTGGCCGTTACGCCGCATGCTTTCGCGGCAAAAGCCAAGGCGCCGCCAAAGCCGGAAAACGTTCTTTCCCCCGACGCCGCGCTCGAGCGGCTGATGCGGGGCAACGCGCGCTACGTCGAGGGCGTCAGCAAGCGGCATGACTTCAAGCACGAACGCGAGGCGCTCAGCGCCGGGCAGAACCCGTTCGCCGCAGTCCTGAGCTGCGCGGATTCCCGCATCGCGCCGGAATATTGCTTCGACACCGCGCGCGGCGACGTTTTCGTCTGCCGCGTCGCCGGCAATTTTGCCAGCGACGACATCATCGCCAGCTTCGAATATGCGGTCGAGGTGCTGAACACGCCGCTGATCATGGTGCTCGGCCATGGGGCCTGCGGCGCGGTCGATGCGACCATCAAGTCGGTCAAGGAGGGGACCACGCTTCCCGGCCATCTGCCGGCGCTGGTTGCCGCCATCAGCCCTGCGGTCGAGGCCGTGCGGGCCGAGCCCGGCGACATGCTCGCCAATGCCATCCGCCGCAATGTCACTCTCAATGTCGAGAAACTGAAGAAAGCCGCGCCGATCCTCAGTGCGGCGGCCGACGCCAAGAAAATCCGCGTGGTCGGCGGCGTCTACGAGCTGAGCTCGGGGCGCGTGAGCCTGGTCTGACGCGCGCAGTCGGCGACGAGGCGAGGTTCCTTGGAAGGTCTCCACGCGCTCGGCGGAGACCAAAGTCGCACGATCGCCCGGATGGTCAGGGGCAATCGGTGACTTGCCTTCTCTCCGCCGCATGGAATGCGGCGGGCAAGGCGGACGGCGTCAATGGGTCGGTGGCCACCGCCGCCCGGTGGCGGGCACCGCGCGGCAAAGGTGACCTCAGCGCATGCGCGTGTTCTTTGCTGCCTAAGCCGGCCCAATGGTCGCGTGTTCCATTCACGGGCTTTGCCATGCTTCGCCGTTTGCCGCTTCGCGGCGCGGAAGCGTGCGCGCGCGGCTGCGGACAGCTGATCTGGTCGGAATTGATTTGCAGCGTGTAACGAAGCCCGCTCTGGCCGTAGTAAGCGTCAACGTTCTGGCAAAAACTCCTGGCGAAGGCGCCGAGGATGCGGCTGCCGAAGCCGGCGCTCGCCACTGGCAATACCGGTGGTCCGTCGTGTTCCTCCCAGCTGAACGTCAAGACCGGCGACGTCCACTCCAGCCGCAAGCTGACGCGGCCGGTTGCTACCGACAACGCGCCGTATTTGAGCGCATTGGTGAGCAGCTCATGCAAAATGAGTGAAAAGTTCTGCGTCATTTGCGGGCCGAGGACCAGTCCGGAGGCGCCGCTGATCTCAAATTGAGATTCGAAACCGTGGATTTCGCCGTCGATGAGGTCGGTGAGGTGAACGCCGTCGCCCATCGAATTGGTGATCGCCCGATTGGTGGCCGACATCGATTGGAGGCGATCCATCAGCCGCTCCTTGACCACGGATGCCTGGATCGTCCCGTCGCTTGGCAGGCTGAAGCGGATAACCGCCTGGATCACGGTGAGCAGGTTCTGGATGCGGTGGTGCAATTCGGCGGCCAACAAATGCTGGTGCTGTTTCGCCTGCTTCTCCTGATCGATATCGATGAGCAGCAAATCCAAGGTCCGGTTGATGAGCACGATCAGCAAGACGGCGATGGTGGCGTCGAACACATAGGAGGAAAGCGCAAACCAGTGCACGACCGGGATGAACAGGCCCCATTGCACGACGGCGGAGAGCACGGCGGAGAGGAGTCCGGATCCCAAGCCGCCGATCAAGGTGGTCAGAATGATCGCCGGATAGATCGTAAGGAAGGGGGCGCCGGCATACTGATCCTGCGCCAGCCATTGCAGGCCGGCGGCCAGTCCCACGCTGATGAAGGCCGTCGCGTAGCCGACGCTCGGATGCTGCCGCAGCCCTCTTAAGACATGCAGGAGGCGGACCGCGGCGGAATGGCCGGCGCTGTTCAACAATGGCGAATGCATTTACCCCTCGTTGCGATGCCGATGCCCCGGTCCGCCCGTCGGAGCAAAAGCGCCAAGCGGGCTACACGATGTGGCTCGATCATGGGAGGTGCGGCCTAAATGTTCGCTACGTCCAATAGCGAACCTCCCGCCTGCCCGGTAACCAATCAAAACGGGCCGCGACGCGGGCGTGGTTACCTGCGCGTGAACACGCCCGGTTTTGTCGCGCCGGCGAGCCAGGAGGAGCGACGGCGCAAGAGCGGCAAAACCCGCGAAAACCGCGATCTGCGCGCGGCCGACATGGCTTCGCTTCAACCGGTCGGCTGCGTCCGGCCCACGACGGGTTCCCTAGCAAAACCTGAAGAATGACGGTAAACGTCCGGAGCTCGCCTCACTTCGCGCTCCGCAATCTGTTGCCGCTTCCGCAGCAGCCTCTATGCACTGCGCCGGAAAATCACACTGAAATTGTTGGCCGGCATCGGCACGGTCTCGGCCAGCGCAAGACCGTGCCGCGCGGCGAAATCGGTCACCGCGCCGAGGTCGCGCACGCCCCATTGCGGGTTTTGCGTGCGCAGCCATGCGTCGAACTCCTGGTTGCTCGGCGCGGTGTGACGGCCGTCGATCTGATAAGGACCATAGAGATAGAGGACGCCGCCGGCCGGCAGCGTGCGCTCGGCGCCGGCCATCAGGGCTTCGCTGACCGCCCAGGGCGCGATGTGGATCATGTTGATGCAAACGAGCGCATCGGCACGCTCCACCGGCCAGGGTTGCGCCGCCGGGTCGAAATGCAGCGGCGCCAGCAGATTCGCGGCGCCGGCGTCCGCGCAGTATGCGGCGATGCTCGCCCGCGCCCGCGGATCGGGATCGGTCGGCTGCCAGGTCAGCGCCGGCAGCGATTTCGCGAAATGGGTGGCGTGCTCGCCGCTGCCGCTCGCGACTTCGAGGACCAATCCGCGCGGCGGCAGCACGCGCTTGAGCACGGCGAGGATCGGGTCGCGGTTGCGAAGAACGTGCGGATAATGGAGGCGCGGATCGGATGCTGGCGGCATCCCTTGCTCCTACGCCTTTCGGCTCCAGCGCCCGGGAATGGCGGCGCGGTCGACTTTGGCGTTTGTTTCCGTCGCCGCCGCGCGCTCGCTGAGCAGAGCCTCGCCGGCGGGATGGCTGAAACTCCCTTCCAGAAGCTTTTTGTATTGCGGCAAGATCTCCGGCACGACGGCGAGCATCTCTTCCGCCATCGCGCGCGCCTGCGCGAGAAGCTCGTCCGGCGGCACCACGCGATTGACCAGGCCCCAGGCTTCCGCCTCCTCTGCCGCGACGAATCGGGCGGTGAACGCCATCTCCTTGGCGCGATGCAGTCCGATGCGGCGCGGCAGGCGCACCGACAATCCCCAGCCCGGCAGCAGGCCGACCTTGGCGTGGGTATCGGCAAACTGCGCAGCGGTGGAAGCGATGAGAATGTCGCAGGCCATCGCCAGCTCGAAGCCGCCGGTCGCCGCCACGCCGTTGATCGCGCCGATCACCGGCCCCTCGAATTGCAGGAGCGCGCCGACGACGTCGAGCTCGAACGCGCGGGCGGAATTGGCTTCGCCCGTGCTCAGCTCGTTGAGATCAAGCCCGGCGCAGAACGCGCGGCCGGCGCCGGTCAGGATGAGCACGCGCACCGCGCGGTCGCGCCGCAGCTCGGCGAGCGCCGCCGTCAATTCGCTGCGCAACCCGATCGACAGCGCATTGAGCTTCTCCGGCCGGTTGAGCGTTAGCACCGCATAGCCGGCGGGATGACGCTCGACGAGAACCGTTTTGTATGATTGCGGCATGCGACCGGTCCTGCGATTGTAAATCTTGGCGAATATTTGCAATGCCCGCCATAGCGTTGCGTATTTTCGGACGACCATACCGCAGCCGCGGCGGATTTGTCAGTATGACGGACGCTTGCCGCGGCGATCCGCGGGTTTGCGAATAGGGACCTCACAATTCTCGCTCGCCGTGGCGCCAGATCGCGATACTCATTGACGTCAATCCGTTCTAAGATTCGCCGGAGTTCCGATTCCCGCTGGCGGCAGTGAACGAGGCGGTGATGAAGACGCGATTCCCTGCGATCGAACATGATCCGTGAGTGTGCGGATGTTTGCGCGATTGACAGCGATCCGGCTGGCCAGCGCCGTTGTGCTCGGCGCCGTCGCTCACCAGGCGGCGCAGGCGCAGCAGGAACCGCCGGATTCTCGGCAAGGGCGATGCCGATGCGATTGAAAACAATGGGCAGGATTTCACTCGTCCGGAGAATCTATTTCAGCTGCGCTACGTTTACCGGACCGCCCCCGGAAGCGGCAGCGAACCCGGCACGATCCGCACCGTGACCACCAATTCCGTGATCCTGCGGGCGGATCTGAAGTTCGATCTTCCCTCGCAATGGACGCTGGCTTTGCGCGGCGACCTGCCGCTCGTCGCCAAGGACCCGATCGCGCCCGACAACCCGACGGGCATGTACCTCTACGGTCTCGGCGACGTCGACGTCCAGGCGGCGCTTATTCGGCAATTGGATTCACGATGGGCCGCGGGCGCCGGGGTCCGCATCGTCGCCCCGACCGGCGCGGAAGACCTGACCAGCGGCAAGTGGCAGGCCCTGCCGCTGGTTGGCGCGCGCTACACGCTGCCGGAATTAAGCGCCGGCAGCTACGTCGAAGGCATCGTGCGCTACGACGTCAGCTTTGCCGGGGTCGCATCGGCGAGAAACATCAGCAATTTGCAACTGGCGCCGATGTTGAATGTCGCTCTGCCGAACCAGTGGTTCGTCACCTTCTATCCAAATCCCGACATCCGCATCAATTACGGCGATCCGATCACCGGCCAGACCGGACGCCTGTTCTTGCCCTTGGACCTCATGGTAGGCCGTAGTCTCACCAAGGACGCCACGGTTTCCCTTGAACTCGGCGTTCCGCTGATCAAGGACTATCCGGTGTATGATTTTAAGTCGATCGCGCGGCTGAACATAAAATTTTAGGATCGGACCTCGCTCGCTCGGGGCGAGAACGACAAACAAACAGTAACAAGTGTCGGGAGGAAGCGCATGCGCACGCTGCACATCGGCGACGTCGCCATCGCCAGCATCATCGAACGGGACGGGCCATGGCGGCGGCCGCAGGATATGTTCCCGGCCTACGATCCCGAGCTCGGCCGGCGTCATCTCGCCGAGCTCGATCCGGAGGTGTTCGATCCGGCCTCCGGGCGCATGGTCATCACTTACCAGACCTATGTGGTGCGCACGCCGCGGCACACGATCCTGGTCGACACCTGCACCGGCGAGGACAAAGGTTATCCGCCGCCGATGGATTTCCCGAAGCAACCCTGGCTCGACGGCTTCCGCGCCGCCGGCCTGCGCTTCGAGGATATCGACTACGTGTTTTGCACCCACCTGCACATCGATCATTGCGGTTGGAATACGGTGCTGCGCGACGGCCGCTGGGTCCCGACCTTCCCGAAGGCGAAATACGTATTCCACAAACGCGAATACGCCGCCTGGGAGGAAGCGACCAGGCGCGGCGCGACGCCGCCCGGCAATGTCTGGCGGTTCAACTGCGAGCCGGTGGTCGCGGCCGGGCAGGCGCTGCTGGTCGATGACGATTTTGAGCTCGACGATACGATCTGGCTCAGCCCGACGCCCGGCCATTCGCCGTGCCATTGCTGCGTCAATATCCGCTCGGGCGGCCAGCGCGCCGTCGTGATCGGCGATCTCATGCATCACGCCTTGCAATGCCGCGAGCCGGATTGGTCGACCATTTTCTGCTGGGACCCGAAGCAGGCGGCGCAGTCGCGCCGGCGCTTCCTCGGCGAGATCGCCGGGACCGGCACGCTGGTGCTGCCGATCCATTTCCCGCACCCGACCACCGGCCTCATCGAACCGGATGGCGAGCGATTTCGCTATCGCTTCGTTCGCTGACCGCACCCTCGGATCCGCCCGCGCGCGCTGGGCGAGCAATTCCTTAACCGTCGTCGCCTAGCTTTGGTCGTCCGGTGCTGTTTCGCCCGCGGGCGCGGCAGCGCATTCCTTTAAGTCCGGACAGGCATTTGCCGGGGGCGTGGTGGTCCGGAGCGGTTGATGAGCGTCCGAGTGGCCCCCCTCCTGATCGTCGGCGCGGCGAGCCTTTGGCTTGCCGGCTGCACCTCATCGACCAAGCTCAGCGATCTGTGGGCGTCAAAGGGCGACGGGGCGAATGCGCCGGCCGTCAATGCCGCCGATGCCAAGCCGAACGACCCGTCCTGGCCGAAGCTCGCCGACACGCCGAACGCTCCCGCCGCCGGCGGCGATGTGACCGGAACGGTCGTGGTGCAGCCGGCCGAGCCGGGGCCGAGCGGTGAGCCGGTCGCGCCATTGTCGAAGCCCGGCCTCCTCGGCGACGATCCGCATGACGACGTGCAACTCGGCAAGAGATATTTCCGCAGCAACAATTTCGGCCTCGCCGAGAAGAGCTTCCGCAACGCGGTCGAGAAGCACCCGCGCGACGCCGAGGCCTGGGTCGGTCTGGCGGCCTCCTACGACCGGCTGCATCGTTTCGATCTTGCCGACCGCGCCTATGCCGAAGCGATCCGCATCGTCGGCCGCACGCCGGAGATCCTCAACAACCAGGGCTTCTCCTATATGCTGCGCGGCGACTACGCGCGCGCCCGCAAGGCGCTCGACGACGCGCAGGCCAAGGACCCCGGCAATCCCTACATCCAGGCCAATCTGCGCTTGCTGCAAGACAGCTACCGCGAGGGCAAGGCGATCCAGTAGCGTGCCTTTCATCGTCCCCGCGCAGCGGACAGCTCGGAACCCGCGGCGGATGAGCGGTGACGGTTACCGCAACCTTGAACTCCGCGATTCCATCGCGATATGTCGGTTGGGGACGGCGTCCCGCCGCGGCAGGGTCCATGTTCGATTCTTTCAGGAATTTCCTCGTCGAATTCGTTGACGGCGAAAAACATCCGAGCCAATTCGCCGAGCATGATTACCGCCTGGCGGCGGTGGCGCTGCTTGGTGCACGCGGCGACGATCGACGGCGAGATGTCGCCGCGCGAGCGCGACACGCTGCATGCCGTGGTCAAGCGCCGCTTCGCGCTCGATGACGCCGCAGCCGACGAGCTGATCGACAAGGCGACGCTCGCCGAGCACGATGCCGTCGATCTCTTTCATTTCACCAGCCTGCTCAACCGCGCGCTCGACGAGGAAGGCCGCGCCCGTGTCGTCGAGATGATGTGGGAGATCGTCTACGCCGACGGCCAGCCGCGACGAGCTGGAAGACAATCTCGTCGTGGCGCGCCGCCGACCTTCTCGGCGTGTCGCAGCGCGAGCGGATCGCGTTGCGGCGGCGCATCGGCGGGGAAGCCGGCGGCGAAGGGAGCACTGACGCATGAAACCAGTCACGCTGATCACCGGCGCCTCGGCCGGCATCGGCGCCGAACTTGCGCGCGTTTTCGCGGCGCACGGGCATGAGCTCGTTCTGGTGGCGCGGCGCGCCGACCGGCTTGCCGCGCTCGCCGAGGAGATCGCGGCGACCGGTCGTCCGCGGCCGACGGTGCTGAGCTGCCGATCTCGAGCGGCGCGACGCCGTCACCGGCATTATCGCCGAGCTGAAATCGGCGCTCGGTCTCGAGCCGGCGAACGTGGTCAACAATGCCGGCTTCGGGCTTGTCGGTCCGGCCTCGGCGCTCGATCGCGACGAGCAGCTGGCGATGATCGATCTCAATGTGCGCGCGCTCACCGAGCTGTCGCTCGCTTTCGTCGACAGTCTGGCTCGCCATCGCGGCGGCATTCTCAATGTCGCCTCGCTCGCCGCCTTCCTGCCCGGGCCCGGCATGGCGGTCTACTACGCCAGCAAGGCCTATGTGCTCTCGTTCAGCGAAGCCCTGCATCAGGAGCTGGCGGGGCGCGGCGTGCGGGTGACCGCGCTTTGCCCGGGACCGGTGCCGACCGAGTTTCAGGCGCGCGCCGGGATTCACGGCAGCGGGGTCGAGGCGCATGCTGACGCTTTCCGCCGAGCGCGTGGCGCAGATCGGCTATCGCCGGCTTCATGCGCGGCAAGCGCGTGGTCGTCGCCGGCGTCGGCAACCGGATCTTGGCGTCCTTGCTCCGTTTCATTCCGAACGCGCATGCTTCTTCCGGTTATCGGACCTGAGCGTACGCAGGCTGGCGAAGCGATTCATAGCTGCCGCGCTCGGATCGTAGCTTGAATTCGCCGCTGAAAGCGATAGGAAATCGCGCTGACGCGATTTCGATTCCTTGCATCATGCGACAGCCGATTCTGATCGTTCTCCACCAGGAGCATTCCACCTCCGGTCGCGTCGGCCATGCCCTACAGCAACTCGGATACGGGCTCGACGTGCGCCGGCCGCGCTTCGGCGATCCGTTGCCGCAGACGCTGCGCGAGCATGCCGGCGCCGTCATCTTCGGCGGCCCGATGAGCGCCAACGACGCGGACGATTTCATCCGCCGCGAGATCGACTGGATCTCCGTCCCGCTGCAAAGAGGAGAAGCCGTTCCTCGGCATCTGTCTCGGCGCGCAGATGTGCGCGCGGGCGCTCGGCGGCCGGGTCTTTCGTCATCCGGCCGGCCACGCCGAGATCGGCTATTACCCGATCCGGCCGACCGCCGCCGGCCTCGCCGTGGTCGATCGCTGGCCCGAGCAGGTCTACCAATGGCACCGCGAAGGGTTCGATCTGCCGGACGGCGCCGAGCTTCTGGCCGAAGGCGACATGTTCGAGGTGCAGGCGTTCCGCTACCGGCGCGCTTACGCGCTGCAATTTCATCCCGACGTGACGCACGCCATGATGCACCGCTGGACGACGCGCGGCCATCATCGCCTGGAGATGCCGGGCGCAAAGCCGCGCGCCGCGCATTTTGCCGACCGCGAGGTCTACGATTACAGCGCCCGCGCCTGGCTCGGCCTGTTTCTCGACCGCTGGATCGGAGCTTGAGAGGTCGGCGCGCGGCCGCGCGACGACCGAGTCGCGGCGCGAACGTCTTACTGCCGCCGGCAAGCTGCTGCGCGAAATAGGCGACGGTCTTGGTGTAGACCTGCGACTCGTTCCACTGCAGCAGCACCTGGAAATTGGCGGTGCCTTCGCCCCAGGGCTGGCCGCGCTGCCAGCCGTAGCCTTTGAGGTAGTTCGCCGTCGAGGCGAGCACGTCGGGCACGCTGTGAATGAGATCGCGGCGGCCATTGCCGTCATAGTCGACGGCGTATTTCAGATACGACGACGGCAGAAACTGGGTCTGGCCGATCTCGCCGGCCCAGGCGCCGTGCATATCGTTGGGGCTCATGTCGCCGCGCTCGACGATACGCAGCGCGGCGAGCAGTTCGTCGCGAAATTTGTCCGGGCGGCGGCAATCGTAGGCGAGGCGTCGCCAGCGAGCGGATGGTCGGGAAGCTTGCCGGAATTGGCGCCGAAATCGGTTTCCAGCCCCCAGATGGCGACGATCACCGGACCGGGCACGCCGTATTGCTGCTCGATGCGGCTGAAGGTAGCGCGCATATTGCTGCAAGCAGCTTTGTGCCGCGGGACAGCCGCGGCGGCACCATGCGGCCGGAGAATTGCTCGAAGCTCTGGCGAAACACGCCCTGCGCGTGATCGCGCGCGATGATGCCCGGATCATAGGTCACGCCGCCGAGCGCGGATTGGATGGTGCGCTGGGAGATGCCCTGCGCCGCCGCGTCCTGCTTGACGCCGTCGAGCCAGGCGCCGAAATCGCCGCCGCAGGGCGCGGCGGCTGCAGCGGGCGCGGAAACGAGGCCGAGCCACAGCGTGACAATGGCCAGTCGGGCGGTGATCGGTCGCATGCCTTTCGTCCCTCGGTGCCGGCGATGAAATCAGCGTATTGGGTCGCGAATATGATGCCGCGGGCAAGCGGCGTCTGCCAGGGTCATGTTGGCGGCGGGCATTCGACAGATGGCGCTGTAAGCGGCCGCGGCGGCTCGTTGCGCTCCAGGTCGTCCGGTGCCACCTGCCGAGCCGTAGCTCGCGCGGCGAGCGAAGGCTGGTGGAGCCGAGGGGATTTGAACCCCTGACCTCCGCAGTGCGATTGCGGCGCTCTCCCAACTGAGCTACGGCCCCCGCCGCGGGCACGATCAGGCCGATTGGTGCCGGCTTTTGGCGAGTTCGCGGCCATTTAGGGCCGAGACCGAATAGTGTCAAGGATCGGCGCCGGGCGCTCGCCGTGCTCGCGCTTGTTCGCGCCGGCAGCAAATCGCTAGGTTCCTCCGTCTTCACTGGCGAAAGCATCCATGCGCGCCCTGTTCGACGTCATCTATCTGGCTCTCGATCTCTACCTTTGGATCGTGATTGCCGCGGCGATCTTCTCCTGGCTGGTGGCGTTCAACGTCGTGAACACGCGCAACCAGGTCGTCGGCATGATCGGTGAATTTCTCTATCGCATCACCGAGCCGGCGCTGCGCCCGATCCGCAACCTGCTGCCGAATCTCGGCGGCATCGACATCTCGCCGGTGATCCTGTTTCTGATCATCATCTTCATTCAGCGACGTGATCGCGCTCTACATTATTCCGAACGTCTATTGAGTGCCGCGGTTCGCGAGCCATGGACGGCGGCGGCCGAAGCGTCGTCGTCGACGTGCGCCTGACGCCGCGCGGCGGTCGCGATGCCATCGAAGGGATCGAGCGCCGGGCCGATGGCCGCGCCATGCTCAAGGCGCGCGTGCGCGCGGCGCCGTCGGCGGGAGAAGCCAATGCGGCGCTGTGCCTGCTTGTTGCCGAGACGCTCGGCATCGCTGCAGGGCGGGTGACGCTGATCGGCGGGGCGGCAGCGCGCGTGAAGCGAATTCGGGTCGCGGGCGAACCCACGGCGCTCGTTGCCGCTTTGCGATACGCCGTGAGGGATGGATGACGCAGCTGCAGACGACGGAAGTGCGCCGCGTCGTCTGACGTATCTGCTGACGTATCTGGCCTTGATTTCAGCTGTTCCAGCCGAAGGCGACCTTGTCGAGCACGCGGGTGCCGAACTTCTCCGACGAGCGGGCGACCGCCTTGCCGCCGAGCGCGCGATAAAACTCGACGGCGGTCTCGTTTTCCGACAGCGCCCACACGATCAGCGATTTCAATCCGCTCTGCGCCAGGTCGCGCCGCGCGGCGGTAAAGAGCCGCCGGCCAAAGCCCAGTCCCTGGAATTCCGGCCGCAGATAGAGCTCGTAGATCTCGCCGTCATAGTAGAGGCTGCGCGCCCGATTGCGCCCGTAATTGGCGTAGCCCGATACCTTGTCGCCGAACTGCAGGAGGGTGATGCGGCTGCCTTTGCGGATCGCCCCTTCCCACCAGGCGGGGCCGCGGCGGTTGATCAGCTTGTCGAGCTCGGCGCCGGGAATGATCCCCTGATAGGCGGTCCGCCAGGCCTCATCGTGCGCGTCGGCGACCGGACCGGCATCAGCCGGTCTGGCGCGACGGATTTCGATGAGGACAGTGCTCATGGGACGATCGAACCTGGGGCGATCAAACCTGGGGCCATCAAACCAAGCGATTCCACGGCATTCAAGGGTCGAGATTCACCATCGGTTAACGATGGAATTATTAGCCGAACGGCCCCGGTCATGCCATCAGCGGGCGCGAAAAAATTTGCGCCGGACCCGTATTCTGTCATTGGCTGTTGCCGAAGCGACACATTCGGCGGGGATTATTACCGATTGTGACGCCGGATTCCGGCTTCTCGCGCACGCCGGCGCCCTGGCGAAGGCCAAGGCGCGGCTGCCGGCCGGCTTCGAATCGGAATGAACTCAGACGCGCTCGGCTTCCTTGCGCCGTTCGTCCTTCTTGCGCTCGTGGGGATCGAGCAGCCTCTTGCGCAGCCGGATCGATTTCGGCGTCACTTCGACCAGCTCGTCATCCTGGATATAGGCCAGCGCCTTTTCCAGGGTCATGTTGATCGGCGGGGTGAGCCGGATCGCCTCGTCCTTGGAGTGGGTGCGGATGTTGGTCAGCTTCTTGCCCTTGAGCACGTTGACCTCGAGGTCGTTGTCGCGCGTGTGCTCGCCGACGATCATGCCGCGATAGACCTTCCAGCCCGGCTCGATCATCATCGGGCCGCGGTCTTCGAGGTTCCACATCGCATAGGCGACCGCGTCGCCCTGATCGTTGGAAATGAGGACGCCGTTGCGGCGCCCGGCAATATCGCCCCGGTGCGGTCCGTAAGCGTGAAACAGCCGGTTCATCACCGCGGTGCCGCGCGTGTCGGTGAGGAGCTCGCCGTGATAGCCGATCAGCCCGCGCGTCGGCACGTAGAAGATGAGGCGGACGCGGCCGCCGCCGGACGGGCGCATCTCGATCAGCTCGCCCTTGCGCTCGGCGAGCTTCTGCACGACGATTCCGGTGTGCGGCTGGTCGACGTCGACGACGACTTCCTCGATCGGTTCGCGCAGATCGCCGGCCGGGCCGTGCTGAAACAGCACCTGCGGCCGCGACACCGACAATTCGAATCCCTCGCGCCGCATGGTCTCGATCAGAATGCCGAGCTGCAACTCGCCGCGGCCGGCGACCTCCATCGAATCCTTCTCCGCCGATTCGGAGATCCGCAAGGCGACGTTGCCTTCCGCCTCGCGCAGCAGCCGCTCGCGGATGACCCGGCTCTGCACCTTGTCGCCCTCGGTGCCGGCGAGCGGGGAATCGTTGATGCGGAAGGTCATGGCCAGCGTCGGCGGGTCGATCGGCTGCGCCGGCAACGGCGCGAAGACCTCGGGCGCGCAGAGCGTGTGCGAGACCGTCGCCTCCGGCAGGCCGGCGATGGAGATGATGTCGCCGGCGAAGCCCTCGTCGATCGGCACCCGCTCCAGGCCGCGGAAGGCGAGGACCTTGGTGGCGCGTCCCTCCTCGATCAGCTCGCCATGGGGATCGAGGACCTTGATCGCCTGGTTGGGTTTCACCGCGCCGGAGAAGATGCGGCCGGTGACGACGCGCCCGAGATAGGGATTGGCCTCCAGAATCGTGCCGATCATGCGGAACGGGCCGGCTTCGACCAGAGGCGGCGCGACGTGGCGGATGACGAGATTGAATAGCGGCGCCATGCCCTGATCCTTCGGCCCCGCCGCGCTCGACGCCATCCAGCCCTGCTTGGCCGAGCCGTAGAGGATCGGGAAATCGAGCTGCTCCTCGCTCGCGTCAAGCGCGGCGAAGAGATCGAACACCTCGTTGGCGACCTCGATCGGTCGGGCGTCCGACCGGTCGACCTTGTTGATGATGACGATCGGCTTCAGTCCGACCTTGAGCGCCTTGGTGACCACGAACTTGGTCTGCGGCAACGGCCCTTCGGCGGCATCGACCAGCACCAGCGCGCCGTCCACCATGTTGAGGATGCGCTCGACTTCGCCGCCGAAATCGGCGTGACCGGGCGTGTCCACGATATTGATGCGCACGTCCTGCCAGAGGATCGATGTCACCTTCGACAGGATGGTGATGCCGCGCTCGCGTTCGAGATCGTTCGAATCGAGCGCGCGCTCGGCGACCCGCTGGTTGTCGCGGAAGGAGCCCGCTTGCTGCAGCAGACGGTCGACCAGCGTGGTCTTGCCGTGGTCGACATGGGCGATAATGGCGATATTGCGAAGGTTCATGCGGGCAGCGGTGGGTCGCGTCAAACCGTTGCGGGCCCCGAGGGGCCCGCGATTCGCTGCGTATATAGTCGGTTTCGGCGGGGAAGCAATCGCCGCTCATGCGGCCGCGGCCTTGTCCCCCGGCTTGCCTTCCGCGCCGCCTTGCTCGACGAGCGCCGCGCGGCGTGCGGCGAGCGCAAAGCGCACCTGGTCGAGCGCCAGCGAGAACGACATCTGCACCGCCTGATCGTACTCTTCGTGCTCGCTCTGGTGGATGATGGCGACCACCAGATTGTCGACGTCGCGCTCGAATTTATCGATCGCTTCGAGCGAGGGCGCGGCGTGCGCCTTGCGCACGAGATCGAGAAGGCGCTGCAGCAGCCGCAGGCGGCGGGTGCGATGAGTGCCGCGGAAATAGGTGGCAATGGCGGCAATCGCCGAGCCGAAGATCGGAAAGATCAACAGGCCGTAGAAGATTTGGTCGCCATAGCGATCGAAGAAGGATTTCTCGTCGTCGTTAAGATAAGCGCGTGCCCCCGGATGCACGAGGGCGGCGGCATCCTTGTCGGTCGACGGCGCCTGGATCTTGACTTCGCCCGGCATCGCGGCGGCGAGCGCGAGCCGCGAGGAAAAGATCACGCGCGCCAGCGTCGTGACCGCGGCGTGGCTGAACGTGTTCCGCGCCACCAGATATTCGGGGAAGCTCAGGGTCTTGAGGCTGTCCGCCGGCGTCGGCGGATTGCCGCCGAAGGTGCCGGCGTCGATCTCGATCGAGTCGAAGGCGAGATTTCGCCTGGCGATGCCCTCCGCCTGGTCGATCTCGATGAAGCTCGGCGCCGCGCCGTCGCGTGTCGCCGCCGCGACCGCGTCGGTGATCGAACGGCCGGTCGCCGGTCCGGCCACGAAGATCGCGTCGACCTGATCGTCATGAACCGCGGCGGCGAGGTTGGCCGGATCGATCTGCGAGATCTGCACCTTGTCGAGGGGCACGCCGTAGTGCCCGAGCACGACATTGAGCAAATCCGCGCTCGCCTCGTTCCCGTTGACGATGCCGATTCGTCGCCCGGCGAGTTGCGTCACTTTTGCGAGCTTGCCGTCATCGTCCGTTTGATCCGTCTTGTCGGCCTTCTCGGTTTTCTTGTCGGGCTTCGCGCTCTTGGTTTTCTTGGCGGGTTTGGCCGCCTTCTCGGCCGCGGCATTCGCCGCCGTGCCCGGCGCGGCTTTCGCCGCCGCGGGCGCGGGAACGATCAGCGCCATCACATTCTGCCGCAGAATGGCGACGACCGGCCAATCCGGCGATTTGCCGATGGTGCTCGGCAGGATGGCAAGATCGGCGTCATGATCGATGATCGCCTGCTCGGTCGCTTTCGGTCCGGCGGTGCCGACGAGCTGAAGGTCTATCCTGTCGCGCCCTTTGGCGATCTTCTTGCTCAGCGCCTGCACGAACTCGGTGTTGATGCCGCCCTCCGGACCGGCGGCGACCTTCATCACGGTGTCCTTGGTCACGTAATAGACCGCGAGCCCGGTGAGCCCGGCGAGGACGACGGTGCCGAGAAAGGTCACGAGCCAGGTGTGCCGGAGAAATAGTCTGATCCGGTTCTGCACCATGTGCTCGATCGAATTCGAGGCTCATGGCGGTGCCGGCTATGTGACCTTCCGCGCCCGCGGGTGCGGCGGCCTTGCTCCCGCGGCTGAAGAGCCGGGTCAGCCAAAGCTTCATGGCGAGCGACGGACCGTGTGGCAATCCCGCAGGCATGGTTGATTTTAACACGGCGGCGCGGTTTTGACTCGGCCGGCCGGGCGCCTCGCGGCCGCGGAGGGTTATTTCGCCTTGCGGACGCCGCCTTTCGCAGCCATGTTTCCGGGTGAGATCGCGCGAGGGATCGATGCCATTCGGGCAGAACACCGCATCGTGGCAGGATGCCGAGGCGTTCATCCGCCGCATCGCCGCCAACGAGGAAGCCGTCCGCCGCGGATTCTGGAGCAAGCTGCGGGCTCTCGCGGCCGGCGCTGCCGTTCGCCGAGGATCTGCTCGCGGCGCATTATTGCGCCTTCGACCGGCAGACGCCGGCGCAGGTGAGGGCGGTGCTCCTCGGCGCCATCGCCTATTTCGTGCTGCCGACGGATGTGATCCCCGACTACATTCCGGTGGTCGGCTACACCGACGATGCCGCCGTGCTCGCCACCGCGGTCAATCTTCGTCGCCGCGCACATGACCGCCGATCATCGCCAGGCGGCGCGGCGCATGCTCGAGCGGCTGCGCGGCGGCTAGAGCCGGCGATCGGCCGGTCAGGATAAATTCAGCGCGCCGCGGACGAGGGCTGCGTAGAGCCATTCCGAAAGGCTGCGCGGCTTCGCCAAGCCCAGCCGGTCGAGGCAATCCGAATCCGCCGATCGCGCCACGAGGCCGCGCACGAGCAATGATCCGAGCCGTGCCGGCGAGGCGGACTTCAGCGTCTGCAGCGCGGGAATGAGCCGCTGCTCGACTTCGGTGAAATCGGTGCCGAAGGGAAATGCCGGAAGAAGGCCGGCATCGGCGGCCGGCTTCAGGCTGCGCTCGATCGCTTCCGGCGTGTTGTCGCGCGCCGCCTTCGGCAGCGCGAACGCGGGCTCGATCTTGCCGGCATCCTTGGCCTGGCGCAGCAGCTCGTCCTGAAAGCGGGAATCGGTGATCGCCAGCATCGCCGCGATGACGTCGCGGTCGCTTTTGCCGCGGATGTCGGCGATGCCGTATTCGGTCACGATGATGTCGCGCAAATGGCGCGGGATGGTGGTGTGGCCGTAGCGCCAGCGGATATTCGATTGGGTCTTGCCCCGCTCCGTTCGCGACGCGCGCAGCATGATCGCCGAACGCGCGTCTTCGAGCGCAAAGCCCTGGGCGATGAAATTGTACTGGCCGCCGACGCCGCTGACGACGCGGCCGTCCTCGAGCGCGTCCGAGATCACGTCACCGAGCGCGGTCGCCATCATCGCGTCATTGAGGAAGCGCGCGTTCGTCGCGCGCGCGGCGTTTGGCGTCCTCGTCGCCGTAGAGCTGGTTGACGTAGGAGATCGAGGTCATGCCGAATTTCGCCGCGACCTCGCGCGGCATCTCGCGCAGCGCCCGGTAGAAGGCGCGCGAGCCGATGAAGAACGCCGGCGTGCAGCACCACGCCGTCGACCTCGCGCTTGAGGATTCCGGCGCGAAACAGGTCGAGCAGGCCCTCGACGAACATTTCGGTGCAGCCATAGAGCCCGACGTCGAACGGCTCGGTATGCACGGCTGCGTCCCCGGCCGGGTCGTGGCCCAGTCGTGCGAGAAGCTTGCAAAATTCGGCGCGGTGCCGATGGCGCAGGATCAAGCCTTGCGCGACGGCATCGCCCAGCGAGCCGATGCCGATCTGCAGCGTGCCGCCGTCCGGAACGATGCTGGCGGCATGGAGTCCGGCCGCATAGTCGGTGAGCGAGACCGGTTCGCGCGGCGGCGCGAACAGCGGGAAGTCGGTCGCCGCACTGTCGAGCAGGAGATCGAATTCGGCCGCGGCAATCGCCGCATCGCCGGGCATGAACGGCAATTCCGAATTGGTCTGCCCGGCGAACAGAAAATCGACCTGGCCGGCGCGGCGCAGCGCCAAGAGATCGAGCGTCAGGTCGGGATTGCAGCTCAGGCTGTAAGGATGCGGCGTCTCCTCGGCGCGATGCGCCACCAATTGCCCGACGACATTGACGCCGCGGTCGAGCACGCAGCGCAGCGCATGGGTGTAGTTGGCGGAGATATAGTGCTGCTGCGCGTAGGGCGAGCCGAGCCATTGCCCGGCCTCGAAGAAGAATTCATTGATCTCGACGTTCGGCGGCACCTTGCCGGAATGGATCGCCGCCGCGTAGTCGAGCGCCGGATAGCCGGCGAACAGGCGCCGCGACAGCGGATCGAGGAAACGGCGCTCCAGCTCGTTCTTGACCCGCGGCGGCTCCAGCGTCAGCGCGGTGAAGATGGTCAGCCGGATCGAGGGGTCGGCGAGCGCCTTGCCGTAGAGCGCATTGACGATGTGATTGGCCTTGCCGAGGCCGAGCGGCAAAGCGAGCACGACGGTCTTGCCGATTTTCTCGACGATGGCGTCGGCGAGCCGCGCCGGATCGTCGAACCGTGCCGGACCGCCCGGCGAATGCATCATTGCAGCGTGTCCCAGCCCGGATCGGGCTGGAAGCGCGGCCCGTATTTCGCGGCGAGGCGCTTGAGCGTGTCGCGCACCTCGGCGACGCCGCGCGTTCGCGCGTAGTGCATCGGCCCGCCGCGAAACGGCGCAAAGCCGGTGGCAAAGATCATCGCGCCGTCGACGATCTCCTCGCCGACGACGACGCCCTCGCGCAGGCAGGTCACGCAGACGTCGAGCATCGGCAGGACCAGCCGGTCGATCGTATCCGGCGGCGGCGCGGCCTCCTCATGCGCCTTGACCGCATGGCCGTCCTTCCAGTCGTAGAGGCCCTTGCCGGTCTTCTTGCCGAGCTCGCCCTTGGCGACCTTGTCCTTGAGCCATTGCGGCGGGTCCGGCATGTCGCGGTTGAGGCTTGCTGCGCAGCATCTCGGCGACGTGCAGGCAGATGTCGAGGCCGACCTCGTCGGCCAGTTCGATCGGCCCCATCGGCATGCCGAAATCTATCGCCGCCTTGTCGATCGTCTCCTTCTTCATGCCGGCGTCGAGCATGACCATGGCTTCGAGCAGATAGGGCGTCAGCGCGCGGTTGACCAGGAAGCCGGGCGCGCTCTTGACCGGCGCCGGCAGCCGGTCGATGCGGCCGAGGAAGGCGCGCGCGTCGGCGAGCACCGTGTCGGCCACCTTGTCGTGGCTGACCACCTCGACGAGCTGCATGCGCGACACCGGATTGAAGAAGTGGATGCCGACGAGCCGCTCCGGCCGCGGCAATCCCTCGCGCAGTTGCTCGAGCGGGATGCTCGACGTGTTGGTGGCGAGGATCGCGTCGGGCTTCATCTTCGGCTCGATGCCGGAAAAGATCTTGCGCTTGAGGTCGAGAACTTCCGGCACCGCTTCGATGATCAGGTCCGCGGTGGCGACGCCTTCGCCCTTGAGGTCCGGGATCAGGCGGTCGAGCGAATCGCGGACGCGCGGCGGTTGTCGCGGCCGATCTTCCCGTAAAGCTCGGCCGCACGCTTGATCGCGCCGGCGATCGGCTCGGCCTTGGTGTCGCCGAGGCTGACGATGAAGCCATGCCAGGCGCACCAGGCGGCGATGTCGCCGCCCATGGCGCCGGCGCCGATCACGTGCACGCGGTTTCCGTTCCAGTGACCGTCGGCAAGGTTCTTCAGATTGTCGCGCAGGAAGAACACGCGCACGAGATTTTGCGCCGTGTCGGTGACCAGAAGCTTGGCGAAGGATGAAATCTCCGCCTTCTGCATCGCCGCGGCGTCGCCGCCATGCTCGACCCAAAGGTCGATCAGGGCGTAAGGCGCCGGGTAGTGCGCCCGCGGCGCGCGCTTGGCCGCTTCGTTGCGCATGCGCGAGGCGAGGAGCCCGCGCACCGGGCCGGCATTGATCAGCGCCTCGAGCAGGTTCTGCTTCGCCGGACGCCACTCGCCGGCGACGGCGGACTTCACCGCGGCGCGCACGTGACGCTCCTGCGTCACCGCATCGACGAGGCCGAGCGCCTTGGCGCGGCCCGCCCGTTCGGTCTTGCCGGTCAGCATCATGGTCATCGCCTGCACCGGGTTGATGAGGCGCGTCAGCCGCACCGTGCCGCCGAGGCCGGGATGCAGCCCGAGCAGCACTTCGGGAAAGCCGAAGCTCGCATCGTCGATCGCGAGCCGGTAGTCGCAAGCGAGCGCGACCTCGAGTCCGCCGCCGAGGCAATAGCCGTGGATCACCGCGATGGTCGGCAGCGGCAGCCGGTCGAGCCGGTCCATCACGGCGTGGCCGCGCGCCAAGAGCGCTTCGATCTGGGCGACGTCGGTGACGCCGCGGAACTGCGCAATGTCGGCGCCGGCGATGAAGCCGCTCGGCTTGGCCGAGCGGATCACCAGCCCGCGCGGGCGCTCGCGCTCGAGCTTGTCGAGCACCGCGTCGAGCTCGGTGAGCACTTCGGCGGAGAGCGTGTTGGCACCGGCGTCCTTCTTGTCGAACAGGAGCCAGGCGATGCCGTCTTCGTCCGTGCGCAGGCGCCAATTCGCCCACGGGCCGGCCTCCTGCGCCGCTTCATCGATCGCGAACGGGCCGAGCTCGAGGTCGCGCTTGCCGAGAATGGCCAAAGTGGGTTTTGCGGCGTGGTGATTTGGTCATGCGCCGCCCCTCAAATCGCTTCGATCAGCATGGCGCCGCCCTGGCCGCCGCCGATGCATTCGGTGGCGATGCCGCGCTTCAAGCCGAGCCGTTTCATGGCGTTGACGAGATGCAGCACGATCCGGTTGCCGCTGGCGCCGACCGGATGGCCGAGGCCGATGGCGCCGCCGTCGACATTGAGCCGGTCGCGCGCGATGCGGCCGGCGGCGTCGGGCAGGCCGAGCGCGTCGCGGCAGAATTCGGCGTCATCCCAGGCGGCGAGGCAGCCGAGCACTTGCGCGGCGAAGGCTTCGTTGAGCTCCCATAGCTCGATGTCGCCAAGCGCGAGCTGGTGGCGTTTGAGGATCGGCGTCGAGCAATAGACCGGGCCGAGGCCCATGACCGAGGGATCGAGCGCCGACCATTCGCTGTCGAGGATCACGGCCTTGGGCGTGAGCTTGTGTTCCTTGAGCGCGTCTTCCGAGGCGAGGATGACCCACGAGGCGCCGTCGGTGATCTGCGAGCTGTTGCCGGGCGTGACCTTGCCCCAGGGCCGCTCGAAGGCCGGCTTGAGCTTGGCCAGGCTGTCGGCGGTGGTCTGCGGGCGCACGCCGTCATCGTGATCGTAGACCGTGCCGTCGCGCGCGAAGGCGGGCTCGATCTCGCCGGCGAAATGGCCGTCGCGTTGCGCGCCCGCCAATCGCTGCTGGCTTTCGGCCGCGTATTCGTCGGCCTGCCGCCGCGAGATGTGGAAGAGGTGCGCGACCAGCTCGGCGGTCTGGCCCATGTTGAGATCGGTGATCGGGTCGGTGAGGCCGCGTTCGAGCCCGATCACCGGCGTGAGGAACGACGGACGGAAGCTCGAGCATCGCCGCCAGCCGTGCGCCGAGGCCGCGCGCGGCAAAGAGCCGGCCGTACCACTTGACCGCGCCGCGGTTGAAGACGAGCGGCGCATGGCTGAGCGCTTCGGCGCCGCCGGCCAGGATGAGATCGCTCACCCCTTCGCGGATGTAGCGGTAGGCGGTGTCGATCGACTGCATGCCGGAGCCGCAATTGATCTGCACGGTGAACGCGGTCATCGCTTCGCCCATGCCGAGCCGCAGCGCGGCGACGCGCGCCGGGTTCATCTCGTCGGCGATGACGTTGACGCAGCCGAGAATGACCTGGTCGAAGGCGTCGGGCGCAAACGGCTGGCGCAGCAGCAGCGGCCGCCCGCATTGCACCGCGAGATCGACCGGCGTGAACGGGCCGGGCTCGCCGCGCGCCTTGATGAACGGCGTGCGGCTGCCGTCGACGATATAGACCGGGCGCCGCTCTACTCCGCCGCGAACGGCCGGGGCAGCGATGTCGGTTGCGATGGCACGTCTCCCTTGGTGGCCGCGCCACGGGCGGTCAGCTCTTCCGGCGCGAAATCGTCGACCGCGATCGCGGCGGCCACGGCGTCAGCCGCGGCGCGCAGCTGCGCGGCCTCGCTGGCGGTGATCGTGCGCTGCTTCACCGCCTGATCGATATCGCGAACATGCGCGGCGCGCATGCGGTCGCGGATCGGCTGTACGGCGACGGTCGCGGCGAAGGCGCGCTCGAGCAGGGCGACGCCGTTTGCGTGCTCGCCGGTCTCGGTCGGATGGAACAGATCGACGGTCAGCCGATCGCGCGCCGGGCAGGGATTGGCGATGATCGCCGCGCAGGCGTCGGTGACGCGGTCGGAGGGACCGCGCCGGCGCGGGCCGAACGGCTGAATGAAGAAGCGCAACAGCCAGGCCACCGGCCGCACCGGGAAGTTGGCGATGATCTCGTCGAAGCGCGTGTCGATGGTGGCGAAGCTCGCCGCCATGCACCATTCGAGCAGCGGGAAGTCGTCCGCCTGCCGGCCCTCGTCGTTCCAGCGCTTGAGCGCCGCGCTGGCGAGATAAAGCTCGGAGAGAATGTCGCCGAAGCGCGCCGAGATCATCTCCTTGCGCTTGAGCGCGCCGCCCAAGGAAAGCAGCGAAAGATCGACCGCCATCGCGAACGCGGCGGCGTGGCGGCTGAGCTGCCGGTAAAACGGCGTCGCCGCGCCGGCGTCCGGCGCCGGGCCGAGCAGTCCGCCGGTCCAGGCGCGGCCGAAGGCGCGCAACGCGTTGGCGATGCTGTGGCCGACATGACCCCAGAACGCCTGGTCGAACGCGTCGAGACCGCGCGCGCGGTCGGCGTCTTCCAGCGCCAGCATCTCCTTGAGCAGATAAGGATGGCAGCGGATCGCGCCCTGGCCGAACTGAATGAGGCTGCGGGTGACGATGTTGGCGCCTTCCACCGTGATCGCGATCGGTACGCCGCGATAGGTGCTGCCGAGATAGTTCGAGGGTCCCTCCATGATGCCCTTGCCGCCATGCACGTCCATGGCGTCGTTGACGGCGACGCGCATGCGCTCGGTCGCCTGCGCCTTCATGATCGCGGTGACGACCGCCGGGTGGTGCCCCTCGTCGAGCGCCGCGCAGGTCATGCGGCGCGCCGCATCGACCAGATAGGCATTCGCCGCCAGCCGCCCGAGCCGCTCCTGGATCGCCTCGAAATTGGCGATCGAGGTATGGAATTGCTCGCGGATGCGCGCATAGGCGCCGGTGACATGCGCGGAGAAGGCGGAGCCGGCTGCCGATTGCGACGGCAGCGAAATGCCGCGCCCGGCGGCGAGCGCGCTCATCAGCATCTTCCAGCCCTTGCCGACCTGATCGACGCCGCCGATCACGTGGTCCATCGGGATGAACACGTCGTGGCCCCAGTTCGGTCCGTTCTGAAAGACCAGCATCGCCGGAAGGTGACGGCGGCCGATGCTCACGCCGGGAAGGTGCGTCGGCACCAGCGCAAGCGTAATGCCGATGTCCTCGCGGTCGCCGATCAGGTGGTCGGGATCGCGCAGCTTGAAAGCGAGCCCGAGCACGGTCGCGACCGGTCCGAGCGTGATGTAGCGCTTGTGCCAATTGAGCCTGATGCCGAGCACCTCGCGCCCCTCGAACGTGCCGCGGCAGACCACGCCGTTGTCGATCATCGAGGCGGCGTCCGAGCCCGCTTCCGGGCTGGTGAGGCCGAAGCACGGAATTTCCTCGCCGCGCGCCAGCCGCGGCAGCCAATGATCCTGCTGCTCCTTGGTGCCGAATTGCAGAAGCAGCTCGCCGGGGCCGAGCGAGTTCGGCACCATCGCGGTCACCGCCGCGGCAATCGAGCACGACGACAATTTGCGGATCACTTCCGAATGCGCATAGGCGGAGAAGCCGAGCCCGCCATATTTCTTCGGAATGATCATCGCGAAGAATTTTCGCGATTTCAGGAAATCCCAGACCTCGGGCGGCAGGTCGTGCCACTCCCAATTGATCCGCCAGTCGTCGAGCATGCGGCACAGCTCCTCGACCGGGCCGGCGAGGAATTGCTGCTCCTCTTCGGAAAGCCGGGCGGGCGGGAAGGCGAGGAGCTTGTTCCAGTCCGGGTTGCCGGTGAACAGATCGGCGTCCCACCAGACGTCGCCGGCCTCGATCGCTTCGCGCTCGGTGTCGGAGAGATGCGGCAGCGCATGCTGCGCCATGCCAAAGATCGGCTTGGTGATCCAGTCTCGCCGGAAGGATGCTAGGGTCATCGGAGTGTCCCGGGCCTGCTGGCGGCAGGGAACGCGGCCGCCATGGTTGAGATGATTCGTCGCCCCACTATAAGTTCAACCGGCTTGCGAGAATGAGGCTTACCACCTTCCCGGCAAGGGCTCGATGTTCGACAGGCTCGAAAGCTATTTCAGCGGCAAGATCCTGCACTACCTGGCGCAGCCGACCGGGCGCTACGCGCCGTTTTTCGCGCCCGACCCTGCGGTCATCCGCCGGACCGTCCAGCCCGGCGACATCCTCTTGATCGAAGGCAACAGCCGGCTCAGCGCCGCGATCAAATATTTGACCCAATCCACCTGGTCGCACGCCGCGTTCTGCGTCGGCGAGCGGCCCGGGAGACGTGGCCGCCAATGGCGAGCCGAATGTGCTCCTCGAGGCCGAGGCCGCGACCGGCGTCGTCACCGTGCCGCTGTCGAAATATTTCCGCTTCCACACGCGCATCTGCCGTCCGGTCGGCCTCGACGATCAGGCGCGGCAGAAAGTCATCGACTACGCGGTCGCGCGGATCGGCAAGCAGTACGATTCCCGGCGGATCGTCGATCTGGCGCGCTATCTGTTTCCCTATCCGCCGGTGCCGGTCTGGTTCCGCCGGCGCATGCTGGCGATCGGCAGCGGCGATCCGACCAAGGCGATCTGCTCGACGCTGATCGCGGAAGCCTTCGCCTCGATCCGCTATCCGATCCTTCCGGAGCGCGTCTCGATCAACGGCAAGACCTATGGGGTCGCGCCGTTCGTGCTGAGCGAGACCGAGCATATCCGCAAGCATGGACTCTACACGCCGCGCGATTTCGACGTGTCGCCGTTTTTCGCCATCGTCAAACCGACGCTCGCCGCCGGCTTCGACTATCACACGGTGCAGTGGGGACCGCCGGGCGCGGCGCCGGCGGATTTGGGCGAGGCGGCCGAGTAGCGATCAAGTAGCCCGGATTTCGCTCCGCTCAATCCGGGCTACTGCGCAATCGCCTGCGGCCGGCCGTCGGCGTCGACGCGCACATAGGTGAAAACGCCTTCGGTGACCTTGATCGCGGTCGTGCCGATGCCGCGCCGCGCCCAGCTCTCGATCCTGATGGTGAGCGAGGTGTGCCCGATCTTCTCGACGTCGCAGAAGCAGGTGACCTCGTCGCCGACGATGACCGGGCGATGAAAGGTCATGGCGGTGATCGCGATCGTCACCACGCGGCCGCCGGCGCGGCGGGTGGCGACGGTCGAGCCGGCAAGGTCCATCTGGCAGAGAAGCCAGCCGCCGAAAATGTCGCCGTGCGGATTGGTGTCGGCCGGCATGGCGATGGCGCGCAGCGCCGGATCTGATTTCGGTTCGACCTCCGGCGCCTCGGCGGGCTTCGCGGCGGGATCGTCCATCTCAATCCCTCACGGCCGCAGCACGATCTTGCCCATGGCCTTGCGGTCGGCGATGGCCTTGAGCGCGGTGGCGATCTCGGCGAGCGGATAGACCGCATGCACATGGCCGCTGAGCTTGCCTTCGGCGCACCAGCGCACGATGTCGGTCATCAGCGCGCGCTGGCCCTGCGGATTGCGCGCCACCCAGGCGCCCCAGATCACGCCGCGGATGTCGCAGCTCTTGAGCAGCACGAGATTGAGCGGCAATTTGGGAATCTCGCCGGCGGCAAAGCCGATCACCAGATAACGGCCCTCCCAGCCGAGCGAGCGCACGGCGGGCTCGGCATAAGGACCGCCGACCGGGTCGTAGACCACGTCGATGCCGCGCTCGCCGCCGAGCCGCTTGAGCGCGCCGCGCAGGTCCTCGCTCGCATAATTCACCGTCTCGTCGGCGCCGTGCGATCGGGCAAAGTCGAGCTTCTCGGCGGAGGAGGCGCAGGCGATGACGCGCGCGCCCATGATCTTGCCGATCTCGATGGCGGCAAGGCCGACGCCGCCGGAGGCGCCGAGCACGGCGAGCGTCTCGCCGCTCTTGAGCTGGGCGCGCTCGCGCAGCGCATAAAGCGTGGTGCCGTAGGTCACGGTGAGGCCGGCGGCGCGCTCGAAATCGAGCTTCTCGGGGATCTTCACCAGTTGCTTGGCCGGCACGGCGATGTATTCGCGCGCCGTGCCATGGCCGGTCGAACCCAGCACCCGGTCGCCGACGACAATGTCGGTGACGCCGGCGCCGACGCTCTCGACGACGCCGGCGAATTCCGACCCCGGCGAAAACGGAAACGGCGGCTTGACCTGGTATTTGCCGGCGATGATCAGCAGATCGAAGAAATTGAGCGCCGCCGCCTTGACCCGCACGAGCGCCTCGCCGGGTCCGGCGGTCGGCTGCGGGATGTCGGCGAGCTCGAGTTCGTCGGGGGTGCAATAGCGGGTACAGAGGATGGCTTTCATGCGGGTCTCGTCATGGCGGGACGCGCGGGACGCGCGAGCCGGCAATCCATAGTCACAAAACACCGATGTTGGAAGCCGGCGCCGGTGCAGGGCGTGCGGCGCGGCTCACGCGCCGGTCACGCCGACGTCCTGGAGGAGGCGGCGCAGCCGCGCGAATGCGAGCCGCAGGCGCGACTTCACCGTCCCGATCGGCAGCTGCAGCCGCCGCGCGATCGTGCTGTGCGAGAGCCCCTCGAAGAAGGCGAGGCGCACCAGCGTGACCTGCTCCTGCGGCAGAGCGTCGAGCGCGGTGCGCACCTGCTCGTCGCGCCGCGCCGCGTCGAGGCAAGTCGTCGCCGCCGGCCGCGGGGTCGGCAATGCTGAGGAATTCCTCGGCCGCGACGCTGAATTCGCGGGTGCGTCGCCGCAAATCGATGCGGCGATTACGGGCGATATGGAAGACCCAGGTGGCGGCCGCCGATTTGCACGGATCGTAGAGATGCGCTTTGCGCCAGATCGTTTCCATCACGTCCTGGGCCACGTCCTCGGCGGCAAACGGAGCGAGGCCGCCGCGCACCATCTGCATCTGCAAGCGCGGGCGGAAATGATCGAACAGGATGGCGAAGGCCTCGCCGTCGCGGCTCGCGCCCACCGCGGCGAGAAGACCCTCATGGTCGCTCGATCTCGCCGGCCGGTGTTTTTGCCGGTGCGAGCGATCATTTCCTTGCAGCCAGGAAACCTGGTCCACGGCACCTTCTCGCCCTGGTGAGCGCGCTCATAGCCCTTGCGTGGGGCCGAAAGCCACGAGCAGCGCTTCGTTCACGCAGTGCAGTATCGAGACTCCGACGGTATCGGGCTGTGCTCGCCGTCACGTTTTGCCGCCTGTTTGCAGGTCGCGGCGCGCGACTGCGTCGTTTGCGCCATCGCAGCTTCTGCCGATTTCGTTCCCTCCTCGGCAGATATGGGTTAAAGTTGAAGGGTTTGGATTCGCCAGCGCGTTGACGAGGGCCGATGCTCCTTCGGTGGACCCATCTTCGGTGGATCAATGTCGCTTCGCTGCTCGTTGTCGCGGCATTCATTGCTCCGGCGCTCGCTCAGCAAGCCGCGCCGGACGCCGCGGCGCCGGCAACCACGCCCGCGAAGAAACTCCCCAAGCCCAAACCCGCTGCCGCGGCGAAACCTGCCGCGGGGGCACCGGCGGCGGCAGCCGCGCCGCCGGTTGCTGGCGGAGCAAAGCCCACGCTGCTGAGCCAGTATGGCGAGTGGGGCGCCTACACGGCCGCGCCGGGAGGCAAGAAGGTCTGCTTCGCGATCGCCAAGCCTTCGTCCTCGGAGACCGTCCCATCCGACCGGCCGCGCAACCCTCCCTACATGTTCATTTCCACGCGCCCGGCCGAGAAAGTCAGCAACGAGGTGTCGATCGTCATCGGCTATCCGTTCAAGCCGAATTCCGAGGCGACCGCCGAGGTGGGCACGACCTCGTTTGCGCTTTCCACCCAGCAGGACGGCGCCTGGGTCAAGAACGCGACCGAAGAGGCGCATATGGTCGAGGCGATGCGCGCCGGTCAGAACGCGATCGTGAAGGGCATGTCGGCGAAAGGCACGCGCTCGACCGACACCTTCTCGCTGCGCGGCCTGGCCCAGGCCCTCGACCGCGTCGACCAGGAATGCAAATAGCCGGACCTCGGTGCGTCCGCTCCTGTCGGGAGGGCGGCAGGCGCCCCATCTAAGCTCGAGGCGCAACGCCCCCAACGGATCGACTGATGACGACCCCGCTTGCCGCAACCAAGCCGCCAGGCAGTGCTTCGGCCGCGATCGAGAAACGGCCGCTCGAGCGCTATGTCGCGCCGGAGAAGCCCTCGCTCGTCGGCCTGTCGCGCGCCGCGCTCGCCGAGGCGCTCGGCGCGATCGACGTGCCGGAGCGGCAACGGCGCATGCGCGTGCAGCAGATCTGGCACTGGCTCTACGTGCGCGGCGCGCAGGATTTCGCCGCGATGACGACCTTGTCGAAGGAGCTGCGCTTGGCGCTGGCGCAGCGCTTCACGCTGGCGCGCCCGGAGATCGCCGCCGAACAGGTCTCGGTCGACGGCACGCGCAAATGGCTGATCCGCCTTCCCGGCGAGGTCGAAGGCCGGCCGCACGAGGTCGAGTGCGTGTACATTCCGGAGGCCGATCGCGGCACGCTGTGCATTTCGAGCCAGGTCGGCTGCACGCTCAACTGCACGTTCTGCCACACCGGCACGCAGCGCCTCGTGCGCAATCTCACCGCGGGCGAGATCGTCGGCCAAGTCGTGCTGGCGCGCGACCAGCTTTCCGATTGGACTGCCGCCGGCGGCGAAGGAGACAAGCGCCTGGTCTCCAACGTCGTGATGATGGGCATGGGCGAGCCGCTCTACAATTTCGAGGCGGTGCGCGACGGCCTCAACGTCGTGGCCGACGGCGAGGGCCTGAGCCTCTCCAAGCGGCGGATCACGCTTGTCGACGTCGGGCGTGGTGCCCAACATCGCCCGCGCCGGCGCCGAGATCGGCGTCATGCTCGCGGTCTCGCTGCACGCGGTCACCGACGAGCTGCGCGAGACGCTCGTCCCGCTCAACCGCAAATATCCGCTGCGCGATTTGCTCGAGGCCTGCCGCAATTATCCGGGCCTTTCCAACGCGCGGCGCATCACCTTCGAGTATGTGATGCTCAAGGGCGTCAACGATTCGCTCGCCGATGCGCGCGCGCTGGTGCGTCTGCTCAAGGGCATTCCGGCGAAGATCAACCTCATCCCGTTCAATCCCTGGCCGGGGAGCAAATACGAGTGCTCCGACTGGGCGCAGATCGAGAAATTCTCCGAAATCGTGTTCAATGCCGGCTATGCGTCGCCGGTGCGCACCCCGCGCGGGCGCGACATCCTCGCCGCCTGCGGCCAGCTCAAGAGCGCGACGGAGAAGCTTTCCGCCCGCGAGCGCCTGGCGCTGCGCGCGATGGCGATGACGGATTGAACGCCCGCGCATGGCGATCCTCGGCCGCATCGTCATGGTGTTCATCGCCTATGGCCTCGCCTGCCTCGCCGCGTCGATCGTGTTCACCATCGGCACGCTCACGCCGGCCTGGGATGATCTCACCTCGCTCGGCCTGCAATCGGCGGCGCTCTGGTCGATCGTCGCCGTCGCCGCCGCGTTCATCTGGATCATGGCGTTGCTGCCGGCGCTGCTGGTCATCGCGCTGGCGGAAGGTTTGGCCTTGCGTTCGAGCGTGCTCTATGCCGTTCTCGGCGGCGCATTGGCGCTGGCGTTGTGTTTCGGTCTCGATTTCGCCGGTTATATCGGCGAGCCGGATCTGGCGCGCGAGCGCGAGGTGCTTGCTGCGGCCGGCATTGCCGGGGGTCTCGTCTATTGGCTGTTCGCCGGGCGCCGCGCCGGCTTGTCGAAGTGACGCGGCGTAGAGTTTCCGCCGCGCCATGAACAACCGGCCAGAGGGCGGCCCTTGGTGCATGCTTTTGTTTGAACGATCCGCATGAATCGCACCGGGCTTATCGTCGCGCTCGCCGTCGCCGCCGCTGTCGGTCTTCTGTTCGCGCTCTATCCGCGGCTTGATCTCGATATCGCGGCCCTGTTTTTCGATCCGGCGACGAAGCGATTTGGCGGCGGACATGCTCTGGCGATGTCGCGCACGCGCGACGCGGCGGAGCTGCTGATCGCCGCGATCGTCGCGCCCGGTTTTGTCTCGCTCGCCGGCAAGTTGATCTGGCCGCGCCGCCGCATGCTGCTGCGCGGCCGCGCCGCGGTGTTCCTGGTGCTGACCCTGGCGCTCGGTCCCGGCATCCTCACCAATGTCATTCTCAAGGATCATTGGGGCCGCATCCGCCCGATCGACGTGGCCGAGTTCGGCGGCAACGACCACTTCACGCCGTGGTGGGATCCGCGCGGCGACTGCCCGGCGAATTGCTCGTTCATCGCCGGCGAGCCCTCCGGCGCGTTCTGGACCTTGGCGCCGGCGGCGCTCGCGCCGCCGCAATGGCGCCCGCTCGCCTATGGCGCGGCGCTCGTTTTCGGCGCCGGGGTCGGCGTGCTGCGCATGGCCGCCGGCGCGCATTTCTTCACCGACGTCGTCTTTGCCGGCGTGTTCATGTTCCTGGTGGTCTGGGCGCTGCACGGCCTGATTTATCGCTGGCGGCCGACACGGCTGACCGACGAAGCGATCGAGGACCCGCTGGTGCGGGCGGGCGAGGCGCTGCGCGGCGCGGTGCGGCGCGTCATGGGACGCCCCGGCCCGAAATCCTGAACGTCGGGACCGCGCGGCCGGCCGGGAGGGCCTGCTGCTTGCGTCGCCCTCACGCGCGCCTATAGTCCGCGCGCATTTCGGGCAGAGCCATTCGCCCGGCGCAGGATTTCCGATGCCGCGAGACCAGGCAAGAAACGACGTGAAGAAAGTGGTGCTGGCCTATTCCGGCGGGCTCGACACGTCGATCATTCTCAAATGGCTGCAGACGACCTATGGCTGCGAGGTCGTGACCTTCACCGCCGATCTCGGCCAGGGCGAGGAGCTCGAGCCGGCGCGCAAGAAGGCGCTGATGCTCGGCATCAAGCCGGAGAACATCTTCATCGAGGATCTGCGCGAGGAGTTCGTGCGCGACTACGTGTTTCCGATGTTCCGCGCCAATGCGCTTTACGAGGGCCAGTATCTGCTCGGCACCTCGATCGCGCGGCCGCTGATCGCCAAGAAGCAGATCGAGATCGCCGAGAAAGTCGGCGCCGATGCGGTCGCCCATGGCGCGACCGGCAAGGGCAACGACCAGGTGCGCTTCGAGCTCGCCTATTACGCGCTCAAGCCCGACGTGAAGGTGATCGCGCCGTGGCGCGAATGGGACTTCCGCTCGCGCGAGGCGCTGATCGACTTCGCCGAGCAGCATCAGATTCCGATCGCCAAGGACAAGCGCGGCGAGGCGCCGTTCTCGATCGACGCCAATCTGCTGCACGCCTCCTCCGAGGGCAAGGTGCTGGAAGACCCGGCCGAGGAGGTGCCGGACTACGTCTATTCGCGCACCGTCGATCCGGAAGCAGGCGCCGGACGAGCCGACCTACGTCACGATCGATTTCGAGCGCGGCGATGCGGTCGCGGTCGACGGCAAGAAGCTGTCGCCGGCCGAGCTGCTCGCGCAGCTCAACGAGCTCGGCCGCAAGCACGGCATCGGCCGGCTCGATCTGGTCGAGAACCGCTTCGTCGGCATGAAGTCGCGCGGCATGTACGAGACGCCGGGCGGCACCATCCTGCTTGCCGCGCATCGCGGCATCGAGCAGATCACGCTCGACCGCGGCGCCGCGCATCTCAAGGACGAGCTGATGCCGAAATATGCCGAGCTCATCTATTACGGCTTCTGGTTCGCGCCCGAGCGCGAGATGCTGCAGGCGGCGATCGACAAGAGCCAGGAATTCGTCACCGGCCGGGTGCGGCTCAAGCTCTACAAGGGCAATGTCGGCGTGGTCGGCCGCGAGAGCAAATATTCGCTCTACGACCAGGACCTGGTGACGTTCGAGGAAGGCACGGTCGCCTACGACCAGCGCGACGCCGAAGGCTTCATCCGGCTCAACGCGCTGCGGCTGCGCACGCTCGGGCAGCGCAAGCGGAAGCTGAAGCTCGACAAATAGATCAGCGGTTGCCGCGCGGCGGCCGCAGGTCCGGCGAGCCGAAGGGCAGCGGCTCGGACCGCGCCAGCGTCTCGCGGGATGTTCACGTCAACGTCGACGAAGCGGACGCAGGCTTGCGGCTGCTTGTGGCTATGCTCCCTCGCGCCATTCTCCGTCGCGTGTTTCCAGATCGCCGATCTCGGCGAGACGAAAGCACCGCCAGCCGGGGAGCGCGCGTCCGCCGCTCGATTCGCCGGCGACCTGATAGGCGGACAACGCCTCGCGGCCGTCGGCGGAATAGCCGAGCACGATGGGACAGGCCGCGCGCGGCTTGCCGTGGTAGGTGAAAACGATCTGCTGGCGTCGGCGAAGCGCTTGCCGGATGGTGCTGTAGATCGCGCTCGGCGTCGCCAAGGCCACGCCGCCCATCATGCCGGCGCGTGACAGACCGCTTCGATGTTGTGGCCGTCGGGATCGAAGACGAAGGCGCCGTAATAGTTCGCGTGATAGTGCGGGCGCAGGCCGGGCGCGCCATTGTCCTTGCCGCCGGCGGCCAGCGCCGCGCGGTAAAAGGCGTCGACCGTGGCGCGGTCCTTGGCCAGGAGCGCGATATGAACACTATGGTTGAGGCCGCCTTCGCTGCCGATCCAGAAGATCCGGCTTGCCGTCGGCGCCGAAGCCAGCGGCACGTGTCGCCTTGCCGGTCTGCGGAACCTCCATGACCAGCGCGTAGCCGAGCGGCGCGAGGGCTTTCTCGTAGAACGCCTTCGATCGCGCATAGTCGGCGATGGGAATTCCGACATGATCGAGCATTGGGACCTCCTGAGCCGCGGCGATTATCGCCGCGCGCATCGTCGGTGCAAGCGAGGTGGTCGCCGGCGATTTACCGGGAGACGGGTGTCAGCGGCCGTCCACCGAATAGGCGAGGAGCACATTGCCGGGCATCGTGCCGAAAAAAGCCGATCCGGAATTGACGTAGAGCATGCCGCCGACGACGACCGGGCCCGGCCCGTCGATCGAACCGCCATGGGCCGCAACGCCGTTCACCGTGGCATGGTCGCCTCTGGTGTCGACATCCCAGACGATGCGGCCGTCCTCGGCGGCATAGGCGCGCAGGTGCCCGTCGAGTCCGCCGGAGAAGACGACGCCGGGGATCGCGGTGACGGCGGCCGATTGCGCCGGGCTGCATCCGGGAACGTCGTGGCAGCCGGGATGCGGCGTGTGCCAGACTTCCTCGCCGGTATCGAGCTTGAGCGCGTGCAGTCCGCCGCCGGTCGCCTGGTCGAGGAGGAACGCAAGCTGCGGGTAGGCGGCCGAAGGCTGCGCGCCCGGCGTGCCCGGCGCGGCGGCGCCGAGCTTGAGGTCGGACACCGCCACGTAAATCTTGCCGGCATCCGTCGCCGGCCCCCACATCACGCCGCCGAGCGAGCCGCCGCGTCCGACCCGCTTCTGCCAGACGATTTCGCCGCCGCGATCCGGATCGAGCGCGGTCACCACGCCGGATTTCTGCGCGGCGAGAAGGACCCGCTTGCCGCCGGGAAGATCGGCGAGGATCGCCGAAGAGCCGAAATCATGGTCCGGTCCCTTGCGCTCGGGGCAATTCCCCGCCCCCGTCGCGCTGCAGGCCATGTTGTAAGCGTCGCCGGTCGTCATCTGTCGCGACCACAGCAAACCGCCCGACGCGGCGTTGAACGCCAGGACCGCATCCGAAGTATCGGTGGGGGGATCGGAATAATTGTCGCCGGTCGTCACATAGATCGCGTTTTTCGCGGCGTCGAAGGTCGGCGCCGACCAGACCGCGGCGCCCGAGGGCCCGCTCCGGTGGACGCCGGCGCCGTTGGTCGCGATCTCCTTGGGTTCCTGGGCGATCGTGTAGGACTTCCAAAGAGCTTTCCGGTCGAGGCCTGCAAGGCGACGATGCTGCCGCGGAAGCTGCAGCAGGCATATTGCGGGCTCATGGCTCTCGACTCTTCGCTCGACGACACCGGCACGAACAGCGTTGTCCCGACGAGCAGCGGGGCGCCGGTGATCCGCGCCGCGACATGGTAGTCGACATGCGTCGTCCACAGCGGCTTCCCGGTGACGGCGTCCACGGCATGGACCTCGGCGCGCGCATCGCCGAAATAAGCGCGCCAGCCGGCCTCGTCCTTGCCGAGGGTGATTGCCGCGCGCACCGGCGCGCCGGCATCGATCTCCCAGTAGGTGCAGCCGGTATTGGCGTCGAGCGAATAGACCTTGCCGGTTTGGCTGCCGAAGAAGATCCGCCCGCCTATGACTGTCGGCTGCGCGATAAGCGCGCGAGGCGCCGGCAATTCCGAACGCCCATTTCAGCTTGAGGCGGGGCACGTCGGCCGCCGCGAGCTGCGCCATCTCCGCCGGCTGGAAGCGCTGCTGCGAAAGCCCGACGCCCCAACCGTTCCAATGCGGGGCGTTGAGCGGATCGGTAAAGTCCGGCGCGGCGGACGGACAGGCGGCCTTCGGCCGCCGGCGGGGAACTGCTTTCCTCGGCGGCAATCCCGCTGAGGTTCGCCGCGCAAAAAATCGACGCCAGCAGCAGAGCTGCGACGGCAAATCCGCGGGCACCGGTTTTCATGGCCGGGATATTCGCACGGCGGCGGCCGCGCGAGGAGGGGGCGGCGGCCTCAGACCTGCCGCTCGACCATCATGCGCTTGATCTCGGCGATCGCCTTCGCCGGATTGAGGTGCTTGGGGCAGGCCTTGGCGCAGTTCATGATGGTGTGGCAGCGATAGAGGCGGAACGGATCTTCCAGATTGTCGAGCCGCTCGCCGGTCGCCTCGTCGCGCGAGTCGACGATCCAGCGCTGCGCCTGCAGGAGCGCCGCCGGGCCGAGGAAGCGCTCCGAATTCCACCAGTAGCTCGGGCACGCGGTCGAGCAGCAGGCGCACAGGATGCATTCGTAGAGGCCGTCGAGCTTCTGCCGGTCGTCGTGGCTCTGCTTCCATTCCTTCTGCGGCGTGGGCGACACGGTTTTCAGCCACGGCTCGATCGAGGCGTGCTGGGCGTAGAAATTGGTGAGGTCGGGCACCAGGTCCTTCACCACCGGCATGTGCGGCAGCGGATAGATGCGCACCGCGCCGTTGATGTCGCTCATCGCCTTGGTGCAGGCGAGCGTGTTGGTGCCGTCGATGTTCATGGAGCAGGAGCCGCAGATGCCTTCGCGGCAGGAGCGGCGGAAGGTCAGCGTCGCGTCGACCTTGTTCTTGATCCAGATGAGCGCGTCGAGAACCATCGGGCCGCAATCGCCGGTGTCGACGTAATAGGTGTCGACGCGCGGATTGCGTCCGTCGTCCGGGCTCCAGCGGTAGATGCGGAATTCGCGCGCGGCCTGCGCCGCCGCCGGATGCGGCCAGGTCTTGCCCTCGCCGATCTTGGAGTTTTTCGGCAGCGTGAACTGGACCATTTGTGAACCTCAATACACCCGCGCCTTGGGCTCGATGTAGGCGACGTCGTTGGTCAGCGTGTAGGTGTGCACCGGCCGGTAGTCGATGGTGACCTTGCCGGTCGGTATCGAGCCAGGCCAGCGTGTGCTTCATCCAGTTCTTGTCGTCGCGGTCGGGAAAGTCCTCGCGCGCGTGCGCGCCGCGGCTTTCGGTGCGGTTGACGGCGGAATTGACGGTCACCACCGCCTGCTCGATCAGGTTGACGAATTCGAGCGTCTCGATCAGGTCGGAGTTCCAGATCAGCGAGCGGTCGCTCACCCGGACGTCGGCTGCGCCGTCGAAGACTTCGTGGATCAGCTTGGAGCCTTCCTGCAGCACCTCGCCGGTGCGGAACACGGCGCAATTCGTTTGCATCACGTGCTGCATCTTGGCGCGCAGCTGCGCCGTCGGGGTGCTGCCGGAGGCGTGGCGGAATTTGTCGAGCCGCGACAGCGACCGCTCGGCGGAATCTTTCGGCAGCTCCGGCTGCCTGTCGTTTGGCGTGAGGATTTCGGCGCAGCGCAGCGCCGCGGCGCGGCCGAACACCACCAGATCGATCAGCGAGTTGGAGCCGAGCCGGTTGGCGCCGTGCACCGAGACGCAGGCCGCCTCGCCGAGCGCCATCAGCCCGGGCACGATGTGGTCGGGATCGCCGTTCTTCTTGATCAACGCCTCGCCGTGATAGTTCGTGGCGATGCCGCCCATGTTGTAGTGCACGGTCGGCACGATCGGGATCGGCTCGCGGGTGAGATCGACGCCGGCGAAGATGCGCGCCGATTCGGTGATGCCGGGCAGCCGCTCGGGCAGGATCGCCGGATCGAGATGGTCGAGGTGCAGGAAGATGTGGTCCTTCTTCGGGCCGACGCCGCGGCCTTCGCGGATCTCGATGGTCATGGCGCGGGAGACGACGTCGCGCGAGGCGAGGTCCTTGGCCGACGGCGCGTAGCGCTCCATGAAGCGCTCGCCCTCGGAGTTGACCAGGTAGGCGCCTTCGCCGCGCGCGCCCTCGGTGATCAGCACGCCGGCGCCGTAGATGCCGGTCGGATGGAATTGCACGAATTCCATGTCCTCGAGCGGCAGCCCGGCGCGCAGCACCATGGCGTTGCCGTCGCCGGTTTGCGTGTGCGCGCCGGTGCAGGAGGCATAGGCGCGGCCGTAGCCGCCGGTGGCGAGCACGGTCATCTGCGCGGAAAAGCGATGGATCGTGCCGTCGTCGAGATTGAGCGCGATCACGCCGCGGCAGCGGCCTTCGTCGTCCATGATCAGGTCGATGGCGAAATATTCGATGAAGAACTCGGCCGAATGCCGCAGCGCCTGGCCGTACATCGTGTGCAGCATGGCGTGGCCGGTGCGGTCGGCGGCGGCGCAGGTGCGCTGCGCGGTGCCTTTGCCGTAATGCGTGGTCATGCCGCCGAACGGGCGCTGATAGATCTTGCCGTCCTCGCGGCGCGAGAACGGCAGGCCCCAATGTTCGAGCTCGTAGACCGCCTCCGGCGCGTTGCGGCACAGATATTCGATCGCGTCCTGGTCGCCGAGCCAGTCGGAGCCCTTGACGGTGTCGTACATGTGCCAGCGCCAGTCGTCCTCGCCCATATTGCCGAGCGCGGCGGCAGATGCCGCCCTGCGCCGCGACGGTGTGCGAGCGGGTCGGGAACACCTTGGTGATGCAGGCGGTGCGCAAGCCCGCTTCGCTGCAGCCGACGACGGCGCGCAGCCCGGCGCCGCCGGCGCCGATCACCACGACGTCGTAGGCGTGATCCTCGATCGGATAGGCGCGGCCGTTGATCGCCGGACCCGCGCTCCCGCCGTTGGTTCCGTTCGATGCCATGGTCACAATCCGAACGAGAGCTTGAGGATGCCATAGGCCGAGGCGAGCGCGACGGCGATGGCGAAGAAGGTGTTGGCCATGATCAGGACGAGCTTGGCGATCTCGTCGTGCACGTAGTCCTCGATGATCACCTGCATGCCGATGCGCATGTGGGCGGTGATCGAGGCGATGAACAGGAGCATGATGATGGCGACCAGCGGGGGAGCCGAGGATCTGCGCGACGGCAGCCTGGTTGCGGCCGAGAAGCAGGATGATGATGACGACCACGGCGATGGTCAGCGGAATATTGGCGACCGCGGTCAGGCGCTGCCGCCAGAACTGATCGGTGCCGGATCGCGCCGCGCCGAGGCCGCGCACGCGGGCGAGCGGCGTGCGCATGTGTTTGCCGGGGCCTGCGCTCATGCATCTCATCCCATCGCCAAGAGGCCGACGACCCACAGGATCACGGTCACGCGATCGAGCCGATCAGATTGGCGGCGGCGAGCCACTCGCGCTCGGCCGGTCCGAAGCCGTGGCCGGTGTCCCAGATCAGGTGGCGGATGCCGCCGAGCATGTGATGGATCAGCGCCCAGGTGTAGCCGAACAGGATGAGCCGGCCGATGATCGAGCTCGCGAACCATTCGTAGCGCGAATAGGCGCCCGGCGAAGCCGCGGCAATGAGCCACCAGGCCACCAGCAGGGTGCCGAAATAGAGCCCGACGCCGGTGATGCGATGCACGATCGACATCATCATCGTCAGCATCGGCCGGTAGATTTGCAGGTGCGGCGACAGCGGCCGCGCGGCGGGGGCCTTGGTTTCGGCCATCATGCTCATCCGAATTCGCTCGACGGCGGCGCGCCAAGCTTGGCCAACCGTCCTAACCAATCTGCGCGCGATGCCGCAACGGAGCCAAAGGCATTCCGTCACCGGACTTCGCGCAGCGATCAGCTTCGCCTCACGCGAAAGATTAGCATTGAAATGCACCAAGCGCAATTGGCATTCTGCATAGCTACGCTTCGCCAAATACGAAGGCAGCCCTTCATGCGCTTCGATCTCGCCGATCTCAGCCTGTTCCGCCACGTGGTCGAGGCGGGCAGCATCACCCACGGCGCCGAGCGCGCCCATCTGGCGCTCGCCGCCGCCTCGACGCGCATCCGCAACATGGAGGAGGCGCTCGGCGTCGCGCTGCTCACGCGCGGGCGGCAAGGCGTCAGCCCGACGCCGGCCGGCCGCACGCTGCTCCAGCATGCGCGCGCGATCCTGCGCCAGGCCGAGCGCCTGCACGAGGATCTCGGCGCCTATGGCGGCGGCCTCGCCGGCCAGATCCGCGTGCTGTCGAACACCAATGCGCTCACCGAGTTCCTGCCGGAGGCGCTGAGCTCGTTCCTCGCCGCGCATCCGAATGTCAGCGTCGATCTGGAGGAGCGGCTGAGCGACGAGATCGTCGGCCTGATCGCCGAGGGCGTGGCCGATCTCGGCATCGTCGCCGGCACGGTCGATGCCGGCGCGCTCGAGACCTATCCGTTCCGCCGCGACCGCTTCGTGCTCGTCGTCGCGCGCGACCATCCGCTGGCGAAGCGCGCCAGGATCGCGTTTCGCGGAGGTGCTCGAGCACGACTTCGTCGGGCTCGACCGGGCGAGCGCGCTTGCAGCGCTTTCTGGCCGACAAGGCGGTGCGCATCGGCCGGCCGCTGCGGCTGCGCGTGCAGTTGCGCAGCTTCGACGCGGTGTGCCGGCTGGTCGAATGCCAGGTCGGCATCGGCATCGTGCCGGAGACGACCGCGCGCCGGGTCGCCAAGACCATGGCGATTGCGGCCGTGCCGCTCACCGATCCCTGGGCGGTGCGCGATCTGACCATCTGCATCCGCAACATGAAGGAGCTGCCGCTCTACGCGCGGCAACTGGTCGAGCATTTGCGCGCGCCGGGTTAGGAAGGGCGGCGGCCGCAACGAACGCGGGCGGTATCAGGCCGCGATCTGAGCAACGCATCGGCCACACTCGGGCGGCCATCGGCAAGCGCCGACCGACGACACCGGCCCCCACTGTAGCGCAAATGCAACACGCGGAGAAAACAACGCGGCCGAAATCTTGACGTCGGCCGATTGCTTCGCCGCGAACAAGGTTGCGAGTTGCGGTTTTGGCCGGTGTGTGGCCGCGGCGCTACAGCCGTTGACCGCGATGCTTGCTATGCCGCGCGGGAGATTTGACGGTCCAACGGCGAGTGCCCGCAATGATGGCCCTGGTGGTGAGCGAAGGCAGACTGTTGTGGTTGAAACCTTCGGAATGGTCGTTGCTGCTTGTCAGCGCGGCGTTCTGCGGATTGCTGACGCTGATTTTCTGATCCATTGGCCACGCCGGCCGCAACGTCCGGCGTCCTTCCCGCGACCGGCAACAATCCGATAGTCAGAGGCGATAGACGCACGGCGCTCGGCGTTTTGCGCGTTCGATCCAGCCCGATTGTCGTGAAGCTAATGAGCCTCCGCGTTTGCGGGCTCTTGGGCGTCGGGCGTTGCGTGCTCGGGATTGATGAATGTGCGGTGTCTTCGCTGCAGCAACGAGGCGATGAGCGACGCCGCTCGCGAGGAGGCGCCGGGACGTGTGACCAAGCGTTGCCCAGTGGCGAGGCGAGAGCGCGATACTGCGAGGAGGCGGACTGTGACCAAGCGTTGCCACAATGGCGAGGCGATGAGCACGGTGCGCGCGAGGAAGCCGCGGGACGTCGTGACCAAGCGCCCGGCCGCATCGCCAACATGCCGCCACGCCGTCCGCAGGTCGCCGCTGCTGATCCATGTCGCGATCGGGCCAAAGAATGCGCCGACCAGCACAAGCTCGAGCCCGAACCAGAACGCGCCAACATGATCGATCGGCCAGCGCCAGATTTCCGTGTGATAGTGGATCTTGGCGACAATCTTCTTTACCGGAATGACTTTGACGCAAGCAGCTTTGATGGCCCGCTGTTGGTCGTCCGGAAAACTGCCAAGCCCGAGCAGGGAAAGTGCGTAGCGGTCTAAATCGCGGTCAGTTCTGAACGCCGGAACGTCCGCGCTGCGAAGGCGCGTCTCGCTGAAAGCGTCTCCGCGGCCCGCGAGGTTGCTTAGTTGATCCTCCCATTGCTTGGCCCGCTCCTCAAGCTTGGAGACGGTGACGTACCATTCCGTATATTTGGCGTGTAATTGCGCGTCGTAATCGGTTCCGGCGATGCTTCGCGCGCGTTCCTGCTGCTCACGTTTCAAGAAATAGTAGAAAGGCGTCTTATCGGCAGCCGGCTGCAGCACGAGGCGGCGGTCGGCACGGTCGCGCAACGCGCGAATTTCTTCCGGAGCCGCGTCGCTATAAGCTTTGAGCTTCGCTTTCGCTTGAACGGCGGCTTTGACGAAATATGGCAGTTGGCAGCTTGCCGGCGCCCGCCACACTTCTCCGGTTTCGACGGCAGGGCGCACTCGAGGAGTCGACCGGCACCCATTGGAACTCATCTTCCGTGTAATACAGACGATGGTGCGGATTGGTGCGGCCCCACGCATACAGGGATACGCCGAGCACCGCGAAGCCCAGCAAATTGATAATGACGCCGACGCGTAAACGCTTACCTGGAACCAACGACGTCCCCAATGTGGCAGCGCTTGGTTATGCAGCGAAGCCCGCGGGCGCCGAAGACATCCGCGCGACCGCCATTCAATATTCCGATATGCGATTCCGCCCACCGACGGTGGAAATCCTATGACATCCTCCGGATGACCGGAAGGGATTTCTGGCAGAATGAACCGTGGGTCGCGGCCGCCGCGGCTAGAGCGCATCTTCGCGCAACGCCGCCTCGGCGTCGTAGCCATAGAGCCGTTCCTGCTCGGGCGGGAAAATCGCCGCTTCGGGTATCCGGTTTGTGCTCATGCGCGCGTTGCGCGCCGCAATCGCGGCGGCGTCGGTCATCTGGTAGAGTTCCTCCTCGCGGCGCGAGAGGTCTTGCATCCATGCCGTGCGCGGCTGACGCAGGCGCACATATCTTTCCAGTGCGCCGGCCGGGTCCTGCGGCGATCGGGCGAGGCAGCCGGCAAGGACGGCGGCGTCTTCGATGCTCTGCGCCGCGCCCTGGGCGTAGAACGGCAGCATCGGATGCGCGGCGTCGCCGAGAAGCACGACGCGGCCCACGCGCCAGTCCGGCAAAGGCTCGCGGTCGTAGAGCGCCTGGCGAAGGACACGCGGCGTCGCGCCGATCACCGCCCGGATCGTCGAATGCCAGCCGGCGTATTCGGCAAGCGCGTCCTCGATTTTTCCTTCCGCCAGCCACGACTCTTGCGCCGGCTGGGCCGACCGGCTGATGCCGATCCAGTTGAACGTCCGCCCGGAGGATACGTAGTACTGGACGATACTGCGATTGGGGCCCATCCAGACGCCAGTGACGCGTTGCAGATCAAGATGCGCCACACGCTCGGCCGGGAGAAGCCCGCGCCAGGCGACGTTGCCGGTATAGCGGGGATTTTCCGCGCCAAACAGGCGGGTCCGCACCAGCGAATGGATGCCGTCGGCGCCGATGAGCACGTCGCCGGCGAAGCTGCGGCCGTCGGCGAGCGTCACGGCGACGCCGTTCGCGTCCTGGTCGAAGTTTTCCACGCGCGCGTTCAGGTGCACATTGGCGTCGCCGAGGCCGCTCAGCAGCACGTCGAGCAGATCGGCGCGATGGACGTGATAATACGGCGCGCCAAAATGCGCTTCGGCACGCGCGCCGAGCGGCGTCCAGAACAGCCGCTCGCCGGTATCCCAGGCCCGGTAGTCGCGCGCCTCGGGATAGACGGCGACGCGGGCCAATGTCTCGCTCAGGTCGAGCCCGCGCAGTACCCGCACCGCGTTGGAACTGATCTGGATGCCGGCGCCGACCTGCCGGAATGCCTCGGCCTGCTCGAATAAGGCAGCCTCGATCCCGTGTCGCCGCAGTGTCAGCGCCGCGGTGATGCCGCCGATCCCGCCTCCGGCAATGAGCACCTTGAGCGCGCGGCCCGGCATGGCCTCCCCCCTCGATTGGGTCGTATCACATCCAGCCGTCCGCTCCGACCGTCCGCGCGGGAAACGAAACGGAACCTTGTTGAAGGCCGCGCGTTTGGCGCTACGGGGAGGTATCCAAAAGTGAGCCGACCGATAGCGCTGCAAACCGTACGGCCCGGCGAGATCATGAGCACGCGATCTACGATTGTCGATCTGACCGATCGCGTCCCCGCCAACGAAACGCCGCATCTGCAAGATCAGCGGCTTGCCGCGACCTATGACAGTGCCGACATCGGGATTGCCGAGGTCAACGCGGATGGAAGGCTTGCGCGCGTCAACGCCCATCTGTCCGCGCTGCTCGGATATTCGGCGCGGGAACTGCTGGGACGCTCGATCTTCGACCCGGATTTGAGCGAAGACCTGGAAGAGGATTTGGCACAGTTTCGCCGCCTGGTGACGGGCGAGATCGATCGCTACACCATCGAGAAGCGCGTCCAGCGGCGCGACGGCGGCGAGCTTTGGATGTCGATCACCTCAGCGAGCGTCCGCGACGCGGAAGGCCGGTTTTTATACGCCGTGCGCGTGCAGCAGGATATCGGCGCTCGCAAAAGCGTCGAGGAGGCGCTTGCACGCCGCGCCGAGGAGCAGGCGGCACTCTATGAATTCACCGCGGCGCTGCAGCATTCCGCCGGGCTCGCCGAGGTCTTTGAACAGGCCCTGACGGCGATCCGTCGCGCTCTGCGCTGCGAGCGCGCCTCTATCCTGCTGTTCGATGCTTCCGCGAGCATGAAGTTCGTTGCCGCGCGCGGGCTGTCCGAAACCTATCAGCGGGCGGTCGAAGGCCATTCGCCCTGGCAGGCTGATGCGCGCGATCCGACGCCGATCTGCATCGAAGACATCGACCGTGCCGAGCTCGCGCAGGACCTCAAAACAGTGGTGCGGGCCGAGGGCATAGCGGCGCTGGCGTTCATTCCGATCGTGGCGAGCGGCCGGCTGCTCGGAAAGTTCATGACCTACTACGACCGGCCGCACGTTTTCACCCGGGCGGAAAACGATCTCGCGCTGACCATCGCGCGCCAGCTTGGCTTCGCCGTCGAGCGGGTGCGCGCCGAGACGGCGCGGCAGCGCGCTGAGCGGGCGGCCCAGCAACTGGTCGCGATCGTGGAATCCTCCGAGGACGCCATCGTCAGCAAGGACCTCGACGGGATCATCAGCACGTGGAACCAGGGAGCCGAGCGACTGTTCGGATACACGGCCGAAGAGGCGGTCGGGCGGTCGATCACGATTCTGATCCCGCCGGGCCGGGAAGATGAGGAGCCCGCGATCCTCGCCCGCATCCGCCGCGGCGAGCGCGTTGACCACTACGAGACCGTGCGCCGCCGAAAAGACGGCAGTCTGGTCGATATCTCGCTTACGATTTCGCCGGTGCGCGACGGCAATGGCGCGATCATCGGCGCATCGAAGATCGCGCGCGATATCACCGACCGCAAGGAAGCCGACGCCAGGCTTCACGAAAGCGAACGCCGGTTGACAGAGCTGCTCGCGGCGATCCCGGCGGCGATCTACACCACCGACGCCCAAGGCAAGATCACCTATTTCAACGCGATGGCCGTGGAGCTCGCGGGCCGAACGCCGACCCTCGGCAGCGACGAATGGTGCGTGACCTGGAAGCTTTACCGGCCGGACGGCACCCCGTTGCCGCACGACGAATGTCCGATGGCCGTCGCGCTCAAGGAAGGCCGCGCGATTCGAAATGCCGAGGCGATCGCCGAACGTCCGGACGGAACCCGCGTTCCGTTCATCCCCTATCCCACGCCGTTGCGCGATGCGAACGGCAACATTGTCGGCGCAATCAACATGCTGGTCGACGTCAGCGAGCGCAAGCAAGCGGAGACGCAGCAGCGAATCCTGTTCGACGAGCTCAATCACCGCGTCAAGAACAACATGCAGATGTTGCAGTCGCTGCTGCATTTGGCCGGCAAGCAAACGCGCAGCGTCGAAGCGCAGACGATTCTGCGCGAGGCCAGCAGCCGGCTCGCCGCCATGACCGCAGCCCAGCAAGTGCTCTACGGCACGACGGATGCGACGCGCTTCAGCGCTCAGGAGTTTCTGAACGCGGTCTGCCACACCGCGCGGCAGGCGTTTGCGCGGGACGTGCAGATCGTTTGTGCAGCGGGCGACGTCGAGCTTTCCAATGACGCGGCCATGCCGCTCGCCCTGATCCTGAACGAGCTTCTCACCAACGCCGTGAAGCACGGCATGAATGGAAGCGGCGTAGGCAGCGTTCGCGTCGGATTGACCCGGGAGGACGATGCATTCGTACTCTATGTCGAAGACGACGGCCCCGGCTTCGATCTCGAGGCGGTGCGCCAGCGATCTTCGGGCCTGCAACTCGTCCAGGGTCTCGCCCGCCAGCTTCGCGGCAGGTTTGACGTGACCAAGAACCCGGCCACCCGCTGCACCGTGCAATTTTCCTGATGGACACTAGTGAATCCCGAGAAATCGAACATTGCGGTGCCTCCCTCGGGCCAGCGATTGGCCGTGCCGCACGTTCGTCCGCGCGCCGTTTTTGCCCATGACGATGTCGCGCGCGCCGGGAATGGTCCGGCTGAAGCGGCGCGGATCCTGATCGTCGAGGATGACTACCTGGTCGCTTCGGAGATGGAAGCGGCGCTCGCGCAGGCGGGTTTCGAGATCGCGGGTCCCGCGGCTTCGGCCGAAGAAGCATTGCAACTCGCGGCGGGGCAGCATCCCGCGCTGGTGGTGATGGATATCCGCCTCGATGGACCGCGCGACGGCATCGATACCGCCCTGGAGCTATTCGCCACCCGGGGCATCCGATGCGTCTTCGTGACGGCGCATCACAATCCCGATGCCCGCGCGCGCGCCCGCCCTGCCAATCCGCTGGCATGGCTGCCCAAGCCGTATACGATGCCGTCTCTCGTGGAAGTCGTCAGACGGGCGCTGGCAGACCTGCACGGCGAAACGACCTGAAGCCCGCCGGAGCGTCGCCGCTAGCGAGCCAACTGCGATCCGACGCCATCCCGAGCGATGAGGTCAGGCGTCGAGCACGAGCGGCAGCTTGCGCGGTCCGCGGACCGTGCCGATCGACCAGGTCACCGGCGCCTGCGGGTCGAGATGGAATTCGGCAAACCGCCCGAGCCATTCGCGTAGCGCCACTCTGATTTCCATGCGTGCGAGGTTCGAGCCGATGCAGCGATGGATGCCCAGCCCGAAGGCGGCGTGGCGGTTCTGCGCGCGATCGATGACGACCTGGTCCGCGTCCGGGAACATCGCCGGATCGCGGTTGGCCGCGGGGAAGGAGAGCAGCACCATGTGCCCGGGCTTGAAGGTGCAGCCGGCGATCTGCGTCTCCTTGACCACCTCGCGCGCCATGGTCACCGGCGCATAGGCGCGCAGGAACTCCTCGACCGCCGCGCCCATGAGATCGGGCTCGGCCGTGAGCCGCCGGCGATCCTGCGGATGCATGGCGAGATGCCACAGGCAGGAGCCGATCGCGCTCCAGGTGGTGTCGATGCCGGCGATCATCATGAGCCGCAGCGTGCCGATGATATGCTCGTCGGAGAACGCTCGGCCTTCGACGCGGGCGTTGATCAGATAGCCGATCAGATCGTCGCGCGGGCTCGCCCGCCGTGCCGCGATCTTCTCGGCGAAATAGGCGATCATCTCCTCTTGCGCCCGCAACAGCACGGCGATGTCGGTAATCCCGATTTCGAGGATTTCCTTGATCCATTTGCGGAACTGATCGGCGTCCGTTTCCGGCACGCCGAGCATGTGGGCGATCACCCGCGCCGGGATTTCCTGGGCGTATTCGACCGCGCCGTCGCAGCGCGTTCTGCCGCCAATCCGGTCGAGGAGCTCGCGGCAGATGTCGCGCGTATGCGCCTCGTGGCGGCTGATCATTTCCGGCGTGAACGCGGGCAGCAGAACCTGCTTGGCCGGCCGATGCTCGGGCGGATCGGAGGTGATCGGGGGCGCCGGCGGAAAGGATTGGCGGGTTTCGCGGACCACGACGCGGCGCGAGGAGAAGTGCTCGGTATCGTAGGCGATGGCGCGCACGTCCTCGTAGCGGCTGGGGAAATAGGCGCCCATGAACCGGTCGGTGTGCGCGATCGGGCAGGATTGCCGCAGTTCGTCCCAGATCGGATAGGGGTTTTCGCTCCAGCGCGGATCGAGATGATCGAAGTCGGTCGACCAATCGGTGGCGGGTGGCCGGTTGCTCATCTTCGCTCCCTCATTCCTCGATGATTTCGATGGCGAGCTCGGGACAGTTGGATTGGGCAAGCCGGGCCTTGGCCTCGAGCGCGGCCGACACCGTGCCGTCGCCGCGCTCGCGCCCATTGCCGAACGCGTCGAGCTCGAACAGCTCGGGCGCCAGCGCGAAGCAGCGCGCGTGACCCTGGCAACGCTCGCGGTCGACGCGGACTCTCAGGACCTTCGCTGTCATCGCATCCACGCTCCGGGAGCGGAGGCTATTGCGGCCAGGCGGCCTCCGCAATACGCGAAGCGGCCCCTCGGGTGGCTGACGCGTCAGCGAAATTCAACTCTGGCGCGCCCATCGTCCGTGGTGCGTCAGTGCGCGGTGACACAATGGCGGCGCTCAGCGCGGCATCAGCACCCAATAATCGAGGTCGAGCAAGACCGCGGGATCGTAATCCTCGCCGGACTTGGACGGAAAGTCGGCGCAAGGCCGGTCGCGCGTGGCGATGGTGCGTATTCGCAGCGCCCCGACATCCTCGCGCCCCGGCAGCTCGGATTTTCCCAAGACCTCCGACCACGCGAACACCGTGCCGCCGGCAAAAAGCGGCGCCGTGTGGCGGCCGCCATTGATGGCGGCAACGTGGAAGGCATTGGCGAGCCCGTTGAAGGAGAGCGCACGGGCAAGTGAAATCACGTGGCCGCCATAGATGAGCCGGCGGCCGAAGCGGCCTTTGCCTTCGGTGTATTGGTTGAAATGGACGCGCGCGGTGTTCTGGTAGAGCCGGGTCGCGATCTGGTGCTCCGCCTCCTCGACGGTCATGCCGTCGACGTGATCGATGCGCTCGCCGACCTGGTAATCGCCGAAGCGATGGGCGCTGCCGGACGAGCGCGGTGTCGTAGGCCGCGAGCTTGATCGGCGGGCAGGCTTCGCCCAACACCTTGGGATCGAGCACGGTCGGCAGGCGCGGTACGTGATCGCCGGGCGCGGGCGCTGCCTGATCGCGCTTGTGCACCATCACCCAGCGGACATATTCGAGCACCGGCGTCTCGCCGTCCTTGTAGCCGGTGGTGCGCACATAAACGATGCCGGTCTTGCCGCTCGAATTCTCCTTGAGCCCGATCACCTCGGAAAGCGCGCTGAGCGTGTCGCCGGGGTAGACCGGCGAGCGGAAATAGCACCCGGCATAGCCGAGATTGGCGAGCGCGTTGAGCGAGATATCGGCGACGGTCTTGCCGAACACGATGTGGAAGACGAGAAGATCGTCGATCGGCGCGCGCGGATAGCCGATCGCCTTGGCGAACGTATCCGAGGACTGGACGGCGAAACGCGAACCGTACAATCCGGTGTAGAGCGCGACTTCGCCGCTGGCGACCGTGCGCGGCGTGGCGTGGCGGATCACCTGGCCGACGCGGAAGTCCTCGAAATAATTGCCGGGGCTCGTTTTGGACATTGATTGATCTTCCTGCATCGAAGCCCGGCGCGGCGTTCGCGGTTCATACCGCACCGTCGGCGCCGGGCAAAGCGGTACTGCGGTACGCGTTCACGCAGCCGTGACAGCGCCGGTGAAACGCCCCTCGGCGAGGGCCGTATCTCAAATCGACGATGCGCTCTTGGCGCGTCTCACCGGCGGTCCGCCGCCGCGGTTTCGACAACACAACATCAAAATGGAGCCTGTCATGTCCAAGCGTTTCGCTTTGATTGCAAGCGCGGCCTTCATCGCCTTTGCCGCCGCCACCACCACCGCGCCGCTCTATGCCGACGCGATGTCGGAGAAAACGGTGATGGTCGGCGGCGCGCCGATGTATCCGTCGAAGAACATCGTACAGAACGCGGTGAATTCGAAGGACCACACCACGCTGGTCGCGGCGGTGAAGGCCGCCGGCCTGGTCGATACGCTCTCCAGCCCCGGCCCGTTCACCGTGTTCGCTCCGGTCAACGCCGCGTTCACCAAGCTGCCGGCCGGCACGGTCGAGAGCCTGCTCAAGCCCGAGAACAAGGACACCTTGACCAAGGTGCTCACCTATCACGTCGTTCCGGGCCGCATGACCGCGGTCAACCTGATGAAGGCGGTGAAGGACGGCGAGGGTGAAGCCAAGCTCAAGACCGTCGCCGGCGAAGACATCATCGTCAAGCAGGCCGGTCCCGGCAAGCTCTCGGTCACCGACTCCAAGGGCGACGTCGCCATGGTCACGATCGCGGACGTGCTGCAGTCGAACGGCGTGATCCACGTCATCGACACCGTGCTGTTGCCGTAAATCGCGGTTGTTGTGTGATCTCCTGCGTGCCTCTCCCCGTTCGCGGGGAGAGGTTTCCGCCCGGTTCACGCCGCCGTGTCGCGATTTGCGGCATCCCGTGACACGAACGTGACCCACAGCTACAGAGAATCTTGTTATAGCTTCGCCAAACCGGACCAACGCCAAACCGGACCAACGCCATGACCATCGAAGCCACAGCAAGCCCGCCGATGGTGCCGCCGATGGCGGTGCGTCCGCTCATCCATCCGCGCTGGGTGCGCGTCACCCATTGGATCAACGCGCTCGCCATGCTGATGATGATCGGCTCGGGCTGGCAGATCTACAACGCCTCGCCGCTGTTCGGCTTCGAGTTCCCGACGCAGATCACGCTCGGCGGCTGGCTCGCCGGGGCGCTGTTGTGGCACTTCGCCGCCATGTGGCTTCTGGTGATCAACGGCCTCGTCTACGTCACGCTCGGCATTGCGACCGGCCGTTTCCGCCGCAAACTGTTCCCGATCCGCCCGAGCGAGGTCATTCGCGATCTCGCCGCCGCGTTGCGCGGCCATCTCGCGCATGACGATCTCTCGGTTTACAACGCGGTGCAGAGACTGCTCTATGTCGGCGTTATTTTTGCCGGCGTCGTGATCGTCTTCTCCGGGCTGTCGATCTGGAAGCCGGTTCAGTTTCAGGCACTCACGACCTTCTTCGGCGGCTACGACACCGCGCGCTATGTGCATTTCGCCGCGATGACCGCGATCGTGACGTTCCTGGTCGTGCACGTGGTGCTTGCCGTCCTGGTGCCGAAGAGCCTGCGGGCGATGGTCGTCGGCCGCTAGCGCGAGGAGAAAGCCGTGCCGCGCATTCGCAAACAGGTTCCCGGCGTCGATCCGAAGCTCCTGATCAAGGACGCGGCGAAGCTGCTTGCCGGAGCCGTCACGGCGGCTCTTCCTGCGCGGCGCCGCAAGCCTCGGCGCGCTCGCCGTGCTCAGCGGCTGCGACATCATCGACGGCGATACCTCCGAGAATGCACTGCGCGTCATCTCGCGCATGAACGACCGCGTGCAAGCCTGGCTGTTCAATCCCAACGTGCTCGCGCCGGAATATCCGGAAAGCGCGATCACGCGGCCGTTCCCGTTCAACGCCTATTACAGCAGCGACGAGGCGCCGGATGTCGACGGCGAGAAATACCAGCTCGAGATCGGCGGCCTGGTCGACAACAAGAAGCCGTGGACCTTGCCGGAGCTCTACCAGCTGCCGGAGGTTTCGCAGATCACCCGGCACGTCTGCGTCGAAGGCTGGAGCGCGATCGGCTCCTGGCAGGGCGTGAAGCTCTCCGATTTTCTCAAGCTCATCGGCGCCGACACCCGCGCCAAATACGTCTGGTTCCAGTGCGCCGAGGGCTATTCGAACACCATCGACATGCCGACCGCGCTGCATCCGCAGACGCAGCTCACGCTCAAATTCGATCACCAGATCCTGCCGCGCGACTACGGCTTTCCGATCAAGATCCGCATCCCCACCAAGCTCGGCTTCAAGAATCCCAAATACGTGACCGCGATGTGGGTGCAGAACAACGACGCCGGCGGCTATTGGGAGAACCAGGGCTACAACTGGTTCAGCGGGCTCTAGCGGCGCCGCGTCGCGCATTATTTTCCGTAACCGTGCTCGTGCAGGATTCTGGCGAATTCCTTCGGTGGTCTGCCGCTGCAAGTCCTGCATCCGCGGCACCAGCAGGGTGGCGAATTCGCCCATGACCTGCGGCAGTTCGTGCAGCGCCTTGGCGCCGGTCGGCGTGCGGTAGAACGCGGTCAGGTCGTGCAACTCGGCGACGGTGAAGTGGCGCGCGTAGATCGGCGGCGCCTCCTTCATCGCGTCGGTCACGAAGCTGACCTGGATGCGCTCGAACTCGGCGCGCAGCTCGGCGATGGTCGCATCGTCGATCTTGTCGGCGTGCGCCTTCTGCTCGACGACCGGCCAGAAGGCGCCGGTCATCTGCCCGGTGAGCTGTTTCATCATGTCGGCGGAGAGGATCGTGAACAGCTCGTTCGCCGCCGCCATCGCCTCGGGCGAAGGCGCATCGTCCGCGCGCGCCCGTTCGCCGGCGCCGGCGAGCAGCAACACGACGGCGAGGATGCGCAAGGCTCGCATGGGTCGGACCTCCTGTGTCGCGCCTTGCACTCTAGCACGGCGGCGCCCGGCGCGGCTCGGCTTGCCAAGCTGCGCCGGTCACTCTAGCAATCCCGGCGCCGTCAAATGCGAAAGGCGTCATGTCATGGCCACCCACAAGCTCCTCCTTCTCCCCGGCGACGGCATCGGACCCGAAGTCATGGCCGAGGTGAAGCGGCTCCTTGGCTTCTTCGCCAAGAGCGGGATCGCCACTTTCGAGACCGAGGAGGGCCTCGTCGGCGGTTGTTGCTACGACGCTGCACAAAGTCGCGATCACCGAGGCGACCATGGCCAAGGCGCACGCGGCCGATGCCGTCATCTTCGGCGCCTTCGGCGGTCCGAAATGGGACAACGTGCCCTACGACGCGCGGCCGGAGGCCGGGCTGCTGCGCCTGCGCAAGGAGCTCGGGCTGTTCGCCAATATCCGGCCGGCGATCTGCTACCCGGCGCTCGCCGACTCCTCGAGCCTCAAGCGCGAGGTGGTGGAGGGCCTCGACATCATCATCCTGCGCGAGCTGACCGGCGGCGTCTATTTCGGCGAGCCGAAGACGATCACCGATCTCGGCAACGGCCAGAAGCGCGCCGTCGACACCCAGGTCTACGACACCTACGAGATCGAGCGCATCGCCCGCGTCGGCTTCGAGCTCGCCCGCAAGCGGCGCAACAAGGTCACCTCGATGGAGAAGCGCAACGTGATGAAGACCGGCGTGCTCTGGCGCGAGGTCGTCACCGAGGTGCACGCGCGCGACTACCAGGACGTCGCAGCTCGAGCACATGCTCGCCGACGCCGGCGGCATGCAGCTCGTGCGCTGGCCGAAGCAGTTCGACGTCATCGTCACCGACAATCTGTTCGGCGACATGCTCTCCGATGTCGCCGCGATGCTCACCGGCTCGCTCGGCATGCTGCCGTCGGCCTCGCTCGGCGAGGTCGACGCCAAGACCAAGCGGCGCAAGGCGCTCTACGAGCCGGTGCACGGCTCGGCGCCCGACATCGCCGGCAAGGGTATCGCCAATCCGATCGCCATGCTCGACGTCGTTCGGCATGGCGCTGCGCTATTCGTTCAACATGAACGAGGAAGCCGACCGGCTCGACGCCGCGATCGCCGCGGCGCTCGACAAGGGCCTGCGCACCGCCGACATCAAGTCGGAGGGCGCGAAGATCGTCAGCACCAGCGAGATGGGCGCGGCAATCGTCGGCGAGATGGAGCGGCTCGCGGCGTAGCGCTGCCGATCAAGTCTGCCAAATCAATAGGGGTTGAACGGATTGATCCCCGGCACATCGAACGCCGCCGGCAGCGGCAGAGCGTCCGGCGCCGCGTACGTCAGGGCCCATGAACCAGTACGGCCGCCCCGGATCGCCGTCCGGAGGCAAAACATAGTCGTGGTAGCTGCCGTCGCCGATCGACACTTCGGTGCCGACGTCGAGGTAGGACCGGCGCGGGACTTCGATCACCGTCGTGGTGCCGTTCGGATTATGGATGATGGTGCGCGTCGGCTGGATCACCGTGCCGCGAACCGAGCGCAAGACCAGAGGCTGCTTCTTGGTTGCCGCGCCGGCCGCGACCGGCCAAGGCCGAAACAACGGCAATTGCGGCAACAATCACAACAGGTATGCGCATGACGCCTCGCTTTCCGGCAACGCAAGTCTACCCTGCCTGCCGGCAATCGCCTACTGGCAATACTCTCGCCGCGGCCGGGTTCCGTTGGCGCCGCCTGCAGCCGTCCGCACGCCGATCGCCGAATTTGCGGCTCACTGCGCCCGGATGCGTCCGCGCAGCTTGCGCCGGCTGGCTCGACGTGAGGTGTTGGCGACGCTCGGGCGTCGCGGCGAGGATCGGGCTGCGCTGGCCGCAATAGGTACGCTTGAGTTCGGCGCCCGCGAACAGTTCGGCGAGCTTGTCGTCACCGCCGGCGGAGATGATGCTGAGCCGGTCGAGGGCGCAGGCAAGGCTCGCGCGGTTGACCACCTCGTCGCCGGCGCTGCAATACCAGCCGGCGATCTGCACCGCCGGCTCGCCGACGGGCTTGGCGAAGCCGAGGCAGCGACGTTCCTTGCCCACCGGCGCGACGGCGAAATCGACGAGCGGCACCGGACCGAACTTGCTCTCGATCGAGCCGGCCGCCTCGACATCGTCGGTGACGTTGAGACCGACGAGGCGGGCGGCGACTTCGCTCGCGGGATCAAGGAAACCCTCGGGCGGGTTGCCCGGCCGGTAGATCTCGATGACGACGTAAGGCCCGGCGCCGGTCGCCTCGCCCCAGCTCAGCACGTCCTTGCGAGCGCTGTCGGTATCCCGGCGCAGGATGGCGTAGTCGGTCGCGCCGCCGCCGAGCTCGGGGATGAGGCCTTCGAAGGCGGGGCGGGGCCGCTCGATCTCGATCCATTTCGGCCGCGGCGGCGAGGGGTCGATGGCGGCGATGACCGCATGGGCCTGGAACAGGCTCGCGGCCACGGTGGCAAGGATGGCGAGGCCGCCCATATAGGCGACGATGCGCAGCGATGGTGCCAGGCACGTCCTCCGGCTCGGATCGCGACGCCGCTCGCATGGCAACCCCCCATTAACGTTGTGCTGGTCACGTTTCTCGCTTAAAAGCGCTTCCGCTCTCGTTCCCGCACGCGCGGAACCGGGGCGAAATTGCGAGGGAGAGTTAACGATGGGTTACAGCGTCGCCGTGGTCGGCGCGACCGGCAATGTCGGCCGCGAGATGCTCGGCATCCTCGCCGAGCGGGCGTTTCCGGCCGACGAGGTGATCGCGCTCGCCTCGCGCCGGAGCATCGGCGTCGAGGTCTCCTATGGCGAGCGGACGCTGAAGGTGAAGGCGCTCGAGCATTTCGATTTCTCCGGCGTCGACATCTGCCTGATGTCGGCGGGCTCCGCCGTATCGAGGGAATGGTCGCCGAAGATCGTCGCCGCCGGGGCGGTGGTGATCGATAATTCCTCCTGCTGGCGCTACGATTCCGACGTGCCGCTGGTCGTGCCGGAGGTGAACGCCGACGCGGTGGCCGGCTTCCGCAAGCGCGGCATCATCGCCAATCCCAATTGCTCGACCGCCCAGCTCGTCGTCGCGCTCAAGCCGCTGCATGACCGGGCGAAGATCAAGCGCGTCGTGGTCGCGACCTATCAGTCGGTGTCCGGCGCCGGCAAGGACGCGATGGACGAACTGTTCAGCCAGACCAAGGCGGTCTTTCAGATCGACGAGGTCGCGCCGAAGAAGTTTCCCAAGCGCATCGCCTTCAACGTCATTCCGCAGATCGACGTGTTCATGGAGGACGGCTACACGAGGGAAGAATGGAAGATGGTGGTCGAGACCAAGAAGATCCTCGACCCGAAGATCAAGCTCGTCGCCACCTGCGTGCGCGTGCCGGTGTTCATCGGCCATTCCGAGGCGGTCAATATCGAGTTCGAGAATCCGATCACGGTCGATGAGGCGCGCGAAATCTTGCGCAACGCGCCGGGCTGCATCGTCATCGACAAGCACGAGCCGGGCGGCTACGTCACCCCCTACGAGTCGGCCGGCGAGGACGCGACCTATATCAGCCGCATCCGCGAGGACGCGACGGTCGAGAACGGCCTCGCCATGTGGATCGTCTCCGACAATCTGCGCAAGGGCGCGGCGCTCAACGCGATCCAGATCGCCGAGTGCCTGATCAACCGCAAGCTGATTACCGCGAAGCGGAAGGCGGCGTAAAAAGCCGCGCGTGCTGGTCGGCGGCGATCGGCACGAACGCGCCGGTCGTTTCGTCGCGCACCGAGAGTTGTCCCGACGCCACGCCGAAATAGGCGCCGTGCAGCGCCACCTGCCCGCGCTCGACGCGTTGGCGCAGGCGCGGAAAGGTCAGCAGATTGTCGATGCTGTTGGCGACATTCGCCTGTTCGAGGCGGGTGAGATAGTCGGGCCACGACAGCGCGCCGCGCGGCCCGGCTTTGTCGGCGGCCGGCGCCATCAGCCGCATCCATTTGCCGATGAAATCGCCGGGCGACAACGGCTCGGCATCCTCGGCGAAGGCCTTCACCCCGCCGCAGCGCGCATGGCCGAGCACGACGATGTGCTTCGACCTTCAGCGCGGCAACCCCGAATTCGAGCGCGGCGGAAACGCCGTGCGCCTGCCCGTCGGGCTGGTAGGGCGGCACGATGTTGGCGACGTTGCGCACGACGAAGAGCTCGCCCGGGCGCGCGTCGAAAATGACCTCCGGCGAGACGCGCGAATCGCAGCAGCCGATCACCATGACCTCGGGCGATTGCCCGGTTTCCCCAAGCTCGCGATAGCGGTCCTGCTCGCGGCGCAGGCGGCCGTCGAGGAAAGCGCGATAGCCCTGGATGAGACTTTGCGGAAACGGCATGCTGGCCCGTGACGCCCGGCTGGCGCACTCAATCACGCCGCGCTTGCCATTGGCAACTGCGCGGCCGGCCGTTGGCATGGAGCCTGCAAGCCCGCTAGTTTGCCGATCGAGCAAGGGAGCGAGCGATGACAGTCCGGCCGCGGCGCAGTGTCCTCTACATGCCCGGATCGAACGCACGCGCCATGGAAAAGGCGCGTGAGCTGCCCGCCGACGCCGTCATCCTCGACCTCGAAGACGCGGTGGCGCCGGACGCCAAGGCGAAGGCGCGGGAGCTGATCGGCAAGGCGCTCAAGGATGGCGGCTTCGGCCGCCGCGAGGTGGTGGTGCGCGTGAACGGGCTCGATACCGCCTGGTGGGCCGACGATCTCGCCATCGCCGCGGCCGGGCCCGATGCGGTGCTGGTGCCGAAGGTCTCGACGCCGGCGCAGTTCCGCCAGGTGGCCGAGCGCCTCGCTGCCGTCGGCGCCGCGCCGCAACTGCGCGTCTGGGCGATGATGGAGACGCCGCTCGCCATGCTCAATGTGCGCGATATCGCGGCCGCCGCGCTCGATCCGGCGGCGCGGCTCGCCGCCTTCGTCATGGGCACCAACGATCTCGCCAAGGACACCCGCGCGCGCATCGTGCCCGGCCGCGCGCCGATGCTGCCCTGGCTGATGACCTGCGTGGCCGCGGCGCGCGCCTTCGGCCTCGATATCCTCGACGGCGTCTACAACGATCTCGGCAACGCCGAAGGTTTTGCGGCGGAGTGCCGCCAGGCGCACGATCTCGGCTTCGACGGCAAGACGCTCATTCATCCGCAGCAGATCGCACCCTGCAACGCCGCATTCTCGCCGGCGCCGGAGGAGGTCGAATGGGCGCGCAAGATCATCGCCGCGTTCGATCTGCCGGAGAACGCCGACAAAGGGCGTGATCCAGATCGACGGCCGCATGGTCGAGCGCCTGCACGCCGACATGGCGCGGCGGACGGTGGCGATTGCCGACGCCATCGCGCAGATGCAGGCCGCTTGAATCACGTTTCGCTTTGATCGACCAAGGCGAGGCGTGGAACGACGGTGCCCGGCGCGATGAAGGCGCCCGGGGCGACCACGGCGTTGGCGCCGATCTTGACGTCATCGCCGACCAGGGCGCCGAACTTTGCGGCTCCGGTCTCGATCCGCGCGCCCTTGTGCATGAACGAAATCGTGGCCGCGGGCGCCTCGTTGCGGTAGTTGGCGATGACCGCGCCGGCTTCGAGATTGACGGCGCGGCCGAGAATGCTGTCGCCGACGAAATTGAAATGCGCGAGCTTTGTGCCTTTGAACACGAACGACGATTTCAGCTCGGCTCCCGGCCCGAGAACGCAAGCGCCTTCCAGCCAGCAGCCGCCGCGCAGATAGGCTCCGGCAGCGATGAAGCAGTCCGGTCCGATGATCGCCGGTCCTTTGACGATCGCCCCTTCCTCGATGATCGCGGTGCGATGCACCGCGATGTTGGCGCTCGCGCCGTAGCCTTCGCCCAGGCGGCGCAGGAGCTGCTCGACGATCTCGACCGCATCGCGCGTCAATTCCCACGGCGGCCGATCCGCGAACGCCTGCAGGGGCGATGTCCGGAAAGCTGCAATATGCTCGTCGAGGACCCGCATGCTGTTTCCTAGCACGCCGTCTCCGCACGCCTCACGTCTTCAACCGATAGCCGGTCTTGAAGATCCACCATATCGTTGCCAGGCATAGGGCGAGAAAGAAGATAATGACCGCGACGCTGATCTCGATATTCACGTCGGCGAGCCCGAAGAAGCTCCAGCGGAAGCCGCTGATCAGATAGACGAGCGGATTGAACAGCGTGATCGTGCGCCAGAACGGCGGCAGCACGCTGGTCGAATAGAAGGTGCCGCCGAGGAAGGTGAGCGGCGTGATCAGAAGCAGCGGCACGACCTGCAGCTTGTCGAAGCCGTCGGCCCAGATGCCGAGGATGAAGCCGAACAGGCTGAAGCTGACCGCGGTGAGCAGGAGAAAGGCGAGCATCCAGAACGGATGCAGGATTTGCACCGGCACGAACAGCGTCGAAGTCGCCAGGATGATCAGGCCGAGAACGACCGATTTGGTCGCCGCGGCGCCGACATAGCCGATGATGATCTCGACATACGACACCGGCGCGGAGAGGATCTCGTAGATCGTGCCGACGAAGCGCGGGAAATAGATGCCGAACGAGGCGTTGGTGACGCTCTGCGTCAGCAGCATCAGCATCATCAGCCCGGGCACGATGAAGGCGCCGTAGCTCACGCCGTCGATCTGGCTGATGCGCGAGCCGATCGCGGCGCCGAAGACGATGAAATAGAGCGAGGTCGAGATCACCGGCGACACGATGCTCTGCAGCACGGTGCGCCCGGTGCGCGCCATCTCGAAGCGATAGATCGCGCCGATGGCGTAGAGGTTCATGACGCCTGCCTCACCAGGCCGACGAAGATCTCCTCGAGCGAGCTCTGCGTCGTCTGCAGATCCTTGAACCTGATGCCGGCGCGGCGCAACTCGTCGAGCAGGGTGGTGATGCCGGTGCGCTCGGCCTGCCGGTCGTAGGTGTAGACGAGCTCCTTGCCGCCGGCGGCGAGCGCGAGATTGTGCCCGGCGAGCGCCGCCGGCACTGCGTCGATGCGTTCCTGCAGCTCAAGCGTGAGCTGCTTGCGGCCGAGCTTGCGCATCAGCTCGGCCTTGTCCTCGACCAGGATCAGCTCGCCCTTGTTGATCACGCCGACCCGGTCGGCGATCAGCTCGGCTTCCTCGATGTAGTGCGTGGTCAGGATGATGGTCACGCCCGCCGCGCGCAGCGCGCGCAGCATGTCCCACATATCCTTGCGCAGTTCGACGTCGACGCCGGCGGTCGGCTCGTCGAGGAACAGGATGCGCGGCTCATGCGCCAGCGCCTTGGCGATCATCACCCGGCGCTTCATGCCGCCGGACAGCGTCATGATCTTGTTTTTCTTCTTGTCCCAGAGCGACAGGTCCTGCAGCACCTTCTCGATAAGCGCGGGATCGGCGGCCTTGCCGAACAGCCCGCGGCTGAACGACACCGTCGCCCACACCGAGGAGAAGGCATCGGTCGCCATCTCCTGCGGCACCAGGCCGATGAGCGAACGCGCGGCGCGGTAGTTCTTGATGATGTCGTGGCCTTCGACGGTGACGCTGCCGCTCGATGCATTGACGATGCCGCAGATGATGCTGATCAGCGTCGTCTTGCCGGCGCCGTTCGGGCCGAGCAGCGCGAAAATCTCGCCGCGACGGATTTCCAGGTTGATGTCTTTCAAGGCCTGGAAGCCGCCGGCGTAGGTCTTGCAGAGATGCGAGACGGAGATGGCTGGGGTCATTCTGCTTCCGGCTAAACTTCCTCGGCGTCATCACCGGGCTTGACCCGGTGATCCACTTTTCAGCGGGAACGGCAAAGATGGATTGCCGGGTCGAGCCCGGCAATGACGCGCGGAGATGCCCTCACGCCCAAGGCCGCGCTGCTTTGGCCTTTTGCTCGAAGCTGCCGATCTTCTCGCTCTTGACCATGGTGAGGCCGATATCGTCGAGGCCGTTGAGCAGGCAATGCTTGCGGTGCGGGTCGATCTCGAACTTCACCACGCCGCCGTCGGGGCCGCGGATTTCCTGCTTGACGAGATCGACGGTGAGCGTCGCATTGGCGCCGCGCTCGGCGTCGTCGAACAGCTTTTCCAGATCCTGCGCCGAGACCTGCACCGGCAGGATGCCGTTCTTGAAGCAGTTGTTGTAGAAAATGTCGCCGAACGAGGTCGAGATCACGCAGGTGATGCCGAAATCCTTGAGCGCCCACGGCGCGTGCTCGCGCGAGGAGCCGCAGCCGAAATTGTCGTCGGCGACCAGGATCTTCGCCTTGCGGTAAGCCGGCTTGTTGAGCACGAAATCGGGATTCTCGCTGCCGTCGTCGCGGTAGCGCCGCTCGGCGAACAGGCCCTTGCCGAGCCCGGTGCGCTTGACCGTCTTTAGATATTGCTTGGGGATGATCATGTCGGTGTCGACATTGATCATCCGCAGCGGCGCCGCGACGCCTTCGAGTACGGTGAACTTTTCCATTTTCGACCCGGGAGCGGATGCGTTGATCGGTAACGGCTAAATGGCGCGTGGCCTCGCGGCGGTCAAGCCGGGGCCGCCGCGGCTAGCGGCTTGGCGGCGTCTTGCGCCGTGTATTTCGACTCGCGCGTGAGCGTGCAGACCTGCAGGTGATACTCGGTATAGTATTTCTGCCGCGCCAGCTTCTGCGCCGCGAGGTGCTCGGGATTGGTCCGCCACACGCGCAAACCCTCTTCGTTCTCGAACTCGACGACCGTGACCCGCTCGCCATCGTCGGCGACATAGCCCTTATGCGAGATGTAGCCGGGCATGCTCTGCGCCAGCTCGGTCATGCGATTGACCAGGGCGACATATTCGTCGCCGAGCCCCGGCTTCAGCCGGGAGCGAAACACGACCACGATCATGACCCTCATGCCTCCTTGGGCCGGCTCTCCAGTTGCGGAACCGTGCCGAAGCTGCTCTTGGGCAGGGCGGCGATTTCCGCGACCCACGGCCGCGCCGAGCGAAACCAGATTTGCTGCCTGGGCACAAGGGCGTCGCGCTGGCGCAAGATTCCGACCCGTACGGTGTAGGACGGCCGCACGCCATCGCCCGGCGAGGTCGAATAGATCGGCGAGCCGCATTTCGGGCAGAAGGCCAGCACCCGCGGATTGCCGCTGTCGGCGGTGGTCTTCAGGTAGGTGGTCGGTTGTCCGGTCATCTTGAACGTGGCGCCGCGGACCGGAATCGAAACGCGAAACGCCGAGCCGGTGCCGCTCTGACAATCGGTGCAATGGCAGATCGTGGTGTTTTCCGGATCGGCCTCGGCTTCGATCTTGATGGAGCCGCAAAGGCAAGCGCCGTCGATCTTCATCCTGCTGTTCTCTTCGTCTGCTCGGCGGCTTCTTCGATCGCATGCATATCGTGCGTCGGAGAGGCCGAAATGATGGCCGATCTCGTGCACCAGCACATGCTGGACGATCGCGCCCAGAGTGTCGTCGTGCTCGGCCCAGTAGTCGAGGATCGGGCGGCGGTAGAGCCAGATCATGTTGGGCATGTGCACCGGCGCGCTCTCCGAGCGGAACGGCAGGCCGACGCCCTGGAACAGGCCGAGCAGGTCGAACTCGCTCTCGGCGCCCATCTCGTCGAGCACCTCTTCGCTCGGGAAATCGTCGACCTGGATGACGACGTCCGCGCACAGCTCGCGGAATTTCTTCGGCAACCGGGCGAAGACCTCGCCGGCGAGAATCTCGAGCTCGGCGAGCGAGGGCGCCTTGCGGGACCGCCAGGCGAGCGGATCGGATGCAAGATCGGCCATAATTGCGTTTTAGAACATGCTGCCGAAAAGTGGAAACCGCATTTCGGATAAGCTCCCGCGATGCAAGAACTGCGATGCAAGATCAAGAGTGTGCCGATGTTTATGAAATCGCTGGTCGCGATTGCCGCTCTCGCCGCCCTGCCGGTTCTCTGGCCGGCCGCGGACGCAGCGGCTCAGGTACAGCATCGCACGCGCCATTCGCACGCCGGCACGCCGGTCGTTGCGCAGCAGGCGCCGCCGCCGCGCATCGAGATCAACCCGCGGCGGCTGCTCTACCGGCGCTGCAAGGACTGGTACGTCATCCAGTATCGGCCGAGCGGGACGGTGCTCTTCCCGCAAACGCATTGCTGGTGGGTGCGGGGCTGACGTTCAGTTCCACTCGCGCACGTCGACGAAATGGCCGGCGATCGCGGCGGCCGCCGCCATGGCCGGCGACACCAGATGGGTGCGGCCCTTGTAGCCCTGCCGGCCCTCGAAATTGCGGTTCGAGGTCGAGGCGCAGCGTTCGCCGGGCGCGAGCTTGTCGGGGTTCATGGCCAGGCACATCGAGCAGCCGGGCTCGCGCCATTCGAAGCCGGCGGCGAGGAAAATCTTGTCGAGCCCTTCGGCTTCGGCCTGCTCTTTCACCAGCCCGGAGCCCGGCACGATCATGGCGTTGACGTTGGCGTTGACCGTCTTGCCGGCGACGACGCGCGCCACCGCGCGCAGATCCTCGATGCGCCCATTGGTGCAGGAGCCGATGAACACGCGGTCGAGCGCGATGTCGGTGATCTTCTCGCCGCCCGTCAAGGCCCATATAGGCGAGCGAGCGCTCCGGCGGCCTGCGCTTGTTGTGCGTCGGCGATCTCGTCGAGACCGGCACGCGGCCGGTGACCGAGACGACCTGCTCCGGGCTCGTGCCCCAGGTGACGAGCGGCGGCAGCTTGGCGGCGTCGAGCCTGATCTCGCGATCGAAATGCGCGCCGTCGTCGGAGCGCAGCGTCTCCCAATAGCGCATGCGCCTCGTCCCAGGCCTTGCCCTTCGGCGCCTTCGGCCGATCCTTGAGATAGGCGTAGGCCTTCTCGTCCGGCGCGATGAAGCCGGCCTTGGCGCCGGCCTCGACCGACATGTTGCAGACCGTCATGCGGCCTTCCATCGACAGCGCGCGGATCGCCTCGCCGGCATATTCGAGCGCATAGCCGGTGCCGCCGGCGGTGCCGATCTCGCCGATGATGGCGAGGATGATGTCCTTGGCGGTGACGCCGTCGCGGCAGCTTGCCGTCGACGACGGCGCGCATGTTCTTCGATTTCTTCTGGATCAGCGTCTGCGTCGCCAGCACGTGCTCGACCTCGGAGGTGCCGATGCCGTAGGCGAGCGCGCCGAAGGCGCCGTGCGTCGCGGTGTGGCTGTCGCCGCACACGAGCGTCATGCCGGGCAGCGTGAAGCCCTGCTCCGGCCCGATGATGTGGACGATGCCCTGGCGCTTGTCGAACTCGTTGAAATATTCGAGGCCGAATGCTTGGCGTTCTCGGCGAGATAGGCGATCTGCGCGCGCTCTCCGGGTCGGGATTGGGCTTCTGCCGGCGGTCGGTGGTCGGCACGTTGTGGTCGACGACGCAGAGCGTCTTGTCCGGCGCGCGCACCTTGCGGCCGGCAAGCCGCAGCCCTTCGAACGCCTGCGGGCTCGTCACCTCATGCACGAGATGCCGGTCGATATAGATGAGGCAGGTGCCGTCGGGCTGCTTCGTCGACCAGATGATCGTCCCAGATCTTGTCGTAGAGGGTGCGGGGCTTGGCCATGGTCGCGGAACTCCACCAAGGTGCGGAGTATATAGTCCCGATGCCGCTCGTTGGTACTACTTGGCGGCCTCGCGCTCGCCGGCGCCTTCGGCCTGCGCGGTGTGGTCCTGCCGCTCGACGATGCGCGCCGACTTGCCGCGCCGGCCGCGCAGATAATAGAGCTTGGCGCGGCGCACCTTGCCGCGGCGCACGACCTTGATCGAGTCGATCATCGGCGAATAGAGCGGGAAGACGCGCTCGACGCCCTCGCCGTAGGAAATCTTGCGCACGGTGAAGTTCTCGTTGAGGCCGGCGCCGGCGCGGCCGATGCAGACGCCCTCATAGGCCTGCACGCGGCTGCGCTCGCCCTCGACCATCTTGACGTTGACGAGGAGCGTGTCGCCCGGCTGGAAGTCGGGAATGTCCTTGCCGGCGGTGAGCTTCGCCACCTGCTCGTTTTCGATTTCTTTGATCAGGTTCATGGCGAATTCTCCATCGGCTGCGCTCGGTGCAGCGGCGCGCTCCGACCGGGGTCTGAGCGGGTTGGCGGCAGCTTCTACGCTAACGCGCGGGCTTTGTCACCTTCCGGTCATCCCGTTCGCGGGCCGCTGCGGAAGCGCCGGATAAAGGCCGCCCAGAGGTCGGGCCGGCGCTCGCCGGGTCAGCCGTTCGGCCTCGGCGCGCCGCCAGGCGGCGATCTTGCCGTGGTCGCCCGACAGTCAGCACTTCCGGGATCGGCCGGCCTTCCCAAAGCTGCGGGCCGGGTGTATTGCGGATATTCCAGCAAGCCCGTCGGCAAAGCTCTCCTCGGCGCTCGAGGCCGCCGCGCCCATGACGCCGGGCAGGAGCCGCACGCAGGCGTCGATCAGCACCATGGCCGCGATCTCGCCGCCGGACAGCACATAATCGCCGATCGAGACCTCTTCGAGGGCGCGCGCCGCGATCACGCGCTCGTCGACGCCCTCGAACCGGCCGCAGACGAGCGACGACGCCGGCCCCGCCGGCGAGCGCTTCGACCCGCGCCTGCGTCAGCGGCGCGCCGCGCGGCGACAGCAGGAGGCGAGGGCGCTCGTCCGCCGCCGTCGCGTCGATGGCGCGGCCGAGCACGTCGGCCTTCATCACCATGCCGGGCCCGCCGCCGGCCGGCGTGTCGTCGACGGTGCGGTGCTTGTCGGTGGCGAAGGCGCGGATATCGACGACGTCGAGCGACCACGCGCCCGCCGCCAGCGCCTTGCCGGCGAGGCTCGCGCCCAGCGGCCCCGGAAACACATCCGGGAAAATGGTGAGCACGCTCGCGCGCCACATCTTGCTCTCGTGTTCATTCCGTGCGCCCGGCTGAAGGCGCCGCTTGCGGCGTATCGACGACGATCCGCCCGGCGGCGATATCGACGACCGGCACGGTCGCCGCGTCGAACGGCAGCAGTCTGCGTCGTCGCGCCCGCGGCTGGCGCACTTCGATCAGATCGCCGGCGCCGAAATTGTGGATGGCGACGACGGTGCCGAGCGCGTTGCCGGCGGGGTCGACCACGGCAAGGCCGATCAGGTCGGCGTGGTAGAACTCGTCGGCTGCGTCCGGCTCGCGGCAGGCGCTCGCGCGGCACGTAGAGCTTGACGTTGGCGAGCGCTCGGCGGCGTTGCGGTCGCGCACGCCGGAGAGCTGCGCGACGAAATGATCCTTGGCCGGCCGCAGCGCTTCGATCTCGAAGACGCGGCCGTCCTCGGTTTCGAGCGGTCCGTAGCCGGCGATCGCCGCGGGATCGGCGGTGAACGAGCGCAGCCGCACCTCGCCGCGGACGCCGTGGGCGGCGCCGATTTGCCCGAGGCAGATGCGGCGCGCCCGCCATCGCTGGTCGCCGGCTAGGCGGCCGGAGCAGCGCCCGCGGCCGGCGCCGCGCCGGCGGCCGGGGCGGCGCCTGCCGGCAGCGCGGCTTTGGCGGCTTCCTCCTTCGCCTTGCGCTCCTTGCGCGGCACCGCCTTCTCCGGATTGTTGCGCTTCTCGCGCTTCACGACGCCGGCGGCGTCGAGGAAGCGCATCACGCGGTCGGACGGCTGCGCGCCCTTGGCCATCCAGGCCTTCGACCTTGTCGAGATCGAACTTGAGCCGCTCGGTCTTTTCCTTCGGCAGCAGCGGATTGAAATAACCGAGGCGCTCGATGAAGCGGCCGTCGCGCGGCGCGCGGCTGTCGGCGACGACGATGTGATAGAACGGCCGCTTCTTGGTGCCGGCGCGCGCCATGCGGATTACGAGAGACATTTCAGTTTCCTTTCCTGCGGTTCAATGAGTTTCGGTAACCAGGACGCGTCCTTTGGCACCGCACGGCGGTTTCGCCGGTTTCTTTGCGGATGCGGCCGCGCAAATCGATGACGTCGCCGCCGAGGTGGGGATTGTGCTTCACGGAGACGACGAGCCACTCGAGCGTGATGGTCTCGTCGGCGTAGACCGGCCGCCGGAAGCGGACCCAGAATTCGAGACCGAGCATCGCGCCGCGTTTGGAGAAATGCGACGCCGTCAGCCCCAGCAGATGCGCCGTCGTCTGCGGCCCGCTGGCGAGCAAGCGGCCGAAGCGCGTCGTGGCCGCGAACTCGGCGTCGTGATGCACCGGATTGGGGTCGCCGACCGCGCGCGCGAATGCGCTGGTTGCGCGCGGATCGAGCGACAGCACTTGCAGAAAAGCGCTCGTGCGGTTGCGTCCGATCATTTCTTCTTCCCAAGGCCGGGAAATCCGCCGGGCAATCCGCCGGGCAGCTTGCGGGCCGAGTCCCGGAAGTCCGCCGGGAAGTCCACCGGGAAGCCCGCCCGGCAATCCGGCGGAAATTCGGCGGCAGTCCGCCGGCGCCGGGCATTCCCGGCGGCAACCCGCCCGGCATCTTTGCCGCGAGCTTCGCCATCTGCTCGGGGCTCGGCATGCCGCCCGCGCCGCCGAGGCCGAGCATGTTGGCGAGGCCGGCCATCGGGCCGCGCTTGGCCGCCGCCCATCGCCTTCATCACGTCGGCCATGGTGCGGTGCATTTTCAGAAGGCGGTTGATGTCCTCCAGCTTGGTGCCGGAGCCGGCGGCGATGCGCCGCTTGCGGCTCGCCTTGAGCAGATCCGGATTGCGCCGTTCCCGCGGCGTCATCGAATCGATGATCGCCATCTGCCGCTTGAGCACGGTCTCGTCGAGATTGCGCTCGGCGAGCTGGTTCTTCATCTTGGCGATGCCCGGCAGCATCGACATCAGGCCGCTCATGCCGCCCATCTGCTGCATCTGCGTCAGCTGCTCGCGCAGATCGGAGAGATCGAAGGCGCCCTTGCGCATCTTCTCGGCGACGCGCGCCGCCTTCTCGGCATCGATGGTCGCGGCCGCCTTCTCGACCAGCGAGACGATGTCGCCCATGCCGAGGATGCGGTCGGCGATGCGCGCCGGATGAAAGTCCTCGAGGGCGTCGAGTTTTTCGCCGGTGCCGATGAGCTTGATCGGCTTGCCGGTCACCGCGCGCATCGACAGCGCGGCGCCGCCGCGGCCGTCGCCGTCGACGCGGGTGAGCACGATGCCGGTGAGGCCGACGCGCTCGTCGAAGCTGCGCGCGAGATTGACGGCGTCCTGGCCGGTCAGCGCGTCGGCGACGAGCAGGACCTCGTGCGGGTTGGCGGCGCGGCGCACCTCGGCCGCCTCGGTCATCATCGCCTCGTCGAGGGTGATGCGGCCGGCGGTGTCGAGCAGCACCACGTCATAGCCGCCGAGCCGCGCCGCCTGCTGCGCGCGCGCCGCGATCTGCACCGGCGCTCTGGCCGGCGACGATCGGCAGCGTGTCGACCTCGACCTGCCGGCCGAGCACGGCGAGCTGCTCCATGGCCGCCGGCCGGCGCGTGTCGAGCGAGGCCATCAGCGTCTTGCGCTTTTGCGTCTCGGCGAGGCGCTTGGCGATCTTCGCCGTGGTCGTGGTTTTGCCCGAGCCCTGCAGGCCGACCATCATGATGACGACCGGCGCCGGCGCGTTGAGGTCGATCGGCTGCGCGTCCGCGCCCAGCGTCTCGATCAGCTGGTCGTGCACGATCTTGACGACCATCTGGCCGGGCGTGACCGACTTGATCACCTCGATGCCGACGGCGCGCTTCTTCACCTCGTCGGTGAAGGCGCGCGCCACGTCGAGCGCGACGTCGGCTTCGAGCAGCGCGCGCCGCACTTCGCGCAGCGCCGCGTCGACGTCGGCCTCCGACAGCGCGCCGCGCCGGGTCAGCCGGTCGAGGACCGCGTTCAGACGTTCGGAAAGGCTGTCGAACATTTATCCTTTTCTTTCGTCATGCCCGGGCTTGACCGGGCATCCCTAGCGCTGGCCCGCTGCGTGGATGCGGGTCATGCCCGGCAATGACGCCAATTACGCCCGAGGGCGCATCGCGCTGTCGGGCGGGGGCCTCCGGCCTCTCGAGCCGGTCGGTATTTGCGGTCTTCCAATCTCTTGCGAGAGCGGCCGGAACCTAGTGAGCGCCTCTCACCGTGTCAACCGCGGGTCATTTGATCGGGACGAAGACGTTGATGACCAGATTGTCCTCGCTGGTGGACAACGGGTCGGTCACATATTGCTCGATGAACACGTCCTTGGCTTCGAGCCGCTTCTCGTCGAGATAGTTGGTGATCGCCTCATAGGTATTGTCCAGTCCGTCATAAGACCCGCGATGGACGAATTTGAGCGCGTGGCCTTCCGGCGACTTGCCGGCGGCGATCTCGCCATGCGGCGGGTTCTTCGGCGGTTCGGCGACCGGCACGGCCGCCTCGAACTGGAAGCCGGTGTCGTCGGTCGCGGTGAAGATCGTCATCGACGGGCCGTCGGTCTTGAGGCCCTCCTTGTCGACATAGATCTTCAGCTTCTTGAATGCGCCGGTGATCGTCTCGTAGGCGCTGTCCCAATTGCCGGTGCCCTTCAGGTAGACGATCGGCTTTGCCGCGAGCGTGGCGTCTTCGCCGAACGGATCGCCCGGCTGGGTGGTTTTGCCGGGCGCGGGTGCCGCAGGCGCTGCGGGGACGGCCGGCGCGTCCGGCTTGGCCGCCGGCGCCGGCGGCGTCTGCGCCGGTTGCTCCGCCGATGACGGCGGCGCGGCAAAACCGATCAAGGCCGCCGCCAAACCGACATGCAACGCCAAGCGAAGGAACATCAGTCTCTCCCTACGCGACGGCGCTCCCGGCGCCGGCCCCTGACGATGTTTTTCGAGTCGATTGATGTTAGCACGGCGGCGCGTTTGCGCCGCGCCCAAATCGTCATCACGCCACTGGCGCGGGCGACCCAACTCCTCATATAAGTCCAGCATATTCGGGCTTTATCATGAGCGCGCTGGCGAACCGGGAATTCGTGAAGATGAACGGTCTCGGCAACGAGATCGTCATCGTCGATCTGCGCCGTGCTCCCGGCCGCGATCACCGCACAGGAGGCGCGCGTCGCCGCGCGGCACGAGCCTTACGATCAGCTCATGGCGCTCTATCCGCCGCGCGGGAGCGCCGACGCTTCGCTTCGCATCTACAACACCGACGGCTCGGAGGCGGGCGCCTGCGGCAACGGCATGCGCTGCGTGGCCTCGCTCGTCGCCGCCGAAACCGGCAAGGCGGCTTTGAATTTCGAGACGCAGGCCGGGCTTGTTTCCTGCTGGCGCGCAGGCGAGGGACTGTTCACGGTCGACATGGGCGCGCCGCGTTTCCGCTGGGACGAGATTCCGCTGGCGCGGGAAATGCCCGACACGCGGGCCATCGATCTGACCTTCGAGGCGCCCGGCGCGCCGATCCTGCATTCGCCGTCCGCCGTGAGCATGGGCAATCCGCATGCGATCTTCTGGGTCGACGACCCGCAGGCCTACGATCTGCGCCAGATCGGCCCGCAACTCGAGCACCATCGGCTGTTTCCGCAGCGCGCCAATATCACGCTGGCGAAGGTCGCCGCGCGCGATCGCGTCGCGATCCGCACCTGGGAACGCGGCGCCGGCCTCACCAAGGCCTGCGGCTCGGCGGCGTGCGCCGCGGCGGTCGCCGCCGCGCGGCTTGATCGCGCCGGGCGCAAGGTGACGGTCAGCTTGCCCGGCGGCGACCTCGCGATCGAATGGCGCGAGGCGGACGACCATGTGCTGATGACCGGGCCGGTCGAATATGAGCGCAAGGGCCGCTTCGATGCGGCGCTCTTTGCCGGCGCGGGAGTGGCCTGAGCGATGAGCGTCGAAATCGTCACCTTCGGCTGCCGGCTCAACACCGCCGAGTCGGAAGTGATCCGCCGCGAGGCGGAGCGCGCCGGCGTCACCGACACGGTGGTGGTCAATACCTGCGCGGTCACGGCGGAAGCGGTGCGCCAGGCGCGGCAGACGATCCGGGCGCTGCGCCGCGAGCATCCGCAGGCGACGATCGTCGTCACCGGCTGCGCGGCGCAGACCGAGCCGCAGACCTTCGCCGCCATGCCCGAGGTCGATCGCGTCCTCGGCAACGCGGAAAAGCTCAGCGCCGGCTCCTGGGCGGACTATGCGCGCCGACGTTCGGCATCGATGACGCGCCGAAGGCGATCGTCAACGACATCATGGCGGTCAAGGAGACCGGCGCGCATCTGATCGAGGCGTTCGAGGGCCGCACGCGCGCCTTCGTGCAGGTGCAGAACGGCTGCGACCACCGCTGCACCTTCTGCATCATCCCGTTCGGCCGCGGCAATTCGCGCTCGGTGCCGATGGGCGCGGTGGTCGAGCGACAGGTGCGCCGCCTCGTCGCCAACGGCTATCGCGAGGTCGTGCTCACCGGCGTCGATATCACGAGCTACGGCGCCGACCTGCCGGGCGCGCCGAAGCTCGGCACGCTGGTCAAGCAGATCCTCAAGCACGTCCCCGAGCTCAAGCGGCTGCGCCTGTCGTCGATCGACTCGGTCGAGGCCGATGGCGATCTGCTCGACGCCTTCGCCCGGGACGAGCGGCTGATGCCGCATCTGCATCTCTCGCTGCAGGCCGGCGACGATCTCATCCTCAAGCGCATGAAGCGCCGGCATTCGCGCCAGATGCGATCGCGTTCTGCGCCGCGATGCGCCGCCTGCGGCCGGACATCGTCTTCGGCGCCGATCTCATCGCCGGCTTTCCGACCGAGACCGAGGCGATGTTCGCAGCGCTCGCTCGATCTCGTCGAGGAATGCGGGCTGACGCATCTGCATGTGTTTCCATTCTCGCCGCGGCCGGGCACGCCGGCGGCGCGCATGCCGCAGCTTCGCCGCGCGCGCTCGTCAAGGAGCGCGCGCCGTCGGCTGCGCGAGCGCGGCGCGCTCGCCTTGCAGCGGCATCTCGACGCCGAGATCGGCGCCACGCGGCGCGTGCTCGCCGAGACCGGCGAGCGCGGCCGCACCGAGCAATTCACGCCGGTGCAGCTCGCGACGCCGGTCGCGCCGGGCGCCATCGTCGAAGCGCGGATCGCCGCGCATGACGGCAAGCAATTGCTGGCGGCTCTTAAGGATTCTCGCTATCCGCCTGCCACCCGCATTGCCCCAGCGTGGCGTGCATGTGCGCCGGCGGCGGCGCCGTGACGCGGATCGGCGCGCGGTTCTTGTAGAGCGGCACCACGACCTCGCGCGAATGCAGATGCAGGATCGGGCCGCCGGTCCGCGGTGCCGAGCCGTAGATCGCATCGCCGACGATCGGCCAGCCCATTTCCGCGCAATGCACGCGCAGCTGATGCGTGCGCCCGGTCAGCGGCTCGAGGGCGAGCCAGGTCAATCCTACGACCCTCCCCTGCAGGGGGAGGGTCGACGGCGCGCGTCAGCGCGGCGTCGGGGTGGGGTGATGTGGCGAGGCCGTTCACCCCCTCCCGCCCGCCTTCGCGCTGCGCGCTACGGCCGGCGACCTCCCCCCTCCAGGGGGAGGTGGGAGAACAGCGCCCCATCACCTGCCATTTCGTCGCCGCCGGCTGACCCTGCGGGGTCGGGCTTCATCCACCAGCCGCGGGTCGCGTCGCGGCGGCCGAGCGGCAGGTCGATGACGCCTTCGTCGGCCTCGGGAGCGCCCTCGACCACGGCCCAATAGGTCTTGCCGATCTTGCCGTGCTTGAACAGCTTGCCGAGCTGCGCGAGCGCCTTGCGGTGGCGGCCGAGCACGAGGCAGCCGGAGGTGTCGCGGTCGAGCCGGTGCGCGAGCGCCGGGCGAGCGCGGCAGGCCGAAACGCAAGCGCGTCGAAATGATCCTCCAGGCTCTCGCCGCCGTTCGGGCCGCGATGCACGGCAAAGCCCGCCGGCTTGTCGATCACCAGCATCAGCCCGTCGCGGTAGAGGAGCCGCGACACCATCTCTGTCCGGGGTCATGTTTGCGCTACTCCGGCGAAACCGCTATCACGAGCGCCGCAACAGCGACAACGTACCGAGATGGACGACAGCGCGACGGAAACGGGCAATTGGTGGCAGCGCCTCGCCGGCGGGCTCAAGCGCAGCCTCCTCCGCGCTTGGCGGCGCCATCACCGATCTTGTCGCCAAGCGCAAGCTCGATGCCGCGGCCATTGCCGACATCGAGGACGCGCTGATCCGCGCCGATCTCGGCCTCGAGACGGCGGCGCACATCGCCGCCGCGCTCGGCGAAGGCCGCTACGACGCGGCGATCTCGCCGGAGGAGGTCAAGGCCGTGCTGGCCGGCGGAGGTCGAGAAAGCGCTGGCGCGGCGTCGCGCGGCCGCTCGCGATCGACGCGGCGAAGAAGCCGTTCGTCATCCTCGTCGTCGGCGTCAACGGCTCCGGCAAGACCACGACCATCGGCAAGCTCGCCGCCAGGTTTCGCGCCGCGAGGGCCAGCACGGTGATGCTCGCGGCCGGCGACACGTTCCGCGCCGCCGCCATCGATCAGCTCAAGATCTGGGGCGAGCGCGACCGGCGCGCGCGGTGATCGCGCGCGCAGCCGGCGCCGATGCGGCCGGCCTCGTCTTCGACGCGCGTGCGCGCGGCGCAAGACGGAGGCGCCGACGTGCTGCTCGTCGATACCGCCGGCCGGCTGCAGAACAACGCCGAGCTGATGGGGGAGCTGGAAAAGATCGTGCGCGTGATGCAAGAAGGTCGACCCTCCGGCGCCGCACGCCGTGCTGCTGGTGCTCGACGCCACCGTCGGGCAGAACGCGCTGTCGCAGGTCGACGATCTTCCGCAAGAGCCGCCGGCGTCACCGGCCTCGTCATGACCAAGCTCGACGGCACCGCCCGCGGCGGCATCCTGGTCGCGCTGCGCGACGAAGTACGCGGCTGCCGGTGCATTTCATCGGCGTCGGCGAAGGCGTCGACGATCTGGCGCCGTTCGCCGCGCGGGATTTTGCCCGCGCCATTGCAGGAATTGAGCCGTCATGACCGCAACGACCGAAGCCGCAGCTCCATCCGCTGCTCAAGCTCGTGCTCGACCTCGGGCCGCTGGTGCTGTTCTTCGCCGCCAATTCGCGCTTCGGCATCTTTACCGCGACCGGCGCGTTCATGGTCGCGGTGGTCGCGGCGCTGGCGGTCGTCCTATGCGCTCACCCGCACGCTGCCGATCATGCCGGTGGTCACCGCGATCATCGTGCTGGTGTTCGGCGGCTTGACGCTCGCCCTGCACAACGACCTGTTCATCAAGATCAAGCCGACCATCATCTATGTGCTGTTCGGCGCCGTGCTGGTCGGCGGGCTCCTGTTCGACAAGCCGCTCCTGGGCGTGGTGTTCGATTCGCTCTTCCACCTCACCGCGGAGGGCTGGCGCAAGCTCACCTGGCGCTGGGCGATCTTCTTTTTCTGCGCTCGCGGTGCTCAACGAGATCGTCTGGCGCAACAGCTCGACCGATACCTGGGTGGCGTTCAAGGCGTTCGGCGTGGTGCCGCTGACCTTCCTGTTCGGCGCGCTGCAATACCCGCTGCTGAAGAAATATGCCGCCGAGCCGGCGGCGCAGGAGGAACGCTCGAACTAAAGGCCGAGCGCGCTCGGCGCGACGGCAACGGCGGCCGCCATCGCCGGGCGCACATCGGCGACCGTCGTCGGCGCGAATTGCCCGACGCCGTCATGCGCGAGCACGAACAGCGGCACGACCCGGCGCATTTCGCTGTCTTCGACCAGCGTCAGCCAGCGGTTGTCGAGCACGATCCAGCTTGCCGCGAAGCGGACCATGACGACGGCATGATCCTCGTCGATGGCGAGGTCGTGCACGATCACCAGACGCAGATCATCTTCGGCGATGCCGGCTGCCTGCAGCGCGACGTATTTGGCGATCGCGTAGTCCTCGCAATCGCCGCGGCCGGTGGTCAAGGTCGCGAGTGGTGCGCTCCAGCGGTCGGGCACGCCCCACTGCGCGAGGTCGCTGGTGGCGCGGATCGCCATGTTGATGTCGCGGTTGACGATGCCGATGCGCGCGCGGCCGTCATGGGCGCGGCCCTCGGCGATGACGGCGAGAAATTTTTGCGCCGCCGGCGGGCAGGGCCGGCTGTGGTCGCGGCAGTGCGCCAGGATGTCGCTCTCGGCGCGGATATCGGCGGCGACGCCGCCCCATTTGGCCAACAGCGCGCCGTTCGTCACCGGCACGGTTTTGAGTCCGAACGGCTCGGCCGCGACCGGCCCCGGGCTTGCGAGCAGCGCCGGGTCGAGCGCGGCCACGTCCACCTGCAATTGCGCCCGCGCGGCGACCGGACTGCCGACGACAGTCAGCGCCAGCAGGAAGAACGCGGCACGTTTGCTTGCCGCAACGCGACCGAACATGTTTGACGTCCCTGCAGGCCCGGATGCGGCGCGCGAGCGCCTTCCGGACTCTTTTGTTCAGGGACGCGATAACCCCGGCGCTGCTGCCGCCCGGTTAAAACCGGCGGGTCTTGCGCCGGCGGAGCAGAAACAGCGTGCAGGAACGGTGACGGCGGTGCGCGACAATTTTAGCGAATGCGCGCCGCGGCCCGCCGGCGCGGTCATGCTGTACAGTCCGCCGCTTTTGCGATTAAATGTAAAAGTTGGGAATGCAACTAAATAACGGGGAGGACGTCATGCGCCGGATGCACCCATTGAAGCTTTGCGGCTTCGCCATGCTCGGGCTCGCATTCGGATTTCACCCGGCAGCGGCGCAGGACAAGACCTTCGAGCTCAAGCTCTCGCACTGGGTCCCGCCGTCGCATCCGTTGCAGAAGTCGATGGAGGAGTGGGGCGCCTCGATCGAGAAGGATTCCGGCGGCACCATCAAATACAAGGTCTATCCGGCGCAGCAGCTCGGCAAGGCGTTCGACCACTACGACATGGCGCGCGACGGCATCGCCGACGTGACCTATGTCAGTCCCGGCTATCAGCCCGGCCGCTTCCCGATCTTCGACGCCGCCGACCTGCCGTTCATGCTGGCCAACGCCAAGGGCGGCTCCGAGGCGCTCGACGACTGGTATCGCAAATACGCCGAGAAGGAGATGAAGGACGTCAAGTTCTGCTTCGCCTTCGCGCACGATCCCGGCACGTTCCATTCGCGCACCAAGAAGATCATGGTGCCGGCCGACATCAAGGGCATGAAGATCCGTCCCGGCGCACGCGACCATGGCCTCGCTGGTCACCTAGCTCGGCGGCACCAACGTGCAGGCCTCGGCGCCCGAGGTGCGCGACATCCTGGAGCGCGGCGTCGCCGACGCGGTCACCTTCCCCTGGGGCTCGATCGTGCTGTTCGGCATCGACAAGGTCACGAAGTACCACATGGAGGCCGCGCTCTACACCACCGGCTTCGTCTGGGTGATGAACAAGGCGACCTACGCGGCGATGTCGCCGGCGCAGCAGAAGGTGATCGACGACCACTGCAACACGGCAATGGGCCGAGAAGATCGCCGCGCCATGGGCCGACTTCGAGCATGACGGCATCGCCAAGCTCAAGGCCGAGCCCGGCCACGAGGTCTATCCGATCACCGACGCGCAGCTCGGCGAATGGCGAAGCGCGGCGGAGCCGGTGGTGAAGACCTGGGCCGACGGCGGTGCAAGAAAGCCGGCGATCGATCCGGACGCGATCCTGCAAGGACCTCAAGGCGACGCTCACCAAGTACAATTCCGGCTATTGATCGCATCTGCAGCGGCAGGGTCGGCCGCGAAGCGTCCGGCGCTGATCAGCCGTGCCGCTCGCACACGCGTCGCGCCTCGGCGCATCGCCCTCCAGCGGAGGCGAATGCATGAGCCGAGGTCGACATGAGCGAGCGCAGCCGACCGCGCCGAGCGCCGCCGGCGCAGCGCGCATGGACCGCTTCATCGACGGCATCGAGCTGATCGCGGCGATCTTCGTCGGCATCGTTGCCGCCGACATCTTCATCTCGGTGCTGCTGCGCTACTTCTTCAGCGTGCAGATCCCCGACAGCTACGATTTCGGCCGGCTGCTGCTCGGCATCCTGATCTTCTGGGGCATCGCCGCGACCTCCTATCGCGGCACCCACATCACCGTCGATCTCGTCTACGCCAATGTCGGCCCGCGATGGAAGCGGGTGATCGACGTGTTCGCGACGCTGGTGCTGCTGCTTCGTCGTGACGGTGCAGACCTACACCTTGTTCGACAAGGTGATGGGCACCTATGCCGACAACGTGCTCACCTTCGATCTGCGGCTGCCGGTCTGGCCGTTCTTCCTGGTGGCCTGGCTCGGCGACGTCTCGGCGGTGCTGCTGATCGCCGTGCGCACCTATCGGCTGATCTTCCGTCCGGAGCTGCTCGGCGGCGGCCAATACCAGATCAAGCCGGTCGAATGAGCGCCGGCGATGAGCACCGACGCGGTCGCCATCATCGGCTTCGTCGCGCTGTTCGCGCTGATGCTGCTGCGCGTGCCCGTCGGCATGGCGATGGGACTCGTCGGCGTCAGCGGCTTCGGCTACATCGTCGGCGGCACGCCGGCGCTGAAGATCGTCGGGCTCGACCTCGATGCGCACGGTGACCGACTACACCTTCGGCGTCATCCCGATGTTCCTGCTGATGGGCGCCTTCGTCTCCAATTCCGGCATGAGCCGCGAGCTGTTCCGCGCCGCCAACGCCTTCGTCGGCCATTTCAAGGGCGGGCTCGGCATCGCCACCATCGCCGCCTGCGCCGGCTTCGCCGCGATCTCCGGCTCGTCGGTGGCGACGGCGGCGACCTTCTCCACCGTCGCCTATCCGGAGATGCGGCGCTACAACTATCCGCAATCCTTCGCCACCGGCGTGATCGCCGCCGGCGGCACGCTCGGCGCCATGCTGCCGCCTTCGACCGTGCTCGCGGTCTACGGCATCATCACCGAGCAGGACATCGGCAAGCTGTTCATCGCCGGGATCATTCCCGGCCTGCCTCGCCGCCGCGATGTACATGCTCACCATCGTGATCATCGGCCGGGTGCGGCCGGACTTCCTGCCCGTCGGCGCCGCGCCACTCCTGGCAGGAACGGCTCGCCGGGCTGCGCGACATCTGGGCGACGCTGCTGCTTTTCGTTTTCGTCATCGGCGGCCTCTATGGCGGGCTGTTCACGCCGACCGAGGCCGGCGGCATGGGCGCGGGCGGCGCGCTGGTCATCGGCGTCGCGCGCGGCAGGCTGCACGCCGGCCGGAGATCCGCCGCTCGCTGCTGCAGGCGATGCGCACCGCCGCCGCGGTGCTCACCGTGCTGATCGGCGCGCTGCTGTTCGGCTATTTCCTCACCGTGACGCAGACGCCGCAGAAGGTGACCGAGTTCCTCACCGGGCTCGGCCTCGGCCGCTACGGCGTGCTGGCGCTGATCATGCTGATGTACCTCGTGCTCGGCTGCCTGATGGACGCGCTGGCCATGATCATCCTCACCGTTCCGATCATCTTCCCGGTGATCACGCAGCTCGGCTTCGATCCGATCTGGTTCGGCGTCATCATCGTGATGACGGTCGAGCTCGGGCTGATTCATCCGCCGGTCGGCATGAACGTGTTCGTGATCAAGAGCGTGGTGCAGGACGTGAGCTTCGCGACGATCTTCTCCGGCGTGCTGCCGTTCATCGTCACCGATCTCATCCGGCTGGTGATTCTGATCGCGTTCCCGATCCTGGCGCTGTGGCTGCCGTCGCACATGTGATACCCGTGCCGGCACCATCATCGCTTCCCAACAAAACGGAGGTTGCCATGCTACGCCTCATCCTCGCCGCCGCGGTGATCGCATTCGCCCCGGCGGCTTTCGCTGCCGACGCCAAGCAGATGGAAGAGAACAAGAAGGCGGTGACGGCATTCTACGACGCTGCGATCAACCAGAAGGACTTCGAGGCGGCGGCGAAGTTCATCGGCCCGCGCTACGTCCAGCACAATCCGAGGGCCGCCGGACGGGCCGGAAGGGCTCAAGGCCTTCCTCGGCGTCCTGCGCGAGAAATTCCCCGACTATCACAGCGAGATCAAACGCGTCTTCGCCGACGGGGACTACGTCATTCTGCACGTGCACAACGTGCCGACGCCGGGCGCGCGCGGCGCCGCCATCGTCGATATTTTCAAGCTCGAAGACGGCAAGATCGTCGAGCATTGGGACGTGCGTCAGGAGATCCCGGAGCAATCGGCCAATTCCAACACGATGTTCTAGCGTGCAACGGGTCATCGAGTGAGAGGATAAGAAATGGATCTGAAGCTTTCCGGCCGCACCGCGCTCATTACCGGCAGCTCGAAGGGGATCGGGCTTTCGGTCGCGCAATGGTTTGCGCGCGAGGGCGTGCATGTCTGCATGGTGGCGCGTTCGGCGGAGCGCCTGGAGAAGGAAGGCGCCGCGATCGGCAAGGCGACGGGCGTCACCGTGCGCACGCTCGCCGCCGACCTCACCGATCCGGCGGCGCGCAAGCTCGTCGCCGAAACCTTTCCCGAAATCGACATCCTGGTCAACAATGCCGGCGCCATTCCCGGCGGAACGATCGACCAGATCGACGAGCCGGCTTGGCGCGCCGGCTGGGAGCTCAAGCTTTACGGCTATATCGGGCTGACCCGGCTCTATCTGGAAAAGATGAAGGCGCGGCAACGCGGCGTGATCGTCAACATCATCGGCGCCGGCGGCGAGCGGCTCGACCCGATGTATATCGTCGGCGCGGTCGGCAATTCCGGGCTGATGTCGCTTACTCGCGCCATCGGCGGCAACTCTCCGCAATTCGGCGTGCGTGTCCTCGGCGTCAATCCGGGCCCGGTGATGACCGACCGCATCGAGGCGCTCGGCCGCCGCCGGGCGGCGACGCTCTATGGCGACGAGAACCGGTGGCGCGAGAGCTTTGCGACCATGCCGTTCGGCCGGCCGGCCTCGGTCGACGAGATCGCCGCGACCGTCGTCTTCCTCGCCTCCGATCTTTGCTCCTACACCAGCGGGACGATCGTCACCATCGATGGCGGGCTCACTCATCGGAACTGATCGGTTTTCATTCCGGCGCCGGCATGGCCTGAATTCGGCGGACACGGAACAGAACCGTATGAGCAGTACACGCAACAATCCCCCGGACGCGGCCGCAATATGCAGCCGCATCCCGTGCATGTGTAAGCGATTTGACAGGCATCGACCGGCATTCGTTCGGTCTTTGCAGTCGAGCATTGCGGGCAGGTGATGACCGAATCGACGACGACGCGATTGCCTTTCGCCGCCGGTGGAGGGGTGGGAGGACAGCAGCGGCTCATTGCGGCGGCCTCAATCGGCGGGAAGGCTTCCTCGAAACGTCGCGACGCGATGCTGCTCAAAAGCGGGTCGTCAGATCGGTCAGCCAGTGCGGTGACGCATCGACGAGCGCGGTTTCCACGGCCTTGTCGAAACCGGACAACACCAGCGCGCCGATCGCCAGCAAAAGCAGTCCGAGCGCCATTTTCACGCCGTGGCCCGCCGAGAGCATTTGCTTGCGCCAGCGCAACAGAAACTCGCGCGAGAACATGCCGAGCACGAGCAGCGGGAGCGCCGCGCCGACGCCGAAGGCAAACATGACGAGCGCAACCTGCGGCAGATCACGTTCCTGCGCCGCCAGAAGCGACGCCGCTCCGAGCGTCGGGCCGACGCAGGGGCTCCACACCGCCCCGAGCAGGAGACCCACCAAGACCTGACCGGGAAGGCCGCCCGGCCGCGCGCCGCCGCCATAGCGGTCGCTCAGATTGGCCAGCGGCGCTCCGGCGAGCGCCAGCCGCGCCTGCAGGCGCGGCACCAGCAGGATTGCTCCGAGCGCGATCATGAGGAGAGCGGCGGCGCTGCGGAACACGCCGGCGTCGAGGCCCACCGAATAGCCGATGGTTGCCACGAACAGCCCGATGGCGACGAACGAGGCGGCGAGCCCGCCGGCGAGGGCCGCCGGCCCGAAGCGATGCTCCGAGGTCGCCGCGCCGAGGACGATCGGAACAATCGGCAACACGCACGGCGAAAGGATCGAGAGCACGCCCGCGACGAACGCCAAAGGCAGCGCGCCGAGGTTCATCGGCCGTTCAGAGGGTCTTGCTCAGCAGCGCGGCGATCGAGGCACGATTGGTGTCGCCGACGGAGCGGCCGGTTTCCTTTTCGCCCTTGAATGCGATCAGCGTCGACTGCATGCGGGCGCCGAAATATTTCACGGCATCCTTCTGGCTGTCGAAATCGACCACGAAATAGACCAGGTCGTTGAATTTCGGCGCCGACATCAGTTCGCCGAGGATCGGATCCTGCGCCTTGCAGGTTGGGCACCATGAGGCGTGGACGCCGATCAAAATCGGCTTGTCCGCCTTCTGCGCGGCCGCGAAGGCTTCCGGGGTGAAAGTCTTGGTATCGGTGGCGAAAGCCGGCGCGACCAAGGCGGCGGTTGCGGAAACCGTGGCGAAGACGACGGTACGGCGTGACAACATGGCTGGTGCTCCCCCTAGGGTGTCATAGGTGCTGGTATGCTTAAGGCCGGAGGCGACGGCGCGCACGTCACAAGTCCGCGGCCGCGGATCAAATTCCGGTCATTGGCGCATGTCAGGCGAATGAAGCCGAAACGTTGCCGCCGCTGCGCGCGGTCGGCGGCTGCCCGAGCTGCAGCCACTAATCGGCGATCAAATGGACTTGGATTAATTCCGTCCGCCGCCGGCGAGGACGGCGCGGGTGGCGCGGTCCGGGCCGAAATCGTCGACGCTGTCGATGGCGAGGAGATCGGCGAGCCGCGTGCGGGCGCGGTTCACCCGGCTCTTGATGGTGCCGACCGCGCAGCCGCAGATCGCCGCCGCGTCCTCGTAGGAGAAGCCGGAAGCGCCGACCAGGATCAGCGCCTCGCGCTGGTCCGAAGGCAGTTTGGCAAGCGCGTTGCGGAATTCGTTGAATTCGACCCGGCCGGTCTGCTCGGGATGCGATTTCAGCGTCTCGGCATAACGTCCGTCGGCGTCCTCGACCTCGCGCCGGCGCTTGCGATATTCGGAGCGGAACAGGTTGCGCAGGATGGTGAACAGCCAAGCCGGCATGTTGGTGCCCGGCTCGAACGAATTGATATGGGCGAGCGCGCGCAGCAAGGTCTCCTGCACGAGGTCGTCGGCGCGGTCGATATTGCCGCACAGCGAAATCGCGAACGCGCGCAGGGACGGCACCGTCCCGAGCACTTGGTCGCGTATGGCAGGATCAAGCTTCATGCCGCCCCATCGTCTTGATCGCCCAACTTGCGGACCAGGTCGGCGATATGCGGCGGCACGCCCTCATTGACGACCGCTTCGTACATGGCGCGCAATTGCTGACCGATTCGCGCCTGGGCTTCGCGCCCGAGGCGCATCTCGGTCTTCCGGGGGGTCAGGGGCCTACCCATCGCATCACGCGGTTCCGATGTGTCCGCATCCGAGGCCGGAGCTTCAACGCCAACTGTCTTACGGGTCTTCATTTTTCGCCTTGCCCCTTCAACCAGCTCCCGCAATTTCGCATGGCATAACCCCCGGGCTGTCCAGCGCTAACGCCCTGCCTGGGCATTGGTTCCGGGCCGGGGAACTATTTTTGGGAACTTTGTTCGCCCGGTAACGTTTTAACCGGTAGTTTCGGGAAATCGAGGGGAGGATTGCCTTTGCCTGCCTCACAAGCCGTACTCCAGCACCTGCCATATCTGCGCCGCTACGCGCGCGCTCTGACCGGAAGCCAGGCCTCCGGCGACGCCTATGTCGCCGCCACCCTGGAATCGCTGATTGCCAGCCCGCAAATCCTCGAATCCGGGCCCAGCCGGCGGATCGCCCTCTACCGGCTGTTCACGAAAATCTGGAATTCAGTCCCGGTTAACGACAAAGCCGACACCGCGGCGCCGACGCTGACCCCCGAGCAGCACCTGACCCAGCTGACGCCGTTGCCGCGCCAGGCCTTCCTGCTGGTGGCGCTCGAAGGATTTTCCGAGTCGGACGCGGCGCAGATCCTCGATTGCGATCTGCCGACGCTGCGTGGGCTGGTCGAGGAATCCGGCCGCGAGCTCGCCGCCGAGATCGCGACCGATGTGCTGATCATCGAGGATGAGACCTTCATCGCCATGGATATCGAGGCGCTGGTCGAGAGCCTCGGCCACAAGGTGATCGGCGTCGCCCGCACCCATGCCGAGGCGGTCGCTCTCGCCAAACAGAAACGGCCGGGCCTCATTCTCGCGGATATCCAGCTTGCCGACGGAAGTTCCGGCCTCGATGCAGTCAATGAGCTTCTCGGCACGTTCGAGGTGCCGGTGATCTTCATCACCGCCTATCCGGAGCGTTTCCTCACCGGGCAACGGCCGGAGCCGGCATTCCTTATCGCCAAGCCGTTCCAGCTCGCGGTGGTTTCGGCTGTCGCCAGCCAGGCCTTGTTCTTCGGCCGCAAGGCGCGTCAGCGCGAACGCCAGCCGACGGCTTAAGTTTCCTCTTCAACGCGGATCGTCATTCCGGGGCGCGGGCGCAGCCCGCGAGCCCGGAATCCATAATCACTGCCGGTGCAGGTTCTGCATTGCGCGGGCTATGGATTCCGGGCTCGCGCCTTCGGCGCGCCCTGGAATGACTCTAAAAACAAATGACTTCCAAAAATATTAGGGCGCAGCCGATCGGTCCATCGACTGCGCCCAAGATGGCCGGCCAAGCACGGGGGGAGGGGGGAAGGATGGCCGGTCCCCACACCAACCGGCGATCTCGATGTTTGTTCCGCCTGATGCGTTTCCGGCGCGGCGGGCTTTTCGATCACAAGGCGGTGACTGCGCAAACAGCACGGAACCGGCGGCGGCCGGCCGCGTTCGTTTGGCGCGTGGATGGACGGGCCGCGCGCGTATTTGGGGTGATGGGGAGCCGTGTCGGAGTTCCGGAGCCAATCCGATGTTCGGGATCTTCTCAGTTCGCCTGGCGCGCGCCGGAGCTATTTCGCTCGCGTTGTTCACCGCGGGACTGGTCTCAGTTCCGTCATTCCCGACGACCGGCGCGGGCCTGCCGCCGGCGGGTCGGACGGTCGCGGTCAATCGCGCCCACAAGGCAGACCGGCTCCCGGTTCTAGGACCGGCCGTCCGGCCTGAGCTTGGATCGCCCGCCGCGCCGTCGTCGGCCGCGCCGTTGCCAGCGACGCCGTTGTCCACACGACCGTCGGCGCGAATTCCGGCCGGCTGCGATCCCGCCTTCAGCCCGATCTCCTCGCCGCGTTTGGCGCACGTCTTCAAGCGTTGCATCGCGTGAACGAAAACTCGCGCCGCCGACGCGCGCGGAACTTCTTGGCTTCGTCGGCGATTGATGGGTGGCAATCAGCTGCGGAGGGCATCATGTCGTCAAACAAAATTTCACGCCGCGTCGTTTCCCGGCGCGTCGGCGGCGCGATGCTCTGTGCGGCGGTCTGTGCAGCCCTGGCTACGATCTTGAGCGCTCCCGCCTCGGCGCAGGCGCTGTCCTATCTGCCGGCCGACGGCAATGACGGCGCCATCCTGCGCGAGAGCGTACCGCAGGCCGAACAGCCGCTTGATGTGCCGGCCGCGCTGCGCCGCCAGGTCGTCGCCTATGCCGGCAACGAACCCGCCGGCACGATCATCATCGATACCCCGCATGCCTTCCTTTACCTGACGCTCGGCAACGGCAAGGCGATCCGTTACGGCATCGGCGTCGGGCGCGAAGGTTTCACCTGGTCGGGCGTCGAGACGATCTCGCGCAAGTCGGAATGGCCGGACTGGATCCCGCCGGCGGAAATGGTCGCCCGCCAGCCCTATTTGCCGCGCTGGGTCGGCGGCGGTCCCGGCAATCCGCTCGGCGCCCGCGCGCTCTATCTCGGCAACACCGCTTACCGGATCCACGGCACCAACAACCCTGCCTCGATCGGCAAGCATGTCTCCTCAGGCTGCATCCGGCTGCGCGACGAGGACGTCATCGACCTCTATGATCGGGTCGGTATCGGCACCAAAGTCGTGGTGTTGCCGAACGATCAGCGGGATGTTCAGCGCGATATTCAGCGCGACTCTGGCGATCGGCAATCAACGCGCTGTTCCGTCAGGCGATCAGCATCGAGTTCTCGATCGAGGGCGGCCATGGCGCGCCGATGACGGCGCAGATATTCGTCAGGCCGGCCGCCGATCTGCCGCAGCCGCGCGCCGCACTCAACGCCGATTCCACGCTGTCCGGCCTCTATTGAGGCGGGCGCTCTCTTCCTGAGCCGGCCTCACCCCGCTCGATTTTGCCGGCGGAACGAAACCCGACGCTCCGGCATCTTTTCTCTCCCGGAGAGAGCAGGCCGCGGCCTTGAACCCGGGCGCGGGCAGGCCGAATTGTAAGTGTATGAGCGGTTCTGACACAACGAAGACCACGGGATCGGCGCGACCGGATCGAGAGCCGGGCCAAGAGAGCGTGCAACAAGAGAGCGTGCAAGGAAGCGCAAGCGATTTCTCCCCGGATTTCGCCACCCTGCGCAACGCGCTGGAAACCGGACGGACCGGCGTGTGGTCGTGGGACATCGCCACCGACGCGGTGACCTGGTCGAACGATGTCGAGTCGATTCATCGCCTGCCGCCCGGCAGCTTCGACGGCACGCATCTGTTTTTCGAGCACGACATTCGCGACCAGGATCGGCGAGAAGTCGTGGATTCGCTCGACGAGGCGGTGCGAACCGGGCGGCCCTATCTGGCGCGTTACCGGGTTCCCTCGCGCGACGGCGGCAAGGACCGCTGGATCGAGGCCGTCGGCATGATGTCGCTCGAAGGACGACGTGCCCGCGCGCATGGTCGGGCTTTGTCGCGACGTCACCGAGCGGGTCGATCTCGAGCAGGAACTGCGCAGCCGCATCAAACAGCAGGAGGCGCTCGCGCAACTCGGCGAACGCGCCTTGGCGGAGGGCGATCTCGAGAAACTGCTCAACGACGCGGTGAGCACGGTCGCGCTCACTCTGCCGGTCGATTTCGTCGAAGTTCTGGAACTGATGCCCGGCGGCACCGATCTGCTGCTGCGGGCCGGCTTCGGCTGGAAGGCCGGCTGCGTCGGCTCGATCGTCACCTCGCGGGAGAACGGCAATTACGCGCGGCACACGCTGGAGTCCGCGGTCCCGATCGTCATCGGTGATTTCGCCGCCGAGACGCGGTTCAAAATCCCGCAATATCTGCACAATCACGGTTGCGTCAGCGGCATGAGCACCGTCATCGCCGGCCGCGACGGACGCGCCTATGGCGTCCTCGGCGTCTGCACCAACCGGCGACGGATGTTCGGCATCGAGCACACGGCGTTCCTGGCCGCGGTCGGCAATCTCCTCGCCGGCGCCATCCAGCGCCGGCAATTGGAGCAGCGTCATGAACTGATGATCCGCGAACTGCGGCATCGCTCCGGCAATTTGTTTTCGCAATTGCTGGCGCTGTTCTCGCAGACGGCGCGCAATTCGAAGACCATGGCCGACCTCAAGACCAAATATCAGGCGCGCGTGCTCGCGCTCGCCAACGCGCACCGGCTGATCACCGAAGCCGGCTGGAAATCGACCTCGCTTGCCGATCTGCTGCGCGTCGTGCTCGGTCCGTATCTCGATCGCATTTCGTTCGCCGGGCCGAATGTCGACCTCGATCCGGATCCGACCTTCAGCTTGAGCGCGGCGCTGCACGAGCTTGCCGACAACGCCGTCATGCACGGCAGCTTGGCGCAGCGACAGGGACGGCTCGAGCTCAGCTGGTCGGTCGGGCGCACGCAGCGCGGCATGACCTTGACCTTCGACTGGGTCGAGCGCGGCGGCCGGCCGGCGCGGCGGCCGCGCCGGGTCGGCTTCGGCTCGCGGCTCATCGGCCTCGTCATCGAGCGGCAAATGGACGGGGAGGTGCAGCGCACCTACGGTCGCGACGGATTGTCGGTGCGCCTGATCGTCCCGCTGACGCATGAACGCTGGCCGACGCAACCGGTCGACCCTACGAGCCAATCGGCGGACGCATAGCGGCGGTGGAACGGCGGAACTTGCCGCGCGTTGATTGCCGGGCGCAGGCTGCGCGCTCGGTTCCGGCACGTCGACAACCCCTGAGGGCACGGTTGCCTCCCGGTCGTGACCGCAAACAGACGAGGTGGGCCGCCGCGCGGGCGGTCGCGGCCCGCCACGGGCTGCTCGTGTCCGCCATACTCATCGGCGCGACCTCGATCGCCTTTGCCGCGCAGCAACAGCTTTCCGGCAAGTCGGAGGCGATATTCTTCGCCGAGCTCGGATTGCTGCTGCTCGTCGGCCGCGCGCTCGGCGAGCTGATGCAGAGATTCGGCCAGCCGGCGGTGATGGGACAATTGCTCGGCGGGCTGCTGCTCGGCCCGTCGGTGCTCGGCCTCATCGCCCCCGACCTGCAGCACATGCTGTTCCCGCAAACCGCCGAGCAGAAGAGCATGGTCGCCGCCGTCTCGCAGCTCGGCATTCTGCTTCTGCTGCTGCTGACCGGCATGGAGACCGACTTGCGGCTGGTGCGCCGCGTCGGCCGGTCGGCGATCACCGTCGCCGCCGCCGGCGTGACGCTTCCCTTCATCTGCGGCTTTGCGCTCGGCGAAATGCTGCCGGATTCGATCCTGCCCAACGCCAATGCGCGCCTCGTCACCGCGCTGTTTCTCGCCACCGCGCTGTCGATCTCCTCGATCAAGATCGTCGCCGTGGTGGTGCGCGAGATGAACTTCATGCGCCGCGACATCGGCCAGATCATCGTCGCCTCCGCCATCCTCGAGGACACCAGCGGCTGGATCATCATCGCCATCTCCTTCGGCATCGCCTCGTCCGGCACCGTCGATGTCCGCTCGGTGAGCTTTGCCGTCATCGGCACGCTGTTGTTCCTGGCGATCAGCCTCACCGTCGGCCGGCGCGTCGTGTCCGCGCTCATCCGCTGGGCCAACGACAATTTCGCCAGCGAATTCCCGGTCATCACCGTGATCCTCCTGATCATGATCGCGCATGGCGCTGATCACCTATGCGCTCGGCGTGCAGACCGCGCTCGGCGCTTTCGTCGCCGGCATCCTGATCGGCGAATTGCCGATCCTCACCCGGCATATCGACGAACAGTTGCGCGGCTTGATTGCCGCGCTGTTCATGCCGGTGTTCTTCGGCCTGTCGGGCCTGAGCGCCGACCTGACCATCCTGAAAGACCCGCATCTGTTGTTGCTCGCGGTCGGGCTCATCGCCATCGCCAGCTTCGGGAAATTCTCCGGCGCTTTCGTCGGCGGCAAGCTTGGCGGGCTCACCGGCCGCGAATCGCTGGCGCTCGGCCGCGGCGATGAACGCGCGCGGCTCGACCGAGGTGATCGTCGCCTCGATCGGCCTGTCGATGGGCGTGTTCAGCCAAAATCTTTTCACGCTGATCGTGGCGATGGCGGTGATCACCACCATGGCGATGCCGCCGATGTTGCGCTGGGCGCTGCGCCGGCTGCCGCTGCGCAAGGCGGAACGCCAGCGGCTCGAGCGCGAGGAGCTCGATGCCCGCGGCTTCGTGCCCAATCTCGAGCGCCTGCTGCTCGCGGTCGACGGCGGCGCCAATGGCGCGTTCGCCTCGCGGCTCGCCGGCGTCATTGCCGGCTCGGGCGACAAGCCGACGACGATCATCGAGCTCGGGCGGGGCAAATGGCCCGAACGCGCCGTGCGCGGCGAGAACCGAAGAAACGCAAAAGCAGGTGTTGAGCGCCGCCGCGCAGGCCGTGGCGCTGGCGACGCCTGCCGAGGAGGAGGCGCGCGGCAGCGGCGATGTCGCCACCCGCACCAAGAAGGCAACGAGCGCGGAAGCGGTCGCCGACGAGGCGCAGAAGGGCTACGACCTGCTCATCGTCGGCATCGAAAAGACGCGGGCGGCAGGCGGCGGCTTCAGCGCCGAGGTCACGCACGTCGTCAACGGCTTCGACGGGCCGCTCGCCGTCGCCCTGGCCGGCGGCCGGCTGGCCAATGGGAACGAGCCGATCCGTCGCATCCTGGTCCCGGTCAACGGCACCGACGTATCGCGCCGCGCCGCCGAGATCGCCTTTGCGCTGGCGAGGTTGGGCGGGTCGCGGGTCAGTGCGCTCTACGTCGCCAGCGGACGCGCGCGCGCGATCCGGCGCGGCGAGGCGGCCGTGCTCAAGGACATTGCCGAACTCGCCGACCGCTACGATGCCCGGGTGCGGACCGCGCTGCGCGTCGACGTCACCGCGGAGGAAGCGATCCTCAAGGAGGCTAAGCGCAGCAGCTACGACCTCATCGTTCTCGGGGTCACCCGCCGCGCCGGCGAGACGCTGTTCTTCGGCAATACCGCCGCCGCGGTGCTGGAACGCTGCGATACCGCGATCTTGTTCGTGGCGAGCTGAGCCGGCGGCGCCGGCGTCGCTTCGCTCCGCGCAATGACGTATAAGCTTCGCCAATCGCAACGCGGGACGAGACCCATGGACCGGCAGCCGACGCGCGGCACCATCGACGAAGGCGAGGTGGCGCAGTTCTCCCGCCTTGCCGGCCAATGGTGGGATCCGCGCGGGCCGATGGCGGCGCTGCACAAGTTCAATCCGGTGCGGCTTGCCTATATCCGCGACCGCGCCGCCGCGCGTTTCGCCCGCGATGCGAAGCGGCTCGACAGCCTTTCCGGGCTGCGCATTCTCGATATCGGCTGCGGCGGCGGCATTCTCTGCGAGCCGCTGGCGCGGCTCGGCGCTTCGGTTCTCGGCGTCGATCCCTCGCCGGACAATATCGCGGTCGCGCAGCGGCACGCCGCGCAGTCGGGCGTGGCGATCGACTATCGCAACACCAGCGCCGAAGCGCTGGCGGAAACCGGCGAGATCTTCGACGTCGTCCTCGCCATGGAAGTCGTCGAGCACGTCGCCGATGTCGGCCTGTTCGTCGACTGCGCGGCGGCGATGGTGAAACCCGGCGGTCTTCTGTTCGTCGCCACGCTCAACCGCACCATCAAAAGCTTCGCGCTGGCGATCGTCGGCGCCGAATACATTTTGCGCTGGCTGCCGCGCGGCACCCACCAATGGGACAAGTTCGTGACCCCGAACGAGCTCGAGATCGCCATCGAGCAAAGCGGCGCGCGCGTCATCGATGAGACCGGCGTGATCTACAATCTCCTCGCCGACCGCTGGCAGCTCTCCACCGACATGGACGTCAACTACATGGTGGTCGCGGAGAAGACCGGGTGATGGTCACGCCCTGGCTCTGGGCCGTCTTCACCGTCATTGCCGCCTTCGCCCAGACGCTGCGCAATGCGACGCAGCGCGCGCTGACCGGCAGCCTCGGCACCGTCGGGGCGACGCATGTGCGGTTTCTGTTCGGTTTTCCGTTCGTGCTCGTGTTCATCACCGGCCTCCTCATCGCCACCGGAACGCCGCTGCCGCGGCCCGGAGCCGAGTTCTGGCCCTGGGTGATCGACGGCGCCTTCGCGCAGATCGCCGCCACGGCGCTGATGCTCGCCGCCATGGGCGAGCGCTCCTTCGTCGTCACCATCGCCTACATCAAGACCGAGCCGATCCAGGTCGCGATCTTCGGCCTCATCTTCCTCGGCGATGCGGTGACCTGGCCGATGATGACCGCGATCCTGGTGGCGACCGCCGGCGTGGTGATCATGTCGACCAAGCCGGGCGGCATGGTCGGCGGCATCAAACCGACCCTGTTGGGGCTCGCCTCCGGCGGCATGTTCGCGCTTTCGGCGATCGGCTTTCGCGGCGCCATTCTGCAGCTCGATCTGCCCAACTATGTGATGGCGGCGACCTTCACGCTGGCGATCGGGCTCGCCATGCAGACGGTTTCGCTGTCGCTCTATCTTTTGCTGCGCGACCCGTCAGTGCTGCGGGCGATCGTGCACGCCTGGCGGCCGTCGCTGTTCGCCGGCTTCCTGGGCGCGCTCGCCTCGCAGTTCTGGTTCCTCGCCTTCGCGCTCGCCACCGCCGCGAGCGTGCGCACGCTCGCGCTCGTCGAGGTCTTGTTCGCGCAGCTCATCGCCCGCATCGCTTTCGGCCAGCGCACCAGCGCGCGCGAAGCGCTCGGCATGGTGCTCGTCATCGCCGGCGTCGCGCTGTTGATTTGGGCGCATTGATTGTCATCCCGGGCTCGCCGGCTCGCGGCGCCCCGGAATGACTTCAATTGAGCTCGTCCGGCAAAATCGGCAGCGGGTGAAACTCGATGCCTTCTTCGTGCAATTCCTTCGCCTCGTCCGGCGAGGCTTCGCCGTAGATCGAGCGGTGCTCGATCTCGCCGTAATGGATCTTGCGCGCCTGCTCGGGAAAGCGCGCGCCGACGTAATCCGCGTTCTTGGTGATGTGCTCGCGCAGCTCCTTGAGCTTCTTGCGCAGCTCGCCCTCATGCGGCGACATGATTGCCAGAGGCTGCTTGGCCGGAGCCGGCACGGGCGGCGGTGGAGTCGCGGGCGGCGGCGCGGTCGCCGGCTCGGCGGCGTCGGCGCGCGCCAGGCGCGGCGCCATGATCGCCTTCTCGACCTTGGCGGAGCCGCAGACCGGGCAAGTCACCAGGCCGCGCTTCGCCTGCTTGTCGTAGGCGGCCGAGTTTTGGAACCAGCTCTCGAAGGCGTGGCTGTGTTCGCAATTGAGCGCGTAGCGGATCATAGCGGAGCTCGCACGGCGTGCAGATGCGTCGGCTCGGCCAAGGGCTCGATCACTTCGAAGCGGCGGCCGTGATGCAGCGAGGGAATGCGCGAGCGCGCCGCCGTGACTTGCGCCGGATCGACGTCGGCGAGGATCACGGCCGGCTCGGTGCCGCCCTCGGCGAGGATTTGCCCCCACGGATCGACAACGAGCGAATGGCCGAAGCTTTCGCGGCCGCTCTCGTGCCTGCCGCCCTGGGCGGCGGCGAACACGAAACAGCCGTTCTCGATCGCGCGTGCGCGCATCAGAACGTGCCAATGGGCCTCGCCGGTCGGCTTGGTGAAGGCCGAGGGGATCGAGAGGAACGACGCGCCGGATTCGGCGAGCGCCCGATAGAGCGCCGGGAAACGCAAATCGTAGCAGATGGTGACGCCGAGCCGGCCCCAGGGCAGGTCGGCGACGACCGCGAGGTCGCCCGGCCGATAGCTGTGCGACTCGCGATAGCTTTCGCCGCCGGCGAGATCGACGTCGAACATGTGGATCTTGTCGTAGCGCGCGACCACGTCGCCTCTGCGGTCGATCAGGAACGAACGGTTCGCCGCCCGTTCCGGCGACGCCTTGATGGCGAGCGAGCCGATATGGATGTAGAGCGAATGCTTGCGCGCCGCCTCGCGCAGCGCCGCGAGCGTCGGATCGCGTTCCTCATCGACGATGGTGGCCATCAGGCGCTCGCGCTTGGCGATGATGTTGGTCATTTCCGGAGTGAGCACATAATCGGCGCCGGCGCTTTTTGCTTCCTCGATCGCGGCGAGCGCCGCGGCGAGGTTTGCCTTCGGCTCCATGGCCGAGCGCATCTGCACCAGGGCGACCTTGAACGCCGAGCCGGCCGCCGCGCTCATGCGCGCTTTCCTTCCTCGGCGAGCAGCGCGTCGAGCTTGCCGCCTTCCTCGAGCGCGTAGAGCTGGTCGCAGCCGCCGACATGCGTTGCGCCGATGAAGATCTGCGGGACCGTGGTGCTCCCGTTCGCGCGCGCGACCATCTCTTGGCGCATCTGCCGATCCGCCGTGACGTCGATCTCGCGGAATTCCACGCCCTTGCGCGTGAGCAGCTCCTTTGCCCAATGGCAATAGGGGCAATATTGCTGCGTATAGATTTCGACAGAAGTCATAACGATGCGTTAATTCTATCAGAAGCGTATTTGTATCAAACCCTTATATGGACGTCCGCACCGGATCGGCAACCCTGGCGAAGACCAGCACGTCGACATTGGCGGCGCCGGCGCGCAGGAGCGCCCGCGCGCAACCCTCGACCGTCGCCCCGGAGGTGAGCACGTCGTCGATGAGCACGAGCCGGCGGCCGATGATTGCGGGCTTGCTCTCGTCGGGCACGCGGAACGCACCCTGGATGTTGGCGGCGCGCTCCGGGCGCGACAGCCCCACCTGCTGCGCCGTCGCCTTGACCCGCTTGAGCGCCGCGCCGGCGACCGGCACGCCGCTGGCCGCCGAAACGGCGGCGGCGAGCATCGCCGACTGGTTGAAGCGCCGCGCCCAGAGCCGGCGCCAGTGCAGCGGCACCGGCACGAGCGCGTCGGCTTGCGCCAGGAGCTCGCCGCCGGCATGGCCGATCCAGCGCCCCATCATCGGCGCGAGATCGAGGCGGTCGCCGTATTTGAGGGCATGCACCAGGGCGCGCGAAATCTCGTCGAAGCGCACCGCCGCGCGGGCGCGATTGTAGGCCGGCGGGTCGGCGATCGCCTCCATCGACAGGATGCCCGGCCCCGGATCGTAGACGAACGGCACGCCGAGCCGTTCGCAATAGGGCCGCCGGATGAAGGAGAGCTTCGACCAGCACGCCGGACAGAGCCCCGGCCCCTCGACCGGCTCCCGGCAGGCGGCGCAGAGCCGCGGCAGAGCGAGGTCGAGGCCGGCGCGCAATGCCGCGCGCACGGCGTCGGCGGCGCGCTTGAGCCGTGTCGTGGAAACGATGCCGGCCGCTTCCCCCATGCCGGCACGCTAGCGCCGCGCGACGCCCTTGTCATCGCCTGAAGCAGCGGCCGGGACACCTCCCCGGGGACGTGAGACAATCCGGCCATGGCCGATGGCCCGCTGATATTCGATCGCGCGCTCATCCGTGCCCGCCGCCGGCGCGCGGCGGCGATGGAGCCGGCGACGTTTCTCATCGATCACATCGCCGGCGATCTCGCCGATCGGGTCGCCGTGGTGCTGCGGCGCTTCGAGCTTGCGCTCGATCTCGGCACACCAACCGAAGCGGTGCGCGCGGCGCTGGCGCGTCTCGGCTCGGTCGGGACGATCGTCGCGGCCGCCCCGCAGCCGGATATTGCCGCGCGGCGCGCCGGCCCGTTGATCGTCGCCGACGAGGAGGCGCTGCCGTTCGCGGACGGCACGTTCGATCTCGTCGTTTCGGCCTGGCGTTGCAGTTGGTCAACGATCTGCCGGGCACGCTCGTCCAGATACGCCGCGCGCTCAAACCCGACGGGCTGTTTCTCGCCGCCCTCCTCGGCGGCGAGACGCTCAACGAGCTGCGGCAATCCTTCGCCGCGGCGGAAAGCGAAGTCGAAGGCGGCGTCTCGCCGCGCGTGGCGCCCTTTGCCGATTTGCGCGATCTCGGCGCGCTGCTGCAGCGTGCGGGTTTCGCGCTTCCGGTCGCCGACGCCGACCGGCTCGTCGTTCGTTACGATTCCGCCTTCGCGCTGATGCACGATCTGCGACGCATGGGCGCGACCAACGCGCTCATCGATCGGCGCCGCACGCCGCTTCGCCGCGCGACGCTGATGCGCATGGCGGAGATTTACGCGCAGCGCTTTGCCGACGCCGACGGGCGCCTGCGGGCGACCTTCGAGATCGTGTGGCTGTCAGGCTGGGCGCCGCATCCGGGCCAGCAGCAACCGCTCAAGCCGGGCACGGCGAAAGCGCGGCTCGCCGACGCGCTCGGCACGCGCGAGCTGCCGGCCGGCGAAAAGGTCGAACGTTGAATTGACGGAATAGGATTATTTCAGCGCCGTGGCGACGCTGGAGTACAAGTTCTGCACGTTGCCGCCCAGCACGGCGACCGTTCCGGCGATGGCGATGGAGATGCCCGAGGCGATCAGGGCGTATTCGATCGCGGTGGCGCCGCGCTCGTCATGCAGGAAGCGTCGCAGCGATGTGCGCAAGGCGGGTGTCGGGATCTGGAACATCGGCTTTCTGCCTCTGGCGTTGGCGTCACAACAACGTCGTCAGGTGCGGTATCAGCGGCTCGTCGGCGGGCGGCATCGGGTAGTTGCGCAGATCGTGCGGCCGCACCCATTTGAGCCGCTGCGCTTCCCGTGCTTCGACGATCCCTTCCCACCGCCGGCAGACATAGAGCGGCATCAGCAGGTGGAAGTCGGGATAGAGGTGGCTCGCGAAGGTAAGCGGCGCGAGGCATTCCTCTTTGACGTCGATGCCCAGTTCCTCCTTAAGTTCGCGGATCAAGCTTTGTTCCGGCCGCTCGCCGCTCTCGACCTTGCCGCCGGGAAATTCCCACAGTCCGGCCATCGACTTTCCCGGCGGGCGCTGGGCGAGGAGCACGCGACCGTCGGCGTCGATGAGGGCGCAGGCGGCGACAAGCACCAGTTTGACGCTCATTGCCTGCGCCTCAATCTAGGCAAAGGTTAGTAAAAGCGTATTCAATGCGGTCACGAAGATCACTGCATTCATTGCCAAGGTTAGCGAACGGCTAACGTCCGCTGCCGGCAACGGGCTTGCTCAACTGCGGTAGTCGCCATTGATCGCGACGTACTCCTTGGTGAGGTCGCAGGTGAGCACGCGGTCGCGGCCGTGGCCGATCCCGAGCGCGACCTTGAGCGTGATCTCCGGCTTCTTCATCGCCGCGCTCACCGCCGCCTCGTCATAGGCCGGGTCGCGCGCCGCCCTTGTGGGCGACGCGGATGCCGCCGAACCAGATCGACAGGCGGTCGCGGTCGGCGCGGTTCGCCGGCCTTGCCCACGGCCATGACGACGCGGCCCCAATTGGCGTCCTCGCCGGCGATCGCGGTCTTGACCAGCGGCGAATTGGCGATCGAGAGCGCGATGCGGCGCGCCGATTTCTTCGACGCCGCGCCCTCGACGATGATCTCGACCAGCTTGCGCGCGCCTTCGCCGTCGCGCGCCACCTGCTCGGCGAGATTGGCGAGCACGGCGTCGAACCCCTTGCGGAACGCGGCGAGCCGCGGATCGGAGAGCTTGGCGATCTTCGCCACGCCGCGCGTCGCCGCGGCGCCGGTGGCAAACGCGAGCAGCGTGTCGGAGGTCGAGGTGTCGCCGTCGATGGTCACCGCGTTGAAGGTGTCGTCGACGCCGCGCCGCAGCAGGTCGCGGAGAACCGCGGGCGGCGATCGGCGCGTCGGTGAAGACGAAGGACAGCATCGTCGCCATGTCGGGCGCGATCATGCCGGCGCCCTTGGCGATGCCGCAGATCGTCACCGCGCTCGGGCCGAGCCGCACGATCGCGGCCGCGCCCTTCGGAAACGTGTCGGTGGTCATGATCGCGTTCGCCGCCGCGTGCCAGCCGCCGGGGCCGCGTCGGCGACGAGCCGGTCCATGACGCCGGCAAACTTGCGTGGCATCGAGCGGCTCGCCGATGACGCCGGTCGAAGCGAGGAACACATCGTCCGGCTTGCAGCCTGCCGCCTTGGCGGCGATCTCGGCGGTCAGTTCGGTCGCGGCGCGGCCGGACTTGCCGGTGAAGGCGTTGGCGTTGCCGGAATTGACCACGAGCGCGCGCGCGCCGCCGCCCTTGAGCCGGGCGCGGCACCAATCGACCGGGGCCGACGGGCATTTCGAGCGGGTGAGGACGCCGGCCACGGTCGTGCCGGCGTCGAACAGCGCGAGCAGCACGTCGGTGCGTCCGGCATAGCGGATGCCGGCGGCCGCGGTCGCCACGCGCACGCCCGCGATCGGCGGCATTTCCGGAAAGGACGCGGGTGCGAGGGGAGAGATCGGGGCCATGAACCAAACATCGTCATGCGCGGGCCTGGCCTGCGCATCCATGCGGCGATCGAGCGTTCCGTTAGGTTCGATGGATGGCCGGGTCAAGCCCGGCAATGACGATCAAGCGGGAATACACTCGTTTTATTTCTCTACTTCTTCGACGGCGCGGCCGGATTGAGCGAGGTGTCGGGCCCCGCCGGCTTGTCGAGGCGCTCGATCTTGCCGGCGCTGCGCAGCTTTTCCACCATCTCCGACTGCGCGCGATGCGCGATGTAATTGTCGATCTGGGCCTTGACCTGCTCGAATGTCGGCGTCGGCTTGGTGCGCTTGTCCTCGACCTTGATGATGTGCCAGCCGAACTGCGTCTTCACCGGATCGGAAATCTGCCCCTTGTCGAGCTTGAAGGCGACCTCGGCGAATTCGGGCACCATCTGCTCCTTGGTGAAATAGCCGAGGTCGCCGCCTTCGGCCGCGCCGGGATCCTTCGACTTCTCCTTGGCGAGCGTCGCGAAATCGGCGCCCTTCTTCAGTTCGGCGAGGATCGCCTTGGCTTCCTCCTCGGTCTCGCACCAGGATGTGGCGCGCGCGCACCTCCTGCTCGTTGCTCATCTGCTTGACCGCGTCGTCGTAGACCTTGTGCTCGGCCTCGGCCGAGACCGCGGCCGTGGCCCACGCCTTGCAGCAGCGCTTCCATCAGCAGCCGGTTGCGATCGAATGCGAGCCGGCGCTTGACGTCCGGGCGGTCGGCGAGCTTCTGCTGGTCGGCGGCCTGCGACAACAGCATCACGTCGGTCAGATAGGTGATGAGATAGTCGCGCTTCTGTTCCGGCGGCATGTTCGGAATGTTGCTGCCGATTTCCTCCTCGGCATAGGCAATTTCGCTCTCGTGGATGTCGACACCGTTGACGCGGGCGATCACCGGATCGGAATCCTGGGCGCGGCACGGTTGCGGCCGGCGCGCGACAGGAGCGCGGCACCGGCGAGCGCGCCGAGCGCGCAGCGGACGAGCAGGCGGGTGCAAGGCCATTGACGCGGGTCCTATTGGAGGGAGTCATGGGGATGCCTTGCCTGGGTTGTCGCGGCGCCAGACATTTCGGCGCGGACACTCGCCGAAACCGGCCACCGCTTGGCAACGGCGGAATCCGGACGCCGCCTGACGAGCGCGTGAAGCGGCACGGCCGCATTGACAAGCAAACCGACCCCCTCCTATGTCTCCGGCCGTATCGTCAGACGCGCCGCATGTCGCCTTGCATAAGTCCCAATAGCGCCGCATTTTCCGCCGGTTTGGACGCCGCGCCCGTCGCGCCGAGAACTGAATAATGCACGAAACGACAACGGCTCCGTGGCGCCGCTTCGAGTTGGAAGGATGATGCGATGATCGGCGCGTGTCGCCCGCAAGCTGTTCGGTTCCTCCAACGATCGGCGCATCCGCGCCTATCGGCCGCGCGTCGACGCGATCAATGCGCTGGAAAAGGAGCTGGAGCAGCTCTCCGACGAGGCGCTGCGCGCGCGGACCGACGAATTCAAGAAGCAGCTCGCCGAAGGGACGAGCGCTCGACGACATCCTGGTGCCGGCCTTCGCCACCGTGCGCGAGGCCGCCAAGCGCACGCTCGGCCAGCGCCATTTCGACGTGCAGCTCATCGGCGGCATGGTGCTGCACGAGGGCCACATCGCCGAGATGAAGACCGGCGAAGGCAAGACGCTGGTCGCCACCCTGCCGGTCTATCTCAACGCGCTCGCCGGCCGCGGCGTGCACGTCGTCACCGTCAACGACTATCTCGCCAAGCGCGACGCCGAATGGATGGGGCAGATCTACAAATTCCTCGGCCTCACGGTCGGCGTCATCGTGCACGGCCTCGACGACGAGCAGCGCAAGCGCGCCTACGACTGCGACGTCACCTACGGCACCAACAACGAGCTCGGCTTCGACTATCTGCGCGACAACATGAAGTACCGGCTCGAGGACATGGTCCAGCGCGGCCACGTCTACGCCATCGTCGACGAGGTCGACTCGATCCTGATCGACGAGGCGCGCACGCCGCTGATCATTTCCGGCCCGCTCGACGACCGCTCCGAGTTCTACAACACCATCGACACCTTCATCCCCAAGCTCGACAAGGCCGACTACGAGGTCGACGAGAAGCAGCGCACCGTCACCCTCACCGAGGTCGGCATGGAGAAGATGGAGCAGATGCTGCGCGAGGCGCGGACCTGCTCAAGTCCGACTCGCTCTACGACGTCGAGAACGTCTCGGTCGTCCACCACGTCAATCAGGCGCTGCGCGCCCACAAGCTGTTCCAGCGCGACAAGGACTACATCGTGCGCAACGGCGAGGTCGTCATCATCGACGAGTTCACCGGCCGCATGATGCCGGGCCGGCGCTATTCGGAAGGCCTGCACCAGGCGCTCGAGGCCAAGGAGCACCAGCCGATCCAGCCGGAGAACCAGACGCTCGCCTCGATCACCTTCCAGAACTATTTCCGCCTGTACGAGAAGCTCGCCGGCATGACCGGCACGGCCGCGACCGAGGCGGACGAGTTCATCGACATCTACAATCTCGAGGTGCTGGAAATTCCGACCAACATGCCGATGATCCGGCTCGACGACGACGACGAGGTCTATCGCACGGCGGCGGAGAAATACCGCGCCATCATCGCGCCTGATCGAGGACTGCAAGACGCGCGGCCAGCCGGTGCTGGTCGGCACCACCTCGATCGAGAAATCCGAGCAGCTCGCCGAGATGCTGCGCCAGCAGGGCTGGGAGCAGCACGACTTCTCCGATCCCGAACGCCTTCGCCGCGCTCTATTCCGGCGACGAGGGCGCCTCCAAGGCCAAGGTGTTCGCCATCCTCAACGCCCGCTATCACGAGCAGGAAGCCTATATCGTCGCCCAGGCCGGCGTGCCCGGGCGCGATCACCATCGCCACCAACATGGCCGGCCGCGGCACCGACATTCAGCTCGGCGGCAATGCCGACATGCGCATCCGCCAGGAGCTGGCCGACATCGAGGATCCGCGCGAGCGCGAGAAAGCCCGCGGCGCGGCGGAGATTCGCGCGCAGGTCGCGCGCCTCAAGGAGAAGGCGCTCGGCGCCGGCGGCCTGTTACGTGCTCGGCACCGAGCGGCACGAGAGCCGGCGCATCGACAACCAGCTGCGCGGCCGCTCCGGCCGCCAGGGCGACCCCGGCCACTCCAAGTTCTTCCTGTCGCTCGAGGACGACCTGATGCGCATCTTCGGCTCCGACAAGCTCGACGGCATGCTGCAGCGGCTCGGCCTCAAGGAGGACGAGGCGATCATCCATCCCTGGATCAACAAGGCGCTGGAGAAGGCGCAGCAGAAGGTCGAGGCGCGCAACTTCGACATCCGCAAGAACATCCTCAAGTACGACAACGTGATGAACGACCAGCGCAAGGTCATCTTCGAGCAGCGCGTCGAATGGATGAAGGACGAGGCCGACGGCCGAGATCGTCGCCGACATGCGCCACAGCGCGATCGACGATCTGGTCGCCAAGCACGTGCCGGAGAACGCCTATCCGGAGCAGTGGGACACCGCCGGCCTCAAGGAGGAGCTCAAGCGCGTGCTCGGCCTCGATCTGCCGGTCGACGAATGGGCCAAGGAAGAAGGCATCGCCGACGAGGAGATGATCGCCCGCGTCGAGCGCCGCGCCGACGAGCACATGGCGGCGAAGGTCGCGCAATGGGGCCCCGACGTCATCCGCTACGTCGAGAAGTCGATCCTGCTGCAGACGCTCGACCATCTGTGGCGCGAGCACCTGGTCATGCTCGATCATCTGCGCCAGGTGATCGGGCTGCGCGGCTACGGCCAGCGCGATCCGCTCAACGAGTACAAGGCCGAAGCGTTCACGCTGTTCGAGGCCATGAGCCAGAACCTGCGCGAAGCGGTGACCGCGCAGCTGATGCGGGTCGAGATCATGCCGCGCGCCGCCGGAACAGCAGCAGCCACGCGCTGCCCTCCATGGAGGCGCACAAGATCGATCCGACGACCGGCGAGGACGAGATGGCGCTGGCGATGGCCGGCGCCGAGACGCTGGCGCGCCATGGCATCGGCGGCGCCGCGCGCCGGCAGCGCCGGCGCTCGCACGCGCCGCGCAGCCGGCGCGGAGCGCAATCCGCAAGATCCGGCGAGCTGGGGCAAGGTCGGCCGCAACGAAGCCTGCCCGTGCGGCTCAGGCAAGAAATTCAAGCACTGCCACGGACGATACGCCTAGCAGGGGTCGGTAATCGCAGTCAGTGATCAGAAGCAACGGTCGTGGCGCCGGATAACCCGACACCTGACCGACTGATTCCTGATTACTGCAATCCGCCACAGCGGCTGTCGAAATTGCCGGCGGGCACCACGGGCTGCGCGCCCTGCAGCAGGTTGCCGTTCTTGGCCGGGGCTGGCGCATAGGCGTTTGCTTCTTGCTGCTGCTGCTGGCTGCGGCTGGCTTCGCAGCATTGGCTTGCTGCGGCTCGGGCTTGCGCTCCTCAGATTTCGCGACTTCGCTCTTCGGCTTCGGCCTGGCGGGCGCCGCAGCGGCGGGCTTTTGCGCGGTGGTGCTTCCAGTCGCCGTCTCGGCGCCGGCTTCGCGCTGGAACTGTTCGACGAGAACAGCCGGCCGAAGAAGCCGCCGATGTGCTGCTCCTGCGGTTCCGAATCGGTCGCGGCGACGCGCGTCGCCGGGGCGGCGGGTTTCGACGCGAACAGGTTGCCGAGGAAGCCGCTCGCGGCTGCCGGCTGCGGCGGAATCTCGGCCACCGCGGTTCCTGCCCGGCGGCGGCACCCGCGCCGGCGGAATGGGTCCGGTCTGCGCCAGGAAGACGCGGTTCATGCCGCCGTCGGTCCGGTGCGGACCGGGGCGACCGCCGAATTGCTTCTGACCAGCTGCGCGAACTGGGCTTCGTCGTTGCGCTGCTTCTCCAGCGCCGGTCCGGCGATCTCCGGCGCCACCTCGAAGGCCGGGCAGCGGCCGGTCGCATTGAAGGCGAGCGGCCTGGAGGAATTGGCGGCGGATGCGGCGTCGAACACATAGTGCCGGTCGCAGACGTCGACCTTCGGCTCGAGGTGCGTCACCTCGAAATGGTCGTTGCCTTCCTTGATCATCTTCCAGAAGGCCATGTTCGGATTGTTGCGATGGCGCGGCCATATTCACCGGCGTCATGCGGAACGGATAGGCCTGGATCTGGAAGGATTTCTGGCCGCCGAGGAAGGCTTCGCGCGCCAGCGCATAGATTTCGCCGATCTGCTCGTCGGTCATGGCGTAGCAGCCGCGCGACGAGCAGTCGCCGTGGATCATCAGGAACGCGCCGTTGCGGTCGTTGGCCGGTCGTAGGCGTTGGGGAAGCCGGTATTGATGGCGAGGTAGTAGTTGGAATTCGGATTCATCAGGCCGGGCGTGATCGTGTAGAAGCCCTCGGGCGCCTGGCGGTCGCCTTCCTTGACCTTCGGTCCGAGCTCACCCGACCAGCGGCAGATCGGATAGATCTTGAGCAGCTGCGAAATGGCCGGTGGTGTCCTGCTTCCAGACCTCGAGCTCCGATTCCTCCTTGAAGATGCGCACCAGGATCGGCGAGTCCTTGGGCATGTTCTTCTGCTCGATGCTCCGCCAGCATCTGCGGCGACAGCTCCTTCATCGCTCTGGTGGGCAGCTCATAGCCGTCGTCGCGTAGCAGCCGGCAAGCGCCAACGCGCCGGCGAGGACCGCCGACGCCAGTAAGCGCGCGGGCCAAGCTGGCGCGGATCAATGCAATACTCCCCGACTGATGGACCTATCCCCGTGCCATCGCAGGCCAATCGTTATCCTTAAGAGGTGGCTTTCGCAAGGCGACAGACCGGCCGGCACGCGGGTTGAGCACGGCGGTGCTGAAAGAAAGGTAAATTTTCCACGAATTTGCCAGCGATGGCTACGCCGGCGTCGGCGCGGCCGATCGATCGTGGCGAGCGACTTCGGTAAGGCGGCGCCTATCGTCGAGCAGCGCGCCCGATCGCCATGAACTTCTCGCGCCGCAGCCGCACGATCGTCGCCGCGGTCGAGGCCTTGCAGCTCGGCCAAGGCCGCGCCGATCGCCTCGCCGGCCGCCGCGATCGCCGCCGCGGGATCGCGATGGGCGCCGCCGATCGGCTCCGGCACGATCGTATCGATGACGCCGAACCGCAGCAGGTCCTGCGCGGTGATCTTCATGTTGGTCGCGGCCTCCTGCGCCTTCGCGGTGTCGCGCCACAGGATCGAGGCGGCGCCTTCCGGCGAGATCACGCTGTAGATCGCGTGCTCCAGCATCAGCACGCGGTTGGCGGTGGCGATCGCGATCGCGCCGCCGGAGCCGCCTTCGCCGATGATCACCGCGACGTTGGGCACGCCGATGCGCAGGCAGGCTTCGGTCGAGCGCGCGATCGCCTCGGCCTGGCCGCGCTCCTCGGCGCCGATGCCGGGATAGGCGCCGGCGGTGTCGACCAGCGCGATGCACCGGGATGTCGAAGTGGTCGGCCATGTCCATCAGCCGCACCGCCTTGCGGTAGCCCTCCGGCCGCGCCATGCCGAAATTGTGCTTGAGGCGGCTGTCGGTGTCGGAGCCTTTCTCGTGGCCGATGACGCAGACGCTCTCGCCGCGGAAACGGCCGAAGCCGCCGACGATGGCGTCGTCGTCGCCGAACTTGCGGTCGCCGGCCAGCGGCACGAAATCGGCGATCAGCCGGCGCGACGTAGTCGAGGCAATGCGGCCGCTGCGGATGGCGCGCGACCTGCGTCTTCTGCCACGGCGTCAGCGCCGCCATAGAGCTCCTCGAGCGCCTGCTCGGCCTTGCCCTCGAGGCGGTTGATCTCCTCGCCGATGGCGACGGCGTCGCCGTCGGCCTGCAGCGCGCGCAATTCCTCGACCTTGGCCTCGAGCTCGGCCACCGGCTTTTCGAAGTCGAGATAGGTGCGCATTACGCAAGCAGCGTGCAGCAAAAAGATGAACGGCTGGTGCCGTACCGGGCGCAAACTCGCCCGCCCGGCGCGTTCAAGTCAAGGAATGGACTGCGTTGCATTTATTGGTCCTGCGCCAGCGGGTGCAGATCGCGCACCAGGCTCTTGAGGCGCTCTTCCAGCACGTGGGTATAGATCTGCGTGGTGGAAATGTCGGCGTGGCCGAGCAGCGTCTGCACCACGCGCAGGTCGGCGCCGTTGTGCAGGAGGTGGCTGGCGAAGGCGTGACGCAGCACGTGCGGGCTCACCTGCGCGGCGCGCAGCCCGGCGGCGGCGGCGAGCGCCTTCAGCTCGCGGGCGAAGTGCTGGCGGGTGAGGTGGCCGCTCTCGCCGAAGGAAGGAAACAGCCATTTCGATGCCGGCGCCGCCGGCTTCCGCGAGCCAGCGCAAGGTAGCGCGACCATCGCCTGCTTGGCGGCATCGTTGAGCGGCACCAGACGCTCCTTGCCGCCCTTGCCGCGCACGATGATGATGCGCGCGTCGCGCCGCGCGGCGGATGCGGGCAGCGAAACGAGCTCGGAGACGCGCAGCCCGGTGGCGTAGAGAAGTTCGAGGAGACAGGCGAGCCGCGCCGCACGCAGGCGCGCCGGCAGCGGCGCCGCCGGATCGGTGCTTGCCGCCACGCGCAGCAGGCGATCGACTTCGGCGAGCGTGAGCATCTTCGGCAGCGCGCGCACGCGCTTCGGCCCTGCGAGCACGGCGGCGGGATCGTCGCTTGCGCTGCCCTTCCGCGTAGAGGAAACGATAGAGCTGCCGGATCGCCGAAAGCCGCCGCGCCACCGTCGTCGGCCGCATGCCGCGTCTGGCGAGCGTGCCCAGATAGGCGCGCAGATCGTCGGTCGTCGCCGTCGCGACCGAGCGCTTGGCGCCCGCGAGGTAGTGCGTGAAATCGGCGAGGTCGCGGCCATAGGCGCCGAGCGTGTTTTTCCCGGCGCCGCGCTCGGCCGCGAGCATGTCGAGATAGAGCGCGATCAGCCGGGCGTCGGCGGGCCGTGCTCCCGAGCCGCGCGGCTTGCCGCGAACCGCCTTGCGCCCCATCGGCCTGTCGCCCTCAGCGGTTCTTGAAGAACTTGTCGGGCGGGATCGACACGGTGATCTCGCGCGGTTTCGGTTGCACGAAATGCGCCAGGGAATATAGACCGCCATAGACGAGCGCGCACAGTATCGCGATGACGGCGAGGAACCGAAGCAGGCTCGGCATCGACTAGTGTCCCGATGGCGAAGTTCGCAAATGTTGGCGGCACACTCTCATGCGAACTTCGCAATCAAAAGGCGCACTAGTAAATACATGATGCCGGTGCGGTTTTGGATTTGAAGTTCCTATGCGAGGTTGCCGGCGGATTGTAGGGTCTTCAAATCCACCGCACTAGTCGCTCGTGCTCATCCCATTGGTGCCGGCGAGCGGACCGGGTACGATCATCTTCGGGCCGGCGTGGCAAGCCGTTACGGAAATCATGCCGGCGGGCATGCCGGCCGAGCAAATCGCCGGTTCGCAAGGACTTTGCAGGGACCATGGCTGATATTGCGTTACAAAACGACGCCAACGCGACCGCTGTGACGGCGGCGATCCTGACGCCGGCTCGGCCGCCGCTCGATCGTGCTGGTCGGCATGATGGGGGTCGGAAAGTCCTCGATCGGCCGCCGGCTCGGCGCCCGCCTCGGCATCCCGTTCGTCGACGCCGACACCGAGATCGAGACGCGCCGCCGGCATGAGCATCGTCGACATTTTCGCCCGCCACGGCGAAGCCGATTTCCGCAGCGGCGAGGCGCGGGTGATCGCGCGCCTGCTCGAGGGCGGCCCGCAGGTGCTGGCGACCGGCGGCGGCGCCTTCATGAACCCGGACACGCGCGCGCTGATCAAGGCGAAGGGCGTCTCGATCTGGCTCAGCGCCGATTTCGACGTGCTGATGCGGCGGCATCAGCAAGCGCAAGAACGACCGCCCGCTGCTGCAGACCGCCGATCCGGAGGCGACGCTGCGTGCGCTCCTCGCCGAGCGCGATCCGATCTATGCGCAAGCCGACATCACCGTGCAATCGCGCGACGTGGCGCATGACGCGATCGTTGCCGAGATCGTGGCGGCGCTCCTCGCCTTTCTCGGCGCGGCGGTGTCCGCGGGAAAGGCCGGGCCATGACGGCGCCGCTTCGCGCCGATCCGACGACCGTCAAGGTCGCGCTTGGCGCGCGCAGCTATGACATCGTGATCGGGCGCGGACTCATTCCTTCGCTCGGCGCGCGCGTCGAGGCGCTGCGGCCGGGCGCCAAGGTCGCCATCGTCACCGACGAGACTGTCGCGCGACACCAGCTTGCCGCCGTCGAGGCGGCCTTCGCGAATGCCGGCACGCCGACGAGCCGCGTGATCGTTGCCGTCGGCGAAGGCGCCAAGAGCTTCCGCGTCTTCGAGCAGGTCTGCGAGGCGATCATCGCGGCGCGCATCGAGCGCGGCGATCTCGTGGTCGCGCTCGGCGGCGGCGTCGTCGGCGATCTTGCCGGCTTTGCCGCCGCCGCGGTGCGGCGCGGCCTCGACTACGTGCAGGTGCCGACCACGCTGCTGGCGCAGGTCGATTCCTCGGTCGGCGGCAAGACCGCGATCAATTCCGCCCACGGCAAGAACCTGGTCGGCGCCTTCCACCAGCCGATCCTGGTGCTGGCCGACACCGCCGTGCTCGACACCTTGCCGGCGCGCGAATTCCGCGCCGGCTACGCCGAGGTCGTCAAATACGGCCTGCTCGGCGATGCCGCCTTCTTCTCCTGGCTGGAGACGAACTGGCGCGACGTCTTCGCCGGCGGTCCCGCGCGCGAGCACGCCATCGCGCTGAGCTGCCGCGCCAAGGCGGCGATCGTCGCGCGCGACGAGCGCGAGACCGGCGAGCGGGCGTTGCTCAATCTCGGCCACACCTTCGGTCATGCGCTCGAGGCGGCGTGCGGATTTTCCGACCGGCTGCTGCACGGCGAGGCGGTCGCCGCCGGCATGGCGCTCGCCTTCGCCTTCTCCGCCCGGCAAGGACTGATGCCGGTCGCCGAGGCCGACCGCGCCATCGCGCCACCTGGCCGAGGTCGGCTTGCCGACGCGCGTTAAGGATATTCCCGGCGGGCTGCCTCCGGTCGATCGGCTGATGGAGCTGATTGCCCAGGACAAGAAAGTAAAGCGCGGAATGCTTACATTCATCCTGGCGCGCGGGATCGGCACGGCCTTCGTGGAATCCGAGGTCGACGAGCGCGAGGTGCGTGCGTTTCTGAGCGAGAAGCTTGCCGAGCGATGACTATTTTCGACTGGTTAACCGTTGCAGCGGTGGTGATCTGTCTGTTGGTTTCCGCGTTCTTCTCGGCGAGCGAGACGGCGCTGACGGCCTCCTCGCGCGCCGCCATGCTGCGGCTGGAAAAACACGGCAACCGCGATGCCGGCATCGTCGACCGGCTGCTGGCGACGCGCGAGCGGCTGCTCGGCGCGATCCTGTTCGCCAACAACCTGACCAACATCACCGCCTCGACCTTGGCGACCGGGCTGCTGCTCGCCTTGTTCGGCGACGCCGGCGTGATCTACGCGACCTTGGTCATGACCGTCCTCGTCTTCGTGGTCGCCGAGGTGCTGCCGAAGACCGCGGCCTTCAACATGCCCGACCGCATGGCGCTGGCGGTCGCCCAGCCGGTCGACAGCATCGTGCGCTGGTTTTCGCCGATCCTGCGCGCGGTCGAATGGCTGGTGCGTCTCATTCTGCGCGGTTTCGGCATGCCGGTCGGCAAGATCCAGTCGATCCTCACGCCGCGCGAGGAGCTGCGCGGCGCGGTCGATCTGATGCATCGCGCCGGCGTGGTCGAGAAGCTCGACCGCGACATGATGGGCGGCCTGCTCGACCTGCGCGAGCTCACCGTCTCCGACGTGATGATCCATCGCACCAAGATGGTGATGCTCGACGCCGACGAGCCGCCGCGCGAGCTGATCGACGCGGTTCTTGCCGCCGGCGTCACCCGGCTGCCGCTGTGGCGCGGCTCGCCCGACAACGTCATCGGCGTGCTGCACGCCAAGGAGGTGTGGCGCGCATTGCATGCGGCCGGCGGCGCCGCCGGCAAGATCGACCTGCCGGCGCTGATCAAGCCCGCCTGGTTCGTGCCGGATACCACGCCGCTCGCCGAACAGCTCAAGGCGTTCCGTCACCGCAAGACGCCGTTCGCGCTGGTGGTCGACGAGTATGGCGAGCTCGAAGGCCTGGTGACTTTGGAGGACATTGTCGAGGAGATCGTCGGCGACATCAGCGACGAGCACGACATCGCGGTGCCCGGCGTGCGCATGCTGCCGGACGGCTCGGTCAATGTCGACGGCGCAGTGCCGATGCGCGATCTCAACCGGGCGATGGATTGGAGCATCCCGGACGATGAGGCGACGACCATCGCCGGGGTGGTCATCCACGAGTCGCGCTCGATCCCGGAGCCGGGGCAGAGCTTCACGTTCCACGGCTTCCGCTTCCAGGTGCTGCGCAAGACCCGCAACCGCATCACCGCGCTGCGCGTCACGCCGCTCATGCGCAAAGCGGCGGCGGCGCGGGCGAGCTGAGGCGCCATGGCGAAGCCCGCCGCCCGCCCCTAGATAACAGGCATGCTGGAGAGGCTATGATGGCGACACAAACCTCCGCCTTACCGCCGGAGCAGACTTCGCTCGCTCCGATCGATGCCGGCGTGCGCATCGGCCACGTGCATCTCAAGGTCGCCGATCTCGACCGGGCGCTGGCGTTTTACTGCGGCGTGCTCGGCTTTCAGCTGATGCAGCGCTTGGGGCAGCAGGCCGCTTTCATCTCCGCCGGCGGCTACCATCATCACATCGGCCTCAACACCTGGGAAAGCCGCGGCGGATCGCCGCCGCCCGTCGGCACTACCGGCCTCTACCATCTCGCCATCCTCTATCCGACGCGGGCGAAACTTGCCGATGCCTTGCACCGGTTGATCGAAGCAAAAATCCCGCTCGACGGCGCCTCCGATCACGGCGTGAGCGAGGCGCTTTATCTGCGCGATCCGGACGAGAACGGCGTCGAGCTTTATTGGGACCGCCCGCGCGAGCAATGGCCGCGCACGGCTGACGGCGAGCTCGCGATGTTCACGCACCGGCTCGATCTGCAGGCGCTGCTCGCCGCGAAAGAGTGACGCGCCTACAATCCCTCGCCCGGCGCCGCGGCGTGGATGGCAAGCGCATGCACGCGGCCTGAAAGCTCGCTTGCCAGCGCGGTATTGATCAGGCGGTGGCGTTCGACGCGGCTCTTCCCGCGGAAGGCTTCCGACACGATATAGAGTCGGAAATGAGTCTCGCCGCCCGGCCGATGCCCGGCATGGCCTTCATGCAGATGCGATTCGTCCTCGACGCGCACGCTTTCCGGCGCAAAAGCCGCGCGCAGTTTCGTGGTGATGACATCTTGCATTGCCATGGCGATCGGCCTGCAGCGATGACGGAGCGTTAAGGTCAATAGACGAGCCGCGCGGTTTTGCCGCCTGTCAAGTCTTGAACGTGTCAACGACGCACTCGCATAATCCCGACGATGAGAACGAATTCGCCGCTCTTTGATCGGATCCGGGTCAAGCCCGACCAGGACCGCAGGCTGCGCGCCGAGCTTCCCGGCTGCCAATGGCCGGGCTGCGACGCGCCGGCCACGCACCGCGCGCCGAAAGGCCGGCTGCGGGCGAGCGAGTATTGGCGGTTCTGCCTCGAGCACGTGCGCGAATACAACAATTCCTACAATTTCTTCGCCGGCATGAGCGATGACGCGATCGCCAAATACCAGAAGGAGGCGATCACCGGCCATCGGCCGACCTGGAAGATGGGCTCGATCGGCGGCCAGCGCGCCGCCAAGCGCGGCCGCGCCGGCGTTCGCGGCGAGTGGGAGACCAACGATCCGTTCTCGCTGTTCGGCGAGGCCGGCGCGCGCTGGTCGTCGCAAGCGAAGCGCGTCGCCGAGGGCCGCACCGTGCTCAATGCCCAACGCCGCGCCCTCGGCGTGCTTGGTCTTGAAGCCGACGCCAAACGGACCGATATCAAGTCCAGATTCAAGGTGTTGGTGAAGCGGCATCACCCCGACGCCAATGGCGGCGACCGCGCCTCGGAGGATCAGCTGCGGGAGATCATCCAGGCGTATAACTACCTGAAATCGGCAGGTTTTTGCTGATTTTCCGAGCGGCTTTCGCAGCCTTATGCGCTTCTGCTAAATTCGCGGGCGACATCCGACCGCCGGCGACAACCGATTCGGCCCCTCGGGTTCCGGGGTCACGGAGGTGCAATTGAGTTCTCGCGACAGAAACGCAATCCGGTCTGCCGGACATGAAGGTGTCGATCCGGCAGTTGTTCGGCATCGACAGCGACCTCGAGGTTCCGGCCTATTCGGAACCGGACGAGCACGTGCCCGACGTCGATCCCGATTACCGGTTCGACAAGGCGACCACGCTCGCGATCCTCGCCGGCTTTGCCAAGAACCGCCGCGTCATCGTCACCGGCTATCACGGCACCGGCAAGTCGACGCATATCGAGCAGGTGGCGGCGCGGCTCAACTGGCCGTGCGTGCGCGTCAATCTCGACAGCCATATCAGCCGCATCGATCTCATCGGCAAGGACGCGATCGTCATCCGCGACGGCATGCAGGTGACCGAGTTCCGCGACGGCATCCTGCCCTGGGCGCTGCAGCACAACGTCGCGCTCTGCTTCGACGAATACGACGCCGGCCGCCCGGACGTGATGTTCGTGATCCAGCGCGTGCTGGAATCGTCCGGCCGGCTGACGCTGCTCGACCAGAACAAGGTGATCAGGCCGCATCCTGCGTTCCGCCTGTTCGCGACCGCCAACACCGTCGGCCTCGGCGACACCTCCGGCCTCTATCACGGCACGCAGCAGATCAACCAGGGCCAGATGGACCGCTGGTCGATCGTCACCACGCTCAACTATCTGCCGCACGACAACGAGGTCGAGATCGTGCTCGCCAAGGCCAAGCACTATCGCAGCGCCGAGGGCCGCGACATCGTCAACAAGATGGTGCGCGTCGCCGATCTCACCCGCAACGCCTTCATGAACGGCGACCTCTCGACGGTGATGAGCCCGCGCACGGTGATCATCTGGGCGGAGAACGCCGACATCTTCAACGATATCGGCTTCGCCTTCCGGCTGACCTTCCTCAACAAATGCGACGAGCTGGAGCGGCCGATGGTGGCCGAGTTCTATCAGCGCTGCTTCGGCCAGGAGCTGCCGGAATCGGCGGTGAACGTGGCGCTGAGCTGACGCCGTCGCCGTCCCGGGCACGACGTTGAAGGTCATGACCTCGAACATCAAGCCCAAGAACCCCGGCAAGGAAGCGCCGACCGAGCCGTTCAAGCGCGCGGTCGGCGGGTGCCTGCGCGCGATCGCCGGCAAGCCCGACCTCGAAGTCACCTTCGCCGCCGAGCGGCCGGGACTGGCCGGCGTCAAGGCGCGGCTGCCGGAGCCGCCGCGCCAGCTCAACGAGCGCGAGGCCGCGATCGTGCGCGGCCATGCCGATTCGATCGCGCTGCGGCTCGCCTGCCACGATCCCGCGGTGCATCGCAAGCTCGTGCCCGGCGGCCAGCAGGCGCGCGCGGTGTTCGAGGCGGTCGAGCAGGCGCGGGTCGAGGCGATCGGCTCGCGCCGCATGGACGGGGTCGCCAAGAATCTCGCCGCCATGCTCGACGACCGCTTCCATCGCGGCAAGTTCGACGAGATCACCGATCGCGCCGACGCTCCGATCGAGGACGCGATTGCCATGATCGTGCGCGAGCGGCTCACCGGCGAGACGCCGCCGGCGACGGCGCGCAAGCTCGTCGATCTGTGGCGGCCGCTGATCGAGGAGCGCGCCGGCCGCGATCTCGACCGGCTCGAGCGCGTGCTCGACGACCAGCGCCGCTTCGGCGACGTGGTGCACGACCTGCTCGATACTCTCGACATGGGCGAGGATCGCGGCAGCGATTCCGACGAGGAGGAGGGCGAAGAGGGCGACGAGGAGAACCGCAAGGACCAATCCGGCGAGGACGGCGAGGCCGCCAATTCCGCCGACAGCGAGCGCGTGAGCCTCGAGGAAGCCGAGGCCTCGACCGACGAGCTCCCGGATAGCGCCGCCGAGGCGGTGGACGCGCCGGCCGCCGACATGGCCGACGACCCGGACATGGGCGATTCGGAAGCCGCCGCCGAGCCGTGGCGGCCGCGGCACAATCGCAACGAGCCGCGCGGTCCGGATTATCGGCCGTTCACCGCGAAGTTCGACGAGATCGTCGGCGCCGAGGAGCTGTGCGAGCCGGAGGAGCTCGAGCGCTTGCGCGGCTATCTCGACAAGCAGCTCTCGCATCTGCAGGGCGTGGTGGCGCGGCTCGCCAACCGGCTGCAGCGGCGCCTGATGGCGCAGCAGAACCGCGCCTGGGAGTTCGACCTCGAGGAAGGCCTGCTCGATCCGGCGCGGCTGTCGCGCGTCATCGTCGATCCGCTGCATCCGCTCTCGTTCAAGCGCGAGAAGGACACGCAGTTCCGCGACACCGTGGTGACGCTGCTGCTCGACAATTCCGGCTCGATGCGCGGCCGGCCGATCACGGTCGCGGCGACTTGCGCCGACATCCTGGCGCGCACGCTCGAGCGCTGCGGCGTCAAGGTCGAGATCCTCGGCTTCACCACGCGCGCCTGGAAGGGCGGGCAGTCGCGCGAGGCCTGGCTCGCGCACGGCAAGCCGGCCAATCCCGGCCGGCTCAACGATCTGCGCCACATCATCTACAAGTCGGCCGACGCGCCCTGGCGGCGCGCGCGCAAGAATCTCGGGCTGATGATGCGCGAGGGCCTGCTCAAGGAGAACATCGACGGCGAGGCGCTCGACTGGGCGCACAAGCGTCTGCTCGGCCGCCCGGAGCAGCGCAAGATCCTGATGATGATCTCCGACGGCGCGCCGGTCGACGATTCCACGCTCTCGGTCAATCCCGGCAATTATCTGGAGCGGCACCTGCGCTGGGTGATCGAGGAGATCGAGACGCGCTCGCCGGTCGAGCTGATCGCCATCGGCATCGGCCACGACGTGACCCGCTACTACCGGCGCGCGGTCACCATCGTCGACGCCGAGGAGCTGGGCGGCGTCATGACCGACAAGCTGGCGGAGCTGTTCGAGGAAAATTCGGGCGAGGAGTATGTACGGCCGGCGCCGCCGACCCGCCCGCGCCGTGTGCACGCCTAGCCGCCGCGAATTATTTTTCCCAGATGCGTTGTGGCGCTCGGTGCGGCGCCGTCGGTTCCGGACCGCGGCCGGCTCGGCGCGGGAAACCACTTGCAGGAGGCGTTGCCATGGAAACCAGGATCGACGAGATCGGCGCCGGCATCTATCGCCTCTCCGTGTTCGTGCCGGAGGTCGCTCCGCCCACGGGTTTTACCTACAACCATTTTCTGATCGCCGGCGACGAACCGCTACTTTTTCACTGCGGATTGCGAAAAATGTTTCCAGTGGTCTCTGCCGCGGTGGCGAAAATCATCCCGGTGCAGCAGCTGCGCTGGCTTGCTTTCGGGCACCTCGAGGCCGACGAATGCGGGTCAATGAACGAATGGCTTGCGGCGGCGCCGCGCGCCGAGCTGACCCATGGCATGTTGGGCTCTCGCCTTTCGCTCAACGATATGGCCGACCGGCCGCCGCGCGTGCTCTCCGACGGCGAAGTGATCGACATCGGCGGCAAGCGCCTTCGCTACATCGATACCCGCACGTGCCGCACGGGTGGGATGCCGGCGTCATGTTCGAGGAGGCGACCGCGACTTTGCTGTGCGGCGACCTGTTTACGCGGCTCGGAGACGGCCCCGCACTCACCGAGGGCGATATCGTCGAATCGTCGATCGTCACCGAGGATTTGTTCCGCTACACCAGTCTGGCGCCGACCACGGGATCGGCCATTCGCAAACTGGCCGAGCTCAAACCGAAGGTTTTGGCCGCGATGCATGGAGCGGCATATTCGGGCGACGGCGCTGCCGCGCTGCGGGCCTTGGGCGATTATTACGATTCGCGCCTGCGCACCGCGCTGGAGCATAGCGCACGGGGCTAAGTATCCTCGCTTGATCCGCGCGCCTACGCGTCGCACGCGACGCGATGCAGCTAATGCTTGCCCGGAAAACCACCCAGCCCGTTGAACGTCATGTAGAGCGAGTAGGCGCTCACCGCGATTGCGATCGCCATCTCGAGCACCAGGACGGCAACGCCGTATTTGTACCATGGCTCGTGGGGAACGGCGCGGTTCTCGACCGAGTTCATATCGCAACTCCTGGATCAGGGTCTGACGACGCGTGAACGCCGCACCTCAGGCCCGTTGACCGGCAAGCTCGCGGCCGAACAAACCGTGCTCCTGCGGACGCCGCTCATGGCGCGCGGCCCAAAGGTAGAAGAGGACAAACGGCACGAACATGCCAAGCCCGACGTAGAGATAGCCCATGTGGATGTTGGCGCCGGCGGCGAAGATCAGCGGATAGAAAATTCCGCCCACTGTGGAAACGCCGCCGATGAATCCGGCGGCGATGCCGGGGCTCTCGGGAAAGAGCAAGGGAACGAGGGCGAAGGTGCCGCCGGTGCCGAAGGAGAGGAAGATGCCAAAGGCCACCAGCACCGCGACGGACCAGGGCAGAGAACCATAAAGGCCCGCGCCGGTCAGGCCGATCATTGCCAGCGTGATCAGGATCAACGCGATACCGAGCCAATGCAGGCGCGGCGCATACGGCAGCTCCTTGGCGATGAACGGCAGCGGCGTCCAACCTTTGCGCTGGAACAGATCGGACATGAAACCGGCGAACGGCCGGAACAGCGAGGCGTTGAACGATTCGACCGCGGCAAATGTGCCGGCCGCGATCTGCAGCCCCGCTACGCTGCTGAAGCCGAGGGTAAGAAGCTCAGGGTGAAAGCCGCGCGTAAAATAACCCGGCAGCCAGGCATTCATCGCGATTTCGAGACCGAATGACATCGCATAAGCGAGCATCAGGGCGATCGCGATATACCGGCTCCAAACAAAGATCGTGCCGCGCAGATTGCTGCGGCGGGCCGCGGCGAGGCGCCGTTCTGTCGTCCTGGCGGCTTCGCCGCGCAGGAGATACCAGGCAGCGACGATGAGCGCGATCACGCCCAGCCAAAGAAAGGCGCTGTGATAGTCGGTCCCGAAGATGCGCGGCAGCAGCAATGCGCCGACGCCGGCTCCGACATTGCCCGTGCCCGCGTAAAGTCCTTCGGCGGTGCCGATCTCGTGCGACTCAAACCATTGTGCGACATGCTGGATGCCGACCACGAATGAGACGCCGGCAATAGCCACGATCACTCTCTCGGCGAACAGCCATTCGTAGCTGGTGGTGAAGGCGGAGGCGATCGAGACCAGCCCGCAGCCCGCCAGGATCGCTGCAAATGTCCGCGGCGCGCCGAAACGATCCCATGCCCAGCCGGCGACGATGCGTCCGATCGGCGCCATCCAGATCGCCGAGCTCGCCAAGATACCGAGGTCCTTGATGCTGAGGTCGTAAGTCGCCGCGATGCTCGGACTGAACGCGGCGGTCGAGAACCACATCAGGAAGCACCAAAAAAAGCCGACGGTCGCTATCACCAGCTGCTCAACTTTTTGGCCACGCATTGGATGCCGCTCCGCTAAGCTTATTGCTGTTGGAGCAAGGCGTGTGCCAACGACCGGGTTGCCGGTGCGACGCGTGCCGGTGCAACTATTTTCAGCTCGGCGCTCTATTTGCGTGCAGATCATCGTGCCGGATGCCCAAGGCCTCGGCATGTTGCTCGCAACTTGGGAGCCGGCTCGCGAAAAAACGTCCGTGGTGAAGTTCCGGGTTGCGCAAGAAATCAGCAAATAAAAAACGCGGCCGGTACATGCGATCGGAGAAAATCCATCTCGGTGAAGGACCGCCGCTCTCTCGAGTGTGCCGCACTGCACAGAATTTCTGCATGCTGCGGCTCTCGTGAGCAATCAGCTTGCGCGATGCGACGCTGAGACCGCGGTTAAGTCATTGCGACACTTCTATTCCTGTCGAACGTCGGCATTGGCATGAACCTTGAATTACGACTGGCAACACGGCGACACCGCGTGCCGCAGAGGCCAAGCGCATGCCGACGCCGTTCCGCTGCGTCCGGGCCGCACCCGCGCGTAGCCGCACGGCTCATTTTGTTGGTCGAAATCGGAACGTGATCGCCCGATGCGCAGCAACTGATCAACCGGCCGGGCAAACGAGGAGAAAACGGATGACGCCGGACCAGGTGAAGGCGATTTCAGGAGAGCTTCAAGAAGGTCGCGCCGATTTCCGAACAGGCCGCGGCTTTGTTCTACGGCCGGCTGTTCGAGATCGCGCCCGCGGTCAAGCCGCTGTTTCGCGGCGACATGAAGGAACAGGGCAGCAAGCTGATGGCGACGCTCGCGGTCGTCGTCAACGGGCTCGGCAATCTGCAAGCCGATACTGCCGGCGGCGAGCGCGCTCGCCAAGCGTCACGTGGCGTACGGAGTAAAGCCGGCCGACTACGAGCCGGTGGGCGCGGCGCTGTGTGGACGCTGGAACGCGGCCTCGGCGAACAATGGACGCCGGAGCTGGCGCCGGCGTGGGGCGCAGCCTACGCGATGCTTGTCCAGTTCATGATCGACGAGGCCTATGGCCGCAGCGTCGCGGCCGAGTGAGCCCGGAGAATGAGCGAGCCGCTCGTCATCATCGGCAACGGCATGGCGGCGGCGCGGCTATGCGAGGAACTCGCTCGCCGCGCGCTCGGCCGCTACGCCATCGCGGTGATCGGCGAGGAGCCGCAACTCGCCTACAATCGCGTCCTGCTTTCGTCGGTGCTCGCGGGCGAGGTGCGGCGAGCGAGATCCTGCTCAAGCCGGCAAGCTGGTGGCGGGATCGCGGCGTGACGTTGCGCTATGGCGCCGCCGCGACCGCGGTCGATACCGCCGCCGCGCACCGTGACGCTCGCCGACGGCAAGGTGCTGGCATTCGCCAAGCTCGTCTTCGCCACCGGCTCCCGCCCTATCCGCTTGCCGGTCGCCGGCGCAGACCTGCGCGGCGTGCTGACCTTCCGCGACATGGCTGACGTGGGGTCGATTGTCGCGCGCCGCGCGTCGCGGCACGCGCGTCGTCGTGATCGGCGGCGGGCTCCTGGGCATCGAGGCGGCCTATGGCCTCGCCAAGGCCGGCGCCAAGGTCACGCTCGTTCACCTCATGGATCGCCTGATGGAGCGCCAGCTCGACGCACGCGCCGCGGCGATGCTCAAGCGCGCAGTCGAGGCCAAAGGCATCGAGGTGCTGCTCGAAGCCGCGACGAGAGGGTTCCGTCGGCGATGGGCGCGTCGAGGCGGTCGAGTTCGAAGGACGGCCGCATCATCGCGGCGGAAATGGTCGTCGTCGCCGTCGGCATCAAACCGAATGCGAGAGATTGCGGCCGCGGCCGGTCTCGCGGTCAATCGCGGCATCATCGTCGACGATCACCTTCTCGACCAACGCGACCGACATCTTCGCCATCGGCGAATGCGCCGAGCATCGCGGCGTCTGCTACGGACTGGTCGAGCCCGCTAACGACCAGGCACGCGTGCTCGCCGAGCGGCTCGCCGGACGCAACGCCAGCTACCACGGCAGCGTGAACGCCACCAACCTCAAGGTCTCGGGCGTGCATGTGTTCTCTGCCGGCGATTTTCTCGGCGCAGCCGGGACGGAATCGATCGTGCTCGCCGATCCCGGTCTCGGCACCTACAAGAAGCTCGGTGATCGCCGACGGCCACCTCGCCGGCGCAGTGCTCTACGGCGATACCGCCGACGCGCCCTGGTATCTCGATCTTATTCGCACCGGCGCCGCGATCGAGTCGTTCCGCGAGGACCTCGTCTTCGGCCGAGCACTGGCCGAGCGGCGCGCTGCGTGACGCCGATTTCCGCCGGAGATCGACCGAGCGCCAACAACCGGCATGAACGCGCCGTCCGCACATCCGCCCGCCGTGCGCACGACGTGTCCCTATTGCGGGGTCGGCTGCGGCGTGCTGGCGGCGCCGGACGGCAACGGCGGCGCGACGATCTCGGGCGATCCCGCGCACCCGGCGAATTTCGGACGGCTGTGCTCGAAGGGCTCCGCGCTTGGCGAGACGCTCGTCGCTCGATCGGCGCCTGCTGCATCCGATGCTGCGGCAGGCGGACGGTTCGCTCGCTGCGCGTCGATTGGGACACGGCGCTCGACACGCGTCGCCGGCGGATTACGCGCGATCGTCGATCGTGACGGGCCGGACGCAATCGCGTTCTATCTCTCCGGCCAGTTGCTCACCGAGGACTACTACGTCGCCAACAAGCTGATGAAAGGCTTTCTCGGCTCGGCCAATGTCGACACCAATTCGCGCCTGTGCATGGCCTCCTCGGTCGCCGGCCACCGCCGCGCCTTCGGCGCCGACACCGTGCCGGGCATCTACCAGGATCTCGACGAAGCCGATCTCATCGTGCTGGTCGGCTCGAACGCGGCGTGGTGCCATCCGGTGCTGTACCAGCGCATGATGGCGCGCCAAGCGCGAGCGCGGCACCAAACTGATCGTCATCGATCCGCGCCGCACCGCGACGGCCGAGGACGCCGATCTGTTTCTTGCCGATCGCGCCCGGCATGGACACGGCGCTGTTCTGCGGCCTGCTTGTCCACCTCGCCGACACGCGCGCTCGATTACGGCTACATCGACGCGCACACGACGGGACTTTGTCGAGACGCTCGCGCGCGCCCGCGAGATCGCCGCGCGACGTGGCCGCGACCGCCCGCGCGACGGCGCTCGACGAAGCGCGACGTCGCGCGCTTCTTCGAGCTGTTTCGCACCACGCGAGCGCGTCGTCACCTGCTTCTCGCAGGGCGTCAATCAGTCGGCGCAAGGCACCGACAAGGTCAACGCCATCATCAACTGTCCATCTCGCGACCGGCCGCATCGGCCGTCCCGGCATGGGACCGTTCTCGCTCACCGGCCAGCCCAACGCCATGGGCGGACGCGAGGTCGGCGGGCTCGCCAATCAGCTCGCCGCCCACATGGGCTTTTCGCCGGCCGAGCTCGATCGCGTGCGCCGCTTCTGGAAGGCGCCGCGCATGGCGACCGCGCGAGGGCCTCAAGGCGGTCGATATGTTCGAGGCGATCGAGCGCGGGACGATCAAGGCGCTGTGGGTCATGGCGACCAATCCGGCGGTGTCGCTGCCGCGCGCGGGCGCGATGCGCGCCGCGCTCGAAGAAGCTCGAACTGTTCGTCGTCTCCGAGAACGTGCTCTCGCAACGACACCGTCGAGGCCGGCGCGCAGGTGCTGCTGCCGGCCGCGGCCTGGGGCGAGAAGGACGGCACCGTCACCAATTCGGAGCGGCGCATCTCGCGCCAGCGCGCGTTCCTGCCGCTGCCGGGCGAGGCGCGGCCCGATTGGTGGATCGTCAGCGAGGTGGCGCGGCGCCTGGGCTTTGCGGCGGCGCATTCGACTATCGGTCGGGCCGCCGACGTGTTTCGCGAGCACGCCGCGCTTTCCGCGTTCGAGAATAACGGGCGAGCGCGATTTCGATATCGGCGCGCTCGGCGTCACTGGCGGACGACGCCTACGACGCGCTCGATCCGGTGCAGTGGCCGGCGCGCGCCGGCGAAGCGCCGGCCGAGCGGCGCTTCTTCGCCGCCGGCGGCTTTTTCACCGCCGACCGCCAGGCCCGTTTCGTCGCGCCGCGAGCCGCCGCGGCTGCGCGACGCGACCAACGAAGCCTTTCCGTTGCGGCTCAACACCGGACGCGTGCGCGACCAGTGGCACACGATGACGCGGACCGGAGCAAGTCCGCGTCTGTGCGCCCATTCGCCCGAACCGTTCGTCGAGGTCCATCCGGCCGACGCCAAGGCGGCAAAGCTCGCCGACGGCGGCTTCGCCAAAGTCACGACGCAGCACGGCAGCGTCATCCTGAAGGTCGCGATCACCGACGGCCAGCAACGAGGCTCGATCTTCGCGCCGATCCACTGGAGCGACGCCACGGCGGCCGCATGCCCGCATCGGCGACACTGGTCACGGCGGCGAACGATCCCGTTTCCGGCCAGCCCGAGCTGAAGGCGACGCCGGCGCGCATCGAACCGGTCGAGTTCGCCTATCGCGGCTTTGCGCTGACGCGCCGCAGCGATCGCGCTGCCGAGCCGGGACGTGGTTTGCGCGCGTCGCGGTGGCCGGCGGCGACGGACTTTTGTTCGCCACCAACGAGCCGCCGCGATCGCTGGCACGATCTCGCGCGCCACGCTGATGCCGGAAGATGCGCGAGCTCGCGGAATACATCGATCGGCCGCGCGGGCTGATCGCGCATCGCCGCGTTTCGCTCCGGGCGTCTCGATGGCTGCATCTTCGTCGGGCCGGCGCACGCGCCGCCGCAATGGGACGTGGTGCGCTCGCTGTTCGAGGCCGGCGTCGTGACCGAGCGCGAGCGGCGCATGCTGCTTTCGGGCCGCAGCGGCGACGGCATGGCCGAGACCGGACCGGTGATCTGCGCCTGTTTCGGCGTCGGGCTCTCGGCGATCCGCGACGCGCATCGCCCGGGTGCAAGCCGCGACCGTCGACGATATCGGCCGCACGCTGCGCGCCGGCACGAATTGCGGCTCCTGCGTGCCGGAGCTGCGGAGCATCATCGAGCGAAGCGCACAGACCGTCTGATGCGGCGCGGCGCCGGCTTCGATCGCGCATTGACGGCCTCGGCGAGCGGTGAATAGCATCCTCTTTCGCGATCCGATGGTGCGGCGACACCGGCAGGCGGCCGGTGCAGCTTTTCGCATAGCTTCGCGGAGTAGCTTCGCAGGAGTGGCAATGTCGTCCCTCGATCCGCATGCCTACGCGACGCACGAGGTCTTCAACCAGCCGCCGGCGCTCGCCGACTATGACGCCTATGGCGCCGATCCGGTCCTGCAATCGGTGGTGAGAACGCTCGGCGCGGATTGGGCCGAGCAAAAATTGCATGCCGCGGGCCGCACGGTCGGCTCCGCGCAGGTGCAGGAGCTCGCCCGGCAAGCCAACCGCAATCTGCCGGAGCTGCGCACCCATGACCGTGTCGGCCATCGCGTCGACCGGATCGATTTCCATCCGGCGTGGCATGAGCTGATGACGCTGGCCATCGGCCAGGAGACCCATGCGCTCGCGTGGACCGATCCGCGTCCCGGCGCGCAGGTCGCACGCGCCGGGCTCTCCTATTTATGGAATCAGGGCGAGAACGGAATCTGCTGTCCGATCGGCATGACCTATTCCGCCATCCCGGTGCTGCGACGCGATCCGGCGCGCTGGGCGGAGTGGGGCGCGCTCGTGACCTCCTCGCGCTACGACCGCCGCCAGATCGGCGCCGCCGACAAGACCGGCGCCACCGTCGGCATGGCGATGACCGAGAAGCAGGGCGGCTCCGACCTGCGGCAGACGCAGACGCGGGCAAGCGCCAACGGCGACGGCACCTGGTCGATCGTCGGGCACAAATGGTTCTTCTCGGTGCCGCACTCGGACGTGTTTCTCACTCTGGCGCAGACCGATGCCGGCGTGTCCTGCTTCGTCGTTCCCGGCTGGCTCGCCGACGGAACGCGCAACCGTCTGCAGCTGCAGCGCCTGAAGGATAAGTGCGGCAACAAATCCAACGCCTCCTCCGAGGTCGAGTTTCGCGGCGCCATCGCGCATCTGATCGGCGAGCCCGGTCACGGCATCCGCACCGGCATCGAGATGAACCACTACACCCGGCTCGACTTCGCCGTCGGCTCCGCCGGCCTGATGCGCCAGGCGTTGTCGCAGAGCGCCCATCACGCGGCGCACCGCCGCGCGTTTCAGCGCGCGCTCATCGATCAGCCGCTGATGGCGAACGTCATCGCCGACATGGCGCTCGAGGTCGAGGCGGCGACCTGGCTCGCTTTCCGCTTCGTCGCCGCGCTCGACCGCGAAGACGACAGCGAAGCCGAGCGGCTCCTCGGCCGCGTCGGCGCGCCGATCGCCAAATACTGGATCTGCAAGCGCGCACCGGCGGTCGCCGTGGAGGCGGTCGAATGCCACGGCGGCAACGGCTTCATCGAGGATCATCTGATGGCGCGGCTTTACCGCGAAGCTCCGCTCAACGGCATCTGGGAAGGCACCGGCAATGTGATCTGCCTCGACGTGCTGCGCTCGATGACGCGCGAGCCCGGATGCATCCCGGCTTTATTCGACGAGTTGCGCGCCGCACGCGGCGCCGACCGCAACTACGACGCCGGCGTCGATGCTCTGGAGAACGAGCTCGCGGATCTGCGGAAACATGAAGGCCAGGCAAGGCGCATGGTCGAGCGCCTGGCGCTCCTGCTGTCGGCATCGCTGCTGCTGCGCTACGCGCCGCCCGCTGTCGCCGACGCTTTTATTGCCACGCGCCTTGCCGGCGGATGGTCCGGGCATTTCGGCGATCTTGCGCCGGGCATCGACGCTGCCGCGATTGCGCGCCGCGCCGTGCCGGAAATCGCGTGAGGCTTAAGCCGTCGCCGCGCGCTTCTTGGCGACCTGGCGCTTGATCTCGAGCACCCGCGGCGAGAGCTCCGCGTCCTTGGCCGCGAGCAGGAAGGCGTCGAACCCGCCGCGATGATCGACGGTCTTGAGCGCATTGGCCGAGATCCGCAGGCGCACGGAGCGGCCGAGCGCATCCGACATCAGCGTGACGTTGAGCAGATTGGGCAGGAAGCGCCGCTTGGTCTTGCGGTTGGAATGGCTGACGCGATGCCCGATCTGGCGCGTCTTTCCGGTCAGTTCGCAACGCCATGACATGGCGACAGATCCTCGTATTCTCTCCGCGCGTCGAGCCGCCGGCCGCACGATGTGGGGCAAAAACGTCGCGGACCTATAGTAAGCGAGCCGAAAAGCGTCAAGCACGGACGGCCGCGATCGAGCGGGTGTGTCGCCCGCGATGGTGCGCAAAATCACAGAAACGACGCATTCTCCGACAAAACAGGCACACAATTCATGCTATCGGTTGCAGGCGCGTCCGTAGGGCATTGCCTTTCCTTTGTGCCGTGGCCGCCGTCGATCCTATTACGTGGTGCTTTGAGGGAACCGTCCTCCGTGTTCGTTCTGCCGCAACCGTTCGCTCGCCGGAGCGAACCTGCCGCCTTCGCCGTCGCGGTCGGTGTCATGGTCGGCGTCATCGCCGCCGCCTTGGCGATCGACTCGGCTGGTGTCGCTGCGGCGCAGGGACGGCTCGATGCCGAATATGTCGCCTCGCTCGCCGGCATTCCGATCGGACGCGGCAACTGGGTGGTGGAGGTTGGCGATGACCAGTACAGCGCCGTCGCCACGGGCGGTACCACCGGACTTCTGCAATTCTTCACCGGCGCGAAGGGCACCACCTCCTCGCACGGCACGCTCAGCAGCGGCGGGCAACCGGTGCCGACGGGCTACGCCTCCACCATCACCTACGACCGCAGGGTCGATGACGTTCGCATGGTGCTCGCCGGCGGCAATGTGAAGGACTACTCGGTCGAGCCGCCGGTCAAGCCGCATCCCAATCTCCTGCCGGTGAGCGACGCAGATCGCCGCGGCGTGGTGGACCCGATGACCTCGACGCTCCACCGCGTGGTCGGCAACGGCGATCCGGTCTCGCCGGAGGCGTGCAACCGCAGGGTCTCGGTGTTCGACGGCCGCTTGCGTTATGATCTGCTGAGCGAGTTCAAGCGCATCGAGACCGTCAAGACCGACCGCGGCTACGAAGGGCCGGTCGTGGTCTGCGCGTTGTACTTCCAGCCCATTTCCGGCTACGTGCCGGACAAGCCGGCAATCAGATATCTCAGTGCCTTGCGCGACGCCGAGGTCTGGATGGCGCCGATCTCGGGAACGCGCGTCGTTGTGCCTTACCGCTTCTCGGTGCCGACGCCGATCGGGCTCGGCGTATTGCAGGCGACGCAATTCGTCTCGGTGGCGCATCCGCCGCGGTCTACGGCGGCGGTGAAGACGCAGTAAGGCGCGGGCGGGCGCGATCTGCCTTTGCCGGCATGGCCCGTGTCCCCACAATCCACAGGAGGATAGCTCTTCGACTTCGCCGCGGAATCTTGATCCGGAACGCTGTTAACGGTTTCGGCGGCAAGCCGAACGGCAAAAGAGGCCGCGAGCACCCGATCTGGTATCGCGTCCCGGCTGCGGCGCCATATGTCGCGTGAACGAATTCGGACAAAGCGCGAGTCGCCAATTCGGCCGCGATTCGTTCCAGAACTCGTTCCACACCTTAAGCACAGCCCTTTCCAGCGTCATGTTGTGATACAGATGCGCCCCCACACTGCCCTTCCCGCGAGCCGCGGAAGGACCAGGTGGCGGCGCGCAGCCCGAGCCCTCGATGCCGATCTCGTTTCCCGTGTCCGCCAATCGTGATGCACGCGCCCGCGGCGCCGGCGTCACCGCCGTGCTTGGGCCGACCAATACCGGCAAGACGCATCTCGCCATCGAGCGGATGCTGGCGCATTCCTCCGGGCTGATCGGCCTGCCGCTCCGCCTCTTGGCGCGCGAGGTCTATAACCGCGCCGTTGAGCGGGTCGGCGCCGACGCGGTGGCGCTGGTCACCGGCGAGGAGAAGATCAAGCCGCCGAACCCGCGTTTCTGGGTGGCGACGGTCGAGGCGATGCCGCGGGACCTCGACGTCGCGTTCCTCGCCGTCGACGAGATCCAGCTGGCCGCCGATTTCGAGCGCGGTCATGTCTTCACCGACCGTGCGCTCAACCGGCGCGGGCGCGAAGAGACGCTGGTGCTCGGCGCCGCCACTATGCGCCAGATCGTCGAGCGGCTGCTTCCCGGCGTCAGCGTGGTAAGCCGGCCGCGGCTGTCGCAACTGACCTTCGCCGGCGACAAGAAACTCACGCGCCTGCCGCGCCGCTCCGCCATCGTCGCCTTCTCGGCCGAGGAGGTCTACGCGATCGCGGAATTGATCCGCCGCCAGCGCGGCGGCGCCGCGGTGGTGCTCGGCGCGCTGTCTCCGCGCACGCGCAACGCCCAGGTCGCGCTCTATCAGTCCGGCGAGGTCGACTATCTGGTGGCGACCGACGCCGTCGGCATGGGCCTCAATCTCGACGTCGATCACATCGCCTTCGCCTCCGACCGCAAATTCGACGGCTACCAGTTCCGCAAGCTCAGCCCGTCGGAACTCGCGCAGATCGCCGGCCGCGCCGGCCGCGCGACGCGCGACGGCACGTTCGGCACCACCGGCCGCTGCCCGCCATTCGAGACCGAGCTCGTCCAGGCGCTCGAATCGCACAGCTTCGAGCCGGTCAAGCTCGTGCAATGGCGCAACAGCGAACTCGACTTCTCCTCGATCGGCGCGCTGCAGGCGACGCTCGCCGCGACGCCGACGGAGGCCGCGCTCACCCGCGCCCCGATCGCCGAAGATATCCTCGTGCTCGAGCACGCCGCGCGCGACGACGATGTGCGCGCCATGGCCGCAAGCCGGGCCGCGGTCGAGCGGTTGTGGGACGCTCTGCCAGGTGCCCGACTACCGCAAGATCGCCCCGGCGACGCATGCCGAGCTCGTGGTCACGCTCTACGGCTTCCTGATGCGCGAGGGGAAAATTCCCGACGACTGGTTCGAGCGCCAGGTGGCGCAGGCCGACCGCATCGACGGCGATATCGACACGCTCACGGCGCGCATCGCGCATATCCGGACCTGGACCTTCGCCGCCAACCGTCCGGACTGGCTCGCCGACCCCGAACATTGGCAGGGCGTCACCCGCGGCGTCGAGGACAAGCTCTCCGACGCGCTGCATGAGCGGCTCACCGAACGCTTTGTCGATCGCCGCACCAGCGTCCTGATGCGGCGGCTGCGCGAGGATGCGACGCTCGAGCCGGAGATCGCCAAGACCGGCGAGGTCGCGGTCGAAGGCCATGCCATCGGCCGTCTCGACGGCCTCGTCTTCGTGCCGGATTCCTCGTCCGGCGGCTCGGAAGCAAAGGCGCTGCAGAACGCCGCGCAAAAGGCGCTGGCCGGCGAGATCGCCGCGCGCGCGGTGCGGCTTGCCGAGGCGCCGGACGCGCAATTCGCGCTCGCCGCCGACGGCACGATCCGCTGGACCGGCGCCGCGGTCGGCAAATTGATCGCCGGCGAGGAGGTATTGCGGCCGCGCGTCGCCATCATCGCCGACGAGCATCTTTCCGGCGCGCCGCGCGAAGCGGTGGCGGCGCGGCTCGAGCAATGGGTGAAATCGCACATCGAGAAGCTGCTCGGGGCGCTGTTCGAGCTCTCGGCGTCCGCCGACGTGAGCGGCATTGCGCGCGGCGTTGCTTTCCAGCTGGTCGAGGCGCTCGGCGTGCTCGATCGCCAGCGCGTCGCCGAGGATGTGAAGGGCCTGGAACAGCCGGAGCGGGCGACGCTGCGCAAATACGGCGTGCGCTTCGGCGCTTACCACATCTATCTTCCGCTGCTGCTCAAGCCGGCGCCGCGCGCGCTCGCCGCCCAGCTCTGGGCGCTCCGCCATGACGGCCCGCAGACCAAAGGCCTCGACGATCTTCTGCATCTCGCCGCCGGCGGCCGCACCTCGTTTCCGGTCAATCGCGAAATCGATGCCGCGCTCTATCGCACCGCCGGCTACCGGATTTGCGGCGAACGCGCGGTGCGCGTCGATATTCTCGAGCGCCTTGCCGATCTGATCCGCCCGGCGCTCGCTTGGCGCGACGGCTCTTCGCTGCCGAAACCGCCGGGCGCCTTCGCCGGCGGCGGCTTCACCGTGGTCAACACCATGACCTCGCTGACCGGCGCCTCGGGCGAGGATTTCGCCTCGATCCTGCGCTCGCTCGGTTACCGCGTGGAGCAGCGGCCGAAGCCGGCCGAGCCCGATCCGGCGCCCGCTCCGATCATGGAAACCGCCGCGCCGCAAGAAGCCGAGGCGCAAGAAGCCGCGCCGCAAGAGCGAGCGCGCGGCGCAAGACGCTGCGTCGGCAGAACCCGCAGTGCAGGGCGTGGAGCAGTCTGGAGCAGAGAGCGTCGTCGAAATCTTGCCGCCAGGCGAGGCTGAGGTCGACGCGCCTGCCGAACCGATTGTGGAGTCGGATGACCCAGCTCCGCCGGAGCTGCCCGTCGAGACCGTAGCTGCAGCCTCGGATGCGGCCGAGATCTCTTCCCCAACAGAGGCCGGCACAGAATCGGCGCCGGAGGCCGCGCCGGCGTCGTCGGAGCCGGTGCTCATCGACGTGTGGCGGCCGGGCCGCGCCGAGGGCCGGCGCCGGCCCAATTTCAGGCGCCGCGGCGCGCGCAAGGAGACGGCTCAGCCGCCGGCCGCAGCCTCTGCAGACGCTGCGACACCTGCCGCTCCGACCGGCGAAACGACGACTGCGCCGCAGGATATTCCTGCCGAGGCTGCGGCGGAACAGCCGCCACGGGAAGGCCGTCACTTGCGCCAGCGCCGCCGGGGCGCGGCGGATCGGGGCGATCGTCCCCGCCGCGAACGCGAGCGGCCGCCCGCCCACGTAGCCCGGCATGAGCGGCCGGAGCGGAAAGACCGCTACGAGCGGCGCGAGAAAGCGCCGGATCCGAACTCGCCCTTTGCCAAGCTTGCCGCACTCAAGGCGCAGCTCGAGGCCGATGCAAAGGAGCGCCGCTAAGCATGGTCCGCGCGAGCGGCGGCCGGTTTTCCGAACAGATCAAGCTCGACCGGAATAATCGCAGACCGGCGGATTCGCTCGGCGACGGATGTTCCGCGACGCCCGATCGCCAGCGCCTCGATCGGTGGCTGTGGCACGCGCGTCTGGTGCGCACGCGCGGTGCCGCGGCGGCGCTGGCCGATGCCGGCTATGTTCGCGTCAACGGCACGCGCGTCGACGCACCGGGCCATCATGTGCGCGCCGGCGACGTGATCACCGTCGCGCTCGATCGCCGCGTGCGGGTGCTGAAGGTGCGCGCGTTTGCCGAGCGCCGGGGTCCCGCGACGGTGGCCGCAGACCCTATATGAGGAGCTGACCTGAGAGCGTGCGGCGACCTATCCGGAGAGGCCTCAGCCTTGCGTGCGTAGGAGCCATGCGGTAGGAGCAATGCTCGCCGAAAGCCCGGACAGAGTGAGCGGATGACCTATATCGTCAACGACAATTGCATCAAATGCAAATACATGGATTGCGTGGAAGTGTGCCCCGTAGACTGCTTCTACGAGGGCGAAAACATGCTGGTCATCCATCCCGACGAGTGCATCGATTGCGGCGTTTGCGAACCGGAATGCCCGGTCGATGCGATCAAGCCCGATACCGAGCCCGACGTCGAAAAATGGCTGGGCATCAATGCCGAATACGCCAAGCTGTGGCCCAACATCACGGCCAAGAAAGAGCCTCCTGCCGACGCCAAGGAGTGGGAGGGGAAATCAGGCAAATTCGAGCAACATTTTTCGGCCAATCCGGGAACAGGCGACTGACCGGACCGGCTTATGGACCGGCCTTTACCATGGTTAAGGTTTCCGCCGCCGCGATCCTTTCGCGATGCCATAAGGCTTTGATTTTGGCCGAAAATGTGATATAAGGGCGTTTCATAATGAAGAACACCCCCGATATGCCGCTCCCCGTCAACGGGAGCTTATTTTTCCGGGGCGTTTCCGAGGAACCGTCAGAAGAGGCGTGCTAATCCACGCGAGAGCAGTGGCAGAGAAAACTCGTCGTCGTACGAAGAAAAGCGCGGCCGGTATGAACCGGAAGGCAAGAAAATCCCCCTCCCGCGCGAGCCGGAGGCCATCACCGTCCACGCGGCAGACGGCCCGGACCCGGGTCAGCGTGGCTAAGCCCGCTCATCGGCAGAAGCCGGAGCCGGAAGGAGCAACCTTGGGAATGAACGCGAAGAAGACTACGCAACGACAAGGCTTCAAGACCAGCGAATTCATTGTGTATCCGGCTCACGGCGTGGGTCAGATCGTCTCCATCGAGGAGCAGGAGGTCGCGGGCGCTCGGCTGGAGCTGTTCGTCATCAATTTCGTCAAGGACAAGATGACGCTGCGCGTGCCGACCTCGAAGATCGCCTCGGTCGGCATGCGCAAGCTTGCCGAGACGCCGATGGTCAAGCGCGCGCTCGAGACCCTCAAGGGCCGGGCGCGGATCAAGCGGACCATGTGGTCGCGCCGGGCGCAGGAATACGAGGCCAAGATCAATTCCGGCGACATCGTCGCCATCGCCGAGGTGGTGCGCGATCTCTTCCGCTCGGAGAGCCAGCCGGAGCAGTCTTATTCCGAGCGGCAGCTCTACGAGGCTGCCCTCGACCGGCTTTCGCGCGAGGTTGCTGCGGTGCAGCGCTTGACCGAGACCGAGGCGATCAAGGAGATCGAGGCGGCTCTGGCCAAGGGGCCGCATCGCGGACCCAAGCCCGAGGCGGAGGAGGACGCCGTCGTCGAGGAAGAGGCGGCGTAGGACCGATTTCGGAGCGGATTCAGGCGACGTAAGTCAATGCGTAAGGCAAGGCCCGGCGGAAACGCCGGGCCTTGTTTTCATCCGGGCCTGGTTTCGTATAGGCCGCGGCGGCTGCCGCAATGCCGACAAAAATCCCCAGGTTAGTCATAAATTAAGCCTCATTTGAAAGGACATAGAGGGGCGTAAGCGGGGAACGGGGGGCGTCGGAATGCGGCGTGACGGAGCATTGCAGCGCGGCCGGGCGCTTTGGATACTCGCAGCCGGCAGCATCGGTTACCTCATCGGCGGTTGGCACGCCGCGGCGGTGCGCACCTCGGATCTTTCCCCCAGCCAGACCATCGCTCTGCGTTTTCCCCAGGATCAGGACGTCGCTGCCGCCGATGACGCGGCGACCGGCGTAACCGGCGCAGTAAACACCATGGTACTTGGCGATCCGCGGCTCGCGCTGTTGAACCCGGCGCCGATGGTGCCGCAAGCGCAGCCGCAGGCCGCCATCCAGGCGGCCGCGCCGGAAGAGGTCGCCGCCGCCGCGCCGGCAGCAAGCGTATCGCTGCGGCGGGCAGTCCCGGCAATAGTGCAAGCCGCGATCACTCGGCGAAGCCATCGGTTGCGCTCGCGCATCGCCGCGTCGAGCAACCGCGGCAGGGCTTCATGCTCAACGACGCGCAGATTGCGAGCATCAAGGAGCGCCTGCACCTGACGCCCGACCAGGAGCGGATGTGGCCCGGCGTCGAAGCGGCGCTGCGCAACATCGCCTATGCCAAAACGCGCGACGCGCACAAGCACGGCGCGCCCGCGGGCGCAGAGGAGCTTGCCTCGCTCAGCCCGGAAAGCACCGAGGTGCAAGATCTCAAATCCGCGGCCATCCCGCTGATCATGAGCTTCTCCGACGAGCAGAAGGACGAAGTGCGCAGCCTCGCCCACGTCATGGGATTGGATCGGCTCGCGTCGGAGTTTTAATGGCGGTTCGTCATGCCGCGGCCATGACGGCATAGGCCGCGCCTAGCGCAAGCCGCGTGCTTGCACGGATTCCCGCCTTGTGGTTCTCATGGCGCGCGCCGGCCGCGCGGACCGCTGCATTGGCCGACGAGAACGCTGCCGTAGCTCAGTGGTAGAGCACCCCCTTGGTAAGGGGGAGGTCGTAAGTTCAATCCTTACCGGCAGCACCACTTTGTTTGCTTGCGCCCCGTCCGTCTTTCCTCACTCATCGGGCGCGTTTGGTTCGCAAGATACCGCACTCTTATTTGTCTGGTGCGCTGCTCAGTTCGGGCGATCGACCTTGACGAGTTCGAGGAGGCTGCCGCTCATTTCGGGCGCACGGAAGCGCCGGTCCTGCTTGGCCAGCATCACGGGTATGCCGGGTTTGGGTATCGTGATGCCGCGATAGACGTAATCGATACGGGCGCCTGAGCCGAGTTCGATGCGGTAGCGGCGGGTGATCGCGGTCAATGCGACGCGCAGGAATTCAGTCCCGAACTGCGCACCCGGGCACCGCCGCGGGCCGCCGCTGAACGGGAGATATTCGTAGGGCGATGGTTTGATCGAGAACCAGCGCTCCGGCAGGAAGCGCAGAGGATCGGCAAACAATTCCGGCAACCGATGGGTCAAGTGCGGGCTGATCATGATTTTGGTCCCGGCCTGAAGATGCAAGCCGGCTACCTCGCAAGCATCGAAGGCGCGCCACGGAATGACCGGGACCGGCGGCACGAGCCGCATCGATTCCTGGATGACGCCGTTAAGGAGGGGCCGATTTTTCAGCTCCTCGGAATCGACGCTTTCCAAGGGCGTTCCCGCCTCGATCTCATCGACCAGGTCTGCCAGCACGTTCGGGTGCAAAGCCAAGCAGGAACAATATCCAGGTCAGCACACTCGACATCGTTTCGTAGGCGGCGAATCCGAGAAACGAAAAATGCCCCGCCATCCGCTTCGGCGTCGACAGTGCGCTGTCGGTCGTATCTATGGCCGCGAGCGCCGCCCGCAAATTGCTCCGGCGATCGGCGTGGCGCTGCTCGGCAATCCACTGCGAGATGAATTCCGCCAGCCGTTCGGCGTTGCGCTGGACCGCATGATAAGGGCAGCCGCGAACATTGATTTGCGAGACGTACGCTCTCGCCTGCCAATTGATCAGATGATGCTTCTCCAGCATGGTAACGAAACGATGGATCTGCGCCTCGTCGGGCTCGCCGAACAGCAGCTTGAACGCCGCCTCTCGACCGATCTGACGGTTGAGGGCGTAGAGATCGACGGTCTGATCCGTGGGCCAGCGGTCGACCGAGGCGATCGCCAGATCCCGGAGCGCGGCGAAATGTTGCTCGAACTCTCGGCTTGGTCAATTGCGAGGCCACTGCCGAATGCAGCGTCTCATGCTCCTTGCCCTGCGTTCCCAAGTATCCGCGCCGAAATTCGGCCTGCGCCGAGCCGGACGCGCCGGTCACCTGCCATAGCGAGGTCGGCCGCGCCACATCGGTTCGGTTGAGCACCTCGCGGTTGTATCGGGCGCCGACAACAAGGAGACCGCCGATCTTTTTCCCGATGAGCTTAAAAGCGACGACCGGTCCATTGCGTCGGTACTGCCGTTCGACGACGCGGATCGGATTTTTGAAGAACAGCAGACAGTCCCAGATCGCGCGCAATCCAGTGACAACTGGAACTTGGGCAACGGGGGCGGCTTCGCCTCGCTCGACAATCCACGCGGTCAAGTCACGTCTTCCCCAACGCAGCATCGAAGAACATGACGACCTCGCCGACACAACCACGCTCGCAGACGCAACCACGTGGATCGACTTGCGCGGCACTCTTGCGCGACGCAAACCAACCCGACGCTGAGCGCTCGGGAACTGTCTTTGAAGGTCTAACGAACTGTCTTCGAGGGTGATAAGGCGACCGGCAGAATACGCCGCCCGGTGGATTACCCCGTGATCACGACCCGCGTGCCCTCATCCAAGCCCCCACACCCAGGTTAGACAAGGCTGACGTGGGAGGGTAGCGCAGTCAAGGGCTGTTCAGGCTTTTTCTGGCTGTCGTGTTGCCAGCTTGCAACTACCAAAATCGAAGCCGCCGAGACCCGGCGACTGAAAGCCGTTATGTATGCTAAGGAGCGGTCGAGTTGAGGTCGTGCGGGCGACCGCGCGGCCTTGCGGGGACGCGACCGGACATGCTATGTACTGGCTGGAGAGATGGCTTGGAGAAAGGAAGCGCGCCGATGATGACTGATCTGTTCTCGCTCAAGGGCCGCACGGCGCTGGTCACCGGCGGTTCGCGCGGCATCGGCAAGATGATCGCGAGCGGCTTCCTCGCGCAGGGCGCGCAGGTCTACATCGCGGCGCGCAAGGCCGCGCAGTGCGACCAGGCCGCGGCGGAGCTGGCGAAGGAGGGCGGCTCCTGCTTCTCCATCCCGGCGAACATCTCGACCGTCGAGGGCGTGCAGGCGCTCGCTGCCGCCCTCGCCGCGCGCGAGGGAAAGCTCGACATCCTCGTGAACAATGCCGGCGCCGCATGGGCGGCGGAGTTCGACGCCTTTCCGGAGAACGGCTGGGACAAGGTGATGGACCTCAACCTCAAGACGCCGTTCTTCCTGACCCAAGCGCTGCATCCCGCGCTCAAGGCCGCCGCCAGCGCCGAGCGGCCGGCCAAGGTCATCAACATCGCTTCGATCGACGGCATCTTCGTCAATCCGCTCGAAACCTATTCCTACCACGCGAGCAAGGCGGGGCTGATCCATCTGACGCGGCGCATGGCGGCGAGGCTGATCGCCGACAAGATCGTGGTCTCGGCGATCGCGCCGGGTCCGTTTCCGTCCGACATGAACATCGACGCGCGCGACAATGCGGATAAGGTGGCGCAGCGCGTTCCGGCAAGACGCGTCGGCACCGACGAGGACATGGCCGGCGCGGCAATCTATCTTGCGTCTCGCGCCGGCGACTATGTGGTCGGTGCGACGATCGCAGTGGATGGCGGTATCGCCTATGCGAGGACCGGTTTCGAAGGCAGCCGGTGGAAGACTTAAACGTCCAATCGAGGCGATCCGAGGCGGGACAGCACGGTGCAGCTTGACTATGTGACCATCGAAAAGCGCGGCGGCATCGCCGTCGTGCGCTTCGACCGCAAGGCGAACCTCAACGCCTTCAACGAGAAGCTCGTCGTCGAGCTGACCCACGCGGCACGCGGTTTTTTCGACGATCTCGAAACCCATGTCGTGGTTCTCGCCGGCGCGGCCAATGCCTTTTCCGCCGGCTTCGATCTGAAGGCCGCCGATAGCTGGCACAGCGAGAGCGATGATCTCAAACGGCGGCAACGCGCCTATGGCGGGGTGCGACTGTGCAAAGCCTGGGAAGCGATGCCGCAGATCACCATCGCGGCCATGGAGCGGCTCGCGGTCGGCGCCGGCGTCGCCATCGCGCTGGCGTGCGATTGGCGGGTGCTCGGGCGCGGCGCCTATCTGTACGTCCCGGAGGCCAAGATCGGCCTGAACCTGCAATGGGGTGCCTTGCCGCGGCTCATTACCTTGGTCGGGCCGGCCCGCGCCAAGCGCATCACCATCCTGTGCGAGAAGATGCCGGCCGCGCAAGCGCTCGACTGGGGACTGGTCGATGAGCTCGCCGACGATGGCCGCACGGTGGAGAAGGCGCTGGAGATGGCCGAAGTGGTCCTGTCGAGGCCGCAGCCGACCGTCCGCATGATCAAGGAAGCGGTCAACGCCACCGCGAATGCGCTGCACGCCGCGGCCGCTTTTGCCGACGCCGACCAGAGCCAGCTCACCGCGAGCTATCGCTCGGGCAAGGCGGCGCGGGACTCGTTTCGGAAGAAATAATGCCGTGACCCGAGGCGAGCCCCGCCGGCCGGCGCGGCGTCACCACCACAAGGGGTGCGCGCTGGTCCCGTCATAGGTGAAGCCGAGCGTGAGGACGATCTCCTCCATCCACATCGCCTGCGACATGGTTCCCTGGAAGGCCGGCAGATTGCCGAAGCTCGAATACGCTACCTTGTTGGTCAGCTCGAGGTAGAACGGCTTGAACACCACGTAGCGAAGGCCGACTCTCGATACCCGTCGTCCAGCCGTTGAGCTGCCACCAGCCGCTATTGATGCCGATGAGATTGCTCCACGTCTTGAGGCCGACATTGTTGGGATTGCCGAGGATGATGTCCGAGGTGTGCGGCAGCATCACGCCGATACCGACTTTGCCGATGGCGGCGAGACTGTTGGTCTCGTTGGTCTGGCCGATCAGCGGGTAGCGATACACCGCGTCGAGCATGACGTGGTTGGCGCCGTTGTGCAGCTGCTCGTTGAAGAAGAAATTGTCCAGCTGGCGCGGCCCGCTGACCGGCACGCCAGCGATCAGCCCGCTCACCTGCGCGGTCTGGCCGATGTCGGTGTAGTATTTCGAGTGGTCGATGTTCAGCTCGACGCCCCAGTTCTCATTGAAGAACCGGCCGACGCGGATGTTGTATTGCGGCGCCTCGCCGGCGCCGGCCGGGGCGTCGTGGCCCTTGACGTCGTAGATCGTGAAATTGTTGCCGAGCGCCGGCTGGGAGACGTGGATGTCCGGGTTGCTCCAGAATTCCTTGTCGGAGCCGAACTCGAAATACCATTCGCCGTCGGTGAAGAACCGCCACCAGGGCTTGCCGGGATCTGGAACAAAGGCCGGCGCCTGCGCCGGCGGCAGCGGCGTCTGCGGCGAATCGGGAGGTCCGCGGCCGGGGCCTGCGGCCGTGCATCGCGCGCCCGCAAGCACGATCGCCACGCCCGCCCACATCGACCAACGCCGCATGACGCATCGCCTCAAGGCCACCGTCCAGCCGCATGACCGGCCGATGGTAGCAATTTTCCTTGGTCCAAGTGACCTGACCGGGCGTTTAACGCGTCAGGTCGAAACGCACGCCGCAGAACTCGACGCCCCCATCCGCGACCGAATAACCGCGCTGCGCCGCCCGTTTCTCGATGCCCGTCCGGTCGGCGACTTCGATCACCAACGTGCGCAAACTCTCCCGCGGTTCGCGGGCCTTGACGAAGCGGATCGCAGTCATGTCCACGGCGACACGGCCGCCTTCGCCGTCGGGCGCAAACGGCTTCTCGATGATGGCCGACCAGTGCCGGCCGATGCCCGCCGGGTCGGCGCTCTCGACGACGATCTCGGCGAGTCGCTTGGCTGACATCGGTCTTGATCGCGTCCGTCCAACCGGTCCCGCCGGCCGGCGAGTAGGGACCGCGCAGGTCTTCTTCGCCGTCGGTCCGGTCGAACTCGATCATCGCCGCGCGGCAATCGCGCGGATGGAGCTGTACGGCGTGAAAGCCTTTGTGGTCGATAGTGTGCGCGGTGCGCACGCCCAAGCCGTTGGCATGCCGGCCGCGCCGTTCCGGATCGTTGCAATTGAAGATCGCCATGTAGCCGCCGATTCCGCCCGAACGCTCGAGGAAGCGGCCCGCCGCGGTATCGGGCTCGATGGGCGAGACGACCTCGACGAAGGCGAGGCCGAAGGGAAACAGCGCGTTTTCGAGGCCGTACCGGCGCACATGCGGATCCTGATAGGCGAGCTTCACCCCGAAGATCGCCTGCATATCGGCAATCACGCGCGGCAGATCCTTCGCCACCAGGCAGATCTGCCGCAGGCGGAAATAATCGGCCATCTCAGCGTCCCTTGAACACCGGCTGGCGCTTCTCGACGAACGCGGCCGCCGCCTCGCGGTGGTCCTCGGTCGTCGACGCGCGCACGTGATTGGCCGCCTCGTTGTCGAGGCAGGTCGCCAGCGGGGCGTATTCCGCCAGATTGAGATTGTGCTTGATCGAGCCGAGAGTGAGCCGCGGCCCGCGGGCAAGCGTCATGGCGTAGCTCTTGGCGGCGTCCTGGAAACCGGAATCGTCGAGCACGCGGGTGAGGAGCCCGATCTGCAGTGCCTCGTCGGCGGAAAGAATCGGCGAGGTCAGATAAAGCTCGCGCGCCTTGGCGCTGCCGAGGAGCTTGGTGAGAAAATAGGTGCCGCCGAAATCGCCGGAGAGCGCGACCTTGACGAAGGCGGTGGTGAGCTTGGCCGAGCGGTTGGCGAGGCGTAGGTCGCAGGCGAGCGCAAGCGACAATCCGGCGCCGGCCGCGGCGCCCTCGATGGCGGCAATCGTCGGCTTGCGCATCTCGTGCAGGAGCCGCGCCGCCTCCATCTTGCGGCGCAGATCTTCGGTGCGGTCATCGACCGCGATCGGCGCGCCCTCGCGCGCGGCCATCGCCTTGACGTCGCCGCCGACGCAGAACGTGCCGCCGGCGCCGGTGAGCATCACCACCGTCACCGCCGGATTGGTGGCGGCGCGCGTCGCGGCGTCGACCAGCGCGTCGAGGATCTCGGGATTGAGCGCGTTCCGGCGCTCCGGACGATTGAACGTCAGCGTAAGCAACCCGTCTTCCAGCGTCTCGATCAGGACATCGCTCATGCCGCGTGTCTCCTGGCGCGTCTCCCTGCGCGCGTCTCCGTGGCCGCGTCGTCTTGGACCAGATCGGGCCGATGTGCAATATTCGCAGGCAAGAGCGCGGAAATCGCGTGCCCGCAGGCCCGCCGGCACGCGCGCAGATCTAAGGGTGCAGGAGGAACGCATGGCCTACACGGACATTCTCTACGGCGTCGATGCTCACGTCGCCACCATCACGCTCAACCGGCCGGACAAGCTCAATGCCTGGACGAGCGAAATGGACGCCGATGTGCGCCGCGCCATCGAGGCGGCGGCGGCGGATGATGCGGTGCGCGCCATCGTCATCACCGGCGCCGGGCGCGGCTTCTGCGCCGGCGCCGACATGTCGCGGCTGAGCAAAATTTCGTCGAGCGGCGGCCCCGGCAGCAACGTCGTGCAGATCGCCCGCAAGCCGGACAATTTCGATCAGAAGTTCAGCTATTTCCTCGCCGTGCCGAAACCGATCTTCGCCGCGATCAACGGCCCGATCGCCGGCATCGCCGTCTGCTTCAGCCTGTTCTGCGACTTCCGCTACATGGCGGAGGGCGCGAAGTTGACCACGGCCTTCGCCAAGCGCGGCCTCATCGCCGAGCATGGCAGCTCCTGGATGCTGCCGCGGCTCATCGGCCCGATGAACGCGCTCGACCTCCTCTATTCCGCGCGCACAATCGACGCCGCCGAGGCGGAGCGCCTGGGACTGGTGCGCCGGCTGCCGGCGGAGAATTTTTTGGCGAGCGTGCAGGCGCTCGCGCGCGACTTGGTCACCACGTCCTCGCCGCGTTCGATCGGCGTGATCAAGCGGCAGGTGTTCCAGTCCTATTTCCAGTCGCTCTCGGAAGCCTGGGCGCTGGCCGACAAGGAAATGGTCGAGTCGTTTCGCTCCGAGGACTTCAAGGAAGGCGTGGCGCATTTCGTCGAAAAGCGTCCGGCCGCCTTTACCGGACGATAGTTCGCCCCGGAACGCCCAAGGCGCGCCGCGACCGCCGACGGCGAAGGAGCAGCGATGCATGGGAACGCTGCGCATCAAGCGCGTCTACGATCCGCCGTCGCGCGGCGACGGCCGCCGCGTGCTCGTCGACCGCTTGTGGCCGCGCGGGCTCAAACGCGAGGCCGCTCGGATCGATCTTCGGCTCAAGGAGGTGGCGCCGAGCGACGGAGCTGCGCCGCTGGTTCAATCACGATCCCGCCCGCTGGAGCGAGTTTCAAAAGCGCTATCGCGCCGAGTTGCGGGGAAACACTGACAGCGTAGAGACGCTGCGCGACCTCATCCGCGGCGCCAGGCCGGTGACGCTTCTGTTCGCGGCCAAGGATGCGGAACACAACAACGCCGTAGCGCTACGCGACCATCTGTCGGCAAAGGCCGGCTAGGCGGCACGCCACGGCCCGCGGGCCTTCGCGAAAAACCGAAAATTCACCACGTTTTACCCGACTTGATCCAGCGCAATGCGGCGCGACGATTTTACCGCGACAATCGGCTCGACAACGTGCCTGGAACCACTCTAAAAAAGCGGTTCCCCGGCCAGTGAGAGCCTCGGGGGAGGCGGGAGTCTCATGGATTACAATGCCTATTTCACCGACGCGCTGTGCGCGGCTGCGCGACGAGCGGCGCTATCGCGTCTTTGCCGATCTCGAGCGGATGGCCGGCCGTTTCCCGCATGCGCTGTGGCATTCGCCGCAAGGCCCGCGCAACGTCGTGATCTGGTGCTCCAACGACTATCTCGGCATGGGCCAGCATCCGAAGGTGATCGGCGCCATGGTCGAGACCGCGACCCGCATGGGCACCGGCGCCGGCGGCACCCGCAACATCGCCGGCACCAACCATCCGCTGGTCGAGCTCGAGCGCGAGCTCGCCGACCTGCACGGCAAGGAAGCGGCGCTCGTCTTCACTTCCGGCTACGTCTCCAACGAGACCGGCATCTCCACGCTCGCCAAGCTGATGCCGAACTGCCTGATCCTCTCCGACGCCTGGAACCACAATTCGATGATCGAGGGCGTGCGCCAGGCGCATTGCGAGAAGCAGATTTTCCGCCACAACGACATGGCGCATCTCGAGGCGCTGCTCGCCGCCGCCGATCCGGCGCGGCCGAAGCTCGTCGTGTTCGAGAGCCTTTATTCGATGGACGGCGACGTCGCGCCGGTCGCTCGCATCTGCGACCTCGCCGCCCGCTACGGCGCCATGACCTATGTGGACGAGGTGCACGCGGTCGGCATGTACGGGGCGCGCGGCGGCGGCATCGCCGAGCGCGACGGCGTCATGCACCGCATCGACGTGATCGAGGCGACGCTCGCCAAGGCGTTCGGCTGCATCGGCGGCTACATCGCCGGCAGCGCCGCGCTGATCGACGCGGTGCGCTCCTACGCGCCGGGCTTCATCTTTACGACGGCGCTGCCGCCGCCGGTCGGCCGCCGCGGCGACCGCGGCGATCCGGCATCTGAAGACCTCGAGCTGGGAGCGCGAGCGCCACCAGGATCGCGCCGCGCGCACCAAGGCCGTGCTCACCGCCGCCGGCCTGCCGGTGATGGCGAGCCCGACGCACATCGTGCCGCTTTTCGTCGGCGATCCGGTGCGCTGCAAGGAGGCGAGCGATCTTCTCCTCGCCGAGCACGGCATCTACATCCAGCCGATCAACTATCCGACGGTGCCGCGCGGCACCGAGCGGCTGCGGATCACGCCGAGCCCTTATCATGACGACGCGCTGATCGACCGCCTGGCCGAAGCCGTGGTCGATGTCTGGCACAAATTGCGGCTGCCGCTGAAGGAGCGCGCGCTCGCGGCGGAATGACGCGCCAATAGCCGCGCAGCCCCGCCGATAGACAGCCCCGGCAAACTATGGTGACCTAAAGCAAAATCGAGCGCCGCGGGCCCAAGAACGACCGCGCATCGAGGCAGGAAACGCCATGCTGCAAGGCTGGGTCGTCATTGTCATCGCGCTCGGCTATATCGGCTTTTTGTTCCTGGTCGCGAGCTATGGCGACCGCCGTCGTGCGCTCGCCGGCGGCACGCGTTCGCGCATGCTGATCTATCCGCTCTCGCTCGCCATCTATTGCACCTCGTGGACGTTCTTCGGCTCGGTCGGGCTTGCTTCGCGCACCGGCTTCGATTTCCTCGCCATCTATATCGGGCCGGTGCTGATGGTCGGTCTCGCCTATCCGCTCATCATCCGCATCGTGCGGCTCGCCAAGGGCCAGAACATCACCTCGATCGCCGATTTCATCGCCGCGCGCTACGGCAAGAGCCAGGCGGTGGCGGCGACCGTGGCGCTGATCGCGATCGTCGGCATGGTGCCGTACATCGCGCTGCAGCTCAAAGCGGTGTCGTCCTCGGTCTCGACCATCCTCGCGCAGGCGGCGGCGGACGGCGTCGTGGCGCAGCCCTTCCTCGGCGACATCGCGCTCTTCGTCGCGCTGTTGATGGCGGCGTTCGCCGTGCTGTTCGGCACCCGCCACATCGACGCCACCGAGCATCAGGACGGGCTGATGCTGGCGATCGCGACCGAGTCGATCGTCAAGCTCGTCGCCTTCCTGGCCGTCGGCATCTTCGTGACCTTCGTCATGTTCCCCGGACCGCTGGCGCGTTGTTCGCGCGCGCGCTGAGCGCAGCCGCAGCCGCGGCCGTGCTGACGCACGCGCCGCCGCTCGACCACGTTTCTGCGCCATGACGGTGCTGTCGCTGTTCGCGATCCTGCTGCTGCCGCGGCAGTTCCACGTCGGCGTCGTCGAGAACCACAGCGAGGCGGAGATCCGCCGCGCCGCCTGGCTGTTCCCGCTCTATCTGGTGCTGATCAATCTGTTCGTGGTGCCGATCGCGATCGCCGGCCTGTTGACGCTTTCCGCGCCGGCACGTCGACAGCGACATGTTCGTGCTGGCGCTGCCGCTCAAGGCGCATTCCGAGCTTCTCGCGCTGATCGCCTTCGTCGGCGGTCTCTCCGCCGCGACCGCCATGGTGATCGTGGAATCGGTGGCGCTGGCGATCATGGTGTCGAACGACATCGTGATGCCGCTCGTGCTTGAAGCGCCGCGCCGCGCGGCACCGGACCGAGCGACGCCGGCGCGCAGCTCCTCATGATCCGCCGCGTCGCCATCTTCGTCATCCTCTGTCTCGCCTACATCTATTACCGCTCGGCCGGCCCGGCGCAGCTCGCCTCGATCGGGCTTCTGTCCTTCGCCGCCATCGCCCAGTTCGCGCCGGCGTTTCTCGGCGGCCTGATCTGGCGGCGCGGCACCGCGCGCGGCGCCATCGCCGGCATGAGCGCCGGCATCCTGGTGTGGGGCTACACGCTCCTGCTGCCGAGCCTCTCCGACGCCGATATTCTGGGCGCGCGCATCCTCACCGACGGCTTGTTCGGTCTGGCCTGGCTGCGGCCGCAGGCGCTGTTCGGGCTCGACCTGCCGCCGCTCGTCCACGGCGTGCTGCTCAGCCTGTCGGTCAACATCGTGCTTTTTATCGGCTGTTCGCTGAGCCGGCGGCGCACGGCGATCGAAAGCGTGCAGGCCGATTTGTTCGTGCCTTCGACGCTGGCGCCGCGCACGCCGAGCTTCCGGCTGCGGCGCGCCTCGGTCACGGTGGAGGAGCTCACCGCCACGGTGGCGCGCTATCTCGGCGAGGAACGCACCCGCAAATCGTTCTCCAGCTTTGCCGCCTCGCGCCGCGTCAGCCTGGAGCCGGAGGCCGAGGCCGACTTCCAGCTGATCGCAATACGGCGAATATCTGCTCGCCTCGGCGATCGGCGCCGCGTCCTCGCGGCTGGTGCTCTCGCTCCTCTTGCGCAAGCGCACGGTCTCGACCAAGGCCGCGCTCAAGCTGCTCGACGACGCCAATGCCGCGATCCACTACAACCGCGAGATCCTGCAGACCGCGCTCGACCATGTGCGGCAAGGCATCGCCGTATTCGACAAGGAGCTGGCGCTCGTTTGCTGGAACCGGCAGTTCGGCGAGATCTTCGACCTGCCGCATGCGCTCACCCGCGTCGGCATCGCGCTCGACGAGATCCTCCGCAACATCGCGCGGCAGCGCGGGCACGACGGGGCGGAGCTCGACGCGCAGGTTCGTGACCGCGATCGCCCGCTACACCTCCGAAGCCGAGCCGTTCCTCGAACGCTTTGCCGAGCGCGGCCTGGTGATCGAAGTGCGCGCCAACCGCATGCCCGACGGCGGCCTGGTCACGACCTTCACCGACATCACGCCGAGCGTGAAGGCGGCCGAAGCGCTCGAGCGCGCCAATGCGACGCTGGAGCGCCGCGTGCGCGAGCGCACCAAGGAGCTGACCCGGCTCAACACCGAGCTGGAGCGCGCCAAGGCCGAGGCCGACGACGCCAATGTCTCGAAGACCCGCTTCGTCGCCGCCGCGAGCCACGACATCCTGCAGCCGCTCAACGCCGCGCGGCTCTACGTCACCAGCCTGATCGAGCGCCAGCGCGCCGGCGAGGACGCCGATCTCGTGCGCAATATCGATGCCTCGCTGGAGGCGGTCGAGGAGATCTTCGCCGCGCTGCTCGACATTTCGCGGCTCGACACCGGCGCGATGAAGCCGGAAATCACCGACTTCCGCATCGACGAGTTGCTGCAGCGGCTGGAGGTGGAGTTTGCGCCGCTGGCGCGGGAGAAGGGTCTCGATCTCAACTTCATGCCGTGCTCGCTGACGGTGCGCTCGGATCGCCGCCTGCTGCGGCGGCTGCTGCAGAACCTCGTCTCCAACGCGATCAAATACACGCCGGCGGGCAGCGTGCTGGTCGGCTGCCGCCGCCGCGGCGCGCGGCTGCGCATCGACGTCCACGACACCGGCATCGGCATTCCGCACGCGCAAGCGCCGCGCGGTGTTCAAGGAATTCCACCGCCTCGACCAGGGCGCGCGGGTCGCGCGCGGCCTCGGCCTCGGCCTCTCGATCGTCGAGCGCATCGCCCGCGTGCTCGACTGCGAGGTGACGCTCAAATCCGATGCCGGCCGCGGCTCGCGCTTCTCCGTCGAGGTGCCGCGCGCGACGGCGGTCGCCGCCAAGCGCGGTGCTGCCCGCGGCTCCGCCGCGCCGCCGGGCGGCTCACGGGGACGAACGTGCTCTGCATCGACAATGAGCGGACCATTCTCGACGGCATGGAGACGCTGCTCGGCGGCTGGGGCTGCCGCGTGCTCACCGCGCGCCGATCTCGCCGCGGCGCTCGCGGCGATCGAGGCAAGCGGCCTCGAGCCCGACGGGCTCCTGGTCGACTATCACCTCGACGGCGGCAATGGCATCGTCGCCATCGCCGAATTGCGCCGGCGCCGCAAGCGCGACCTGCCGGCGATCCTGATCACCGCCGACCGCTCCGCGCATGTGCGCGACGAGGCCCGCGCCGCCGGCGTGCACGTGCTCAACAAGCCGGTCAAGCCGGCGTCGCTGCGCGCGCTGATCACGCAATGGCGGGTGCAGCGCGTGGCGGCGGAGTGACGCGATTCACCCCTCGCGCGCCGGCACCTGCGGCCATTGGCCGGACTTCGATCCTTCCGGCCGCGATCACCGCCTGGGTGCGGCTTTCGACGCCGAGCTTCTGCAGGATCGCGGAGACGTGCGCCTTGACGGTCGCTTCCGAGACGCCGAGCTCATAGGCGATCTGCTTGTTGAGCAGGCCCCCCGACAGCATCATCAGCACGCGCACCTGCTGCGGCGTCAGCGTCGAAAGCCGCGCGATCATCGCCGCGCTCTCGGCGTCGGACGCCGGCGCGCGAGATCGACGTCGGGCGGCGTCCACACCTCGCCTTGCAGCACGCGCGCGATCGCCTGGCGCAGCGCCTCGATGCCGAGCGTCTTGGGAATGAAGCCGGAGGCGCCGAATTCCATGCAGCGGCGGATCACCGCCGGATCGTCGTTCGCCGACACCACCACGACCGGCAGGCTCGGGATATTGCGCGCGCAGATACATCAGGCCGGAGAAGCCGCGCACGCCGGGCATCGAGAGATCGAGCAGAATGAGATCGACGTCGCCGCCGCGCTCGATGAGCTCGGTGACCTCCTCGAACGTGCCGGCCTCGCCGACATGCGCGCGGCTGAACAGTCCGGTCACCGCCTCGCGCAGCGCGCCGCGGAACAGCGGATGGTCGTCGGCGATCAGCAGATGGTAGGATTGCGGCTCGCTCAACGGGATGACCGGGTCGGTCGCGCGCCGGCGGCGGCCGGCGCGCGCTGCGTCAGACGGTGATCGATGTTACCGCCCTTGTGCCGGTGCCGTCCACCGCGCGAATGCGCCGTGCTAATTCAGGCTCTGCGCGTCCGGCTCGTTGAGAAAATTCATGATCTCGCGGAAGAACTGCATGCGGTTCTTTTCCAGCATGATCGAATGCGTTCCCTCGCCGATCTCGATGAAGCGCTTGTAGGGCGTGTTGGTCAGCTTGGCGAAATAGCCTTGCGCCTGATCGCTCGGCAGATCGGCGTCCCATTCGGCATGAATGATCAGCGTCGGGACGCGGATATCGCCCGGATCGTATTGCGGCTTGCCGGCGAGCCAATATTTGCCGAAATCGGCGAACACGCCGTTCGGCGCGCGCACCACCGGCGGGCTCTGTTGCGCGCCGACCGGATCGGTCGCCCAGGTGGCGTCGGCCCATTGCTGGAACCAGCCGTTGGGAATGAGATCGGCCTTCTTGTCCTCGGCAACGCCGCGCAGCCAGCGCTGCTTCGCCGCTTCCTGCGTCACCGTGCGGTAGGCGCCGAGCGGGCCGCTGCCGCCGATCGCCGGCGGCGTGGTGAAGATCCAGGCCGGAGCATAGAGCACCAGCCGGTTCACCAAGTCGTTGTGTTGCGTGGTGTAGGTGCCCATGATCACGGTGCCCCATGACCAGCCCATGAGGTTGATCTTGGCGACGCCGCGTCTGTGCAAGATGTAATCGACCGCGGTGCCGACATCCTTCACGGCGACGGAGGTGTCGACGATCGGCGGATTCTCCGCCGCCGGCTGCTCCATCTCCGGCGGCCGGGTCGAGCGGCCATAGCCGCGGACGTCGACGAGATAAACGTCCCAGCCTTGCCGCGCGACGTAATCCATCATCGACAGGCCGTTGAGCGGCAGATCGAACGCCGTCTCGGACGGATAGGTGGCGCCGTGGACGTAGAGGAGGATCCGGTCGCTGGTAAAGCTCGTGACGCCGGCGGGATGCTTGTTGCGGATGAAGAGCTCGATGCCGGGATCGGCTGCGGCAATGAGATAATCCTCGGTCTCGAGCTTGGTCTCGTCCGCCAGGACGGCCGAAACCGTCGGGATCGATCCGAGCGCGGCGATGAGCGCCGCTCGCGCCAGCCAAGCAGCGATTTGTCGAGGGATCATTCCGGCCTCCGGGGAGCATCGTGCGATTTTTCGCGATGCTCGCCCGTCCGGCGCCTTGGCGCAAGGGCCACGCCATAGCGGCCAAGCCATCGCGGCATTGACGTGCTCGATTACGTTTGCGGTTGCGCGAAGTTCCTGAAATCGCCGTGCCGCCCGGCGCCATCGGCGAACCGCGCGGCGCCGGCGGCGCCTTCCGCCTTGAAGACGCCGCTGCAATTGGTCCATTCGCGTTCCAGCGCGGCGCGTTCGGAGAGCCCGTACTGCAAATAGACCGAGCGGCGGTCGGCGCGCAGGCTCGCCTGCGGAAAGCGCGCGATCTCGTGCGCCATGTCTTCGGCGGCGCGGCGCGCCTCGCCCCTGGGCACGAGCCGCTCGCACAAGCCGATGCGCAGGCACTCCTCGGCATCGACCTTGCGGCCGGTCATGATCAACTCGAGCGCGCGGCCCTCGCCGACAAGGCGCGGAAGCCGCACGGTGCCGCCGTCCGAGAGCGGGACGCCCCAGCGGCGGTTATAGACGCCGATAAAGGAGCCTTCGGCCATCACCCGGCAGTCGGCCCAGAGCGCCAGCTCCAGGCCGCCGGCGACCGCCGGCCCCTCGATTGCGGCAATCACCGGTTTGCTCAGCCGCAGCCGCGTTGGTCCCATCGGCCCGCGCGGCGTTGCGCCACCATCCTTGGGAAATTCCAGCGAGGTATGGGTGGCGGCGTTTTCCGGCGTGGCGATGCCGCGCGCGGCGAGGCTTTTGAGATCGGCGCCGGCGCAGAATGCGCCGCCTTCGCCCCAGAACACCGCAACATCCGCCGCAGTGTCGGCGTCGAATGCGACAAAGGCCTCGTAGAGGGCCTGCGCGTGGGCGGGGTCGACGGCGTTGCGCGCCTCGGGGCGCGATTGGATGACCGTCAGGATACGATCGCTGCGTTCGATGCGGACCGGCATGGGTGCTCCTCATTCACTCGCGCGGCGAGGTCACGGCCTGCTCGTGCTCCACGGCAAACAAGAGGGCGTCGTCCAGGCGATCGTTGCCCCAGAACATCTCTTGGCCGACGAAGAAGGTGGGCGCGCCGAATATTCCTTTGCCGCGCGCCGTTTCCGTCTGCTGGCGCAGCAGCGCCTTCACCGGCTCGGCCTCGGCTTGATCCAGAATCTCCGAGGCCGGGAGATTAAGCTCGATCAGGATCGAGGCGAGGCGCTCGGGCTGATTGATGTCCTCGTCGAGCGCGAAATTGAGCTCCATCACCGTGCGGCAGAAGGCGCCGATCCAGGGCTGCCTCGGCACCGATGCAGCGCGACGCGCGCCGGCAGTACGCCAAGCCGCGGAAACGTGCTCGGCTTCGTCCAGCGCAAGCCGTATTTGCGGCACTGGCGCGCCATGTCTTGCCACACATAGGCGCCCTTCTCCTTTTGCTGCAGGAACGGGGATGTCTCCATGCCGAGCGCGCGGAATATCGGCCCGAGCAAAAACGGCTTCCAGGCGATGCGCACGCCGTATCGGCGCGCGGCGTCCTCGATCCGCATGACGCTGAGGTAGCTGTAGTTGCTGCCGAACTCGAACCAGAACTCGATCGCCGGCGAGGGTTCGGACGGCACTGTCGCAGCGTTGGTCACGGCGCTCTCCAAAGCATGCCGGCCGGGTCTTGGTGCAAAGGAGCCGCTGCGTAGGCCGGTCATGTCAAAAATTTGCGTCGGGGCGCGGACGATCGGTCCCACGTTCTGTCCGATGATCCGCGCTCGCCGGCAAACGAGAAAAACTATAGGCGGGTTTAGTAATTTTCATTCGGCGCGGCCGTCACTCCTGCGCGCAGGCTCCGATGAATTGCAGCGTCACCTCGCGCCGGTGCGGCTGCGCGCGATGTTCGGCAACGTAAATGCCTTGCCAGGCGCCGAGCGTCATTTCGCCGCCGGCGACCGGCACGTGGAGCGAGACGCCGTTGAGCATGGATTTGATATGCGCCGGCATGTCGTCCGGCCCCTCGACCTCGTGCACCCAGCCGGCGTTCGCCGGCGCAAGGCGCCTGAGCGCGGTCACAAGGTCGGTGCGCACATCCGGATCGGCGTTCTCCTGGATGACGAGGGATGCCGAGGTATGCCGCAGATAGAGCAGCACCACGCCGTCGCGCGCCTTGATCTTATCGAGAAAGCGGGCGACCTCGCGGGTGATCTCGACAAAGCCTTCGCCGGGCGTCTCGACCGCGAGCGAAGCGGTCGCGATCGCGTCCGCGCGGGCGAGGTGGATCGAAGCCGGATCGAAAGCCACGCGGTGCCGCTCAGCCCTTGTTCTGCATCTGCTTTTCCGCGCGGGCGATCGCCTCGACGAACCGGTGCCAAATGCGGCCGACAATGGCCATCATGCGGTCGAGATCGGAATCGCCGCGCCATTGCGGCACCGGCTCTCCCTGGCTCACCATCGGCGGTTCCGGCATCGCGCCCGAGGGCAACGGCAGCCCGCGCGCGAGGAGGTCCTTCTTCAGCGCGGCGTTTTCGGCGCGCAACCGCGCGATCTCGCTCTCGAGCACGGCGCGATCCTCCGGCGCCGCCTGGCAGGCCCAGCCGATGCTGCGCTGGCTGCATACCGAGACCTCGCCGGTCTGCATGTCGAGCCGCACGAAGCCGTCCGCCGTCTTGTTGAAGGTGTAGCGTCCTTCGCCGCTTCCCGGCGGCGCGTCATCGGCCCGAGCCGCCGGCAGGCGCGATCAAACAGCAGCCGGCGACGGCGATAGCGAAACTGGCTTTGCCGATCATGGTCATTCTCCCCACCGGGCCACCGGAACGATCCCGCGCGTTACTCTAGCGGTAACGGCTTTGCAGCGCACAATCGCGCCCCGACGGCGATCCCGCAAGTGTCGATATCTGCCATTAATTTCAATGCATTAGGAATGATGGCCGTTTCTTGACTTGGCAAAACCCAATCAGTATGGTCCGCGCGGCTTCAACGGCGGCGGGCCCGCTGCGATCGTCGCCACGCCGCGAGTGTCGAAGGTTATGAACGACGGCACGCGCGACAACGGGGATCGTAGCAAGGCGCGCACCGAGGAGGCCGCTCTCTCCGCGAGACTCCAGCGTCTCGGCGAAGGACTGGGCCAAGCACGCGGGCGTGCCGGGCCGCCTTCCGATGGACCTGGTGTGGATCGGGCAGCGACTGCATCCGGCTACGCCAGAGGCTTCCGGCTCTCGAGCGAACTCGTTGCAGGCGTGCTGGTCGGCGCCGGCCTCGGCTGGCTCATCGACCGCTTGCTCGGCACCTCGCCCTGGGGGCTCATTGTTCTGCTTCTGCTCGGCTTCGCGGCGGGCGTGCTGACGGTGATGCGCTCGGCGGGGGTCATCCCGGAGAACGGGCAAGGCTGAAGCGGCGCTGCGGCGCCATTGGCGATGAAAAGATGACGGTCGATCCGATCCACCAATTCCAGATCAATAATTTGGTCCCGATCATCACCATCGGCGGCCATCAGATCGCCTTCACCAACTCGGCGCTGTTCATGCTGATCATCGTGGTCGGGGTGACCGCGCTCCTTCTCGCCGCGACGGCGCCGCGCGCGGTCGTGCCCGGACGGCTGCAGTCGATTGCCGAAGTGTCCTACGAATTCGTCGCCAATACCGTGCGCAGCTCGGCCGGCGAGGAGGGAATGAGGTTCTTCCCCTTCGTGTTCACGCTGTTCATGTTCGTGCTCGCCGCCAATCTGATCGGCTTGATCCCTTATTCGTTCACGGTGACCAGCCAGCTCATCGTCACCGCGAGTTTGGCCTTGCTGGTGTTCTTCATCGTCGTCATCTACGGGTTCTGGAGGAACGGCCTGCATTTCCTCAACCTGTTCGTGCCCAAGGGCGTGCCGGTCTACATACTGCCGGCGATCGTCGTGATCGAGGTGCTGTCGTTCATCTCGCGGCCGGTGTCGCACAGCGTGCGGCTGTTCGCCAACATGCTCGCCGGCCACATCACGCTGCAGGTCTTTGCCGGCTTCATCATCATGCTGGCCGGCTTCGGCGTCGTCGGCTGGTTCGGCGCGGCGCTGCCGCTTCTGCTGGTGATCATGCTCACGGCGCTCGAGTTTCTGGTCGCCTTCCTGCAGGCCTACGTGTTCGCCATTCTCACCTGCATCTATCTCAACGATGCGATCCACCCGGGCCATTGACGGCCGATCTTTCCAACCTCGAAAAGGAGTTCTCTCATGGATCCGACCGCCGCGAAATACATCGGGGCCGGCATTGCCTGCATCGGCATGGGCGGCGCCGGTGTCGGCGTGGGCATTATTTTCGGCAATTATTTGGCCGCCGCGTTGCGCAATCCTTCCGCCGCGCAGGGACAGTTCGGCAATCTGATTTTCGGCTTTGCCATCACCGAGGCGCTCGGCATCTTCTCGCTGCTGATCGCGCTTTTGCTGTTGTTCGGGCTCTGACGCCCGTCCGCGACCGCGATCATGGCCGAAACGACCGCCCATACCGAGGCGCCGGAAGGACACGGTGCCTTCCCGCCGTTCCAGGCGCAGCACTTCCCCTCGCAGCTCGTCTGGCTGACGCTGAGCTTCGTATTGCTCTACGTGCTGATGTCGCGGCTGGCGCTGCCGCGTATCGGCGCGATCCTGGCCGAGCGCAGCCGGCACATCGCCGGCGATCTCAAGGCGGCACAAGGTCTCAAGGAACGATCCGACGCCGCCCGCACCGCCTACGAGAAGGCGCTGGCCGATGCGCGCGCCCGCGCCCAGTCGATCGCCGGCGCCACCCGCGAGCGGCAGGCGGCGGAGGCGGCCGCGACCAACCAGCGGCTCGAGGCGCAATTGCATGAGAAGCTCGCCGCCGCGGAGCAGCTCGATCGCCGCAACGCGCACCGCCGCCATGGGCAATGTCGGCACGATCGCGGCGCAGACCGCCGCCGCCATCGTCGAGCGATTGATCGGCACGACGCCCTCCGAGCGCGAGATTGCCGCCGCCTTGGGCGACCTGCTCAAGCGCTGAGATTGGGAGTGTTGCCGATGCTCGAAGCCGAAGCCTGGGTCGCCGTCGCCTTCGTCATCTTTCTCGGCATCCTCGTCTATTTCGGCGCGCACCGCCGGATCGCCGATTCGCTCGATCAGCGGCAAACACGGATCAAGGCGGAGCTCGACGAGGCGCGGCGGCTGCGCGAGGAGGCGCAGGCGCTGCTTGCCGAATTCGAGCGCAAGGGGCGCGAGGCCGAGGGCGAGGCCGCCGCCATCATCGCCGGCGCCACCGCCGAGGCCGAGCGGCTCGCCGTCGAGGCCAAAGCGAGGATGGAGGATTTCGTCGCCCGCCGGACCAAGATGGCGGAGGCGAAGATCGCCCAGGCGGAGGCGCAGGCCCTCGCCGATGTGCGTTCGGCCGCGGCTGACGCCGCCGCCGCCGCCGCGGAGAAGATCCTGGCCAACACCGCCAAGGGCAAGCTCGCCGAGGATCTTCTGACCAAGGGTATCGAGGACGTCCGCAACAAGTTCAATTAGGCGCCGCGCCCCGGAAAGTGGCCATTTGCCGGTGCTTTTTGCCGCCGCCGGCGACGGATTTACCGAAAACACACCAAGATGGCGCAAATTCGCCGGCGGGGTCCCGCATGGCGTTACGTCCGTCCTACCAGCTTGCGCTCGATATGTTCGAGATCGACGACGAAGCGATGTCGCTTCGAGCGGAGGTTTGGCGTTTTCTTGAACCGCTGATGGACGCGATTCTCGATCGCCATTTCGCCAAGGTGCTCAAATACACGCCGTTTTATGATGCGCTGATCAAGGAGAAGGGCGATCTCTGGCGCGGAATCATCATAAGATCCACGGCGCGGCTTTTTCTCAACGCCTTCGACGACGAGTTCGTCGACGACGTCCGCAAGCGCGTCGATGTCGAGATCGAGCTCGGCTGCGACATGCGCACGCGGGGCAGCCTTACGCAGTCGATCCTGACCAACTTCAATCGCGCGCTGCTCGGCCGCCGCTACGGGATTTCGCGGCGCAAGGCGCTGCGATTGACCGATGTCGCCGAACGCATCCTGATGATGGACACCGCCATTGCCATGGGGCTGCATTATCGCGCCGAAGTGACGGATGCGGGCGCCCGCGGCAATGAGGTTCTGCAGGGCATCAACGATTTTGGCGAGGCGGTGAAGACGGTGCGCTCGACCGTGGCCGCCGCCGTCGCCTTGCTTGCCGAGAATGCCGACAAGCTGAGCGGATTTGCCGGGCGTTCGTCGCGGGAGGCCGGTACCGCAAGGAGCGCCGCGCACAGCACCGCGGAAAGCGTATCGACGATCGCGGCGGCGGCCGAACAGCTCAGCGCCTCCATTGCCGATGTCCACGGGCAGGCGAGCGGGAGCGCGAAAATCGCCGAGGGGGCGGCGGTGCACGCCACCCGCACCAACGAAACCATCCGGTCGCTGTCCGACACCGTCGAGAAAATCGGGTCGGTCGCCGATCTGATATCGCAAATCGCGGCGCAGACGAATCTCCTGGCGCTGAACGCGACTATCGAAGCGGCCCGCGCCGGAGAGGCGGGCAAGGGCTTCGCAGTGGTCGCCGGCGAGGTCAAATCGCTGGCGACGCAAACCTCGAAGGCGACGCAGGACATCGGCAGTCAAATCGCCATGGTGCAGGAGGTCACGCGCCGATCGGTCGAGGAGATCATCAAGACCAGCCAGACGATCATGGAGATAGCGGCGACGGCGGAAAGCGTCGCCGGCGCCGTTCGCGAGCAATCCAAGGCGACCGCCAGCATCGCCACCGAGGCGCAGAGCGCCGCGGAAAATGCGCGGTTGATGGCCGATGCGCTCGGCGTCTTCACCCAAACCATCGATCACACCGAGAATGTCGCCAAGGTCGCGCTGGAGATTTCCAAGACGTTGCTCAACGGCGACGCCGAGGTCGGCGCGGCAATGGGCGCGCTGTTCCGGCTCGCCTCGCAGCACGAAACGATGAAGAAATTCACCGATATCCGCCACCGCCCCGACCAGTTTGGCCTCTCGCCCGCGGCGGCGCGCGCGAGCGGTTCGCGGTGACCGGCGCGCGTCAACCCGAGCCGGCCGCGGGTTTCGGCTTCGGCTTGGCCCGCGGCTTCGGTTTCGCTTTCTGATTGTCCTCGGCTTCGGCAGTCAGCGGATCGAAGCCGACATAGGCGATGTAGTCGTCGAGCGCCGTCAGCGGCGTCGGCAGCGGAAAGCTCAGCCCCTCTTCGATACGGGTGAAGGTGGCGTCGCCCTGCGCCGGTATCGTCACCGGAATGCGAATGAACTTGGTGATGATCGGCGCCGATCCCCCGGGCCTTTCCTGCACCACCGCGATGCGCAACGGGACGTCGATCTGGCCCGCGCCCCCGGCCGGGCCGATGATGATGCGTCCCTGGACGCCGATCTTCATCACCATGTTGCCGCCGACCACGGCGCATTCGCGCGCCACGCGCACGAAGCTCCCTTGGTATTTGAGCGACATGGTCTCGCCGCGCGGTCCGACGGTGAGCGTGGAGGCGCCTTCGCGGATTTCCAGCGCCGGGCAGCTGACGTTGGCTGCCGCGCCGGAGACCGCCTGCGGCGCTCGCGCCGACGAAGTCGAGAAGAAGCCCGTAATCCGATCGGTGAAGGAGGGCGCGGCTGGATCCGGCTCCGGCGCGTTCTGCGTGCCGAAGACGCCGCCACCTCCGCATCCGCCGGTGAGCAGCGCGAGCGCGAGCGCGGCCGTGATCGCGGCGTTCCGCCCGCTCGCCCGATATTTATTCCGCAGCATTCCCCGGCACGTCGTCGCCACGGCGCTCCCCCAAGGCCTTATACCAAGTATCAAGTCAACCGTGGCCATCCCAAGGCGCAGGCTCTGCTCGCGGGCGTGATCAAGGCCGGGCATCCTTCAGGCGTGCGTAGAGCAGATGGTCCTGCCAGGCGCCGTCGATGCACAGATATTCGCGCGCGTAGCCTTCACGTACGAAGCCGGTGTTTTCCAGGAGCCGGATCGAGCCGGCATTGGTCGGAATGCATGCCGCTTCGAGCCGATGCAGCCGCAAGGTTGCGAACGCGAACGGCACGACGGCGCGCACCGCCGCCGTCATGTAGCCTTGCCGCGCGAAGGGCTCTCCCATCCAGTAGCCGAGGCTGCCGGCCTGGGCGACGCCACGGCGGATATTGGCGATGGTCAACCCGCCGACCAGCGCGTTGTCGGCATTGCGGACGATCAGGAAGGCGTAGCCTTGGTCGGAGCGCAGATCCTCGACATAGCGCTTGATCCGGCGCCGGAAGGCGCTGCGGCTGAGATCGTCCTCCGGCCAGGTCGGCTCCCAGGGCGCGAGAAAGGCGCGGCTCTTCTCGCGCAATGCCGCCCATTCATTGTAGTCGGTCATTTGCGGCGTGCGCAGCACCACGCCCGCGCCGGCGACGCAGGGCAGCGGCTCGGAGAAATTGATGGTGCGAAAGAACGCCATGGTGCCGTACTTTTACCACGCTGCGCGCATTTCCGGCGAAGAACGGGAATTCAGCTGCGGAACACCGGACCCCGGTTTTCGCCGGGACGAGCGGAACTTCTCATCCGAATCGAAATCATGCGGCGCGGCGCGTAAGCGTCTCGGCAATGGCGGCAGCGCTATCAAGACCGGAGCCAAGTCCGATGACGGCGGTAGCGAGCTTGCCGCGGGCGATGAGCGCCCGCCCGGCGGCACGCGCGCTCTCGACCGTCACCGCCTCGACCTTCTCGATCAGCTCGGGGAGCGCGATCGGGCGGCCCCAGGCGATCATCTGCCGCGCGATCTGCCCGATCCGTTCGCCGGAGCTCTCCAGCGCCATCAGTAGCCCGGCCTTCATCTGCGCCTTGGAGCGCGCGATCTCCGGCTCGGAAATGGTCTCCGCCGTGTTGGCGATCTCCTCGACGATGAGGCGCATCAGCTCGGACGTGTCGGCGGCGTCGGTGCCGGCATAGAGGCCGAACATGCCGACGTCGGAATAGGGCACATGGAAGGAATAGATCGAGTAGCACAGGCCGCGCTTCTCGCGCGCTTCCTGAAAGAGCCGCGACGACATTCCGCCGCCGAGGATGTTGGTGAACACCTGCGTGCTGTAGAGCGCCGGATCGTGCTGGGAGACGCCGGCAAGCGCGAGCGCGATGTGCACCTGCTCGAGCTCGCGCTTCTCGACGTGCGCCCCGCCGCCGAAGCTCGCCGGCGTCGCCGCCGGGCTCGCCGGGCCGTTGAAGCCCGCAAAGCGCCGCTCCACGTCGGCGACCACGGCCTGATGATCGACCGCGCCGGCCGCGGCGACGATGATGTCCGGCGCGCGGTAGTGCCGCGCCAGATAATCGCGCAACTTGGCTCCGTCGAACGCGCGCACGGTCTGCGCCGTGCCGATGATCGGGCGGCCGAGCGGCTGATCGGGAAAGGCGACGGCTTGCAGATGCTCGAAGACGAGATCGTCCGGGGTGTCGGCGATGGCGCCGATCTCCTGGATGATGACGTTCTGCTCGCGCAAGACCTCCTCCGGGTCGAACGCGGGCTCGGACAGGATGTCGGCGAGCACGTCGAGCGCGAGCGGCACGTCGGCCTTGAGCACGCGCGCGTAATAGGCGGTGCTCTCGGCGCCGGTCGCGGCGTTGAGATCGCCGCCGACGGCTTCGATCTCCTCGGCGATCTGCCGCGCGGTGCGCCGCTGCGTGCCCTTGAACGCCATGTGCTCGAGGAAATGCGAGATGCCGTGTTCGTCGTGCCGCTCGTCGCGGCTACCGGAATTGACCCACACGCCGAGCGAGGCGCTTTCGAGATGCGGCATCGTGTCGGTCACCACATGGATGCCGGATTTCAGGGTGGTCAACGCAACGCTCATGCAGCCGCTCCTTCCTGCGCGGCGCGGCTCGTCTTGAGGACGAGACGCTCGACCGCGGACTGGTCAACCGGCAGCACGGTGACGCGCTCCGGACGTTTATCGAGATCGGACAGCCATTCCGGCAGGCGCGGGCGCACGCCGCAGGCGGCCTCGACCGCATCGGGAAATTTCGCCGGATGCGCGGTCGCCAGCACCACCATCGGCACCGCCGGGTCGCGCAGTTCCTTCTCGGCGACCGCGACGCCGACGGCGCTGTGCGGATCGATGAGATTGCCGGTCTCGCGCCTGACCGTGCGGATGGTGGCGGCGACCTCGTCCTCGTCGGCGCGATCGGCGCTAAACAGCGAACGCGACATGCGCCAGGGCGCGGCGCCGACAGCGTGAACCGGCGCGATTGCGCGAGCGAGGCCATCGACGCGCGCACGGCGCCCGCGTTGCGGTCGTAGGCATCGAACAACAGCCGCTCGAAATTCGAGGAGACCTGGATGTCCATCGACGGCGAGGTGGTCGGCACCACCTCGCGCAGCTCGTAGGTGCCGGTCGCCAGCGTGCGGGCGAGGATGTCGTTGACGTTGGTGGCGATCACCAGCCGGTCGATCGGCAGGCCGAGGCGCTGCGCCACGTAGCCGGCATAGATGTCGCCGAAATTGCCGGTCGGGACGGTGAAGGCGATCTTGCGCTGCGGCGCGCCGAGCGCGACCGCGGCGGTGAAATAATAAACCGTCTGCGCCACGATGCGCGCCCAGTTGATCGAGTTGACGCCGGAGAGCCGCACCCGGTCGCGGAAGGCGGCGTGATTGAACAGGCCCTTCACGATCGCCTGGCAGTCGTCGAAGGTGCCGTCGATGGCGAGCGCATGCACGTTGGCGCCGCCCGCCGTGGTCATCATGCGCCGCTGCACGTCCGAGATGCGCCCGTTCGGGAACAGGACGACGACGTCGACCTGGGCGCGGTCGCGGAACGCCTCGACGGCGGCGCCGCCGGTATCGCCCGAGGTCGCGACCACGATGGTCCGGCGTTCGCCGCGCGCCGCCAGCACGTGGTCCATCAGCCGCGCCAGAAGCTGCATCGCCAGATCCTTGAAGGCGAGCGTCGGCCCGTGGAACAGCTCGAGCGCGAACTTGTTCACGCCGAGCTGCACCAGCGGCGCCACGGCGGGATGGCGGAAAGTGCCATAGGCCTCGCGCGCCATGCGGGCGAGGTCGGCCTCGGCGATCGAATCGCCGGTAAAGCGGCCGATCACCTCGACGGCGATTTCGGCATAGGGCCGGCCGGCGAAAGCGCGGATCGTCTGCGGCTCGAGCCGCGGCCAGGCCTCGGGCACGTAGAGGCCGCCGTCGCGGGCCAGGCCCGCGAGCATCACCTCGGCGAAGCCGAGCGCGGGGGCCTCTCCCCTGGTCGAGACGTGCTGCACGCCGATCCGGTCCCAAATGCCCGGCAAGACGCCGGGTTGGCGAGTTAAGTTATTGATTCTACGGGCATTTACTGCGGGCGGCAAAACCGCCAACCGCTCCCGGTCAAGGGACAGTTATAGAAGACTTGGCCGTTTCACAAGGAAGGCGACAGCGCCTTGCCGGCACGCTCGCCGACCGGGCTATCCCCGGGTTGTCGCGGGCGGATCGCGCGCCCAGACGACCGAACATCACCACCAGCACCAGGGCGAGACCGTACCAGGTGATCGCGTATTGCAGATGCGCGTTGCGCAGCGTCACCGCGAGCTTGCCCGGCTGCGGCAAGCCGCCGGGCGGGACCGGCGCTTCCTGCTCGACATAGAACGGAGCGACCGGGCCGATCCCCTTGCCGGCGGCGATCGCCTGCGGATCGCGCGCGAACCAGAGATTTTTCCGCGGATCGTCGGCCGGCGTGAACCAGCTGCGGTGCTCCGGCCAGCGCATCGCGCCGACGATCTCGACCGGGCCGGCGATTTGTCCTTGCGCGCGCGATGCCGGATCGCGGCGGTTCTCCGGCACGAAGCCGCGATTGACCAGCACGAGCGCGCCGCCAGGAAGCCGCGCCGGCGTGAACACCCAAAAGCCGGGGCCGGACACGTCCGGGCGGAACGCCGAGGCGGCGGCGTAGACGAGCGCTTCCTCGCCGTGATCGAAGGTGGCGCTGAAGGTCACGCGGCGGTATTCCTCGCTCGCCTCGATCGAGGCTCGGCCAAGCGGCCGGCGCCGGCAGCGCTGCGGGCGGCGCCGCGAGCCGCTCGGTCAGCGTCGCGATCAACGCTTCCTTCCAGGCCTTGCGCTCGAGCTGCCAGGTGCCGAGTGCGACGAGCACGGCGAACGCGAGCAGTGCCGGGACGAGAAGACCGAGCCACGAGCGCCGCGCAGCCATCGGCGCGCTCAACGCTCTCCGCCGCCGAAGCGGCTCTCCGCGGCCTGGTGATGGTATTGCAGCGCGATCATCAGCCCCTTCATCGGCCGCAACGGTCCAAGCGTGACAATCAGAATGAGCGGCAGCCACAACACCGCGTGCACCCAAAACGGCGGCCGATACACGACCTCGGTCACGAGCGCGGCGCCGACGACGACGAAGCCGGCGAAGAACATGATGAACACCGCCGGCCCGTCGCCGGCATCGGCGAAGCCATAATCGAGCCCGCAGACCTCGCAGCGCGGCCGCACCGTCAGGAAACCCTGGAACAGCTTGCCCTTGCCGCAGCGCGGGCAGGCGCACGACAATCCCGCGAGCATCGCTCCCGACAGCGTATCGATGCGTTTTTCGGTCATGCGCCGGCTTACGCCTTCCGCTCGTCCGCCGCGCAAGCGGGGACGCCGGTTCGCTGGCGTCGCTGGATTCCCGCGTTCGCGGGAATGAGCGGAGAAATCGGCCGCGCTACCCGGCGTGCGCGCCGCCGCCCCAGACATAGATGCAGGCGAACAGGAACAGCCACACCACGTCGACGAAGTGCCAGTACCAGGCGGCGAACTCGAAGCCGAGATGCTGGTCGGGCGTGAACTGTCCGGCCACCGCGCGGAACAGGCAGACGATCAGGAAGATCGAGCCGATGATGACGTGCGCGCCGTGGAATCCGGTCGCCATGAAGAAGGTGGCGCCGTAGATGTTGCCCGAATAGTGGAACGCGGCGTGGCCGTATTCCCAGGCCTGCACGCAGGTGAAGCTGATGCCGAGCGCGATGGTGCAGACGAGGCCCCAGATCAGGCCCTTGCGGTCGTTCTCGAGCAGCGCGTGGTGCGCCCAGGTCACCGTCGTGCCCGAGGTGAGCAGGATCAGCGTGTTGAGCAGCGGGAGGTGCCAGGGATCGAAGGTCTCGATGCCCTTCGGCGGCCACACGCCGCCGGTATAGGCGATCCGCGCCACGTCCTTGAGCTCGTCGGGAAACAGCGCGGTGTTGAAATAGGCCCAGAACCAGGCGACGAAGAACATCACCTCCGAGGCGATGAACAGGATCATCCCGTAGCGGTGCGAGATCTGCACCACGCGGGTATGGTCATGCTCGACTTCCGCTTCGAAGATGACGTCGCGCCACCAGCCGATCATGGTGTAGGCGATGCCGATCGCGCCGGCGCCGAGGATGATCGGCGCGTAGGCGACGGTGTGGTGCATCCACAGGATCAGGCCGACGCGCGAGGACGAAGGCCGAGATCGCCCCGACCGCCGGCCACGGGCTGGGATTGACCAGGTGGTAGTCGTGGTGCGGTTTGGCGTGGGCAGCAGTCGGCCATTTTCGTCATCTCCACCTTGGCGCGACCGCCGTCGCCGTGCGCGCCGCTGTCATTGTTTATCAGATACGTCCGGATTTTCCAGGCGCCGTGCTCTGTGCCGCCGCCTGATCCGGCACCCGCACCGGATAGAAGGTGTAGGAAAGCGTGATCAGGTTGACGCCGTCCTGCTCGCCGTCCTGGGCGAGCTTCGGATCGACGTAGAAGACGACCGCCATGTCGCGCGTCTCGCCCGGCTGCATCGTCTGCTCGGTGAAGCAGAAGCAGTTGATCTTCTCGAAATAGATGCCGACGGTCGGCGGGCTGACATTGTAGCCGGCCTGGCCGGCGGTCACGCGCGCGGCCTCGTTGGTGACCTTGTAGTAGACGGTGACGACCTCGCCGAGCCGCACGTCGATGGTGCGGCGCTCGGGCTCGAACCGCCACGGCAGGCCGGCGGCGACATTGGAATCGAAGCGCACCGTGACCTTGCGGTCGGATATCTGCGTCGGCGCGGCCTTCGCCACCTGCGTGGTGCCGCCGTAACCGGTGGTGCGGCAGAACCAGGAATAGAGCGGCACCGCCGCGAAGGACAGGCCGACCATCGCCGCAACGCAGCCGCCGCAGGCGAACGCGACCAGAAGATCGCGGCGGGAGGTGGTCGGGGCAGCCGGTTGCGGTGCGCTCATCGGCGTTTCACGATGCCAGCATTGCGTTTCACAGCGGCCGTATCAGCACGCCCGGCCCCTTCACCAGCGTCACGATGTAGAACAGCACGACCAGCACGCCAAGCGCGAGCGCGATGGCGATCGAGCGGGCGCGGCGGGCGCGCAGTTGCTGCTCGGCGTGAGCCTGATTCCGGGCTCCGGCTTTGGCTCGTATTTGGCGCCGTTGTTGGCGTCGTTCATGGCCGCGTCCATTGCCGTCATGCGATATGGCCGAGGAGACCTGCGGCACGCCCGGTCGACGAGCAGCATGGCGAACAGCAGGAAGAGATAGAGGATCGAGAAGCCGAACAAGCGCTTGCTGGCCGAATGCCGGTCGTCGTTTCGCCGGCTCCTTCGCCGCGCAGCCGCAGCGCGAGCACGATCATCGCCGCGCCGGCGGCGAGCGCGACGACGCCGTAGAGCGCTCCGGCATAGCCGAGGAGCCACGGCGCGGCGCCGAGCGGCGCCAGGATGAGCGAATAGAGCAGGATCTGCCACCGCGTTTGCGCCGTCGCCGGCGACGACCGGCAGCATCGGAATGCCGGCGCGCGCGTAGTCCTCGGCGACGGAACAGCGACAGCGCCCAGAAATGCGGCGGCGTCCAGAAGAAGATGATGAGGAAGAGAACGAGCGGCTCGACCGCGAGGCTTCCGGTCGCCGCCGCCCAGCCGATCATCGGCGGCAGCGCGCCGGCGGCGCCGCCGATGACGATGTTCTGCGGCGTCGCGCGCTTGAGCCACATCGTGTAGACGACGACGTAGAAGACGATCGTGAACGCCAGGAGCGCCGCGGCGACGACATTGACCAGGAGGCCGAGCACGACCACCGAACCGGCGGCGAGCGTCAGGCCGAAGGCCAAGCGCCTCGCCCGGCGCGATCCGTCCCGCCGGGAATCGGCCGCGCCGCGGTGCGCGCCATGCGCGCGTCGATGTCGGCGTCGTACCACATGTTGAGCGCGCCGGCGGCGCCGGCGCCGACCGCGATGCACAGGAGCGCGGTCAACGCGATCACCGGATGGATGTGGCCCGGCGCGAGCACGAGGCCGACCAACGCCGTGAACACCACGAGCGACATCACCCGCGGCTTCATCAGCTCGAGGTAATCGCCGACGCCCGCGATGCTCGGCTCGGCGTGCGCAAGCGTGACGCTCATCGGATCAGCGGCAGCGTGTCGTACTGGTGGAACGGCGGCGGCGACGGCAGCGTCCATTCCAGCGTCGTCGCGCCGGCGCCCCACGGATTGGCGGCCGCGCGCTCCTTGCGGATGAAGGCCTGCGCCACGCCGAAGAAGAACACCAGCGCGCCGAAGCCGGAGATGTACGAGCCGATCGACGAGATGAAGTTCCAGTCGGAGAACGCGTCGGGATAATCGGCGATGCGGCGCGGCATGCCGGCAAGCCCGAGGAAGTGCTGCGGGAAGAACACCAGGTTGACGCCGATGAAGGTGAGCCAGAAGTGCAGCTTGCCGATGGTCTCGCTGTACATGTAGCCGGTCATCTTCGGGAACCAGTAGTACCAGCCGCCGAAGATGGCGAACACGGCGCCGAGCGAGAGCACGTAGTGGAAGTGCGCGACGACGTAATAGGTGTCCTGCAGCACGCGGTCGACGCCGGCATTGGCCAGCACCACGCCGGTGACGCCGCCGAGGGTGAACAGGAAGATGAAGCCGACCGCCCACAGCATCGGCGTCTTGAACTCGATCGAGCCGCCCCACATCGTGGCGATCCAGGAGAAGATCTTCACGCCGGTCGGCACCGCGATCACCATGGTGGCGGCGATGAAATAGGCCTGCACGCTCGCCGACATGCCGACGGTGTACATGTGGTGCGCCCAGACGACGAAGCCGATGCCGCCGATCGCCACCATGGCGTAGGCCATGCCGAGATAGCCGAACACCGGCTTCTTCGAGAACGTCGCCACGATCTGGCTGACCATGCCGAAGCCCGGCAGGATCAGGATGTAGACCTCCGGATGGCCGAAGAACCAGAACAGGTGCTGGAACAGGATCGGATCGCCGCCGCCATGCGGATCGAAGAAGGTGGTGCCGAAATTCCGGTCGGTGAGCAGCATGGTGATGGCGCCGGCGAGCACCGGCAAAGCGAGCAGCAGCAGGAACACCGTCACCAGCTGCGACCATACGAACAGCGGCATCTTGTGCATGGTCATGCCCGGCGCGCGCATGTTGAAGATCGTGGTGATGAAGTTGATCGCGCCGAGGATCGAGGAAGCGCCGGCGAGATGCAGCGACAGGATGACGAAATCCATCGCCGGGCCGGGATGGCCGTAGGTCGAGAGCGGCGCGTAGATCGTCCATCCGGTGCCGGCGCCGTTGGCGCCGGGCTCGCCCTCGAAGAACATCGAGGCGACGAACAGCGCGAACGACGCCGGCAACAGCCAGAACGAAATATTGTTCATGCGCGGGAACGCCATGTCCGGCGCGCCGATCATCAGCGGGATCATCCAGTTGCCGAAGCCGCCGATCATCGCCGGCATGACCATGAAGAAGATCATGATCAGACCGTGCGCGGTGACGATCACGTCGAAATAGTGGGTCTCGTGGAAGATCTGCAGGCCCGGATACATCAGCTCGGCGCGGATCAGGATCGAGAAGATGCCGCCGATCAGGCCGGCGATGAGCGCGAACACCAGGTACATCGTGCCGATGTCCTTGTGGTTCGTCGAATAGACATAGCGGCGCCAGCCATGCGGGATGGCGTGCCCGTTGTCGTCGCCGTGTGCCGCGTGTGTCATCGTATCCATTGTCAGTCCCTGCTTTAGCGGGTGCTCGTCATCGGGCTCGAGATCGTCAGTGCGCCGGCGCGCCGGCCGCGGCGAAGGCGTTCGGCGGAGCGGCCTCGTTGCCGGCCGAGTGTTCCTTCTTCGCCGCCTCGACCCATTTGGCGAAGTCGGCGTCGTTCACGACGCGCACCGAAATCGGCATGAATGCGTGGTCCTTGCCGCACAGCTCGGAGCATTGGCCGTAGAACATGCCCTCCTGCGTCGCCTTGAACCAGGTGTCGTTGATGCGGCCGGGAACGGCGTCGATCTTGATGCCGAACGAGGGCACCGCGAAGGAATGGATCACGTCGGCGCCGGTCACCAGCACGTGGACGACCTTGTTCACCGGCACGACCAGCTCGTTGTCGACAGTGAGCAGGCGCGGCTGACCGGGCTTCAAGTCCTTGTCGGCGACGATCAGCGAGTCGAATTCGAAATTGCCGTTGTCCGGATAGTTGTAGCTCCAGTACCACTGCTTGCCGGTCGCCTTCACGGTGAGGTCGGGCTTCGGCTCGTCGAGCTGGAGGAAGAGGAGGCGGAACGACGGCACCGCGATCATCACCAGGATGATGACCGGAACGATCGTCCAGATGATTTCGAGCGGCGTGTTGTGGGTGGTGCGCGAGGGCGTCGGATTGGCGCGCGCATTGAAGCGCACCATGATGATGAGGAGGAGGACGAGGACGAAGACGGTGATCGCGGTGATGACGAAGAGCAGGAAATTATGAAAGCCGACGATGTCGGCCATCACCGGCGAGGCGGCATCCTGCAGGCCGAGTTGCCAGGGCGTCGGCTGGCCGAGGCCGGCGAACGCCGCTCCCGGGCTCGCGAGCAACACCCCGACGGTCACCGCAGCTGCGGTCAAGCGTGAAATCGCCGCCATCTTTCTCCACCGCTCCCTGTTCATTGGTCTCAGTCGCGACCGCGTGTACTGGCGCCAAACGTTTCAGCGCGACCGCGACAGCCCGACGCCGCCTGCTTGCCGGCGGAGTTTGTGCCACGGGTCAAGTCCTTGGCAGGCATCGGCGGGATGGGGAAATCCCGTCCCTCAAACCACAAATCGCGGCTTACCGCAATGCGCTCGTCAGCGCAGGGCCGCGGCGCATTCGCCGCCGGTTCCGGCATGCGCGGAGCGGCAAGTTTCCCTCCTTGGCGCGGCCACAATGGCTTGATTTTCATCGGCTCTTGACACGCGAGGCTCACCATGTAGGCAGGCTCGCGCCGACAAGGGCGGTCGAGTGATTCGTCGGCGGCGCATCGGGGCGTGCGGGCGGCCGGGGCAGCGGGAGCAACTGGTCAGGGGAAAACCATCATGGCGATATCCGATGCCGGGCGGAGGCGGCCGATGGCCGCGGCGCTTGCTGCCGGCGCCATCCTGCTCGCCGTCTCGGTATTGAGCGGGGAGGCGGCCGCACAGGGCGCGGTCCGTTCGGTCCATGGCGACTGGCAGATCCGCTGCGACACCCCGCCGGGCGCGCAGGGCGAGCAATGCGCGCTGATGCAGAGCGTGACCGCCGAGGACCGGCCCAATGTCGGGCTGACGGTGATCGTGCTCAAGACCACCGATCAGAAAAGCCGCCTGATGCGCGTCGTCGCGCCGCTCGGGGTGCTGTTGCCGTCCGGGCTCGGCCTCAAGATCGACAATGCCGATGTCGGCCGCGCCGGCTTCGTGCGCTGCCTGCCCAATGGCTGCGTCGCCGAGGTGGTCATGGACGACAAGCTGATCGGCCAGATGCGCACCGGCCAGACCTCGACCTTCATCATCTTCCAGACGCCGGAGGAAGGCATCGGCTTTCCGATGAGCCTCAAGGGTTTCGGCGAGGGTTTCGACAAGCTGCCGTAATCCGCCTCGCCGCTTGACGCTGCCGTGAGCCGCATTGCCGCTTGGCCGCCGCGCTTTTCCACCTATGATGATCTGATGATCTCCTGCGAAGCGAGGCGGTACCGTCATGGACAGCAAACAATATCCGGTCACCCATACCGACGCGGAGTGGCGCAAGCTCCTGACCCCGGAGCAGTTCCGGGTCATGCGCGATGCACGGCACCGAGCCGCCCGGAAGCTGCGCGCTCAATTACGAGAAGCGCGCCGGCACGTTCTTCTGCGCCGGCTGCGGCCAGCAGCTGTTCGTCTCCAAGAAGAAATTCGAGAGCGGCACCGGCTGGCCGAGCTTCAACGATCCGGTCGCCGGGCGCGGTCGAGACCTCGACCGATCGCGACTACGGCATGGCGCGCACCGAAGTGCATTGCAGCCGCTGCGGCAGCCATCTCGGCCACGTCTTCGAGGACGGGCCGCCGCCGACGCATCTGCGCTATTGCATCAACGGCGTGGCGATGAACTTCAAGGCGGAGTGAACGGGCCGGCCGCATTCGCGTGCGCCGGTTTGCCGCTCTTCGCTCGGCCGTGCCTCGAGCCGATTGTCGTCAAATGCGAACGATCTCGTGCGGCTGACGCTTGCGTCGGCCGCATCGGTCACAATGCTGCAACATCGTGCCGCAATGCGTGCCTCTTTGATGCCCGATTGGCGGCGGAGACTCGAGCCGCTGAATCGCCGGAAATTGCGCCGGAACCTGGCAGTCGATGAGCAACGCACGGGACTCGGCCATCCGCCTGCTGCAATTGACGATGATCGCGTCGGTGATCCTGCCGGCGGCGCTCTTCGCCTATGCCTCCTGGTTCACCTACCGCGAAGTGCATGCGGTGGCCGACGAGCGCATCACGCGCTCGCTCGACGTCATGCAGGAGCAGTCGCTGAAGGTGTTCGAGACCGTCGATCGCACGTTCGCGGAGGTCAACGAGATCGTGCGCGGCATGTCGGACGCCGAGATCCGCGCCGCGCAGCCGCAACTGCAGCCGCGCGCTCTCCCGCATCGTCGCGGCGATGCCGCAGCTCTACGCCATCCTGTTGGTCGGCCGCGACGGCAAGCCGCTCGTTGCCAGCATGCTCGCCTCGGTGCCGACCGACGTACCGTTCGACGACCGCGACTATTTCCAGGCCCAAATCGACCATGACGCCGGCACCTATGTGAGCGACACGCGCTCGCCGCGCCTGCCCGGCATCGGCGCCGATTTCTTCGATCTCTCCCGCCGCCTGGAATCGCCGGACGGCTCGTTCCGCGGCGTCATCGCGGTCGCGGTGCGGCCGGGTTACTTCGAGGATTTCTATGCGCTGATCGGGCAGACGCCCGGCAGCTTCTTCGCCCTGGTGCGCTCCGACGGCTCCTACCTCGCCCGCTATCCGCAGTCGCCGAACCGCGGCCGGCGGCTCAGCGGCTCGAGCGGCTTGCGCACGGCGATCGCGGCAGGGCTCCGAGCACGGCCTCTACACGATCGCCTCGGAGATCGACGGCGTTTCCCGGCGCATCGGCTTTCGCAAGCTGCCGGGCTTCCCGGTCTATGCGCTTGCCGGGGTGACCAGCGCCGCGCTGTGGGCGCAATGGCGCGCCGACATGGAAACGCATCTGATCGTCGGCTTGCCGGCGACGCTCGCTATCCTGACCGTGCTCTGGGTGGCGCTGCGGCGCACGCGGCGGCTCTACGAGGAGCACGACCGCCGCGAGGCGGCGGAAGGCGCGCTGCGCCAGGCGCAACGGCTCGAAGCCATCGGCCAATTGACCGGCGGCGTCGCCCACGACTTCAACAATCTGCTGATGATCGTGAGCGGCAGCCTGCACCGCCTGCGGCGCGGCATCAGCGACGAGAAGCAGACGCGGCTGCTCGACGCAATCGCCAACGCGACGCAGCGCGGCGAGAGCCTCACCCGGCAATTGCTCAGCTTCTCGCGTCGGCAGACGCTGCAGCCGAGCGCGATCGATCTCGCCGAGCGCCTGCCCGAGCTCAAGGACATGCTCAGCCGCTCGTTGCGCGGCGATATCGAGATCCGCTTGGTCGTTCCGCGCCGGCCCTGCCGCGTCAAGGTCGATGCCGAGCGAGTTCGAGCTCGCGCTCCTCAACCTCGCTTTCAACGCCCGCGACGCCATGCCTTCCGGCGGGACGCTGACCATCACCGCCAAGCCGATCGTGCTGCGCGGCAAGGCCAACGAGGAGGGTTTGAGCGGCGACTTCGTCGCCGTGCGGATCGCCGATAGCGGCGAGGGCATCGCGCCCGAGGTGCTGCCGCGGGTGTTCGAGCCGTTCTTCACCACCAAGGAGTTCGGCAAGGGCACCGGACTCGGGCTCTCGCAGGTCTACGGTTTCGCGCGGCAATCGGGCGGGGCCGCCACCATCACCAGCACGGTGCGCCGCGGCACCGCGATCACGCTGTTCCTGCCGCGCAGCTTCGAGGAGCCGGAATTGCCGCACGTGCCGGCGAGCGCGCTGGCCCCGCTGCCGCCGGCCGGCACGGTGCTCCTGGTCGAGGACGACGCCGACGTGATCGAGATCGCCCGCGCCTATCTGCGCGAGCTCGGCTACACGGTGAAGCAGGCGGCGAACGCGCAAGCCGGTCTCGATCTCATCGAGCGGGACGGCGAAGTCGATCTCCTGTTCTCCGACATCCTGATGCGCGGCGGCATCAACGGCCTCGATTTGGCGCAGGAGGTGCGCCGCCGCTTTCCCGGGATGGTCGTGCTCTTGACCACCGGCTACAGCTCGAGCGCGCAACAGGCCGTGCGGGAAGGTTTCGAGGTGCTGCAGAAACCCTACGACCTCGCGGCGCTCAGTCGGGCGCTCGCCGCCGCGCGCAAGGCGGCCGACCAGTGGGCGGAGTTGCGCGGCGCGCCGGTGCCGGAACGGGCGGCTGGCTGAGGCGGTCGCGGCGGCTGCCGGCGCTTTCGCCGCCTATGGCTTGTTCGCCGTGCCGTTGACGAAGCCGACGATCGCATCCACGACGCCAGGCGCCAGCGGCAGGTTGGGGTTGCCATAGGTCAAGGCATTCGCCCGCCGGTCGTCGGAGGTGACGGTCTTCAGCGCGTGATTGGTATCGGCAAGGAGCACGAGCTCGGCCTTGGGCGCCGCCTCCTTCAGCCGCTCGGCGTCAGCGACGCCGACCTGCATATCGCGCTTGCCCTGGATGATGAGCACCGGCTTGGCGACGGCGGCGATGAGCTTGGCCGGATCGTAGGAGAAAGCGTTCACCAGGAAGCCCTGCACCTGCGGCGCGAAGAGCGGCATCAAGGCGGGATTCATGGCGCTGACGTCGACCCGCTTGCCGGCCTCGAGCGTGTCGATTGCCGCCATCGCCTGGTCGAGGATCGGCGCGTTCGCCGGATTGGCGCGCAATTGCTGGCGCAGCACCTCGCCGAGCGGCCGGCCGGCGGTGGAAACGAGCACCAGCCCGCAGATATCCGTCGCCTTCTGCGCGGCGGCGAGCGCGACCAGGCCGCCTTCGCTGTGGCCGATGAGCCAGACGCAGGCCGCGCCGGTCTGCTTGCGGATGCTCCCGGTCCAGGCTTCGACGTCGGACACATAGTCGTCGATGGTGACGGCGTTGGCGTCGGCGACCGCCGCGCGGCTGCCGAACATGCCGCGCTTGTCGATACGCACCGTGCCGATGCCGTGTGCCGCAAGGCCCTCCGCCAGGAGCCGGTAGGTCGAGGCCCTCACGCCGAGCGGATTGTTGCCGTTGCGGTCGGTCGGACCGGAGCCGGGAATGACGAGCATCATCGGCGCCGCGCCCGAGGCCGGAGCCAGCATCGTGCCTTGCAGCGGGCCCAAGGGGCCGGGCGCTTCCAGCGCGGTCTCGATCGGGTCCGATGGAGTCGCTGCCAAGGCGGCCATGATCAGCGTGACGGCGATGAGCAAGGCGATCGCTCCTCTATGGAAGCCGGCCGAACGCGAACGAGCGCCGGGCAAATCCTATCCGTGGCTTGGTCGGAATTATGTCGCACAAGGTTCATCGCGACGGGCGACCGGGCGACGGCCGGCGGGCGGGCACGGCCCGGATTGAGCGCGGCGAAATACCGGCTAATCTTCCCACCCAGGGAGGGACCCGCAATGAACGTCAAGCTCGGGGAAGCGGCGAGGGCGCCGGTACCGATCCCGATCCGCGAGGATTGGCTCGCGCAACGGCGCGAGGAGCCGATCGAGCCGGCGATGCCGATCATCGATCCGCATCATCATCTGTGGGATCGCCCCGGCTCGCGTTACCTGCTCGATGAATACAAGCGCGACATCGATGCCGGCGGCCACAACATCCGCGCCAGCGTCTATCTGCAATGCGGCTCGATGGAGCGCGCCGGGGGCGATGCGAAATTCGCGCCGGTCGGCGAGACCGAGTTCGTCAACGGCGTTGCGGCGATGAGCGCCAGCGACGGTTACGGCCCGGCCCGAATCTGCGCCGGCATTGTCGGCTTCGCCGATCTTTGCCTCGGCGCCGAAGTGGACGAAGTGCTGGACGCGCATCTGCGCGCCGGCGGCGGGCGCTTTCGCGGGGTGCGCTACTGCTCGGTGTGGGATGCCGATCAATCGATCAAATCGACGTCATGGGATATTCCGGAAGGGATCCTGCTCGACGGCAAATTCCGCGCCGGCTTCGCGCGGCTTTCGCGCCACGGCTTGTTGTTCGACGCCTGGCTCTACCACCCGCAGATCCGCGAGCTCACCGACCTCGCCCGGAAATTTCCCGACACCATCGTCGTGCTCGACCATATCGGCGCTCCGCTCGGCATCGGCGCCTATGCCGGCCGGCGCGACGAGGTGTTCGCCGACTGGCAGCGCGCCATCCGCGACCTCGCCGCCTGTCCGAACGCGCGCATAAAACTCGGCGGCATGGGCATGCACATGTTCGGCTTCGGCTTCCACCAGCAGCCGATGCCGCCATCCTCGGAGCAGCTCGCCAAGGCGTGGCGGCCACTGGTCGAGACCTGCGTCGAGGCGTTCGGGCCGGGGCGCGCGATGTTCGAGAGCAATTTCCCGGTCGACAAGCGCTTCTACGGCTATGGTGTCATGTGGAACGCGTTCAAGCGGCTCGCCGCCGCCTACAGCGCCGACGAGAAGGCCGCGCTGTTCTTCAATACCGCGCAGCGCACCTATCGGCTGCCGATATCGGCCGCGCCGTAGACTTGAGCGGCATTGTCCGGGAGACCGTCGTTGCGCCGTGACGAAATCCGCGAATTTGTTGCCGCTGGTAACCGCAACCTTTCGCCTGCGCGCGCGTTTTTTTAAAGCCCTGGAAGGGAGGCGAGAATGCATCGACATCTGCGAACGTCGCTCATCGTGTGCCTGGCCCTTTTCCTCAGCGCGGGCGCCTGCGCGGCAGCCAAGGCAAAGAAGCCGCATCAAACTCCGGCTCAATGTCACGGCCAAGAGTGTCGCAGCGCCGCCGCGCCGCGGTCCGACCCCGAGCTTGGCCTTCACGCCCATATCGGCATCGGTGGGTACACCGGCTTCGTCGGCAGCCAAGGCCAGGCCGGGTTCAATTGGTGATGGCTTGCATTGCGGACGGCCCGGCCGCCGCGCGGGTTGCCATGAAAGCGATATCTGATCGTTGCGCTAGACGAGATGGTTGGCGATCCACCTCGTGATCGAGTGATGGGTGGGCCGCCAACCGAGATTGACCGCAGCCTCGCCGCGTACCCGGCTGTTGGAGCCGAGCGAGAACACCGCCATGCTCCGGCCCCAGATCGCGATGGCCTCTTCGGCGGATAATGATTGTGCGGCCCCAAGACCAAGCCGCCCGGCGATTGCGTTGGCGATTTCGCCGAGCGCTTCCTCGCCGCTCTCCACGTACATGAATGATCCAGCGGGTGCTTTGGCGATCGCTAACAGGTAGAGCGCGGCGACATCGGCGATATGGACATTCGACCAGCGATTTAGTCCGCGTCCGATGTAACGCGCGACCCCGGATGACTTGGCTTGGCGCACGAGTGCCGGAATTTGGACGCTTTGAGCCGGCGATCCCAGAGTGTCCCCATAGATCATCGTGTTGCAGAGAACCACCGAGCGGACGCCGGGGGCGGCGAGCACCAGCCGGTCGATGGCGACGCGAGCGGCCTTATCGGCGTGCGGCTCGATTGGCGCCGCCTCATCAAAGATTCGATCGGACGGCTCACCCATGGCGAGATCCGCCACGATGCTGCTGCCGCTCGAATGGATGAGGGGCTTTCCCGAGCCGGATAGGCCGGAGATCAGTGCTTCGACCGCGCCCCTATGATCGCTCGAGGCGGCGTTGACGACGGCATCGCAAGCTCGCGCTTCGGCTCGCAGCAAATCCGCATCATCGAGCGAGCCGATGACCGGTTCGACGCCGCGTGCTGCTACCAGATCAGCCTTTTCCTTGCTGCGAACGAGGCCGCGAACCTCATGACCATCAGCGATCAAGGCCGCCGCAACCGAACCGCCAATATAGCCGCTCGTGCCAGTGAGGAAGACTTTCAAATTTGGCGCTCCAGCGTCTCGCTCGCTCCGATCATCCGCTGGACCATGGCCAGCCGTGAAGTCTTTGCGCGGGAGCGCCGGGTCAAGCCCGGCGCAGCGAGGCGCAACCGGAAAGGATGGATTAGCCCTCGCCGATCTCGCGCAAAATCTCGGCGGTGTGCTCGCCGAGCCGCGGCGACGGACGCTCGGCCGCCATCGGCGCGCCGTCGAGCACGATCGGCGTGCGTACGCCGGGAATCTTTCCGCCCTCGGCCGCGGCGCTCGGCGGATCGACGCGCATGCGCCGGTGGACGACTTGCGGATCGGAGAACACCTCTCCGAGATCGTTGATCGGTCCGGCCGGCACGCCGGCGGCTTCGAGTTTTTCCAGAAGGTCGGCGCGCGACATCCGCGCGCTCAGCGCGCTAACGCGCGCGACCAGCTCGGCGCGGTGCGCGAGCCGGCCCTCATTGTCCTTGTAGGCCGGCTCCGCGGCGAGCTCCGGCGCGCCGAGGACGCCGCACAGCTTGACGAACTGATTGTCGTTGCCCGACGCGATGATGATGTGCCCGTCGCTGACCGGAAAAACCTGATAGGGCGTGATGTTCGGATGCGCGTTGCCCATGCGGTGGGGAACTTTGCCGGAGACGAGATAATTGAGCGCCTGGTTGGCGAGGACGCCGACGGTCGAATCGACGAGCGCGCAATCGACGTAACCGCCCTGTCCGGTTTTCTCCCGCCGCGCCAGCGCGGCGAGGACGCCGACCGCGGCATAGACCCCGGTGAACAGATCGGAGACCGGCACCCCGGCGCGCAGCGGCTCGTCGTCGGGGTTGCCGGTCAGGTCCATGAACCCGCCGATCCCCTGCGCCATCAGGTCGTAGCCGGCGCGCGCGGCGTAGGGTCCGGTCTGGCCGAAGCCGGTCACCGAGCAATAGACGAGCCGCGGATTGATGCGCGCGAGGCTTTCGTAATCGAGGCCGAATTTGGCGAGCGTGCCGACCTTGAAATTCTCCAGCACCACGTCGGAGCGCGCCGCGAGTTTCTTGACGATGCGCTTGCCGTCCTCGCTCTCGAAGTCGAGCTCGATCGAGCGCTTGCCGCGATTGGTGCCGTGAAAATAGGCGGCGCCGAGATGGCCGCCGCCGGCGGCCGGCACGAAGGGCGGACCCCAGCCGCGGGTGTCGTCGCCCAAGCCCTTGCGCTCGACCTTGACCACGTCGGCGCCGAGGTCGGCGAGGATCTGCCCGGCCCACGGCCCGGCCAGGATTCGGGCAAGCTCCAGCACACGCAGACCGGCCAATGGTCCCGGCATCAATGGTTCCCCGGCGACAAACAAGCTGCCTGCTTAAGTGACAAAGCGGCAGCGGTTTGTCTACCGATCAGGCGCGTGGCGCGCTTGTCATTGCCGCCGGCGATCACTAGCTAGTTTTCGCCGGGCTGATGGAAGATGCGGTGAATACTTCGTTCTTCAGCGAGATGCTGCAAAGTATCGCCGACCGCAGCCGCGCCCTGATCCGGCGCGACCGGCGCGAGCCGGCGGGCGCCCGCTCGGCCGGCCTCGTCGAGCTTTGCGAGGATTTGCTCTCGGGCCGCGGCGAGGCGTCCGGCGTGGCGCTGGCAAACGAGATCCTTGCCGAGTACGCAGAGCTGACCATCGGCCCGCGTATCGCCTTCTTCGAGGCGCTGGCCAGCGTCTTCGGCCACGATCGGTCGCGGATCGACGCCGCCATCGCGGCGTGGCGCGAATCGCCGTCGGCCGCGAACGCGGCCGAGCTGCATCGTGTCGCCGAGCCGCGGCGGCTCGAACTCCTGCGCCGGCTCAATCTCGCGCCCGGCGGCACCGCCGCGCTGGTGCACATGCGCGAGCAGCTGTTCGACGCCATGGATCATCGCGACGATCTGGCGGTGATCGACGCCGATTTCATCCACCTGTTCTCGTCCTGGTTCAATCGGGGGTTCCTGGTGCTGCGCCGCATCGATTGGTCGACGCCGGCTTCGATCCTGGAAAAGATCATCCGCTACGAGGCCGTGCACGAGATTCGCGACTGGGAGGATCTGCGCCGGCGCATCGACCTGCCCGACCGGCGCTGCTACGCCTTCTTTCATCCGGCGCTGGTCGACGAGCCGCTCATTTTCGTCGAGGTCGCGCTCACCCGCGAGATTCCGGCGGCGATCGCGCCGATCCTCTCCGACAAGCGCGAGGCGGTCGATCCGGCAGCGGGCGACGACGGCGGCGTTCTACTCGATCACCAATTGCCAGCGCGGCCTGACCGGTGTGAGCTTCGGCCATTTCCTGATCAAGCAGGTGGTGGAGGAAGTCTCGCGCGAGCTGCCGCGCATCGGCGTCTTCGTTACGCTGTCGCCGGCGCCGAATTTCGCTCAATGGCTCAAGCGCGAGCGCACCAACGAAGCCTCGCTTGCGCTCGACGAGGAGGATCGCGCCGCGCTCGCCGCGCTCGACGGTCCCGATTGGTGGCGCAAGCCGGACGTGGCCGACATGGTGCGCGAGCCGCTGTTGCGCGCCGCCGCCTGGTACTATGTGCGCGGCCGCGACCGCCGCGGCCTGCCGGTCGACGCGGTCGCCCGTTTCCATCTCGGCAATGGCGCGCGGCTCGAACGGCTCGACTGGCTCGCCGACACCTCGGAGCGGGCGCTGGCGCAGTCGCACGGCCTGATGGTGAATTATCTCTACGATCTCGATTACATCGAGCAGAACCACGAGGCTTATGCGCAGCAGCGCGCCGTCGTCGCCGCGAGCGCGGTGACCCGGCTGGTGCGCGCGCCGGCGCGCGAGGTCGTCCCGGTCTCGGGGTAATTCCCTCCCTCCAGGCCAGGGCGAAAACTCTACGACCGCCCGTACACCGGCACCACGGCGCCGCGGGTGACGCGGTTCTCGGGCGAGGCGAGGAACAAAATGGTGGCGGCGACTTCCTCGACCTTGGGCCAAAGACTGAAATCGGCCTTCGGCATCGCCTGCCGGTTGGCCGGCGTGTCCATGATCGAGGGTGCGACCGCATTGACCAGAATGCCGCTCTTGGCGACCTCCTCGGCGAGCGCGGCGGTGAGCGCGGCGACCGCGGCTTTGCTCGCGGTGTAGGCCGCCATGCCGGCGCCGCTTCGCCATTCGAGCGCCGGCCGGGCGGCGACATTGACGATGCGGCCGCCGCTCGGCCGCGTCACGGGTCATGGCCTTCACCGCGGCGCGGCAGCAGAGGAGACAGCTGACGAGGTTCGTGTCGATCTGCTCGCGCATTGTCGCCGCGCTCGTCTCGGCGAGCGGCCCCGCCGCGAAACCGCCGGCGAGATGGATCGACGCCCACAGCGGCGTGATGCCGTCATAGAGGCGTCCGATCGGCCCTTCCTCGGTAAGGCTGCCGGTGACGGTGAGCACCACCTGCCTGTGCTCGCGCAGCCGAAAGCGCTGCGCCTCGGCTTCGTTCATGCACGGCACGTGGCAAATGGCGCCGGCCTCGACGAGCGCGGTGACGACGGCGGTGCCGAGCGCGCCGGTGCCGCCGGTGATCACCACGTGACGGTCGCGGAAATCCATGTTGCATCATCCTCCGACGCCCCCCATCATCGCCGATCCGCAGTGCGAGGCAAGGCCCGCGATTTCCTCTTCGCGCCAGCCGCGGGAACGGATTTGCTATCCTGCGGCAGAGGAGAATCAGTGGCCGATTTCGATCTCGCCATCATCGGCGGCGGCATCAACGGCGCGGGCATCGCCCGCGATGCGGCCGGGCGCGGCCTTAAGGTCGTGCTGATCGAGCAGAACGATCTCGCCTCCGGCGCATCGTCGGTGTCCTCGAAGCTCATCCATGGCGGGCTGCGCTATCTCGAGCAAGGCGCGCTGCGGCTGGTGCGCGCGTCGCTCGCGAACGCGAAGTGTTGTTGCGGATCGCGCCGCATCTCGTCGAGCCGCTGCGCTTCGTCCTGCCGCTCAATGCGGCCCGGCGCTCGCCGCTGCTCATCCGGCTCGGCCTTGCGCTCTATGACCGGCTTGGCCGACGCGAGATCCTGCCGGGCCGCCGCGCGCTCGATCTTGTCAGCGACGAGGCCGGCCTGCCGCTGCGGACCGCGTTCCATCAGGGGTTCGAATATTCCGATTGCCTCGGCGACGACGCGCGACTGGTCATCGCCAATGCGCTCGACGCCGCCGAGCGCGGCGCGATCGTCCGCACGCGCACCCGCTGCGTTCGCGCCGAGCGCGGCGGCGAGTGGCGGCTCATCCTCAACGCCCACGGCCAGCGCGACGTGATCACCGCACGCGTGCTGGTCAATGCCACCGGCGCCTGGGTGGAAACCTTCATCGAGACCGTGCTGCGGCAGAAGCCGCGCGGACGGCTGCGGCTGGTCAAAGGCAGCCACATCGTGGTGCCGCGGCTCTACGATCACGCGCGCGCCTACATCCTGCCGACGCGCGACGGCAGAGTGGTGTTCACGCTTCCCTTCGAGCGCGACTACACGCTGATCGGCACGACCGACGTCGATTTTTCCGGCGATCCGCGCGCGGTGCTGCCGAGCGGCGAGGAGATCGACTATCTGTGCGAGGCGGCGAACGACTATTTCCGCGCCCCGATCGTCGCCGCCGACATGGTGTGGGCGTTTGCCGGCGTGCGCGCGCTCTACGCGCACCGCGGCCGCAAGCCGCAGGACCTCAGGCGCGATCCCGTGCTCATCCTCGACAAGCGCTACGGCGAGGCGCCGGTGCTCACGGTCTATAGCGGCAGCCTGGCGATGTATCGCCGTGTTGCCGAGGATGTCCTCCGCCGGCTGGGGCCTTTCTTTCCGCCGGCAAAACCCTGGACCGCACAGACGCCGCTGCCCGGCGGCGACTTTGCCCATGACGGCATGCCGGCGCTGATCGAGGAGACGCGGCGGCGCTGGCCGTTTCTCACGCACGGACCACGCGCGGCGGCTGACGCGCGCCTACGGCACGCGCGTGAAGAACATCCTCAAGACGGCCACCCGGCTCGACGATCTCGGCCTGCGCTTCGGCGGCGATCTCACCGCCGCGGAGGTGCGCTACCTGATGAGCAAGGAGTGGGCGCAGACCGCCGACGACGTGCTCTGGCGCCGCTCGCAAGCTCGGCTTGCGCGCTTCCGAGACGCAGCGCGCCACGCTCGACCGTTTCATGACGCACGGCAGCGTCTGATGGCGGCGCAACCGCGATTTCAGGGTCGTTGACCGGGATTGCCTGAGCGCGGCGCGGCTTCCCGATCGTTCAAATTTTATCGATCCATTTCAGGCGAATTTTACACGCTTGTGGTGACATCTATGGGGAAATTGCGTTCTCTCATGCCAGGATCGCGGGGCGACATGGATCAGGCCGCAACTCAGATTGCAAGGCAGCTTGCAGCGCTCAAGGTGCTCGTCGTCGACGACGAGCACGCCATGCGCAAGGTGACGCGCTCGCTCCTGCAGGCGATCAACGTCAAGAACATCCATGAGGCGACCGACGGGCGCAGCGGCCTCGAAGCGATCTGCTCGCTGGCGCCGGACCTGGTCATTCTCGACTGGGAAATGCCCGGTCTCAACGGTGCCGAATTCATGCGCCAGGTGCGTTCGCCGCACGACTTCCCGTATCCCGACGTGCCGGTCATCATGCTCACCGGCTATGGCGAGCGCTCGCGCGTGGTCGAGGCGGTGCGCCTCGGCGTCAACGAGTTTCTGCTCAAGCCGGTTTCGACCCAGGCGCTCTTGGCGCGCGTCGCCGCCATCCTGACCAAGCCGCGCCGGATGGTGCAGAAGGGCGATTATTACGGCCCGGAGCCGCGCCCGCTTTCGAGCCTACAAGCCGGAATCCGATCCCGGCCAGATCTATATGATCGGCTGATCGTCGTGGCCCAGGCTCGCACCGGTCATCGCATTTTCGCGGGCGACGATGCTTCGCGCATTAACCAGACGCTCACTACGTGGCGGGTGCAGCCGAGTTCGACGGCGCGACCGTTCGCATTGCCGATTTTGCTTTTACCAAGCCGCAACAGGGCGCGTGTTCTGATGTGCGCGCCTTGCGGGGATCGCGGCCGGTGATCATGCCATCCAAGCTCTCGAAAAAGGACGTCGAGAACATCATCCAGTCGCTGTGCGTGGTTGTCGTCGACGACAACCAGTACATGCGCAAGATGGTCCGCAATCTCCTGGTCAATTGCGGCATCAAGGAAATCTACGAAGCGGCCGACGGCATCGCCGCGCTCGACACCATTCGCACCGTCGGCCCGGACGTGGTGATCCTCGACTGGGAGATGCCGCTCCTGAGCGGCGCCGAGTTGGTGCGCATCGTGCGCTCGCCCGGCGTGTTTCCGATGCCGGACGTGCCGATCATCATGCTCAGCGGCCACGGCGAGCGCTGGCGCGTCGTCGAGGCGGTCAAGCTCGGCGTCAACGAATATCTGGTCAAGCCGGTCTCGGCGAAGGCGATCTACGATCGCCTGGTCTCGATCCTGGCGCAGCCGCGGCCGGCGGTGCAGCTCGGGCGATTACTACGGGCCGGAGCCGCGCAGGCTCGCCGCCGATTCCGTCGAGAGCGTGCCGGTCGATCCGACGCCCGCCGAGGCCGCCGCCAGCTAGAGCCTCGCGACCGGATGTTTCGCGCTTGGCGGCAGTCCCGCTGGTCGAGTGCCAAAAATTACCACTCGACAAGCGAGGATTTTGCAACGCACTGTCTCGCATCACCGACCGGAGCGGGGGCAGGCGTCGGTGGCTGAGAGACCGGTCGCGCTCTCGCCTGTTTCATCGCGTGGCGTGATGCCGATTACTCCCTTCCTGACCGGCCAGGCGTTCGACCCCGAGGTCGTTCGCTCGATGTCGATTGCCTTCGACAATGTGTCGAAATCGCTGCGGTTGCGCGATCCGTCCGATGCCGCGTCGGAGGTCGTCGCCAAGAAGATCGTCGAGCTGGCGCAGCGGGGCCTCCGCGATGCCGAATCGCTCGCCAAGCGCGCCCTGCAGGAATTGAACCTGGGCGAGTGAAATTTGGGCGATGGAAGATCGCCGCTCCGGCGTGCGCCAAACCGGTTGCCAGTTTTCGCGATCATGCTCTAGCGTGGTGCGGCGATGGCGCCCTCTGCTCGCGCTGCCGCGGCTGGAGCGCGAATGCAGTCTGCCGGATCGAAACGAGGCTTTGCGCCGTGGGCCGAGGCGAACGTGCGGCCGCTGTTGCGGGTCGAAGGCCTGAGCAAGCGCTTCGGCGGCTTCGCCGCGGTCGATCATCTGTCGCTCGATGTTTATGAGGGCGAGTTCTTTGCCCTGCTCGGGCCTTCCGGCTGCGGCAAGACCACGCTGTTGCGCATGATCGCGGGCTTCGAGCGGCCGGCCGCCGGCCGCATCCTGCTCGACGGCGTCGATCTCGCGCCGGTGCCGCCTTATCGGCGTCCGGTCAACATGATGTTCCAGAGCTACGCGTTGTTCCCGCACCTCAATGTCGAGTCCAATGTGGCGTTTGGCCTGCGGCAGGAGGGCCTCTCCAAGCTGGAGATCGCCCGGCGCGTCGCCGACATGCTGGCGCTGGTGAAGCTGGACACATTCGGCCGCCGCAAGCCGCATGAGCTCTCCGGCGGCCAGCGCCAGCGCGTGGCGCTGGCGCGTTCGCTGGTCAAGCGCCCGCGCCTGCTCCTGCTCGACGAGCCGATGGCGGCGCTCGACAAGAAGCTGCGCGGCGAAACGCGGTTCGAGCTGATGGAGCTGCAGCGGCAGCTCGGCCTCACCTTCGTCATCGTCACCCATGACCAGAGCGAGGCGATGACGGTGGCCGACCGGATCGGCGTGATGGATCGCGGCCGGCTCATGCAGGTCGCGCCGCCTGCCGAGATCTATGAGCAGCCGAATTCGCGCTGGGTCGCCGACTTCGTCGGTGAGGTCAACCTGTTCGAGGGACGCCTCGGCGATGACGCGCCAAAGCGTCGAGGGCACCGCCGCAGGCCGCTTGCGCGTGGCGGCGAGGGCGGATGCCGAGCCGGGTCAGATCGTCTGGGTGGCGGTGCGGCCGGAAAAGGTGCGCATCGCGCGCGAAGCCGCACCAGCCGGCCTCGCCAACTCGGTCGCGGCGACGGTGGTCGACATCGGCTATCTCGGCGATACGTCGCTCTACAAGTTGCGCATCCGCGACGGCTCGCAGGTGAAGGCGGTGATCGCCAATGTCGGCCGCCTCGCCGAGCCGCGCCGCCGCGCTCGATCAGCAAGTGTGGCTGAGTTGGCCGCCCGAGGCCGCGATCGTGCTGACGCGGTGAGGCGATGAAGCAAGACCGGCAAGGCTCCTTCTGGCGCAGCCTGGTGGTGCGCATTCCCTATGCGTGGCTGCTGCTTTTCTTCCTCGTTCCGTTCCTGATCGTGCTCAAGATCAGCCTGTCGCAGAGCGCGATCGCGCAGCCGCCTTACACGCCGGTGCTCGACCTCGCGGCCGGCTGGCACGGCATCACGTCGCTTCTTCGCCGCGCTGTCGTTCGACAATTACGTCCTCATCGGCTCCGATCCGATCTATGTCCTCTCCTACTTCAAGAGCGTGCAGATCGCCGCGTTCTCCACGCTCATTTTGCTCCTGGTCGGCTATCCGCTCGCCTACGCGATCGCGCGCACGCCGCGGCGCTGGCAGGCGGTGCTCGTCATCCTGACCGTGCTGCCGTTCTGGACGTCGCTCCTGATCCGCATTTATGCGTGGATGAACATCCTGCAGCGCGACGGCCCGCTCAATCAGGTGCTTGCCGGCGCTCGCGATCGTGAAGGAGCCGCCGGCCTGGCTCTCGACCGACACGGCGATCTATATCGGCATCGTCTATTCCTATCTGCCGTTCATGGTGCTGCCGCTCTATGCGACCTTGGAGAAGCTCGACGATTCGCTGCTCGAGGCGGCGGCCGATCTCGGCTGCCCGCGCTGGAAGATGTTCTGGCTGGTGACGCTGCCGCTGTCGTCCTCCGGCGTGCTGGCCGGCGTGCTGCTGTGCTTCATTCCGATCGTCGGCGAGTTCGTCATTCCCGATCTGCTCGGCGGCTCGCGCTCGCCGATGATCGGGCAGACGATCTGGATGGAGTTCTTCGGCAACAAGGACTGGCCGGCGGCCTCGGCCATCGCCGTCGTGCTCGTCTGCCTGCTGGTGGCGCCGATCGTCGTCTATCAGAACCAGGCGATGCGCGCAGTGGAGCGGCGACTGACGATGCGCAGGGTCTCCGCTGTCAATCTCGCTGCGATCGTGCTCGGCATCGCCTTTCTCTATCTGCCGATCGTCGTCCTGGTGATCTATTCGTTCAACGCCTCGCGCCTCGTTGCGGTCTGGGGCGGCTGGTCGACGCGCTGGTATGCCGAGCTCATCGGCGACGCGCCGATCCTCGATGCCGCCTTCATCAGCATCCGTCTCGCGCTCGTCTCGGCGAGCGCGGCGACGATATTGGGCACGCTGGCGGCGCCTCGCCCTGGCGCGGTTCGGCCGTTTCCGCGGCCGCCTCCCGTTCGCGGCGATGATCTACGCGCCGCTGGTCATGCCCGAGGTGGTCACCGGCCTGTCGTTGCTGCTGCTGTTCGTCGCCATTGCCGTCGATCGCGGCTTCTGGACCGTCGCCGTCGCCCACACCACGATGGCGATGTGTTTCGTCACCGTGATCGTGCAGTCGCGGCTCGTCGATTTCGACATGAGCCTCGAGGAGGCGGCGATGGATCTCGGCGCCACGCCGTTGCGCACGTTTTTCGCCGTGACCTTGCCGCTGATCCTGCCGGCGATCGCCGCGGCTTGGATGCTCGCCTTCGCGCTTTCGCTCGACGATCTGGTGATCGCCAGCTTCACCACCGGGCCGGGCGCGACGACGCTGCCGATCCGCATCTATTCCGAGGTTCGCCTCGGGGTGAAGCCGGAGATGAACGCGGTATGCAGCATCATGGTCGCCGTGGTCGGCATCGCCGTCATTGCTTCCTCGCTGCTCGCCAAGCTCAGCGGCGGGGAGCGGGGCGCGCCGGCGTGACCGCGATCAATCCCGGCTCTCGCCCGGCGGCCGCGTGGTGGCGTCGGGCAGGCGGGCTAGTCGGGGCTCTTCGGCGCGGCCGGGGCCGGCGCGGTTGAGGCGGCGGGCGCCGCCAGGATCTTGTCGATCATCGAGCGCACGGCGGTCCCGGCGGTGCGGTCGCGGATGGCGTCGAGGAGCGGCGCGGCGGCGCCGGAGCGGCGAATGAGGCTCTGCGGATCCGGCAGCATGATCGGGTCATCCCACGGGCCCTGAACCACGAAAGGCAGCTCGAACTCGTTGGCGGTCGTGCTCGAGACGAGCGTCGCCACGCCTTTGAGGTCGAGGTCGCGCGTCGGCACCGAGACCTGACCGCCAATCGCGAGGCGCACGGCCGGACCGTCGATATGCAGGTCGTCGACCGAGACCGTGCCCTGCGCGATCTTGAGGTTCAGGGTCAGCTGGTCGAACGGGGTGCGTCCGCTGCGGAAATCGCCGTTGCCGGACAGCGGCCGCCGCTCCAGCCGGCGCAGCAATTGCTCGACATTGATGCCGGAGAGCGCGCCGGCATGGGCGGTGAGGCTGGCGGTGCCGTTGAGCGTGCTGGTCAGCGCCAGCACGGACGTGCCCGCCCCTTCGACGTTGAAGGCGAGATTGCCGCGCCCCTCGACCCTGTGGATGCCGAAGACCCGGCCGAGGCAGCTCTGCAGGTCGACGTCGGTGAATTGCACATGCGAGGTCGCCGCCACGCCGCCATTGGCGCTGGCGAGGCCGAGCGAGCCTTTGGCAATGCCGCCGAAGGCCTGCGACTCGCCGATGGTCAGATCGAGCTTGCCGCCGCGCATATTGGCGGCGACCGCCGTGCGGCCGAGTTGCGCGCCCGCGATCTTGATGCTGGCGGCCGACAGCCGCAAATCGAGATTGAGGTCGCCGAGCCCTTCGAGCGCGATCGGCAACTGGTCCCAATTGCGCTCGTTCGCCGCCAGGAGTCGAACGCCGGACACATACGGCGTCAGGTCGAGGCCGTCGGCGGCGAGCGTGCCCTGGACCATGCGATGGCCGTCGGTCGTCAGCGTGATGACGCCTTCGGCGGCATTGCCGTCGAGCTCGACATTGACGCCGGTGAGCGAGACGACGCCGCCGCCGATCTGGCTCTGCGCCCGCAACGCGAACCGGCCGAAGCCGCCGAACGGCAGCTTGCTGTCGTCGGTCCAGCGCATGGCCTCGCGCAGCGACGGCGATTCCGCGCTCAGCGTGCCTTCGATCTTGAGCGTGGGCTGATAGCTGGCGGCGCCGTCGAAGGCGATCTTCACCGGCGCGCCGTTCAAGCGCACCTTGAGGCCCGAGCGCTCGCCGGTCAGCGCCGCCAGGAAATCGCCCAGCGTGAGGCTCGCCTCGATCGGCTGGTCGTGCCAGACGAAACGGCCATTGGCGCCGAAGCTGCGCGAGATCGACGGCCAGGCGAGCTGGAACTCGACGCCGTCAAGCTGGTCGACGATGTTCCTGCCGGCATAGTGATTGTGGATGACGACGGTGCCGTTCTTGATGCCGATCTCGGAGAACGACGCCATGCGCTCATGACCGGGCTCGAGCGCACGCGCCAGCGCCTCGATCAACCCCGACCAGTTCGATTGACCGCCGGGCTCGAAGGTAACGCTGATCGTCGGCCGCACCAGCGTCACGTCGGCGATCTCGATGCGCCCGGCAAGCAGCGGAAAATAGCGCAGATGCGCGGTCAATTCGTCGACGACCACCGCCGTCTCGCCGGTTCCGCCGCCGCCGAGCAGCACATTGTGGAGTGTCACGGTCCCGGAAGGAAACAACGAGACAGCCGTGTCGCCGCGCAGCACCGGGTCGAGGCCGGTCACCGCGTGGATCTCGCTCTTGACCGCATCGCGCATCGCGGCGGCCGGGATGAGGAAGGAGAGCGCTATCAGCGTGACCAGGACCGCCGCGAGCGCGGCAGGAACGGCAATCGCGAGGCGTCTGAGGCCAGTAGCCGCGGTCAAAGGGCGCGTCCCCGAAGTTGCTGGGCCGATCGAATATACGGGATGGCTGATAGGCTGCAAACATGCCCGGCCTCTGTGTCGCTTTCGTGGCCGGGACCGCGGCGCGTCCGCCTAAATGGTTGCCGTATAAGGGCAAAGGCCGAGGCGCGCTCCGCTCCAGCCTGCCGCTGACCAAAAAACTGCTCAGTGATGGCGATGCCGGCGCGCGGTTAACGAGCCGCAGCCCGCTTCGGCGCCTGGTCATGCGCCTGCGCCACCTCGGCGATCATCTTCTTGATGATCGCCTCGCCGAACGAATTGAAGTTCTCCGCCACCAGGACGAAGGCGCCGGGGCCGCCGACGACGTGGCTGCGGTAGTAATTATCGAGGCCGCCCGGCGGATTGGTGTGATCGGGATTCCACGGCAGCGGAGTATCGCTCAGGATGACGAGACCATTGATGGTGACGCCTTGGGCGAGCGCGGTGTCGCGCGCCGCCATCACGTCGGCGCCGGAATTGTTGGTGCCGTCGCCGGATATGTCGATGGTGCGGCGCGTCGCTGCGTAGGGGCTCCGGGCGAATTGATCCATCGCGAAAGCGATTGCGCCGCTGATCGAGGTGCGGTCGGCAAACGAGCGCGGCGCCTCGAGCAGCCGGTCGCCGAAGCCCTTCGCCGCCTCGGCGTCGCCGATGGCCGTCCAGTCGATCAGCACCCGCTGCGAGCCGACGCCCGACCATTCCACGAACATCACGCCGATGCGGCCGCTGCGGCCGGAGCGAATGGCATCGAGCACGCGCTGATCGGAGATCGCGGCGGCGTATCCTTCGCGCTGCAATTGGAATTTCTCGTTGTCGATGCTGCGCGACACGTCGGCTGCGAGCACCAGGAGGAGGTCGACTTTGTCGGCGGCCGACGCCGCGGCCGGGAACGATGCCGCGGCGGCCAAGATCAAACGCCAGGAGCGTTCTGATGCTGCGCATTCGCAACCTCACCTCGATCATCGCCCCCGCAAGCGAAGCCCGGCGCCGTTAGCCCATCCGATCCCGCCGCCGGCAATCCGGCGAACCCCGCGCTCAGGCGCTGGCGGCGGCGGCGTGGATCGCCGCCCGCACGCGCTGATACGAGCCGCAGCGGCAGATATTGGTGATCGCTGCGTCGATGTCGGCGTCGGTCGGCTTCGGCGTCCGCTCAAGGAGCGCCGCGGCCGCCATCAGCATGCCGCTCTGACAATAGCCGCATTGTGGCACGTCGAGATCGACCCAGGCTTGCTGCACCCGATGCAGCTTGCCGTGCTCGGCCAGTGCCTCGATCGTGGTGACGCGCTTGCCGCCCAGAGTGCCGACCGGAACCTGGCACGAGCGCGTGGCGGCGCCCTCGATATGCACGGTGCAGGCGCCGCATTGGGCGATGCCGCAGCCATATTTGGTGCCGGTGAGCCCGATCGTGTCGCGCAACACCCACAGGAGCGGCGTGTCCGGCTCGACGTCGACCTCGTAGGATTTTCCGTTGACGGAGATTGCCGCCATGCTTGCCCGTCCCGTTGCGCGGCAAGCTTAGCCCGATGCGAGCCGGATGCGAAAGCGCAAATCCGCGCGCCGCCGCTCACATGCGCCGGTAGTCGTAGGCTTCGTCGCGCTGAACGGCGGCGAGCGCGGCGACCTCCCGGTGCCGGGGCGAAAGATGGCAGACCGGATCGGTCGCGCGCGCGTCGCCGGTCAACGCGAAGGCCTGGCAGCGGCAGCCGCCGAAATCGATGTCGCGGCGCTCGCAGCTGCGGCACGGCTCCTGCATCCAGTCGGTGCCGCGGAAGGCATTGAACGCCGGCGAATTGGCCCAGATATCGGCGAGCGAGTGCTCGCGCACCGACCAGAATTCCAGCCCGGGAATGGACTCGGCGGCATGGCAGGGGAGCACCTTGCCGGCCGGCGTGACGTTGAGCGAGCGGCGTCCCCAGCCGCCGACGCAAGGCTTCGGCAGCCTGGCGTAATAGTCGGGCACGACCGCGTCGATCACGATCTGGCCGTGATGCTGCTTGCGCAGCTCCTCGACTGCGGTGGCCGCGCGCGCAACCTGCTCGGCGCTCGGCATCAGGGCGGCGCGGTTCTTCAGCGCCCAGCCGTAATACTGCACGTGCGCGATCTCGACGCGGCTCGCGCCGAGCGCAAGCGCGAGCGTCACCATCTCGCCGATGCGGTCGATATTGGCGCGGTGCATGACGGCATTGACCGTCAACGGGATCTTCAGCGCGACGACTTCGGCGGCGAGCGCGCGCTTGCGGGCGAAGGCGCCGGCATAGCCGGCGATGTGGTCGGCGCTGTCGCGCTCGCTGTCCTGGATCGAGATTTGCACATGATCGAGACCGGCTTCGGCGAGCCGCCGCAGCGTCGGCACGGTGATGCCGACCGCCGAGGTGATCAGGTTGGTGTAAAGCCCGGCGGCATGCGCGGCGGTCATGATCTCGACGAGATCGCGGCGCGCGCCCGGCTCGCCGCCGGAAAGATGCACCTGCAGGACGCCGAGCGCCGCGGCCTCGGCGAACACCCGCGCCCAGGTTTGCGTATCGAGCTCGTCCGTGCGCGGCTCGAGCGCGATCGGGTTGGAGCAATACGGGCAGCCCAGCGGACAGCGGTGCGTGAGCTCGGCGAGGAGGCCAAGCGGACTGTGCAGTCCCGCGCCGTTGTTGTTAGCCATGTCGTCTACTTCACTCTTCCTCAGGCTCGCCCGCAAGGGCCGGCCACGACGGAACACGGTCACAATTCCAGGAGCCGCTTGTCGGCAAGGCCGCGCAGCAGCGGCGTCACGTCGGCGAGGATGCGTTCGCGCGGCGCCGAAAAGGTCTTGGCCAGGTCATCGACGATCGCAGCGAAGGTGGTGTCGCCGGTGCAGCGCTTGACCACCTCCGCGGCGATGGCGTCGGCCTTGAAGACCCGCTCCGGCGCGAGCAGCACCCATCCGCCTTGCGCCTCGTTGTGCACGAGGCGGACGCCGCGCGGCAGCCGCGGGCGCGCGTCCGGGGGAATTGCCGACGCAGTCTCGCTCACCAGCGCTTCCTAATCTTGCGGCACGAACGCGCCGGGCGGAACCTGCTTCGGCGCCACATAGGCGTGATAGAGCGCGTCGAGCATCGCCCACAGCACGTCGCATTTGAACTCGAGCGCGGCGAGCACGCTCTGCTGCGCCTCGCTCGATGCGCGCGTGCTCCTTGACGTAGTCGAGCGCGAAGCGCGAATCGCGCTCGGCCTGCGGCGGCCGCTGCGAGAAATAGGCGAGCGTCTCCGCCGTGACGAAGTCGTAGCTCTTGAGCATGCCGTCCATGCGTTCGCTGATGATCTGCGGCGAGAACAATTCGGTGAGCGAGGAAGCGATCGCCTCGAGCAGCGACTTCTCGCGCACGAAATGCACATAGGCATCGACGGCAAAGCGCGTCGCCGGCAACAGCCCGCGCAGCGAGGTGACGTAGTCGCGCTCGAGGCCCAGTCCCTCGGTGAGCTTCAGCCAGCGCGCGATGCCGCCTTCGCCCTCGCGGGCGCCGTCGTGATCGACGAGGCGGCTGCGCCATTCGCGGCGCGTGGCCTGGTCCTCGCAGCGCGCGATCAGGCTCGCATCCTTGATCGGGATCATCGCCTGATAATAGTAGCGGTTGAGCGCCCAGGCCTGCACCTGGCCCTTGCTGCAGGCGCCGCCGTGCAGGAGCTTGTGAAACGGGTGCAGGCGGTGATAGCGCCGCGCGCCGATGTCGCGCAGGCGCGCCTCCAGTTCGTCGGCGCTCAAAAGTTTCACAGCACGATCTCCATCCCGTCCTCGGCGACTTCGAAGCCCGCCGCTTCGACTTTCCGCCGCGCGGCAGAGCCCTCGATCAGGATCGGATTGGTGTTGTTGATGTGAGTCAAGATGCGCCGGCCGGCGAGGCCGGCAAGCGCCGCCAGCGTGCCGTCGGCGCCGTCGAGCGGCATGTGGCCCATGCGGCGGCCGGTCTTGGTGCCGGTGCCGGTTGCGATCATTTCGTCGTCGACGAACAGCGTGCCGTCGAACAGCACCACGTCGGCGCGGGCGAGGCGCTCCAGCAAAGGAGCCGTCATCGCGGCGGCGCCCGGCACGTAGGCGAGCCGCCGCTCTCCATAGACGAGTTCGACGCCGACATTGGCGCCGGTTTCGCTGGCGAGCGCCGGATCGTCGCCCTCGAGATAGAGGGCGACCTTGCCGGGAACGGCGAACAGCTCCGCCGTCAGCCCGCCGGGCAGCGGGAACGGCGTGTCGCGGTCGACGACCTTGCGGGTCACGACGTCGGCGGCGAGCACGCCGAAGATCGGATTGGCGGCGAGCGCGGCGAGGGTTTCAGCGGTGGCCAGCACGGTCAGGTCCTGCCGTTCGCGCAACGTGAGCAGGCCGGCGATCTGGTCGACTTCGGCGCCGGTCAGGACGACGGCTGCGATCGGGCTGTCGCGTGCGCCGCTTCGCGGCTGCAATGCCGGCGTCGCCTGCACCTGCGCCCGCAGATCGGGCGCGGCGTTCAAAATAGTCCAAGCCTCGCCGTCGGCTGAGACGGCGAGGCTTGCTTGAGTGCGCGGCTTGACCCGTGCGTCACCCGCCCAAGCGAGCTGGCAGACGGGACACCGGCAATTCCATTGCGGAAAACCGCCACCCGCCGCAGCACCGAGAACGATGGCGGTCAGGTGCCCCATTCAGGGGAAATCGCGGAGAATTGGAGTCGGATTAGAACTCGGCCGGGAGATAGCCGTTGATCTCGAGGCCGATGCAGATCTCGACAAGGGTCGGGGTTGTCCACGCCATGGTCGTTTCCTTTTCAATTACGCGTTTTGAGCTACGCGAAGCCTTCGGGTTCCGCTGAGGCCGAAAACCCCCTCGAAACGCCCGTAGAATAGTTCGGTTCGGCCGTTTCGACAAGGGGGACTGCCTGGATTTTCACCAATGGGCGGCAGCCCGCGCGCGGGGCCGATTGCCACGCTCCCTTTTCACCATCCGGGAAGCAAGGCATTGTGACTGCAGCGCTCTTGCGTCAGACCCAAAACGCTCTTGCGTCAGAGCCAAGAGCGGGCGGCCCGCCGGGTTGAACAAACAGAGCGCCTTGGGAGGAAAATCATGGGTCATCGCGTCGCGCGGCGCGGCATCGTCGGCGCCATCGGCATTGCCGCCATCGCCTGCGCCCTGGCGGGCGCGGCCGCGCCCGCATCCGCGCAAACCGGCGAGCCGATCAAGATCGGCTTTAGCCTTGCGCTCACCGGCCCGCTCGCGCCGAACGGCAAGCAGGCGTTGCTCGGCGCCAAGATCTGGGAAGCGGAAATCAACGCCAAAGGCGGACTGCTCGGACGCAAGGTCCAGCTGATCAATTACGACGACCAGTCCAATCCGGCGACGGTGCCGGGCATCTACACGAAGCTCCTCGACGTCGACAAAGTCGACCTTATCGTCGGGCCCTATGCCACCAACATGAACGCACCGGCCATGCCGGTGGTCATGCAACGGGGCAAGACTTTCATCGGGCTGTTTGCGCTCGACATCAACAGCCAGTTCCATTACCCGAAATACTTCTCGATGCTGCCGACCGGCCAGACGCCGAAAGAATCGTTCACCGAAGGGTTCTTCCAGGTCGCGGCGAAACAGAATCCGAAGCCGCAGACGCTGGCGCTCACCGCCGAGGACGCCGAATTCTCGCGCAACGCGTGCGAGGGCGCGCGGGAGAACGCGAAGAAATACGGCCTCAAGATCAGCTACGACAAGACCTTCCCGCCCGGCACGACCGATTTCTCGCCGATCGTCCGCGCGCTGCAGGCCGCCAACGCCGACCTCGTCATCGTCTGCTCTTATCCGCTGAGCTCGGTCGGCATCGTGCTGTCGGCGAACGAGCTCGGCCTCACGCCGAAAATGCTCGGCGGCGCGATGGTCGGATTGCAGGCGACGGTGTTCAAGGACAAGCTCAAATCCAAGCTCAACGGCATCGTCAACTACGAGACCTGGGTGCCGTCGCCGAAGCTGATGGCGCCGGCGCAAGCGTTCTTCAAGACCTACCAGGAGCAAGCCAAGACGGCGGGCGTCGATCCGCTCGGCTACTATCTCGGCGGCTGGGGCTACGCCTATTTCCAACTGCTCGGCGAAGCGATCGAAGGCGCCAAGAGCATCAATGACGACAAGCTCGCCGAGTACCTGCGCAACAACGAGTTCAAGACCATCATGGGCGACGTCAGGTTCGGCGCGAACGGCGAATGGACGCAGTCCGGCATGATGCAGGTGCAGTATCACGGCATCACCGACGCCGCGAACCTCGAGACTTGGCGCGGCATGAGCTACCAGACGGTGCTCACGCCCGACGACCGGAAAACCGGCGAGATCATCTACCCCTACGAGAAGGCGAAGCAGCCCTAGTTCGTCAGCCGGTATAGCCCGGCGGCGGCACGAAGCCGCCGAACTCGCGCTCCATCAGCGCGGCAAAGGCGATCGGGGTGCGGTCTTCGAGATAGGGACCGATGATCTGGACGCCGATCGGCAGGCCGGTCTCGGTGTGATCGATCGGCGCTGCGGTCGCGGGAAGGCCGGGCACGGTAGCGACCCCCGGCCAGACCAGCTGATCCTGATACGGATATTCCTTGCCGTCGATCTCGATATGCCGCGCCCAATCGGGCATCGAGTGGTCGTGCGGATAAGCCGGCGTTGCGATCGGCGGGCAGAGCACGACGTCCCATTCGCGGAAGAGCTCGCTCCACTGTTGCTGGAGCCTGGCCCGCGCCACGTCGGCCGCCATCCACTCGCGATGGCTCATGAGCGCGCCGCGGATGCGTTCCGCGCCAAGGCTCTTGTCGTCCGGCGAGAGCATTGCAGCCGCGCCTTGCACGAGCTGGACCTGCTCCGGCGGCCACGGCGCGGAGACAACCCCGAGCAACAGGCGCATGTAGAGCCGCGCGCCCTCGGCAAGGTCGGGCAGAAGCGGGCTGTCGCGGCCGACCTTGGCGCCGGCCTTGGCCAGACGCTCCCCCAGGCGATCGAGCGCGGTGCGCACCGACGCCGCCGTCGGCAGCAGCGGATGGGTGTCAAGGATGAGCACCCGGAAGCTCTTCAGGTCGTCGTGTCGCGGCGCAGGGAGCGCCAACCGATAGGCGACGCCGTCACGCGCCTCATCCGGACCGGCGAGCACGTCGAGCTCGAGCGCGAGATCGGCCGCGGTCCTCGCCATGGGTCCGACCACGGCAAGATCGACGCTGCGCGGCAATGCCGGAGCGCCCGGCGGCGTGTGTCCACGCGTGGGCACCAGATAGAGCGTCGGCTTGTGGCCGTAGACGCCGCAATAGTGCGCCGGCACGCGCAGCGAGCCGCCGATGTCGGAGCCGAGCGAGACCGGCCCGAAGCCGGCGGCGAGCGCCGCGGCGGAGCCGCCCGACGAGCCGCCGGGCGTGCGGCCGAGATCCCACGGATTGTTGGTCGTTCCGTAGATCTCGTTGTAGCTCTGCCAGTCATTGAGATGGATCGGCACATTGGTCTTGCCGAGGATGACGGCGCCCGCGGCCTTGAGGCGGGTGATCGCGACCGCGTCCTCCTTCGGCATCCAGCCCTTGAACGCCGGTACTCCCCAGGTCGTCGGCAGGCCGGCGATGTTGAAGGATTCCTTGACCACCATCGGGACGCCGAGGAGCGGCCGTTCTTCGCCGCGCGCCAGTGCCGCGTCGGCCGCCTTGGCCGCCTCGCGGGCGCGGTCGAAGTCGCGCACCACGACGGCGTTGAGCTTCTGATCGAGCTTCTCGATGCGCGCGATGACGTGGTCGGTGAGCTCCACGGCGGAAATCTTCCGCGCCCGCAGCGCGGCGACAAGGTCCTTGGTGGTGCGATAGTCCCACTCGCTCGCGGATTGAGCGGCGGCCCGGTTCGTCCAGGCATCACGCGCAACTGCGCCGGCGGCGGCGATCGCGCCGGTCGTGAGCAGAAAATCGCGGCGGCTTTGATTGTTCATCAGTCGAACCCTTCCATAGTTGCTTTGCCTGTCGGTTACGCTGCGGCCTCGAGCGGTATCCAAATCTCCATACCGCCAAGGCCGGTTTGCGGATTGAACGTGTCCAGGTGACGTTCGAGACCGGGGCCGTCGGCTGCTTTGTGGATGTGAGCCGGAAGCCAATAGTTCCAGATCGCGGAATAGGTTGTTGCAATGGTGGACACGTGCTCGAGATGTTGAAAAACGGCATAGCGCTGAGCGGGTACGCGCAGTTGGATCAGGCCTTTCGGCAGGTCGGACGCGTCGTCCACCTGGACGGCGCAGACGTATTCAAAGGTTCCGTCGTCGTCCATGTTGGTGCTGACGGCGAGCGGTATCGGATCGGCCTTGTGAGAAATTTCGCCGTACGAGGCCATGAACCGCTGCCACTGCGCCGGGATGCATTCCGTGGCTTCGATGGAATGCCGCTCGGCAAGACCAACAAGAAGCATTGGTGCGCCCGCTACCAACCGGGGAGGCGCCAGCGTGGTCTCGATATCGTCGCGGGCCTTCAGGGCTCTGATCAGGGGCAGGTTCTCCGCGGTTTTCTGCCGGCGAACTTTTTCGGGTGTCGTGCCGAATTGGCCGCGAAATGCCCGCGAAAACGCTTCATGCGATCCGTATCCGGTGTCCAGCGCGAGCTTGAGGATGTCCGGGGCCTGGCCCGACGCCAGTCGGTGTGCTGCCACGGTCAGACGCCGCTTTCGGATGTACTGCATCAGCGGAATTCCGGTGGCCCTCGCGAACGCATGGGCCAGGTGATACCGCGATACGCCGCAGGCTTCGGCAAGTTCGGCAAGGTGAGCGGCCGCTCCAGATTGCGTTCGATCACCCACAACGCCTTGTTGGTCAGGGACATGAAAGCGGCGCGCCGTTTGGTTTGGGGTCCAATGCCTGCGCGCGGATAATAGGGATTGCCGGGCCGGCTCGCTTGATCGAAATTGCGGCTCCGCGGGTCAGCGCCGTCCGTGGAACGTGACTAGTTGCCGCGCTCCAGCGCTTGCCGATCCCATTTCGCCAGATCGGCAGCGGCCGCATAGGTTTCCTGCAGAAAGCCGAGCAGGAGCGCGTCGGGCTCGCGCGCTCGGCGCACGGCGTCATAGGGCAAGATGAATTGTCCGAGATTCTTGTCGTAGCCGGCTTCGGCCGTGCTCAGGCGCGTGTCGCCGTATCCGGCCGGCTCCGGATAGGCGTAGACATAGAAGGCGGCGCGGCCGTAGCCGCCATTGCCCGGCCAGAAGCCGCAGCTCGAGACCTCGTGCGAATAGGCTTCCGCCATCACCCAGTTGGCAACGTTCGGAGTGACGCTCGTCGGCGGCGGCGCGGTGCGGCCGGAAAAGCGCGTGACCGCGAGATCGAAGCTGCCCCAGAAGAAATGCACCGGGCTCACTTTGCCGATGAAGCGGGCGCGAAATTCGTTCATCACGCGGGCGGACTGAAGCAGCGCCAGGAAGAAGCGGCTGGCGTAGTCGGGATCGTATTGCGCGTGCGTGCGGTCCTGATCGAACGGCACGGCATTTTCGATTTCGCTGGGCATGGTCCAGATGTGCACGTCGATACCGAGGCGGCGCAGGCACTGCATGAAGGCGGCGTAGAAATCGGCGACCGACATCGGCACGAGCGCGAAGCCTTCGGTGCGTCCGTCGCTGGTCGCGATGCGCAGCTGATGGTCGACGAAATCGAAGATGATGTCGAAGGTGCCGCCGGCGTAAGGGTTCGCCAGGGCGAGGAGGCCGCGCGCGCTCACCCGGAAGGTGACGTTCCACCAATGATTGACCAGCGGCGTCAGCGCGAGGCGGACCTTGCCGGCAACCTGCGTCCAGCGATACAGCGTCTCGCAGGTCTCGCTCCACGCCGCCAGCGGCAGGTCGGGCCAAAGCGCGTTGCCGCTCATGGTCGCTCTCCTGAGTTACTTTCGCGGGCTCAGGTTCTCGCAAACGCGGGAGTTTTTCCAGCGCTACGGCGCGGCGTCATAGTCTCGGCGGCTGGAGCGTATTGCGCACCATGTCCTCAAGCCGTAATGCGCGCAAGCCGCTCTTGAGCGCCTGCCGCACCGGCGCGGAAGAAACGACAGCGGCGGCGCCAACCCGGCTTGGCGCGTGGCGCGGAAGGTTGCAGCGGCATCGTAAGCTACGCGATGAACGGTCACGACGCGGCGGACGAGATCGACGACCATGTAGCTCGCGCGCCGGTCGGCGCCGCGCGGTTCGCCGACGGCGCCGGGATTGACCAGGTAGTAGGCGTCATCGCGCAGGCGCACTTCGTCCTCCGACCGTACGGCGATATGGCCGCGGCGAAACTCATGCACCGCGGCATGGTGCGTATGCCCGAAGGCGCAAATCCGCGCGCCGGACGGGTCGGTCATCAGCGCTCGAAGCTGAAGCCGCGGCTCTCGTCATTGTCGAGCCGGACGATCTCGCAGCCGGTCTCCGGATGGAGCGCGCCATGTACGGCGATGAGCTCGCCCGCGATCTCGGCTTTGAGCGGAAGGCCGACGAGGAACGCGAGCTCGTCCTTGCCTAGCCGCTCGCGCGTCCAGGCCGCCGCCCGCGCCGCGGTATTGCTGAAGGTCTCGGTCGTGATCTGCCGGCTGACGGCACGGTCGTGGTTGCCGGCGACGCACAGGCAATCGGCGCGGCGGACCAGCGCAATGCATTCGCCGGGATTGGTGTTGTAGCCGACAATGTCGCCGAGGCAGACGATGCGATCGACCGACTGCGCGGCGATGTCGTCGAGCGTGGCTTGCAGAGCTTGCAGGTTGGCGTGGATGTCGGAGATGAGCGCGAGCTTCACGATCCGGTCCAATTGCGCCTGCGGCCGCTTTGCGTCGACGGCCGCGGCGCGATCAGGCGATGCAGCCCCGCGCGCAAGAGCGGCAGCGGATCGTCCCATGACAACGCCGCCTTGCGCTCGCAGCGCCAGGCCCATGCCGCCCAGGTCGTCAGCGGAATACCGGCCGCCCGCGCCGCGGGAAGATCCTGCCAGACGCGGCACCAGCGCACGCCGGCTTTCGCCGGCGCGACCGCCGGCCGTGGCCGGCCTACGAGATCGGCATAGACCAGCTCCGGAATATTGACGCCGGCGAGCGCGCCCGGATTGTGCCAGAGATTGAACCGGGGGTTTATCTCCAGGAGGTGAAGCTTGCCCTGCGGATCGCGCTTGAAATCGAGCTTGGCGACGCCGGTCAGGCCGATCCGCTCGACGATGGCGCGGCCTTGCCCGCGCACGTCCGCGGCATGCGGTGATCTCGAGCGCGGTGGTGTGGCCGTAGGCCAAGGGAAAGGTGCGGATCTTTCGTCCGGTGAACTCGCCGGCAATGCTGCCGCGCTGATCGACGTAGCAATGGTAGCTTTCGATCTGCGCCTCGGCGCCGGGAATGAGCTCCTGGGCGAGGAGGTCGAGGTCGAGCGCCAGCAATTGCGGCCACAACGCGCGCAACGCCTCGATATCTTTCGCTTCGAGCGCCTTGCGCAATCCCAGCGTCTCGCTCCAGCGCTGCAGGCGGGTCAGCGGCTTGATGATGAGCGGGAAACGAAGGCCGAGTTCGGCCGGATCGGTTGCGGCGGGATTGAATTGGCGCGCCGGCGGTACCGGCAGCTGGTGACGCTGCGCCAGGACCTGAAACTGCGCCTTGTCGAGCAGGTCTTCGACCAGCGCGGCGTCGGCGACGACGAAGCGGAACGCCTCGCTGAGCCGCTCGCGGTGACGCGAGACCAAAAGGAGTTGCGCGTCCTCCTCATAGAAGAGGACGGGCCGCTCGGCCTGCGCTTTGCCGAAGCTCACCAGCGCGTCGAGGAGACCGTCGACGTTCTTTGTGAAATCATCCCAGGCCAGGGCCGATCGGGCGTAGCGCGAATAGAGCAGCGGCGCGCCCGGCCGGCTCACCACGGCGCACGGAATGCCGGCCGCTACCGCCGGCCGCAACAGATCCATGTCGCCCATCACGCAGGCGAGCGCCGGCGGCGCCGGCGCGACGCGGGCAATGGCCGCCCGCGAAGGCCGCGGCCGAGCCAGACGCAGGCTCGACAGCGAACCGATGGCGGAGCGGGTGTTGGAGACGAGCCGCCATGCCCAGGGCGTCTGCTTGATGAAGCGTTTAGCGCGGCGCCGCGCGTTCGAGAGCCGGCACGCCGGCGCGCCGCGCCAGCTTGCGGCCGCGGTGTAGTCGCACAGTTCGGAATGCGTGTCCGACCATTCGAGCTTGTATGGCTCATCGCCGATGGTGAAATCGAAGCTCTTGAGCTTGAGCCCGATCGCGTGCGCGAGCAGCTCGCGCAGGTGAAGCGCGCCCGGTCCGTAATGCGACAATTCTCCGTCGTCATAGCTCGCGAGCAGGTGGTAGTAGCAATCGCCGAATACGACGCCGACATTCGCCGCCGCACAAGTGGTTCCGATTTCCACCCGGCTGACATGGACCATGTGCCGCGTTTTCGGATTCGTCGCCAGAGTCGAGATAGAATTCCCGCTGCCCGGCCGGGCGAAGATGTCGGCGACGCCCTTGCGCGCGAAGGCCCGGCTCTTTTGCTCCATCAGGATCTCGACGGTGCGTCGTGCGTCGTCGCAATCGGCCGCGTTGACGTAGCGGATCTCGCCGTAAGCCGACATGTGCCGGCGCTTGGTGCGATCGCGCCGGCGCGTCGCCGAGGAGCGCTTGGCGGTGTAGAATTTCTCCCAGTCGTCGGCGAGCCGCGTCAGATGCGCGCCGCTGGCGTTGGGCGTGACCTCGAGATAGGTGAATGGATTGACCTGCTCGCCGACCGTCGTGCGGCATCTTCTCCAGCTCGATCCAATCGAAACGCAGCAGCGGATCGGCCTGCAGCCGACCGAGAAGCTCGCGCCAGAAGCCGAGGAAGCAGTCGGGCGTCACCCGCTGCGAAAAGTCGCGGGCGATCAGCGGGGCGTTGTAGTCGCACAGATCGAGGCCGAGCCAGCACAGCCGCCGCGCCGCGCCCTTGGCCACGACGCAGAGCGGCAGCAGTAAGGCGATCTCGCCGTCGCCGTAGCGGCCGACGGCGATGGCGGGCCGGGCGCCGACGCGCAGCTCCGACATGCCGCTGCCACGTCGCCAGCCACGTCGAAGGTCTGGAACGCGGTGCAATCGGCGACCCGCTCGAAGCAGCGCCATTCATCTTCGATCGCGTCGAACTCGCGGTAGATCGTGAGGCTCAAATCGGCGCTGAGTTCGCGCAGGCGTTCCACCTGCTGCGCCAGCGCCGCGTATTCGACGTCGGCCGGCGAAGCCGCGTCCGCAAACGCCGTCAATGCCGTCGCACGTGTCACGGTATTCATCGAAATGACCGATGCTGCGCTCGGCACCGTGATAGTCGAGAAAAGCTAAGGGCGCATGGCTAACGCGTAGTCATGTCGCGTTAAGGTAAAGCATTGCTCAACTGCGTTAGTCACACCGACGTCGCCGTCTGGACGCAAGTTCACTAGTCTTCGATCGCCAAGCGACCGCGTCGTCCGCGTTACCGGACAGTCACTCACTGCGCAGGTGCGTGGCCAAAGTCTTCCATGACGCGGGCGAGAGCGTCTGGATGCACCTTTACGGTCCCGGCGAGTGGATAGTCGATGGCAATGATGATGAGCAGCCCGGAGAAGATCAAAATCGACAACGCTCCGGTCATCGCCGACTGGGCGCGGAGATTTTCGGTGCCAAAAAAGAAGGTGAAGCCGATGACCACGGCGGCGCCGCCGAAGAGTCCCAGCCAGAGGACCTCGGGAACGATACCGGAGGCCATGGCGAGCCGGTCGCGACGCGCCTGAGTGATGCGGTCCAGCTGGTGGAGGATCTCGGCTAAAAGGGTCGTCTCCCGCCGATCACTGGCAGGGAAACTCAGAACATTAGCGTACAAATCGTTTAGCGCGCGGGTCACGCTGGGACTTGCCTTGCCCTGTTCCATGGCGGGCCAGTCCTCGGTAATCGCAGCCTTGAGATACTTGGTGGTCGCTTCGCGAAGCGCGGCTCCTGGCTCGGTTCCGATTCCCGCCGACAAACGATAGAGGGCCGCCGCTCCGCCCGCTTCCTGTGCGACATATTTTTCCGCGTCATTGAATTTTTCCCAGACAACGATCACCGCGAAAGCAAGGAGCACGGCATAGAGAACGCCGATGACTGCAAACTTGAAACCGGCGACCTCGTTGTTCGTGGTCAGTTTGTCCAGATTTACGCGACGGCGGACGATGACCGGCCCAGCCATCGCAATGAGTGTTGTCGGGCCAAGCAGAAGGATGCCGGTTAGCCATAGGTGAAGGGTCAGAAACAACATTGTGCACGCCTGCCAGGCCGCCCGCCTCGCAACAGAACCGGGGGGCCGCAGTGTTTATGCCATTATTCTATTGGCAGGCGGAACTTTCACGGTGTCCCGACTAAGGCACTGTTTTATCTGGTACAGCTGGGTGGACTCGAACCACCGACCTCCTGATCCACAGTCAGGCGCTCTAACCAACTGAGCTACAGCTGCACGGGCTCGCGGTCGGCAAGCGCGCGGAACCTAGGAGCAATGCTCAATTTTGGCAAGAGTCGCCTGGCAGCGGCCGGCTGATCGGCCACCGGCAAGCAAAAGCCCGGGCTCGAACCCGGGCTTCCACTCATCGCGAATGCGCGATTGCGATCGCGCAGGCTTAGTTCGACCGGCAGCGCTGGTCAGTCGACCTTGGCGAACGCCTTGCTCATGCCGCTCTTGATCGGCTCGGCCGTCTCGGTGGCGACCTTCTGCGCCAGCGCGCCGAGTTCCTTGCTTTGCTGGGTGAGCGCCTCGAACTGCTTGCGGGCGTGCGCGCTCGTGAGTTCGACCATCTCGGAGAGCGTCTTCGCCGTCATCAGCTCGCCGGCAAAATCGAACGCCGCATTGGTGTTGACGCGCGTCGCCTCGATCACCTTGAGGCCGTAGTCGGAGGCGCCCTTGCTGGCGGTGCTGTAGGTGGTCTCGAGGACGTCGGTCGCCTCTTCGGCGGCGGCCTTCATCTTCTCGTAGGTGTCCTTGGCCTGGGCGACGCCGCGCTCCGCGAACTCGCGGAAGGCCGCCGGCATCTCGACCTTGGGAATGTCGAATTTGGGCATCTCGAATTTCGGCATTTCGAACGCGCCCGTCATAGGTTTGGTCGGTCTTCACTTTCGGGGCAGTTGCGGCTTCCGCCATGATACTTGTCCTTGCTGTTGTGGCTCGTGGGCTGTTCACGGGGAATCTCCAAGGCCCCGCCGCCCTTTGCGCGAGACCACCCTTTTCATCGACGCCGTAGCCGAACGCAGCACTTCTTCAAGCCCGGGTCCTCAGCATTCAATATAGCACGATTTTGGTGCATTGCAATAGAAATTATTGCATCGCACAATTAATGCCAATGCCAGTACCAATGCCTTGGAAATTAATGGAGTTTTGTGAGAAGCCCGACGCTATAGGCGACGCATCAGGGCTTCGGTTTGGCAGCATCCACCACTATTTTGGCAGCACTTTGACCAAGCTCCTGAACCTGGGAGGACAGCGTCTGCATTTGTCGCCCGAGGAACTCGGATTGCAGGCGCATGACCTCGGCGGATCCTTGGAGCGCATGAGCTTCTCGGCGAATTCGAACGTCGCGGCCATGTTCTGCTCGGCATAAGCCATGGACTTGTGGGCGATCTCGTTGGCGCCGCTGCGCGCGGCCGCCGCTTGGCCTTCGAACTGCCCCATCGCCTTGTTGGCCGCCTGGATGAAGCCGTCGAAGGTGTTGCGCGCGTGGGCGACGCTTTGCTCGACGAATGCGCGTATCTCATTGGGCATTGCGAATTGCTCGAATGGATCCTTGGCCATCGTCCTGCTCCTCCTGCACCCGGCTTCGCCATCCTAGCGCGAATTCGCCGTCGGCGTGCAAGCGTCCCCGGCCCCGGTCGGGCGGCGCATCAGCCTCGCGGCGCGATTAAGGTTATCCGGCCGTCGCGGCGCGGCCGCCGGGGCCGCAGCATGGACGGCGGATGCGGCGCGCTCTATTAAGACTCCGTTAGGCAACGAGTTCCGTCGCATGCCGATGGTGGAGTCAGATTTCGCCCCGCTGCGCGACCCGCGCCTTTCGGCTCAACTTGCGGAGTGCGCGACCGGCCCATCGCCCGCCTGGCTATGGAGCGCGGATGGATCGCGCATTCTGTGGGCGAACGCCGCGGGCGCGGCGATCTTCGGCGCCGCCGACACCGGCGAATGCGCGTGGCGCCGGTTCGCGGCGTCGGAACCGGCGGCCGCCCAGATCGTGCGGCTGGCGGAAACGCTGCCGGCGGCGGGCCAAACGCGGCTCGAGCGGCTGCGCGGTTTCGGGACCGGACTTCGGCCGTGCGCTCACCTGTGCTTGCTCGCGCGCTGTCCTTACCGACGGTGCGCCGGCGGTTCTCGTCATCGCCAGCGAGGCGGCCGGACCGCCATCGACCCTTCGCGAGCGCGTGCGCCGGTTGTTTGCTGACTGGGAAAAGCCGCTCGCGGTTTTTGCCGCCGATGGCGCGCTGCTCCATGCGACCGCGGCGGCGGCGCAGCGGCTTGCCGGCGCCGACAAATTGTCCGCCCTCGGCGTCGAGGCGACCGCGACACAAGCGCTTGCCGCCGGCAGCGCCAGCGGGGATTCGCGTTACGGTCCGATCACGCTGCGAGCGTCTCGGCAGGGATGCGTCGACCGTCTTGGTGTTGACCTTCGATTCGGAGCCGGCCGCGGCTGCGGCCGCCGCCGAGAGCGCGGCGGTCGGAAGCGAATCCGCGCCCGGCGCTGTCGTCGCAACGCCGCCGGCGCCGCCCGTCGTCGACGTTCCGCAATCGCCGCCGCAAACGCCCGCGCCGCCGGCACACGATGAGCCGCCCGGTGAGCGACGCCATCCATTGCGCTTCGTCTGGCAGATGGATGCCGACGGCCACTTCGTCGTCGGCTCCGACGAGTTCGTCGAGCTCATCGGCCCGCGCACCACCGCGGCGTTCGGCCGGCTGTGGAGCGAAATCGCCGCCGACCTGCAGCTCGATCCGGAAAATCAGATCGCGCGCGCGGTGGCGACGCATGAGACCTGGAGCGGCATCGTCATTTCCTGGCCGGTCGAGGAGGGCGCCGAGCGGCTGCCGGTCGAGCTGTCGGGCCTCCCGGTGTTCGATCGCGACCGCACCTTCCGCGGCTATCGCGGGTTCGGCGTCTGCCGCGACATCACGCGCATCAATCAACTGGTGCATGTGCGCCGGGAGCGGCCGATCGGATTCATCGAAGCAGCGGCCGCTTCGCCGGCCGATGTCGAAACCGTGGAGATGCCGGTGGCGGCAGCCGCAGCGTCCGGAGCTGCCGAGGTCATCCCTCACCACCAGCGTTCTGCGGCGGAGGCGACCGCCACGCCCGCCGCCGCCATGCCCGCCGCCGCGAACGTCGTGCCGTTCCGTCCGGGAATGCCCTCCGACGCGAAGGCGCCAAGCCTCAGCCCGGTGGAACGGCGGGCGTTCCGCGAACTGGCGCAGGAGTTGACGTCCCGCTTGCGGGGCGAGCAGGAGCCCGCCGTGGACGCGACCGGCACGGAGCCTCCGGAGCAACTGACAAATCCGGACGAAGCGGCGGAAACAATTGCCGCGCCGCCCGATGCCGACGCCGCACCGAGCGCGCCTGCCGCGGATGCGCAAGACGCCGGCTTGCCGCCCTTCGAGCCGGTGCTGCTCGACCGCATTCCGGTCGGCGTTCTGATCCATCGGTACGATTCACTTCTCTACGCCAATCGCCGTCTTCTCGAATGGAGCGGTCATGAGAGCCTCGAGGCGCTCGCCGCGGCGGGCGGCTTGGACGCGCTGTTCGGCGAGCCGGAGGCGGGCGCGTTGGCCGAAGGCGACGGCGCGCGATCGCTGACGATCATGACCCCCGACGGCGAGCGCGTCCCGGTCGAGGGCCGCTTGTTCGCGGTGCCCTGGGACGGCGCCTCCGCGCTCGCGCTTGTCCTCACCAGCGGCGAAGCCGAGGAACGTCACCGCGCAACCGCGGCGGCGCTTGCCGCCGCTGAAACCGCATTCCGCGAGCTCGAGCGAACGATCGAGCCGCTCATCAAGCTTGAGGATGAAATGCGCGCCGCCAAGCGCGACGCGGAAAAGGCGGCGGCCGCGAAGGCGGATTTTCTCGCCAAGGTGAGCCACGAGGTGCGCACGCCGCTCAACGCCATCACCGGCTTCGCCGAGGTGATCATGGCGGAGCGCTTCGGCCCGATCAGCAATGAGCGCTACCGCGAATATCTCAAGGACATCCACGCCGCCGGAACGCATCTCGTTTCGCTGCTCAACGACCTGCTTGACCTTTCCAAGATCGAGACCGGCCAGCTCGATCTTGCCTTCGCCAATGTCAGCCTCAACGAGCTGACGCAGCAATGCGTCGGCATCATGCAGCCGCAGGCGAGCCGCGCGCGCATCATCATTCGCACTTCGCTCACGCCGGGGCTGCCGCAAGTCGTGGCCGACGAGCGCTCGCTGCGCCAGATCGTGCTCAATCTCCTGTCGAACTCGATCAGGTTTACCGGTCCCGGCGGCCAAGTGATCGTCTCGACGGTGTTCGCCGACAATGGCGAGGCGGTGCTGCGCGTGCGCGACACCGGCGTCGGCATGAGCGACAAGGATATCGAGGCGGCGATGGAGCCGTTCCGGCAGACCGCGACGGCCGGAAGCTGGGGCTCCGGCGGCACCGGCCTCGGTCTGCCGCTGACCAAGGCGCTGGCCGAGGCGAACCGCGCCAATTTCAGCATCAAGAGCGCGCCGAACGCCGGCACGCTGGTCGAAGTCGCCTTCCCGCCGACCCGCGTCGCCCAATAGCGCCGCGATCATCCAAAGCCGCCAGCCCGAAGATCGCCAGCTCAAGCTCCTCTAGCGGACTTCGCACTCAGCCGACGCGGACGACGATCTTGCCGAAATGCGCGCCGGCCTCCATGTGGCGGAAGGCTGCCTGCGCCTCCGCAAAGCCGAACACCCGGTCGATCACCGGCTGCATCCGGTTCGCGGCGATGGCGCCGTTCATCGCCTCGAACATCTGCATCGAGCCGACGGCAATCCCCTGCACGTTGGCGCGCCTGGAGAAGATCAGTCCGGCGTTGAATTCGCTCGCGCCGCCGCTCAAGCCGCCGATGATGCTGATCTTGCCGCCGACGCCGATCGCGCCGAACGAGCGGACCAGCGTGCCGGCGCCGCCGACCTCGAGCACCTGATCGACGCCGCGGCCGCCGGTGAAGGCGCGCGCCGCCTTGTCCCACTCCGGCGTGGTTTTGTAGTTGATGCCGAAGGCCGCGCCGAGCGCCTTGGCGCGCGCGAGCTTCTCGTCGCTCGACGAGGTGATCACGGCGGTGATGCCCATCATTCGCGCCAATTGCAGCCCGAAGATCGAGACGCCGCCGGTGCCCTGCAGCAGCACGCTCTGCCCGGCGATCAGCTTGCCGTGGTGCATGATCGCACTCCACGCGGTCACGCCGGCGCAAGGGAGCGTCGCGCCCTCTTCGAACGACAGATGCTCCGGCAGTTTGACGACGCCGTCCTCCTCAAGCACGGCATATTCCGTGAGCATGCCGTCGATCGGCCCCGCCGAGCGCCGAGGCGGCGATGTGCGGGCCCGGCTCGCCGCCCGGCCAGCGCTGGAAGAAAGCGCCGGCGACCTTGTCGCCGGCTTTCACCCGCAGAACGCCGGGGCCGGTTTCGACCACTTCGCCGGCGCCATCGGACAGCGGAATGACATTGTCGCGCGCCTGCATGTGATAGCGGCCGCGCACGATGCTGAGATCGCGGAAGTTCAGCGAACAGGCCGCGACCTTGACCAGGACCTGGCGGTAGAGCGGCTTCGGCATCGGCCGATCGACGATGACCAGCGCGTCGATGCCGGCGCCCACCTTGGGCAATTGATAGGCGCGCATCATCTTCTCCCGGAAGCGACGCTAAAGGCTCAACCGACCGGGGTGACGCTGACGGACACGCCGATCTGCTGTCCGCCCGAGCCCACGATCACGCCGTCCATCGGCGCCACATCGGTATAGTCGCGGCCGATCGCCAGCACCACATGCTCGTCGGCGGCCAGCACCGCGTTGGTCGGATCGAGCCCGATCCATCCTATTTGCGATCCGCACCAGACCAGCACCCAGGCGTGCATGGCGTCGGCGCCCTGCAATCGCGGCGCGTCGGTCCGCGGCACCGTCCGCAGATAGCCGCTGACGTAAGCGGCAGGCAGGCCGATGCCGCGCAGCCCGGAAATCATGATGTGGGCGAAATCCTGACACACGCCGCGGCGTTGCGCGAAGGCGATCGGTGGCGTGGTGGTGACGGTCGTCGCGCCGATCTCGTAGGCGATATCGGATTTCAGCCGACCGATGAGCTCGATCGCCGCATCGAGCACGGGACGGTCAGCGGGGAAACTCGCGCGCACGTAGTTGCTGATCTGCGGATCGAGCGAGATCATGCGGCTTGGGAACAGAAAATGCGCCGGCGAGCGCGGACCGATGTCGCTCTGCGCAAAGGCGTCGTCGCGCACGGCTTCCCAGGCGGGAGTGGCAGGCACCGCGGGTTCGGCCGGCGGGTCGATGGCGACGCGCGCCGCCAATTTGACCGTCAGCGTCGCGTGCGGCTCTTCGATGTCGATCCAGGTCAACCGGTTGCCGAAAAAATCCTGCCCTTCGCGCCGGTGCCGAGGTTCGGGCACGATCTGCAAGGCGGAGACCTGCACGCGCTGCCGGTTGCGATTGATCGGCGTCAGCCGCAGCACGTGGCGGGCATGCGCGACCGGCGACGCATAGGCGCACGTCGTCGTCTGCCGGATGTCGTAGATCACGCGAGCGCCTCTGCGGTGGACTCGGAGCGCGCATTGCTGCCGAGATAGGCCGCGGTGATCGCGTCGGAAAGCTTCATCAGCGATTGCTCGATGTCGATGATCAGCGCTTCGTTGATCGCGGCCGCCTCGACGGTACGCAAGCGTGTGGCGACCGCCGCGGCGATCTGTTGCGCCGGCGACAGCCGGCCGCTGGCATTGCCGCCAGGCAGGGCGGCGAGATGCGTTTCGATGCGCTCGAGCTGAAACTCGACCGAGCGCGGATTGTTGGGATCGAGCATCACCAGGTCGAGGACCGGCGCCAGCGCTGCGACCATCACATAGCGTTGCCGATAGGTGATCTGGCTGTCGGCAAGTTCGAGCAGCACGTCGAGGCCGCCATTCGGCGCTCCGGCTTCGGCAAAACAGCGGGTGAGGCGGCAGGTCAGGATCGCGCGCTCGATGCGGCGGCCGAGCTCGAGGAAGCGCCAGCCGGCGAGCTGGGTCATGTTCTCCTGCGCCAGGCCGGACAGCGACGAAACGATCCGCAGCGCCGCCTCGACGCGCTCGATGATGGCGCTTTCCGACGGGCCGATCGGCAGCGGCTGCGCGATCATGGTGGCGAGGTCGTTGATGGCGCGCCACGCGTCCGGAGAGAAGCGGTCGCGGATGACCGAAGCGGCCGTCCGCGCGGCGCCGGCGAGATGGGCCGGCGATCCTTCCAAGTCGGCGCGCGCGAGCACCGCCAGCGCGGCGAACGCGGCCGGCGCGCCGCCGGTTTCCCTCGGCATGGCGTTCCAGGCCTGGAGTAGCGCGGCGATGCCGGCGATCACCGGCGCGGTCGTCTCGTCGGCGTCGGCGACGCGGATGAGCATGGCGCGAACGAGCCGCAGCGTCGCTTCCGCGCGTTCGACATAACGCCCGACCCAGAACAGATTGTCCGCGGCGCGGCTCGGCAGAAGCCCGCTTGCGCGTTGCACCTGGATGCGTTCGGCGGTGGGCAGCAGCGTCGTCTCCGCTACCGGCCCCTGCGACAACACCCAGGCATCGGCCGCCGCCGCGCCGCGCTGCAGGCTCACCGCGCGCGCGTCGGCGCTCTCGGCGATGCGCACGAAACCGCCGGGCATGACCTGCCATCGCTCGCCTATTCTGGCGAGGAACAGGCGCAGGGTGAACGGACGCGGCTGCAGGCGGCCGTCGCGCCACACCGGCATGCTCGAGAGCGTCACCGCTTCCTGCGCCACGTAATCGGCGCCGCGGTCGCGGATCGCCTGGATCAGAGCTTGGCGCTGCGGCGCGTCGAGCTTGGCGCCGAGCACTTCGCGGGCGCTGCGTCCATCGGCCTGCGACTCGAAGGCGCTCGCGATCACCATGCCGTCGATCTGCTCGATCATTTCCTCGCGCATGTCGGCGCGGCCGAGCCACCAGGTCGCAACGTTCGGTATCGCCAGATCGGCGCCGAGCACGATCGGCGCCAGCGCCGGCAGGAACGCCAGCATGGCGCGAGCCTCGACCAGGCCGGCGCCGAGCGCATTGATGATCACCACCTTGCCGTCGCGCACCGCCTGCAAAAGCCCGGGGACGCCGAGGCGCGATGCGGCATTGAGCTCGAGCGGATCGGCGAAGTCGGCGTCGATCCGCCGCAGCAGCACCTCGGTGCGGCGCAGGCCGGAGACGGTGCGGATGAAGACGCCGTCGTCGCGCGCGACCAGATCCTCGCCGTCGAGCAGCAGGAGCCCAAGATAGCGGGCGAGATAGGCGTGCTCGAAATAGGTCTCGCTCATCGGCCCGGGCGTGAGCAGGCAGATGTGGCCGTCGTCCTGGCGGCCAAGTCCGGCGAGCTCGGCCTGGAAAGCGCGAAAGAAGGGCGCGACCCGTTCGACCCGGGTCGCGCGATAAATGTCGGGGATGGCGAGCGAAAGCGCGAGGCGGTTCTCGATCGCATAACCGGCGCCGGAGGGTGCCTGCGCGCGATCGCCGAGTACCCACCAGCGGCCGTCGGCGCCGCGTCCGATATCGGCGGCGTAGAAACGCAGATGCGTGCCGCCGGGCGGCGCGACGCCAACGAGCGGACGGAGAAATTCCGGATTGCCGGCGATCAAGGCCGCGGGCAGGCGGCCTTCGCGAATGAGCGCGGCCGGGCCATAGGCGTCGGCGAGCACCGCTTCGAGCAGCTCGGCGCGCTGGATCAGGCCGGCCTCGAGCCGCTGCCATTCCGACGGCTCGATGATGAGCGGCACGTGGCTGAGCGGCCACGGTCGCTCGATGCCGGCTGCGTCCTCATAGACGCGATAAAAGACTCCGGAGCCGCGTAGGTAGCGGTCGGCGGCGGCGAAGCGGCGATTGATCTCCTCAGCCCCGAGCGCCGCGAGCCCGGTCAGGAACGGCTGCCAGTGCGCGCGCACGCGGCCGTCGCCGTCGATCATCTCGTCGAAAATGCCCGGGAGCGGCCGGTAGCCGGCGATGAACGGCTCCAGGGCTGACGCGGCTGGTTCGACGGCAGTTTCGAGATGGGCTGACATGCGTGGCTTTGTTCGGCGGAATGTTCAGCTCAATCGCCGCAGGTCGAGGGTCGTCGGATATTCTTGGGAGACGTCGAGCGGCGGCACTTCGATCACTCCGCTGGTGTGGCCGTGATCCTGGAAGCGCGCACGCCGGCGCGCTTCCGCTTCGTAGGAATTGACCGGAAAGGTCTCGTAGTTGCGGCCGCCCGGATGCGCCACGTGATAGACGCAGCCGCCGAGCGAGCGCCGGTTCCAGGTATCGACAATGTCGAAGGTGAGCGGCGCGTGCACGTCGATGGTCGGATGCAGCGCCGCGGCGAGATTCCACGCCCGGAAGCGCACGCCGGCGACGAATTCGCCGGTGCGCCCGGTTGCGCAGAGCGGCAGGCGGGCGCCGTTGCAGGTCACCGCGTGGCGGTCTTCGGTCAAGCCCTCGACCTTGACCTGCAGCCGCTCGACCGAGGAATCGACCAGACGCGCGGTGGCGCCCATGACAGTCTCTTCGCCGAGGACGTGCCAGGGCTCGATCGCCTGGCGCAGCTCGAGGCGCACGCCGGCATGGACCACGGCGCCGCAGAGCGGGAAACGGAATTGCCGCTGCGCCTCGAACCAGGCCGGATCGAAGCGGTAGCCGGCATGCTTGAGATCATCCAAGACTTCGAGAAAGTCGCTCCAGACGAAATGCTCGAGCATGTAGCGGTCGTGCAACGCGGTACCCCAGCGCACCGGCTTGCCGTCGAGCGGCGTGTTCCAGAACCAGGCAATGAGCGCGCGCAACAGCAATTGCTGGGCGAGGCTCATGCGCGCGTGCGGCGGCATCTCGAACGAGCGGAATTCGACCAGGCCGAGGCGGCCGGTCGGCCCGTCCGGCGAAAACAGCTTGTCGATGCACAGCTCGGTACGGTGGGTGTTGCCGGTCACGTCGACCAGGAGGTTGCGGAACAGCCGATCGACCAGCCATGGCGGGACGTTCGCCGCGCCGCCCGGCGGCGGCACTCTGCGCAGCGCGATCTCAAGCTCGTAAAGCATGTCCTGGCGCGCTTCGTCGATACGCGGCGCCTGGCTTGTCGGGCCGACGAACAGGCCGGAAAAGAAATAGGAGAGCGACGGTCGCCGCTGCCAATAGAGCACCAGGCTCTTGAGCAGATCGGGCCGGCGCAGGAACGGGCTGTCGGCGGGCTCAAGGCCGCCGAGCACGACGTGGTTGCCGCCGCCGGATCCGCTGTGGCGGCCGTCGAGCATGAACTTGTCGGGGCCGAGGCGCGACTGGCGCGCGTCTTCGTAGAGGCTATCGGTGATCGCGACGGCTTCGCGCCACGACGCCGCCGGATGCACATTGACCTCGATGACGCCGGGGTCCGGCGTCACCTTGATGACGTTGAGCCGCGGATCCGGCGGCGGCGGATAGCCTTCGACATGGACCGGCAGGCCGAGCGCGTCGGCGGTCAATTCGATCGTCGCCACGAGCTCGAGGTAGTCGTTGAGCGTCTCCACCGGCGGCATGAAGACACACAGCCGTCCGCCGCGCACCTCGACGGTCAGCGCGGTGCGCACCGGGAGATCGACGCCAGCGAGCGCGGCGGCTGCGCCCGGCGCGCGCTGCATCGCCGGCATTTCTGGTGCGAGCGGCGGCGATCCGTCCGCGGGCGCCGCGCTTTGCGGCACCCGCGGCCTGATGGGATGGGTTACGCGCGGATCCGACAGCGGCCGGCGCTCGGCGAACGGGTCGGCCGGCACGAGACGCGGATCGTCGGCGGGAGTCAGGTGGGGCAGCGCGTGCAGCGGCAGCCGGAAGCCGAGCGACGAATCGCCCGGAACGAGGAATAGCCGGCCGCGCCGCGTTTGCCATAGCTCGCTCAGCCATCCGGGCTTGGCCTGCGCCGTCCAGCGCTGCAGCGGCAGCACGAAGCCGGCCGGCCGGCCGGCATGACCATCGAACAATTTCAGAATGCGCTCGCGCTCGACCGGATCGTCGATCTTGGGATCGCTCGGATCGACGTTCTCCGGGATCAGGCCTTGCTGGAGCATGCGGTCGGCCGGGTCCTCGTAGGCGGGCTGCACGTAATCAGCCGTGATTCCGATGCGCGCGGCAATCCCCTCGGCGAAGCGGCGTGCATCATCGGGCAAGGGATCGAGCGCGGCCGCCTCGCGCGCGATCAGCCCGTCGTTGCGCCAGATCGGCACGCCGTCGCGACGCCAGTAGAGCGAGAACGCCCAGCGCGGGATCGGCTCGCCGGGATACCATTTGCCTTGGCCGTGATGCATGAGGCCGCCCGGCGCGAAGCGATCGCGCAGCCTCCTGATCAGCTCGTCGGCGCGCGCGCGCTTGGTCGCGCCGAGGGCGGCGGTGGTCCATTCCGCCGATTGATAATCGTCGACCGAAACGAAGGTCGGCTCGCCACCCATGGTGAGGCGGACGTCGGCGGCGTTGAGATCGGCGTCGACTTTCTCTCCGAGCGCATCGAGCGCGCGCCAGGCGGCGTCGGAAAACGGCGCCGTTACTCGCGGCTTTTCGTCGATGCGCTCGACCTTCATATCGAAGGAAAAGCGCACTCCGGACGGTTCGACGAGGCCGGTGATCGGCGCGGCGGAACGGAAGTGCGGCGTTGCGGCAACCGGCAGGTGGCCCTCGCCGCACAAGAGCCCGGAGGTCGCGTCGAGCCCGATCCAGCCGGCGCCCGGCAGATAGACTTCGGCCCATGCGTGCAGGTCGGTGAAATCGCGCTCGGCCCCGGCGGCGCCTTCGAGCGGCTTCACGTCCGGCCGCAGCTGGATCAGATAACCGGAAACAAAGCGCGCCGGCAGGCCGAGGTGGCGGAGGATCTGCACCAGCAGCCACGCCGTATCGCGGCAGGAGCCGGCGCCCGGCGGCGAGCGTCTCCTCGGGCGTGAGCACCCCTGCCTCCATGCGGATGAGATAGCGGATCATCTGCTGCAGGCGCTGATTGAGTTCGACGAGAAAGTCGATCGTGTTGCGCTTCTTGCGCGAGATCGATCGGAGGAGGTCGGTAAGGCGCGGGCCGGCTGGCTCCGGCGCGACGAAGGCCGAGAGGTCCTCGCGCAACTCCGCCGGAAAGGCGAACGGCCACGTCTCCGCGTATGGCTCGACGAAGAAGTCGAACGGATTGATCACCTCCAGATCGGCGAGGAGGTCGACCGTTATGGAGAATTCTCTGGTCGGCTCGGGGAAAACGAAACGGGCGAGAAAATTGCCGTGCGGATCCTGCTGCCAGTTCACGAAGTGCTGGGCCGGCGTCACGCTGAGCGAGTAGCTCGCAACGCGGGTGCGGCAGTGCGGCGCCGGCCGCAGCCGCACGACCTGCGGCCCGAGGCTCACCGGCCGATCGTAATCGTAGCGCGTGACGTGGCGGAGCCCGACGAGGATCGACATGCGGTTACGCGGTACCGGGGCCGATTTGCCCACTTCGTAGGCAATTTCCATGCAATTTCCAGGCCGCCGTCAACTTGCCTGGTGCGTTGGTTGAGCCTGGCGTGATCGCCGGCGACGCGCGCCCGCCCGATTGCGGCTTATGAGTGACACGCTGCTCTCGAATACGTCATAATTTCATCTTAAGGGTGCAAAGGTCCGGCGGTACCGAGAGCAACTAAGAATGTATCGACAGCGGGAGGATTTTCATGCGCTGGCTGCTTGCGTGCGGCTTCGCGGCGATGATCTCTGTCGCCGCTTGGGCCCAGGATGAGGAACAGCTCGCGGCAGAGGGCCGCGGCTTGTTACCCGACGCGACCGACATTCCAGCCACACTCGGCGGCACCCCGCCTGAGCATCCATTCGTGATCGAGCCGTCGGGCGTGTTTTCACGAACCGTCTTCCAGACGGACGAGGATCCAAGCTTCAGGATCACGATTCGTGACTACAGTTTTCCGCCCGACGGACAGGCGCATGCGGTCACCCTTGCCTCGGGGGCGCTTCTGCACCTGCGCGACCAACTGCCGGAAATCGCCGTGGCCGGCGAGCGTCTGGCGCTGACCAGCGGCGCGCGCACCACAGTGCCGGCGGGCGTGCCGATCTCAGTCACCAACACCGGCGCGCAGGCCGCCGTCGTGCGCACCGTGATCGTGGAGGCCAAATAGCCATGCGCCTCATCCAAAGCTCAATCGCCGCCGCGTTGTCCGCCGCGATATTTGTGCCGGCCGTGCACGCACAAACGCCGACTCCGATCTTGCCGCCGATCCCGATCCACCTGCAATTTCCCGAATGGTACGCCTACCGCTATGGGAATTCACGCACCGGCGTGCAGCCCTACAAGAGCAACCTCTCCGATCCCGCCAAGGTCGGTACGCTCAAGGTCAAATGGGCCTTTCCCGCGACTGGAGCTTTGGCGGGCGGCTTCCAAGGATCGCCGATCGTCGTCAACGATACGGTCTTCATCGGTGGTCAGAATGGATATTTCTACGCGCTCGAAGCCGTCACCGGCGCGCTTAAATGGCAGTATCCGAAAGCGTCGGATCCGCCGCTCCTCGGCCACCATAAGGGGGCGACAATGACACGCATCGTCATCGGTACGGCAGTAGTCGCGCTGATCGCATCAATTGCCGCGCCTTCCGACCGGGCAATCGCGCAAACGCTCGAGGCAAGCCCGGTGTTCGAGGGCGCGATAACGGCGCCGACGAAGAACGGCGCCACGCAACCGGCGAAAATCAGCGTTCAATCGTGGGAGCTGTCCAATCAAGAAGGCGCGGCGCAGGAAATACCGCTGCGCGGGTTCTACGTCGCGCATCTCCTGAGCGGCGATATAGCGACGACGGTTGACGGTCAGACGGCCGAGCGCGTGCCCGACGCCTATTGGACGGTCAAAGAAGGCGCCACGATGCAGGTCAAAGTGCTGAGCGAATTGGCCGTGCTGGAAACGATCGCGGCGACGAAGCCGTAGAGATCGCCGGGTGCGCGGCTCATTTGCGGTGAGCCTGGTCGCGTCGGCGAGGACACCTGAGCGCGCGGCCGCGCGTACGGTTCACGCCGGCCGGCCACCGCCGCGGCCGGCTGCCCTTGCCGCTTGTCGCCGAGATGCAGGAGCGGCACGAGCACGAAGGCGACGGCGGTGAACGCCGCCGATAAGAGAATGAGCGGCGCCAAGCCATTGTGAAAGAGATGATCGAACAGGAACGCTCCGAAGGTGCCGGACAATGAGGTCGACAGATTGATGATCGACATCATCACCGCAAAGCTGAAATCCTTCCGAGCGCGGCGGACAATAGTCGGCCGCGAGCGTGACCGTGGCGACGGTCGCCAGCATGGCGGCAAATCCGCTGCAGAAGCCCAGGATCGCGGCGGAGGTCGCGCCGCCGAGCAGGACATACGCCGCCGTCGTCAGGGTGCCGAGCGCGATGCTGAGATTCAGAAGGCGCCGCAATGGCAACTCCACCGAACAGGCGGCGATAGAGGAGCGCGCCCACGACCCAGCCGGCCGCGCTGATTGATCCGAGAATGCCGATATAGCTTTGCGAGAATTTCAGATCGTCGGTCATGTAGTAATAGAGCGGCGTACTCAAGCCCGGATTGAAGTAATAGAGAAAGAGGAAGAGTCCGACGATCCAGAGCTCGCGCCTTTTGAATGCGGTCACGAGACTGCCGAAGGTCGCGCGCAGCGCCGGAAGGTCGATGGGCGTCTTCTTGTCCGGGATCAGAAAGATCGTCCCGAACAGGACCGCCAACGGCGCAACGGCGACGATTGCCGCCGCGATATGCAGCGCCGCAGCCGGCGACAGGCGCTGCGTGAGCTCGCCGCCGACGATCGAGGCGACCATCGTGGCGGCGTTGAACCACAGCCATTGCTGATTGACGAAACGGCCGCTCTCGCCGAGCCGTTGCCCGTTCTCCACCAGCACGGCCCCGCATACGGTGCTCGATATCGCCATGGCGTAGGCGGTGAGCTCGAGCGCCCAGAACAAGCGATCGGGCGCGGTGAGCTGTGTGACCCAGAAGAAGGCACCGGCGGCGACGACATTGGCGGCGAGGAGATAGGGCTTGCGGCGATAGCCGAACAGCGGCACGAAATCGGAAAACGCGCCGTAGATCGGCTTGATGATCCAGGGAAAATTGAAGATCGTGAGATAGGCGCTGACCTGAAGCGCCGTCCAGCCATGCACCTCCTTCAAATAAAAGCTGAGCGGCTGCGCGATCAGCCCGACGACTTGGCCGAAACCCTCGACGACATAGACCAGTGCAAAAAATACCAGCAGCCGCTCTATCGTTCGGCGGTCTTCGGCCGCGTCTTTGGCATCCGGCGATGAGGACTGCCCGCTCATCGGATCCGTGCGACTGGTAGCGCCATCGCCCGGATGCCGGACGGCAACACAGCGTTCGTTCCGATCCTACCGATCGGCGCACGCCGTGTCGCATGTTCTGTTTGATCGGTTGGCGCGGCGCGGTAGTTCAGCGATGCGGCATCGCGACCAAGGCTCGCTCGACCATCTCGCCGCGCGCCAATGATCTTTTGCCCATCGACACGGCGGTCGCGGCAATGACGAGCGAAATAGTGAGGGTAACGGTTGCGACGAGCTCGAGCGCGGCGGTCGCCGCCTCGACAGCGCCTTGTCGGCCCTCGGCGGCGCGAAACCGAGATTGCCGGTCGGCTCGGTCATCGTCTGCTTCCTTGGCGAATCAGTTTCGGTCTTTCCAACATCGCGGCGGATGCCGGCGCCGGTCCGGCCGGATTTGGGCGAAGCCATTGACGAATAAAGGCGATTTAATGAATTTGGTTAAGATTGGGTTAATTGTCGATTGGCGCCGTTATCGGCCCACTCCTCGCCGTGCGGCCGCATGATGTCTTCCGGAATCGTGGACACCGGCTGGCGCAACAAGCGGCAGATCACCCGCCACGCGCCGGTCGTATCCGTTCGCTGCTTGCGCGCCAGATCTTGCAGGTTGGCGCAGCGATGGATGCTCAATTCCATCGCCAGCTTCGTCAGCATCAACGCCCGCACATTGGCAGGCAAATCTTCAAATCTGACCAGGGCACGGATCTCGTGGTGAATTGGGCGGCCAACAATCAGCACCCAAAATTCGTGAATAAAGATGGGCTTTGCAGTTTAACAAAGAATTAAATCTGAAGTCGCTCGCGCCGCGGCGCTCAAATTTCGGGCAGGCGGCGTTCAAATCGCGGGCATGGCGGCGACCGGATTGAACTGCATGGTCACGTGGCCGGGCTGGGCGGCGACGCGCGCGAGCCAGGCGCGAACCGCCGGGAAGGCGGCGAGGTCGTAGTCGCACAGATGCGCCACGTGCGTGTAAGCGTAGAGCGCAATGTCGGCGATGGTGTAATGCTCGGCCGCGAAGAAGTCGTGCAGGGCGAGGTGGTTCTCCATTACGCCGAGCGCGCGATAGCCTTCCTCCATCCAGTCCTCGAACGCGTGGCTCTGCAGCTCGCGTCCGCCCTTGACCAGGGTGAGCCAGAAATAGGCGGCGCCGAGATTCGGCTCGAGACTATGCTGCTCGAAGAACATCCACTGCAGCGCTTCGGCGCGCTCGATGCGATCCTCCGGCGCGAGCGGCGAGCCGCCGGCGATGTACCAGAGGATGGCGTTGGATTCGGAGAGATACCGGCCGGGGGCCACTTCCAGAAGCGGCACCTGGCCGTTCGGATTCTTGGCCAGGAATTCCGGCGTGTGGCTTTCGCCCTTGAGGATGTCGACCTCGACCAGCCGATAAGGAATGCGCAGCTGCGCCAGCGCCAGCCGCGCCTTGTAGCTGTTGCCCGAACGCTGCATCGAGTAGAGCGTGAACATTGCCGCTCCCAGGGTTCCCGTGCGGCGGGACCACGTAAGCGTTTGCGGCCTAAGACTTGAACGCGGCGATGTCATGGCCGCGCGTCCTGCCGCCGCATGCTGCCGGCCATTTTAGTAGCGGTGTCGGGAAAAGCCATCGCCGAGGCAAAATCGACCTGTACTGCGTCGCAACAAGAGGATGAACATAACGAGGATCGCCGGAACGCCGAAGGGAATGAGCGTCGCCTGCGCGATGCTGCGGGCGACGAGCGGCGTGAGCCAAAGTCCGGCGAGCGCGGTCTTCTCCCAGGGCGCGAACCCGCGCTTGCATCCGTCGGCGACCAGGAAGGCGATGGCCGGCGCCAGCACCATCATGTCGTAATCCGACCGCGAAGGGCGTTGCCGGAATGGCGGCGAGGCAGAGCGCCGCCGCCTTCACCGGATAGGACGCGCGGCCGTGCCACAGCCAGGCGAGCGCGCCGCCCATCGCCACAATCACGGCGCTCTGCAGCGCATAGGCGAGCGGGATCGGCGCATGCCACATTCGCGCCCAGGCGAAAACGCTCTGCATCTTGTACCAGTCGACGCCGCCTTGTTCGACCGCGAGGCGGGCGAGGCGGGCCGAATCGAAGAACGCCGACCACACCTGCGGACCGAAGGCGAGCGTGGTCGCGACCACGAGGACGGCGACCGTTGCGGCCGCTGCAGCGAAAGTGCGCCATCGTCCGCCCGCGGCGAGCGCGATCGGGATCATCAATCCGAACTGCGGCTTGTACGCCAGGAGACCGAACAAGACGCCGGCGAGGAGCGGCTGGCGGTTGAGCTTGAGGAGCGCCGCACCGAGGAGGGCGGCGGTGAGGAAGCCGTTCTGGCCATGGCCGATATTGATCAGCACGGCCGGGAAGGCGAGCGCGACGAGGAGCCAAAGGTGATCGTCTGTCAGTCTGCCGGGAGGCGCGAGGCCGGCGGCAGAAGGCCGCCGGACGGGAATGAGGATCGCCCGGATCGCCAGGAGATAAAGGCCGAGCGTGACCGCCTGCCAGACCGCAAGCGCCAGCCCATAGGGCATCAGCGCCAGGACGGCGGCGAGCGCGAGAAAGAACGGCGGATAGAACCAGCCGTAGAGACGGCGTCGCCGCGCCGAAGATGTCCTGCTCGCGCGCCTGCTGGCGGGCGATGTCGAACGGCGCCTCGGGGTCGCCGTCGAGCACATAGGTGCCGGCCGCGTAGAAGCTGGAGAAATCCGTGCCGAGCGGCCGGCCCTGGGTGTCGACGAGCCCGTTCGCGGTGACGACGAGATAGAGGAACCCGGCGACCGAAGCGATGAGGATCGCGGCCGCAATGAGCCGGACGCGCTCGCGCGTGAGCCAGGTCCCGCTCCGCAATATGTCGCGCGCCCGAGCCATGGCAGCTTCCCCGTGCCTGAAAACCGTGCCGGCATTAGGCCAGCGGAGCCTTAACGGAGAATTGAGCCGGATAAGCGGGTTATTGCGCGTTCCGACCCTTGCCTGCGCGCGACCGGCGCTTTAGGAAGCACCCGCCGTCGGCATCTGGAGATTGCAATGGCCTTCCTCGCGGACCGGACTTCGCGCATCAAGCCATCGGCCACCATCGCGGTGACGGACAAGGCGCGTGCGCTCAAAGCGGCCGGCCGCGACGTCATCGGGCTCGGCGCGGGCGAGCCCGACTTCGACACGCCGGAAAACATCAAGGAGGCCGCGATCAAGGCGATCCGCGACGGCAGGGCGTCGAAGTACACCGCCGTCGACGGCATCGCCGAACTCAAGGCGGCGATCGCGCGCAAGTTCAAGCGCGAGAATGCGCTCGACTACAAGCCCGCGCAGATCATCGTCGGCACCGGCGGCAAGCAGGTGCTCTACAACGCGCTGATGGCGACCATCAATCCCGGCGACGAGGTGATCATCCCGGCGCCCTATTGGGTGAGCTATCCGGAAATGGTGCTGCTTGCCGGCGGCGAGCCGGTCGTGGTCGCGACCACGATGGAATCGGGCTTCAAGATGAAGCCCGAGGCGCTCGAAAAGGCGATCACGCCGAAGACCAAGTGGATCATCTTCAACTCGCCGTCGAACCCGACCGGCGCCGCCTATACGCGCGCCGAGCTCAAGGCGGTGACCGACGTGCTGGTGCGTCATCCGCATGTGCACGTCATGTCCGACGACATGTACGAGCACCTGGTCTACGACGACTTCGAGTTCTTCTCGCCGGCGCAGCTCGAGCCGCGGCTCTACGAGCGCACGCTGACGGTCAACGGCATGTCCAAGGCCTATTGCATGACCGGCTGGCGCATCGGCTATGCCGGCGGTCCGGAGCCGCTCATCAAGACGATGGCGATGATCCAGTCGCAGTCGACCTCGAACCCGAGCGCGGTCTCGCAATGGGCCGCGGTCGAGGCGCTCGACGGGCCGCAGGATTTCATCCCCAAGCACAACAAGATCTTCAAGGAGCGCCGCGACCTCTGCGTCTCCATGCTCAACCAGGCGAACGGCATCCGCTGCCCGAAGCCGGAGGGCGCGTTCTACGTCTATCCGTCCTGCAAGGGCACGATCGGCAAGGTTGCGCCGACCGGCAAGGAAGCTCGCGACCGACGAGGATTTCGTCACCGAGCTCCTGGAGGCGGAAGGCGTCGCCGTGGTGCAGGGCACGCCGTTTGGCTTCGGTCCGGCGTTCCGCATCTCCTATGCCACCGCGACCACGGCGCTCGAGGAAGCCTGCGCGCGCATCCAGCGCTTTTGCGGCAATTTGAAATAGGCTTTGCCTGCGCCTCGGACTGCCCTGCCGGCCGCGCGGTCGCGTGCAAATGGCGGCAAGACGCGCGGCCGCATTCTCGTTTACAATCAACCGGAAAGGCCTACCGGGGGCGGGCCGCGTGAGGGGGAGAATGCATATGTTTCGGACTGCCTTTGCAGCAGCAGCGATCGCGGCTGGGGCGCTTGCAGCGGTGTTCACGACGGCGGCCGACGCGCAGCCGAGCCGCGTGCAGGTCGGCACGCTCGAATGCTCGATGTCGGCCGGCATCGGCTTGCTCGTCGGGTCGCAACGCAATGTCAGCTGCTATTTCAAGGTCGCAGGCGCGGTCGGTCGAGTCCTATACCGGGACGATGACGCGGATCGGCCTCGACGTCGGCTTCACCACCGGCGGCGCGATCATCTGGACGGTCTTTGCCGATACCAATCGCTACGCCGGGATGCTCACCGGCACCTACGCGGGAGCCACCGCGGAAGTGTCGGTCGCCGCCGGCCTCGGCGCCAATGTCCTCGTCGGCGGGTCGCATCGCACCGTGGCGCTGCAGCCGGTATCGGTCCAGGGGCAGACCGGTCTCGACATCGCCGCCGGCATTGGAGCGCTGGAGCTGCACGCCGGCCGCTGAAGTCCGGCGGCGGACATTGACCGCGCAGGGGTGCGCGCAATGTCGCGCCCCTTGACCAGCCCCGGCGACGCCTGAAACGATGGCGTCGGCGCGGCCCGCGAACGACGGGCGCGCCGGGAGGCAGCGATGGCAGCAAACGCAAATGGCAGCGCGCGCACGACCGGCCCGCGCTGTGTCGCGCTGGTCGGTCCGTTCCAGAGCGGCAAGACCACGCTGCTCGAGGCGATCCTCGCCCGCACCGGCGCGATCCAGCGACAGGGCTCGGTCGAAGCCGGCAACACGGTCGGCGACGCCAGCAAGGAAGCGCGCCATCATCACATGAGCGTCGAGCTCTCGGTCGCCACCACCAACTTCATGGGCGACACCTACACGTTCCTCGATTGCCCGGGCTCGGTCGAGTTCGTCCACGACATGCGCGCCGTGCTGCCGGCGATCGACGCGGCGGTCGTCGTGTGCGAGATGGACGAGAAGAAGATCCCGCAGCTTCAGCTCATCCTGCGCGAGCTCGAGGACCAGAAAATCCCCCGCATCCTGTTCCTCAACAAGATCGACAAGGCCGACTGCCGGCGTGCACGACGTGCTCACGCTGCTGCAGGGCGCCTCGCGCACCAAGCTGATTCTGCGGCAGATCCCGACCTTCTCCGGCGACCTCATCACCGGCTTTGTCGATCTCGCGCTCGAGCGCGCCTTTGTCTACAAGGAGCATGCTGCGTCCGAAGTCATTCCGCTCGAAGGCGACGCCGCCGATCGCGAGAAGACCGCACGCTTCTCGATGCTGGAGACGCTCGCCGACCACGACGACGAGCTGATGGAGCAGCTGCTCGAAGACATCCAGCCGCCGCGCGACAAGGTGTTCGACGATCTCACCCGCGAGTTGCGCGACGGCCTCGTTTGCCCGGTGCTGATGGGGACCGCGGCGCGCACCAACGGCGTTTTGCGGCTGATGAAGGCGTTGCGCCACGAATCGCCGGGCATCGCGGAAACCGCCAAGCGTCTCGGCGTGAAGGCGGGCAGCGACGCCGTCGCCTACGTGCTCAAGACCCAGAACACGACGCATGGCGGCAAGATGTCGATCGCGCGCGTGCTGGCGGGGCAGGCCGGCGACGGCACCACGCTTCTATCCGGCGACGACGAGGCCGGCCGCGTCGCCGGCGTTTTCAAGCTCGTCGGCCAGAGCACGGAAAAGCGCGGACCTGCCGCGCTCGGCGAGACCGTCGGCTTCGCCAAGCTCGACAAGGCCAAGACCGGCGAGACGCTGACCGCCGGCAAGCAGCCGCATCCGCCGCTCGCCAAGGTCGACGCCTATCCGCCGGTGCTCGCCATCGCGATCTCGGCCAAGGAGCGCAAGGACGACGTGAAGCTCGGCCAGGCGCTCAACAAGCTGGTCGAGGAGGATCCCTCGGTCACCATCGTGCACAATCCGGAGACGCATGAGGTCGTGCTGTGGGGCCAGGGCGAAATGCATCTGCGCGTCACCACCGAACGGCTGAGCGACCGCTACGGCGTCGCCATCGAGCGCCGCCAGCCCACGGTCGGTTACCGCGAGACGATCCGCAAGGGCGTCGTGCAGCGCGGGCGGCACAAGAAACAGTCGGGCGGTCACGGCCAGTACGGCGATGTCGTGCTCGACATCAAGCCGATGCCGCGCGGCTCGGGCTTCTCTTTCGAGGAGAAGATCACCGGCGGCGTGGTGCCGCGCAACTACATCCCGTCGGTCGAGGAGGGCGTGATCGACGCGCTCAAGCACGGGCCGCTCGGCTTCCCGGTGGTCGATCTCTCCGTCGCGCTGATCGACGGCTCGTATCACACCGTGGATTCCTCCGACATGGCGTTCCGCACCGCCGGCCGCATCGGCATCGTCGAAGGCCTGCCGCAATGCCAGCCGGTGCTGCTCGAGCCGATCCACCTGGTCGAGATCGTTTGCCCCAACGAGGCCACCGCCAAGATCAACGCGCTGATGTCCGGGCGGCGCGGGCAGATTCTCGGCTTCGATACGCGCGAGGGCTGGGACGGCTGGGACGTGGTGCGCGCCAAGATGCCGGAGGCGGAGATCGGCGACCTGATCGTCGAGATCCGCTCGGCAACCGCCGGCGCCGGCACCTTCACCTTCAAGTTCGACCATATGGCCGAGCTCACCGGCCGGACCGCCGACCAGATCGTGGCCGCGCGCCGCGCGGCGGAGTAAAGCGCCATGCCGGCCTACTGGGTTGCGCGCGCCAAGGTCAACGATCCGGCCGAGTACAAGAAGTACGCCGATCAGGTGCCCGGCATCCTCGCCAAATACGGCGGCAAGGTTTTGGCGCGCGGCGGGCGCGCCCAGGTCATGGAAGGCCCGCAGAAATTCCAGCGTTACGTGGTGATCGAGTTTCCGACCTTCGAGCAGGGCGTCGCCTGCTTCACCTCCGAGGAATACAACAAGGCCGCCGCATTCCGCCGCGGCGGCGCCGGCGAGGTCGAGACCGTGATCGTCGAGGCGATTGAGGCGGCGAAGTAGCTGATTGATAACGATCTACGCCGCGGCGCGCGGCTCGCCGCCGGGCGGCGGCACCGGCACGCCGTCGGCGGCATATTCGTTGAGCTTGTTGCGCAGCGTGCGGATCGAGATGCCGAGCACGTTGGCGGCGTGGGTGCGGTTGCCGAGGCAGTGCTTGAGCGTCTCCAGGATGAGGTCGCGCTCGACCTCGGCGACGGTGCGGCCGACAAGCGCGCGCGAGACCTGCTCGGCGGCAAGCGCGGCATGGGCGACCGAGGGCGTGCCGCGCGGCTGGTCGAGGCGTGCGCCGTCGGGGGCGAGGATCGCGTCGGCGCCGATCTCCGCGCCGGTCGCCATCAGCACGGCGCGATGCATGGTGTTTTCGAGCTCGCGCACGTTGCCCGGCCAGTAATTGACGGTCAGCGTCCGCCGCGCCTCCTGCGACAGCGGCCGCGGCGGCACGCCGTTCGCGGCGGCGTATTTCTTGACGAAGTATTGCGCCAGCTCGATCACGTCGGCCGGCCGCTCGCGCAGCGGCGGGATTTTCAGGTTCACGACGTTGAGCCGGAACAGCAGGTCCTCGCGAAAACGATTTTCCCGCACCGCCTCGGCGAGATTGCGGTTCGAGGTGGCGAGGATGCGGATGTCGATCGGCACCGGCCGCGTGCCGCCGACCCGGTCGATCACGCGTTCCTGGATGGCGCGCAGCAGCTTCGCCTGCAGCCGCACGTCCATCTCGGAAATCTCGTCGAGCAGCAGCGTGCCGCCATTGGCTTCCTCGAACTTGCCGACGCGGCGCGCGACCGCGCCGGTGAAGGCGCCCTTCTCGTGGCCGAACAGCTCGGATTCGAGGAGCGATTCCGGAATGGCGGCGCAGTTGACGCAGATGAACGGCTTCCTGGCGCGGCCCGATCGCGCGTGGACGTAGCGCGCCAGCACTTCCTTGCCGGTGCCGGACTCGCCGGTGATCAGGACCGACGCCTCGCTCGGCGCCACGTGCTGCGCGAGCTTGACGACGCGGCCCATCGCGTCATCGCGGTAGATCAGTTCGCGGGTGTCGTCGGCGACGGCGGCGAGCACGGCGGCGATCAATTCGGCGTCGGGCGGCAGCGGGATGTATTCCTTGGCGCCGGCCTGGATCGCGGCGACCGCGGCGCGCGCATCGGTCGCGGTGCCGCAGGCGACGATCGGGGCGTGGATGTGCTCGGCTTCGAGCCCGCTGACCAGATCGCGGATGTCGAGGGCGACATCGACCATCAGCAGGTCGGCGCCGCGGCCCGAGCGCAGGACGGCGAGCGCCTGCGCGATATCGGCCGCGTGGGTGACGGTCGCGCCCTTGTCCATCGCCATCTTGGTCGCGGTGGTGAGCTGGCCGTTGAGCGTGCCGACGATCAGGAGCCGCATCGGTAGATTCCTTCTTCTCTGGCGAGGAGCGGACGCCAATGGCGGGCAGCGCATGGCGATTGGTTGACCGCCCTATTCGCCATTCGCCAATTCGCCGTCCGCTTTCCGCCCATCACGCCCGCTCCGCCTTGATGATTTCCGTCATCGTCACGCCGAGCTTTTCCTCGACCAGCACGACCTCGCCGCGGGCGACCAGGCGGTTGTTGACGTAGATGTCGATCGCCTCGCCGACCTTGCGGTCGAGTTCGAGCACGGTGCCGGGGCCGAGCTTGAGCAGGTCGCCGATATCCATGCGCGCGCGCCCGAGCACGGCGGAGACCTGAACCGGCACGTCGAACACCGCTTCGAGGTCGGCGGCGCTCCGCGACGTCGGCCCTTCCGGCTCGGCGGCGGGCGGCGCCTCCACCGGTGCTGCGCCGGCTTCGAGATTGGGCAGCGGCACCTTGCCATTGCCGTCCTCACTCATTGTGGCACCTCCTCAGCGTGGGTTGTGTCGACGACGCCGCGGCGCGCGCTGACGTAACGCGCCACCGCCTCGCCGATCGCCGCCTCGGCCGCGGCGTTGTCGCGGTTGACGCCGCCGTCGGCCCATTCGATGCGGCAGTCGCCGAGCGCGATATCCGTCTTGCGCCAGCACCACCAGGCGACCCTCGAAGCCGCGCGCCCGGGCGATGTCGTCGAGCTTTTCGCGGGTGGCGGCATAGAGCTCGTCGTTGACGCGCACGGCGATGTGCGGCGAGGCGATGAGCTCGCGAAAGCAGCTGCTCGCCAGCGCCGAGATTTCGGCGAACGGCTCGCGTGCGATCAAGGCCGGCGCGAGCTTCCGTGCCACCGCCACCGCGACCTCGACGGCTTCGCATTCGAGCCGCGCCTCGATCGCCTTGAGGGCGTCGCTCGCTGCGGCGAGGCTCGCGGCGATGTGTTCGAGCGCGTCGGCCATTCTCCGCTCCGCCTCGATCCCGGCGTCGGTCCTGGCGTCCTCGTAGCCGCGGCGATGCGCTGCGGTTTCCGCCTCGGCGAGCTTCAGCGCATGCTCGGCGAGCGTGATCGCCTGCCGCTCCGGCTTGCCGTCGCTCGCGGCGAAATCGACATCGAACAGGAATTTTGTTGCTGCGCCCATCCCGTCCGTTCCTCAGTAGACCAGTTCTTCTTCGCCGCGCGACTTGGAGATGACGATCTCGCCCTTGGCGGCGAGGTCCTTGGCCAGATTGACGAGCAGCACCTGCGCTTCGTCGACGTCGCGCAGCCGCACCGGCCCCATCGCCTGCATGTCGTCCATCAGCATCTTGGCGGCGCGGGTCGACATGTTGGACAGGAAGAACTGGCGCACCGGCTCGGCCGCGCCCTTGAGCGCGATCCCGAGCTTGTCCTTCTCGATATGGCGCATGAGCGTTTGCGCCGAGGCGGTGTCGAGCTTGGTCAGATCGTCGAAGGTGAACATCAGCGTCTTGATGCGCTCGGCGCTTTCGCGGTTCTCCTCCTCGAGCGCGGTGAGGAAGCGTGTTTCCGTCTGCCGGTCGAAATTGTTGAAGATCTCGGCCATCACCTCGTGCGCGTCGCGCCGGCGGGTCTGCGAGAGGTTCGACATGAACTCGGTGCGCAGCGTGAGCTCGACGCGCTCGAGCACTTCCTTCTGCACCGCCTCCATGCGCAGCATGCGGTTGACCACGTCGAGGGCGAGCTCCTCGGGCAGGATGGCGAGCACGCGGGCGGCGTGCTCCGGCCCGATCTTGGAAAGAACGACGGCGACCGTCTGCGGATATTCGTTCTTGAGATAGTTGGCGAGCACCTCCTCCTGCACGTTGGAGAGCTTCTCCCACATGTTGCGGCCGGCCGGGCCGCGGATCTCCTCCATGATGTTGCCGACCCGCTCCGGCGGCAGGTATTGCTGCAGCAGGCGCTCGGTCGCGTCATAGGTGCCCATGAGCGCGCCGGACGCCGACATGCGCGAGACGAACTCGAGCAGCAGGTTCTCGACCAGCTCCGCCTCGATCGTGCCGATGGTCGACATGACGATCGAGATCTCGCGCAGTTCGTCGTCATCGAGCATGCCCCAGACCTTGGAGCCGTGCTGCTCGCCGAGCGCAAGCATGAGCACGGCGGCGCGCTCGGGGCCGGTGAGCTGGCGCTTGCTGGTCGGCGCGTTCGACGCGCGGCCGGAGCTGGAAAGGCTCGCCAACGCGTTGCTGAGTTGCGCGGCGACTCCACTTTTATCGGCGTAGGCGGAAGGCATCGGTCAAGCGTTCACGCGGCTGCGCTCTCGTTGAGCCATTGGCGGATGATGGAAACGGTTTCACGCGGATTCTTGTCGGCAAGGTCGCCGACCTTCTGCACCGATTGGGCGTGCACCTGGCCCTGGACCTGGGCGATGTCGATCATCTTGGCGGTCTGGCTCGGCTCCGCCTTCACCACCACGCTTTCCGCCGGGGCGGCGATCGCCGGCGCCAGGGGCGCGTCGGCGGAGGCGTCGGCGGGGGGCAATGCCGCCACGGCGCGCTCGTCCGGAGCGAGGATGCGGCGAACGAGCGGCCGCACCACCAGCAGCAGCACGACCAGGCCGAGGAGGCCCATGACCACCATCTCGATCCCGCGCATCAGGTCGTCCTTGGTGAATTGCAGCGCCGACATCCAGCCGCTCGGCTCGGTGATCGGAGCGACGGCGGGCGACTCGGCAAAGCGCAAATTGATGACCTGGACCTGGTCGCCGCGCTTTTGGTCGAAGCCGATCGCGGTGCGCACGAGCGCTCCGATCTGATCGATTTCCTCCTTGCTGCGCGGCTGATAGGTGGCATCGCCCTTGTCGTTCTTCCCGTAGGTGCCGTCTACCAGGACGGCGACCGAGATACGGTTGACGCGGCCGCCTTCGATCACTTCGGTCTTGCTGGTCTTGGAGATCTCGTAGTTGATGATCTCCTCGGATTTCCGGCTTTGATCGCGCGGCGCGCCGCCGGCCTCGGGCGCCGGCGCTTGGCGCTGGTTGCCGCCGGGTATTTCGTTGCCGACCGTGACCTGATTCTCCCGGCCCTCGTTCGAGGCGGAGGTTTCCTCGCGCGTCTGGCTCGAACGCACGACGCGGCCTTCCGGATCGTATTTGTCCGACGTCTGGGTGACCCGGTTGAAGTCGAAATCGGCGGTGAGCTCGACGCGGGCGCGACCGGGTCCGACGACCGAAGAGACGATCGTCTCGATCTGCTCGCGCAGCCGCTTCTCGAACGCCGACCTGCCTCTCGTCGGCGCTGACCTCGGTGCCGTTCTGATCGTCGCCGGCGCCGTCGGCCAGGAGATGGCCCGGCTTCGTCGACGATCGATACCCGCTGCGGCTTCAATCCGTTGACGGCGGAGGCGACGAGGTGGCGGATGGCGCGCACCTGCTGCGGCTCGAGCGGGCCGCGAACCTTGACCACGATCGAAGCGGAAGGCTCCATCTTGTCGCGCGAGAACAGCGGACGCTCTGGCATCACCAGATGCACGCGCGCGGCCTGCACCCGGTCGAGCCCGCGAATGGTGCGTGCGAGCTCGCCTTCGAGCGCCCGTAAGTTATTGATATTTTGCACGAAGCTGGTCGTGCCCAGCGCGTCGGATTTGTCGAAGATCTCGTAGCCGACGCCGCCGCCCTTGGGCAGGCCGCCCTCGGCAAGGCCCATGCGCAGCCGCGCCACGCGGTCCTTCGGGACCATGACGATGCTGCTGTCGTTGCGCAGCTCGTAGGGAACGCCCTGGCGCTCCAGCTCCTTCACGATCGCGGTGGAGTCCTCGAAGGTGAGGTCGGTAAAGAGCGGCGTCATCTGCGGCGCGGTCACGCGCAGCATCAGGAAGGCAAAAAAGCCGACGAGGGTAATAGTGACGGCGCCCATCGCGGCAATGCGTGCGGCGCCGAGCGTCCTGACAAAGTCGATGAGACCTTTCACCGGGCCGATTCCCTCGCTGAGCGCGCCACGCGGCTCGCTCGGCAATATTTGCCCGGTCTATAGTTAGCACTCCGTTAATGGACGCCGCCGGCGGGCGATAAAGCCGCCGGCGATGCCCGTCAGTGGATCACGTCAGCCACGCGGCGGTCGCTCGGACTGACCAGGACGATGGCGTTGTCCTGCTTGACGAAGAAGGTGTGGGACCGGCCTTGCGGCACCTTCGCCGCAAGCTCGGGCGGCATCGGGTGAAGATCGATGTTCTCCGGCACCGCGTCGCCGATCGTTTCCGGCGCGTCCGCCCGCGCTTTGGCGACGTTGAGATCCTTGAGCACGATCTCCCTGATGATAAAGCGCTGCTCCTGAGTGAGGTTGATGGTCCGCGGCGCCGGTGCGACCGCGGGCGCGTCGGTTCCGCGGATTTCCTGGTTGCTTTGGCTCAACACCGGCGGGCAGAACGCGATACCCAGTGCGCCGGCGAGGGCGACGAGGAGCGTCTTCGAATATCCCGGCATGTGCAAATCACCGCGTGCGAGTGGAGGGCGATCGTTAACGCGCCGCGCCGCCGCCGGGTTCCGTGGCGCCGGGCGGACGCTATCAGCGCGCGATTCGCCGGGCTGCGGGCGAAGCCGCTCAACACGCAGACTGATTCGCGCACGCGCGACAGAGCAGGCCGCGGCGGCGGCCATTGGCAATTCGGTAAGACCGATTAAGCGCTCGTTACTGGCGATATTGCTGAATGCGGGTCGTGCGCAGGCCCGCCAGGCCGTGTTGGTCGATCGAATATTGCCAGGAGAGGAACTCCTCGACCGTCAGCGTATAGCGGCTGCACGCCTCTTCGAGCGAAAGAAGCCCGCCGCGGACAGCGGCTACGACTTCCGCCTTACGGCGAATGACCCAACGTTTGGTTCCCGGCGCCGGCAAATCGGCGATGGTCAGAGGGGAACCGTCCGGCCCGATGACATACTTGACCCTCGGGCGATGGGGCTCGGTCATAGGAACTCTCACGAACTCGACACACTACGAGCTTCGGACCTTACGCAGCGCGGCTTAAAATTTGCCTAAGCCTAACGGTCGATTGGCGTCTTTAGCCCGAGCAAACCGTGCGCCGCGCCTCGCTCGGACGAAGGCGGCGCGCGGCGATTGGGACCGGGAGTCGAGGCGGCGAGACGTTAACGGCTGATCGACTGGATTTGGCTGAGCGCGATGTTCTGTCCGCCGACCGTCAGCAGCGGCGGGTTCTGGCTCAGATTGACGCCGGTGACGACGCCCTGCACCTGCGTCGAGACGGTGACCGGTTGGCCGTTGGCTCCGGTGGCGCTGATCGTCATGGTGTAGTTGCCGTCCGGCCAGATCACGCTGCTGTTACCCTGGCCGCTCCAGCTGAAGGTTTGCGTTCCGGCGTTGAGCGTCGTTGTGCCGGTGAAGGCCGTCTGCCCGCTCGAATTGGTGATCGTGATGTTGGCCGTCGCCGGAGCGGCGGCGTTGAGGCTCCAGGTCGCCGGACTGCCGGTCGCGTTGGAGAGGGTCGCGGTATTGCCGGTGGCGGTGACCGTACTGCCGAGGAATTGCAATGCCGAGGTCGCTTCCGTGGTCTGCTGCAGCGAGATCAGCGTTTGCAGGTTGGTGTTCATGTTGACCTGCTGCTCGACCGAGGCGAACTCGACGAGCTGCTGGGTGAACTGATTGGTATCGAGCGGGTCGAGCGGGTCCTGGTTCTGCAGCTGGGTGGTCAGGAGCTGCAGGAAGGTGTCGAAATTGCCGGCGAGCGACTGCATGCCGGTGGTCGCCGTGCTGCTGGCGGTCGTGGAGGTCGTCGGCGTGGTCGTCGGCGTCGTGGCCGAGCTTGCGGCGCCGAGCTGGGACAGCGCCGAGGTGCCGACCTGCGAAAGCGTGTCGCTAAGAGTGCTCATGATCCATCCTCACACGCGAATGTCGAGCCCGCCGCCGAGGCCGGAGCGCGCATAGATTTGCGTCGGGTCGACGGAAGCAGGGCTGGTATCGGGAATGACAAGCTGCGCCACTCTCGGCTGCGGGCCGTTGCCGCCGCCATTGTTCTGTCCGGCGAAGGACTGATCGCGCAGCGTGAACTGCAGGCCGTTATCGGCGGTCTTCAATCCGGCTTGCTCGAGCGCGCGCTCAAGCTGCGGCTGCTGGCTTTGCAGCAGCGCGAGCGTATCGGCGCGGTCGGCGGTCACGTGCGACGTCACCTGGCCGTCGCGATCGACGTCGAGGTGCACGTCGATGCGGCCGAGTTCGGGCGGATCGAGACGGATCTCGAATTGATTGGAGCCGGCCTGCGCCCGCGCCGCAATGGCGACGGCAAGGCCGGCGATCGGCACCGCGGCCGCCGAGGTCGTGGCGGCGTTCGCTGCACGGCGCTGACGAAGACGCCGTGGCGCCGAGCGAGAAGCCGAAATTCGGCACTCCGTCTGCGGTCGTCTTCGCCGCGCCGGTCCCGCTTGGGCCGCTCGCGCCGCCTCAGAGGAAGAAAGCGCGGAAAGCCCGGCCGTCGATGTGCCGGCGTGTCCGGCTGCCGTTGCCGGCAGTGACCTGAGTCTGGCTTGGTGAGGTCGTGTCGTCGGTCGCTTGCGGCGGGGTGGCGTTCGCGGCGTTCGCGGCATCCGGGGAGGGATCGGACGCGGGCTTGACCGTGGGGTCGGCGCTGGCCGCCAATTTCGCCTGCTGGCCGGCTGCGACGTCGGTCGGGCCTTGGGTCGCATCTTGTGCCGGCGCCGCGTCCTGGTCCGCATCGCCGTCGCCGGGCTGACCGGCGCGCACGCGCACCTTCGTTTGCTCGCCGATTGCCGCGGTCCCAACCGGCGCAGTGGCAGCCGCCGCGGACCCGACCGGCGCCGTGGCAGCCGCTGCGGGCGCAACCGGCGCCGGGGCTGACGCCGCGGCAGGGATGTTGACGACAATAGCGGCCGCCAGCGGCTGCGATGGACTGGCCGGCGGCGCGGCGACTGCGCTCACGCTGGCATCGTCGTCGCCCTTGTCGTGCCGTCCGCCGCCTGCGTTTGTTGTCGTCGTCGGCTGCGGGAGCTGGCTGTCGGCTTGCGGCACGACCATGGCGGGAGCGTTCGCCGCGGCGGGAATTTGCGTGACGTCTGCGCCCTTGGCCGTCGGAGCGTTTGGCTGCGGGGCCGCGTTGCCCGGGCCGCCGGTCGCGTTCTTTGTCTTGGCCCCAGGCATCGCGCCACCATTGGCATCCGAGGTCTGGACCGGGCCGCCGGTAGCATTCGGCACCACGTCCGAGCCCGGCGCTTACGCTCGGGGTCCAGCTTGCACTCGTCGCATTCGTTCGTTGGCGGTTTCGTATCGCCGGTCGCTTTGAGGATCGCGGCTGCGCTATTTGCCGCCTTCGGAGGCGCGGTGAAGAGGCCGCCGCTCGTATTCGGCGCCGTCGTCGAACCGCCATTCGCGTTCTCGGTCGAGCCGGCAGAGCTTGCCGAACTCGGCGTGGCCGTCGTTGCGCTCGTGGTGTCGGAGGCCGCGTTCGGCCCGGGCGCGGCGTTTTGGTTGGAGTTCGCCGCATCGCTCGTGCTGGAATTTGAGCTTCCGCTGCCGGCTGAAGGGCTATTCGCCGGCGCGGATGGCGGCTGCGGCGCCACCGGCGCGTTTTGCGGCACATTCGCCGAGGCCGGCATTGATACCGTGGCGTCGAGGAGGGCCGCGAAGGGCTGAGGCGCACTCGCTTGGCTCGCACTTGACGCCTGCGCTCGCTGCAAGGCCGCGAAGGAGGGCGTGGCGCTGACGTCTGACGCTATACTCGGCACTGCGGGACCCCGGCCGTCGAGATGAGGCGTAAGCCTGCTTGCAACCGCCGGGCCAGCGCCGCGCGACCGGCAACTTTCGTGAATTCAAGGCGTTACGCTCGGTCACCAGCCATCGGACACGGCAGCTCTTGCGTTCGTCCGGCAAATTTTGCCGCACCCCGCGCCGCCCGTGCCTCCGGCAGGGGCGGGCTCCAGCCGTGGCGCAGCGCCGGGCTGGCGCCTATAGTAAAGGGCTGAGCGAGGAGTGAACGGCCGGCGCTGTCGCCGCCGAACGCCCCGAGCCTCGCCAGGGAAGACGCCCGCACCGCCATGCTGCACGGCTTCGATATCGAGGGACGGCCGTCGGATACGCGCGTCGTCGTCGCCATGTCCGGCGGCGTCGACTTCCTCGGTCACCGCCGCGCTGCTCGCCGAGGCCGGCTACGATGTCGTCGGCATCACCCTTCAGCTTTACGACCACGGCGACGCGACCCACCGCAAGGGCGCCTGTTGCGCCGGCCGCGATATCCATGACGCGCGCGCGGTCGCCGAGCGCATCGGCATTCCGCATTACGTGCTCGACTATGAGAGCCGCTTCAAGGCGGAGGTGATCGACCGGTTTGCGGAAAGCTACGTCGCCGGCGAGACTCCGGTCCCCTGTGTCGAATGCAACCAATCGATCAAGTTCCGCGACCTGCTCGAGACTGCGCGCGATCTCGGCGCCAAGGTCCTGGCGACCGGCCACTACGTCGCCTCGCGCGCGCTGCCGGGAGGCGCCCGCGCGCTCTATCGCGCCCGCGAGGCCGAGCGCGACCAGAGCTATTTCCTGTTCGCCACCACGCGCGCGCAGCTCGATTTCCTGCGCTTCCCGCTCGGCGATCGGACCAAGGCGGAGACGCGCGACCTCGCGCGCCGCTTCGGGCTCCCGGTCGCCGACAAGCACGACAGCCAGGACATCTGCTTCGTGCCGAGCGGGCACTATGGCGACGTGATCGAGCGGCTGCGGCCGGGGGCGGCCGCGCCGGGCGAGATCGTCGACCTCGAAGGCCGCGTCCTCGGCCGGCATGACGGCATCATCCACTTCACCGTCGGGCAGCGGCGCGGTCTCGGCATTGCCGCCGGGACGCCGCTCTACGTGGTCCGGCTCGACGCTCCGTCCCGTCGCGTCGTCGTCGGCCCGCGCGAGGCGCTGCGCACGAGCCGCATCCGGCTGCGCGAGGTGAATTGGCTCGGCGACGGCACCATCGAGCAAGCCTTGGAACGGCGGTCCGCGGTTTGCGTTAAGGTTCGCTCGACCCGGCCGCCGCAATCCGCCTGGCTGCGTTCGGCAGCCGACGGCGGGGTCGAGGTCGAGTTGATCGCCGGCGAAGACGGCGTGTCGCCCGGTCAGGCGTGTGCGTTCTATGACGCGGCCGACGGTCAGGCGCGGGTGCTCGGTGGTGGTATCATCGCCGGCACGACGGCCGCGGCGGCAAAGGGCGAAGTCGCCGAGCTGGCGGCGGCGCATTGAGAACGCCGGAAGCGGGGAGCGACGGTCAAGAGTGATGGCGCCGGAACTCGACAAGGTTGGGATCACCAAGGCGTATGCCCGCTGGGCGCCGATCTATGATCTCGTCTTTGGCGCCGTGTTCGAGCGCGGGCGCAAGGCTTCGATCGCCGCGGCCGAGCGCTGCGGCGGCCGCATTCTTGAAGTCGGCATCGGCACGGGATTGTCGCTGCCGGAATATGCCTGGAGCAATCGGGTCACCGGCATCGACCTTTCCGCGCCGATGCTGCGCAAGGCCAAGGCGCGCATCGCCGAGCACCGCCTGACCAATGTCGACGGACTGGCGGTGATGGACGCGCAGCATCTCGGCTTTCAGGACGGCGTGTTCGACGCCGTGGTCGCGCAATATGTCATTACTACGGTGCCGAATCCGGAAGCGACGCTCGATGAGTTCGCGCGCGTGCTCAAGCCCGGCGGCGAGATCGTCCTGGTGAACTACGTCAGCGCCGATACCGGTGTGCGTCAGGCCGTCGAACGACGCTTCGCGCCGCTCGCGCGCCGCCTCGGCTGGCGCCCGGAATTCCGCTGGGAGCGCCTCGCGCAATGGGCGGCGCGGCACGGCGGCGTGCGCGTGGTCGAGCGCCGCGCGATGCCGCCGCTCGGGCAATTCTCGCTGATCCGCGTCGCCCGTCTCGGCCGCCTCGGCAGGGGCCAATTGGCGACCGCCGGCGTAACACCGTGATATCGAAACGTCCGGCGTTGCTCCTGCTGACCAGGGTGATTTGCGGTGCGACAGGGCGGGACGGGCCCCTTGGAAAAATCGGCAAACTGCCCTAAATCTCGCCGGTCCGGCGCCAAAGTCCCGGACGCTTGTGGCGGAGTAGCTCAGTTGGTTAGAGCAGCGGAATCATAATCCGTGTGTCGGCGGTTCAAATCCGTCCTCCGCTACCAGTTTTTCGCCACCTATCCTCGATGACCGTTGAATAAGCCGCCGATATTTTTCGGCGCGACGTCGGCGCCGGAGTCGCGGACATCCGCTTTCTTCCGCGCGCACGCCGGTATATAGCTCGTCATCGGCCGTGGGCTGCAGGAGACGGAAATGGACCTCTTGATTGGCGCGCTCATCACTTTTGTCGTCGTGATTCTTGTTCTCTATCTGGTCAACATGCTGCCGATCGATGGTCGCGCCAAGCAGATCGTGCGGGTCATTGTCATTATCATCGGCATCCTGTCGCTGCTGAAATATGTGGCGGTTTTTTAGCGGGATTGCCGGATGCGCGGGCCGGTGGACCTAGCTCCGCCGGCTTGGCTTTTTCGCCAGGCGGTGAACCGAGGCGCGGTCGCCGGCGCTTTGCCGCAGCGCCGCCTTGAGATCGACCGGCCGGTTGTGCTTGCGCAGAAGATCTCTGAAGGCTTCGTCGGCAAGCTCCTGGAAATCCATCATGCGGTCGCGCGCCAGAAGATCGAGCGCCGCCCATGTCGCGTCATCGAATTGGACTCGCTTGCCCGGCATTGCCTGGCTCCGTCGGTCGCGGCGGGCGTGCGCCTCACAATCCGGCTAACTTAACGCGACTGTCCGGTGAAATAAAGTCAGCCGGCGAGCTTTGCCTTCTGCTTCGGGTCGCGGTGATCGGCCGGACGGTTTACAACTGCCGCAAGGGGCGGAGGCTGAGACGGAGGATTCGTGGTCTCGACCGTTGATATCGCGACCTATATCGATGCCCTGGTCTTTCTCGGCACCGCGAGCGTCATCGTGCCGATCCTGCGCCGTTGGGGCGTGAGCCCGGTCCTCGGCTATCTCGGCGCTGGCGCGGTTCTCGGTCCGCTCGGGCTTGGCTCGCTGAGCAATGCGGTTCCCGCGCTGTCCTGGTTCACTATCGGCGACGCCCAGAACGCCGCCGACATCGCCAAGCTGGGAATCGTTTTTCTCCTGTTCCTGATCGGGCTCGAGCTGTCGCTGCCGCGGCTGTCGGCGATGCGCCGCCTGATCGTCGGCCTTGGCGGATCGCAGGTGCTCCTGACCAGCGCGGTGATCGCCGGCGCGGCGATGCTCGCCGGGAGGAACCCGCCGGAGGCGATCGTGCTCGGCGCCAGCCTTTCGCTGTCGTCGACCGCGATCGTGCTCGAGATCCTGTCCAATCAGGAGCGTCTCACCACCAGCGTCGGCCGCGCCAGCTTTTCCGTCCTGCTCGCTCAGGATCTCGCCGTCATTCCGATTCTGTTGTTCGTGTCGATCCTAGCGGCCCGCTCCAGTGGCTCGGTTCTGGCGAGCCTCGCCAGCGCGCTGCTGCAGGCCGCGGTCGCGGTCACCGTGATCGCCTTGTTCAGCCGCTTGCTGTTGCGGCCGCTGTTCCGGCTGGTCGCGAGCGCGCGATCGAGCGAACTGTTCATTGCCGCGGTCTTGTTCGTCATCGTCGCCGCCGGAGTGGTGGCCGACCAGGCCGGGCTGTCGATGGCGCTCGGCGCCTTCATCGCCGGGCTGCTGCTGGCGGAGACGGAGTACCGCAAAGCGATCGAGGCCACCGTCGGGCCGTTCAAGGGCCTGTTGCTCGGCGTCTTCTTCTTCACCGTGGGCATGAACATCGATTTCCGCGAGTTGGCGCGCGAGCCGCTTTGGCTCGCCGGCGGCGTCGTCAGCCTCATTGCGGCAAAGTCGCTGCTGCTGGTCGGGCTCGGCCGGCTGTTCCGGCTGCGTTGGCCGGTTGCCGTCGAGACCGGGCTGCTGCTCGGACCCGGCGGAGAATTCGCCTTTGTCGGCATCGGCACGGCCACGGCCGCGGGCGTGGTCGATGGGCAGCTCGCGAGCTTCGCTCTCGCCGTCACCTCCGTGACCATGGCGCTGACCCCGCTCCTGTCGCTTGCGGCCCGCCGTTTCGCGCTGTGGCTCAGGTCGGGCGGACCGGTGGCGACCGAGCTGACGGCGCGGCCGGCGGGCGCGGGCAGTCACGCGATCGTCGTCGGCTATGGCCGCGTCGGCAAGGTCGTGTGCGCGCTCCTCAAGGAGCACGGCATCGCCTATATCGCCGCCGATCTCGACGCCGCGGCCGTGACCCGCGACCGCCGCGATGGCCACGATGTCTATTACGGCGACGCCAGCGACCAGCAATTCCTCGAGGCCTGCGGGCTCGCCTCCGCGACCGGCGTCATCATCACCATCCACACCCGCAAGCTCATCGACGACGTCGTCGAGCATGTGCGGGCGATGCGGCCCGACATCCTCATCGTTTCGCGCGCGCGCGATGCCGATCACGCGCGCCACCTCTACGCGCTGGGCGCCACCGACGCAGTGCCGGAGACGATCGAGGCGAGCCTGCAGCTCTCGGAGGCGGCGCTGGTCGGATTAGGCGTCGCCACCGGGCCGGCGATCGCCTCGATCCACGAAAAGCGCGATGAGATCCGACACGCCTTGCAACAGGCGGCCAAAGAGGCCGGCCTCAAGCAAATTCATTCGGTGAAGGCGAAGACGCTCAGACGGTAGGCCCCACCATGCGCGGCGGCTGTTTCGCGGCTCAGTGCCGCTGCGCTCTGGCGATGTCGAGCACGATCGGCGAAGCGGCCGGCCGCGACGCCGCCAGTCGCGACGGCGCCCGGCGCACGTCGGCGAGCGTGTGCAGAAACTCCGAGAACCAATTCTGCACCGACGACGCCCTGAGCTTGCGCACCATGGCGTGCCAGCGCTCGCGCCGCTCCTCGACCCTCATGCCAAGAGCGAGCGCGATCTGCGCGCCATGCCGTCGATGTCGTGCGGATTGACCAACAGGGCGGCATCAAGCTGCTTGGCCGCGCCGGCGAAGGCGGAGAGAACGAGGACGCCGGGATCGAACGGGTTTTGCGCGGCCACGTACTCCTTGGCGACCAGATTCATGCCGTCATGCAGCGGCGTGACCAGGCCGACATGCGCGACGCGGTAGAAACCGGCGAGCGTGAGTTGGGAGAACGCCTTGTTCAGGTAGCGGATCGGCAGCCAATCGACTTCACCGTGGCGGCCATTGACCTCGCCGACCAGGGCGGCGAGCTCGGATTTGAGCTCGCGATAGGCGCGGATGTTGCCGCGCGTCGGCACCGCCACCTGCAACAGCGAAACGTTGCGTTTCCATTGCGGCTCGACCTCGAGCATGCGCTCGAACGCGCGCATCCGGTTGGCCAGGCCCTTCGAATAGTCGAGCCGGTCGACACCGAGGACGAGCTTGGCGCCCTGCAGGGTGCCGCGCAGGCGCGCGACTTCGGGACGGCCGGCCGCTTTGGTTGCCCGTGACGGCGAACTCGTCGACGTCAATGCCGATCGGAAAGGTGGCGAGATGCGTCATTCCCGACGAGGAGGTGACCGTGCCATCGACGACGGTGAGCCCGAGCTCGAATTGGAGATATTCCTCGAAATTCTGCTGGTCGTCGTCGGTCTGGAAACCGATTAGGTCGTAGCTGAGCATCGCCTGGACGAGGTCGGCGTGATGCGGGACCGCGGCCATGGTGCGCCGGTCGGCCCATGGCGTGTGCAAAAAAAATCCGACCGGCCGGCCGATTTGCAGCCGGCGCATTTCTGCGCCCAAGGTGAGAAAGTGATAGTCCTGAATCCAGAAGATCGCGTCCGGGCCGGTGAAGCGCAACAGCGCGCGGGCCATGAACGCGTTGACTTCGCGATATGACGTATAGTCGTCGGCCGTGACCTGGATGAGATCGGGCCGCGAGTGCAGCGCCGGCCACAGCGCCGAATTGGCGAAGCCTTCGTAGAAGCCGCGATAATGCTTCGCCGGCATGTCGACGGTCGCAAGCGCGCCGGTCCCGAGCGCCTCGATCTTGGCGAAGGAATCCTTCGTTTGCGCGGCGTCGCCGGCCTGTCCGCTCGAGCCGACCCAGATCGCGCCCGAATCTCTGACCATTGGAATCAGCGCTGCCGCCAATCCTCCGGCGACCGGCTCATCGGACTTTGCCCGCGCAACGCGGTTGGAGACGACGATGACGTTCACGTGGTGATCCTCCGGTTCCCTGGCGTATTAACACCGCGACCCGCGCTTTGTTCCAATTTCGGGCAGTGCAGCAAAGCCGTCATGATGCCGCCGAATCGCCTGAATCCGCCCTTTTCCGATGCGTTTCGCGCCAGGATCCATGCGCATTTGCGGCAATGCGGCGATGCAAGCTCATCCGTCCGCATAGGCGGTCGTTGTCATCAAACTGACTTCAGCGTGCCGCGAATCCAGTCGCGTGTGCTGCACGATGATCGGAACGTCCGATTCGAACACCGACGAATATTCGGTGTCGCGGGGAACGATCGCGGGCTCCTTGAGATCGTTGAAGCGCAAATGCAGCGTTCGCCGCGGCGCCACCGTCACCCGATAAGGTCCAACCGGCTCGCGATCGGCGAAGAAGATGGTGATGCCGATATGCGCCTGCCGATCGCCGGCATTGAGGATGCAGGCGGTTTCATGCGAGGCTAGGGCCCGGTCGGAAAATGAACTTTGTGACGGGATGTATCCCTCGGCGATGACCCAACGCCTGCGTCCGATCGGTTCCACATTGACCTCGCGCTGCGCGACCCCGGCGTTTCCGCGCGGCGGCAAAAGCAGAACCGCCGAGCCCGCCGCGCGGTTCCGTCGTTGGAACTTTCCCGCTTCCCGGCGTTTATCGCCGAAAGGGGCGCGTGGTTGCGCACGTTGTGACGATTGCGGAACCCCATCACTGCGGATCCGAGCATGCGCGCCCTGACAGTCGCGCCCGGTCTCGCCGGTTCAGCGCGAGTCGAAGACATTCCCGAGCCGCCACAATCGGATGGCGCGGTCCTGGTGCGCACTTTGGCGCTCGGGGTCTGCGGCACCGACCGGGAAATCGTGTCCGGAAACTACGGCTGGGCTCCGCCCGGCGAGCAGAGGCTGGTGATCGGCCATGAGTCGCTCGGCAAGGTGGAGGAGGCGCCGGCGGAATGTGGCGTCAAGGTCGGCGATTTCGTTGTCGGCATTGTGCGCCGGCCCGATCCCGTGCCGTGTCCGGCCTGCGCCGCAGGCGAGTGGGACATGTGCCGCAACGGCCGTTACACCGAACGCGGCATCAAGGAGCGCAACGGCTACGGCGCCGACTATTTCCGCATCGAGCCCGACTTCCTTGTCAAAGTCGATCCGTCGCTCGGCATCGCCGGCGTGCTGCTCGAGCCGACGAGCGTCGTCGCCAAGGCCTGGGATCATACCGAGCGCATCGGTCGCCGCTCGCGCTCATGGCAGCCGAAGACGCTTCTGGTCACCGGCGCCGGCCCGGTCGGCCTCCTCGCGGCGCTCATCGGCGTGCAGCGAGGGCTCGATGTTCATTTGCTCGATCACAGCGAAGGCGTGGTGAAGCGGCGGCTGGCCCGTTCGCTCGGTGCGACCTACCACGCCGGGGAATTGGACGATCTCGACGGACTGAAACCCGACATTCTGATGGAGTGTACCGGCGCGCCGAGCGTCGTGCGCGGCGTGCTCGCGCGCACCGCATCGGCCGGCATCGTCTGCCTCGTCGGCGTCACTGCGCCCGGCCACAAATTCGATGTCGATATCGGCGCGCTCAATCGCACCATGGTGCTGGACAACGACACCATATTCGGCACAGTGAATGCGAACCGCGCGCATTATGAGATGGCCGGCGAAGCGCTCAGGCGCGCCGACAAAGCCTGGCTCGATGGGCTGATCACGCGCCGCGTGCCGGTCGAGCAATGGACCAATGCACTCGAGCGGCGGCCCGACGACATCAAAGTCATCGTCGATTTTTCCTGAACGGCGGACCGACCAGCATGGCTGCGCGCATCGAAGACTACGCGATGATCGGCGACTGCAGGACCGCCGCGCTGGTTTCGCGCGACGGCTCGATCGACTGGTTTTGCTGCCCGCGGTTCGATTCAGAGGCGTGTTTCGCCGCGCTGCTTGGGCACGCCCGAGCATGGCCGCTGGCTGATCGCGCCGCGCGCCGAGGCGCGCATCACCCGCCGCTACCGGCCGAACACGCTGGTGCTCGAGACCGAGTTCGAAACCGATGAAGGCGCCGTGACGCTGATCGATTTCATGCCGTTGCGCGGCGACCATTCCACGATCGTGCGTCTCGTCGTCGGCCTGAGAGGCTCGGTGAAAATGTCCGCCGAGCTGATCTTGCGCTTCGACTACGGCGCCATCGTGCCCTGGGTGAGCCGGCTCGAAAACGGCGCGCTGCGCGCCATCGCCGGGCCGGACATGGTGACGGTGCATACGCCGGTGCATCTGCGCGGCGAGGACATGACCACGGTCGGCGAGTTCATCATCAACCGCGACGAGACGCATCCCGTTCGTGCTGAGCTATCTGCCGTCGCACCTCCCGTTGGATCAGCCGTTCGATCCGATGCGCGCGCTCGCCGACACCGAAACCTTCTGGCGCGACTGGTCGGCAAAATGCCGGCCGGCGGGACCGTGGACCGATGCCGTCGTGCGCTCGCTGATCACGCTCAAGGCGCTCACTTATGCGCCGACCGGCGGCATCGTCGCCGCTCCCACGACGTCGCTGCCCGAGCAGCTCGGCGGCAGCCGCAACTGGGACTATCGCTATTGCTGGCTGCGCGACGCCACCCTCATGCTGCTCGGCGCTGATGCATGCCGGCTATTTCGAGGAAGCGCAGGCCTGGCGCGAATGGCTCTTGCGCGCGGTCGCCGGCAGTCCCGATCAGTTGCAGATCATGTACGGCATCGCCGGCGAGCGGCGGCTGACCGAGTGGACCGTGCCCTGGCTGCCCGGCTACGAGAATTCCGCACCGGTGCGCGTCGGCAATGCCGCCTACGGCCAGCTCCAGCTCGATGTCTTCGGCGAGATCATGGACGTGCATCACCAGGCGCGGCGCAGCGGCCTGTCGACCAACGAATCGGGATGGCCCGCACAGCTCGCGTTCCTCGACCACCTGGCGCAAATCTGGACCGAGCCCGACGAGGGAATCTGGGAAGTTCGCGGCGACCGCCGGCACTTCACTCATTCCAAGGTCATGGCCTGGGTGGCGTTCGATCGCGCCATCAAGAGCGCGGAGACGTTCGGGCTGGAAGGGCCGCTCGACGAATGGCGCAAGCTGCGGGAGAAGATTTGCGACGAGGTCTGCGCAAAAGGCTTCGACCCGGAGCTGGGCAGCTTCGTGCAGTCCTACGGCTCGAAGCAGCTCGACGCCAGTCTGCTGATGTTGCCGATCGTCGGCTTTCTGCCGGTCTCCGATCCGCGGGTGAAAGGGACGGTCGCGGCGATCGAACGCCGGCTGCTGCGCGATGGCTTCGTGATGCGCTACGACACCGGGGAGGTCGATGACGGCCTGCCGCCGGGCGAAGGCGCATTTCTCGCCTGCAGCTTCTGGCTGGTCGACGTCTATACGCTGCAGGATCGCGTTGCCGATGCCGAGCGGCTGTTTCGCCGGCTCATCGGGCTGCGCAACGATGTCGGGCTATTGAGCGAAGAGTATGAGCCGCGCGACGAAGCGCTTCGTCGGCAATTTTCCGCAGGCCTTTTCCCACATGGCGCTGGTGCACAGCGCCTATAATTTGACGCGGGTGGAAAAGCCGGTCGAGCAACGCGCCCAGGCCGAGTACCAGCCGCCCGAGGAGGCGAAGGCCGGTTGATACGCACGCGCGGAGGGGATTTCCTCGCCGCGTCGGCTGGCGTCAACTTGAACGCATCATCGCGCGTCTTGCCGTTTCGACCACGTCGGCCACGCCGGAGAACTTCGCTGCATCGACCACGAGCGCGCGGGCGAGCTCGAGCGCCTTGCGTTCGCAAATCGCCCGCCGCGCCGGATCGGCGATGCTTTCCAGGTCCTCGACATGGGCGAGGCCGAAAATGCGCCGGATCATCTTGAGGCCGCCGAAGGCAAGCGTGTCCGCAAACAGCGCGCGCAAGAACCGCCGGCGCTCCGCCTCGAGCGCCGTTTGGTCCTGCGGCGACGTGAACAAGCCCGCGACATAAGCCTCGCCGGTCTTCGCCTGCCGCCAGAGCGCGAGGAAGCGGTCGTGAAATCCGGTCCAGACCGCCACCACCTGATCGAGAATCCAGGCGCGATAGGCGTCGCGCGCGCCCGGCGCGGCCTCGTGCCCTTCCTGCGCGAAATAGGCGAGGAGGAGATTGCCGATCACCGCGCCGACGTCGAAGCCCATCGGCCCGACGAAGGCGAATTCCGCGTCGATCACGCGCGTCTCCTCGGCGGTCAGCATGATCGAGCCGGTATGCAGATCGCCGTGGATGAGCGCCTGCGCGTCGGTGAGGAATTGATATTTGCGCGCCTGCGCGGCGACCTTGAGGACCGAGTCGGCCTCGAACGCGCGCTTGTCGGCGTCGAGATGCGGACGGGTCCAGCGGTTGAGCGGCGCCTCGCGATAGGGATCGGTGAAGACCAGATCCTCGGTGATGCGGCAGAGCTCGACATTGCACGCGAACAGCTCGAGGCGGCGCTTGTGCTCGGCCGCCGTCGCGGCGAGCACCGAGGTGTTGAACAGCGTCTCGGCGAGAAATTCGGCGATGTCGGCTGCGAAGCGCGGATATTCTATCCCGCGGATCAGGCCCTTGCGCATGATGACGTGCGGCGAAAGGTATTCCATGACGATCATCGCCTGCTGGCGGTCGAAATGGAATATCTTCGGCACCAGGCGCGGCGCGTAACGCGCCTGCTCGACGAGCGCGTTGTACTCGAACCACGATCGCTCGAGCGGCAGCGGCCAGGATTCGCCGACGAGGCGCACATAGGGCAGGGCCTGCTTGACGACGAGACCGCCGCCAGGCCCCTCGACAATGAAGACCAGATTGAGATTGCCGTCGCCGACCTCGCGCACGCGCCACTTGGCCGGTTCGCCGCCGAGCCTGGCCTTGACCTCGGGCAGGCCGGCGAGGATCGAGGAAAGCCTGGCGCCGTCGACCGGCGCATAGCTTGAGGCCATGCAGTCGCGGCCATCTCGTTTGCGGCCATGTCGCCCTTCTTCGCGGCTCAACCGCCGGCGCTGCGCGCGCCGCGCAGCCGCTCGGCATAGACGTTGATGATCAGCGCCGTCAGCAGGATGAGGCCGCGGATCAGGATTTTCAGGAAGCTGTCGATCTTCACGTAGTCGAGCCCGTTGTTGAGGACGCCGAGGACGAACAGGCCGACAATGGTGTTGCCGATGCCGCCGCGCCCGCCGAACAGACTGGTGCCGCCGACGACGACGGCGGCGATGGCGTCGAGCAGGAAGGTGTCGAACTCGTTCTGCTGGGCGCTGCCGAAATAGGCGACCCCGATCATGCCGGCGACGCCCGAGCACACGGCCGAGATCACCATGACCGCGCCGACGACCAGACGGGTGTTGACGCCGGAATATTCCGCCGCCTCGCGATTGCCGCCGACCATGTAAACGTAGCGGCCGAAGCGCGTGTAGGTGAGGACCAGATGGGCGACGAGCAGGAACAGCGCGGCGACAATGACGATCCAGGGCACGTGGGCGATCGATTTCGAGCCCAATGTCTGGATCAGCGGCGGCACCGTATAGGCGATCTGGCCGCGCACCAGCACCGCCGATATGCCGGCGCCGATCTGCATCATCGCCAGGGTCATGATGAAGGAGGGGATGCCGATGCGGGTGACGCCGATAGCGGTGACGAGCCCAAGCCCGAAGCAGGCGGCGAGCGCGAAGACGATCGCGACCACGCCCGGCATCGGAATATTGTGGATGTTCACGTAGTCCGGCTGCAGCGTGAAGAACGTGAGCACGATCGCCGTGGCGTTGGCGATGGCGCCGACGGAAAGATCGATCTCGGCGGTGAGGATGACGAAGGTCAAGCCGACGGCGATGATGCCGGTGAGCGACACCTGCTGCAGAATATTCTCGAGGTTGTCGAGCGTCGCGAAGGAGGGGCTGGCGATGCTGAAGAAGAGGACGAGGAAGAGAAGCGTGATGAAGGGCGCGATGTTGCGCAATTGGGTGCGCAGGAAGTCGCCGAGCTGGAACGATCGGGCGGGGGCGGCGGCACTGGCCTTGGGCGCGTCCATTTATCTTCGCCTGTTCAAGCGGCCGCCAGGAGGCGATCCTTGCTGATCGTTTCGTCGGCAAATTCGACGCGCGATCTCGCCCTTGCGCATCACCAGGACGCGGTCGGCGAGCGAGAGGACCGTTTCCGGCTCGGTCGAAAATACGATGATCGCGATGCCCTGATCGCGCAAGGCGCGCACGATCTTGACGACGTCCTCCTTGGCGCCGACGTCCATGCCGCGGGTCGGTTCGGCGAGCAGCAGGATGCGCGGCGCATGGGTGAGCCATTTGGCGAGCGCGACCTTTTGCTGATTGCCGCCGGAAAAGCCGCGTAGCCGCGCTTCGACGTTCGGCGGACGGATGTCGAGCGCCTTGACCTGCTCCGCGGCGAGCGCCCGTTCGCGATCGGGCTTGAGCAGAAAGCGCGACAGGCTTCGCAAAATCGCGATCGAAATGTTTTTGTAGATCGGCTCCTCGCCGAACAGCATGGCGCGGCGGCTTTCCGCCACGTAGGCGATGCCCGCCGCCCGCGCGGCGCTGGTGTTGGCGAGGCTCATCGCCTTGCCGCCGATGGCGAGCGCGCCGCGGTCGGGCCGCAGGCGGCCGAACAGCGTGCGCGCCAGCTCGAGCTGGCCGCAGCCCATGAAGCCGTAGACGCCGAGGACCTCGCCGCCGCGCGCCGCGAAGCTCACGTCGCGGTAAGCCGGCGCCAGCGTCAGGCCCCTGGCTTCGAGAACGACCGGCGCCGCCGGCCTGCTGGTCAGCTTGATCTCGCCGAGATAGCTCTCTTCCAGCTCCTCGCGGCCGGCGCCGATCATCCGCTCGATGATCCAGCCCTTGTCGATCGCGGTCGTAACCGGCGTGCTCGCAACCTTGCGGCCGTTGCGAAAAATCGTGATCTCGTCGGCGATCTTCAGGATGTCCTCGAGGAAATGCGAGATGAAGATGAGGCTGCGTCCGCCGCGCTTGAGCTTGATCAGCACGTCGAACAGCCGCTCGATTTCCGGCGGCGACAGGGCGGAGGTCGGCTCGTCGAGGATGATGATGCGCGCGCCGGAGAACAGCACGCGGGAAAGCTCGACGAGCTGTTGCACGCCGATCGGAAAATCGCCGAGCCGCGCGCGCGGGTCGATGTCGAGCCCGAGATTGTTCAGCTGTTCGCGCGCTTGCCGCGCCATCCGGCGCCAGGCGACGAGGCCCAGCCGGTTGACCGGCTGCACGCCGAGGAAGACGTTTTCCGCGACGGTGAGCTCCGGCGCGACCGAAAGCTCCTGATGCACCATGCCGATGCCGGCGGACAGCGCGTCGCGCGAGGAACGGAAATGCACCTCGCGGCCGTCGACGCGCATCTGCCCCTCATGGCCGGCGTGGACGCCGGCGATGATCTTCATCAGCGTGCTCTTGCCGGCGCCGTTCTCGCCGACGAGGCCGTGAATCTCGCCGGCGTTGAGCGCAAAATCGACGGCGCGCAGGGCCTGCACGCCGCCGAACGACTTGGATATGCCGGAGAGTTCGAGGAGCGCCGGCCCCATAGACGCGGGACTTTCGCGCGCTTCGATCAAATCAGGAACTGATCCTCCATCCAGAGCATCCCGTCGGCATTCGCCTTGGTGACCACCGGCCCGTCGGTCACGATGCTCTTCGGGATGTCGGTCCCGGTCTTGGCGCCGTTGATGACCGCCGAGACGCCGGCGATGACCGCCCCGCCATGGATGCGGCAGGAGGGATTGCGCACGGTCGCAAACATCTGGCCCTCCTGCACCGCCTTGATCGCCGGGGGCATGGCGTCGACGCCGCCGATCTTGGTCTCGGTGCGTCCCTTGGCCTGCATTACCTTGGCTGCGGCAAGCGCCATGTCGTCATTGTGGAAGAAGGCCGCGTCGATCTTCGGATATTTGGTCAGCAGCGTCTCCCAGATGCGGGCGACCTTGGTCACGTCCCAATCGGCCGGCTGTTCATCGAGCACCTGGACCTTGGGGAATTTCGCCACCACCGACTTGAAGCCGCGGGCGCGGCCCTGCGCGCCGGTGTGGCCGAGCGCGCCTTGCGTCATCACGATCGTGCCTTCGCCGTTGATGGCGTTGACCAGCGCCTGGGTGACGGAAGCGCCCATGAATTCATTGTCCGGCGCCAACAGCGTAAGGACTTTGATGGTATCGAGCGGTGCGATCAGCGTGTCCATGTCGATGACCGGAATGCCGGCGTCGATCATCTTGTTGACCGGCGCAGTGAGCGTGCCGATGCCGAAAGCCTGGATGGCCACGAAATCCCATTTCTGCGAGGCCATATTGTCGATCGCCGAGCGCTGTTTGACGGCGTCGAGCTGCCCGTCGAACCAAGTCACCTCGACGTTGAACAGGCTGCCCCAATATTCCGCCGCCTGCTTGCCCTGCGCACACCAGGTCGCTTGCAGGCCGGCGTTGGAGAAGGCCGCCTTCAAAGGCTTCGTCGCCTTGCCCGCTTCCTTGGCCATCGCCGCGGTAATGAGAGGATTGAAGCCGAAGCCGCCGAACAGGCTGGCCGCGCCGCCGCCGACCGCCGCGCTGCGGATGAGATCGCGCCTCGTTTGAGTCATGGGTTCCTCCCTGAACATGGCGTTGTCGCCATTGATTAAGCTTAGCGTGGAAGCATGACATGGAGGGTGCGGCGACTTCAAGCGGCTGCCGCCGCGCTGAGGCGATGCGACGCGAGGCTGCCGAACCAAACCTAACCGCGCTTCGCTTTGTTCGCGGCAGCGACTTCGGCCTTGCTCGGCATTGACGGCCCGGCGCCCATGCGCTGCACACAAATCGACGCCGCCAAATTGGCGTAGGCGAGCGCCTCTTCGACGGATGCGCCAAGCGCGGTCTGCGCGGCGACCGCTCCGACAAAACAATCGCCGGCTCCGGTCGCGTCCAGGCTTTCCACGATTTCGCCTGGAATGGCCAGCGCCCTCGTGCCCGCCCAGGCCAGCAATCCGCGCCGGCCGAGGGTCACGACAATGGTCTGGCTTGCTCTTGTTTGCAGCGTACGTACCAAGGCAATAAGCCGCGAAATCGGCATCATTCTCGTCAATCCGCGCGCCGGCGATCGTTCCGAGCTCGGTCTCGTTGAGAATGAGGATGTCGATGAGCGCGAGCAGGTCACGATCGAAATCGATGGCTGGCGCCGGATTGAGGATCGTTGTCGCGCCAACGGATTGGGCGCGGGAAAAGAACTTCTTGACGGTAGGAACGGGGACTTCGAACTGGCTTACCAGAACATCGCCTTTCGCCAGCGCAGGCTCCATGACGTCGCCATCCGACAGCAGGGCATTGGCGCCGGGGATGACCACTATGGCGTTGTTGCCATCGGCCACGGTGATCACGGCCGTGCCGGTGTGAGCGTCCGCGGTGTCTTGGAGAAATTGCAGATCCACGTTTTGCGCCGCAAGAAAATTTCTCAGCTCGCGGCCGAAGGAGTCGCTGCCGACTTTGCCGATCAAAGCGGTAGGGGCGCCGAGCTTCGCCGCGGACACCGCCTGATTGGCCCCTTTGCCGCCGGGAAAAAAGAAAACGTCTCTTCCCGCGACGGTTTCGCCGATCTTCGGATATCGCGCCGCGGTCGCGACGATATCCATGTTGACGCTGCCCGCGACCCAGACCTTGGGCATGTTGATCTCCTCCGGGATGTTGTAAGACTTCCGCCGGTCGTCGGCCATCCTCTGAGGTTTGCATGCGATGTTGAGCGCCATATACCCTTGCCTGAAAGACAGACCGGTGGTGATTTCCGGAGGAGCTTCCGGAATCGGCGAAGCGATCGTCAAAAGCTTCGGAGCGCAGGGTGCGCGTGTCGGCTTCGTCGATCTCATGGAGGAAGCCGGCGCCGCGCTGGCCGGTGAGCTCCGGGCCCTGGGCCAGACCGTCGCGTTTCAACGTTGCGATATCACCGATACCGGCCAATACCGGCGGGCGATAAAACGGTTCGAAGAAATGCATGGCCCGTGCCTGGTGCTGGTCAACAATGCCGCGAACGACACCCGGATGGACTGGCGCGAGGTCACGCCCGACGAATTCCAGCGCCGCATTGCCGTCAATCTGGAGCACGCATTCTTCGCCACGCAGGCGGTCGCCCCCGGCATGATTGCCGCGGGCACGGGCTCGATCGTCAATTTCGGATCGATCAGCTGGATGGCGGCGCAGGCAGGCATCCCGGTCTATACCGCCGCCAAGGCGGCCGCTCATGGCATGACGCGTTCGTTCGCCCGCGAACTGGGCAAGCACAACATCCGGGTCAACACCGTCGTTCCCGGATGGGTGATGACCAAGCGGCAACTCGATCTCTGGGTGGACGACGCGGCCAATGAGCTGATCGACCGCAGTCAGTGTCTTGCCGGCCGCGTGCAGCCCGCGGACATCGCCGCGATGGTGACGTTTCTTGCCTCCGACAATGCGCGCATGTGCTCGGCGCAGAACTTCATCGTCGATGGCGGCTGGGTCTAGGCAGTCCTTGCCGCCTCTTACTCCGGCGCCGGCGACGCGAGCGGCTTGTCCTTGTCGACGACGAAGGTAACGATCAGCTTGGTCGGCTTGTCGCCGTTGCGCGCCGCATGCGGGGTCTCCGCCGGAACCTGAAAACCGTCGCCCGCTTTGACGGCCTTGACCGGCTCGCCCTTCACCGAAAGCTCAAGGCCACCTTCGACGACATAGGTCGATTCAACGCCGGGATGCGTATGCCTGGCGACGTTTGCTCCGGCATCGATCTCGACCATCGCCAGGATCGTCACATAGTTCGTGTTCGGGACCTCGGTCTTCTGCAGGATAGTGCGCTTAAGGCCTGCCGCTTGCGCCTGCGCTTCGGTGATGACTCCGGTCGCGGCAAAGCCGGCGATCGCGCAGATCGCGCACGCGCTGAAGTTTCTTCTCGACAGCATGGCATTTCCTCCCTGGAGCGACCAACGACAAGACTAGCAACCGCGGTGGCGCGGGTATTGGGCAGCCGCCATTTCCTCGCTCACAAAGGCGGCCGCGCCGGATAGTCCGGTTGTTTCCTCGCCTCGGCCTCGATCTTCGCCATCGCCGCGAGCGCGACGTGGTCGCGCCACGGCCGCGCGATCACCTGCACGGCGATCGGCAGGCCGGCGCTGCCGCGTTCGCTCTCGCGCGCGACGCGATCCATCAGGTCGCGGCTCGCCGGACGGTCGCTTTCCTCTCCCGCCCGCACCCGCGTCACCGGCACGATTCCGGCGGGAAAGCCGCTGACATTGGCGAGCGGCCCATAGGCGCCGGGCATCGGCATCATCTCGGTGGCGCCGTGCCGCACCGCCGGCACCGCATAGGCGGGACAAAGAATGAGATCGATCGGGCCGCCGTCGGCCGTTTCCAGCGACCGCAACAGATCGTTGCGGAACTCGGCCATCGCCTCGACCGTCTGCCAATATTCGTCGGCGCTGCCGGAAGCGAAGCGCCGCAGGTTTCGGGCGGAACGCCGCTGGCCGAGAGCATCGAGAACGGAGCCGGCAATGCCGCGCAGCCACAGCGGCATTCCTGCGATCAAGAGGAGCGGCCGCACGCGCCGATCGACGCGATTGCCGCGCAGCAGCCGCCGAAACGCCTGCGCCCGATCGGCGGAAAGCGACGCAAAGAGAAGATCGGTCGCGCGAGTCAAATTCGGCGCTTGCCAGGCGACCGGCTTCGCTCCGGCCGCGGTCAGTATCCGCGCGGCCTCGGCGACCGCGCGCCTTGCGGCTGGCGCGACCGGGAATTCCCCATCATCGGTGAATGTCGCAAAGCGCAGCCGGCCGAGATCGACGGCGCCCGGGTCGCCCAATTCCGGTCCGGGAACGACATACGGATCGCGGGCGCGGTCGAGGACGCGCAATCCCATGATCAGGTCTTCGACGTGCCTTGCCATCGGGCCGACCTGACTGACGATCGCGGTCTGGCCGATCGGCAGGCCGTGGGCGCAGTAATCGGGCGTGCGGCCCGCGGTCGGCCGGATCGAGGTTATTCCGCAGAAGGCCGCGGGAACGCGCAGCGAGCCGCCGATGTCGTTGCCGAGGCCGAGCGGCGAGCCGCCGGCGGCGATGACCGCGGCCTCGCCGCCGCTCGAGCCGCCGCACGACCTTTCCGCGATCCCACGGATTGTTGGTGCGCCCGTAAAGCGGATTGTCGGTTTCGGTGAAGATCATCAGCTGCGGGAGATTGGTCTTGGCGATCGGGATCGCACCTGCCGCCCGCAGCGCCGCCACGTGGGGATCGTCCTTGCTCTCGATTTCGCCGCGGCGCGAGGCAAGGCCGAACGTCGACGCCGTACCGACGAGATCGAAGCATTCCTTGATCGTTACCGGGACGCCGGCGAGCGGCCCCAGTTTCTCGCCGCGCGACAGCGCCGCGTCGACCTTCGCGGCGGTCTGGCGCGCGCTGTCCGCCAAATCGACGACGACGGCGTTGAGCTTGCCGTTGACGGCGCCGAGCCGGCTCAGAAAGTGATCGACGGCCTCGGTTGAGGAAAGGTCGCGGGCGGCAATAAGAGCGGCGATCCGACGCGCCGGCATGTCGTCGAGCGGGTGCTGGCGCGGCCTCGGCGCGGCGGTGGAAACGTCAGTGAGCGCCATGACTGCGAGCTCCCGGCAGACCGCGCCAAGACGCGGATGCGTCCTGCGCCGATCAAGACGGCTCATCTTGTTTGGCGGCCTTGCGCTCGTCAACGGTGCTAAACGCCGAGATGGCGGTGCAGCATCTGCGGCTGGTCGCGTACGGTTTGCGCGGTTAACACCCGCTCGTTCGCGGCAATCATTCCCACGGATCGAAGTTGGGTCAGCATGCGGCGATGAGCGACGCGTGCTACGGGGCCTTTTTCCCTTGGCCGTGCAGCTGGCGCAGCTCGGTCTTCAACACCTTGCCATAGTTGTTCTTGGGCAGGCTTTCGAGGAAGACGTAGTCGCGCGGCCGCTTGAACCGGGCGATGGCGTCGAGACAGAGCGCGTCCAGCTCGGCCGCGGATACTTTTTGCGCCGGGCGCGCCACCACGCAGGCGACGACTTCCTCCCCCCAATCGGCGTGCGCGCGGCCGATCACGGACGCTTCGAGCACGCCGGGATGGCGCAGCAGCACTTCTTCGACTTCACGCGGATAGATGTTGCTGCCGCCGCTGATGATCATGTCCTTGGAGCGGTCCTTGAGCGTGAGGAAGCCCTCCTCGTCGAACGCGCCCATGTCGCCGGTGTGCAGCCAGCCGCCGCGCAGCGTCTCCGCGCTTGCCGCCGGATCGCGCCAATAGCCGGTCATCACCACCTCGCCGCGAACCAGCACCTCGCCGGTTTCGCCGACCGGCAGGTCGCGATCCTCGGCGTCGGCGACGCGCACCTCGACATTGACGCGCGGTAACCCGACCGAGCCCATGATCTCGCGCCAGCGCGGGCGCGAACGATCGGCGTGAATTTCCTTCGACAGGGCGGTGATGGTCATCGGCGCTTCGCCTTGGCCGTAGATTTGCGCGAGCTTCGGGCCGAGCAGGTCCATGGCGGACAGCAGCGTCTCGAGGTGCATCGGCGCGCCGCCATAGACGATCGTGCGCAGGCCGCGATGGTCGGCGGCGGCAAAGCCCGGATGATTGACCAGCCGGCTCACCATGGTCGGCGCGGCGAAGAAGCTGACATTGCGATGAGCGGACAAGAAGCGCAGCGATCTCTTCCGGATCGAAACCGGCGCTTTCCGGAATGATATTGTTGGCGCCCATGGCGACGAAAGGCAGTCCGTAGACGCCGGAGCCGTGCGATAGCGGCGCGGCGTGAAGCTTGGAGTCGCCGGCGCCGACCGGCTCGATCTCGGCGAAATAGGCGAGGCTCTGCGCCATCAGGATGCGATGCGTCAGCATCGCCCCCTTGGGGCGGCCGGTGGTGCCGCTGGTGTAGAAGAGCCAGGCGAGATCGTCGGGCCGGCGGGGGACGAGGTCGGTGCCGTCGCCCTGATAGAGCTGCCGCCACTCGGCGCTGCCGGTCGCGATGGTGCGGCCGTGCGGCGCGACATCCTCGGCGCGGTCGGGGCTCGCCAGAACGAGCGCGGCGTCGGTGTGCCTGATGATGTAGCCGAACTCCTCGCCGTGGAGCTTGGCGTTCATCGGCACGGCGACCAGGCCGGCGTGCCAGATTGCGAACAGCGCTTCGAGGAATTCCGGGCGATTGGTCATCGCGATCGCCACCCGCTCTTCCGGGCGGCACAGGCGGCGCAGATTGCCGGCAAGGACGCGCGAGCGCTCCGCCCATTGCCGATAGGTCGAGTAGGTGGCGCCGCCGAGCGAGATCGCCGGCCGGTCGGGCGCCGCGCGCCCCCATTTCTCCACCCAGGCCGCGAGGTTCATCGAACGCGCCGGATCGCTTATCAACGCACGATACGATTGCGCAGCACGCCGATCTTTTCAACTTCGAGCTCGACCACGTCGCCGACGTCGAGGAAGCGCCCGGTTTCGAGGCCGGAGCCGTTGCCGACGGTTCCCGAGCAAAACAGCTCGCCCGGATGGATCGTCTCCGACCGCGAGACGAAGGCGATGCAGTCCTCGTATTTCCAGTGCATCTCGCGCGAATTGCCGCGGCCGCGCTCCTCGCCGTTGACGCGGACGATCATTTCCAGGGCGTAGGGGTCGGGAATTTCATCGGCGGTGACGACGCAGGGGCCGAGCGGATTCGAATTATCGAAATCCTTGCCCTTGCCGGGACCGAGATTGCCGAGCATTTCCTGGCTCTGTTCGTCGCGGGCGGAAAGGTCGTTGAAGATGGTGTAGCCGAAGATGTGCGCGCGCGCCTTGTCCTTGGGGATATCGCGGCCAGCCGTGCCGATGACGCAGGCGAATTCGAGCTCGTAGTCGATCGTCTGCGAATAGGCCGGCCAGGCCACGTCCTGGCCGGTGCCGCAGACCGCGAAGCGGCTCGGCTTGTAGAAACTCGGGCGCTCATACCAGATCTTTGGCACCGAGAACGTCCCTTGCGCCTCCATCTCGCGCAGCGCCTTCTCCGGATCGGGAGCGGCAGCGGCGCGCACCTGGCGCAAACGGGCGAAGGACTGGAGCAAATGCTTTTCGAAGCAGAGGAAGTCGCGCATTTGCGCGGGCAGCGGCAATGGCGCCAATAGTTTCACGGCGGCGCTGTCGATGAGGCCGCGCCCGGTGCGCCGCGCATCGGCGATGATGTTGCGGGCGCGATAGAGGGCGTCCTCTCCCTCGGCGATGAAGGCCTGCATGCTGGCGAAGGCCGGGTCGCCGCCGTCGTGCGCGCCGGCGAAGTCGACGATTTGCCGGTTTTCCGAGACCAGCGCTCCCAGGCGCTCGGCGCCGGAGGCGAGGAAGGTGACAAGGCGCATGCTTCCCCCCGCGTGGCCTCGCCGGACACTTGGACGTTCGTCTTATTGTATTTCATACGGTGTTGAATTTAATAAACTCCTAGTTGAATAACTGGGGGCGGCGGTTCCTACGGTTTGGACTGCCGATGACGACGAAGAAAGTTGCGCACCGGACCGTCGCGCGGCGGTCGACGCGGAAGAGCAAGCCGCAGCCGCGCGCGCATCGCCGCGGCGCCCGACGCGGCGACACGACGCGCCATGCGATCGTCGAGGCGGCGGAGCGTTGCTTCGCGGAGCGCGGGTTTGACGGCGTGTCGTTGCGCGCGATCACCCAAGCCGCCGGGGTCGATCTCGCGCTGGTCAATTACCACTTCGGCAGCAAAGACAATCTTTTGCGCGCGGTCATCGTCCGCCGCGCGCGCGTGGTGCATGAGGACCGGGTGCGGGCGCTCGAAGCGGCGCGACATGAGGCCGGCACGAAGTCGCCGTCGGTCGAGGCGATCGTCGCGGCCTTTCTCGGACCGCTGCTGCGCCGATTGATCGCCGGCGACCGCGGATGGCGCCGCTACGGCCGGCTGGTGTCGCAGCTCGACGTGTTGCCGCAATTCGCCGGCCTGACCGGCGAGGTTCTCGACCCCACCGCGCTGCATTTCATCAATGCATTGCGCCTCGCTTTGCCGAAAACTCCGGCGCCGTCGATCTATTGGGGCTATATGTTCCTGATCGGGTCGATGGTGCAGGTGATTTCGGCGACCGGCCGCATCGAGCGCCTGTCGCGCGACCTCTGCCGCTCGAACGATATCGAGGGCGCGCTGCGCGAGCTGGTGCCGTTCATCAGCGCCGGAATGCGGGCGTTGGCGTCGCGGAGCGGGTAAGGCAGGCGGGCGCAGGAGTGCGGGTCGAGGCCATGGAATGGACACTCGCTTCATTGCCGAGAAGCCGGCGCGAGGCGCATTACGGCGATCGCGTGGTGTCGTGTTTCAGCGGCCGGCCGGCGTCCTTGCTCGAGCTTATCGATGCGGCGGTTGCGGCCAATCCGGACGGCGAGGCGGTGGTTTGCGGGGATGATCGCTGGAGTTGGAGCGAGGTCGAGGCGCGGACGGCGGTCATCGCCGGTGGGCTCGCTGAGCGCGGAATCGCCGCCGGCGACCGCGTCGCGCTTCTCCTCGGCAACAGGGCGGAGTTCGTCCTGGCGCTCTTTGCCATTCTGCGACTTGGCGCGATCGCGGTTCCGCTCAGCATTCGCTACCAGACGCCGGAGATTGCCTTTGCGCTCGACGACTGCGGCGCCGCGCTGCTGATCCACGAAGCCGATCTGGCGCCGCGGCTTCCGGCAGCGGGCCAAATCACCGGCGTCCGCGCGCGCATCGTGGTCGGAGGCGAGGCCGGCTCGCCGCGCGACGGCGCGCAGCATTGGCACGCCTTGACGCAGGCGCGTGCCTTCACCGCAAGGCCAAGCGTCGGTGAAGAAGACACCGCCGTCATTCTCTACACCTCCGGCACCACGGGACGCCCCAAGGGCGCGATGCTGACGCATTTGAGCCTGATCAGCTCGGCTCTGGTCTTCAAGCACTGCTTCGCGTTGACCGCGGCCGACCGTTCGGTCGCCGCTGTGCCGCTCGCCCACGTCACCGGCATCGTCGCCAATATCCTGGCGATGGCCGCCTGCGCCGGCGCGCTGGTCATCCTTCCCGAATTCAAGGCGGCGGCTTTCCTGGCGCTCGCCGAGCGCGAGCGGATGACGCACACGCTGATCGTTCCGGCAATGTACAATCTCTGTCTGCTCACCGCGGATTTCGACACGCGCGACCTCTCGGCGTGGCGCATCGGCGGCTTCGGCGGCGCGCCGATGCCGGAGCCGACGATCAAACGTCTCGCCGAGAAGCTTCCCGGCCTCAAGCTGATGAACACCTATGGCGCGACGGAGACTTCGTCGCCCTCGACCACCATGCCGGCGGAGCTTGCCGCGACCCGGCTTGCGAGCGTCGGCCTTCCGGTGCCGAATTGCCGGATCATCATCGTCGATGACCGCGGCGTGGAATTGCCGCGCGGCGAGGCCGGCGAAATCTGGATCGCCGGCCCGTCGGTCGTAAAGGGCTATTGGAACCGGCCCGACGCCGACGCCGAATCCTTTACCGCCGGGTATTGGCACAGCGGCGATATCGGCAGCATGGACGAGGACGGCTTCGTCTACGTGCTCGACCGCAAGAAGGACATGATCAACCGCGGCGGGCTGAAGATATTTTCCGCCGAGGTCGAGAGCGTGCTCGCGAGCCATCCCGGTGTCGTGGAAAGCGCGATCGTGGCGCGGCCCTGCCCGGTGCTCGGCGAGCGCGTGCATGCTTTCGTCACCGTGCGCGAGCCGGCGCCGAGCGCGGCCGAGCTGCAGCGCTTCGTCGGGGAGAGACTCTCCGACTACAAGGTGCCGGAGACGCTGACGCTCTGACGGCAGAGCCGCAGCCGCGCAATGCCAACGGCAAGATTCTCAAGCGTCAGCTGCGCGACGCGCTGCGACCGGAGTGATGCAGGCGATGGAAACGAGCGCCATCAAAATTGCCGAAGCGCTCGTCGACGAGCACCGGAGCGGCGTCAAGTTCCGTTGCTTCGCCGCGCGCTGCGGGATTGCGAGCCCGGAGCAGGCCTACGCGGTACAGCGCGAATATGTGCGGCTGCAAATGGCGGAGCGCGGCGTCGGCCCGGTGGGATACAAGGTCGGCCTGACCTCGAAGCGCATGCAGGCGATGTGCGGCATCGACAGTCCGGTCGCCGGTGTCGTCCTGGAGGATCGCGTGCACCGATCCGGCGCGAGCGTTGCCGCCGACGCTTACGGACGCGCCGGCCTGGAGTTCGAGATCGCGGTGCGCCTGGCGCGCGATCTTCGCCCGGACGGCCGCAAGCTCGCGCTCGCGGATGTGGCCGCCGCCGTCGATGCGGTCTGCCCGGCGATCGAGATCGTCGACGATCGCGATGCCGATTACAGCGCGCTCGAAGCGCTATCGCTTATTGCCGACAATTCGTGGAACGCCGGCATCGTGCTTGGCGCATTCGCGCGTCCCTGGCCGGATCTCGAGAGCATAGAGGGTGTCGTCTCGATCGACGGAAAGGTCATCGATCGGGGCTTCGGCCGCGACGTTCTCGGTCACCCGTTCCATTCGGTGGCGTGGCTCGCGACCCATCTCGCCGAAATGGGAACAGGGCTGCGCGCCGGAGATATCGTCATGACCGGGAATCTGGTGACCACCAAATTTCCCGATCGCTCGTCGGCTTACCGCTTTGCCGTGGCCGGCCTCGGCGCGGTCGATCTTTCGGTCCGCGTGCGATGATGCGCACCGCTACGCGGCTTGTTTCGCCTGGCGCCGCCGCGAGAATTCCAAGGCGCTGTCGCTGACCGGGCCGTAACGCAGGCTGATGAGGTCGAGCACGTAATTCTGATAGAGCCTCCAGGGCTTCTTCGATCCTTGGCGCGGAAGCTGATCTTGCGCGCGCTTGATGTAGCCCGAGGAGAGATCGAGGAACGGCTCCGGCACGGCCGAAGGATCGCGCCGGCGCGGCGTGCACTGATCATAGCCGTGCCGGTCCATGTAGTTGATCAGCCGCGCCACATAGGCCGAGACCAGATCGGACTTTAGCGTCCAGGACGCGTTGGTGTAGCCGAACACATTGGCGAAGTTCGGTACGTCGCTGAGCAGGGTGCCGCGGAAATTCATCGTCTCGCCGAACTTGACCGGCTTGCCGTCGACGGTGAGCTGAATGCCGCCGAGCATTTGCAGCTTGAGACCGGTCGCGGTGACGATGACGTCGGCGGCGAGCTCGCGGCCCGACTGCAGGCGAATCCCGGTTTCGGTGAAGGTCGCGATCTGATCGGTCACGATCTCCGCCTTGCCGGACTTGACGGCGCGGAAGAAATCCGCGTCGGGCGCAAGGCACAGGCGCTGGTCCCAGGGATTGTAGCGCGGCGTGAAGTGGGTTTTGACGTCGTAGTCGGCGCCGAGCATCAGGCCGACCTGGTCGACGATCCACTGCTTGACCGCTTCCGGCTTGCGCCGGCAGAGATTGTAGAACCAGAGCCCGCGCAGCACGTTGCGCCAGCGCACCACGGCAAAGGCGAGGTTGACCGGCAAATAGCGGCGCAGCGAATTTGCCAGCGCGTCTTCCGACGGGCGCGCCACGACGTAGGTGGGCGAGCGCTGCAGCATGGTCACGTGCGCCGCCGTTTCGGCCATGACCGGAATGATCGTCACCGCGGTGGCGCCGCTGCCGATCACCACCACGCGCTTGCCCGCGTAGTCGAGATCATCCGGCCATTTCTGCGGATGGATGACGCGGCCGCGAAATTTCTGCTCGCCGGGAAATTCCGGCGCGTAGCCTTGCGCGTAGTCGTAGTATCCGGCGCAGCCGAAGAGAAAGTTGCAGGTGAAGCGCGCCGGTTCGCGGTTCGGTCCGCGTTCGACCTCGAGCGTCCAAAGCGCGTCGTCCGAGGACCACGCGGCGCTCTTCACCTGGTGGCGGAAACGGATGTTGCGGTCGATGCCGTAGGCTTCCGCGGTCTCGCGGATGTAGCTGCGGATCGATTCGCCATGGGCAATGGCGGTGCTCGACTGCCAGGGGCGGAACGAATAGCCGAACGTGTACATGTCCGAATCGGAGCGGATGCCGGGATAGCGGAACAGATCCCAGGTGCCGCCGATCGCGTCGCGGCCCTCAAGGATCGCGTAGGATTTGCCGCGGCAGTAGGTCTGCACGTGGTAGGCGGCATCTATTCCGGAGATGCCGGCGCCGACAATGATCACGTCGAAGTGGTTCTGCGTCATCTAAGCACTCTGCATTACATCGGCGCCGGGTCGAACACCGGCGACAGTTCACGCGCCGAGGACCGCGATTTTCTGCCCTTCCTCGACGATCTGCTTTTCCTGCACCAGGATTGCCGCAACCGTACCGGCACGCGGCGCGGATACCGGAATCTCCATCTTCATCGACTCGAGCACGATGAGCGTATCGCCCTCCTCGACACGGTCGCCGGGCGCGACCTCGATCTTCAATACCACGGCGTTGAGCTCGGAAAGCACCGGCATTTCGGCCATCGCAAAAGAACCTCTCAGGGACGAATAGGGAAGGCGGAAGGGCCGGGTGCAAGCAGCTTGTCGGAGAGCCGGGCGAATTCGCAGACGAGCGGCCGGGTCTCGCGCGGGTCGATGATCTCCTCGACCCAGAAGGTCTCGGCGGTGCGGAACGGCGAGCGCAGCTTGTTCAGGCGGTCTTCGATCTCGGCGAGCTTGGCGGCCGCGTCCGGCGCGGCGTCGATCTCGGCCCGGTACGCCGCCTCGATGCCGCCTTCGAGCGGCAGCGAGCCCCAATAGCCGGAGAGCCAGGCATAGCGCAGCGCCAGCCGGCCGGCCGGCTGGTGCGCCGCGCCGGCCACGCCGAAACTGTTGCGGATGATGATCGTGCACCAGGGCACGCTGGTCTGGTTGATCGCCGCCATCGCGCGCACGCCGTGGCGGATCGTCGCCGCGCGCTCGGCTTCGAGGCCGATGAGAAAGCCGGGACAATCCATGAGATAGACGATCGGCAGATGGAACGTCTCCGCCAGATCGACGAAGCGCACGATCTTCTGGCAGGCCGTCGCGGTCCACGAGCCGCCGTAAAAGTAGGGATCGCTCGCCATCACCGCGACCGGACGACCGTCGAGGCGCGCGAGCCCGGTGACGATGGGGCGGCCGAACAGCGCGCCCATCTCGAAGAAGCTGCCGCGATCGACGATCGCCTCGATGATCGGGCGCACCTTATAGACCTTGCGCCGATCCTTGCGGGATCGCCTGCATCAGGGTCTGGTCGCGACGTTCCGGATCGTCGTCGCTCTCGATCCTGGGCGGCAGCTCATGCACCGAGCTCGGCAGATAGGAGAGAAAGCGCCGCGCGCAGGCAAAGGCCTCCTCCTCGGTGTCGACGGCATGGTCCACCGCGCCGCTTCGCGTCTGGATCTCCCAGCCGCCGAGTTCCTGTTTGCTCAGGTCCTGACCGACGCGGGCCACGACCGGCGGTCCGGCAACAAACATCGCGGAGGATTTCGTCATCACCGAATAGTGACTCGCCGCCAGCCGCGCCGCGCCGAGACCGGCGACCGAACCGAGCCCGAGCGCGACGATCGGCACCACGGCCATGTTCGAGGTCACGTAGTGGAAGCCCATCGACTGGCCGACGCCGCCGGGCAGATTGGCGCGCCCCTTGGTCTCGATCGTCTTGACCGATCCGCCGCCGCCGGAGCCTTCGATGATGCGCACGATCGGCAAGCGGAATTCGGCGGCCATGCGCTCGGCCATCAGCGGCTTCTCGTGGATCGAGGCGTCCGCCGATCCGCCGCGCACGGTGAAGTCGTCGCCGACCACGACGACCGGCCTGCCGTCGATGCGAGCGCGCCCGAATATGCTGTTCGAGGCGGTGAAGGATTTCAGCTCGTTGTTCTCGTCGTAGGTCGCGCTGCCGGCGATCGCGCCGGTCTCGTGGAAGCTTTCGGCATCGACCAGCCGGTCGATCCGCTCGCGCACGGTCAGCCGGCCGCCATCGTGCTGACGCTGGACCTTGTCCGCCCCGCCCATCTCATGCGCCAGCCGCTCGCGCAGGCGAAGCTCGTCGAGTTCAGCACGCCAGGTCATCGACTAGTCCCTCTTGGTTTCGCGTTGCCGAGATTTCCACACCGGTAGTGCCAAGACCAGGGCCCCGGACGGCGCGATTGCCTCGATAATTTTGACATTTTCCTCCGGCACTCTTGCGGACGGTCGGAATACGTCCTGCAGCTCACGACCTAAGGGAGGCGGCGTTATGGGTTTGATCGATGTTCTCAATGGAATGCAGAATGGGCCGCACGGTCCGCGAGGCCCAAGCACGGGCAGCGGCGGCGGCATGTCGCCGATCACGATGGCCATACTCGGCCTTCTTGCCTACAAGGCTTTGAAGGGCCTGACCAGCCAGCCGACTGCTGCGCCTGCCGCTCCCGGCGCTCCCGCGCCGACGCAGACGGGGAGTGCCGGCGGCGGCCTTGGCGGCCTTCTCAAGGGCGGATTGGGCGGCTTGCTTGCCGGCAACGCCGGCGGAAGCGCCCTCAGCGGCGGGCTAAACGATCTGCTCAAGCAGCTGCAACAGGCCGGTCAGGGCGAGGTCGCCAAATCCTGGGTCGCCAACGGACCGAACCAGCCGATCTCGTCCGACGATCTCGCCAAGGCGCTCGGCGCCGATCAGATCAATACGCTCGTGGCGCATTCCGGAATGTCGCGGAACGATTTGCTGAGCGCTCTCAGTGAGCATCTGCCGGAAGCGGTCAATCAACTCACGCCCGACGGGCGGCTGCCGACCGACCAGGAAGCGTCGCGCTCGCTATGAGCGCGCTTTCCGGTCGCCGTTAGGCATAGAATGCGAACGCGAACGCGGACCCAAGGAGATATGACAATGAGATACCTCATCAGCGCGGCGCTTTTGACTCTCGCGATCGGCGTGGCGCCGGCCCTGGCGCAGACCTCGTCGGCCTCCGCCCAGCGCGGACGAAAAGAAAGCCATCTCCAAAGCCTGCTCCGATCAGGCCAACGCCAAGGGGCTGCACGGCAAGGCGCGGAAGAGATTCCGGTCCGAGTGCAAGCACGCCGGCGGCAAGGCGCAGTAGTCCGGGATCATTCGCTGGTTTGAATCGCTTCGGGCGCGCGTGCGGCGCTCCCGAAGTCGTCTGCCGTGAGCGTTGGAGAAACCCATGAGGCGTTCGGCGCTGATAAGCTTGACCATAGTGGCGGCGGCGGGCGTCTGGCTGGCCGCGATAGCAATGGGACCTCGCGCGATGAGCAAGGAGCCGCGTTTTCCGCAGCTGGCGATGGAGCAATTGAGCGAGAAGCAAAGACCGCTCGGCGAAGCGATCATGAAGGTGTCGAGCGTCGGCCTCGGCGGCCCGTACAATCTGATGCTGCGCAGCCCGGTCCTCGGACAGCGAATGTTCGACATGTTTCATTATCTGCGCTGGGAAACCTCGGTGCCGTTGAAGCTCAACGAGTTCGCGATTCTCATCATCGCCCGGCAGTGGCGCTCGCAGGTCGAGTGGTTGGCGCATGCGCCGCTCGCCATCAAGGCCGGGCTGTCGCCGGATATCGTCGCCGAGCTCAAGACCAGCAAACGGCCGTCGAACATGCCGCCGGAAGAATCGGCGGTGTACGACTTCGTCACCGAGCTGACCACCGGGCATGAAGTTTCCGACGAGACCTTCAGCCGCGCCAAGGCGCTGCTCGGCGAGCAGCAGATCGTCGATCTAACCGCGGTCGCCGGCAGCTACATCACCGCGGCGATGATCCTGGCGATGAGCGAGACCGGCGTGCCGCCGGGCAAGGAAGCGCCGTTTCGACCCGGCGAGCCGTAGGCGCGTCGGTGCAAGAGTATACGAGCATGGCCGAACCTTCCGGCACCGAACTCGGTGCGCTGTCGCATCTCGACGCATTGCTGGCGACGCTCGGGCTGGTCGCCGGCTTGCGCATCATCGATATCGGCTGCGGCGAGGGGCAGCTCACTCGCGCGCTCGCCAAGCTCGGCGCGCAGGTTATCGGCTATGATCCGTTCATTGCCGGGACCGAACTCACCCGGGACGGCGCCGGCAGTTATCGGCTCGCCAAGGCCGCGGCGGATGCGATCCCTGAGCCGGATCACGGCGCCGACCTCGTCGTCTTTGTGTTTTCGCTCCACCACGTGCCCGGCGCCAAGCTCGAAGGCGCGCTCGCCGAGGCGCGGCGGCTGTTGCGGCCGACCGGCCGGCTCTATGTGGCGGAGCCGCTGGCGGAGGGGCCGCATCAATACGTCATCGAGTTGTTCCACGACGAAACGGCGGTGCGGAAAGAAGCCGCCGCGGCGCTTGCCCGTTTCGCCCGTCCGCATTTCGCCACGGCCAAGACCCTGACCTATCTCGACCGGCGCAACATTCCCGACTTCGATTCCTTCGCCGAGCGGATGATCGCCAACATGCGGTTCAACGGCTACACCCGGGAAGCCGTTTTGGCGCCGGCGGTGCGTCACCGCTTCGCCGAGGCGCGCGCGAGGAATGGCGGCAACTTCGACCAGCCGGTGCGCATCGACTGCTTCGGTCCCCCGGGCTAACCAATACTCGCCGGAAGGAAAGCATGGGGAAGGATCGTCTGGCAGCGTTCAGCGACGGCGTCATCGCCATCATCATCACCATCATGGTGTTGGAATTGAAGGTGCCGCCGCGCGCGGATTGGACGGCGCTCGCCGAGATCGTTCCGAGCCTCGTCGGCTACGTGCTGAGCTTCATCTATTTGGCCATCTATTGGAACAATCACCATCATCTCCTGCACACCGTCACGCGGGTCGATGGGCTCATTCTTTGGGCCAACTCGCATTTGTTGTTCTGGCTTTCGCTCATCCCTGCGGCGACGGCATGGATGGGGCAGAATTTCCTGGCGCCGGTGCCGACGGCCGTCTACGGCATAGTGTTGCTGATGCCCGCCATCGCCTACTTCCTGCTGCAAAGAGCGATCATGCGCAAACAAGGGGCGCAATCGGTGCTCGCCAAGGCGCTCGGCGGCGACATCAAAGGCAAGATATCGATCGTATTTTACCTCGCGGGCATCGCGGCGGCGTTTATCAGCCCGTCGGTCGCGGTCGCGATCTATGTGCTGGTGGCGGTGATGTGGCTCATTCCCGACCGGCGGATCGAGAGCGTTTTCGGCCGCGAGTGATCGCTGGTTTCAGTCTCTACGCCTTCAGCGTTTCGCGCAGCTTGTAGCGGATGATCTTGCCCGATCCGGTGCGCGGGATCTCGGCGATGGTCTGAATGATGTGCGGCACCTTGTAGGCCGACAGATGCGCGCGGCAATGGGCGAGCAGGGCATCGTTTTCGATCGCCTTGCCCGGCCGCGGCACGACGAACAGCGCCGGAACCTCGCCGAGGCTCGCGTGCGGGACGCCGACCGCGGCGCAATCGAGCACCGCGGCGAAGCCGTTCGCCACCTCCTCGATCTCCGCCGGCGCGATGTTCTGGCCGCCGCGAATGATCAGCTCCTTGAGCCGTCCGGTGATGGTGAGGAAGCCGTTCTCGTCGCTGCGGGCGAGATCGCCGGTGTGATACCAGCCGGCGCGCAAGGCGTGGCGGGTTTCCTCCGGCTTGTTGTGATAGCCCGGCATCACGTTCGGGCCGCGGACGATCAGCTCGCCTTCCTGGTTCGGCTCGACGTCATGGCCGCCGGCATCGACGATCCGCACCGCCAGGCCGGGGACCGGCAGGCCGCACGATCCAAGGACGCGCCGCCCGCCCGGCCAGTTCATGGTCACCATGGTCGAGGTCTCGGTGATGCCGTAGCCGTCGAGCAATGGGACGCCGAGATGGCTTTCAAATTCGCGGTTGAGCGTCGCCGGCATGATGGCGCCGGCCGATACGCACAGCCGCAGATTGGGGAATGCCATGCCGATCTCGCCGCGCGTCGCCTGCAGCAGGTAGTGAAACATCGTCGGCACGCCGGGGAAGAAGGTGAATTCGCCGCCTTTGAGCAGGCGCACGGCTTCGCTGGTGGAGAATTTCTCCATGATGAATTCGCTCGCGCCGGTGGCGAGAACGCCCAGCACCGACAAATTCAGCGCATAGGAATGAAACAGCGGCAGCGGCGACAGCACCGTGTCACGCTCGCAGAGGCCGGTGATCGGCGCCCAGCAGGCGGCGGCGACCCAGAGCATGCCGTGTAGGGTGAGCTGCACGCCTTTGGCGCGGCCGGTGGTGCCCGATGTGTAGAGAATAAACGAGGTCTCGTGCAACGCAGCCGGATCGCGCGGCGCGGATTTCGGCGGTCGTCGTCGCAAGCGTTGCGTAGCGCAACGCCTGCGCATCGCATCGGCCGCGCTCGGTCACGATCAGCGTCTTGAGATTGGATGCGCAGGCTTTGAGCCGCGCCAACAGGTCGCCGCGCTCGGCCGTGGTAAAGACCGCCTTGCAGTTCGCGTCGGCAAGCCGGTAGGCAATTTCCGGCTCGGTGGACTCGTAACTGATCGGAACGCTGATCGCGCCGGCGCGGGCGATGGCGAGAAGGCTCTCCACCCACGGCACCCCGTTCGGCAACATGATCGCGACTGTATCGTTCGGCGCGACACCGGCGTCGGCGAGATGGCCGGCGAGCTTGCCGGTCCGCTCGTCAAGCGCGGCATAAGTCACCGACGTCCGGGCGTCGCGATAGGCGCATTTGCCGCCGCGCGCCGCCGCGTGCCGGCGCAACAGTTCCGGAATGGGAGCGATCAGCTCGGTGTGGAGCATCCGGGCTCTCCGTCAGACCATGCTGAACCCGCCGCTGATGCTGAGCACCTGTCCGGTGATCCAGCCGCTTTGCGGCGAGGCCAGCAGGGTGACCATCGGCGCCACATCGCCCGGCAAGCCGAGACGGCGCAGCGGATAGAGCTTGATCAGCTTCTCGCGGTTGGCGTCGACCCATTCCTTGTCGTGCGGCGTCTCCACCAATCCGAGCGACACGGTGTTGGCGGTGGTGCCGGAGCGGCCGAATTCGCGCGCCAGCGATTTCATCAAGGCGATCGACGCCGGCGCGGGCGGCGGCGACGATGGCGAGCCCGGATTCGCCGACCCGCGAGGAATCGCCGATGACGCTGACGATGCGACCGTTCTTGGCGGCGTCGAGATGCGGCGCGACCGCGTAGCAGCAGTGGATCGCGCCGTAGAGGCAGACGTCGATCTGGCGGCGCCAGTCCTCGGGCTTGGTCTCGATGAAGCGCTGGCGCTGCGCCAGCCCGGCATTGTTGATCAGGATGTTGATGCCGCCGAAATCCCTGACGATGTCGGCGACCATGCCTTTCACCGCGGCAAATTCGGCGACGTCGGCTCGATAAGCCTTGGCTCTTCCGCCTTTGGCGGCAATCTCGCCGACCAGCGTCTCCGCGTCTGTGCTCGAAGAGCGGTAGTTGACGGCAACGCCGGCGCCCTCGGCGGCGAGGCTGAGCGCGATTTCGCGGCCGACGCCGCTCGTCGCGCCGGTGACCAGCGCGATCTTTCCTTTCAGCCCGAGATCCATGTTCGCTCTTTCACGGTTTGGCCTTCGCGCGCGCCGCTTCGATCAGGCGGAACAGACGCTCCGGCGTTATCGGCAGCTCGTTGACCTCGATTCCGAGCGGGGAGAGCGCATCGGCGACCGCGTTGGCGACGGCCGCCGGCGCGCCGATCGTGCCGCCTTCGCCCATGCCGCGAAAGCCGCCGAGCGTGGTCGGCGAGGAGCTTTCCAGGTGCGCGACCTGCATCGAGGGTATCTCGCATGCCGACGGAACGAGATAGTCGGCGAGGCTCGCGGTGTTGATCTGGCCTTGCTCGTCATAGACGACTTCTTCATAGAGCGCCGCGCCGATGCCCTGCGCGACGCCGCCGTGAACCTGTCCGTCCACGATCAGCGGATTGACCAGCTTGCCGCAGTCCTCGGCGACGGCGAAACGCTCGACGCGGATTTGATAGGTTTCCGGATCGATCTCCACGGCCGCGATATGCGTTGCCGATGTGGTGGTGCCGAACACCGGATCGTAGGTTCTGCTGGCGGCGAGCTCGTCGCGCGCATCCGGCGGCAATCGTCCCATTTCCGAATAGACCGCGCGCGCGATATCGCGGAACGTGACCGAACGATCAGTGCCGGCAACCGAAACCCTGCCATCCTCCGCGACGAGGTCGGCAGCCGAAGCCTCCAAAAGGTGCGAGGCAGCCTTGAACACTTTCTCGCGCAGCGCCTGAGCGGCCAACGTCGCCGCGCCGCCGGCCAGCACCAGGCTGCGGCTGGCATAGGTGCCGGTGCCGCCGGGGACGGCGGCGCTGTCGCCTTGCACGATGCGAATCTCGGTGAAACGTGCGCCGAGATGCTCGGCAACGATTTGCGCGAGCGTTGTCTCCAGCCCCTGTCCATGCGAGGCGATGCCGAACGCCGCCGTGACCGCGCCGGTCGAATCGATGCGGATGATCGCCGTTTCGGTGCCGGTGTTGATCGGCATGCCGGGCGCGACGGAGATGCGCGAGCCGAGACCGGTGAGCTCCGCGTAACAGGCGATGCCGATGCCGAACCAGCGCCCGGCGGCGCGCGCGACCTGCTGCTGCGTGCGCAATGCGTCGTAGCCGATGACGGCGGAAGCCTTGTCGAGGCCTTCGCGGAAGCCCGACTTGTCCCAGACGATGCCGGACGCGACTTTGTAAGGAAGCTCGTCGGCGCCGATCAGGTTTCGCAGCCGCAATTGCTTGGCGCTCGATTCCGGTCTTGACCGCCGCCATATCCATCAACCGTTCCATGACGAAGGTCGAGATCGGCCGGCCGACGCCGCGGTAAGCGCCGGTCGGCGCCTTCGACGTCGCCGCCGCCCGCGCGCGCCCGCGATAGTGCTGGATGCGATAGGGCCCGGGCAGGAAGCTCACCACCTGCACCGGCTCGAGGCCCGCCGTCCACGGATAGATCGATCCGGCGCCGGCATCGCCGATGGCGTCGGCGCGCAAAGCCAGGATGCGGCCCTCATGGTCCAACGCCAATTCCGCATCGACGATTTCATCAAAGGCTTGCGTGCTGGCGGCGAGGTCTTCCATGCGGTCACTGGTCCACTTGACCGCGCGGGCGAGCCGCCGCGCCGCGGCGCAGACGAAGATCTCTTCCGGATAGAGCGAAGCCTTGCCGCCAAAACCGCCGCCCACGTCCGGCGCCACGACGCGAACCTGGTGGCCGGGAAGATCGAGCGCCGCCGCCAGCGCATCGCGCACGATGCCAGGGACTTGCGTCGAGGAATGCAGCGTCAGCGCGTCGCGCCCCGGCTCGTATTCGGCAAGGCAGGCCCGGGCCTCGATGGCGACCGGCGTCTTGCGATGCATGCGGAAGCGGCCGCCGACGCGCACCGGCGCGGAGGCAAACGCCTCGTCCGGCTCGCCGCGTTTGAACTCCCGGTTCACCAGCACGTTGGTGCCGGCTTCTTCATGCAGGAGCGGCACTCCGGGACGCACGGCCTCCTCAGGGTCAACGACGGCGGGCAGCGGTTCGTAGTCGATAGTGAGGAGCTCGAGCGCGTCCTCGGCGAGGTAGCGGTTTTCGGCGACGATACCCACGACCGGCTCGCCGACGTAGCGCACCTTGCCGCGCGCCAGCGGCAGGATCGGTGTGGCGTGATAATGGGCCATGCGCGAGGTCGCGACCAAAGGCTGGACCGAGCCGGCCAAATCCTCGGCGGTGAGAACAGCGACGACGCCCGGGGCGGCGCGCGCAGCGGCAGCGTCGATCGCGCGAATGCGCGCATGCGGCTGGTCGCTCCTGCGGAAGGCGACGTGCAGCGCGCGCATCACCTGCCGATCGTCGGTGAAGGCGCCGTTGCCCGTCAGGAGGCGCGGATCCTCGGTCCGTTTGATGCGCGCGCCGACGAGCTTCGGCCGGGCGTGGATGTCCGGCGCGTCATTCATAGGCGTCGGCGCCTTTGCGCAGGCTCGCCCACTGCGCTTCGTCATGGCCGCAAACGACCGTGGCGCCGCGCGCCTCGATGCGCCGGATCTCGGCCAGCGATTTGGTCAGTACGTCCGCGTTCCAGGTGTTGCGCGGAACGACGCCGGTATCGAGGGTCGCGCGTACGCTGACCGCATCGGAGGCCAAGAGGAACGTGCCGGATTTTTCCAGCGCAACCAGCGCGGCGGTGGTGCCCGGCGTATGACCGGGCAGGGGGATGAGCACGATGCGCCCATCGGCGAACAGATCGCGTTCGCCGTCGATGGTCTCGGGCGGTGCCGGGCGCTCCCATTCTGCGGCGAGGTATCCGGCCGCCACGGCATTCGACGCGCGTGCGGCTTCGAGCTCTTTCGCGTGCATGATGACCGTAGCGCGCTTGAAGAAGGTGTTGCAGCCGCAATGGTCGAAATGCAGATGCGAGCACAGCACCACATCGATGTCGTCGCATTGCAAGCCGATGCCGCCGAGCGCGGTGATGACGTTGTCGCCGGGCTGCATGATCGGGGTGATGACCTTGGCGACGCTGCCCCAGCGCGCTTCCGCGTTCTCGGCGACGTCGGGATGGCAGCCGCTGTCAAACAGCACGTTGCCCTGGCGGTGGCGCAGGAGAATGCAGGACACCGGCACGTCCATGGTTTCGCCGCGCGGCGCGTCGGGCTGATACATGGCCTTGCGCACGCGCAGGCGGCCGCCGGAGAGGACGTGCATCTTCATCGGCCGCTTCCCGGCTTATCGGCGACGACCGAGCGGATCGCCCTGACAATATGCTCGTAGCCGGTGCAGCGGCACAGATTGCCGGACAGGCCTTGGCGGATGTCGTCATCGGTGGCGAGCGGGTATTTCCGCAGGAGGTCGGTCGCCGTCATCAGCATTCCCGGCGTGCAAAAGCCGCATTGCAGGGCGTGATGCTCGTGGAAGGATTCCTGCAAGGCGTTCATTTGCCCGATCCGGCCGAGGCTCTCGACCGTCTCGACATTGCGGCCGTCGGCTTGCACCGCGAACATGAGGCAGGAGCGTGCGCTGTCGCCGTCGACGAGCACGGTGCAGGCGCCGCAGACGCCGTGCTCGCAGCCGACATGCGTGCCGGTGAGGCCGAGCGTGTGGCGCAGGAAATCGGCCAGCAGGAGCCGCGGCTCGACCGCGGCCCGGTGGGCGGCGCCGTTGACGGTCACCGTGATCTCGCGCGTCGTGCTCATGCGGCGCTCTCGTTGGCGCGCCGCCACGCGGCGGCGACGGCCCGGCCCGCCAGCACGCCGGCGAGATGGCGCCGGTAGTCCGACGAAGCATGCAGATCGGTCTCGGGATCGGTCGCCGCGCGCACGGCCTCGATGACGCGCGTGGCCAATTTGCCTTCGAGCGCGCGGCCGACCAACAAGGCTTCCGCCTCGGTCGCCCGCAGCGGGGTCGGGCCGACGCCGGTCAGAGCGATGCGCGCTTGCTTGATGGTGCCGCCGGACGCCGTCAGAGTGGCCGCCGCAGCGGCGAGCGCGAAGTCGCCGTGGCGGCGGGCGACTTCCTCGAAATCCCCAGCCGGTGTTCGGCGGCAATTTCGGCAGCGCGATCTCGGTGACGATCTCGTCGGCGGCGAGGTCGACCGTCATGGCGCCGACGAAGAACTCGCGCGCGGCGACCGTCCGCGCGCCCGACGGCGAAGCGACGCGAAGCTCGGCATCGAGCAGCATCGCCATCATCGGCAGCTCGGCCGCCGGATCGGCGTGCGACAGGCTGCCGCCGATGGTGCCGCGGTTGCGGATCGCCAGATGCGCCACATGCGTCATCGCGCACGCCAGGACCGGCAGGTGCCGGGCGACGACCGGCGAAGTCTCGAGCTGATAATGGCGCGTGAGCGCGCCGATGCGGATCGCGTCACCGGTCTCCTCGATGAAAGAGAGGCCGGCGATGCGGTTGATATCGACCAGGACCGACGGGCGCAGCAGCCGGAAATTGAGCATCGGAACGAGGCTCTGGCCGCCGGCGATGATCTTGGCGTCGGCACCGGCCCGGGCCAATGCCGCAGCGGCCATGTCGACGCTCTCGGCAAGGATATAGTCGAAGGCGGGCGGCTTCATCCGCGAACGCCCCGCGCCGCCGGGATCTCGGCGGGCCGGTGATACTCGAACGGGGCAGGCTTCATGCCAACACGGGAGCTAGCTGCGTCCATCACGGGACGATCGGGAGCTTAGGACCCATGTGCGCAGCGGACAACCGCACGCGGCTTGCCATACGGCAGCGGCGCAGCCCGAGCGTAATGATCGAGGCCTAAGGGAGGCTGATAGGCCCGCTATCGCCGGCGACCGGCATCAGGACGCGGCGCTGGCGGTTCCGGCAAGGCGCGCGGCGCGGCGCCCGGGCGCGACATGGAGGCCGCACTCTTTCTTGTTGTCGTCCTCCCACCACCAGCGTCCGGCCCGTTCCGGCTCGCCCGGCGCGATGGCGCGCGTGCATGGCGCGCAACCGATCGATGCGAACCCCGCGGCGTGCAGCGGATTGACCGGGACTTTGTTGGCCGCGACGAAGGTTTGAACCGCCTCGCGCGTCCAGTCGAAGAGCGGGCTGAGCTTGAGGAGCTTGCGCTCATCGACCGCGACCAGCCTGGTGGCTTCCCGCTGGCTCGACTGGTCCGCGCGCAAGCCGACGACCCATGCCGCCGCGCCGGCGAGCGCGCGATTGAGCGGCTCGACCTTGCGAACATGGCAGCAGGCTAGCCGCGCATCGCGCGAAGCATAGAAACCGTTGATCCCCTGCTTCTCGACCAACGCTTCGAGGCTTTCATTCTGCGGATAGATCGCGCGGATGCGCCGGCCGTAGCGGCGCTCCGTCTCCGCCCAAAGCTCGTAGGTCTCGCGAAACAGCCTGCCGGTGTCGAGTGTCGCGATCTCGATGTCGATCGCGTGCTCGGCGATCAGATGGAGAATGACCTGATCCTCCAAACCGAAGCTGGTCGTGAACACGATCCTTCCGTCGGTCTCGCCGCGGAACCGCGCCAGGCGCTCCGCCGGCGATAGACTGGCCAGGAGAGTCTCGAGCCGTGACGCCCGCTGCGCCAGCTTGCCGGCGCGCGCGCGCGCGCCGTCACTGAACAGGGAGACTGCAGGCGTGGTCTCTTGCGGCGCCGGATTGTCGGCGGCGGCGCTGCCGCGGTCCTCCTCGGCGATGGAGAGAATCAGCCCGCCGCCGCTGATCCTGCCGGCCAGATCGAGCACCAGCCGCCCGGTTCGCGGATTTGCCGCGTAGACGTCGGCGGCGATCGGCTGGGACAATGCAATCTCGATTTCGCCGACGTGGTTCTGGGCGATGACCTTCCCTTCGCTGGGCGAGAGCACGCCGGGATCGACTGCACCGACGATCGCGGCGATCCTGCCACGGGATTCGGACATGCCGACCCGCACATTGATCGCGGCGCCGACGGTGAGCGGCGCCTCGTTGAGCCAAAAGACCCGCGCGCGCAGCGCGTGGGCCGCCTTGGCCGGCGTCTCGATCGCGGAAATGATGTCGCCACGCTCGACGAAAATCTGCTGGTCCAGCGTCAGCCCGATCGATTGGCCGGCACGCGCCGTCTGCGGTGCGCGCAACTCGTCGGGCTCCGGCCAGGCCTCGATCGATTGCACGCGCGCCGTCGCTGCCACGCGGCGATACGGCGATCACGTCGCCGACCTCGACCTGCCCGGTCTCGATGCGGCCCGCTATGATCCGCCGGTCGTCAAACTTGTAAGCCGCCTGCACCGGCAGGCGCAGCGGCAAATCGGCGAGCGGCTTGGCCGGCGAAAATCGATCCAGCGCCTCGAGCACGGTCGGACCGGTGTACCAGGAAATCGCCGCCGTGCGCTGCGCGACGCCGTCTCCATGTCGCGCCGAAATCGGGATGATCTCGCTCGGGGTCAGGCCGAAGCCGGCAAGCTGCTTCACGATGGTCGTTTCGATCTCGCGATAAGCGGCTTTCTTCGAAGTCGACGCGGTCCATCTTGTTGATGACGACGGCGACCTGTCGAATGCCGAGGAGCTGCAGCAGATAGCCGTGCCGGCGCGTCTGCTCGTTCACTCCTTCGGTTACGTCGACGATCAGCACGGCGGCGTCGGCCTGGGACGCGCCGGTGATCATGTTGCGCAGGAATTCGGCGTGCCCCGGCGCGTCGATGAGAACGATGTCGCGCGATGCGGTGCGGAAGCGGATCTGGCTGGTGTCGAGGGTGATGCCCTGGTCGCGTTCGGTCTGCAACGCGTCGAGCAGGAACGACCATTCGAAATCCATGCCGCGCCGATCGCTCACCGCCTTGAGCGCGTCGAGCTTGCCGTCCGGAAGGCTGTCGGTCTCGTGCAGCAGCCGTCCGATCAATGTCGATTTTCCATGATCGACATGTCCCACGATCACAATGCGAACCAGCGGGCGGCCGGCGCTTTGGTCGCGGGCGGAGCGATCGTTGACGAGCATGTTCATGGGATTGGTCTTTTTGTTGGCGTTGATCTGCCTAGAGGTAGCCGTTGCGGCGAAGCCGTTCGAACGCGTCCTCGGCCTCATGATCCATGGCGCGCCCGGCACGTTCGGGAATTTTCGTTGCTTCGAGCTCGCTGATGATGGCGTCGATGGTCGCCGCCCGTGACGCGACCGGGAAGGTGATGTCGGCGTCGCCGAGCGAGCGGTAACGCTTGCCGTCGCGCGCGAGATAGAGCGGAATGATCGGAATGCCCTCGCGCTTGGTGTAGGCCCAGATGTCGGCCTCGGTCCACTGCAGGATCGGGTGAATGCGCAAATGCGCTCCTGCGGGCGGGGCGGCGTTGAAGTGATCCCAAAACTCCGGCGGCTGGTCGCGCACGTCCCATTCGCCCTCGCGGCCGCGCGGCGAGAACACGCGCTCCTTGGCGCGCGTCGGCTCTTCGTCACGGCGGATGCCGGCGATGAGACCGTCGAAGCCGTATTTGGCGAGCGCGAGCCGCAGCCCTTCGGTCTTGCGCGCCGCCGAGCGCGCGGCCGGCGGCAAGGTCGGATCGATCACCTCGAGCGGCGGGCAGGGCTCGATCTTGAGATCGAGCGCCCATTCGACCGCATAGCGGTCGCGAAAGGCGTACATCTCCGGAAATTTCTTGCCGGTGTCGACATGCAGCACCGGGAAAGGAATGCGGCCGAAGAACGCCTTGCGCGCGATCCAGATCATCACGTTGGAATCCTTGCCCAGCGACCACAAGCAGCGCGATCCGCTTCAGCCGGGCGAAGGCTTCGCGAAAGATGAAGACGCTTTGCGCCTCGAGATCGTCGAGCCGTTCCACTTCGCTCACTCTGGCTGGATCGGAGAAGCGTGCTTGGTGGCGACGGCAAAGAGCGTCTCTGGTATGGCCGCAGACCCCATCGTTTCTTCCAAGTTGAGTTACGCAGGCAGGAGAATATTTCTTCTGTTTAGACGAGCTATTTCCTTTGTATATGGAAAAGAATTTCCGTCAATCAAGAATTCGCGACAATGGTTTTCACGGCCGGGACAGGTCCGGCTTTACCCCGCAATTCATGTTGCCGCCCGTCCCTGCGTCGCTCAACCGCGCCAGTAGCGGTCTTCCCAGCTTCGCGACAGCCGCATGGCGGAGAGGATGAGGCCGGCCATCGAATAGGTCTGCGGGAAATTGCCCCACAATTCGCCGGTGCGCGGATCGACGTCCTCGGAGAGAAGCCCGTAGCGGTTGCGGTGTTGGAGCGCGTCGGTGAACAGGTCGCGCGCCGCCTCGCGCCGTCCGAGCGACCACAGCGCGTCGATGAGCCAGAACCGGCAGATCAGGAACGCCGTCACCGGCAGCCCGAAATCGTCGGCGCTGGCGTAGCGCATCACGTGTTTTTCGCGCACCAGCTCGCGCTCCATGGCGGCGACGGTCGAGGCGAAGCGCGGATCGTCCACCTCGACGACGCCGAGGTCGGCGAGAAGGAGCACGCTGGCGTCGAGGTCGTCGGAGCCGAACGCCGCGGTAAAGGCGCCGCGCTTCTCGTTCCAGGCACGGTCGAGCAGCACGGCGTGGATCGGCTCGGCGATCGAATTCCAGTATTTCGCGCGCTCCTCAAGGCCGATGCGCGCGGCGATCGCCGCGAGCCGCTGGCAGCCGGCCCAGCACATCGCCGCCGAGTGGGTGTGGACGCGCAGGCGGCCGCGATATTCCCAGATGCCGGCGTCCGGCTCGAACGCCTTCTTGGCGGCGCGGCCGCCAAGCGTCTCCAGGAGATGAAACAGGCCTTCATCGCCGGGCCGCGGCAGGCGGCGGTCGAAGAACATCGGCATGGCGGCGAGGATGACGCTGCCATAGGCGTCGTGCTGCACCTGATCGACGGCGGCGTTGCCGATCCGCACCGGCCCGTCGCCGCGGTAGCCGGCAAGATCGGGCGCGATCCGCTCCTCGAGCGTGGCCGAGGGCACCACGCTGTAGAGCGGCCGCAGCTCCTGGTCCGGCTTCGAGACGATCGACAGCGTGAACGAGATGAACTCCTCCATCGTGCGCGTGGCGCCGATACGGTTGAGCGCCTGGACGACGAAATAGGCGTCCCGCAGCCAGCAATAGCGGTAGTCCCAGGTGCGGCCGGAGCCCGGCGCCTCCGGGATCGAGGTCGTATGCGCGGCGACGACGGCGCCGGTCTCATCGAAATTGCTGAGCTTGAGCGTGATGGCGGCGCGGATGATGGCCTCCTGCCAGTCGACCGAGATCGACAGGCGGCGCACCCATTCCATCCAGTAGTCGTGCGTCCGGTCGGCGAATTCGCGGCAGGTCGACTGCAGGTCGCCGGGAAAAGGCTCGTCCGGGCCGAACACGAGGTGCACGGGGCGCGTCAGGACGAAAGGCGATTCGCCCTCGATCAGCGACAGCGGCGCGTCGGTGGTGAGGCGGATGACGGTGTCATCGCCGGCATAGCGGATGTGGTTGCTGCCGAGCGAGCGATGCTGCAGCGGCTTGCCGTAGTGGAAGGTCGGCCGCATGCGGATGGTGATGCGCGGCAGACCGGCGATCGGCTCGACAATGCGAAACAGTTGCGGCGGCCGGAACACGCGGCCGAACTGCCGGAAGCGCGGGACGAAATCGGTGATCCGCACCTTCCCGCCCTGACGATCGGTGAGCACGGTCGAGACGATCGCGGTGTTGCGGATATATTCGGATTGAAACTCCGCCAGATCGTCGAGCACGATGTCGGAGAATCCCTTCTCCTCCTTGCCCGCCAGCAATCGGCAGAAGATCGGATCGCTGTCGAAGCGCGGATAGCACCACCACACCACGCGCGAGCAGGGATCGACCAAAGCGGCCGTTCGCCCGTTCCCGATGACGGCCAGATCCAGCCCGTGATCCTTCATTCCGCCTGGTCCCCGCGGTCGGCCACGATCCGCGCGAGCCACAGGCGCACGTCCTGCGGCGTGTCGAAATGACCATGCACGCCGGGAACGATGCGGCCGACGGAGAATCCGAGACCGCCGAAATCCGGAATGATGCCGAAGACCGGCTCGTCGGTCGTGTCGTCGCCGATGAAAATCGGATGCCGGTCGTTGAATGGCGGGTAGTTCATCAGCTCACGGACGGCGGTCGCCTTGCTCACCCCGGCCGGCTTGATCTCGAAGACCAGCTTGCCCGGCAGCACATCGACGGAGTTGCGGCGCCATCTGCGCGCAGATGCCGGCGATCGCCGCGCGCAAGGCCGGCCCCTGATCGGGCGCCAGTCGATAGTGCAGGGCGAGCGAATAACCCTTGTCCTCGACGATGATGCCGGGCCCGAGCTCGGTGAGCGTCGCGAGCTTGCGTTTCAAGTCCTTGCTCAGCAAGCCGACGCGCGTCGCGCGGCTCGGTGCCGGGGACTGGCCGCAGTTCGGCGCCATGACCGCCGATCGCCGCCAGCTGCAGGGGAGCAAAGATCAGGTCGATATCGGCGAGCTTGCGGCCGCTCACCAGCGCCAAGGCGCCGCCGGTCAGCTCCTGCAGCCGGCCGAGCGTGTGGCGCAGCATCGGCGGGACCCAGACCTCCTGCGGCGCCGGCGCGATATCGAGGATGGTGCCGTCGATGTCGAGCAGGATCGCGCATTCGCTCAGATCGGAGGTAAGCGAGGTTGTGGCAATTTCCATGTCGAGAATTGGAGTTTCTGATCTGCCTCTGCACGTCCTTATCCCACTATGACTCGATGAAAGACAACGGCCGGCTCACCGTTTCCAGCGGCTTGCGCTCGGCGGCGACGCCCCAGCGGGCTTCGGCCATGGCGGCGCCGATCATCATGAGCGCGCCGATGAAATAGCCGATGGCGACGCTGCCGCGCGAGCCGGTGCTGATCAGGGCGCCGAACAGCACCGGGCCGACGACCCCGCCGATGGCGGTGCCGATGGCGTAGAAGAACGCGATGGCGAGCGCACGGATTTCCAGCGGGAAGGTCTCGCTCACCGTCAGATAGGCGGAGCTTGCGGCCGCCGATGCGAAGAAGAAGACCACCATCCAGGCCACGGTCAGTTGCTGCGCCGAGAGGGCGTTCCGGCTGAACAGATAACCGGTCGCGGCAAGGAGCAGTCCGGACAGGGCATAAGTCGCGGCGATCATCACCTTGCGTCCGATCGTGTCGAACAGACGGCCGAGCAGAATCGGTCCGAGCACGTTGCCGACGGCGAACGGCAGGATGTACCAGCCGATCCGGTCGGCAGGCACGCGATAGAAGTCGGTCAGGATCAGCGCGTAGGTGAAGAAAATCGCGTTGTAGAAAAACGCCTGCGCGGCCATCAGGCTGAGACCGACCAATGTGCGCTGACGATAAGTCTGGAACAGCGCGCGCGCGACCTCCGCGAGCGGCGTGTGATCGCGCGTGCGCAGCCGCAGCTTGGTCCGTCGCGGCGCGCATGCGGCGCGCCGGGCAAGCGCGCCTCGATGCCGCGCACGACCGCGTCGGCTTCCGCCGCGAAGCCATGGGTCGCAAGCCAACGGGGACTTTCCGGAATCCAGCGCCGCATGATCAGAATGATGAGTCCTATTGCCGCTCCGATCAGGAACGCCAGCCGCCAGCCGAGCGCCGGATCGATGAAATCGGGATTGAGCAGGACGATCGAGCCGCCCGCTCCCAGCGCCGCGCCGACCCAGAAGCTGCCGTTGATGAGGAGGTCGGTCCAGCCGCGCAGGCGTGCGGGGATAAGCTCCTGGATTGTCGAATTGATGGCAGTGTATTCGCCGCCGATGCCGGCGCCGGTGAGGAATCGGAACAGCGCGAAACTCCACATATTCCACGACAGGCCGGTGGCGGCGGTCGCCGCCAGATAAACCGCAAGCGTGATGAAAAACAACTTCTTGCGGCCCCAGCGGTCGGTGAGCCAGCCGAAGAGAAACGCGCCAAGCACCGCGCCGCACAGGTAGGAGCTGCCTGCAAGGCCGACCTGCGTATTGCTCAAGCCTAGGGCGGAACTCTGCGTCAGCTCGCCGGACAGCGTGCCGGCCAGCGTGACTTCGAGGCCGTCGAGTATCCAGGTGATGCCGAGCGTGGCAATGACCAGCAAATGGAATCGGCCGAATGGCAAGGCGTCGAGGCGGGAGGCGATGTCGGTCTCGACGATGGCGCCGGCTGCAGAGCGGGCCGGTCCGCGGGTCGGCCTCGCGAAGGAGCGTGCGCGGGGCACACGACTATCCGCGGAATTGAAAAGCGGCGGTTCGCTGCGTGCAAATTGAACCATGTTCGATTGGCCCCGCACGCCAGCAAGCGCAGGCTCCCGCAAGTTAACGTCCAGTCCGCGCGAGTGTTCCAGCCCGGCGCTGCCGCGCTAGCGCGCTTTTGCCGGCTTGCCGGTATAGGTGACGCGCCAAATGCTGCCGCTCGCATCTCGGAGACGAGCAGAGCGCCGTCCTTGTCGGGGTTCCCTATATCAGCTCTCTGAGGTCTTTGGGTTGATCGCCAAGATGACCAGCCGTTTCGAGATACCACGGCGCCTGCGGGCCATCGTCCGGGCGCGGGAATCGAGCCTGATCGCGCTGGCGGCGCTGGTCGGCGCGTTGTCCGGCGTCGTCGTGGCTGCGATGGGCACCGGCGTCGACCTGCTGCACCGTCTGCTGTTCCAGCTCGATGCCGGCGTGCGCCTGTCGGGGCTGTTGCGCCTCGATCCGGTGCTGGCGATCTCGGTGCCGCTCGGCGGCGGACTGGCTGTTCGGCATCGCCGCGGAAATCATCGCGCGCTGGCGGCCGGAGCGGGAGGTCGATCCGATCGAGGCGAATGCGCTGCATGGCGGCCGCATGTCGCTTCTCGGCAGCATCATCGTCGCGGCGCAGACGGTCTGGTCGAGCGGGGTCGGCGCCTCGGTCGGCCTCGAGGCCGGCTATACCCAGCTGGCGAGCGGTCATTGCCTCGCGCATCGGCGCCGCATTCCGGCTGCGGCGCGCCGATTTGCGCATCCTGGTCGGTTGCGGCGCCGCCGGAGGAATTGCCGGCGCCTTCGGTGCGCCGCTCGCCGGCGCTTTCTACGGCTTCGAACTGATCATCGGCGGCTATTCGCCCAACAGCCTGGCGCCGGTCGCAATCGCGGCGGTGATCGGCTACCTCGTCGCGCACGCGCTTGCGCCGATCGAGATCGGCATTGTCGCGCCCGACAAGATGCGTCGTGGCGACCCACGATCTGCGTCATTGCCGCCACCATCGGCCTCCTCGCGGCCATGCTCGGAATTGCGCTGCTGCGCGGCGTGGCGCTGAGCGAAGAGCTGTTCGTTCGTCTGCGCTTGCGGCCGACGCTGCGCACCATGATCGGCGGCTTGGTCGTCGGCCTGTTGGCGATGGTCTCGCCGCAGGTGATGTCGTCCGGCCACGGCGCCTTGCACCTCTCCGGAATACTCAACCTTTCGCTGTCGGCCGTGGCGCTGATCTTCGTGCTCAAGATCGCGGCGTCGATTGTGTCTCTCGGCTCCGGATTCCGTGGCGGCATGTTCTTTTCCTCGCTGCTTATCGGCGCGCTCGGCGGGCATCTGTTGGCCGTGGCGTTGACCATGGTCTGGCCGAGCGCCGCTTTCGACACCGACGCCTACGCGGTGATCGGCATGAGCGCCTTGTCCGCGGCGGTCATCGGCGGGCCGCTGACCATGACTTTCATCGCGCTGGAAACGACCGGCGATCTGTGGCTGACCACGGCGGTGCTCATTGCCGTGATTGTCGCCGCGCAGGTGACGCGGGAGATGTTCGGCTATTCGTTCGCGACCTGGCGTTTTCACCTGCGCGGCGAAACCATCCGCAGCGCCGCCGATATCGGCTGGATGCGCGAGCTCATCGTCGGCAAGATGATGCGCCAGGATGTGCGCACGGTGCCGGCGGCGACCAGCATCGCCTCCTTCCGCGAAGCCTTTCCCGTCGGCTCAACCGCCTCTGTCATCGCCGTCAACGAAGCAGGAGCGTTACGCCGGTATGATCCGCGTTGCCGACGCCCACGCGCCGGAGGTCTCGCCGGACAAGTCGGTCAAGGATCTGCTCAACAATGCCGGGGACGTGCTGCTCCCGGGCATGGCGATCAAGGAGGCCGTGCAGGCGTTCGATCGCGCCGAGGCCGAGGCGCTTGCGGTCGTCGATTCCTATGGCGAGCGCCGCGTCATCGGTCTGCTGACCGAAGCCTATGCGCTGCGCCGCTACGCCGCGGAGTTGGAGCGGCGCCGCCGGGAGCTGATCGGCGACGAATAGGCGCCGACAAATAGAGAGGCGGGCTATTCGGCCTTGCCGCCGATCTGCTTGAGCTTGGCGAACACCGCCTCGACGTTGAGCTCCTCGGACTTCTTCTCGGCTTCCGGCTCGAGCTCCTCCTTCGGCGCGGTGGTGACCGAGGCAGGCAGAAGGGTCGCTCCCTGCGCCTCGACCGGCGCCGGCTTTTCCTTGGCGGCCCGCTGGACCTCGAGATCGAGGTCGATCTGCGAGCACAGGCCGAGCGTCACCGGATCGAGCGGCGTGAGGTTTGTGGAATTCCAGTGGGTGCGCTCGCGGATCGCCAGGATGGTCGACTTCGTCGTGCCGACGAGCCGCATGATCTGGCTGTCTTTCAGCTCCGGATGATTGCGCACCAGCCAGAGAATGGCGTTCGGCCGGTCCTGGCGGCGCGACACCGGCGTATAGCGCGGGCCCTTCTTCGGCTTGGCCTCGGGCAGCCGCACTTTGGGATCGGCGATATGCAGCCGGCGCTCCGGATCGGCCTCGGCCTCGGCGATCTGCTCGCGCGTGAGCTGTCCGGTCAGGATCGGGTCGAGGCCCTTGATCCCCTGCGCGGCGTCGCCGTCGGCGATCGCCTTCACCTCGAGCGGATGCAGGTTGCAGAACTGTGCGATCTGGTCGAACGACAGCGCGGTGTTCTCGACGAGCCATACCGCCGTCGCTTTCGGCATCAGGGGCGCGATAGCCATGGGCAAATCTCCTTCGCGCTCCGCCCGCCAGCCCGGCGAAGCACCACGTCATCAATGATGAGTGGAAAGTGGCTTAAATATAGGCGGCTGCGCCGCCCGGCGCAACCGGCCGGGCGACTTGCGAAATGGCCCGGAATTGGCACAAAAGGAACCGGCGAACGCGGTTGCCGGGCCTCTTCGTCGTGCCATTACGGAGCCTTACGTGACCGAGACGGTCGCCGAGATCCTCGACGTCTATCGCGCCGGGGCGGCCAAGCCCGCAAGACATCGTCGCGCGTAGCTTCGCGCGCATCCGCGCGCACGACGATCCGGCGATTTTCATCGCGCTGCGCGAGGAAGCCGAGGTTCTCGCCGAGGCGGAGAAGCTCGCGCGCGCCGGCGACAGGGACCTTCCGCTTTACGGCATCCCGGTCGCGGTGAAGGACAATATCGACGTCAAGGGCATGCCGACCACGGCGGCGTGCCCGGCTTACAGCTATCGCCCGGCAAGAGACGCCACCGCCGTGGCGCGGCTGCGCGCGGCCGGCGCGCTCATCCTCGGCAAGACCAATCTCGATCAGTTCGCGACCGGTCTCGTCGGCGTGCGCACGCCCTACGGCATTCCGCGCAATCTGTTCGATGCCAAGCTCATTCCCGGCGGATCGAGCTCCGGCTCGGCGCTTGCGGTCGGCGCCGGCATCACGCCGCTTGCGCTCGGCACCGATACGGCCGGATCGGGCCGCGTGCCGGCCGCGTTCAGCAATATCGTCGGGCTCAAGCCGAGCCGCGGCCTTGTTTCGACCGCCGGCGTCGTTCCCGCCTGCCGCACGCTCGATTGCGTCTCGGTCTTCGCGCTGACGGTCGACGATGCGATGGCGATGCTGACGGCGATCGCCGGCGCCGATGCCGCCGATCCGTTTTCGCGTCCGCGGCCGGTGCACGCGCCCGGACCGATGCCGGACGGCCTGAGGCTCGGCGTTCCGCCGCCGGGCGAGCGCCTGTTCTTCGGCGATCAGCGCCTCGGCGGCGGCCTACGAGGCGGCGCTCGCGCGTTTCGCCGGGCTTGGCGCCAAGATCGTCGAGGTCGACATCGAGCCGTTCTATGCGGCGGCGCGGCTGCTTTACGAGGGGCCGTGGGTCGCCGAGCGTTATCTCACCGTGCGCGCGCTCATCGCCTCCTCGCCGGAGGCTCTGCATCCGGTCACGCGGCAGGTCATTCTTGCCGGCGCGCATGCAACGGCGGCCGACGCTTTCGCCGCCTTCTATCAGCTCGAGGAGCTGCGGCGCGTGCGCGATCACACCTTCCGCTCGATCGATGCGCTGGCGCTGCCGACGGCGCCGACGATCTACACGATCGATGAAGTGCTCGCCGATCCGATCGGGCTCAACAGCCGGCTCGGCACCTACACCAATTTCGTCAATCTGCTCGATCTGTGCGGTCTCGCCGTGCCGTCCGCCATGCGACCCGACGGGACGCCGTTCGGCGTGACCTTGCTGGCGCCCGCGGGCGAGGACGCGGCGCTCGCCGCGATCGGCCGCGAATTCCATCACGCGACCGGCCTGCCGCTCGGCGCGCTCAAGCACCCGCAGCCGCCGCTGGCACGGCGATCGTCCGCGCCGGCTGCCGGCGAAATCCCGATCGCCGTCGTCGGCGCGCATCTCTCCGGCATGCCGCTCAATGGCGAATTGCGCGCGGCCGGCGCGCGCCTGATCGCGCGCACGAAGACCGCGCCGCATTATCGGCTCTATGCGCTCGCCGGCACGCAGCCGCCGAAGCCGGGCCTCCTGCGCGTGAAGAATGGCGCCGGCACCGCCATCGAGGTCGAAGTCTGGGCTCTGTCGGAGGCGGCGTTCGGCCGCTTCGTCGCGGCGGTGCCGCCGCCCTTGTCGATCGGCACGCTCGAGCTCGACGACGGCAGCGCGGTCAAGGGTTTTTTGGTCGAGGCCGAGGCGGTCGCCGGCGCGCGCGATATTTCCAGCTTCGGCGGCTGGCGCGCGTTCATGGCCAAGGAGAAGGCGCCGGTCTAGCGGCGTCGCTCATTTGGGCTCGTCGATGAAGCTCACATGCGCGGCGACGACGCGCCAGCCTTCGGCGAAACGTACCCAGGTCTGCATCTGCCGCCCGATCTTTCCCGGCACGCTGGCGCGGTGGAACAGCGTCGAGGCGACCGCGTGGTCGCGGCCATAGGTGCTGATCACGGTCTTCGACAGCGTGCGCGCAAGGCCGGCCGGCGAGCGCGCGGCGCGGAACGCCGCGATCTCGGCGTAGCCGTAGAGATTCTCGGTGCCGCCATAGCGGATGGTGCGCGGATCTTCGTGGAAGATCGCATCGAGCGTCGCGACGTCGTTGGCGCCGAGCGCTGTCTCGTAGCGGTCGAATGCGGCGCGCACTTCGGCGACGACCTCCGGCAGGTCGATCTCCATGTGAGTTCTCCTTATTCCATCGGCCGCATCGCAGCGACGACGCCTTGCGCTTCGAGCGCGTGGGCGATGCGCAGCGCCACATCCTCGCGCCACGGCGCGGCGATGATCTGCACGCCGATCGGCAACGGCGAAAGCGGCACCGGCACGGTCACGACCGGCACGCCGATGAAGGAGATCGGCTGCGTGTAAACGCCGAGATTGGGGCGCACCGGCATTTCGACGCCGTCGAACATGAAGGTCTTCTGCCCGATCAGCGGCGCCGTGCACGGCGTCGCCGGCGCCAGAATGGCGTCGACCTCGGCGAACAGCTTCAGAAACTCGCGCGATACCAGCGGCGGAATTTCTGCGCCTTGACGACCAGCGAGGCCGGCAGCATGGCGCCCGCGATCAGCCGGTCGCGCACCGCCGGATCGAAATCCTGCGCGCGGGCGCGCAGCCGCTCGAGGTGCAGGCTTCCGGCCTCGCTCGCGGTGACGATGTAGGCGGCGGAACGGGCGCGCTCGGCCTGCGGAATGATCGATTTCGCGATTGGCGCCCAGCGCCGCGGCCACGCGATCGACGGCGTAGACCGTTTCCGCGGTCTTGCACTTGAAGTAGCCGCCGGCGACGGCGATGCGCAGGCCCTCGGCCCCGCGTCGCAGAAGCGAAGCGACCGGCTCGGCGGCACGATCGGCGCAGACCGGATCGTCGGCATCTTGGCCCTGCATCGCGTCGTAAGCGAGCGCGAGGTCGCGCGCGCTGCGCGCCAGCGGGCCGACATGATCGAGGCTTGCCGAGAACGGGAAGGTGCGCGCGCGGCTCAGCCGCCCGTAAGTCGGCTTGAGCCCGAACACGCCGCAGAGCGAAGCCGGGACGCGGATCGAGCCATTGGTGTCGGAGCCGAGCGCAAGCGGCACGAGACCGCCGGCGACCGCGGCGGCCGAGCCGCTCGAGGAGCCGCCGGCCATGCGTGCGCGATCATGCGGGTTGTGCACCGGACCGTCATGGAAATTCTCGCCGGTGAAATCATAGGCGTATTCGCCCATGTTCAGCGCGCCGACGAGGATGGCGCCGGCGGCTTCGAGCCGCTCGATCAGCGTCGCGTCGCGCGTCGCCGGCGGTGCGTCGCGATTGATCTTCGCGCCGGCAAGCGTCGGCATCCCGGCGATGTCGAAGAGGTTCTTCACCGCGAACGGCACGCCGGCGAGGACCGGTAGTCGTTCGCCGCGTTCGCGCGCCTGGTCGAGCGCCTGGGCGCGAAGCCGCGCGCGCTGTTCGGTGACCGCGGTGAAGGAATTGATGAGCGGATCGCGCGCGCGAATGCGGGCGAGGGCCGCTTCGACGATCTTCGACGCGCTGGTGCGGCCGGACGCGACGGCCGCGGCGATCTCGGCGCTCGTGCTCCAGGCGAAATCGCCCGCCGCCGTCTCAAGCACGGAACACCGGCGCAGGTTCGGTATCGTCGGGGAGTGAAAATTCCTCGACCAGCGCCGCGTGCTTCAGGAGCAATTGAACATTGGTCCGCACGGCGGCGTGCCAGCTCGGATCGATCGGCAGCCGCAACGCCTGCGCGCTCGCCGCGACGAGCGCGTCGATGGAATCGGCCGTTTTCGCGCGCGCGCGTCGCGCCGGCGACTTGGCCTTTCGCGCTGTCTTGGCTTTCCCGGGCATTCGCGAAGGCGTCCGAACACACTTAAGTCTTTGATTCCGCGGCGATTGTTGCACGCGTGCGCACGTGCGCCAAGTCCCGCAGGGACGGGCGGCGGCCGGACCCGCATTGGCCGTGCGCGCTCGTCGTCCCTGCTATGCTGGCCCTGTTTTTGCACGTCAGTCGGCGTTGTGATGGGAGGGCCGAAATGCCGAGCGTGACTTTTGAGGCCGAACCGGCGCCGCTTAGCGTTGATCTCGATCGAGCGGCGCTGGTGATCATCGATATGCAGCGCGATTTCCTCGAACCCGGCGGCTTCGGCGCCGCGCTCGGCAACGACGTATCGCGCCTGCAGGCGGCGGTCGCGCCCTGCCGCGCGGTGCTCGCCGCCGCGCGCCGCCACGGCGTCCTGGTCATTCACACGCGCGAGGGGCATCGGCCCGATCTGTCCGACGCCCCGCCGCACAAGGTCGAGCGCGGCGATCCGGCCAACCGGATCGGCGCCCGCGGTCCGATGGGCCGCATTCTGGTGCGCGGCGAGCCCGGCCACGACATCATCCCCGAGCTTTATCCGCTCAAGGACGAGCCGGTGATCGACAAACCGGGCAAGGGCGCGTTCTATCAGACCGATCTCGAGCTCATGCTGCACAATCGCGGCATCGACACGTTGTTCGTCTGCGGCGTGACCACCGAAGTCTGCGTGAACACGACGGTGCGCGAGGCCAATGACCGCGGCTTCCGCTGCATCGTGCTGTCGGACTGCTGCGCCTCCTATTTCCCGCAATTCCACGAAGCCGGGCTTGCCATGATCAAGGCGCAGGGCGGCATTTTCGGCTCGGTCGCCGCCTCGAAGCCGTTGCTCAATCGCTTGCGGCGCTGTCCTGATCGCACCCGCGGCGGCTCTCGCCTGGGCGGCACCGGCGCTCATGCCGGCCGGCCGCGTGCCGTTTTTATGACAGGCAAACGACTATTATTTGATCGCCGCCGCGTTGCGGCGAACAGCGCGCGAAATGCCCGGGCCACGCGCTCGGATCGAAGCCGTTGTTGATCGACCTGATTCCATTGCCGTTTTGTCTTGCTTGGCGCTTCGCGCCCGTCGGCGTGAAACCGGCGGCGCGGATTGGCATGCCCCTTGCGAGGTTATCGAGCCATTGCCTGACGATTGCGCAGGTGCGCCGTCGTTCGCCGGGACGGCGGTGGTCTTCGGCCCGTTAGCCTTGCTGACTTCGCCATGAACAGGAGCGTTCGATGACGACCACGACATCGACGACGGGGTTCCAACCGAAATCTGTTCACCCCCGGCGACTGGAATGCCTTTTTCGGTTTCGGCACCAACATCCTCACCAACATGTTGACGCTCACGATCCTGTTGCGGTTCGTGATCAAGATGCCGGACTCGATCGTGTTCGGCCGCATCCTGCCGGCGGTCGGCCTGATGCTGTGCCTGTCGACGTTTTACTACGCGTATCTCGCTTACCGGCTGGCCAAGCAGACCGGCCGCAGCGACGTCTGCGCGCTGCCGTCCGGCATCAGCGTGCCGCACATGTTCATCGTCACCTTCGTGATCATGCTGCCGATCGCGCTGAAGACCCATGATCCGATCAAAGGCTGGGAAGCCGGACTGACCTGGGTGTTCTTCCAGAGCTTCATCCTGATGATCGGCGGCTTCATCGCTCCGATCGTCCGCAGGATCACGCCGCGCGCGGCCCTGCTCGGCACATTGGCCGGCGTATCGATCACGTTCATCTCCATGCGCCCGGCGTTGGAAATGTACATGACGCCGGTGATCGGCCTGAGCTGCTTTGCCGTCATCTTGGTGAGCTGGTTCGGCGGATTTCGATATCCGAAAGGCATTCCTGCCGGACTGGTCGCCATCGCGGTGGGAATGATCATTGCCTGGGGCTCCAACCTCTTCGGCCTCAACTACGGTGGGCTGAGCGTCAAGGGCGTTACCGACGCCTTCACGAATTTCGGCTTCTCGGTGCCGCTCCCTGCCGTGGACCACATCTTCTCCGGCTTTGAATATCTCGGCGTGATCCTCGTGACCGCCATCCCGTTCGGCATTTACGATCTGGTCGAAGCGATGGACAACGTCGAGAGCGCGGAGGCCGCCGGCGATGCCTTTCCGACGACGCGCGTGCTCACCGCCGACGGCGTCATCAGCCTGATCGGCTGCCTGATGGGCAATCCGTTCATCAACGCGGTCTATATCGGCCATCCCGGCTGGAAGGCGATGGGCGGCCGGATCGGCTACTCGGCCGCGACCGGCATCATGGTGATCGTGCTGTCCTGGTTCGGCGTGATCTCGCTGCTCTTGGCCATCATACCCGTCGTGGCGATCTACCCGATCCTGCTCTACATCGGCATGCTGATCGGCGCGCAGGCGTTCCAAAGCACGCCGAAGGCGCACGCGCCCGCCATCGTGCTGGCGCTGACGCCGCATCTTGCCGCTTGGGCTGGCGTGCAGTTGGACGGGGTGCTGCATGCCGCCGGTACCGACGCGGCGACCCTCGGCTTGGACAAACTCGCCAACCAAGGCGTTCTCTACGCGGGCCTCAAGGTCATGGGCGGCGGCTCGATCTTGACCGGGCTGGTCCTTGCCGCGATCGGCGCCTTCGTCATCGACAAGAAGTTCCTCGAAGCTTCGGGGTTCGCGTGGCGGGAGCCGTTCTCACATTCTTCGGCTTCATGCACGGTGAAGCGATCGGCATTGCAGTGACGCCGACTGTCGCGATCGCCTATCTGATCGTGGCGGTGTTCTTCTTCGGGTTGAGCCGCTCGCCGGCGAGCGCGCTCGACCGCTCGGCGCCGCACGAGGCGTTGTCGGATAGGACGTTGGCCGCGACTCCCGCGGAGTAACGCGCCCGCCGCCGCGCCGCGGCGGCGGGCCGATCGGACGGCGGATGTTTTACTCCGCGGCCGCCTTGCTCATTGCGCGGTCGCGGATCGCCGCCCAAACGCGGTTCGGCGTCGCCGGCATGTCGATGTGCTCGATGCCGAGCGGCCGCAGCGCGTCGAGGATCGCGCTCACCACCGCCGGCGGAGCGCCGGTAGCGCCGGCTTCGCCGGCGCCCTTGACGCCGAGCGGGTTGGTTCGCGCCGGCACCTCGGCCAGTTCGGAAACCAGCTCGGGAAAATCCTCGGCGCGCGGCATGGCGTAGTCCTGGAAACTGCCGGTGACGAGTTGCCCGTCGCTATCGAACACGATCGCTTCCATCAGCGCCTGGCCGACGCCCTGCGCGACGCCGCCGTGAATCTGCCCTTCGCAGAGCAGGTGATTGATCACCTTGCCGACGTCGTCGACCGCGACATAGCGCGCGAGCGTCACCACGCCGGTCTCCGGATCGATCTCCACCTCGCAGACGTGGCAGCCATTGGGATAGTTCGGCGGCTCGGCGGCGAACGTGCCGGAAGCCTCGAGGCCGACGTCGAATTGCGGCGGCAGCATCACCGGGCGGTAGAACGCCTTGGCCACATCGGGCAACGGTAATGCCCGGTCGGTGCCGACGATGCGGAAGCGGCCGTCGGTGAACTCGATGTCGCCCGCCGCCGCCTCCAGCATCATCGCCGCCATCGGCTTTGCCTTCTCGACGATGGCGTCGGCCGCGCGCTTGAGCGCGTTGCCGCCGACATGCATGCTGCGCGAGCCATAGGTGCCGCGGCCGAACGGCACTTCGTCGGTGTCGCCCTGCACGAAGCGGATCGACTTCGAACGGAACGCCAAGCCAGTCGCTCACCATCTGCGCGTAGACCGTATGGTGGCCCTGGCCGTGCGAGTGCGTGCCGGCGACGATGGTCAGCGCGCCGCTTGGGTCGAAGCGCAGCACCATGCGCTCGTTGAATACCGCGCGCCTCTTCGAGGAAATAGCCGATGCCGCGGCCACGCAGCTTGCCGTGCTGCTTCGATTGCGCCGCGCGACCGGCAAAGCCGTTCCAGTCGGCAAGCTTCAGGCATTCGTCCATCACATGGGCGAAATCGCCGCTGTCGTAGGTGATGCCGGTCTGGATCTTGTGCGGCATCGCCGCGGCAGCGATGAAATTGCGCCGCCTGATCTCGATGGGATCGATGCCGATCACGCGCGCGGCGCGGTCGAGGAGCCGCTCGATGACGTAGGTCGCCTCCGGCCGTCCGGCGCCGCGATAGGGATGCAGCGGCACGGTGTTGGTCAGCACCGCCCGCGCGACCGCATGCACGGCGGGGATGTCGTACACGCCGGGTGAGAGCCGCAGCGCAAACATCGGCACGACAAAGGATGCGCCGAATACATGCGAGCCCATGTCGTGCAGCGCGTGGACGCGCAGGCCGAGGATTTTTCCATGGCCGTCGAGCGCGAGCTCCGCGGTCACGATCTGGTCGCGCCCGTGGGCGTCGCCGAGGAAGGCTTCGGAGCGCGTCGCCGCCCATCTGACCGGGCGGCCGCCGCAGCGGCGCGAGGCCCACAGCACCAACGCGTCCTCGGGATAGCCGCCGCCCTTCATGCCGAAGCCGCCGCCGACGTCGGGCGAGATCACGCGCAGCTTGGTTTCGGGAATTCGCAGCACGTTGCCGGCAAGCTGCGAGCGGGTGCCGTGCGGGTTCTGTGTCGTGCTGTAAAGCGTATAGCTGTCGCCGTCGGGATGATATTGGCCGATTGCGGCGCGCGCCTCGATCGAATTGGCGTTGACGCGATTGTTGCTGAGCTTGAGCGAGACGGTCTGTGCCGCCTTGGCGAAAGCAGCGTCGGTCGCCTCTTTGTTGCCCATCATCAGCGTGAACGCGACATTGTTGGGCGCTTCGTCCCACACCGCGGGCGCGCCCGGTTTTATCGCGTCCTCGACCGCGATCACCGCCGGCAGCGGCTCGTAGTCGATCTCGATCAGCTCGGCGGCGTCGCGCGCCTGCTGCAGCGTTTCGGCGACGACGAAGGCAACGCGGTCGCCGACGGCGCGAACCCGATCGCGCGCGAGCACCGCGCGCAACGTACGCAAGCCCTTCGGGCCGCCCATGTCCTCGGGCATGACCGGAACGAGGCTGCCGATCTTGTCGGCCTCGACGTCGGCGCCGGTGAGCACGGCGACGACGCCGGCAGCCGCCTTGGCCCTTCGCGGTATCCACGCGCTTGATGCGGGCGTGGGCGTGCGTCGACATGACGACGACGCCGTGACACTGGCGCGGCAGCTCGATATCGTCGACGAAACGGCCGCGGCCGGTGATGAAGCGCGGATCCTCCAGCCGCGGAACCGGCTGGCCAATGCCGAATTTATTCACGTAATTCTCCTCGACTGGCGCAAAAACGAGCACGACGGCCGATCGGCGAAAGCGCGTGCGATCATCGGCGGGACGGATATATAGGAAAAGTCGCCGGGAAGAAGAATGGTGGAGACTGCTCGTGGCTGAACGTGCTCATTCCGCCGGTGACGCCATGATGCCAGCGCGTACGGACCTGTTCGGCCATCCCAAAGGCCTCACCTTCCTGTTCACCACCGAGATGTGGGAGCGCTTCTCCTATTACGGGATGCGCGCGCTCCTCGTCCTCTACATGACGAAATATCTGCTGGTCCCCGAGCACTCCGGCAATGTGCTCGGCCTTGCCGGCCTCAAGCGCGGGCTCGAAGCCGTGTTCGGTCCGCTCGACGTGCAGCCCTTCTCGTCGCAGATCTACGGCCTCTACACCGCGCTCGTCTATCTCACGCCGATTTTCGGCGGGCTTCTCGCCGACCGCGTGCTCGGCCAGCGCCGCACCGTCATCATCGGCGCGATCCTGATGGCCATCGGCCATTTCCTGATGGCGGTCGAGCAGCTGTTCCTGTTCGCGCTCGCTGGCGCTCATCCTCGGCAACGGCGCGTTCAAGCCGAATATCTCGACCCAGGTCGGCGGACTTTACGCGCCCGGCGATCGGCGCCGCGACCGCGCCTATTCGATCTTCTATGTCGGCATCAATGTCGGCGCATTCCTGGCGCCGCTCGTTTGCGGCACGCTCGGCGAGGAGGCGGGCTGGCATTACGGCTTCGCCGCCGCCGGCGTCGGCATGCTGATCGGGCTTGCCATTTATCTCTACGCCATGCCGCTCCTGCCGCCCGACGAACTGCAGAAGGCGAGGGCGGCGCATGTCGAGAAGCGGCCGCTCGACCGCGGCGAATGGCGCGCCGTTGTCGCGCTCCTCGTCTTGTTCGTGCCCAACACGCTGTTCTGGGCGACCTACGAGCAGATGGGCAATACCGATCGCGCTGTGGGCCGACGCCAATACCGACCGCGCGATCAATCTCTTCGGTTCTGGGCGGGCGAGATTCCGACCACCTGGTTTCAGGCGTTCAATCCGTTCATGATCTTCGCTTTCACGCCGTTCGTCGTCGCGCTGTGGACGCGGCAGGCGGCGCGCGGCACCGAGCCTTCGACGATCAGCAAGATGGCGCTCGGCTGCCTCGGGGTGGCGGCGGCAAACCTGATCATGGCGCTCGCCGCCTTCCAGGCCGGCGGCGGCAAGGCAAGCTGGCTGTGGCTGTTCTGGCTATTTCGTCGGTCGTCACCGTCGGCGAGCTTTATCTGTCGCCGGTCGGGCTTGTCGCTGGTGACCAAGGTCGCGCCGGCGCGCATCCTCTCGATGATGATGGGCGTGTGGCTGGCGACGAGCTTTGTCGGCGATTTCCTCGCCGGTTATATCGGCAGCTTCTGGAGCCGCATGGACAAGCCGGAGTTCTTTCTGCTCGTCGCGGCCATCGCCGCGCTCGCCGGCGCGACGATCTTCGCCTGCCGATGGCCGCTGCGCGGCACGTTGCGGGAATAGCCGCCGCCGGTCACGGCCGGCCTGTCCCGGGCCATCCATGGCTTCGACTTCGAAGCGCCAAAACGTCAATGCCCGGCACAAGGCCGGGCATGACGCAACCGGAAATATAGAGAGCGATGCGTTAGTGCGCGGCGGCGACGGCTGCCGCCGCGGCGGCGGGATTTTCCATCGAGGCGATGTTGCTCTTCACCGCCTTCTGCACCTTCTCGAAGGCGCGCACCTCGATCTGGCGCACGCGCTCGCGCGATACGCCGAACTCGTCGGCGAGCTCTTCGAGCGTGATCGGCTCGTCGGCGAGCCGGCGCGCCTCGAAAATGCGGCGCTCGCGGTCGTTGAGCACGGTGAGCGCTTCGCCGAGCGCCTTGTGGCGGTTGTCCGACTGCTCGGATTCGGCCAGACGGCTTTCCTGGCTGACGCTGTCGTCGACCAGCCAGTCCATCCATTCGCCGGAATCGCCGTCCTCGCGGATCGGCGCGTTGAGCGAGGCGTCGCCGCCGAGCCGGCGGTTCATGTCGATCACGTCCTGCTCGGTGACGCCCAGCCGCTTGGCGATGAGCTTGACCTGATCGGGCCGCATGTCGCCCTCTTCGAGCGCGGAGATCCGGCTCTTGGCCTTGCGCAGGTTGAAGAACAGCTTCTTCTGGTTGGCGGTGGTGCCCATCTTCACCAGCGACCAGGAGCGCAGGATGTATTCCTGGATCGCGGCCTTGATCCACCACATCGCGTAGGTCGCGAGCCGGAAGCCCTTGTCGGGCTCGAAGCGCTTGACCGCCTGCATCAGGCCGACATTGCCTTCGGAGATCACTTCGGAGATCGGCAGGCCGTAGCCGCGATAGCCCATGGCGATCTTGGCGACGAGGCGCAAATGGCTGGTGACGAGCCGGTGCGCCGCGTCGCGGTCGCCGTGCTCGCGCCAGCTCTTGGCCAGCATGTATTCTTCCTGCGGCTCCAGCATCGGGAACCGCCGGATTTCTTCCAGATACCGGGTGAGGCCGGTTTCACCCGATAGAATCGGCAAGGCTGCAGTTTGGGCCATGATAGCGCCCTCCAATATTCATGCCCCCGATAGCGGCGGGCGAATGGGGCCGCCGCTCCTCGAGCCGACGGCGTCCAGTTCCTATTTCGCACTCGCAACATGAAACCTATACACGGTCGAATCAGGCGAGTGGAAGTGAAGAGGGCGTAACATCGGCGCGACGCGTCCGTGAACCCTCTGGATTCGTTGCTAAATCGTCTGTAATTGGCAAAGCTGTTACTGTGCCGCTAGGCTCGAGCCCGCATAGCCGCCAGTACATTATGCAAACGGGCAAGGTCGGCCGGCAGTTCCGACCGGAACTGAAGGATTTCGCCGCTGATGGGTGTTTAACCGTCAATATATGGGCATGCAGGGCCTGTCTGCCAAGAGTCGGCCAGCGCCGCTCTGGCGCGGGCCGGCAACAAGGCGGTCTTGGTGCGAAAGCCGGCCCCATAGACGCTGTCTCCCATCAGGGGATGGCCGATCGAGGCCAAATGGACCCGAATCTGATGCGTGCGGCCGGTCTCGAGCCGGCAGGCCAGCAGGCCCGCCACCGGCTTGGCGCCGCTTTGCCGCGGCGGCAGCGCTCGGGTCCGCATAGCGCTCGAGGACCTCCCAATGGGTGACCGCCTCGCGGCCGCCTTCGCGCACCGCCATGCGGTCGCGGGCGCGCGGATGGCGGTCGATCGGCCGGTCGATGGTGCCGCGCGGGCGCTCCGGCGCGCCCCAGACGAAGGCGAGATAGCCGCGCTCGAACGGTCCGCCGCTGCGGCCGTGGTCGGCGAATTGCGCCGCGAGCGCCCGGTGCGCGCGGTCGTTCTTCGCCACCACCATGAGGCCGGTCGTGTCCTTGTCGAGCCGGTGCACGATGCCGGGCCGCCGCTCGCCGCCGATGCCGGAAAGGCTGTCGCCGCAATGGGCGATCAGCGCATTGACCAGCGTGCCGGTCCAGTTGCCGGCGGCGGGGTGCACGACCAGGCCCTTGGGCTTGTCGATCACGATGATGTCGTCGTCCTCGTAGACGACGTTGAGCGGGATGGGCTCGGCCGTGGGCTTCGCCGGCTCCGGCGGCGGAATGTCGAGCAGGATCGCGGCGCCGGAATTGACGCGGTGGCTCGGATCACGGATCGTGCTGCCGTCGACCGTGGCCGACGCCGGCTTCGATCAGCGCCTTGAGCCGGGAGCGCGAGAGTTCGCCGACGTGCGCGGCGAGCACGCGGTCGAGCCGTCCGCCGGCTTCATGATCGGCGACGAGGATCGATTTCTGCGTGGACGTCATTTGCCAATTCTGCGAGCGGCACTGCTGCGAGGGACCGGATGGCCAATTTAGCTGCCGCTGAACCGCGAAGCGACCGCGACGAAGCCGAACGTCACCACGAGGCCGCCGAGCGGCGGAACCTGGCGTCGAGGCGGCGCGCATGGTTGCACGCGCGCGCTGGCTGTTGATCATATCCGGGCTCACCACCTTGATCGCGATCGCCGCCGTCCTTGCCGTCATCGGCTACCGCGTTTTCCGCGCCGGCGGAAGCGGCGGCGCCGCGACGGCCGAGGGCATCGTCACGCTGCCCAAGGGCGCGCGTGTCGTTGCAACCGCCGTCGCCGGTGAGCGGATCGTGGTCACGCTCGATGTCGCCGGCGCAACCGAAATCCGCACCTTCGACGCCAAGACGTTGCAGGAAACCGGACGGATCAGGTTTGCGACCGAGCCATGACTGCGCCGGCGAACGCGCTTGCGCGTCCACGCCATCGGGGTTATTTCGAAGGCCACGCTCCCTTCGTCTAGCGGTCTAGGACGCGGCCCTCTCAAGGCTGAAACAGGGGTTCGATTCCCCTAGGGAGCGCCAGAGCGATCAAGATTGCTCGGCCGGGAAAGTATCTGGCCCCAATTAATGGCGACTAGGTCGGCTCGCGCGCTCCGCTGGCGAGTGCGAGCCGCCGCGCTTTCGCTGCTCGCCGCGCTTCCGCAAAGTATTTGAGGAGGCCCGGACTGGCGCCCGGACCGGGGCGGAAGCGAAGTTGTTTGATCGATAGCGGCCGGCCGTCTCTTGACGTGACCTCGATCCGCCGGATTTGCTTTCGGTGCTCGGCGTCAAGGATACGGATCGGCTCCCCGCCGCGCCCGACCACCCATTTGTCTCCCCATTGCATCAAGGTGACCAGCAGCGGCAACAGGTCACGTCCCTTGTCGGTGAGGTGATAGGAATAGCGATCGATTCCGGGCCGCACCTGTCTGCGCGCCAGGATGCCCTTTTTGACCAGATGGGTCAGCCGGTTGGTGAGGATATTGCGCGCAATGCCGAGGTTCCGCTGAAACGCCGAGAACGACGTCCTGCCATAGACCGCCTCACGCACGATCAACAACGTCCACCAGTCGCCGATCTGATCAAGCGCCTGAGCCACCGCGCAGTTCATTTTGTTAGAATCGCCGACGAGACATCGGAGGATCTTTTCCTGCCTGTTTCACGAGATCGTGTCGGTCCGGCGCGTAACACGTAATTCTCAGCGCTTTTTACGCGATGGAATAAAACTTCCGGATGCGACCATTCATCAGCAGGTTTTATCCGTTCGTCGCAAGATTGCCAACTGGTTGTTTCATGAAACTGAAAAATGGCCCGCCTTTTGAGACGAAAGGGGGGCCGCCTGATGATTCTGCCTATCTCATCGTCTTGAATTATGGTTGTATAACGAAACCATATGATATAGTTGCATAAGACTACCAAAATGTCGACCGCCAGCGGACTACCACCAGTGAGAGATTATCAAAGTCATGACTTTAGAAGCTCAGCATCGCACGGTGACGACAAACGGCATTACCATGCAAATCGCCGAACAGGGCGAGGGGCCGCTGGTACTGCTCTGCCATGGCTGGCCGGAGCTGGGCTTTTCCTGGCGGCATCAAATGCCGGTGCTGGCGGCCGCGGGCTACCGGGCCGTGGCGCCGGACCTGCGCGGTTACGGCCGCACTGACGCGCCCGACGATATTGCCGCCTACAGCATCATCCACCTGGTCGGCGATCTGGTCGGCCTTGTTGCGGCGCTCGGCGAGACGAGCGCCATTCTCGTCGGTCACGATTGGGGTGCGACATTGACGTGGGCGGCAGCGATGATGCGGCCCGATCTGTTTCCGGTGATTGCGGTCTTGAGCGTTCCGCGCCGCGCCCGCGGCCCCGCCCGCCCGCTCGAAATGCTGCAAAAGCAGGGTATCAGCAATTGGTATTGGCAGTATTTCCAGAAGCCGGGAGTCGCGGACGCCGAATTCGAGCGCGACGTCGAGTACTCGATGCGATGCGCGTTCTGCGGACACGGCCTTTCGTTGCTTCTGAAAGACGGATTCGGCTTCCTCGGCGATCCAGCTATTCCCAGGGAATTGCCAGGCTGGATTTCGGGACAGGACGCTGCACAGTTCGTCGAAAGTTATCGCCGGACCGGCTTTCGCGGTGGCCTGAACTGGTATCGCAACATTGATCGCAATTGGGAACTGACGGCGCCCTGGGAGGGTACGTTGATCCACCAGCCGACGCTGTTTATCGCTGGCACCCGCGATCCGGTGATCAGCGGACCGATGGGCGAGGCCGCGATGAAGCAACTGCCGGAGATCGTCCCCGGCTTGAAGCGGCAACTGCTGATCGAGGGCGCGGGTCACTGGGTCCAGCAGCAGCGGCCAAAGGAAGTGAACGAGGCACTGCTCGGCTTCCTGCGCGAGGCGGCGCCGGCAACTCGCCGATGATCGTTCGATCCTGATCCAAACAATCGAGTCCAAGGATGACCGCAAACGTCGCCGTGACCGCCGATTCGAACAGCGTCCGTCCGGCGCTTTCGCCGCGCACGCGCGCGATTATCAGAATCCCCGATCCTCGCAACGCTCTTGCGGCTCGCCGCGCCCAATTTGCTCTTTATCGTCTCGCAGGCGGTGGTGAGTATCGGTGAGACCTATTTCGTCGGCTGGCTTGGAGTCGACGCGCTGGCCGCGGTCAGCCTGGTATTCCCGGTGCTGATGGTGATGCAAACCATGTCCGGAGGCGGGATCGGCAGCGGCATTGCGTCGGCGATCTCGCGCGCGCTCGGCGGCGGCCGCCGCGACGACGCCAACGCGCTGGTTCTTGTTTCTCTTGTGATCGCGGCCTGCTTCGGCGTCGCCTTCACCGTTGCGGTCCTGCTCGGCGGCCGGAGGCTGTTCGCGGCTATGGGCGGCACCGGCACGGCGCTTGATCTCGCCGATACCTACGCTTGGATCCTATTCTCCGGCGCGCTGGTGTTCTGGATCTTCAACACGCTTGGCTCGATCCTGCGCGGCGCGGGGATCATGTCGCTGCCGGCAATGGTGTCGGTGATCGGCGCGGTGATGACGCTGACGGTTTCGCCGACCCTGATTTTGGGACTGGGACCAGTTCCGCGCCTCGGCATCGCCGGCGCCGCCCTCGCCATCCTCGCTTACTACGCGGTCGGGGCCGTTATATTGGGCTCCTTCCTGCTGTTTGGCCGGGCGCCGGTCAAACTGGTGCTCGCGCCATCGGCGCCGTGGCGTCTTTATCGCGACGTGCTCAGGGTTGGCTTGCCAGGAGCGCTCAATTCTATCGTCTTTAATTCGGCAATTCTGCTGTTTACGGCGCTGGTCGGGCCGTTCGGCACCAAGGCGATCGCCGGCTACGGCGTCGGCGCGCGTCTCGAATACCTGCAGATTCCGATCGTGTTCGGTCTCGGCATGGCGCTGATCACGATGGTCGGCACCAATGTCGGCGCCGGCCTCGACGCCCGCGCCAAGCGTGCGGCCTGGACCGGGGCGGCGATTGCTGGCTGCATCTGCGGCGCCATCGGGTTGCTGGTGGCTTTTGCACCCCATCTGTGGATCGACATCTTCAGTCACGACGGCGACGTCGTACGCCGCCGGCAGCCGATACCTCCGCATCGTCGGGCCGACCTACGGTCTCTACGGGGTCGGTCTCGCGCTCTTTTTTGCTGCGCAGGGTGCGGGGCGGCCGGCGTGGACGCTTGCGCTCGCCGTTGGCCGTCTGACCGTGACCAGCATTGGCGGCGCGTTCGCCGTATTCTGGCTCAGCGGCAGTCTCGATTCGATCTATGCGCTGATGGCTGCGGGCCTCGTGCTGTACGGAGTTGGCAGTGCGCTGTCGGTCTATTTCGCCAACTGGCGGGAATAGATTGTTGGTTCGGTCGAGACGGCAGCTCGCGGTGACGCCAACGCTCCGCGCCGCCGCGCTTTAGTTGCGATTCACTTTTTTCTTGCGGCGCTCTTCCTTGCTGCTCTCTTTTTGCTGCGCCTCTTGAGCTGCTCGAAGAGAATGTCGAAGGTCGGCGTCTCCACGCTGACGATCAGCGAGTTCAGCCCGGTCTCCTGGTCGGGAAAATTAAAAGTTTTGAGCACCTTGAAGCTTTTCGCCGGAATCGCGAAAAACTCGATGCCGCTATAACGCGTCTTGCGCGTCAAAGCGCTGGCCATGGCCTTTCTACTTGCGCCGCCGCCTTTGCTGTCGAAGATGTCCAGCCATTGCATCCATTTTTCGTCATAGGTGGCATTGCCTAAAAGCAACCCGTACCTTTCGGCGAAGGTGCGGGACGGTACGTTCTTCGCATCCGCCAAATCGTTGACGAGCCCTGCGTTCGCGGCACTGGCGTGAAACGCAGCCTTCTGGAACATCAAATTCAGCGTTTCCAGGAGCCGCATGGTGTTGGGAGTATTGAAAATTCCGCCCATGATTACCTCCCTAGTGTGTTGCCGATGAGGCTATCAAGCGATCTGAAACCCGGCAATTCCATTCACCAAATTGCCGACCTGATGGCGTAGTGCTTGGAGAGCGCGTCGAGTTGCAGCAGACCGCGCTGAGCATACCGACTTCCTACCTCGTCTCCGAATACGATCGACAAGCCGATTTCGGCCGCCCATTCATTCGCGCGCTCTTCGCTGCTGAGCGAGGAGTAATAGGGGTGATAGGGCGGGCCTCCGAGATGATGCCCGGTTTCATGCGCCAGCGCAAAGGCCAAACCTTCGGTGCCGATGTCCCGATGCCGCCCGAGCCCGCCATAGAGCCGCACGCAGCGACCGTCTTGGCTCAGGAACGCTTGCGCGTTCAAGAGCCTCGTCTCCCAGAGCAAGTCGTAGCGAAGGCTGGGAAATTTTGCTCGAAACCGCTCGAGCAATGCGCGGGCTCGATTGATCGGCCAGCGAGCCTCGACCGGCCAAAGGTGGCCGGTCGGCACGATATCGTCGAAGATGGGCAACCTCACCTCTCCTCTTAAGTCCAGGTTGACGCTTATCAGCCAAGATTGGCGAGAGATTCGCCGACCGTTCTTTAGCGTCGATTTGAGGGCGCCGATCAAAGGCTGGTAAATCAAAATGCCGCTCTCCTGCATCAAATGTTCGGCGAGCCCGAGTTCGTCTGCCGCCTGTGTGCGCTCGGCCGCGCTTGCCGATGCCGAAAGAGTTTGAGCAAGTACAATGTGCGCCAGGCATTCCGGCGCACGCGTGCGTCGCGCGGTTGCGACCTGGATTGATTCGACGGCCGTGGCTTGGGCGAAATCAAAGTCGCCCTTCAAGCGGTAGGCATTGGCAAGATCGGCCAAGATGCGGGCTTCGTTCTCCAGTCCCGCCCGGCGCTCGCGAGCGAAAGCCAAGGCTCCGATGAGTTCGTCGATCGCGACTTGCGGACGCCCGGCGATGATCTGCAGGAGACCTTGATAGGCCTGACTGTAGGCCTGCAGGTAAGGTATCCCGCTTGTGGCAGCCAGCACCGCGAGTCGACCGGCATGTTGCTTGGCGAGACCGGCATCACCTTCCGCCCAGGCCAGATCCATGTAGCCGAAACTTGGAACGGCGTAATGAATGGCGTCGATATTTCCGGCATCCATTTGCAGCACGCGATCAAGATAAGGGCGTGCTTCGCCGCCACGGCCGAGCATGACGAGTGTCTGTCCGCGCATTGCGGCCAGCCAGGGCTCGATATCGAAGCCGAGCATTTGCCGGTCGAACTTTCCGATCTCGTTTACATGATCGGTAGCCTCGATATTGGTTTGCAGCGCATCGGACATCCGCCCGGCGAGACGCAATGCATGACACAGCACGGCCTTGAGCGTGACCTGCAGGCTTGCGTCACTGGCTCCTTTGGCAAGGGCTCCCGCCTCGGAAATTTTCTCCACGTATTCGTCGGCCGAACCGCTTGCGCCCAAAATCCTGCCATAGGCCGCGTGGATCAAAGCATTGGCGCGGACGTCGCCGGCGGCGATCGCTAGTTGCCTGGCCTCTTCGAAGTAGATCTGCGCCTCCTCGACCGACATCCCTTCCCGCCAGCCGAAATTGACGATCTGGCCGGTGGCCATCATCCGCAAATAGTCTGTGGCCCGCGCCGGCGGCTCCTTGCTCAGGAGGACGCGGATCTTCTTCCAATGCCGAAGCGCTTGCCCGGAATCGTTGGCGCCAAGCCAGACCGCGGCGGTCATGTAATATTGCGCCGCCTTTAACAATTGTCCCGCCAGCTCGAAGTGGAAGGCCAGCAGGCCGGCGCGTTCCTGTACGCGATCCTTGAATTGCGTTTCAATCGCCTGAGCAGCCGCTGCATGCAATTCGCGACGCCTTGAGTGCAGGATGGATTGATAGGCGACTTCTTGAATCAGAGGATGCCGGAACGCGTGTACGCCCTGGTCAAAAGGCGGCAATTCGTAGAGCAACTCCGCGCGCCGCAAGCGCGCAGCGATCTCTGCCACCTCGGGCGCAGGCAGACCCGTCACGCGCTCCAGAATCGCGAGCGGCACCTCGCGGCCGATCACCGCCGCGGTCTGAAGTATCCGCTTCGTCGGCTCTCCGAGACGATCGATGCGCGCGGCGATGACCGCTTGCACCGTTGCGGGCAGAGCCGACGTGTCGAATTCGCCCTTGAGATGGTAGGCGCCGGGCTGTCCGTTCAGGTTTCCCCGATCGACGACCGTGCGGACCAGTTCCTCCAGGAAAAAGGGATTGCCGCGGGCGCGGTCGGCGATGTTTTGGCGAAGCGTCGCCAGGGACGGATGGTCACCCAATAAATCATGCAGCAATTGGTTCGCAGTCGTCGTCCCGAGCGGCGCGAGACCGATTTGGCGATAGTGCGAACGTTGCATCCAAGCCGCTGCAAAACCTGGCCGGAAGTTCAGCAGCAGCAGTGTCTGCGTATTGATAATGGCGTCGACCAGCGTCTCGACAAAATCGAGACTGGCGGAATTGATCCAATGCAAATCTTCTACGATGATCAGCACGGCTTCGCCGCGCGGCCGCGAACGGATGAGCTGCCGTATGAAGTCGAACAATCGCAGTTTGCGCGTATCGGGATTTAACTTCGGTACTTTGCGCGCCGGATCGGGTATCCCGAGAAACTCGAGGATCAGAGGCAGGGCGTCACTGAAGTCGCCGCGGGATATCAGCAGGTCAACGACCCGCTGTTGCGATATGGTCGCCGGTTCCTTCGACTTGATGCCGAAGAAGTCCCGCAACAGGTCAAGCACCGGCTGGAAGGGCGTAGCCCCGCCGTGCTCAAGGACGCGGGCCTCGAGCACGCGAACGTCGCGTCGACGACAGGCTTCGCCGAATTCGTAGCACAGACGGCTTTTGCCGAGACCGGCTTCGCCGACAACGCCGACGACGCGCGCCTCGTCCTGCATGACGCTCGCCAACTCGGTGTCGAGCACCGCGAGTTCCTTATCGCGCCCGGAGAATGGGGTCGGCCGCGGTCCGCGTCGGAAGTACTCGCTCGCCGGCGCGCGTCGCAGCCCGGTCAGCTCGAAAACCTCGACGGGCGTGGAGAGGCCACGAACGATTTGCGGCCCGAGGGGACCCGCTTCGACAAATTGCTTGGCCGCGGCGAACGTGTCGGCGGTCAGCAGGATCGCCCCGTCTTCGGCCATCTGTTGCATGCGATTTGCCAGATGCACGTTGGCGCCGGTGACATCGTAGGTCTCCTGGAAATTGTGAAAGACCATTTCACCGGTGTGCAGGCCGACCCGAATCCTGATCTTCGGATCGCCAAGGCGCATGACCGCTTCCTGCATGGCGAGGCCCGCCAGGCACCCCCGCACCGCATGATCTTCGTGCGGTTTGGGAGTGCCAAAAAGCGCCATCACCCCGTCGCCCTGCGTCTTGCTGACGATCCCTTCGTACCGATCAATCGCCTCTTTCATGGAATTGAGCACCGGTTGCAGGCGCAGCATGCCCGCTTCCGGATCCATGCCCTGGATGAGGCTGGTCGAATTGCTGATATCTGCGAAGAGAACGGTGATGTGCTTGCGTTCTCCGGGACTGACGCCCGACGGGGAGGCTAAGTCTTCGGACGATTGATTCCCGTCGATCGCAGCACCGCACTGGCCGCAAAACCGGCCGCCCGGCCGGTTGGCGTGGCCGCAGACGCTGCAAGTTCTATCGAGTGGCGCCCCACAAGCGTCGCAATACGTGTTGCTCGGAGTATTCTGACCGCCGCAACGCCTACACTTCATTTATCGTGACCTCCTCGGACGCGCAGGAAGCACCATAAATTGCCCGGCTAGAATATCGCGAAATTCGAGTAATTCTATGACTTCGGACGGAGCGCGGTTATCGACAGCGCCGAAAATGGGTCGGTTTGCTTTTGCTGCCTTTTAATAAAAATGGGTCTTAGCGCCCCTCAAGTGTCGCCCTTCTCGGCAACGATATGCCGATTTTGTCTGATCGGTCCGTTCAGGCCGGCAGCCCTGCCTTGGTGAGGCCCTCGGCGATGCGCGCGACGTCCGCGGGGTTCTTGAAGGGTTGCCGGCTGAAGTGATCTCGGAACGAGTATTTGGGATTGATCTGTTCGAGTTCGCCCCAGACGCGGCGCGCCTCTTCGACCTCGCCGAGATGGCCGAGAGCAGACGCCAGCATGGCGCGGGAAAAATCCGTCTCCGGCGCGAGCAGGACGCGCTGCTTGAACAGAACCGCCGCCGTTTCGTACTTGCCGGCAAGGAGGTTGGCGAGGCCGAGGAAGTGGAGAAATTGTCCATTGCCGGCCGGGTCGAGGCGCATGGCGCGCTCGATCAGCCGGTATGGCCTCGAGCGGCTGTCCCGAATAGATGCGCATGGTGCCGAAAACATTGTTGGCCAGCGCCAGATTCGGATTGAGCGACAGCGCGATGTCGATCTCCGCCTTCGCCTTTTCAAGATCCCGGCTAAACCCGGCGACCACCGCCGCGATCGCGTGCGCGAGCGCTTGCTTCGGGTCCTTTTCAATCGCCAATTCGGCGTAGCGTTTGGCCTTGCCGAGCGAGCCGTCTGGATCGTCGCTCCAGCGATTTTGGTAGTCGAACATGTAGGCGAAGCCGAGACCGGCGTAGGCCTGCGCGTAGTTCGGATCGAGTTCGATGGCTTTGAGGAAGAAGGCCGTCACCTGTTCGAACGTCTCGCGGGTCCGGTTTTTCCCGAGCAGGAGTTCGCGGCCGCGCAGAGCGGAAGTCGTACGCTTCCATGTTGGAAGTTCCGCTGTCGGTCAGGAGCGCCTTTTCGGCCGGGCTGAGCGTCACCTTCAGCGCGTCGACGATCCGGCGGGTGACGTCGTCCTGCACCTCGAAGATATCGGTCCAGTCGCGATCGTAGCGCTCCGCCCAGAGATGCGCGCCATTGCCGGCGTCGATGAGCTGCGCGGTGATGCGCACGCGATTGCCGGCGCGGCGGATCGAGCCTTCGAGCACCAAGCGGACGTCGAGATCGCGGCCGACTTCGCGAATGTCGACCGAGCGGCCCTTGTAGGTGAAGCTCGAATTGCGCGAGATCACGTCAGTCCGGCGATCTTCGACAGGTCGGTGATGATGTCTTCGCTGATGCCGTCGGAGAAATATTCCTGCTCCGGATCGCCCGACATGTTGGTGAATGGCAGGACCGCGATCGATGCCGACGCGGCGCTGGGCTCGGGCTTGGCCGGAGCGGATCGATCGGCGCCGCCGTCGGCCGTCGCGCCCGGCTGCCATTTCCAGACGCGAAATTGGCCGGTCGATATTCTTGACCTGATCTCGCCGCTGTCCTGGAAGCGAACGTCGATCCGGTTGCCGACGCTCTCGTGGACGATCGAGGAGACGCAGATGCCGCCGGGCGAGGCGAGCGGCTCGAGCCGCGCCGCGATATTGACGCCGTCGCCATAGATGTCGTCGCCGTCGATGATCACGTCGCCGAGATTGATGCCGATGCGCAGCACGATGTGCGGCTGCGGCGCGCTCTCGGCCGGCGGCGATCCGTCGGCCCGCTGCACCGAAAGCGCGCAGTTCACGGCGTCGACGACGCTGGCGAACTCGACAATGGTGCCGTCGCCGATCAGCTTGACGATGCGGCCGTTATGGGCGGCGACGGTCGGGATCGAACAGGGTTTCCCGGTGCCGCTTCAGCGCCGCCAGCGTGCCGGCCTCGTCGGCGCCCATCATCCGCGAATAGCCGACGACGTCGGCCGCGAGGATGGCCGCCAGCTTACGATTGATGCGCGGCTCGGACATGGCACTCATCGGTCGAGCAACGCCACGCAGCGGGTCCAGCCGGCCGAGGCCGCTTCGATCTTGACCGGGAAAGCAGGACACTTTGAAGCCGAACGGCGGCAGCTGGTCGAGATTGGTGAGCTTTTCCATGTGGCAATAACCGATTTCGCGGCCCGCCTTGTGGCCTTCCCAGATGATGCTCGCGTCGCCCGTTTCGGCGAAGCGCTGGCGCGTGAACGAGAACGGCGCGTCCCAACTCCAACCGTCCGTACCGGTGACGCGCACACCCTGCTTGAGCATATATAGGGTGGCCTCGCGCCCCATGCCGCAACCCTTGTCGAGAAAATTCGGCTGGCCATAGGCCGCCGCCGCGGCGGTATTCACCAGCACGATGTCGAGGGGCTTGAGTGCATAGCCGATACGGTCGAGCTCGCGCTTGATGTCGTCGGCCTTGCAGACATAGCCGTCCGGCTTGCCGCGGAAGTCGAGCTTGACGCCGGCGGAGAAGAACCACTCCAGCGGGACCTGGTCGATCTTCAGCGCCGGCTTGCCGCCGTCCATGGTGCTGGCGAAGTGCCAGGGCGCGTCGAGATGCGTGCCATTGTGTGTCGAGATGGTGACGCGCTCGACTGCGGCGCCTTCGCCGTCCGGGAAGCTGCTCCGGCTTGAGCCCGGGGAAGGTCGCCGCGAACTGCTTGGCGCCCTCGCGATGGTCCAGGTACTCGATGGTCGGCAGCATATAGGGAGGATCGGAGACGATCCCGCCCTTGAGCGCAACCGAAAGATCGACGATCCGCATGATTGATCCCTCCACGCAGTCGACCGAGCGCCGAAGCGATCCGCGTTGGCCCGGCGTCGAGGTTTGCCGTCCCGACCGCGGACGCGTCGGTTGATTAGCGGCCGACAGTAATATTTGGTTTACCGAAAACCCACTCGACAAGATATCGGGCCGCGCGCAGCGTCGCCGGCTAGTGCCGCGCTGCCTGTTTTTTCACCCGATGTGACGCCGTGCCGGGACGGCTTGGCACACTCTTGCGGACCTTTCGACTTACCGCTAAATAGGCGGCATCGAGTTTTCGGCCGAATGACTTGGCCCTTGCAGCGACGACAAGCGCCCGACGGACGATCTTTCACCAAAATCTCGAGCGAGCCGGGCCGTGCATGTTGCGCGGCTCATATCTTGTTTTCTAGGAGGAGTGTCCCGTGAGCAACGGAACAGTGAAATGGTTCAACGCGCAAAAGGGTTATGGATTCATCCAGCCGGATGGCGGCGGCAAGGATGTCTTCGTCCATATCAGCGCCGTTGAGCGCGCCGGCCTGCGTGAGCTGAGAGAGGGCCAGAAAGTCGCGTTCGAGGTCGTGGTCGACCGCAAGACCGGCAAGTCGGCCGCCGAGAATCTGAAGACGGTCTGACGCCGACGGCGAGACCGCGGCGGCGGTCTCGCGTTCCAGTTCGAGCTCCGAGCCTCAAAGGCGGTGCAGCGGCAATGAGCCGCTGCTGCCAAGTCTGTTTGCCGAGGTGCGTGATGCGCATTTGGCGCCGCCCCGAGGCGGCGCTTGTGTTTTCCGGCTTCCACCACGCCTGAAGCCCTCACAGGCGAGGACGCTGCCGTCAATGCGTGCTCGATAGTCCGGGTATCGGAACGCCGAGAATCTGGACGACGAGCAACAGGTTGAGCGCCAGGACCGCGGCGGCGCCGACGACGGCCGCAATCGACGTGACCCAGCCATTGCTAAAGACGCCCATGATGTCGCGCCTGCGCGTGAAGACGACGAGCGCGATCATCGGCAACGGCAATGCCATGCTGAGCACGACCTGACTGACCACCAGCGCGCTCGTCGCATTGACGCCCAGCGCGACGACGCCGAAGGCCGGCAGCATCGTCACCAGCCTGCGCACCCAGATCGGAATGCGAAAGCCGACAAAGCCCTGCATGATCATCTGCCCGGCCATCGTTCCGACCGTCGAGCTGGAAACGCCCGAGGCGATGAGCGAGGTCAGGAACACTCCGGCCGCGGCGGCGCCGAGGAGCGGCGTGAGCGTGTGGTAGGCGGTCTCGATCTCGGCGACTTCCGGATGGCCGGCGTGGAACGCGCTCGAGGCCATCATCACCATCGCCATGTTGACCAGGCCGGCGACGGTCAGCGCGAGCATGACTTCCTGGTTGGAAAAGCGCAGCACCTTGCGCCGCTCGCCGTCGTCGCGAACCGGCACGCGCGCCTGCGTCAGGCCGGAATGCAAATAGACCGCGTGCGGCATCACCGTCGCGCCGATGATGCCGACGGCGAGCAGCAGCGCCTCGCCGTCGGCGATCTGCGGCCTGACGGTGCCGAACGCGGCAGCCGCCCAATCGACCGGAGCGATGAACATCTCCACGAGATAACAGGCGCAGATCAGGCCGACGATGGCGCCGATGATCAGCTCGAGCGGGCGAAAGCCGAAGCGATCGAACATGAGCAGGCCGTAGGTCACGATCGCGGTCACGCCCATTCCGGCCAGCAACGGCATGCCGAACAGCAGCGAAAGGCCGATGGCGCCGCCGAGGAACTCGGCGAGATCAGTCGCCATGGCGCCGACCTCGCTGATGATCCACATGACCCAGACCACCGGCCGCGGGAAATGTTCGCGGCATAACTCCGCGAGGTTGCGGCCGGTCACTATGCCGAGCTTGGCCGAGAGCGCCTGGAACAGCATGGCAATTAGATTGGCGAGCAACACCACCCAAAGCAGGCTGTAGCCGTACTTCGCCCCGGCCTGGATGTTGGTCGCGAAATTGCCGGGGTCCATGTAGGCGATCGAGGCGACGACCGCGGGCCCGGCAAAGGCGAGGTAGGAGAATCTGCCGCTATGGCCGCCCGACAATACCCGCCGCGCCGTCGCCACGGTGCGGTCGGACAGCGAGTCCCCTGGTGCCGCCAGATCGGTCACGCTGGCGTGCATGAAGCGCGGACTGGAAAATGTAGCATGGGTTACATTATAGGCAGGCGTCTTATCCGCGTCAACGGTTACAATCTGTAGCTTAATCTACATTTTGACACGCCAGGATAAATGTGTTCTTCACTTTGCAAGCGCGCCCTGCCCGGACGATGATTTCAGCCGTGCCGGTGTCGCGACAATAGAAGCCAGATATCCATGGCCAAGCTCCCCGCGGAAGGAACGCAGGCGCGTCGCTTCGGCAAGACGCGCTCGGCGCAGTCGACCGCGCTGCTGGAGGACTATGTCGAGCTGATCGCCGATCTGCTGGCCAGCGCCGGCGAAGCACGGCCGACCGATATCGCCCGGCGCCTCGGCGTATCCCACGCCACCGCGGTCAAGACCGTCTCCCGCCTGAAACGGGCCGGCCTAGCGACGGCGCGGCCTTACCGCGGCGTGTTCCTCACCGAAAAGGGCCAGGCGCTCGCCGACCGGGTGCGCGTGCGCCACCGGATCGTGGTCGATCTTCTCTGCGCGCTGGGCGTTCCGAGCGAAGCGGCCGAGGCCGACGCCGAGGGCATCGAGCACCACGTGTCGGAAACGACGCTGAAGGCGTTCGCCCATTTCTTGAAGTCGCGGGGGTGACTACCCGGCCGTCGTGCCGCGGGCGCGGCGAAGCCGCGTCCGTTACGCCGCGTGATCGGTGAGCACGTCGACGATGCCGTCGACGATCTCTTCCACCAGCGCCTTGTCGTCGCCTTCGCCCATGACGCGGATCACCGGCTCGGTGCCCGAGGGCCGCACCACCAGCCGGCCATGGCCGTTGAGGCGCTGCTCGGCATCCTCGATCACCGAGCGCACCTTGGAGTTCTCCAGCGGCTTGCCGCTGCGGTAGCGCACATTCTTGAGCACCTGCGGCAGCGCGCTGAAACGGTGGCACACCTGCGAGACCGGCTTGTCCTGCTTCTTCACCACCGCGAGCACCTGCAGCGCCGCGACGAAGCCGTCGCCGGTCGTGGTGTAGTCGGACAGGATGATGTGGCCCGAGGGCTCGCCGCCGAGATTGTAGCCGTGCTCGCGCATTTGTTCGAGCACGTAGCGGTCGCCGACCGGCGTGCGGACGAGCGAGAGCTGCAGCGATTGCAAATGCCGCTCGAGGCCCAGATTCGACATCACCGTGGCGACGACGCCGGGTTTCGTCAGCCGCCCGTCATCCCGCCAGCTCTCGGCGATCACCGCCAGCAGCTGGTCGCCATCGACCAGATGGCCGTGCTCGTCGGCGATGACGACGCGATCGGCGTCGCCATCGAGCGCGATGCCGATATCGGCGCGCATTTCGCGCACCTTGCGGCAGAGCGCCTCGGGCGCAGTCGAGCCGCATTCGCTGTTGATGTTGAAGCCGTCCGGCTCGACGCCGATGGCGATCACGTCGGCGCCCAGCTCCCAGAGCGCGCCGGGCGCGACGCGGTAGGCGGCGCCGTGGGCGCAGTCGAGGACGACGCGCAGGCCCTCGAGCGAAAGGTTGCGCGGCAGCGTGCGCTTGGCGAATTCGATGTAGCGGTCGTGCACGCCGTCGATGCGCTTGGCGCGGCCGAGGTCGCGGCTCTTGGCCACGCGCTTGGCCATGTCGCCGTCGATCAGGCTTTCGATCTCGCGCTCGACCTCATCCGAAAGCTTGTAGCCGTCCGGGCCGAACAGCTTGATGCCGTTGTCGTCGAACGGGTTGTGCGAGGCCGAGATCATCACCCCCAGATCGGCGCGCATCGAGCGGGTGAGCATGGCGACGGCCGGGGTCGGCATCGGCCCGAGCTGCAGCACGTCCATGCCCACGGAGGTGAAGCCGGCGATCAGCGCCGTCTCGATCATGTAGCCGGAAAGCCGGGTGTCCTTGCCGATCACGACGCGATGGCGGTGCTCGCCGCGGCGGAAGACGAGGCCGGTTGCCTGTCCGACCTTGAGCGCCAGCTCCGGCCGTGATCACGCCATTGGCGCGGCCGCGAATGCCGTCGGTACCGAAATATTTGCGAACCATGGTCCCCGCCTGCCACTCCACAGGCATATTAGCCCGTTCCCAATGGCATCTGCCTCAAAAAATATTTAGCAATCTTACCCTCGCCGCTAACACTTCCTCCATCATGCGGTTCAAAAAACGCGAAAAATCAATAATCTGCCGCGGCGGTCATGGCCGGTCTCGGGCGCTCGGCGCCGCCTAACGGCGCGGCTTGTCATAAGGGCTCGCCGGCGGCTGGGTGACAGCCACCGGATCGGAGCCCGGAAACGTCTCCTCCAATCCCGAGGTCGAGCCGGTCATCGAGCGACTTCTTGCGCCTCTCGTCGCGCTCCCGGCGCTTTCTCTCGCGCTCCACGGCATCTGGCCGGAAGTCCGTGTGCTCCGGTTGAACCGGCCGATTTCTGTTCCATTCGTCCATCGTTCTGCCCTGGTGCAATCTCGCGCCCGCGGTCGCGCCGTAGGTAAACGCCGGCCTGCGGCTGATGTTCCTGGCGTCCTCCTCCGGCGTCCTCGGCCGTCGGCCGCGAGGCGGGCCGAACTTTATGCTATCGAGGATACCGGTGCGAGAGCCGGGGACTGCGACCATGAAAACGATGACCTGTATCGAGGATCTGCGCGAGACCTCCCGCCGCAAGGTGCCGCGGGCGTTCTTCGAGTATGCCGACGGGGGCTCCTATTCCGAGCAAACGCTGAATGCCAACCGCGCCGATCTCGAACGCATCAAGCTGCGGCAGAAGATCCTCGTCGACGTCTCCAAGCGGAGCACGCACACCACCATCCTCGGCGAACCGGTGTCGCTGCCGTTGGCGCTGGCGCCGATCGGGCTTTGCGGCATGCAGTACGGTGACGGCGAGATCCTCGCTTGCCGCGCCGCGCAGCAGGCCGGAATCCCGTTTTGCCTCTCCACCATGTCGGTCTGCTCGATCGAGGATGTCGCGGCCGCCGTCGACAAGCCGTTCTGGTTCCAGCTTTACGTCATGAAGGACCGCGGTTTCGTCCGCGCCCTGATCGAAAGGGCCGCCGCCGCCAAATGCAGCGCGCTGGTGCTCACCGTCGATCTGCAGGTCCTCGGCCAGCGTCACCGCGATATCAGGAACGGCTTGACCGTCCCGCCGCAGCTGCGCATCAAGAACATCATCGACATCGCCTCGAAGCCGGCGTGGGCGCTGAGCATCCTGCGCGGCAAGCGCCGGACCTTCGGCAATCTCGTCGGCCATATCCGCGGCATGGAGGACGTTACCGCGCTGTCGCAGTGGACCGCCAGCCAGTTCGACGCGACGTTGAACTGGAAGGACGTCGAGTGGATTGCCGCTCAATGGGGCGGCAAGCTCATCGTCAAGGGCATCCTCGATGTCGAGGACGCGCGTCTGGCGGCGAAGACCGGCGCGGCGGCGCTGGTGGTATCGAACCATGGCGGCCGCCAGCTCGACGGCGCGCTCTCCTCGATCGCCGCGCTGCCGCCGATCGTCGAGGCGGTTGGCTCGTCGATCGAGGTGCTGTTCGACGGCGGCATCCGTTCCGGCCAAGACATCATGCGCGCGATCGCCCTTGGCGCACATGCCTGCCTGAGCGGCCGCGCCTACATTTACGGTCTCGGCGCCGGCGGGGAGGCCGGCGTCGCCCGCGCCATCGAGATCGTCCGCAACGAGCTCGACGTCAGCATGGCGCTGACCGGCGTCAACAGCATCGCCGAAATCGACCGCCATGTTATTGCGGCAATGTAGTCTTACTGGTTCGCCCGGGGACCGATTCGACGTCGTGTCGAGTTAACGGGGGACAACCATGCGCAATCCGGTTTTGGCCATCGCCATCTTTGCCGCTGTTGCGGCTTTCCCGCTGAGCGCCCGCGCTGATGTGGTCGGCGCGGCGGCCGGCGCCGGAACGGGTCTCGTCGTCGCTGGTCCGCCGGGCGCGTTGGTTGGCGGCGTCATCGGCGGCGTCTTCGGCAGGCCGTTCTGGGGTCCCTCGGTCAGCCGCGGCGCGTGCTGGACCGACGACCATTTGCAGCGCCATTGCCGGCATCACTGGTGAAGGGTGTAACGGTCACTCTTCCTTGTAGCCATAGCCCGGCACGTTGCCGCTCGCGCCGTAATATTTATACGGCAGGAATTTTCCCGACATCGTGATTTTCACGCGGTCGCCCTTGGGGTCGGCCTGGCGCTCGATCTGCAGGTCGAAGTCGATCGCCGACATGATGCCGTCGCCGAATTCATCTTCGATCAGCGCTTTCAGCGCCGGGCCGTTGACCATCACCAATTCGTAGAAGCGGTAGATCAGCGGATCGGTCGGCGGCATCGCGGTGCCGCGATACGGCACCTCGTTGAGCAATGCCTGTTCGATTTTGCTCAAGCCGAAGAGTTCGGCGGCCTTAGCCACCTGCGGCTTGGTCAGCTTCATCTGGCCGAGCAGGGCGCCGGTGACGAGCACCGGCGACATGCCGCCGATCTCGCCGCAGATGTATCGCCAGCTCCAGCCCTTTTCGCGCTTGATGCCGAGGAGCTTCTCGGTGAGTTCGGCGCGGGTCATGGACCGCCTCCTGTCGCTTGCGTGCTTGAATTCGCAGGCAACGATAGAGCAATTGCCGTGCCATGAAAGCCGCGCAAACGCGCGAAAAACCGGAGCGCGATCCGGAAAAGTAGATACCGGTTTTCGAAAGGGATCGTGCGTCCCGTTAGAGGGAGCGGCCCGGATCGGCGCGATCGCCGACCCGGCGCTCGAGGGGTCACATCGGCGGATCGACGCCGTTGCTGCCGATGACGATGACGCCCGATTCAAGCGTGCCGTCATCGAGCTTCTTGGCGTTCGGGACGAAGAATTTTTGGCCGGCCTTGATGTCGGCCACGGTCGCCGGAGCAAACATAACGACCTCGGTGCCCGGCGGCACCATGACTTTCTTCTCACCGTCCTTGTATTTCATAGTCAGCGTTTGGCCGTCGTTGCTGACCACCGAGCTTTCGACGTTGGCGTTGGTCATCGTGCTGTTCGGCATCAGATCCCAAGGGTAGTGGCCCTCGCCGGTGCCGCGCATCGGCTCCGGGAAGATGTGGATTTCCACGGCCTTCTGGCTGCCATCCGGCTGCGGCATGGCGGTGATGCCGACGAAGACGCCTTGTTTGACGTCGGCGAGCGTCATCTTGTTGAGGGTGAGGACGCGGGCGCCGTCCGCCAGCTTCACCTTCATCATCGCGCCGTCGCGCGCCTTCACCGAAAGCGTCTGGCCATCGACGCCTTCGATTGCGCCGCGCACGCGCAGCGGGGTTTGCGCCGCCGCCAGCGAAGCGGCGAACAGCAAGGCCAAGGCGCTCGCCCCGGCAGTCTTGAGCATGTTCATTGTCATCGTCTCCTCCCGACCAGATTGGTCTTAACGCCGCAATGGTACCGGAAGGCGTTTGACGGCCGCGAACACAACTACGTTATCCCGGCGTCAAGGTTTTGCGGTCGCCGAGCCGAGATCGGCCTCGAGCAACGCACGCAACTCCGGCGTCACCTCCGGAGTCCGGCCGAACCAGAGCGCAAAGCCGCGCACGGCCTGATGCAGCAACATGCCGAGCCCGTCGGCTGTGCGCAGCGCGCGCGCTTGCGCCGCCGCGATGAGCGGCGTGCGCACCGGCGCGTAGACAAGATCGGTGACAACGGCGTGACGCGGCAGCCGCCCAAGCTCCGCGGCCAGCGCCGGCTGACCCTGCATGCCGAGCGTGGTGGTGTTCACCAACAGCGCTGCATCGGCGAGCGTGGCGTCGAGCTCGTCCCAGCCGGCGACCTTGATCCGCGCGCCGAATGTCCGGCGCAAAAGCTCTGCCCGGCTTCGCGTGCGGTTGACGAGAACGAGCCGCTCGACGCCTCGGGCGAGCAGCCCGTAGATCACCGCGCGCGCCGCGCCGCCGGCGCCGAGCACGACGGCTTTGTTCAAGCCCCGATCCCAATGCGGCGCGCTCGCATCGAGATTGTGCAGAAATCCTTCGACGTCGGTATTGGTCGAACGCAAGACGCCGCCGTCGAGCCACAGCGCGTTGGCGGCGCCGACCGCGCGCGCGCGATCGTCCGGCTGCGACAGCGCCAGCGCCGCCTCCTTGTGCGGTAACGTCACGTTGGCGCCGACATAGCCGCGCGCGGCCAGCGAGCCGACGAAGGCGGCGAATTCCTGCGGCGGCACCGCCTCGCGGCGGTATTCGCCGGCGATGCCGTAACGCTTGAGCCAGTAATTGTGAATGAGCGGCGAGCGCGAATGGTCGACCGGCCAGCCGATCACGCACGCCGCTGGGCCGGTCGCGGTCACGCCTCGGCCACCACGGAATTGCGCAGCACGCCGATCTCCGGGCATTCGACTTCGATCGTGTCGCCCGGCTTGAGCCAGACCGGCGGGTCGCTCTTCGGCTCTTTCTTCACCGGCGTGCCGGTGACGATGATGTCGCCCGGCTTGAGCGTCATGAACGTCGTGATGTAGGCGATGAGATCGGCGAAGGAATAGATCATGCTGGCGGTGGTATCGTCCTGCGTCACCTCGCCGTTCTTGCGCACGATGAGGTGCAGCGGTTTTGCCGGATCGATCCCGGTTTCGATCCACGGCCCGATGCTGCCGCTCGAGTCGAAATTCTTGCCCTGGGTGACGTTGAACTGGCCGTGGCGCAGCCAATCGCGGATCGTGCCCTCGTTGCATAGAGTAAAGCCGGCAATCGGTCCCGAGCGCGTCTTCCTTCGCCACGTGCTTGCACTCGCGGTCGATCACGATCGCGATCTCGCCCTCGTAGTCGAGCTGTTCGGAGACCTTCGGCCGAACCAGGTTCTGCCCGTGCCCGACCAGCGAATTCGGCGCGCGGTAGAACATGCTCGGATATTTCGGGTTTTCGGTCAGCGCGTAATCGGCGCCGCGTTTGGCGTAGTTGATGCCGCAGCACAGGATTTTTTCCGGCGCCGAGAGCGGCGGCAGCAGCTCGACTTCGTCGAGCCGGATGTCGGGACGCACGCCGGTCGCGGCCGCCTCGCGCTTCCGCGGGCGCCGGCGTGAAACACTTCGAGCAGGGTCGCGAAACGGCTGAGCCGCGCGCGCAGATCCACGATGGCATCGCCGACGACCGCCCCGAAACTCGGCCGCCCACGCAGATTATAGCTTGCAAGCCGCATGTCATCTCCCGCGCCGCCGCGCACTGACTTCCGCCCTTCGCGCGATGTGTTAGAAGTCGGCGCAACAACCGTCAACGGCGACCGGCCATGCCGATCCGCAATCCGATCTTCGACCCGCCGTTCAATATCGTGCGTGCGAGCCATGTGGAACTCGGCGTCGCCGACCTCGCGCGCTCGCGCGCCTTCTATGTCGATTGCCTCGGCCTCCTGGTCAGCGACGAAACGCCGGATGCCCTCTATCTCCGCGGCGTCGAGGAACGCAATCATCACTCGATCGTGCTGCGGCGCTCGCGCGCGGCCGAGGTGCGGGCGCTCGGCTTCAAGCTCGCGAGCGAAGAGGATCTCGACCGCGCCGCCTCCTGGTTCGGCCGCCGCAACCTGCCGACCGCGTTCCCCGAGGTGCCGCACCAAGGCCGCACCCTGCGCACGGCCGACATTTTTGGCACGCCGCTCGACCTCTATGCGCAGATGCAACAGTCCGAGTGCATGCTGCAGAACTACGCCGCGCATCAGGGCGCGCGCATCCAGCGCATCGATCATCTCAATTGCTTCACGCCCGACGTGCAGGCGAGCTACGACTTCTATGCCGCGCTTGGCTTTCGTCTGACCGAATACACCGAGACCGACGGCGCCGACCCGAAGCTCTGGGCGGTGTGGCTGCACCGCAAGGGCAATGTGCACGATCTCGCCTTCACCAACGGGCTCGGGCCGCGGCTGCATCATGTCGGGCTGTGGACCTCGGGCGTGCTCGACATCATCCACATCTGCGACGTGATGGCGACCTGCGGCTATCTCGCCAACATGGAACGCGGGCCCGGCCGGCACGGCATTTCCAATGCCTTCTTCCTCTACGTGCGCGATCCTGACGGCCACCGGGTCGAGCTGTTCACCAGCGACTATCTCACCGTCGATCCGGATCACGCGCCGATCCGCTGGTCGCTCACCGACCCGCGCCGGCAGACCCTGTGGGGCCACTCGGCGCCGGCCTCGTGGTTCAAGGAGGGCTCGCTGTTTTCCGGTGTGGCGCCGCGCGAGCCGGCGCTCGCCGCGCAGCCGGTCGTGGCGATGTAGTCAATTCGCCCGGCGGGGAACGCCGCGCCAAACACGACGCTTCGGGAATAGCCGAAGCGTCGTCCCTGGAAGTCAAGGCTCGGCCCGTCTATGTGTTGGTCATGGATGGAAGTCAGCCCGCCGTCGCCGAAGTCGCCGCGCTGGTCGGCAATCCGGCGCGCGCCAACATACTGATGGCATTGATCGACGGCCGCGCGCTGACGGCGAGCGAACTCGCCTATGTCGCCGGCGTGTCGCCGCAGACGGCAAGCGAGCATCTCGCCCGGCTTACGCAGGCGAATCTTCTGTCGCTCACCAAGCAAGGCCGGCATTCCTACTTCCGCCTCGGCTCGCCGAAGATCGCGCGCATGATCGAAGGCATCATGGTGGTCGCCGCCGACGGGCCGCAGCGTTACCGGCCGCGCTGGAACGGCGGCGATGAGCTGCGCACGGCGCGCACCTGTTACGACCATGTCGCCGGCCGCCTCGGCGTGGCGCTCACCGATGCGCTGACGCGCGGCAAGCACATCGTGCTGACCGAAGACGGCGGAATGGTCACGCCGGCCGGCGAGAAGTTCCTGTCCGGCTTCGGGGTCCTGGTCGAGGAAGTCAGACAAGGCCGCCGCACCTTCTGCCGCCCCTGCCTCGACTGGAGCGAGCGGCGGCCGCATCTTGCCGGCGCGCTTGGCGCCGCTCTCGCGAATCGTTGTTTCGATCTCGGCTGGATCGCGCGGATCCGCGATTCGCGCGCGCTGAAAATCTCGCCCAAGGGCGAACGCGGCCTTGCCGAAGTTTTCGGCGTTACCCTGGGCGCCGAGGATTTGCAGCTCCGCAAGGCGAGTTGACAGCGGCTGATCACGCCGGGCGGTCGCGGTGGGAAATTTCCACCACGCGGGCGCGGGCGGCGAGCGCATCGAGGAGCGCGTCGGCCTTGGCCTTGTTCGCCGCGTCGAGATTGGCGTCCCATTCGTCGAGCAGGTACACCTGCGCATCGGTCGCGTTCACGATCTCCTCGAGCGATTTGAGCTGCCGCTCGCCGGAGGAGAAGCCGAGCTTCTGGTCCGTCGTGTCGGCGACGACGATCGCTTCATCCTCGTCACCGCCGTCGATCTCGACCGGGACGACGCCGCCGGCAAACGCGAAGGCGAGCCGGTCCGACGGCGGCCAGTAATAGGCGCGCTTTCTCATCTCGGTCTTGAGGCTGGCGAGCAGCGAGGATTTGCCGGTGCCGTTGGCGCCGCGGATGTTGATGCGGCCGGTCGGCTGCGCCAGCACGATGCGCAGCGCGTCGTTGACCGAGGACACGACGTTCGCGTCCTCGCCCTCGCGCAGCACCAGCCGGTCGAACTTGATGCGGTCGTCGAAATCCGGCTCGGGCTGCGGCTGCATGTTGGCGGCGACCCCGCCGAAGCGCGTCCACACCGCGATCAGATCGTTCCAGCCGGTGGCGAGCAGATGCAGCTCGTAGGTCATCTCGATCTGCCGCGGCAGCGTCGTCGCCAGCGCGATGAGCACCGCCATATTGCCGACATTGTCCACGGCGACCACGGTCATGGTGGCGAAGACCACGGCGAGGCTGATGATGCCGCTCATCGCGCTCATGCCTTCGCGCGCCACGATCGCGCGCAGCTGCGCGGTGAGCGCCTCGCGCAGCCGGGTCTTGAAGCCGGCGAGCCAGAGCCGCAGATTATAGCGGTTGCCGCTGAAGATGTTGTCCCAGGCGGTGTAGCCCTGCGCGGTCACCCGATTGTTCATGCGCTGGTTTTCAAGATAAGTGCGCGTGATCGGGGTCTGCAGCGCCCATTGCATCAGCAACAGCGCGGCGAAAGCGCCGACATAGGCGAACGGCAGGCTGATGTTGATTTCCACGCCGAGCACGATGGCGTTGAACACCAGTCCGAGAAGGAGCTTGAGCGCGAATTCGAGCTCGTAGATCAAGTTGAAGAAACACTGGAACGCCTCGCCGGTCAGAAACGGCTCGACCCGTTCGCGCGCCGGCCGGTCGCCGAACAGCTTGACCTTGCCGCGGTTTTCGCGCGCGAAGCGCAGCATGAATTTGCCGAAGCCGCGATAGCCGGCGCGCTCGGCGAATATCCAGCTGATCACGCCGGCGACGTACGACGCCGATTGCGCGGTGAGGATCCAGGCCAGATCGCTGAGCAGGAATTCGCCGAGCGCGACCTTGCGCCCGGCATTGATGACGAGCCAGGTGGTCGCGGCGGCGAGCATCGCCTCGGCCGTCATCAGCACGAGCATCACCAGGAGCGCGGGAGAAATGAGATAGCTCGCCAGCTCCACGCGCGAAATCTGCTGTTGCTTCATGGCGGTCCCGGAAGGAGGGCGAGCGCGGCCGAGTCGAAGGCGCGAGTTTAACGGTATCTGTTCGCGAAATTAAGCACGTGCATGCGTTCGCCGGCCTTTATCGTTAGCTTTTGCGGTAATTTCGGCTGGCGACGCGAGGGCTGACGGCGTAGTTTTGCCTGGGCTCCGGATCAGATGCACCCGCCGGGAAACCATGGATAGCGAGGCACGGATCGTGTCGAAGGGCGCGCGCACCGCACTTGCGCATTTTACCATGCGGTTGCGCTTCCTCGGCGTGTCGTCGCTGCCGAGTCACCTGGTTCTCTTTCTCGGCCTGACCGCGATGACGGCGTTCACTGTGCCGGATTTGCGCGCCTCGATCGGCGGGTGGCTGGCGGCGTGCTTGTGGTGCTGCCTTTCCTGGTTTGCCGTCGAGAGCGCGTTTCGGGCGAGCGCCGCGTTTGCCGCCGGATCGGTGCGGCGCTATCTGCGCTCGCCGTCATGTTGGGTCGATCTGCTCTCGGTGTTCCCGGTTCCGATCGCTCTCCTTGGCGGCGTGCCGCCACCGACGGCCTGGCTGTTTGCCTCGCTTTGGGTGCTCAAGCTCGCGCAATATTCGTCGGGCTTCGCCCAGCTCGGCCGCGTGTTCGTGCTCGAGGCCAAGGCGCTGGCCAGCGTCCTGGTGCTGTTTCTGATCGCGCTCTTCCTCGCCTCCGCCGCCATGCACGTGATCGAGCGCGAGGGCCAGCCGGGGGCGTTCGGCTCGCTGCCGTCGGCGTTGTGGTGGGCGGTGGTCACGCTCACCACCACCGGCTATGGCGACGAGGTGCCGCATACACATCTCGGCCATTTGCTCGGCGCGTTGGTGATGATCTGCGGCATCGCCACCTTCGGCTTGTGGACCGGCATCCTCGCCACCGGCTTTGCCGCCGAAAGCCGGCGGCGGCATTTCATCCAGACCTGGGACTTGGTCAGCAAGGTGCCGTTCTTCCAGACGCTCGACCCGGCGGCGTTCACCGAGATCACCCACATGCTGCGCCGCGTCGAGGTGCCGGCGCGCACCGCCGTCATTCGCCACGGCCGGGTCGGCGACTGCATGTATTTCATCGCCGAGGGCGAGGTGGAGGTCGATGTCAGCCCGACGCCGGTCCGGCTCGGCCCGGGCGCCTTTTTCGGCGAGCTCGCTTTGCTCGGCGATCTGATCCGCACCGCCAATGTGTCGACCACCGAGGCCTCGACCCTGCTCATTCTCGACCTCGCCGATTTCCGCACCCTGATGGCGCATCATCCCGAGCTGGCGCGGGCAATCGACGCCGAGGGCAAGCGGCGGCTCAGCGACAATCTGCGCCGGCGCGAGCTGCACTTGCATGGCGGCGTATGACGCCGCTCGACGAAACGCACGATCCGGCGCGGCGCAGTTGGGTGGAGAGCGCAAACGCGCCCGAGAACGAATTCCCGGTGCAGAATTTGCCGTTCGGCGTCTTTCGGCCGGCGGCGGACGCGCGTCCGCGCGTCGGCGTTGCGATCGGCGATCAGATCCTCGATCTGGCGGCGGCGGCTTCCGCGTTCGACGGCCTTGCCGCCGAGGCGGCGCGAGCTGGCGCCGCGCCGGCACTCAATGGTCTCATGTCGCTTGGGCCGCGCGCGTGGTCCGCCTTGCGGCTCGCGCTTTCGCGCGGGCTTAGCGCCGCGCACGGTGACGCCTAGTCTGCGGGCGCAGCTGACGCCGATGGCGCAGGCGAAAATCGAGATGCCGGTCGCCATCGCCAACTTCTCCGATTTCTTCGCCTCGCTGTTTCACGCCACCAATACCGGGCGCGCGTTCCGGCCGGACAATCCGGTGCTGCCCAACTACAAATATGTGCCGGTCGCCTATCACGGCCGCGCCTCCTCGGTGCGCCCGAGCGGAACGCCGGTCAGGCGGCCGCGCGGCCAGCGCAAGCGCGCCAACGAGACGGAGCCGAGCTACGGGCCTTCGCGCAATCTCGATTTCGAGCTGGAGCTCGGCTTCTATGTCGGCGTGCCGTCCGAGCTCGGCGACACCATACCGATCGGCAAGGCGGCCGGGCACATCTTCGGCTTTTGTCTGCTCAACGACTGGTCGGCGCGCGACATCCAGGGCTGGGAGGCGCAGCCGCTCGGGCCGTTCCTCGCCAAGAGCTTTGCCACCACGGTCTCGCCCTGGGTGGTGACGGCCGAGGCCCTGGCGCCGTTCCGTACCGCCGCCTTCGCGCGGCCGCAAAGCGATCCGCGGCCGCTGCCGCATCTCGACGATCCGGAAGATCGCGCGCAGGGCGGGCTCGCCGTCACGCTCGAGGCGTATATCGCCAGCGCGGCGATGCGGCGTGCGCGTACCGCGCCGCTTCTTCTCGCGCGGACTTCGTGCGCGAACCTCTATTGGACCGTCGCGCAGATGCTCGCCCACCACGCCAGCAATGGCTGCAATCTGCAGCTCGGCGATCTGATCGGCTCGGGCACGGTTTCCGGTCCGGAAAAATCGAGCTGGGGCAGCCTCCTCGAACTGAGCGCCCGCGGCAGCGAGCCGATCGCGCTGCCGGGCGGCGAGACGCGCTCGTTCATCGAAGACGGCGACGAGATCATCTTCCGCGGCTTTGCGGAAAAACCCGGCTATCCGCGCATCGGCTTCGGCGAATGCCGCGCCGTCGTCGTGCCGGCGGAATGACGGCTCACTCCGCCGGCACCCATTTCTGCAGCCGTTTCCCGGTGTCGACTTCGCCGGTATAGAAATTGCCGCGCGAATCGAACTGGCCGACATGCACGTAGTGGAATTCGCCGGCGTTGCGGCCCGGCCGGCCGAAGGTGCCGACCACGGCGCCGTCCTTGCGGCGGACCGTCTCGAACACTTCGTTGGTGCCGTCGATCAGCACGAAGTAGTTCTGCTTGCGGTCGAGCGGCGAGAAGGCGAGGCCCCAGGCCGAACCCGGCCCCTGCGTCTTCGGATCGAACACGTATTGCCGCACGAACGTGCCGTCCTTGTTGAACACCTGCACGCGGTTGTTGCTGCGGTCGCAGACATAGACGAGGCCGTCCTTGGCGAGCGCGATGCAATGCACCGGGTTGGCGAATTGCGGCGAGTCCGGATTGTACGGCGGCAGATCGTCGTCGGTCGGCGGCCTGCCATAGGCGCCCCAGATGCGCTTGATCTCGCCGGAACCGGCGTCGAGCACCGCCACGCGGTGATTGCCGTAGCCGTCGGCGGCATAGACTTCGTTCGCCTGCTTGTCGAAGGCGAGCGCGGCGACCTGGCCGAACTGGGTCAAATCGGTGCTGCTGGTCAGCGGCGCGCGCTTGCCGAATTGTTTGACGAACTTGCCGTCGGTGGTGAACTTCAACACCATGCCGTCGCCCTTGCCGTTGCCGGAGAGCCAGACGAAGCCGGTATTGTCGACGAGGATGCCGTGTTCCTGTAGCGGCCAGTCATAGCCCGGGTTTTCGCCGGCGCTGGGCGGCCCGCCCCAGGAGCGGACGAGATCGCCCGACTGATTGAACACCAGCACCGAGGGCGCCGGCACGCAGCATTTCGCCCGCGGCGGATCGAGCGCGGCGCCCTTCTCGTCGTCGGTGAGCGAGCGCGGCCGCTGGAACACCCAGATGTTGTCCTGCGCATCGACCGCCATGCCGCCGACCTGGCCGAGGATCCAGTTGTGCGGCAGCGGCTTCGGCCAATAGGGATCGACGCGAAAGGCCGGGCCCTGCGCGTGCGCGAAGGGCGCTCCGAGCAGCAGTACGATACCGGCGGCCAACAGCCACATCCGTGAGCGCACGCTTCTCATTTTGCTTTCCCCTTTGCGCAGCCTCTCCCGACCGCGCCACAGTAGCAAAGGCGGCGCGCGGCGCGTACTATCTGCAAAAGTCCGTCGCCATCGAACGGGGATCGTCATGAACGAGCAGCTCCAGACCATCCAGGGCGCGCCGTTGTTCAATCCGCAATCGCCGGAATTCATCGCCAACCCTTATCCCGTTTACCACCGGCTGCGCGCAGTCGATCCGATGCATCTCACGCCGATCGGGCTCTACGTCGCCAGCCGCCATGCCGATGTCACCACGATCCTGCGCGACAAGCGCTTCGGCAAGGATTTCGTCGGTCGCATGAGCCGGCGCTTCGGGCCGCAGATTCTCGACGAGCCGATCTATCGCAGCATGAGCCACTGGATGCTGCAGCAGGATCCGCCCGACCATGGCCGTCTGCGCGGCCTGGTGGTGCGCGCCTTCACCGCGCGCCGCGTCGAGGACATGCGCCCGCGTATTCAGGCGATCGTCGACGAGATCATCGACCGGGTGGCGCCGCGCGGCCATATGGACCTGATCGCCGATTTCGCCTTCCGCCTGCCGGTGATCGTCATCTGCGACATGCTCGGCATTCCGCAGGATCACCGCGAGATGTTCTTCGCCTCATCGCGCGACGGCGGCAGGCTCCTCGACCTTGCGCCGCTCAGCGCCGCGGAGATCAAGGCGCATAGTGCCGCCAATCTGGCGACGGCCGAATATTTCCGCAGCCTGTTCGAGTTGCGCCGGCGCCAGCCGGGTGACGATCTCACCACGCATCTCGTCCAGGCCGAAGAGCAGGGCAACAAGCTGACCAACGAGGAGCTGACCGCGAATATCATCCTCCTCTTCGGCGCCGGCCATGAGACCACGGTGAACCTGATCGGCAACGGGCTCCTGGCGCTGCACCGCAATCCCGACCAGCTCCGGCTCCTGATCGAGGATCCCTCGCTCGCTCCGAACGCGATCGAGGAGCTGCTGCGTTACGATTCGTCGGTGCAGGTCACTGGCCGTACCACGCTGGAAGAGGTCGACGAGATCGGCGGCATCGCGCTCGCCAAGGGGCAATCGGTGATTTGTTTGCTCGGCGCCGCCAATCGCGATCCCACGGTCTATGAAGATCCCGACCGGCTCGACATCAAACGCGCCGATATTCGCCCGCTGTCGTTCGGCGGCGGCATCCATTACTGCCTCGGCGCCCAGCTCGCCCGCATCGAAGGCGAGGTCGCGATCTCCACCTTGCTGCGCCGGCTCCCCAATCTGCGGCTCGACGACCTCGATCACCCCGATTGGCGGCAGACTTTCGTGCTCCGCGGCCTGAACAAGCTGCCGGCCAGCTGGTAGGGAGCGGCTTCATTCCGCTCGTCCCCGCGAAAGCGGGAATCCAGAGCGCAGCGTCACCTCGCCGGTGGCGATGTCGACTTCGAGGTACGAGGCCTGCACGCGTTGGTGAAGGCGAACGGCCAGGCGCGCGGCACGTAGTGGCGCGTCACCACGAACTCGGCCTGGAAGCCGGGCGGCAGCGTGTCGGGTCGGAAATAGACGACGCGCGCGACTTCTTCGAGCGGCATGCGCTCGCGCCCGGTGTCGGCGTCGACGACGATGCCGGCGCGGATGTCGAGCGCTTCGGGTCGGCCTGCAGGATCGAGGCGGCGGCGGCGAGCACGTTGGCGCGCAAGGCCTTGCCGGCCTGCCAGGCGGCCTCGCCGCCGATGCTGGCGGCGCGCGACGCCCAGGTGCCGCCGCCATAGGGCACGTTGTCGGTGTCGCCGGTGATGACGCGCACGCGCTCGATCGGCACGCCGAACGAGGTGGCGACGCATTGCGCCAGCACCGCCTCGGCGCCTTGGCCCTGCTCGGTGACGCCGGAATGGCACGAACACGGCGCCGGCCGCATCGAGCCGCAAGGTGGCGCCGTCCTGCGAGGAGATGCGCGCGCCGCCGACGCCGTAGAACGCGGCCGACGGGATTGGTCACCTCGACGAACGAGGCCAAGCCGATGCCGCGGTGGATGCCGCGCGCGCGCAACGCGCGCCTGCTCGGCGCGCAGCGCCGGCGTAATCCATCATCCGGAGGATCTTGTCGAGCGAGGCGTGGTGCGACGAGCTTCTCGAACCTGATGCCCGAGGCGCCGGTCGCCGGATAGGCGTCGTCGGCGATGAGATTGCGCCGCCTGATCTCGGCCGGGTCGATGCCGATCTGCGCCGCCGACGAGATCGACCAAACCCTCGGTGACCGCGGTCGCGATCGGGTGGCCGACGGCGCGGTATTGGCACATGACGTTCTTGTTCTGGAAAACGACGCGGGCGCGGGCGCGATAGTTCGGGCAAGCGTACGGGCCCGCCGATGAGGTTGACGACCTGGTTCGCCTCGATGCCGCTGGTGCGCGGATAGACCGAATAGGGGCCGATGCCGGTCAGGTCGTCGATCGCGAAAGCGGTGATGGTGCCGTCGCGCTTGACGCCGATCCGCGCCTTGACGCGATGGTCGCGCGCGTGGATGTCGGTGACGAAGCTCTCGAGCCGGTCGGCGACGAATTTGACCGGCCGCCGGAGCAGCTTCGCCAGCGCCGCCGTCGCCATCTCGTCGGCGTAGGCGTGCACCTTGATGCCGAACGAGCCGCCGACGTCCTTGGTGATGACGCGCACCTGCTGCTCGGCGAGGCCGAGGTGCTTGGCGAACAGGTTCTGCATCATGTGCGGCGCCTGCGTGCCCTGATAGACGGTGAGGCGCTGTTCGCCCGCGATTCCAGTCGGCGACGATAGCGCGCGGCTCGTTGGTGACGCCGGTGTGGCGGCGAACAAGAACGTCGCCTCGGCGATGGCGTCGGCGTCGGCGAAGCTTTGTCGAGATCGCCGGCGGCGATGTGTGCGCTCGAAGGTGAGTTGTCGCGGGGACGAGCGGCAACCTGGCTTCACACGCCTGCCCTCACAAAAACCGCGTCGGCCACATCAGCGTGCGCCACATGTGCGAGGACGGCGAGTTGTCGAGGCCGAGGCCTTCCTTCGGTTGCTTGAAATTGCGGCCGATGATGTCGACGAAGTCGTCGAGATCGACCTTCGCGTCCGGATCGAACGAATAGATGTCGTTCATGGTGATGAGCCGCGACGACATGTACCATTTGTGGTTCCGCGCGCGCTCGTATTCGGCGACGATATAGGGCTCGGGCGTGTAGTCGGGGCCGAGCGCCTTGATGTAGAGCTCGGGATATTCGTAGCCGACCGACGGATCGGCGAAAAAGCGCAGCGCCTGGTGCATGCGCACCGCCCAGCTCACCTCCTCGTCGACATAGGGCTCGATCATCTGCGCGCCCCAATAGCCGTGATCGCAGCGGATGAAGCTCGCGACCCCGATGTCATGCAGGAGGCAGGCGAGAATCACCTTCTCGCTGTGCCCGGCTTTGAGCGCGTGCGTCGCGCTCTGCAGCAGGTGGCTGGTGCTGGCGAAGCGCGCCTTGAAGAAATCGATCAGCGTCGGCTTCTCCGGCATTGCCGGCAGCCGCGGATCGGCGCCCATGAGAAAATACTTGCCGGGATTGGCGGCGAGGATCGCCTGGCCGTTCTCGATCTCCACCTTGCCGTCGGCGAGATTGAACAGCGCCGATTTGGCGACCATGCGCTCGGTGAGCGCATGCATCATCTCTTCTTCCAGTTCGTCGGCGCGCTCGGAGAGCGTCAGCGGTTTTGCATGTTCGTTCATGGTCAGCTTGCCTTTCCCGCTCGCGCGAGCGGTCGATTCGATCGAGGGAGGCCGCCAGCCGCCTGGACGGACGGATTAATACCACCCGGCTCCGGCCAAGGCCAACCGCGCCAAAGCGCCGCGCCGGCTGCTATGATGCGGCTCGGATTTGACGTTGCAGCGCCTGCTGTCGCCGCCTTGATAGCATCGCCCGCCCGGGCAAGCTATGACTATGCGTTGGCGACGGGCGCAAAGGCCGCGCGCCGCGCGCAGCAAGAGGGACCGGCCGTGCCGGGAAGTTTGACCGATCTCATCGCCGATCTCGCGCTGGCGAACCGCATTTTGGCGCATGAGGGGGTGCTCGACGCCTTCGGCCATGTCAGCGTGCGCCATCCAAGCGATCCGGGCCGTTATCTGCTCGCACGCTCGCGCGCGCCGCTCCTGGTCGAGCCGGCCGACATCCTCGAATACACGCTCGATTCCGAGCCGGTGAAGCCGGCCAAGGTCGCGCTCTACGCCGAGCGCGTCATCCATGGCTGCATCTACCAGGCGCGCAGCGACGTGATGGCGGTCTGCCATCATCACGCGCCGTCGGTGCTGCCGTTCTGCATCGCCGGGAAGCCGATCGTGCCGGTGTTCCATCTCGGCGCGGCGATCGGCGAGGCGACCGCGTTCTGGGACCAGCATGACGAGTTCGGCGACACCAATCTGCTGGTGGTCAAGCCGGAGGAGGGGCGTTCGCTCGCCCGGGCGCTCGGGCGGCACGCGGTCGTGCTGATGAAGCGCCACGGCGCGACCGTGGTCGGCGGCGGCCTCAAGGAGCTGGTGTCGCGTTCGATCTTCCTGTGCCAGAACGCCGCGTATCAGATGCGCGCGCTCATGCTCGGCGGCGCGCCGGCTTTGCATCGCGGCGAGATCGAGCTTGCCGGCGCGGTCAATCTGATGCCGATCGTCGTCGAGCGCACCTGGGAATATTGGAGCACGCGGCTCAAGGCCGCCGGCGCCATGCCGCCGCGCGGCACGCCGCCGGCGGAAGAACAAGGAAGTGAGCGACACGTGCCGATGATCTCGCGCCGCGCCCTGCTGCCCTCGCTCGCCGGCCTATACGGCTTGCGGCACGCCTTGCGGTTGCCTGCGGCTGCCGCCGAGGAGGCGGCGTTTCCCGCCGATTTCGTCTGGGGCGCCTCGACCTCGAGCTACCAGATCGAAGGCGCGGTCGATGAGGACGGCCGCGGCAAGAGCATCTGGGACGTTTTTTCGCATACGCCGGGACGGGTGAAGAACGACGACACCGGCGACGTCGCCTGCGATCACTATCACCGCTGGCTCGAGGATCTCGAGTGGCTGACGCGCGGCGGCTTCAACGCCTACCGCTTTTCGACCGCGTGGCCGCGCATCTTTCCCACCGGCGCCGGCATGGTCGAGCCGCGCGGCCTCGATTTCTACGATCGCCTCGTCGACGGATTGCTCGGACGCGGCGTCACGCCGTGGCTGTGCCTCTATCATTGGGACTTGCCGCAGGCGCTGCAGGACGAGGGCGGCTGGGTCAAGCGCGACATCGCGCCGAAATTCGCCAACTACGCGCGCACCGTGGCGCGCCGGCTCGGCGATCGCGTCAAGCATTGGGCGATGTTGAACGAGCCGAACATCCACGCGCTGTTCGGCCACGGCGTCGGCAGCCATGCGCCGGGCCTGACCGGCCTGCCTAATATGCTTGCGGCGATCCATCACCAGAACCTGGCGCAGGGCCTGGCGCTGCAGGCGGTGCGCGCCGAGCATTCCGGCCTTCGCCTCGGCACGGTGATCAATCTGCAGCCGGCGCGGGCCGCCTCCGAGCGGCCCGAGGATCGCCGCGCCGCCGAGCGCTTCGATGCGTTCTGGAACGGGACCTCGCTCGATCCGCTGCTGACCGGCTCCTATCCGCGCGCGATCGCCGATCAATTCGCGCCGCTCGTCGCCGCCGGCGATCTCGAGACCGCGCATCAGCCGGTCGAGTTCCTCGGCGTGAATTACTACAGCCCGATGTATGTCGGCCGCGCGCCGGACAGCCTGTTCGGCGCCTGGTGGGGCGCCGTGCCGGCCGGCACCCGCTTCACCGGGATCGGCTGGCCGATCATGCCGGACGGGCTCTACGACGAGCTCGTCAATCTGCGCGCCCGCTATGGCGATGTGGAGCTCTACGTCACCGAGAACGGCGCCTGCTTCGACGATCGCGTCGCTGCCGATGGCACGGTGCAGGACGAGGACCGCGTCGCCTTTCTGCGCGATCATCTGGCCGCGGCGCGCCGGGCGCTCGCCGACGGCGTCAATCTGCGCGGCTATTTCGTCTGGTCGCTGCTCGACAATTTCGAATGGTCGGAAGGCTACAGCCGCCGGTTCGGCATTGTCCGCGTCGATTTCGCGACGCAGAAGCGTACGCCCAAGGCGTCCTTCGCCTACCTCGCCGGCGTCATGCGGCGGTCATAGCCGCCGCATGACAAACCGCAACGTTCATTTGCGGTGGTGGTGGAGGCGCAGGCACGCGCCTCTTGTTCTGCTTACGCGGTGGCGCCCGCCAGCCGACGAAATTCAATGCCGGTCGCGCGCGGCGGCGCTGATGGCGTTGAGCACCGCGGCGCGGTCTTTGTTGAGGACGCCGCGCACCGATTGCTGCGCGCCGATCTCGCCCATTTCCCGCTGCCGCTTGACCGTCGCCGCGGTCATCAGCGGCTCGACGCCGAGCTCGCGCAGCGTCTGCGCCACCTCTTCCATTTCCGCCGCGCGGCGCTCGCCGTGCATCGCCATGCGCTCGAGGTTGTAGGCGATCACCTTGCCCCAATCCAGGTCGGGATAGTTGTTCTTCATCGAGGCGGCGACCTCGTCGACCACGCCGGCGCGCGCGGCGGCGAGGAAACATTCGAGCGTCAGCGCCTCCATTCCCTTCATCATCACGCTGCGCACCATCTTGATCGCCGCCGCGGCGCCCACTTCCGCTCCGGCGACGCTCGCGCGCATGCCGAACGGCGCGAGGATCGCCAGGGCGGCTTCGGCATGCGGGCCGGCAAGCAGCATCGGCGTTTGCTGCCGCGCCGGATGAATCGCCGCGATCACCGCGACATCGACGTAGCGGGCATCCGCGCCGAGGAGCCGGGCGGTCTCCTGCTTGCGCGCCGGCGAGACCGAGTTGATGTCGAGGAAGAACGGCCGGCCGGCGAGATGCGGCTTGACCGATTGCGCCGCCTCGACGCTCGAGGCCGCGGTGACCGCGGATACGATGATGTCCGCGCCGCGCACCGCGGGCGCGACGGAGGCGGCGCAGGCGGCGCCGATCGCCTCGCCCGCGCGCCGCAATTTTTCGCCCGCGGCTTGCGGAAACAGGATGTCCCACGCCGAAATCCGCTCGACGCCCGCCTCGCGCAGGCCGGACGCAATCGCCTGGCCGGCTTCGCCAAAGCCGATGAAACAAAGCGCCGGTTTCCTGTCTGGCATCGCGAAAATCCCGTGGGCCATGATCGGAGCGCGCCCGGAAATGACATCTTAGTCTCGGCAATGCCGGTTTTCATCCGCGCATTTGCCCGTGTATGGTCGCGCCATGCTCCGTCCGGATACGGCGATGACCCGTCACTCCAGCCGCGACCGGCTCGAACGCGCGCTCGCCCGCATTGCCGACCCGAACGGGCGAGGGGGCCCGCGCCTGCCTCACGATCTACGCCGACGCCGCCCGGGCCGCGGCCGATGCGGCCGATGCCCGCGCCGCTCTCGGCGTGTCGCTCGGGCCGCTCGACGGCACGATCCTCACCATCAAGGATTTGTTCGACGTTGCCGGCGAGCCGACGCGCGCCGGCTCGAAGATCCTTGCCGACGAGGCGAAGCCGGCCGACGCCGACGCCCCGGTCGTGCGCCGCCTGCGCGCGGCCGGCGCGGTGATCGTCGCCAAGACCAACATGACCGAATTCGCCTTTTCCGCCATCGGCGCCAATCCGCATTTCGGCACGCCCGGCAATCCGGGCGACCGCGCGCGCGTGCCCGGCGGCTCCTCGTCCGGCGCCGGCGTCGCCGTCGCCGACGGCATGTGCGAGATCGCGATCGGCAGCGATACCGGCGGTTCGGTGCGGGTGCCGGCGGCCTTGTGCGGCGTCGTCGGCTTCAAGCCGACCAAGCGGCGCGTCCCGACCGACGGCGCGTTTCCGCTGAGCTACACGCTCGACTCGATCGGGCCGCTCGCGCGCAGCGTCGCCGATTGCGCCAAGGCCGACGCGATCCTCGCCGGCGAGGATTTCGCGCCGCTCGAGCCGGTTGCGCTTGGCGGTCTGCGCTTCGGCCTCGCGGAAGGATTGCCGCTCGACAATCTCGATGACACCGTCGCCAGGGCTTTCGCGACGGCGATCAAGCGGCTCGAAGGCGCCGGCGTCCGTATCGTGCGCGAAAAGATCGCGCTGTTTGCCGAGCTGGCCGAGACCAACCCGTATGGCGGCATCAGCCAGTCCGAGGGCTATGCCGTGCATCGCGACCGCGTGAAGCGCCGCGCCGCCGATATCGACCCGATCGTGCGCACGCGCATCGAGCGCGGCCAGGCGTTTTCGGCGGCCGACTACGTCGACCTGATGCGGACGCGCGAGCGCTTCGTGCGCGCCATGGATCAGCGGCTTGCCGCCTTCGACGCGCTGGTCATGCCGACGACGCCGATTGTCGCTCCGACCATCGCCGAGGTCGCCGACCCGAAAGTCTTCGGCGCCCGCAACGTCGCGTTGCTGCGCCAGACTTCGCCGGTCAATTTCTGCGATCTCTGCGCCATTTCCCTGCCGCTCCCGGCCGCGCTGCCGGTCGGCCTCATGCTGATCGCGCGCCATGGCGACGACCGCCGTCTTCTGTGCATTGCCGCGGCGGTCGAAGGATCGCTCGCCGGCTAGGAGGCGCGCAACGCGTCGAGCAGCAGGCGATGACGCTCGGCGCCGAGCTTCGCGATCAGCCGCTGTTCGTGCCGCGCCGCCAATGTCTTCGCCCGCGCCAGCGTGGTCCGCCCCTGCGGGGTCAGCTGCAACGCGTGCCGGCGGCCGTCGGCGGAGGACGGCAGGCGCTGGACGAGGCCGCGCTCTTCCAGCCGGTGCAGCAGCCGCACCAGCCGCGCCCGCTCGATCCCGAGCGTCGCCGAGAGCTCGGCCTGCGACAGTCCGCGATTGGCGCCGATCACCACCACGACGGAAAACTGCGCCGGGCTGATGTCGATGCGCGCCAGCGTGCGGATGAAGTCCTGGAACACCCAGATTTGCAGGCGGCGCGCGAAATAGCCGAGATGCCGGTTGAGCACGTCGAGCGCGATGGCCGGGCGCGGGCTGCTGCGGGTCGCCGCTTGGTTGCGCAACGGGACTGCCCCGTTTCTGCGTTTGCGCGCGTTCGGCCATTGAGCCCGTTCCTCCCGAGCGGATCGTCCCTGCCGGGACCGTTTGTCAGGAGATCGGTATTGACGCAATTGTTGTCCAGGTCAACAATAGGCGCAGCCGGATCAAAATCGCGGCCGGTCGCGACATTTTCGCGCTTGTGACCGCTCAAACAAATCCGGCATCATGGCGCGAAATGATCGCGCCGAATGACGGCGCAAAAGCCGGACCCGGACCAGGCATGGGAGGATTTCGCTATGAATTGTAAATCCCGATCGAATTCCGCGCGCCTCACGCGCCGCGCTTTTGCCGCCGGCGTCGGCGCCGCCGGTTTGATGGCCGGCATCGCGCCGTTCAACATCGTGCGCGCCCAGGGCGGCCCGCTCAAGGTCGGCGTGCTGCTGCCGCGTTCCGGCCTGCAGGCCGGCATCGGCCAGGATTGCCAGCGCGGCGTCGATATCGCGGCGGGGGTCCTCAAATCGATGGGCTTGCCCGATCTCGCGATCATGAACGGCGACACCGAGTTCGAACGTGGAGACAGCGCGCGCGCGAGCGGAAAAGCTGATCAGCGACGGCGCCCAGCTCCTGGTCGGCGCCTTCGATTCCGGGCAGACCACCGCCATCGCCCAGGTCGCCGAGCAGAAGGGCATTCCGCTCGTCATCAACATCGCCGCGGCGCCGCCGATCACCGAGCAGGGCTACAAGTTCGTGTTCCGGAACTTCCCCACCGCGGCGATGATCTTGGGCGATGCTTTCGCCAACCAGAAGGAAGTGTTCGCTGCGGCCGGCGCCGCGCCGAAGACGGTCGTGTTCATGCACGTCAACGATACTTACGGCACCGCGATCGCCAAAGGGATCGGGGCGATCATGCCGAAATTCGACATGCCCTACACGATCGTCGAGGAGATCCCCTACGATCCGGCGGCGCACGACCTGTCGGTCGAAGTCGCCAAGGCCAAGGCGACCAACGCCGATGCGCTCCTCGTCTCCAGCCGGCTCAACGACGCGATGCTGTTGACGCGCGAACTGGTCAAGCAGCGCTGGACGCCGCAGGCGGTCCTGAGCATGGGGCCGGGCTGGTACGAGGACCAATACATCAAGACGCTGGGCAAGCTCGCCAACGGTCCGATCAGCTTCGTTCCCTGGTACGATCCACACAAGAAGCTCAGCGGCGTGCTCGAAGCGGCGTTGGCCAAGGCCGATCCGGGGGTGAGCCTCAACACCAACCACGTCTTCACCTTCGAGGCGCTCCTCGTCGCCGCCGACGCCTATAAGCGCGCCGCTTCGGCCGACCCGAAGGCGCTCGCCGACGCCATCCGCACCACCAACATCACCGACAATGTCAGCATCGGACCCGGCATCGCGTTCAATGCCAAGGGCCAGAACGACAAGGTCAAGGATGGCGCCATCCAGAACCGCGACGGCAAGCTCGTGATCCTGGCGCCGAAAGACGCCGCCGACGCCAAACCGGAGTGGCCGCTGCCGTCATACGCCAACCGCGGCTGAGGCCGTTCCTCCCGGCGACGCCAACGCGGCGAGCAAGGTCTTGGCCTCCTTCAGATCGAGCGTGTCGAAGCCTTCGGTGAACCAGCCGTAGACCGGAGCGAGCAGGTCGCGGGCCTCTCGCGCGCTTGCCCTGATCGCGCCAGAGCCGCGCCATGCTCATCGCCGCGCGCAGTTCCCAGGATTTCGCCTGCTGCTGACGCGCGACCGCAAGCGCGCGCTCGAAATACGCTTCCGCCTTCGCCGCATCCGGCTCTGGCGACTTAAGCGCGATTTCGCCGGCGATGCGATTGACCTCGGCCTCGCACCATTTTTCCTTGGTGGTTTCGATCGTGCGTCATCGCTTCGCCAATGCAGCGCCAAGCGTCATCGAATTGACCGAGTTCCGCATAAGCGGCCGCCAAATACGAAAAATTCGCCGGAGCGAACCAGCGTCGATCCCGTTGACCGCAAAGCGGCGATCCCGGAGGTGATCAGTGGGACTGCGTCCGCGGGCTTTGCCGGTCAGGGCAAAGATAGCAACCTCGCGTCAGCATTCCAAGCGCCTTCCAGTACAACGAGCCTTTTTCGTCCGCCAAGGCGACAAGCTCATCGACTTTGCGTTCGCCGCCGCGTAATCTCCGCAGTGGACAAAGGCCCATAGCGTGACCTGCAGCGCAAACATCAACGTGGCGGCTTGGCCGATCTCGCGCGCATCCTTGAGCGCGTGGTCGGCGTCGACGAGCGCGGCCTCGGGATAGCCAAGCATCCACAGGCCCATGACCGATAGGACAAGGTCGAGCACTCGCACGTCCTGGCCAAATCGCGTCGCCAGCGCACGATGCTCGGCCGGATCGTAAAGCGCGATCGGCCTGATCGTAGTGCGCTCGACCTTCCGCGATGTCTCCCGTCAGCAGCAAGGAATTGCCCATGAGGCGATGCCCGATCATGAGCGGCACGGTCGTTTGCTTGCTTTTCGGCGAGCGCCAGGAACTGCGCCGCAAGCTCGCGCAAGACGTCGCCGTTGAACGCGACGTAGTTCGCGACCCAGAAGCCGTAGAGGACCGAGAACAACAGCAGCGGATCTTCGGGAGGCTCTCCGAGCGCTTCAGCTTGTTCGATCAGCAGACGTGCCCGCTCCACAGCCGCCTTGGTTTCCGGCGCAGCATATCCTTTGACATGCATGAGCGGGGTTATGAGCGCGACCTGAAGCTTGATCTGCTCGCGACGCAGCGCGGGCGTGGCGGGCAAGGTCGCGATCTGGTCGAGCGCGCGCGTGAGCTGCGCTGCTGCCTCGACCAGCGCCGAGCGCTCCAGCGACCGCTGTCCCGCTTTGCCCCACCATTCGATGGCCGCTTCGGTGAGGCCCGCCTGCGTGAAGTGATGCGCCAGCAACTCCGGCTCGGCCGCAGCCGTGGCGGCGAACTTGTCGCGCAAGGCCTCGGCGACGCGGCGGTGCAAAACCTGGCGCCGGCTCTTGAGCAAATTCTCATAGGCCGCGTCCTGAATGAGCGCGTGCTTGAAGCGATAGTCGGAGTCCGGCGGCAGGCCCTGCACCAGCAGGATGTCGGCCTCGGCGAGCCGTTCCAGCGCCGTCTGCAGCGGCGCGTCCTCCATTCCGGCCACGGCGCGAAGCAGCGCGTAGGAGAAGTCGCGTCCGATCACGGCGCCGATCTGCGCCACCTCGCGCGCCGGACCGAGCCGGTCGAGCCGCGCCGTCAGCGATTGTTGCAGCGTCGGCGGGATCGCCTGGATGCCGCCCTGCTCGCCGCGCTCCAACAGGAGCCGCGTCACTTCCTCGACGAACAGCGGCACGCCGCCGGTGCGCTCGGTCACGCCTTCGATCACTTCCTTCGGCAGCGCGTGGCGGGCGGCAAGCTCGCCGACCATGTGCCGCACCTGATGGCGGTCGAGCGGCGCGAGCGAAATCGTGCCGTGATGCGAGCGCATGCCCCAGGGCGGCCGAAACTCCGGCCGGGCAGTGATGAGAACGAACAACGGCGCCAGCGCACCGCGTTCGGCGATGCCGCGCAAGACATCGAGCGTGGTCGGATCGGCCCAATGCAGATCTTCGAGCGCCAGCACGACCGGCTGAACCCGCGCGCCGGCCATCACCCAGTTGGTCAGCGCCGCCAGTTGCCGGCGCCGCAATTCCTCCGGCGGCAAAGTCGGCGCGCGTTCCGCCGGCAGCGGAATGTCGAGGAGCGGCGCGAGCAGCGCGGCATTCTCCGCCGGGTCGAGCTTGACCTGCGCCAGCGAACTTTCCAGGTCCGCGAGGCGCTGCTCGGCCGGCACGTCGGCGCCGCCGAACCGTTGGCGGCCCCATTCGGCGATCGGATGCAGCGGCGTGTTCTGCAGGAGCTGCGAGCAGCTCCATTCGACCCAGGTGTGCGGCATCTCGCGCAGCCGGGCGTGAAATTCCTCGATCAGGCGCGACTTGCCAAGCCCCGGCTCGCCGACGATCAGCACCAGTTGCCCGTCGCCCTGCCGCGCCCGCTCCCAGCGCCGCATCAGCATGGCGATTTCCTCGTCGCGACCGACGAGCGGCGTGAGATGGCGCTGCCCGGCGCGGCGTCCGCCGCCGCTCGCCCGCACGATCCGGAACAGCGTCACCGGCTCCGGCACGCCCTTGAGTTCATGGCTGCCGCGCTCCTCGGCGACGAACAGGCCGGCGACCTGGCGCTGCACCCGCGCCGTGACCACGACCGCGCCCGGCTCGGCCAGCGCCTGCGCCCGCGCCGCGATGTTCGGCACGTCGCCGAAAATCTCACCCGTCGCATCGACCACCACCGGCCCAGAGTCGATGGCGATGCGCGCGGCGAGCGCTGGCTTGCCGGTGCCGGCGTTCTTGCGGTTCAATTCGGCGAGCGCGCGCTGGATCGCGAGCGCCGCCCGCACTGCGCGCTCGGCATCGTTCTCCTGCGCCACCGGATAGCCGAACAGCGCCATCAGCCCGTCGCCGAGCTTCTTGGCGACCTGGCCGCCCATCTCCGTCACCGCCGCCGAGGCGGCATCGAGATAAGCGCCAACCAGATCGCGCCACTCTTCGGCATCGAGCTCGCGCGGCAATGCCGGTCGAATCCACCAGATCGCAGAACATCACCGTGACGTGCGGCGCTCGCCGGTGGCCTCGGCTGTCGCGGCGGCGTTGCCGCGAGGCGCCGACGGGTGCCGCGGGCGCAGCGGTTGTCGAGTTCGCCGATCGCGCGCAGCATCTTGCGCCGATCACCGAGAACGACGCCGAGGTCTTTGAGGTCTTGATCGGTCAGGTCGCGAAGGACGGAGAAATCAATGCGGTTTTCGGCAAAGCGCTGCGCATACTCGGACATGCCGAGCTTTTCGAGCCAGTCCGCAATTTGCTGCATTGCGGCCTCCACCCGGCTCGGACCGATCTCGGGCGAAAGCGCCCAGAATAGCGTGACAAAGCGTTGCTTCCAGCATACGCCGACGGACCAATGCGGCCAAGACGAACAGTCGCACGGCCGGCCCCGTTGGCTGGCGCCTCAGGATGATGGATGATGCATCCCCGCCCTTCCGCTCGCCCGACCGGAACCTAGGACCCACCGGTGCCGTTCGACGTCTATCTCAATGTCGCCGTCGGCGGCGTGTTGACCGGCCTTGTCTACGGGCTGATGGCGCTCGGCCTGTCGGTCATCTTCGGCGTGGTGCGGGTCGTCAATTTCGCTCATGGCGAGATGATGACGGTGGCGATGTATCTCGCCATCGTGCTGTTCGCCTGGTTTCATCTCGATCCGCTGATCCTGCTGGTTCCGATCGCGGCTGTGCTGTTCGTGTTCGGCTACGCGCTGCAGGCTTCGCTGATCAATCCGTTCATCACCCGGCCGGAGCATAGCCAGTTCCTGCTGCTGGTCGCTTTGGCGATCATCATCGCCAACACCTTGCTCATCATCTTCGGCCCGGACGCGCGCGCGGTGCAGACCGCCTACGCCTATGACAGCTTCCAGATCGGGCCGGTGATCGTCGATGCGGCCAAGGTCTATGCCGGCGCCGCGGCGATCATCGTCACCGCCGCGTTGTTCGCGTTCTTCCGGCTGACGCTTCTCGGCAAGGCGATCCGCGCCTGCGCCGACAACCATACCGGCGCGCTGGTGGTCGGGCTCGACGTCAAGCGGCTCTACGCGCTCACCTTCGGGCTCGGCGCCGCCTGCGTCGGCGCCGCCGGCACCATGCTGGTGCTGATCACCGACGCGACGCCGATGGTCGGCCCCGGCTATACGCTCCTCGCCTTCGTCATCGTCATCACCGGCGGGCTCGGCTCGATGCCCGGCGCACTCTGTCGGCGGCGTGCTGATCGGCGTCACCGAAGCGATTGCCGGCTTGCTGTTCACGCCGTCGGCGAAAAGCATGTTCGCCTTCGCCATTCTCGTCCTCGTGCTGCTGTTCCGGCCGCAGGGCATCCTCGGCAAGAGGATGGCATGATCGCCCGCCTCGGCGCCGACCTGTCGCCGCGCAGCGCCGTCCCGCTTGCGGTGTTGCTGGCGGCCTTTCTGCTGGCGCCGTTCTTCGTCAACGATTATCTGCTTACCGTTCTCATCCTCATTCTCTATTTCGCCTATGCCGGCCAGGCCTGGAACATCATGATGGGCTTCGCCGGCCAGCTTTCGCTCGGCCATGCGATCTATGTCGGGCTCGGCGCCTATGTCGCCGCGACCCTGTTCACGCGCTACGGCGTCGGTCCATGGATCGGGCTGTTGGCTGCAATTCCCGTCGCCGCGGCTTGCGGGGCGATCATCGGCTATCTCGCCTTCCGTTTCGGCGTCGCCGGCGTCTATTTCGCCATCCTGACCATCGCCTTTGCCGAATTCACGCGCATCGGTTTCGACCATCTCGATTTCGTCAACGCCTCGAGCGGCCTGTTCCTGCCGGTCAAGCAATACGCGCACAACGATCTCTGGCTGCTGCGCGGCGCGCCGACGATGTTCTACTACGTCATCCTCGCCGCGACGGTGTTCGCCTTCGTGCTTTGCCGTCTGCTGCTGCACAGCCGGATCGGCTATTTCTGGCTGGCGATCCGCGAAGACGAGCAGGCGGCGCGCGCCGCCGGCATCGATACCTTCCGCTACAAGATGTACGCGGTGATGGTCTCCGCCGCGGTCACGTCGTTTGCCGGCGTGTTCTATGCATTCTTCTACAACAACCTGTTTCCCGAGCAGGTGTTCGGCATCTCGCGCTCGATCGAGATCATCCTCGGCCCGATCATCGGCGGCGTCGGCACGCTGTTCGGGCCGATCCTCGGCGCCTTCGTGCTCACCGGGCTCGCGGAGACGCTCAACGCGTTGATGGGGGCCTTCGGCGTCGATCTGCCCGGCGCGAAGCAGGTGTTCTACGGGGTTTGCCTCCTTCTCGTCGTCGTCGCGCTGCCGGACGGCGTGTGGCCGCCGCTGGCGCGCCGGCTCGGCCTGATCGGGGGGAACAAATGACCGCGCTCCTCACCGTCGAAGCGGTCAGCAAGCGCTTCCGCGGTCTGCTCGCGGTCGATCGCGTCAGCTTTACCGTGCCGCAAGGCGCGATCTTCGCCATCATCGGCCCGAACGGCGCCGGCAAGACCACGCTGTTCAACATCATCGCCGGCGCCCTGACGCCCGAACGGCGGCACCATCACCTTCGCCGGCAAACCGGTCGATGGCCTGCCGCCGGACGCGGTCTGCCGGCGCGGCATCGCCCGCACCTTCCAGATCGTGCGGCCGTTCCCGGCGCTGAGCGTCGAGGACAATGTCATCGTCGGCGCGCTGCTGCACCGGCGTGATGTCGGCGCGGCGCGCGCGCACGCACACGACCTGCTCCGGCAGCTCGACCTTTTCGACAAGCGTCACCGGCTCGCTTCGACCCTGACGCTGCCCGACCGCAAACGGCTCGAGGTCGCGCGCGCGCTGGCGACCGGGCCGCAACTCTTGCTGCTCGATGAGGTGATGGCCGGCCTGCGGCCGACCGAGACCGATCGCATGGTCGCCATCCTGCGCGCGCTAAACCGCGAAACCGGATTGACCATCCTTTTGATCGAGCACGTGATGCGCGCGGTGATGGCGCTCGCCTCGCGCGTGCTGGTGCTCGACCACGGCGTCGCCATCGCCGAGGGCGCGCCGGAAGCGGTCGTGCGCGATCCGGCGGTGGTCCAGTCCTATCTCGGCGCCGAGGTAGTGTGATGCTGCACGTCGAGAATCTGGATGTGTTCTACGGCGACGTGCAGGCGCTCGACGGCGTGTCGCTCGACGTCGAGGAGGGCGCGATCGTCGCCATCATCGGCGCCAACGGCGCCGGCAAGACAACGCTCATCCGCGCGCTCGCCGGCATGCGCCCGCAGCTGCGCGGGCGCATCGCCTTCCGCGGCGTGGACATCGCCGGCTGGCCGAGCCATCGCGTCTGCGACCTCGGGCTCGGCCAGGTCGCCGAAGGCCGCCAGGTGTTTCCGACGCTCACCGTCGCGGAGAATCTCGACATCGGCGCCATGCTGCCGCGCGCCCGTGCGCAGAGCGCCAAGAACCGCGCGCGCGTGCTGGCGATGTTTCCGGTGCTCGCCGAACGGGCGCGGCAGCCGGCCGGCACGCTCTCCGGCGGCGAGCAGCAGATGCTCGCCATCGCCCGCTGCCTGATGGGCGCGCCGCAGCTCATCATGTTCGACGAGCCCTCGCTCGGGCTGGCGCCCAAGGTCGCGCTGGCCATGCTCGAGACCATCCGCGAGCTCAATGCCGAGGGGCTCACCTGCCTTCTGGTCGAGCAGAACGTCGCGCTCTCGCTCAAGCTCGCGAGCCGCGCCTATGTGCTGGAAAACGGCCGGGTGACGCTCGCCGGCAGCGGCGCCGAGCTTCTGTCCGACGACCGCGTGCGCAGCGCCTATTTGGGATTGTAGTTATTTTTCGCGGGCTCAGGCGGAATTGACGGCTTTGCCGTCGAGTCAGAACGACCGCCGCAGGCGCTCCATGATGTATCCGAGAGCCGTGACCCGCGTGCTCAGCGAGGCGAACGGAAAGGACACTCGGAGCTGGCGGTAGACATCGGCGGCGGCCGGCGCTTCGACATCGGCGAGGGCGGCGGCCATCGCGCGGGCCATGTCGCTTTCCGACCGTCCGCTCAGCGTTGCCGGCACCATCGTGACATCGCCGAACGGGGTCGGCGGCAGAACGCGCAAGGTCACACGGCGGGTGCCCATGGCGGAGCTCCAATCAGACTGCGGTTCCCTCCCAACGCGCGGTGTCTATCCGGGTTCCATGAAAATCAGGCGACGGACGGCCGAGGACGGATGACGGCTGTGACCGATTTATTTCACCGGTGGTCCGTCAGCCGACGGCGATTGGCTCGCGCGCCGGCGGCGGCGCCTGCTCCTGCTCGCTGAGCTGCAGGCGATAGAACGAGGCGTAACGGCCGCCCTTGCGCAGCAATTCCTCGTGCCGGCCGGATTCGACGACCAGTCCGCCCTCGACCACGAGAATGCAATCCGAGTGCACGATCGTGGACAAACGGTGTGCGATGACCAGCGTCGTGCGTCCCTTGCACAATTCGGCGATTGCCGCCTGGACGTAGCGCTCGGATTCCGAATCGAGCGCCGCGGTCGCCTCGTCGAGCAGGATGATCGGCGCGTCCTTGATCAGCGCGCGGGCGACCGCGATGCGCTGCCGCTGGCCGCCGGAAAGCTGCAGGCCGTGCTCGCCGACGAGCGTGTCGTAGCCGGCGGGAGAGCTGACGATGAAGTCGTGCGCATGCGCGGCTTTGGCGGCGGCGACGATCTCCGCCTCGCTGGCGTCGAGCTTGCCGAGTGCGATGTTCTCGCGGATCGTTCCGCGGAAGAGCTGCACGATCTGCCCGACATAGGCGATCTGCCGGCGCAGCGAACCGCGCGATACGCCGGCAATGTCCTGGCCGTCGATCAGGATGCGGCCGCTATCGAAGTCGTAGAAGCGCAGGATCAGGCTCAGTACCGTGGTCTTGCCGCCGCCCGAGGGGCCGACCAGCGCGGTGACCTTGCCCGGTTGCGCCAGGAAGCTCATGCCGTGCAGCACCGGCGCGCCGGGATGATAGGCGAAGCGCACATCGGCGAATTCGAGGCGCGCCGTCGTCACCTGGAGCGGCGGGCGGTCGTCATCCGCCGGCTCGCCCGGCGGGCTGTCGATGACCTCGTAGAGGAGGCGCACGCCGACGAGCGCATTGTTGAGGTCGATGTTGAGCCGCGCCAGCCGCTTGGCCGGCTCGTAGGCGAGCAGAAACGCGGTGAGGAAGGAAAAGAACTGGCCGGGCGACGCGCCGGTCTTGATCACGCGGTAGCCGGCATAGATCGAGGCGAACCCGATCACCAGGCCGCCGAGCGTTTCCATGAGCGGGCTGGCGCGGTTGGAGACGCGCGCCATCTTGTTCGATTCGTGCTCGACTGCATTGACGCTCACGTCGAGCCGGTGCCGCATCTCGTCCTCGAGCAGGAACGCCTTGACCGTGCGCATGCCCTGCAGCGTTTCCTGCATCGTCTCGATGACGCGCGCGCCGCCGGTGAACTGCATGCGCGCGATAGCACGCACCCGCCGGATCAGCTTGCGCAGGAAAAAAACGCCGGCGGCACCACGATGACGCCGGCAATCGACAGCAGCGGATCCTGCACCACCATGACGATCGACAGCGCGACGAGCGACATCAGATCGCGCCCGACCGCGCCGATGAGAAGATTGATCACCATGGTCACCGCGGCGGTGCCGGCGGTGAGCCGGGCGATGAATTCGGAGGAATGGCGGTCGGCAAAAAAGCCGATGTTCTCGCGCAGCAGCTTGTCGAACAGGCGGCGCTTGTTGTCGGCGAGGATGCTGTTGCCGATCGAGGAGAGGATCACGGTCGCGCCGTAGGTCGAGAAACCCTTGATGGTGAACAGGGCGATGGCGACGACGCCGACGACGGTGAGGGCGTGGAGATTATGGTTGACATACGCCTCGTTGGTCATGGTGCCGACAAGGTAGGCGGTGAGCGCCGTTGCGCCGGCGGCGATGCCCATGAGCACATAGGCGATGACGTAGCGCGGCCAATGGCTCCACGCCTCATCGACGAGGAGACGCCGCACCAAGGAGAACGTCGAATAGCGGTCCGAGGAATCGGCCGTAACAGCTTTCATGCCCGATCCGTTTGCGCGCCGCCGCAGCCGAGCCCAGGCGGTCCGAGCGGCCCAACTGCGTGAAGAGGCCGGCATCCTTGGGCGTTCCATGCCCGGAAGGGCGGTGGTTTTCAAGCCATTTCAACGGCGCGTTGTGCGCTCGGAACCCGGCGACGTCGCGGCTGCGAGCTCCGCCGCCGCGCGGCGCCGGACAAGCTCGCGCTCCCAGGCGAGCGCGTGCTCGACGATGGTCGCGAGATCGTCGAAACGCGGCTGCCATTGCAGCGTCGCCCGCGCCAGTTCGGAATCGGCAACGATCCGCGCCGGATCGCCCGGACGCCGCGGCGCGGTTTCCACCTTGAAATCGACTCCCGCCACCCGTTTGACCGTCTCGATCACCTCGAGCACCGAGAAACCGTGGCCATAGCCGCAATTGAGCGTCAGCGACGGCCCGCCGGAGCGCAGATGGCGCAGCGCATCCGAATGCGCGCGGGCAAGATCGCTGACATGGATGTAGTCGCGGATGCAGGTGCCGTCCGGCGTCGGATAATCGGTGCCGAAGATCTGCAGCTTCGGGCGCAGCCCCACGGCCGCTTCGACGGCGACCTTGATCAGATGCGTCGCCGCCTTGCTCGATTGCCCGGTGCGGCGGCGCGGATCGCTGCCGGCGACGTTGAAGTAGCGCAAGATCAGGTAGCTGAGATCATGGGCGTGGGCGGCGTCGCGCAGCATGATTTCGGTCATCAGCTTCGACCAGCCATAGGGCGAGGTCGGCTGCGTCGGCGAATCTTCCTTCGCCGGAATCTTGACCGGATCGCCGTACACGGCGGCGGTCGAGGAAAAGATGAATTGGCGAATGCCGTTCTTCAGCGCGCAATCGATCAGCGCGCGGGAATTGACCGTGTTGTTGCGATAATAGTCGAGCGGATCGCGCACCGAGTCCGGGACCACGACCGAAGCGGCGAAGTGGATGATGGCCTCGACGCCGTGCTCGCGGATCAGCCGAGCGACCAGCGTCTGGTCGCCGGTGTCGCCGACGATGAGCGGCACGCCTTCGGCGACCGCCCACGGAAATCCGGCGGAAAGATTGTCGAGCACCACGACGCGCTCGCCGGCATCGACGAGCTCGAGCACCATGTGGCTGCCGACATAGCCGGCGCCGCCGGTGACCAGGACCGTCATGCTCTCAGACCCATGTCGTCCATGTCGCTGCCTCGCCCCTACCATGACCGGGCCCGGTTATCGGGCCGTTCGTTAACCGGCCGCGACGGCTGCGGCAAGCGCTGAGCGGGTCGCGGCCAAGACCTCCTCGGCGCTGATCTCGTTCATGCAGCGATGGTGGCCAAGCCGGCACACCGGCCTGTGGCACGGCTGGCAGGCGAGTTCGCTCTTGGTCACGACCGTTGCCGCGAGCGGATTGAGCGGGGCCCAATGCCAGGGGCTCGTCGGCCCGAAGATCGCGACCGTCGGCGTGCCCAGCGCCGCCGCGACGTGCATGAGGCCGGAATCGTTGGAGACGGCGACCGACGCGCAGGCGAGCGCGATCGCGCCGTCGCGCAGATCGTGGCCGGTGAGGTCGCGCGCCTCGCTGTCGCCGACGATCTCGGCTGCCAGCGCTTTCTCGTTGGGACCACCCACCACCCAAACCGCGAAGCCGTCGGCGAGGAGCCGGCGGGCGAGGGCGGTATAGCCGGCGCTCGTCCAGCGCTTTGCCGGCCCGACGGCGCCGGGGGCAAGCGCAACGACCGGCCGGCGTTCGGCGCTCAGGCCGTTGCGGCTGCGCCACGCGGCAATATCCGCCGCGGGGACTTTAAGCTGCGGTTGTGGCCACTCCGCCGGCAGTTTCGCACCCTGCGGCAGGGCGAGCGCCGCGCAGCGGTCGATCATGCGCGGCAGCTTGCGCTCGCCCCAGCGCAAATCGTTAAGCAAGAATGAAACGCGCCTCGCCGGCAAAACCGACGCGCTCCGGAATTGCGGCGAGGAACGGCGCGAGTGCCGATTTCCAGGTTCGCGGCATGACCAACGCCGTGCCGTAGCGTTGGTGACGCAGCCGCGCGGCGAGCGCGGCCTGCTGCGCCAGCGCGATACGGCCGCGCGGCAGATCGACGATGATCCCCTGCCGCACGCCCGGCATGTAGTCGACGAGCGGCGCGCACAAGGTCGTCGCCAGCAGGTCGACCGGCCGGCCGGGAAAGCGCTCGCGCAACACCTGCACGACCGAATGGCAGCGCACGAAGTCGCCGATCCACACATACGGGACGATGAGGATGGGACTGTCGTCCATCCGGTCCCGAACCGGGCTCTTCGCCGCCAGGGTCGCCGATGCTCGGATTTGTGAATTAAGATTCATTTCTATTAAGTTGCGCCATTGTCCGCGTCTGGCCCCGTGCAGTTTGCCACATTTGCAGGGTGTCACCGCGCAGTGTTGCGTCGCGCCCGCGACTGAGGCAAAGGGGGCGGGGCGATCGCAACTGGTCACTTGGATGCTGTTGGTCACTGGCGGGGCCGGATTCATCGGGTCTAATCTGGTCGCCACCCTCAACGAGGCCGGTTATGCCGGCGTCGCCGTCTGCGACCGCCTGGGTAGCGCCGGCAAATGGCGCAATCTGGCCGCCCGTCAGCTCGCCGACTTCGTGCCGCCGGCGGACCTGCTGCATTGGCTCGACGGCCGCAAGCTCGACGCCATCCTGCATCTCGGCGCAATCTCCACGACGACCGCGACCGACGGCGACCTCGTCATCGAAACCAATTTCCGGCTGCCGCTGTCTCTGCTCGACTGGGCCACGGCGACGCGCACGCCGTTCATCTACGCCTCTTCGGCCGCAACCTATGGCGACGGGCAGGCGGGCTATTCGGACGACTGGGCGAACGGCGCGCTCAAGCGGCTGCGGCCGCGTAACCTCTATGGCTGGAGCAAGCACCTGTTCGACCTCGCCGTCGCCGAGCGCGTCGCGCGCAAGGAAAAACTGCCGCCGCAATGGGCGGGACTGAAGTTCTTCAATGTCTTCGGTCCCAATGAGTATCACAAGGGCGAGATGATGAGTCTCGTCGCCAAGAATTTCGACGACGCCCGGAACGGCAAGGCGGTCCGGCTGTTCAAATCGCTGCACGCCGACGTCGCCGATGGCGGTCAGAAGCGCGATTTCATCTATGTGGAGGACGCCGTCGCCGTTATGCGCTGGCTGATCGAGACGCCGCGAGTTTCCGGCATCTTCAACGTCGGCACCGGCCAGGCGCGCACCTTTCGCGACCTGATCGCGGCCTTGTTCGCCGCGCTCGGCAACGCGCCCGCCATCGAGTATATCGACATGCCGGCTTCGATGCGCGAAAGCTATCAGGAATTCACCGAGGCCGACATCGGAAATCTGCGGCGCGCCGGGTACGACGCGGACTTCCTGCCTCTGGAAGCGGCGGTCGAGCGTTACGTGACCGGTTATCTCGATCGCCCCGATCGCTACCGGTGAGCGGCACCACGGAACGAGGCCTGACGGCAGCGGGCATGTTCGATTTCGAAGAGGCCCTCAAGCGCGTGTCCGGGCAGACCGTGCTCTGCGTCGGCGACGTCATGCTCGACGACTTCGTCTATGGCGAGGTCACCCGCATCTCGCCCGAAGCGCCGACCCCGGTTCTTGCGGTCAAGCACAGCGTGGTCGAGATCGGCGGCGCCGGCAATGTGGCCCGCAACATCGCCGCGCTCGGAGCGCGCTGTATCTTCGTCGGGCTCATCGGCGATGACGGGCCCGGCATCGTGCTCACCGAAGCGCTCGCCAAGCTCAAGGGCTCGATCACTTCCCATCTCGTGGTCGACCCGACCCGGCAGACGACGCGCAAGGTGCGTTTCGTCTCCGAGCACCATTCGGCGCATCTGATCCGCGCCGATTGGGAAACCCCGGAACCGGCAAGCGCGGAAAGCCAAACCGCGATCATCGCCCATGCGGAGGCGGCGCTGCCCGGCGTCGCCGCGGTGGTGCTCTCCGATTACGCCAAGGGGACGCTGACCGAGCGCGTCGTGCGCGCCATCATCGAGGCGGCGCGGCGGCTGGGGAAGCCGGTGATCGTCGATCCGAAGGGTCACGACTACCGCGTCTATCGCGGCGCGACGCTGGTCACGCCGAATCGCAAGGAGCTCGCCGCCGCCGTGCTTCGCCCGGTCGCGACCGAAGCGGAGGTTGCCGGCGCTGCAGCCGAGCTGGCGCGCATGATCGGCAGCGACGCCGTGCTGGTGACCCGCAGCGAGGAGGGGATGACCCTGCACGTCGAGGGCGACGCGCCCGTCCACATTCCCGCCTATCCGGTCAAGGTGCGCGACGTGTCGGGCGCCGGCGACACGGTTGCCGCGGTGATGGCGGTGCTGCTGGCGATGAAGACGCCCTACGAGCCGGCGACGCGCGCCGCCAACGCCGCCGCCGCGGTCGTCGTCGGCAAGCGCGGCACCGCGACCGTGTCGCTCGGCGAACTGCGCCACCGCATCCTGCCCGCCGCCTCGCTGGCGCCGGAGGAGAAGATCGTGTTCGACTGGTCGGTGCTCGACGAGCGGCTGGCCGACTGGCGCCGGCTCGGCCTGCGCATCGGGTTCACCAATGGCTGCTTCGATCTCCTGCATCGCGGCCATATCAGGTTGCTGGCTGAGGCGCGCGCCGCCTGCGACCGGCTGGTGGTCGGTCTCAACAGCGATGCTTCGACCCGGCGCCTCAAGGGCAAGGGCCGGCCGCTCAATCCTGCCGAAGGCCGCGCCGAGGTGCTCGCCGCGCTGGAGGCGGTCGATCTCGTCGTCGTGTTCGAGGAGGATACGCCGCTGAAGCTGATCCAGCGCGTGCGCCCCGCGGTCCTGGTCAAAGGCGCCGACTACACACGCGACGAGGTGGTGGGCCGCGAGGTCGTGGAGGCTGCCGGCGGCCAGGTCGTCCTGGTCGATCTGGTGCCGGGCCACTCGACCACGGCGATCGTCCAGCGCGCGCGGCCGGCAAAAGAGCCGGCGCAGGAGTGAGCGGCCGCCGATGCGCATCATCCCTCGCGATCGTCGGCGTCAGCGCCTGTCAGGCGCCGATCTCGTTTCGGTGATCGTCATCACCTACAACCGCGCCGACGCGCTCGATGCGGTGCTGCGCTCGCTGTCCCGGCAGACCGACCGAAACTTCGAGATCGTCGTCGCCGACGATGGATCGCGGCCGGAGACGGCGCAGGTCGTGGCCGGCTGGAGGTCGCGGTTGCCGATTCCGGTCAAGCATGTCTGGCACGAGCATGGCGGATTCCGCGGCGCCGAAATCCGCAATCGCGCCATTCGCGCCAGCGCCGGCAAGCTCTGCATCTTCCTCGACGGCGATTGCATGGCCCGCGCCGATTTCGTCGCCACGCACCGCCGGCTCGCAGAGCCGGGATGGTTCGTGGCCGGCAACCGCATCCACCTGTCGCGCGAGCTGACCGGCGAGCTGCTGGCGCGGGGAATCCCGGCGGAAGCCTGGAGCTTCGTCGCGCTGGTGCGCGAGCGGCTGCGCGGCGGGGTCAATCGCTTGATCCCGGCGCTGCGGCTGCCGCTCGGGCCGCTGCGCAAATTCCTCCGCCGCGGTTGGCAGGGGGCAAAAACCTGCAACCTGGCACTCGCCCGCGCCGACATCGAGCGCATCGACGGATTCGACGGCGCCTATGTCGGCTGGGGCCTGGAGGATTCCGACCTGGCGGTGCGTCTCTTTCACGCCGGCGTGCGGCGCAAGGAGGGACGATTCGCGACCGGGGTCCTGCATCTGTGGCACTCCTACAGCGACCGGTCGCAATTGTCCGCCAACCGGGCGAGGCTCAACGAAGCCATCCTCACCGATCGCGTGCGCGCACTGCGCGGCCTGTCCTCGCTCTGCGACGATGCGCGAAGTGCTCGCCCTCAGCACCATCGGCGGCGCCGATGCAAACAATGACCGCGATCCATCGCATCAGGATCTTTGATCAGCAAGCGCTGGCGCGGATTGCCGACTGGCTCGCCGTCGGCGTCGCCGTATCGCTGCCGTGGTCGACCTCGGCGACCGGGATCCTGATCGTGCTGTGGCTCGCTGCCGTGCTGCCGACGATGAGCGTCGATCGGGTCCGCCGCGAGCTCGCGACCGCCGCCGGCGGCCTGCCGGTGCTGCTGTGGGTGCTCGCCGCCGCCGGCATGCTGTGGGCCGACGTGAGCTGGCGCGAGCGGCTCGCCGGTTTCAGCCCCTTCCACCGGCTGCTCCTCGTTCCTTTGCTGCTGGCGCAGTTCCGGCGCTCCGAGCACGGCGGCTGGGTATTCTATGGCTATCTGGCCTCGGTGCTGGGAGTGTTGGCGGCGTCGTGGGCGCTCGCCCTGACGCCCGGCCTCAGCTGGCGCGGCATTGAGTTCGGCATTCCGGCCAAGGATTACATCTTTCAGGGCGAGAGCTTCACCATCTGCGCGTTGGCGCTGATCGGCCGCGCCTGCGGATACGGCCGCGCCGGAGATTGGCGTTCGGCTCTGGGACTCGTTGCCGTTAGCGCGCTTCTCATCGCCAACATCTTCTTTGTCGCCATCGGCCGCACCGTTCTTCTCGTCTTTCCGGTCCTTCTGGTCTTTGTCGGGTGGCGGCAATTCGGCTGGCGGGGATTGCTGGGGGCCGGCCTGGCGGGTGTCGTCATCGGCGCCGCGGCTTGGTTCGGCTCGCCGCATCTGCGCGCGCGGGTGAACAATTCCGTCGCCGACTTTGCCGCCTATCGCGAACGCGACGCCAATAACTCGACCGGGATGCATCTGGAATTCCTGCGCAAATCGCTGACCATTGCGACAGCGGCGCCGGTCATCGGCCACGGCACCGGCTCGATGCCCGAACAGTTTCGCCGCGTGACCTCCGGCGAGCGCGGGGCTTCGGCGGTCGTCACCGTCAATCCTCACAATCAAATTCTCGCCGTCGCCATCCAGCTCGGGCTCGTCGGTGCCGTCGTCCTGGCGGCGATGTGGATCGCGCATTTTCTCCTGTTCCGAGGCGAGGGTTTCGCGGCCTTGGTCGGTGCCCTTGTCGTCATCGAGAATGTCGTGTCCTCGCTGTTTAATTCGCACCTGTTCGATTTCACCCAGGGCTGGCTCTATGTCTTCGGCGTCGGCGTTGCCGGCGGCATGGCGTTGCGCCGGCACCGCTCCGCGCCGGACGCGCTCCCGGCGGACGTTCCGCTGTCGGCCGAAGCTTGATAAAGGTGAACCTGATAAAGTGAATCTGTGTCCCGCATCCACCGAGCTCGGCGATGAAGGTTCTCGACCAACGCCCGCGCATTCTCGTCATTACCATGCGCCGTCTCGGCGACGTGTTGCTGATGACGCCGCTGGTCCGCGCGCTCAAGCGCGGCTTTCCCGGCTCCTGCGTCGATGCGCTGGTCTTCCGCGGCACCGAGGGGATGCTGGAAGGCAATCGCGATCTCGATCGCGTCATTGCCTTGGCGCAACGGCCGTCGCTGGCGGAAATGACGGCGCTGCTGGCTCGCCTCTGGCGCCGTTACGATCTCGCGGTGGCGACGCACGCCGGCGACCGGCCCACATTCCTGGCCTGGGCCGCCGGCCGTCGGAGACTTGGCCTCCTGCCCGAGGCGGATTCCGGAGCCTGGTGGAAGCGCCGCGTCTTAGGCGATGTCGTCCGGGCGTCAAGCGATAATCATCGGGTGATCGAGCTCCTGCGACTCGCGGATTTTCTCGGTATTCCCCGGCAAGACGGGATCGTGTGCCCGGCGGGCGCGATATCGCCGGCGGCGGCTTTGCCCGGTCCCTATGCGGTCCTCCACGCCAATCCGATGTTCCGCATTCGCCGCTGGACCGACGAGGGCTGGCGCGCGCTCGCCGCGGCGCTTGCCGATCGCGGCCTTACGGTGGTCGCGACCGGCGGGCCCGACCCGGCGGAGAAGGATTATCTCGACCGGGTCTGGTCCGCGGTCGAGCCGCCGGTGGTGCGCGTCGACGGCAAGCTCGGCTGGCCGGATCTCGCGGCGCTGCTGCGCGGCGCGGCCGTCTATGTCGGGCCGGATACGTCGATCACTCATCTTGCGGCCGGCGCCGGCGCGCCGACCGTCGCGCTCTATGGCCCGGCGAGCCCGAGCCTGATGGGACCTTGGCCGATCGGCGGCCTGGAAACGCCGTGGGCGCGCGCCGGCACGATCCAGCATCGGTCGAATGTCTGGGTGGTGCAGAATCCGCTGCCTTGCATGCCCTGCGACAAGCTTGGCTGCGACGGCCACCTCAACAGCCGCAGCCAATGTCTCGATGAGCTGCCGGTGCAACGGGTGCTTGCGGCCGTCGATCAGGCGCTGGCGCTGCGCCGGGCGGCCGCCTGAGCCAGTGCGGCAAGGCCGTTCTGCGTATCGTGCGCCGGTTGCCAGCCCGCGGCAACGAGCTTGCCGGGATCGACCTGCAGATCTCCGCCGAGCCGTTCCCACAGATCGAATTGTCCAACGAGGCGCAGCGGAATTTCTACAAAGTCCGTGGGGAGCGGCAGCAGCAATGGACGGCGACGCTGCGCTACGCGCAACGCCGCGATCATATCGGCGAGCCGCGGCGCGGGCCCGGGATCGGCGACGATATAAGTCTCGCCGCGGGTCGTTGGCTCGCCAAGGACGAAAGCGAGCGCCGAGACGAAATTGTCGATGCCGAGAAGCGAGCGACGGTTGGCGAAATTCTTGACGGGCAGCGGCCAGCGCGAACGCGCCGCGCGCAGCAGGAGCGCGAAATTTCCCTTCACGCCGGGGCCATACAGCGGCACCGGCCGCAGGACCGTAAACGGCACGCCGGCCGCGCGCAGCTCTGCTTCGGCCGCGAGCTTCGAGCGGCCATAATCGGCGGTCGGCGCCGCCGTATCGCGTTCGGTCAGCACATGGTCGGCGGCGGCGCCACTCTGCGCCCGGATCGAAGAGACGAAGACGAAATGGGCGACGCCCGCCCGTGCCGCGGCGGCGGCGAGCCGCGCCGTCGCCTCGCGGTTGATCTGATCGTACAGCTCGGGAGCGACGCCGCGGCGGGCATGGGCGATGCCGGCAAGATGGACGACCTGATCGACGCCGTCGATGAGCGGCCGCCAATCGAACGCCTGCTTGAGGTCGGCGTGTTGCATGACTTCCACGCCGGCGGCAAAGGGAAATTGCGGCGGCCGCCGCACGGCGGCGCGCACGTCGCTTCCGCGACTTGCCAGTCCCGCGACCACGGCGCGGCCGATGAAGCCGGATGCGCCGGTTACCAGAATGCGGCCTGTTCGCGACATCTAATAAATCGGCTCCTGCGCACCGACGCTCATCGGCCGCATCGCACCGGTCATCATGTCAAACGGTGCATACGCCTGGAGATCGCAAGCGTCGGTCCGCACCGCGTAGCGCGAGTCGACGACGGCGCCGTCTTTGATGAACACGGCATAGCTGCGCTGGCGGCCATGATCCTGGAAGCGAACGCAAACGAGCCAACTCCAGCCGCGGAGCGCATGCACCCAACGCGGTCCGGAAATTTCGTAGGCCTCGTAGGCGGCGTGTTCTTTGAACGTCGCGCCGATGTGATCGGCGACGAGCTTGGTGTAAGCGGGGTCGGCGCCCGTGGACGGGGCATCCTGCGGCGGCAGCGCGATGTTGCTGCATCCCGGCAACAAGGTGAGCGCCAGCAGGGGCGCTGCATAGATGGCCCGCCGCGAAGATGCGGATGCGCCTTGCCGCCGCCGGAGCCTCAATCCCTGCGATCCTCACTCGATGCGTCCCCGGTCAACGACTATGCTGAAAGTCCGCCCGAGGCAATTGTGCGCCCATTAGCAAATCTTTGATGCCGGGCAGGTAAAAGCCACGAGGGAATAGCGCGCGCCTTCGCGCCGACACAGTACGGCCATGAAAGCTCTTCATCTGCATGTCGGTCGGCCGGTCAAGGACGTGCATCAGCGGTCGCAGGGCATGATCAAAAGCGCGCAGCTGCGATCCGGCGGGCAAGGCGAGTGCGGGCGCAACGCGGCGTCGGCAATAGGCAAGCGGATCCTCGCTGCGACAATCGTGCTTTGTCTCGGCCTTGGTCTCGGGTCGTGCACCTCCGTTTTCCGGATTCGTCTCCGATCATTGGCCGCACTGGGCGGGCGGCATGCCCGCCGATGTGCCGCCGCGACCGGGCGCTCCCGGTTACGACGAATTCATCGCCCATTCGCAGGCGAACAAGGATGCGGCGGCGCCGGCGGTTGCGGGGCAAAAGACCGGCGCCCCGGCAGCGTCCGCCGGCGGCCATCCGGCCGACGATCAGGGCGTGGTGCAGGGCGGTTTGTATTAGCGAGCGGAAGCGCTCACCGCGAGCGCGGCCGCATCGGAAAGTCGAGCATCCACTGAACGCCGAACCGGTCGGTCAGCTTGCCGTAGTAGTCGCCCCACGGTTGAATACCGAGCGGCGTCGTGACGACGCCGCCCTCCGCCAGGAGGTGGAAAATCCGATCGGTGCCTGCTCGGTCGTCCATCACCAGGAAATGGGCCGAGCCGCGCATCGGTTCTGCATCATGGTTGTCTGACGCATAGAAGAGGACGCCCGGTCCTTCGAACCGCGCGTGCATGACTTTTCCGCGTAATGCATCGGTCGGCGCGGACACGCCATCGACGTCATAGCGAAGCATCTCGGTGGTCTTGCCCAATCCACATCGCGTATAGAACGCGAGCGCCTCCTCGCACGTCGTCGTGAAGAACAGGTAATTGGCAAGCAACATCAGGCGATTTCCGTTTCGAGCGTTGAGGTCAAGGTTGAAAGTCGGCGGGCGCGTCAGGTCGGAATCGTCGCGTCCTGATTTCCAGCCATTGTCACGCGACGCCGGCGCGCAGGAGGTCGTGGAAGTGCACGATCCCGACCGGGCGGTCCATGTCGACGACGATGAGCGCGGTGATCTTCGACGAATTGAGCAGCTCCAACGCCTCGCTGGCCAGCTGATCCGGCCGTACGGTCTTCGGCGATGCGGTCATCACCTCGTCGACCGGCGCCTGTAGCAGATCGAACCGCATATGGCGGCGCAAATCGCCGTCGGTAATGAGACCCGCGAGCTTGCCGTCGCCATCGATCACCGCCACACAGCCGAAACCCTTGGCCGACATTTCGACGATCGCCTCCGACATTGGCGCGCCGCGTGCGATCAGGGGTATCGCGGGGCCGGGATGCATGACGTCGCGGATGAATTTAAGCGCGGCGCCGAGCTTGCCGCGCGGATGAAACACGCCGAAATCGACGGCGGTGAATCCGCGGCTTTCCAGAAGCGCGATCGCCAGCGCATCGCCGAGCGCGAGCTGCATCAGCGACGAAGTGGTCGGCGCCAGATTATGCGGGCAGGCCTCGCGCGCCGGCGGCAAGACGAGCACGATATCGGCCGCCTTGCCCAACGTGCTCTCGGCATTGACGGTGACGGCGACCAGCGTGATGCGGAAGCGGCGCGAATAGTTGATCAGGTCCCTGAGCTCTTCGGTCTCGCCCGACCAGGACAGCACCAGCATCACGTCGTCGGACGTGATCATGCCGAGGTCGCCGTGGCTGGCGTCGCCGGCATGCACGAAAAACGCCGGCGTGCCGGTCGAGGCCAGCGTCGCCGCGATCTTGCGCCCGACGTGACCCGATTTGCCGACGCCGGTCACGATCACGCGGCCGCGCGCGGCGCGAATTGCATCGACGGCGGCGACGAAGCTCGTCCCTAGTCCGTCGCACATCGCCGCCGCCAGCGCGCCCAGGCCGTCGCGTTCGGTTTCGAGCGTGCGCAATGCCGAAGCGATGAAGGCGTGCGGCTCGCGCTTGCGCGTCCTCGCGTCGGCCGAGCTCCTCTTTGCGCCTGTGCCCATCGACCTTACCCCAACACGAATTCGATCCACGATACGGCGGAACGCCCGGTATCGTCTTATTTCTTTTCCCAGGCGGCGAAGGCGTCGTTGAAGGCGCGGTCGCCCGGCGGGCCCTTTTCCATCGCCAGGATGGCGCGACCGCCATTGGTGTAGACGACGGGAATGTCGAACCAGGTCCGCTCCTTGAGCAGCTGCATGTTGCGCTGCATGTCGGTTGCGACCGCGGAAAGCCCGACCAGGAAGAAGTTGTTGGTCACCTTGACCGCGAGGCCGGCGAGCGGCGTGCCGCGCGCCTGCTCCGACTGTTTCATGAGGATGCCCGGCACGTTGGCGATGCCGCCGCCGGGGAAATCGGCCGGCAGGTTGAACATGATCTCGATCGTATGGCTTGCCGGCAGCGCCTGATCGGTATTGCGGCGGAGCGACCAGGTCACGGTCATGCGCCGTTCGGGAATTTCCACGTCGGCGCGCACCGCGAGTTCGGGCGCGAGGCCGGCGCCCGGCGAGACCGTTTCCGTGCGCCAGATGGCGGAGCCGACATAGCGCCGGCCCTGCGGATCGTTCGGATCCTCCTCGTAGAGGACGACGCGCTGCGCCACGGCGGGCGCGCGGCTGCGTGCCCGGCGTGCCGCGCGCCGGAGGGCTGGCTCTGGCTCTGCTCCTGCGGCACCCGGCCGGAGATCTTGGGCTGCGACTGCGACGCCGGCGTCTCGCTCTTCGTCTGGCTCGGCTGCCGCGTTCCGATCTGGCTGACGTAATGATAGAGCCCGGTGAATTTCGGCCAGGCCCATACCAACGTCGCCGCCACCGCCGCGAAAACGAGCAAGGCGACGAGGGGCTTGACCAGGCCGCGGAAGGAACGCGCCGGGCGCTCGCTCGCGTACTCCTCCTCGACAACGGCGCGCGGCGGCAGCGGCCGCGTCGACTGCGGCATCAGCGGCTGCTCGTCTTCCAGCTCGTAGGACGGCTCGAGGCTGCGCAGCTGCGAATCGTAGTTGCTCGGAATCCCATTCCGCCTCGAACCGCGACTGGCGACCGCGCGGCGGCGCGTCGGCCGCCTCGTCAGCCGGCGGAAATTGCTGCGCCGATCCGGCTCCGTATGAATCGCGGGTGTCGCGCGCCGATTGCGCCGCCTTGGCGCCTGCGCCGCCGAGATCGTGCACCTCGTTCACGACGTTGCGGAAGCCCTTTATTCCACCCTCGGTCAGCGTCGGCGTTCGTCCGCCGAGGAGCCGTTCGCGCGCGGTCTGCGCCGGCGGGCGCGGCGCTTCGGCTTCCGGCTCGTCTTGCGCATCCGGCTTCGGCGGGGTCGGCTCGGCCTGCCGCCCCTCGCGCGCGCTACGCACGAGTTTGTCGGCAAGCGAATTTGTCCGCTCGCGCCGCGCCGCCGGCGCGGCCGCGCGCGCGTCTCCGCGCGGCTCGGTGCGCGCCTTGCGCGCCGCCTCCGCCTCGACCTTGCGGATCGCCTCTTCGAGCGCCAGCCGCTCCTTGGTGATCTCCGATTCGGAGAGCGCCGGCTCGACCGAGCGCAACTGCGTGACCAGCGCGGTGCGCGCCCGCTCGTAGAGCGCCCGGCGCGCTTCGCCGGTGCTCTTGTCGAGCCCTTCCACGGCGCGGGCGATGAGCGGATGATAGTCGGTCATCGGTTGAGCTTACGCTCGTCTTCCTCGTTTTTCATCTTGATTCACGTTTCGAACGGATTCTGCATCAGGATCGTGTCCTCGCGTTCCGGGCTGGTCGAGAGCAGGCGACCGGGCAGCCGATCAGTTCCTCGATGCGGCGCACGTATTTGATCGCCTGCGCCGGCAGGTCGGCCCAGGAGCGCGCCCGCGCGGTCGTCTCCCGCCAGCCGTCGATGGTCTCGTAGATCGGCTCGACCCGCGCCTGCGCGTGCTCGCCCGCCGGCAGATAGTCGATTTCGCGGCCGTCGAGACGATAGCCGACGCAGACCTTGATCTCGTCGAAGCCGTCGAGGATGTCGAGCTTGGTCAGCGCGAGGCCGTCGATGCCGCTGGTGCGCACCGTCTGCCGCACCAGCACGGCATCGAACCAGCCGCAGCGCCGCGGCCGGCCCGGTCACGACGCCGAATTCGCGGCCGCGCTCGCCCGAGCGTCCGGCCGATCTCGTTGTCCTGCTCGGTCGGGAACGGGCCCTCGCCGACCCGCGTGGTGTAGGCCTTGCAGATGCCGAGCACGTAGCCGATCGCGCTCGGGCCCGAGGCCGGAGCCGATCGCCGCCTGCGCCGCGACGGTGTTGGACGAGGTCACGTAACGGATAGGTGCCGTGGTCGACGTCGAGCAGCGCGCCCTGCGCGCCTTCGAACAGGATGCGCTTGCCCTCGCGCCGCTTCTGGTCGAGCAGCGACCATACCGAATCCATGTAGGGCAGGACCTTCGGCGCCACGCCATCGAGCTCGTCGCGCATCGTCGCTCGGCCGACGACTCGGTTCGAGCCCGAGCCCGCGGCGCAGCGCGTTGTGATGCGCGAGCAGCCGCTCGATCTTGCGGTCGAGCGTCGGCACGATCGGCGAGATCCATCAGGCGGATCGCGCGGCGCCCGACCTTGTCCTCGTAGGCCGGGCCGATGCCGCGCCGCGTGGTGCCGATGCGGGTCGCCGCATTCGAGGATTCGCGGATCGCGTCGAGCTCCGATGCAGCGGCAGGATCAGCGTGGCGTTCTCGGCGATGCGCAGATTGTCCGGCGTGACCGTGACGCCCTGCGTCTCGAGCCGGTCGATCTCGTCGAGCAGCGCATGCGGATCGAGCACCACGCCGTTGCCGATGACCGACAGCTTGCCCGGCCGCACCACGCCCGAGGGCAGCAGCGAGAGCTTGTAGGTGTTGCCGTCGATGACCAGCGTGTGGCCGGCATTGTGGCCGCCCTGGAAGCGGACGACGATGTCGGCCTGCTCGGACAGCCAGTCGACGATCTTGCCCTTGCCCTCGTCGCCCCACTGGGAGCCGACCACGACAACATTTGCCATGAGGATACCGTCCCCAGAAGGCCGATGAGATGCTTCGCTTGGTTCGGATACCGGCCGCAGCCGCCGTCTCGGATAATGGATGAGCCGCCCGAAGCAAGGCGGGGCAGGCGGCGTCGAGGTGCTGTCCGAGCGGCCTCAAGTCACTGAAATGACAGGGAATCGTCGCACTGAATGCATGGCGGATGCGAACGGCTGGATGCGCGGCCGTGCGTCCTCGGCGTCAGCCTCAAAACCGCAGCGGCTTCGCCTGCTGCACCTGCGGCAGCGCGCGCACCTTGGCGAGCACGTCGGCCGGCAGCTCGCCGTCGATCTCGATCAGCGCGATGGCGTTGCCGCCCGGCGCCTCGCGGCCGACATGGAAGGTGGCGATGTTGATGCCGGCCTCGCCCAGCGTCGAGCGAGAACTGGCCGATGAAGCCCGGCTTGTCCAGATTGGTGATGTAGATCATCGAGGGGCCGAACTCGGCGTCCATGCGGATGCCCTTGATGTTGACGATGCGCGGGCGCCCGTCGGCGAACACGGTGCCGGAGACGCGGCGCGTCTGCCGCTCGGTCGTCACCGTCACCGTGATCAGGCTCTCGTAGTCGCCTGCGGCCTCGCGCGCGCGTCTCCTCGACCACGATGCCGCGCTCCTTGGCGACGATCGGCGCCGAGACGACGTTGACGTCCTGCAGCATCGGCCGCAGCAGCCCGGCGACCGCCGCCGAGGTCAGCGCCCTGGTGTTCATCTGCGCGACCACGCCCTCATAGGCGATCTGCACCCGCTTGATGCCGGTCTCGGTGAGCTGGCCGGCGAACGAGCCGAGCTTCTCGGCCAGCGCGACGAAGGGCTTCAGCTTCGGCGCCTCCTCGGCGCTGATCGAGGGGAAGTTGACCGCGTTGGTGATGGCGCCGCGCAGCAGATAGTCGGACATCTGCTCGGCGACCTGCAGCGCCACGTTCTCCTGCGCCTCGCTGGTCGAGGCGCCGAGATGCGGCGTGCAGACCACGTTGGGCAGCGCCGAACAGCGGATTCTGCGTCGCCGGCTCCTCGGCGAACACGTCGAGCGCGGCGCCCGCGACCTGGCCCGATTGCAGCGCCGCGGCCAGCGCCGCCTCGTCGACCAGGCCGCCGCGCGCGCAATTGATGATGCGCACGCCCTTCTTGGTCTGCGCCAGCGCCTGCGGCGTCGATGATGTTGCGGGTCTTGTCGGTGAGCGGCGTGTGCAGCGTGATGAAATCGGCGCGCGCGCAGCAGTTCGTCGAGCTCGACCTTCTCGACGCCGAGATCCACCGCGCGCTCGGCGGACAGAAACGGATCGTAGGCGATCACCTTCATCTTCAGCCCGAGCGCGCGGTCGGCGACGATCGAGCCGATATTGCCGCAGCCGATGATGCCCAGCGTCTTGCCGAAGATCTCGACGCCCATGAAACGGTTCTTTTCCCATTTGCCGGCCTGGGTCGAGGCGTCGGCTTCGGGGATTTGCCGCGCCAGCGCCAGCATCAGCGTGATCGCGTGCTCGGCGGTGGTGATCGAATTGCCGAACGGCGTGTTCATCACGATGATGCCGCGCGCGGTCGCCGCCGGGATGTCGACATTGTCGACGCCGATGCCGGCGCGGCCGATCACCTTGAGGTTCTGGCGCCTTTTCCAGCATCTTCGCGGTGACCTTGGTGGCCGAGCGGATGGCGAGCCCGTCGAAGCCGTTGATCGCTTCGGCAAGCTTGTCCTTGTCCTTGCCGAGATTGGGCTGGAAATCGACCTCGATGCCGCGATCCTTGAAGATCTCCACGGCGGCGGGCGAGAGCGCGTCGGAGATGAGAACTTTGGGAGCCATTGGCTTTCTTCTTTCAGCCGCCCTGCCAGGGAGAGGTCACGCCGCTTGCGCGAGCGCGTCCTTGGCCTTGGCGAAGGCCCAATCGAGCCACGGCGTGAGCGCTTCGACGTCGGCGCGCTCGACCGTCGCGCCGCACCAGATGCGCAGGCCGGGCGGCGCGTCGCGGTAGGCGTCGATGTCGTAGGCGACGCCTTCCTTCTCGAGCGCGGCGGCGATGCCCTTTGACGAACGCCGCCTGCGCATCGGCGGGAAGCCGGTCACCGCCGGATCGACGACCTTCAGGCAGACCGACGTGTTGGAGCGCACCGCCGGATCGCGCGGCGAGGAAATCGATCCACGGCGTCGCGCGCGACCCAATCGGCGATCACCTTGGCGTTGGCGTCGGCGCGCGCGCGCAGCGCCGGCAAGGCCGCCGATCGACTTCGCCCAGTCGAGCGCGTCGAGATAATCCTCGACGCACAGCATCGACGGCGTGTTGATGGTCTCGCCCTCGAAGATGCCCTCGTTGAGCTTGCCGCCCTTGGTCATGCGGAAGATCTTCGGCAGCGGCCACGGCGGCGTGTAGCTCTCCAGCCGCGCCACCGCGCGCGGCGAGAGGATCAGCATGCCGTGCGCCGCCTCGCCGCCGAGCACCTTCTGCCAGGAGAAGGTGACGACATCGAGCTTGGCCCAATCGAGCGGCTGGGCGAAGGCGGCCGAGGTCGCGTCGCAGATCGTCAGGCCCGCCGCGGTCGGCGGCGATCCAGTCGGCATTCGGCAACGCGCACGCCCGAGGTGGTGCCGTTCCAGGTGAACACGATGTCGGTCGCCGGATCGACCTTGGCGAGATCGGGCAGCTCGCCGTAAGCGCGCCTTGAGCACCGTCACGTCCTTGAGCTTGAGCTCCTTGACGACGTCGGTGACCCAGCCTTCGCCGAAGGATTCCCAGGCCAGCATCGTCACCGGCCGCGGACCGAGCAGCGACCACAGCGCCATTTCGACCGCGCCGGTATCGGAGGCCGGCACGATGCCGATGCGGTAGTCGGCCGGGACTTGCAGAATCTCGCGGGTCAGATCGATGGCGCGCTTGAGCTTCGCCTTGCCGGGCTTGGAGCGGTGCGAGCGTCCGAGAAGTCGCGTCCGTTGAGGGCTTGCAGGCTCCAGCCGGGGCGCTTGGCGCAGGGGCCGGACGAAAAATGCGGCACAGCCGGCCGCACGGCGGGCATCGCGAGCGTCATGATCTATCCTTCCAGATAGGCGCCCCTCGTTGGGGAGGGGTGTCCCGCGGTCGGAGATAGGGAAACGGAAGGATGACGTCAAGCCGGATGACGGATGACGAAGGACGGAGGACCGAGGACGGGAACGACCAAGCCTGAGGTCTTAATCCGACGCCCGCCGTTGCTCGTCAGAATTTCACTCCGGCGCCGACCCGGGCGTTGATGACTGTAACGTCGATGCTGGCCAATGGCGTGAACACGATGTATTCGAACTCTCCGCGCAGAAATAAGTTGGGCGTGATCGCCCAATCGAGGCCGACACCGACGGTGCCGCCATAGAGGAAGGCGTTGCTGCGGCTGGCGCTGGAGGTTATCGGGAAACCTTCGCATTCCGCGGTTAATGTCGTGTTCGGGATCGTGCACGTCGCGTCCGTTGTTGCCGATACGCTGTAGTCGCCGCGTCCGACGACAAAGCCGATGAACCCGTATGGCAACAGGTTACCAACGACATATCCGGCGCGGCCGCGTACTTCGCCGTAGTCGGTAAGATCCAAGTGCCCGCTGCCTTGGCTGATGCTCACCGTGGCAACGTTGCCGACTGAGACCAGGCGGCTGATCGGCGAGGCGGTCGATGTCGCGCTGAAGGATGTGTGCGTATAGTTTCCTTCGACACCGAGGATCAGGTCCTGCCATTGCGTGTTGTAGCCAAGGAAACCGCCACCACCGAATGCGTTGCTGTTGGCCCTACCGAGCACCTGCCACTCTGAAGGCGTGGCCTGTTGCTCCACCTGGCTGTTGCGAAGGCTAAATCCCACGAGCGGCGACGTCGCATTGGAAAAGTTGACGGCGGCATCGCCGTAGCTGAACTGGCCGCCGGCGTAGACGCCGCTCCAGCGCGTGAACGTCGCCGGTCCGACCGGTTGGGAGCCGCGCAACACGTCAAAATCGTCTGCCGCCGCCCGCGGCACGAACGCCAGCACGAAGAGCGTACAGATCACCCAACGCATCGACCCGTCCTCACACTGTTGGCGCGCGATGCGCCGCCAATGGCGCGATCATCGGGCATTAACCTTAATGGAGGGTTAGCTCGGCCCCTGCGGCCGCCGGGATCGCCCCGCGCAAAATGAAAACGGCGCGGTCGCCCGCGCCGTTTAGACCCCCCAGCCGGCAACGCGTCAGCCGCGGCTCATCAGTGGCATCGGAGGCGGCTCGGGCTGGAGCATCCAGCGGAAGCCGATGCGGAAATCCTGCGAGGTCATGTCTTTGAGCGTGTAGAAGGCGCCCGGGCAGCTCGCCGTGTTCTGGCACAGAACCACGCCGGTCTGCGGCGAACCGAGGCTGAGGAAGCGGTAGCTGAAGTCCACCTTGAAACTGTTGGTGACGTTGTAGGTGAGGCCGGCCTGGACGTTCCAGGCGAGGTTCGTGTTCCAGGAGTCGTTCGGAGCAAAGCCGAAGCCGGCCGTGCCGTCCGAGATGATGCCGTTGTCTTGAACCCCGGTGATGCGACTGACGGCGCCGCCGACGCCGGCGCCGATATAGGGCGTTATGCACCACCAGGTGCCGAGATCGATATAGGCGTTCGCCATGAACACGGCCGCCGAGTAGTTGCCGGTGTTGACGTCGAAGCAGATGCCGCCACCGCCGCAGAAGTTGGTGTAGCTGCCCGTCGCTTTGAACATCGCCTTGGTGCGATATTCTCCGGTCACGTCAAAGCGGAGCCAATTGTTCACTTCGTAGCCCACGCCGAAGCCGAAGATGCTGGTGTCCTGGATGTCCTTCTGGACGATTTGCCAGCTTGCCGGCCAGACGAACGCTGCGTTCGTCTGCGAATGATCGAATTGCGGTGAAGTCCGTCACGCCGACGCCGACGTCGCCGCGCAGATACCAGCCGCTGGTCGCGGCTACCATCACGGGCGGTTGGTACATGGGTTGCGGTTGCGGAAGATCGGCCGCGTAAGCCGACGTGCCGATCAAAGCCGCTGCACCGATGCAGGTGAGAAATCTGACGCTGACCATAGCTTCGTCCTTTCCTCGGCAGGGGCGTACGGAACGCGGCCCTCCGTCGTTGAACCGGCGCGAAGATTGGCAGCAAATGCTTAAATGGGTCTTAACCTTAACTCTTAACCGTGCTCGTTAAGGATTGCGCTTGCGCCTGCGAATGCGGGCGCTCTCGCGCGCGGCCGCAAGGCGGCAAACACGCCGTCGGCGGCGCGTCGCGCCGCAACATTCGCTGCGTTAGGATTTCAGAAACTTCTGCGGCGTTGCCGCGCGGCGCACAGAATCACTCAGTCGTGATCCTCCTCGAGCTCGCCGATGTGATGCTGGGCGTAGAGCTGCAGGCCCAGTTTGGCGACGAGGTCGAGCTGGGTCTCGAGGAAGTCGATGTGCTCCTCCTCGTCATGCATCAGCTTCTCGAACAGATCGCGCGTCACATAATCCTTGACCGAGTGGCAATGGGTGGCGGCTTCCTCGTAGAGCGCCCGCGCCGACATCTCGGCGGCGAGGTCGCAGTCGAGCACCTCCTTCACGTTCTGGCCGATGTGCAGCGGATCGAGCACCTGCATGTTCGGGAAGCCGTCGAGGAAAATGATGCGCTCGACCAGCTTGTCGGCGTGCTGCATCTCCTCGATCGATTCCTTGCGCCACTGCTTGGCGAGGGCGCGGTAGCCCCAATTGTCGAGCAGGCGATAGTGCAGCCAGTATTGATTGACCGCGGTCAGTTCGTGGCGGAGCGCCTTGTTGAGATATTCGATGACTCCCGGGTCGCCTCTCATGATCTCGTGCTCCTGCGCAGGGCGCGGATCGCCCTATAGTCTTTAATTATAACAATTATAAGCTGCTAGGAAATGCCCAAAGCCGCCCCGGGTGCACAGGTCCCAGGGCTTGTCCCATTCGAAGGAAGGATCAGCTTTCGCGGCGGGCGGCCCGGCAACAGGCGACCTCGGCGCCGGTGAGCGCCTCGTCCATGATGCGCCGGATCGTGCGCGCGCAGCGCCCGCATTGCGCGCTGCAGCCGAGGCAGTGATAGACCTCGCCCGCGGTCCGCGGCGGCGCTTCATTGTCCGCCAGCGTCGAACGAACGTCGTGGTCGGAAAATACGTTACAGGAGCAGACGATCATCGCTTGGCGAGCCCGGCGGCAATGGTACGATCTGAAACTATCCCTATCGCAGGCAGAATAAGCCTGTAAAGCAAAAATATCTCTTTATAGACGTTCTAATCTTTCCTCCAGCGAGTTGTCTTGGGTAATCGTTGGTAAAGGCTTAGCAACTCCGGCATGACGACCAATATATCGCCTCGCAATGCCTTGAGAATCAAAGATCGACCTGATGGTTTCGGAAGGAGAGCGCCTGGACGGCGGAAATATTGCCGTTGTCCACAGCGTAGAAAGGCCTGACAGCAAGGAAAGAGCTGGACGGCAATCCAACATCTTGGTGGGTGAATCTGGTTTGTTCCGGACGGAGCGCGCGAACGGACGCTGTCATTGTCGAATTCTATCGCACCTGCATGTGTCGAATAAGTTTTTCGGCGGCCACATGGACCACAGCCGTCGGGTGTTCGCTGCAATAATGTTTGATCCAACTGACGGCGCCGTCGAGATCAGTCCCCGCGAGGATGTCGGCGATGCCCAGGTTGTAGGCGTTGAATGCGGTCAAATAACCCGACAGCCACGTCTCGTAGACAAATCCCCGTTGCGGCTCATGGGCATCGGCGACGTATTGGTCGCAAGACCTGTTTCCCACTCCAAAACTCACAAAACCGTTTGCATCATAGCTCAAGCACGCCGTCGCGCTCAGGATGAACCCGAGCGACGCGCATGCCCAGATTGCTGGACGTTTGCAGTTGACGCCGCCCGTGCTCATTCCGCCGGTGTCCATTCCTTCGCCGCCGCAGCGGTCAGTTGCGCGCCGCGATTGATCCGAAGTGACTCAAGTTGGCGGCAACTGCCCCGGCTCGCCGGGCAGTTACCGCGTTTCGCGCTAGTTCAAGAAGCTGCGGTTCAGCCCCATCTGCTCCGCGAAGGGCTTTTCCAGCTCGAGCGCCTTGCGGAAAACATCGACGCCGATGATCTCGCGGAGATACCGCGCCAACTTCGGATAGCGATCGGCCTCGATCGTCATCCCGCAGTACTGATAGACCAGGAAATTCGAAGCGACGGCGATGTCGGCCAGCGTCAACGACCGTCCAACAAGGAATTTGCCGTCGATCTCGGATTCCAGATAGCCGAATATCTTGGGACGGACCTCGTTGAGGACCCGGTTTACCGCCGACTGGTCGGTAGGAACCTTGTTGATGTTCGGCGCCACGACGATCTGATGGAACAGCGGATGAACGACTTGGCGGAACAGCGTCCCGCCCGCGTAGGCGTCGAACCAAAGCGCCCGGCCATATTGCAGGGCGTCGGCCGGCAGGATAGGCGCCGACGGATACTTCTTCTCCAGGTACAGGCAGATCGCCGTCGAATCGGCCAGCATGTTGCCGCCGTCGTCGATCACCGGGATCAGCCCGGTCGGGCTCAACGTGCTCCAGTTCGCCGGAGGTTGATCCGGGACAACCGGGATCACCACCTCGAGCTTGTACTCGATGCTCTTATGCATCGCGGTAATGACGGCTTTTCGCGTGTGCACCGAAAGCGGCACACCGTAGATCGTAAGCATGTCGTCTCCTTTTCAAGTCACGGACAACTGCGCGAGCGCGCTCTTCCGGGCGCGCCGTGTCGCCCCGGTCGGATGGCAAAAATTCGTGGGAGTTACGCCGCCAGGCGAACCGGAAACTGGATCTCGACGAGCGCTCCCTCGAATCCCGGCGGCCCGGTCACCGGCTCAAGGAACACTTCGCGGCAGGGTCCGGCGATCTCGAAATTGTTGGCTTCTACCCAGGTGCCGATCGCGCTGAAGGCGGCGTGGACTCTCGGCATTGGTCCCCTGGCGAACGATCGTCGCCATCGTCTCGACCGCAGGCAGCTCGCTGGCGCGAAGAACGAGATCGCCCGCTATCCTGACGCTGGCGTTGGTCGGGCGCGTCAGCGAATAGCCGATCTCGAGGTCAAGTTCGTCCGTCTCAGTCTCGCTCCGCGACACCACGATGAGCTTGTCGCGCATCCCCGGCCGAATTTGCTTGGCGCCGTCCTCGGCGACGTTGCGCACCATCCGCACCGCCTCGTCCATGCCGTTGCACGAGTAGCGAAGAGAGAGGAACGGCGTCGCCGGGACGGACTTCGTCACCACGTCATAGCCGTCGATACCCCCGTATTTGTCGATTTGCGCGATCCGCGACTCGATGTGGCGGAGACGGACCTCGTCCTCGCGGAGCGCGCGTTCGACCTGCGCGCGCTTCATGGTCAGCATCCCGCGCAATTCCGACGGTGAAATTTCGTCCTTCAGCAGGGGACCGATCTGCTCGAGCGAGAGACCAAGCTCCTTGAGCGCGAGTATGCAGTTGAGGCGGGGCAGCTGCCGGACGCTGTAGTAGCGATAGCCGGTCTGGCTGTCGGTGTGCGCCGGCTGCAAAAGCCCAAGTTGGTCGTAGAACCGGAGCTGGCGGCTCGAGACCTGAGCAATCTGTGCGAATTCGCCAATGCGAAACATTTTTATGTCTCCGACCTGAAGCCAGTGAACGCCGTCGACGCTTATCGTCAGTCCTGGATTTTCGGGGCCAGGCCCCGACGCGTCGGAGGTTGGTGTAGCGGTTTGACGTGGCGTCAAGGTCAAGAGAAAAATTCGAGACCAACGCCGCTCAAATGTCCGTCAACGGGATTTCCAAGCATACACAGATGGATACGAAGTCTGGCGGTGGGCAGAACCGGCATCGTATTTACATGCCGCGGCTGCCTGTCATCCTGCAGGTCCGGCCAAAACTTGTTTTCATCGCCGAGCCCTTCCCGCGTGCATCCCTTGCTCGATAATCCCATAGTGCTGGCGCTCGGCGCCTCGTTCGTGTTCGGCCTCGCGCTGGTGCTCACGCAATTCGGCCTGCGCCACGCCGCGCCCAGCCACGGCGCACTGGTGAGCATCCCGACATCGGGCGTTCTGCTCTGGCTGCTCTCGCCGTTCCTGCTTGATTGGCGGGGCTCGGAGCCGCGCGCGGTCGTCATCTTCGTGGTCGTCGGCCTGTTGTTTCCGGCGGTGGTGACCTTGCTGACCTTCGAGGCCAATCGCCGGATGGGGCCGAGCATGTCCGGCGCGCTCAGCAATTTGACGCCGATCTTCGCGGTACTTCCGGCCGCGCTGTTCTTGGGCGAGGTGCCGCGCCCGCTGCAGGCGCTCGGCATCGCCACGATCGTTGCCGGTGTCGTCGCCCTGTCGATCGACCGCCGCTGGCTCGGCGTGCCCTGGTCGTATTGGGCGGCGGCGCTGCCGGTCGCGGCAGCCGCCATTCGCGGGTTCACTCACCCGATCACCAAGGTCGGACTTGCTCTATGGCCAAGTCCTTTCGCCGCGACGCTGATCGGCTACACCATGTCCGGCCTTGTCGTCGCCGGCGTCGCGCGAGCGCGCCCCGGCGGCTGGCCGGCCAAATATCCTCGCGCCGCCCTTATTTGGTTCGCCTGCGTCGGGACCTGCAATGTCCTCGGCGTTCTTGCGCTCTACGCGGCGCTGGCGCATGGGCCGGTGATCCTGGTGTCGCCGCTCGTCGCTACCTATCCGCTGGTCACGCTGGCGTTCACCGCGATCTTCTTCCGCTCGGCCCGGATCAATGCCCCGCTGGTCGCCGGCGTGGCGCTGACCGTCGTCGGCGTGATCCTGCTGGTCGCCGCCTGAGGATGGCGCTCAGGCCGCTGCCGTTTCCTCCGCATCATCGCCGCGGCGGCGGCGGCGCGAGCGTAGCCGGCAGAGGCGCGAGGGGATGTAACACAGGTCGTGGAGAATGCCGGTAAGGCGCTGGCCGCGCGCCAGCGCGCGATCGAGCGCCGCCATGGTCCGTGCGAGACCCGGGTCCTCGTCGCGAACCCAGGTGCGCAGCACCGAGCCGAACAGCACGGCGAGCCCTTGCGCGCGCAGGACGCCGCGCGGACCGGATGCGCCGATGCCGGCGGCGGTCAGCATCCATTGCTGCGAGCGCACCGCGAGCCCGTTGAGCGCCAGCGCCAGCGGCGGATCGCGGCGGGCCGAGCGGATCAGCGAGCGGACCGCGTCGCGATAGGGCGCCAGCGCTTCGAGCCGGCGCATCAACACGTCGAACAGGCGTTCGCGCTCGGGCTCCTCGTCCATGTCGCTGAGGTCCGCGGCAAGGACAGTGCGGTCGATCGCCTTGATGTGGGCGGCGAGGATCGCGAGCGTGGAGGAAAATTCGCCGCGCAATTGCGGCAACGACACGCCGGCCTTTTCGGCGATGTCGGCAAAGCCGATCGCCTCGAATGGCTGGTCGGCGAGAAGCGCGAGGAACGCCGCGATGATCTTTTCGCGGTCGTCGCGCGGAGCGGCGGGCGCTGGCGAGGACTTCGCTCGGGCGGGCTTGCGTGCGGGTCTGCGGGCCATGACCGAACCTCCTCGACGGACAAACGCTACGCCTTCAATGTAAGGCCGCGCGCCGCGCCTTCCAAGGCATGGGATTAAGGCATGGGATTTCAGCCGGCGAGCTCGCGCGAACGGCGCGTCGCGGCGGCGATCGCCGTCTTCATCAGGTCCGCCAGGCCCTTCTCGCCCATCAGCACCTTAAGCGCCGCGGCCGTGGTGCCGCCGGGAGACGTGACGTTCTCGCGCAAGGTCGCGGCCTCAAGCGGCGAGCGGCGCAGCAGCTCGCCGGAGCCTGCAATGGTTTCGCGCGCGAGCTTTTCGGCAAGATGAGGCGGCAGACCGGCCGCCGCGCCCGCCTGCGCCAGCGCCTCCGCGAGCAGGAAGACGTAGGCGGGCCCGGACCCGGATACGGCCGTCACCGCGTCCATCAGCGCCTCGTCTTCGATCCACTCGACCGCCCCGGTCGCGGAAAGAAGCCGGTGGGCGAGCTCGCGCTGCGCGGCGCTCGCGCGCTGCGCCACCGCGACGGTGATGCCCCGGCCGATGGCGGCCGGCGTGTTCGGCATGGCGCGCACCAGCGCGCAGGGACGCTGCAAAGCGCCGGAGAGAAAGCGCAGCGTCCGTCCGGCCATGATCGAGACGACGAGCGTCGCAGCGCCGATCATCGGCGCGAGGCTCGGCAGCGCCTCGCCGGCGATCTGCGGCTTCACCGCGACGACGATGGCGGCGACATCGACAAGCGCGCGCACATCCGGATTGAGCCGCACGCCGCGGCTGGCGAGCGCTGAGATTTGCGGCGACGGCTGCGGCTCGAGCACCACGAGCTTTCCGGCATCGAGGCCGAAGCGCAGCCAGCCGTCGATCAAGGCGCCGCCCATCTTGCCGGCGCCGACCAGCACCAGCGGCCCGGAGAAATTGCGCAAATCCGGGGTTTCGCCGGGTGCAGACCTATCCGAAGCGCTCATCGCCCATGACTCCTACGCCCGTGGCTCCGCGTCATTCCGCATCGCCGCGCAGCGGCGAACCTGGAATCCATAACCACTGCTGCTGCGGAATTACAAATGCCCGCCAATATGAAATTCGGGGCTCGCGCTTCCGGCGCGTGCCGCAAAGACGAGGAATCACGCCTCGCCGGAGGTCTCGAACATGGCCGAGTCCATGGCCTCGCGGGCGGATTTGCCGGCCCAGACCACGAACTGGAATGCCGGGTAATAGCGCTCGCAGGAATCGAGCGCGCTGCCGAGCACCGCCTCGCACTGCCGGCTCGAGGCGCCGACGCCGCCGGCAAGAACCAGCGCGTGGCGGAACATCACCATGCCGTTCTGCATCCAGACGTCGAAATGCCCGATCCACAATTGCTCGTTGATCAGCGCGATGAGCTGCTGCACTTCGGCAAGCCGCGGCTCCGGCACCTTCATGTCGAAGGCGCAGGCGAGATGCAGCGCCTCGATGTCGTTCATCCAGGTGAAGGAGACCTGGTAGTTGGTCCAGCGGCCGGTGACGACGAGCGCGATCTCGTCTTCGCCGGTGCGCTCGAACGGCCAGTCATTGCCGGCCGCCAGCCGCTCGACGACGTCGAGCGGATTGTTGTGTTGATTGGATGCGATCTCGATGAGAGACATGCCGCCTCCACAGCCCCCGCTCGAGCCCCCGCTCAAGTGGAAAAGCGCACGCCACCATGCTACCGCACAAAATCGGGCTGCGATTTGACGCAGCGTCGCGAATCAGCCTTCGCGCGCACTCAAAACGGCCCGATTTCTCGCGCCGCGATCACTTAAGCCAAGGCCGCTCACGCCTCCTCCCGGCACTCATGAAGTGATTTGCCCTTAAGGCACAAGCGGGAAGGAGGACCGTCCACAGCTCGCGCTGCTGCGACAAGTTGACTCGGGGGTGGGCCGTCGTGAGTCACGTCATTTCCGCGAGCAAAGCGACGCGCCGATCGAGCCGGCGCGCGCGAGCGCTGGACTACCCCGCTTCGCTCGCAGATGACGGTCAGTCGAAGAACAGGCTGGAGACCGACTGTTCGGCCGCGGTGCGGCTGATCGCTTCCCCGATCAGGGCCGCGATCGGCAGCACCCGGATGTTGGGCGAGGCGGTGACCGCCTCGGTCGGCTGGATCGAATCCGTGATCACCAGCTCTTTGAGATTCGATTTGTTGATGCGGGCGACGGCGCCGCCGGAGAGCACGCCGTGGGTGATATAGGCGTAGACCGCCTTGGCGCCCTTTTCCAACAACGCGTCGGCGGCGTTGAGCAGCGTACCGGCGGAATCGACGATGTCGTCGACGAGGACGCAGATGTGGCCGTCGACCTCGCCGATCACGTTCGCCACCTCCGACTCGCCCGGCCGCTCACGGCGTTTGTCGACGATGGCGAGCGGCGCGTTGATGCGCTTGGCGATGCCGCGCGCGCGCACCACGCCGCCGACGTCCGGCGACACGACGATCACGTCGGCGAGGTCGAAGCGCTGCTTGACGTCGCGCACCATCACCGGCGCGGCGAAGAGATTGTCGGTCGGGATATCGAAGAAGCCCTGGATCTGCCCGGCGTGGAGGTCGAGCGTGAGCACGCGGTCGACGCCGGCGCGGGTGATCAGGTTGGCAACGAGCTTGGCGGAGATCGGCGTGCGCGGCCCGGGTTTGCGGTCCTGCCGGGCATAGCCGAAATAGGGGATCACCGCCGTGATGCGCTGCGCCGAGGCGCGGCGCAGCGCGTCGATGATGATCAGCAATTCCATCATATGGTCGTTCGCCGGATACGAGGTCGACTGGATGACGAACACGTCGGCGCCGCGCACGTTCTCCTGGATCTCGACGAAGATCTCCATGTCGGCGAAACGGCGCACCACGGCTTTGGTCAGCGGGGTGCCGATATAGGTGCCGATCCCCTGCGCCAGCACGGGGTTGGAATTGCCGGCGACGAGCTTGATTGCTCCGTTATTGCCCGCCATCCCACTCTCCTGCGCGCAAACAAAAGCAGGGTCCTGATACAAGCCGCTTACCGGACTGGCAACATGAATCGCGGCCTTGTCCCGCAGGTTTTCCCTGCAATCCCAAGGGATTCGCAGCGGCGAATAGCGAATGGCGAATAGCGAATATGTCCGTTGTTAACTGTGTTTGCCATTGGCCATTCGCCGCTCGCCATTCGCCGCCTCACGCCAGCGCGATGGCGTTGACGTGGCGGCCGTAATCCCCTTCGCCGCGGTGGGTGGAGCGACGGAAGCTGAAGAAGCGTGCCGGGTCGGCATAGGTGCACAGGCCAAGGTCCTCGACGTGCCGGATTCCGGCTCGCTCGAGCCGGACGGCGATGTAGCCGGCGAGATCGAACAGGGCATGGCCGGCACGCGCGGCGGGAACGAAGAAACGCTCGTTCGCCGAATCCTCGGCGGCAAAGCGCGCGATGAGATCGGGACCGACTTCGTAGTTGTGCTGGCGGATCATCGGGCCGAGCGCGGCGCGGATTTCCGCGCGTTTGGCGCCGAGCCGCTCCATCGCCTCGACCGTCGCCTCGGCGACGCCGGCGAGCGCTCCGCGCCAGCCGGCGTGTGCGGCGCCGATGACGCCGGCCTGCGGCTCGGCAAACAGAATCGGTCCGCAATCGGCCGTGGTCACGCCGATCGCAAGCCCGCGCGCGCGGGTGACGATGGCGTCGGCGCGCGGGCGGTTCTCGATCGTCCACGGCGTCTCCGCGACGACGACCTGCGGCGAGTGGATCTGGTGGGCGGTGAGGAGGCGCTGGGGCTCGACGTTCAGCGCCGCCGCCATGCGCGCGCGATTGTCGGCGACCTGCGCCGGACGGTCGCGCGAGCCGACGCCACCATTGAGGCTGGCGTAGAGGCCGTCGGAAACGCCCCCTTGCCGCGTGAAGAACGCGTGGCGGATACCGGCAAGCGCGAGCGTGTTGGCTTCGATCATCATGTCGGCGCCGTGAATCCGGGAAGTGGATCGAGCCTGCGGTCGGCAATGGCAAGCCCCTTGAACAATTCGCCCATGCCCGGTGGGTCCGGCCGCGGTCAGGCGCGCGAGCGCAAGCTCGATGTCGGCCGTCTCTTTCTCGCTCGCCTGCGCCTTGAGTCTCGCCGCCCGTTGGTTGATTCCGAGATTGCCAAGGAGCTCGCGCTGCGGCAGCGGGCCGTGGCACTTCGCGCCGATCAGCTCCGCCCTCTGCGCCAGCGCCTCGAAATCGACATGCGCCGTCAGATCGGCCTCCCCCGGCGCGGCCAGGGGGTCGACGAAGGCATGACCGGCGAGCGCTTGCAGCGTGTCGCCGAGCCCGCTCTTGGCGTGGCCGTAGTCGATGATCAGGGCTGCGCCGTCGGTCCGCGCCCTTTGCCCCAGCTCGAGTGCGATCGCATCGGGCCGCCATTCGAAGATCGCGCCTTCGGGGGCCTGCCGCACCGCCGGCGGCAGCGTTGCCTCGAACAGGCGCAGCGGATCGCGCGCGACGCCGAAGGCAAGATTGCCGCCGGCGCCGATGTCGACGATGCGCTCGTGCCACCCGTCGGCCTGCTTGACCGCCTGATGCACCGGCAGGGCGTCGATGAACTCGTTGGCGATGATGATGCACGGGCCGCCGGGGACGTCGGTGAGGGTCGTATGCCAGGCAGTCTGCAAATCGAAGATTTGCAGACGCTGCTGCTGCATCTCCTGCAATCTCGGGCTGATCTCGATGAGATGCAGAACGATCGCATCGTGGAAGCCCCCGACCACTTTCGTCGCGCGCAGGGCGTCGGCCAGCAAGGTGCCGCGCCCGGGGCCAAGCTCGACGATGCGCACATTGTCCGGCGCGCCCATCTGCCGCCAGACCGCAGCCATCCACACGCCGATCAGCTCGCCGAACATCTGGCTCACTTCGGGCGCGGTGATGAAATCGCCGTCGGCGCCGAACGGGTCGCGCGCGATGTAGTAGCCATATTGCGGATGGGTGAGGCAGAGCCGCATGTAGTCGGCAACGGGCATCGGCCCGGCGGCGGTGATCAATCGGCGGATCTCGCTCTCGAGCGGCGAGCGTTGGTCAGGCATTTTTTCCAATCGGTGCGCGGGTCAAAGCGTAGGCGATGACGGCGAAGCCGGCGAGGATCAGCGGAATGCAGAGCAGCATGCCCATAGTCAGCCCGCCCCAGAGAAAGCCGAGCTGAGCGTCGGGCTCGCGGAACAGCTCGCAGAAGATGCGCGCGTCGCCATAGCCGAGCGCGAAGGCGCCGGTGACGAGGCCGGGCCGCCTGAGCGCGCCGAAGCGCACCAGCACCCCCAAGACGAGGAGAAGCACCAGGCCTTCGAGCCCGGCTTCGTAGAGCTGGCTCGGATGGCGGGCGAGCGGTCCGCCGTTCGGAAAGATCATGGCCCATGGCACGTCGGTCGGCCGGCCCCACAATTCTCCATTGATGAAATTAGCGAGGCGGCCGAGAAACAAGCCGATCGGTGCCACCGCGGTCGTCACGTCGCCGAGCGAGAGGAAGGGGATGTCCCGCCGCCAGGCGAACAGGACGACGGCGAGGACGCAGCCGATGAAGCCGCCATGGAACGACATGCCGCCTTTCCACAGCGCAATGATCTCGGCCGGATGGGCGGCGAAATGCGGGAAGTTGTAGAACAGCACGTAGCCGATGCGGCCGCCGAGGATGATTCCGAGCGTGACCCAAATGATGAAATCGTCGAAATCGACGACCGTGAACGGAGCCGGTCCGCCCCATAGTCGCGGCGAAGCGACGATCGCGCGCGCATAGAACCAGCCGGCGATGATGCCGACGATGTAGGCGAGCGCATACCAGCGCACCGCAAGCGGCCCGATGTGCAGCAGTATCGGGTCGATGTGCGGAAACGGAATGACCGGAAGGACGAGCATCCTGAGCTTCCATGCCGGGCGCCGGGGCGCCGGGCGCGCGACGCCTCTTGCGGCCGCGGCGCACCATCGCCATTGTCTGCCAGCATGGCAAGCGGGACCGGCAGCGAGCATCGCCGGCCCGGTTGGAGGCGGTGATGGTGCAAACGACGAACCGGTTCTTCGATGAAGCCGCGCGGCTGATGAACGACGCGGCCGGCGTGGCGCAAGGGGTGCGGCGCGAGTTCGAGACGCTGTTCCGCAGCCAGGCTGAGCGCATCCTGCGCGACCTCGACGTCGTCCAGCGCGAGGAGTTCGAGGCGGTCAAGGAGATGGCGCGTCTCGCTCGCGAGGAGAACGAAACGCTTAAGGCCCGCGTCGCGGCGCTGGAAGCGGCGCTCGCGAAGTCAACGACATCGGGCAACGCGGCCGAGGGCGTCAGTCCGTTCGCCTGAGCGGGCGGCCGGCCCGGCCAAACGTCCTTCAGGCTCATCTCTGCCTTCCGGCGTCTTCCTTGTTTTTCACGGCTTGCGCCGCTATAAGCGCCGCGACCGCGGCTCCAGCACCCCTGGAGGCTGCCGCGGAATTCCGTTCTCAGGACAGCACTTAACGGACAAGGACAATGTCATGGCGACCGTCAATCTGATCAAGGCGGCCGCGCGTTCACGGGCAGGCAAGGGGGCCGCCCGGGCAGAACGTCGCGCCGGCCGCGTGCCCGGAATCATCTATGGCGACGGCAAACCGCCGATGCCGATCTCGCTCGACTACGCCGATTTGCGCCAGCGCATCTATGCCGGGCATTTCCTCACCACCATTCACGACGTCGAGGTCGACGGCGAGAAGCACCGCGTCATCCCGCGGGATTTTCAGCTCGACGCGGTGCGCGATCTGCCGCTGCATGTCGACTTCATGCGGCTCGGCGAGGGCGCGACGATCCGCGTCAACATCCCGATCCACGTCAAGAACGCCGACCAGTCGCCGGGCGTCAAACGCGGCGGCACGGTCTCGATCGTGACCCATACCATCGAAGTGCGCTGCCGCGCCGACGCCATCCCGGGCGCCATCGAGGTCGACGTCAGCAGCCTCGAGATCAACTACTCCAAGCACCTGAGCGATATCACGCTGCCTGAGGGCGTCCGCGTCGTCACCGGGCGGGACATCACCCTGGTCACGGTGGTGCCGCCGTCGGGCTATGCGGAAGAGATGAAGGCGGCGGCGGAAGCCGCTGCTGCCGCCGCGGCTGCTGCCGCCGCGGCTGCTGCTGCCGGCACGCCGGCGGAAGGTGCCGCCGCTCCAGGTGCTGCTCCGGGCGCTGCGCCCGCGGCAGCTCCGGGCGCCGCCGCGGCGCCGGCCGCCGCTCCGGCCCAGAAGAAGTGAGGCCGATCCGCCGCGCCTTTGCGAGACGAAGCCGATGTTGCTCCTGGTCGGACTCGGCAATCCGGGAGCGCGCTACGTCGGCAACCGCCACAATATCGGTTTTGTGGTGCTGCAGGCCATCGCACAGCGCCACGGCATCGGGCCGTGGCGCCGGCGCTTTCAGGGCGTAGCCTGCGAGGGGCCGATCGGCGGGGAGCGCGCGCTGCTGCTCCTTCCCGGCACATACATGAACGATTCCGGCCGCGCCGTTGCCGAGGCCGCGCATTTCTACAAGCTGCCGCTCGCCGCCATCACCGTGTTTCACGACGAGATCGACCTGCCGCCGGGCAAGGTCCGGGTGAAGGTCGGCGGCGGGATCGCCGGGCACAACGGCCTGCGCTCGATCACCGAGCATATCGGCAATGATTATCGGCGCGTGCGCATCGGCGTCGGCCATCCTGGCAACAAGGATCTGGTGCAGCATTACGTGCTGAGCGATTTCGCCAAAGAGCGAGCGTCCATGGGTCGAGGCGCTTATCGCCATCCTTGCCGACAACGCCGACCTCATCGTGCGCGGCGAGGACGCGAGCTTTCAGAACAAGGTGCACCTCGCCATGGCGGCGAAAGGCTTTGCCGAAAACGGGCGAGATGCGGACGAGCAAAGCTGAGCCGGCCGCGCTCGCACGCGACCGGCCGTCTCATACCTCGACGCTTGGTCTCGAAGGCAAGGTGCGGCCGAACACGGCGGTGGCGGCCGCTAACTCCAATCGTCAGTTCCCCGACGGGCCCTATTGCTGGGTGATGGTTCCGTTGGGGTTGGTGGCGCCCGCGGCTTTCACCCTATTGTTGCCGGTTGTGGCGATCGTTGCTCCGCCCGCGATCGTGAAGTTCGTCGCGTTGTCGTAGATGATGTTGTTGGAGATGCGGATGATCGAGCCGGACGCGGCGGCATTGAACGCGGTGGTGTTGTTGAGAATCGACGAGGTGTCGACGTTGGCCCGCGTGCTGCCGCCGGACACGATCACGCCGGTCGCGGCACTGGTGATCGCGGTGTTGGTTACCTCGGTGTCGATGATTCCGGAATTGACCCCGATGCCGTTGGTCGTCACGTTGAACACCCTGGTACGGTCGATCACCACCAGCATTCCGGCGCTGCTGGTGGCGAGCGAAATGCCGTTGACCGAGTTGGTGATGTAGGTGTTGGTGACGTAGAGATCCGACACCGTCGAGGTATTGGTGCTGATCCCGCTCTGGGTAAAGCCGAAGATATCGCAGTTCTCGACGCTGAGCTGCGCGCCGGAATTGAACAGAACGCCGTTGAGGCCGCTGCCGATCCCGTTGATGCGCAAGTTGCGCAGGATCACGATGTCGTTCGCTCCGGCCGAAACTATTATTCCATTTGTCCCCGACACCAGTACCGACGCGACCTGGCCGCCGCCGCCGTCGAGCGTGATCGCCTTGGTGATGGTCACCGCGCCAAATCCGCCGGGATCGAGCGCGTCGATCTCGCCGCCCGCGCTTGTCTTTGAGATGGCGCCGGCAAATGTCTTGCAGGGCGCGGTGCGGCTGCAGGGATTGGCGTCGTCGCCGACGCCGGAAACCCAGGTGCGGCTTGCCTGAGCGGAGGCGGGGTTACCGGGCAGAACGGCCGCGATCAGCCCGAGCACGGCGAGCAACAGCAGTTTCTTCCACATGGCTATCTCCCTCAATGGGTTGCATTCGCTTGGCGTATGACGCGTATCCGAGGGCTTGGTGGGAACAGATGTTCCCGTCCTTCCGTGTCGATCCTCATTCAGTTGATGCTCACTCAGCAGAGCGCGAGGCTCGGACGCCCATCGGCGCGACGAGAACCCGGATCGCATGTTCCTGCGCGCGTCCGGCGCCGGTATGTGACGGGCACCCGCAACGATCGCCCGAAGGGCAATCGACTATTGGAATTTGACTTGAACGCTTTGAAACACGTTTCCGGGCGGCGCGCCGTTCGGATACATGTCGAAGCCGTAGACCGATCCGACCGCGCTGGTGGCAAATTCGAATAAGCCGCTACCTTCTCCCTCGTCTTGGGTTACGATCGTGCCGAGCTGCTTCACGCATTTCAGATAGAAGTTGTAGCTGGTGTTCGGCGATGCGGTGATCGCGACCTTCACAGTCGTATTGCCGTTCGACTGGCGGACCACCCAGGCGGCGCCGCCAATGAGCGACGGGTCGTTGGCGTTCACGTTTGAATTGGTGCAGTCGGAGGAGTTCTGGCGGATCATGTAAACTTCGACATTCGGCCCTTCGAGTGGAACCGCCGGCTTAGGCAAGTTTTGCGCGCTTGCCGCGAGCGACATCACCGATCCACCCAGGATGACGGCGAAGCACATCGGTGCCCGCCATCGTGAAGCTTGGCGCATTGTTGTACCTCCCTCTGTATGGCCGTGAGCGAACTCACCACCCTACCACTGTGTTCGATAGTGCTGCAATCTTAGCTAGTAGACGCCCGAAAACGGCAAGCGCATGGCGGAGCTCGGCGCTCCGGCAATCGGCTGCATTTTGCGGTTGATCCTCCTATATCTCCCTTTCGTGAAAATGCGTTGACGTATGTCGCGACGACGTGATCAGTCTTTCGAAGTGCCAATATCGAGATGCGGATTTTGTTGGGCGGCTCCGGTGTAGATGTTTCGTGTTGTGATCGGACCGAAGCGAAGACTGGGGGCGCCAACAGGCCGACGGCCGGGCTTGATCGCATTTGGCTCGCGAGACGACGTAGATTTTCCACTTCTCAAGGCGAAATAAGCTTCCATGGGATTCAAATGCGGCATCGTCGGCCTGCCCAATGTCGGCAAGTCGACCCTCTTTAATGCGCTCACCGAAACCGCCGCGGCGCAGGCGGCGAATTATCCGTTTTGCACTATCGAGCCGAATGTCGGCGAGGTCGCGGTGCCGGATCGCCGCCTTGAAGCCCTGGCGGCGCTCGCCAAGTCGGCGGCGATCGTGCCGACACGGCTCACATTCGTCGACATCGCCGGTCTCGTCCGCGGCGCGTCGAAAGGGGAGGGCCTCGGCAATCAGTTCCTCGCCAACATCCGCGAGGTCGACGCCATCGCCCACGTGGTGCGTTGCTTCGAGGATACCGAGGTGACCCATGTCGAAGGCCGCATCGATCCGGTCGCCGACATCGAAACGGTCGAGACCGAATTGATGCTCGCGGACCTCGAGAGTTTGGAGCGCCGGTTTGACACGCTGGAACGCAAGGCGCGCGGCACCGACAAGGACGCCAAGGAGGCGAAAGAGGCGCTCGGGCTCCTCAACCGCGCGCTCGCGCTTTTGCGCGCCGGCAAGCCGGCGCGGCTCACCGAGCGCAAACCCGAGGAAGAAAAAGCCTTCCACATGCTCGGCCTCCTGACCGCGCTTCCGGTGCTCTATGTCTGCAATGTCGATGAAGCTTCGGCCGCGGACGGCAACGCCTTCGCGCGCGAGGTCGAGGCCAGGGCGAAGCTGGAAGGCGCGGCCTCGATCGTCATCTCCGCCAAGATCGAGTCGGAAATTGCGGTCTTGTCGCGCGCCGAGCGCAGCGAATATCTCGCCGCCGTCGGCCTCGAGGAGGCCGGCCTGGATCGCCTGATCCGCGCCGGCTACGCCTTGCTCGACCTGGTGACTTTCTTCACCGCCGGCCCGAAGGAGGCGCGCGCCTGGACGGTCACCCGCGGCACCAAGGCGCCGCAGGCCGCCGGCGTCATCCACTCCGATTTCGAGCAGGGCTTCATCCGCGCCGAGACGATCGCCTACGACGATTACATCGCCTGCGGCGGCGAGACCGGCGCGCGCGACGCCGGCAAGATGCGGCTCGAAGGCAAGGACTATGTCGTCGCCGACGGCGACGTCATGCATTTCCGCTTCGCGAACTAGATGTCGGGTGAGGCAGGAATCGTCAGGGATCGGGGATCAGGATAGTCGTCAGGGACAGACTGTCTGATGCCTGACCCCTGACGCCTGATTACTGATTCCTGAATCCCGATCCCTGGTTCCTGATCGCGCCAAGGTGCTCGTTGATGCGGAATACGATGAGCACGAATTCGGCGATGATGCGGGCGACGACCACGCCCATGCAGGCGCCAAGCAGGCTGGCGATGAGCGAAATCATGCCGACGAAGGGATTATACGCCATGCTGGCGAGCGAGGAGACGGCGCCGGCGAGCCCGATCAGCACGGAAATGACCACGGCCAGCCAATAGAACACCTTGATCACGGTGGGGGTGACGAATCTCTCCCACTGGAACAAGTCGCCGATACCGAACATGTTTGCTCCTCCCGCTGGAACAAATGCCGCGCGCGAAGCGCGGAGCTGCGCTGCCTGAGAATCCCCATCGCGACAGTGCACCCCGCGACCGCGGCGGTCAATCGAGCGGGCGGCTTCCGATCGGGGCGCTTGGCGCGGGCAAAGCGTGGCTCCGCCGCGAAACGGCTGCGTCATTTTTGCGGCGGCGGAACCGCCGGCGGGAAATAGCGCTCGGCAAACGCTATCCCTGGAACGCCGGCCCGTCGGCGCGCGTTGGGCGGTTGTGCTCGGTCATCATCGGTCCGGGCCGCTCATGCATGGAGTTTTCGATGAGAAGCCAAATCTCCTATAGCGTTCTTGCCGCTGCGCTTTTGGGCGGAGCGTCGATCGCCAACGCGCAGGACGTGGTCACGCAGCCATTGCCGCCCGGCGCGGTGGTGGTGCGACCGGCGCAAACGGTCGAGACCGTTCCTGTCGAGACGGTGGAGACGGTGCAGACCGTGCGGTCGGTCGGCCATGCCGCCCGGCGATCGAACAGCCATCATTGGCAAGGAGCCGCCCGGAGAGCGTCGTCACCACCACACACACGGCGAACGATCCTAGGCGAGCGCGTCGTGCCGGCGCCGGCCGTGATCGCGCCTGCGCCGCTCGACACCGTGGCGGAGCCGACTTACGCCGAAATACCCGCTCCGGCCTATCCGCCCCGGCTCTACGACGTCGCGACCGAGCCGGTTTTCGGCGCACCGGTCGCTCCGGCCTACCGCTACGTCTACGAACCCGACCGCATCCTGGTGATCGATCCGGCCACCGGCATTGCGGTGCAAGCGATCCCGCGGTGACGCGGAGCGACATAAGCCCATGAAAACTTGACTCCATGAAAACTTACCCATGAAAACCGCACATGCGCCGTCCGCGTGGCTGCGCGTGTGTCGGGACCCGGAGGAGCCTATGCCTGGCCAAATTGTTTCTCGCCTCGGCGCGACAATCCTCGCAGCCGCGGCGCTGACCTTCATTGCCGGCGTCGAATTGGCCGCCGCGCAATCGAGCAGCGTCGACGAAGTGGTGAGCCCGAGTGGCGTGGCGCCAAAGCTCGAATTGACGCCGGCGCAACGCGGCGCGATCTATCAGGAGGTCAGCAAGAACAAATCGAAGGTGGCGCCGAGCCGGTTTTCCGCCACCGTCGGCGCCGAAGTGCCGCCGATGATCGAGCTATACATGCTGCCCGACGACGTTCTCGCCGCCAACCCGGTCACCAAATTGTACAAATACACGATGGTGCAGGATCAGGTCGTGATCGTCGATCCGACCAATATGCGCACGATCGCCGTCATCGGGCCGAAGCGGAACCAGTAGGCCGGCATTTTTATCCGCTATTGCCGCGCGGCGTTCGCCCCGGCGACGACCGCTTTCGGCAGCACGTCGAGATAGGGGCCCATGAAGAAGGCCTCGCCCGAGCCGGCGCCGTAGTAGCGGTCATAGGCGTCGATCATCGCGCGCACCGGCGTCAGGCAGGACGGCATCGAATCGACGATGAGATCGCCGAGCGGGGCGGTCGGCTTGGCGGCGTAGCGCGGATCGGCGGTCACGGCGCGCACGATGCATTCGGTCGCCGAACGCACCAGCGGTTCCGTGGCCGCGACCCGCTGCTGCGCGGAAGGGGCCGCCTTGGCGGTCAAATCGTTCAGCGGCTCGGTTGCTACGGCGACCACGAGCGCCGTGCCGAGAAGCGGTGCAAGAATCATGCGGTCTCCCTCACCCGGAAGAGGAGCCATAACGGCCAGCGTCCCCGCCGGTCAATCCTCTATTTGCCGCAGGGGGCGCCGCTCTTGCTGGTTCCGCCGCGCGGGCGTGCTATAAAGTGCGGCAGATTTGGGGAGCACGATCATGATTTTGCCCACCGCGCTGGCGCTTGGCGCGCAACTCATGCTTACCGTCGCCGATGGCGTCCCGAACCTCAACGTGGAGCAGGTTTGCGAGGGCATCGCCCAGCAGGGCGGCGTCACTTTCCACGATCCAGCCGTCGCGCAGGAGAAGAAGAATTGCATCGATGGCGAAAAGGCCACGCGCGAGGAGCTGGCCAAGCAATGGTCGAGCTTCAACGGTGCGGACAAGATCTCGTGCGTCAATGAATCGAAGATGGGCGGTGAATCGAGCTACACCGAGCTTCTCACTTGTCTGGAAATGGCGCGCGACGTGCGGGCCATGCGGAGCGACACCAAGAGTGCGGCCCCGGGAACTCCCGGCGCGGCAAAGCCCACGCGCTAGCGGCACCCCGGCCCGATGTCGCGGCGGGCGAGGCGGCGCGCCGCCTAGCGGCGCGTCGGGAACAGAGCCGACGGGAAGTCCGCAGCGTAGCGCCGGCTCCTTTCCGTCGGCTGATAGTCCGGGTTCGGATTGGCGTCGGGCTCGACCGCCCGGCGATAGAGATGCCAGGTGGCATGGCCGAGCACCGGCATGACCACGGTCAGGCCGAGGAAGCACGGGATCGAGCCGATCACCAGCAGCGCGGCGACGATGAAGCCCCACAAGGCCATCGTACCCGGATTGGCGGCAACGACGCGGATCGACGTGAGCAGCGCTGCCGGCGCGCCGACGTCGCGGTCGAGGAGCAGCGGAAAGGAGACGGCGCTGATCGTGAGCACCACCACGGCGAACAGGAAGCCGACGCCGGTCCCGACAAAAATAAGGTTCCAGCCGGCGGAGGTGTTGAGCACGTCATCGGCGAATTGGCGGATCGAAGCCGGCGCCTTGTAGCCGAAATTGGCGATGTAGATTCCCTCCGCGACCGCGAGCCAGATCAGAAAGATCGCCATCAGCAGCAGGCCCAGCGCGACGATGGCGCCGAGCGAGGGCGAATGCAGCACGTCGAAGACGTGGCTCGGCGAGCTGTCGAGACCCGCTTCGCGCCGCCGGCTCAGCTCGTAGAGCCCGATCGCGGCCAGTGGGCCGACGAGAGCAAAGCCCGCTGCGATCGGGAAGGCGAGCGGTAGCAGCGAATTCCCCAGCGTCATCGAGACGAGAAGAATGCCGAGCAGGGGATAGATCACGCAGAGAAAGATCGCGTGGCTGGGCATCGCAACGAAGTCGTCGACGCCGCGCGCGAGCGAGTGGAACAGATCGGAAGGTGCAAGCCGGCGCACCACCGGAACGGCCGCGCCCGTGCTCGCGCCGAACAGGATATGTGAGTAAGTCATGGCGCTCCTCCGTGAACCGTTGGTCCAGGCTGCGCCATCGGGTCGAGGCCGCGAGGTGCGCCCGCATCTCAACACCGGCCCATGACTCGAGGGCCGCGATGATGCTACGCCCAACGCGGCCGTCGCGCGATTGTTCTCTCTTCACGATGCGGTGTTTAAGATTGTGCGCAGCAGCGGAACGACTGCGCCGTAAGAGCGGAAGCGGCGCTATCGCGGAAACGGCCGCGGCACGGCGCTCGCTATGGCGACCGCCAACAAAGCGCCGCCGGCATCGCGCAATGTTCCCTGCATCGCCACGCTCGACGAGCTGAAACGCAAGACCTCGCCGCGGGCGACGACCCGCTCGACCGGCGTCGGGCGCAGATAGGTCACGGTCATCTGCAAGGTCGGGACGATCACCGCGAGCCGCTTGGAGATGCTCGCCGCGACCGCCATCGCATCGTCGAGCATCGCGCAGACGAAGCCGCCCTGAATGGCCCCGGCCGGATTGACAAACTCCGCGCGCGGCGTGAACGCGACTTCGACCCAGCCGTTCTCGACCGAGAAGTCGATGAGCTCGAAGCCGAGATGCCGTGCGCTTGGCGGACTGCTTGGCCGGATCGCTCAGGATCGCGCGGATCTTGTCGTCGCTCAATTCCATGCGCCCGGTTCTGCCGTTCGTTGCTTGTCGCGGTCGCGGCCGGAATGAAAATGGAGCGAGAAGCGTCAGTACCCGACCAGAATTTCGCTGATCTTCGGATTGACCGCGCGTATCGCGGCGTCATCGGACGAGAATTCCTTGTCGGCCGGAAAGGCGCTGAGCGCGTCCGCCGTAGCTTTTGCATCGGCGCGGAAGCTGACGCCGAGCTTGCACCCGCCGGGAACTGCCGCCATCGCGCCGCCATTCCAGTCGCTCCCGACGGCGATATTGTCCTTGTTGAAGCCGAGAAGCTTGAACGGCTTGTGGTTGAGTTTTTCCACCTCGGCCAGCGTGAGGCCGAGGCGGAGATTGCCGGGCGCGGTCCAGGTCGATTGCCCGTTGATCACGATGAGATGGATGTCGCTGCGGCTATCCGGCTTGTTCCACCACACTTCCAGCCGGCGTTTCGGATCTTTGGCAAACAGCACGCTCGCCATTGTCGTATTGCCGGCCCCGGCATCGACCTGATCGAACTCGACGTTCCTGGTCTCGAAGACCATCGCCAGCTTGAGGTGGCTCGAGCTCTTTCCAAACACGCCACTGCAGGAGACGGCATGGGCTTCGCGCCCGGCCCCTTTGACCGCCGGCGCCGATCCGGGCGGCGCCGCAGCCGCGTCACGTGTTGCCGGCGGCTTGCGGCCCGGGGTGGTCGGTTCCGCCACCGCACCGGGCATCGGCTGCTGCTGCACCTGCGAAGGGGCAAGCTGATCGTTGGCATCGAGATCGGGATCGGCCTGGATCGTGGGCGTGGCGGTCTTGGCATTCTTGGTATTCTTGCGCGGCGGCTTTGCCGGTTGCTGCGGGGTGACGATGACCGGCGCCGTATTGTCGTCTTCCTCCTTCATGATCGAAGGTTGCGCCTGGTTCGATTGCTGCTGTGCCGAAAGCGTGCCGGCGGCGCCTATCGCCAGGCCCGCAATCAAGGCCGTGCCGATCCACCGCCCATGCATTTCCCGCACCTCCACGCGCCCCGTTTGGTGACGGTATTATAGCATGGCCGGCGGCGCGTTGCTGCGCCTATTGTCCGTTGCGCACAATTGTCGCTGGCCGACCCCCGATGCGGAGGCGAAAGACGCGATGGGTGATTCGATGGCCGCGATCGAGGAGCATCATGCCGGCCGGAGCGCGCTTCGATTCATCATCCTGATCGGCATCCTGAGCTTCTTCGCGGACTTCACCTACGAAGGGTCGCGCAGCGCCGTCGGCCCCTATCTGGCGACGCTGCAGGCGAGCGGCGCGGTGGTCGGCATCGTCACCGGGTTCGGCGAATTGCTCGGCTACGGCCTGCGGATCTTTTCCGGACGCTGGGCCGATGCCTCCGGACGCTACTGGCCGATCACCATCTTCGGCTACGTCGTGCAGATGGCGTCGGTCCCGGCGCTGGCGCTGACCGCAAGCTGGCCCGCGGCCGCGGTGCTGATCGTCCTCGAACGCGTCGGCAAGGCGATCCGCAATCCGCCGCGCGACGTGATGCTGGCGCACGCGGGCAAGCAGGCCGGCGGTTATGGCTGGGCTTTCGGGTTGCACGAAGCGCTCGACCAGCTCGGCGCCATGTGCGGCCCGCTGGCGGTCGCCGCCGTTCTCGCTCATGCCGGCAGTTATCGCGAGGCCTTCGCGGTTCTGCTGGTGCCGGCCGTCATCAATCTGGGGCTCGTGGCACTGGCGCGGCTCCTCTATCCAAAGCCGCAGGACCTCGACCGCTCGCCGCAGCCGACGCCGCCAACCGGCCTGCCGCGTGCTTACTGGCTGTATCTCTGCGGCGCGGTCCTGGTCGCCGCGGGCTTTGCCGATTATCCGCTGATCGCCTACCACTTCGCGCGGGTGAACTCGGTGCCGGGCACGTGGATCGCGATTTTTTATGCGGTCGCCATGGCGGTCAGCGGGGCCGGTTCGCTCGCGTTCGGACGCCTGTTCGATCGCTACGGTTTTACGGTCCTGGTGGCGTTGACGCTCGTCTCGGCGCTATTTGCCCCGCTCGTTTTCCTCGGCGGCTTCTGGGCGGCGCTCCTCGGCGCCGCCATCTGGGGGCTGGGAATGGGTGTCCACGAATCGATCATTCCCGCGGCCGTGGCGCCGATGGTGGCGACCCAGCGCCGCGCCTCCGCATTCGGGATGTTCACCGCCGGTTACGGAATTTTCTGGTTTCTCGGCAGTGCGGCCATCGGCGTTCTCTATGATGTCTCGCTGCCGGCGGTGATCGCGTTTTGCGTCGTCACGCAGATCGCGGCAGTGCCGATCTTCGTCCGCGTCGGTCAATTGGCGCGGGCCGGGCCTCGATAACGCGGCGAAGCGTGGAGGGAATTTCAAATGCTGACCGGTGTCTACCGCTATCCGCGGGCCGACGGCGTGCTGTTCGGTACGCCGTGGGAGGAGGCGCTGCGGACGGAAGTCGACCGCATCGACGCGCACAAGGTTTTCGCCATCGTCAGCGGCTCGCTGCGCGCGGCGATGCCGCTCGAAGCGGGCCTGCGTGGCGCGCTCGGCGAGCGCTTCGCCGGCATCTTCCACGGCATCCGGGCGCACTCGCCGCGCGACGACGTGGCGCAGGCGGCGGCAGCAGCGCGTGACGCCGGCGCCGATCTTCTCGTCGCCATCGGCGGCGGCTCGGTCATCGACGCGGCAAAGGTCGCGCAATTGTGCCTCGACCACGAGGTCTTCTCCGCGCCCGGATTCGACGCGTTCCGGGGAAAACGCGGCGCGAGCACCACGACCCGGCCGCTCGCGATCCGCGTCGTCGCCGTGCCGACGACGCTCTCCGGCGCCGAATTCACCGCGCTCGCCGGCGTGAGCGATCTCACCCGCAACGTGAAGGAAGGATACACGCATCCCGATTTGGCGCCGCGCGCGGTCATTCTCGATCCGCGGGTCACGGTGCATACGCCGGCGGAGCTGTGGCTCTCGACCGGTATCAGGGCGGTCGATCATGCGGTCGAGGACCTATGCTCGATCAACAGCCAGCCGCTCGCCGACGCCGCCTCACTGCATGCGCTGAAACTGCTCGGCCCCGGCTTGCGCCGGACCAAGAAGGATCCCGCCGACCTCGACGCGCGTCTCGACAGCATGATCGGAGCCTGGCTCTCGTTGATCGGCACGCAGGGCGGCGTGCAGAAAGGCGCCAGTCACGCCATCGGCCACATCCTTGGCGGCTCGGCCGGCGTCCCGCATGGCGTCACCTCCTGTATCATGCTTCCGCATGTGCTGCGCTGGAACAAGAGCGTGAATGCCGACCGGCAGAAGCTCGTAAGCGCGGCGCTCGGCGAGCCGCAGGCGGACGCGGCCGAAATCGTCGCGCGGCTGATCGCCGATCTCGGTCTGCCGCGCACGCTGCGCGACGTGAAGGTGCCGCGCGAGCAATTGCGCAAGCTCGCGGAGCTCACGATGCACGATCCGTGGACCGCGACCAACCCGCGCAAGATCGCCGGGCCGGACGCCGTCCTGGAGATCCTGGAGATGGCCTGGTAGCGGCAAGGACCGGAGATTCTCGCAGCGAGATCAATTGCCCGATTTAGCGCGCGCGTTTTCGCGTTAAGCCGACAATTGGAACGACCCGTTGCGGCGCACGATGTGACCCGCGGACGGTCCGCCGAAATGCGTGCCGAGAACGCGAACCGGCCGATCGCAATAGCGCTCGACGAATTGCCGCCGCGTCTGTGAGCCCATGGCCGCATCGGTATCGAACGCGCAGACCCAATCCGGATGCGCGATCTGGATCGGATGGTGCATCACGTCGCCGGTGATCACGGCCTCCTCGCCGCGCGAGGAAATGCGCACACTGGCATGACCGGGCGTGTGGCCGGGCGTCGGCTCGAGCCAGACTTCCGACGTCAGCCGGTGGGTCGGCTCGACGAGCTCGGCAAGTCCGGCCTCGACCACCGGCCGCACCGAATCCTCGATCTGTACCGCCATGTCGCTTGGCCCGTCGAAATGCGACCAGTGGTCCCATTCCCGCGCGCACATCAGATAGCGCGACTTGGGAAAGGTCGGCACCCAGCGCCGGTCGACCAGCGTGGTGTTCCAGCCGACATGATCGACGTGCAGATGCGTGCAGAGCACGACATCGATCGTCTCCGGCGCGGCGCCGGCCTTGGCGATCTCGGCGAGAAAGGGAAGATCGAGATTGTCGAACTCCTTGAAGCGCGAGCGCGGCTTGTGATTGCCGACGCAGGTATCGACCAGGATCTTGCGACCTTCCAATTCCACGAGCCAGGCGTGGATGCTGAGCAGAAGCCGGCCGGCCTCGTCGACGAACGGCAAGATCCATTCGCCCTCGCGCTTGGCTTGATCGCGGGTGAACTGCGGCAGCGCCGACGGCCGGCCGGTCGTCACCGCCAGTTCCTGCAGCCGGGTGACACGAACGTCGCCGATCTTGTATGTCAGCATTGCTGTCCTCCACGCACCTTCAGGTCCGTAACAGTTCATCCACGGCGCGATACGCCTGATCGATCGCCGAATCGGTATAGGCCGCAGCGCCGGCGTCGGAGTTGGCTATGGCGATGCGGCCGCAGCGCGCCCGGCCGATCTCATGCGGCGCGGCTCCCTCGGGCCAGTCCGGATCGAACAGCGGGTTATACTCGTAGGCGTAACCGTGCGGCCAGCGGTTGACGGTGATGGCGGTGAGGTCGCGCTCCTGGTCGAACCCGCCGGGACCCAGGATGCGCGCGAGTTGCCCGCGAATCTCTCGTTCATAAGTCGCGAAGCTGGTGTTGAGAATCTCAGAATGTCCGGCGCGGTGCTGATCGCGCTCCGGCAGGCCCGGTTGCACCGGCGTTCGCACCATGTGCACCAGCATCGGCTCGTCCGGCGAGCGGGCGCTTCGATAGGCTCCGATATCGACCACTTGGTTGAGCGACAGCGAGGAGAAATACGAGCCGGGCGCATGGACCTGCGCGACGCCGAGCTTCTGGAATGCAGTCCAATTCCGCAACGCCACGCTCGCATAGATGAGCGGCACCTTGACCGGGTATTTCAGCGCTTCCTTTTGGCGGTCGGGCAATTGCGGGCACAGATACGGAATCATCATGTTGTAGCAGGCGAGGATGCAGGAGCGCGCCCGCACCGCGTACAGCTCTCCGTCGCGCAGGTACACGACCTCGACCTCGGTTGCCCGCGCGGGATCGCCGATGTTGCCGGCGCGCATGACCGTGCTGCTCAGCCGGATACGCACCGGCGATTGCGGACGATCGAGGCGCGCATAATCCATGCGTGCAGCAACGGCGTCCTCGGCGTCATCGCCCGGCAGGCTTCCAGGAATGAGATGGCGCATCAGGAGCCGGGCAATCGAGGCGTTGCCGTCGGGAAAATGGAAGGTGTAGGAGCCGCCATCGGCGTAGCCCGCGGCGGTGTATCCCATGTGCGGCGCCGAGCCGGGCTTGAGGCCGAGGCCCTGAAAGCCGGGAAAGCCGAACGCCCATACGTCCAGTGCCGAAACGGCATCGATGCCGACGCCCCATTCGCCGTGCGTCCTCGCCTGGTAGAAGGGAACAACGTCAGGATCGGCCTTCACCACCTTCACCAGAAAGTCGCGATAGCTCATGCGCGACAGCTGCGATTTTTTCTCTTCGGAGGAGAGGCCGGGCAGGTAGTCGATTTGCGCCTCTTCGATTTTGGCAATGTCGCGTTGCGCGGCCGGCGACAAAGGCGAGCCGGCGAGGCGTTGCGTCCATGATCGGCCGGCGTCGACAACGACAAGCTGGTCGGCGCCGAAAGTCTCCTTGTCGAAGAACACACCGCGCCCGAGGCCGAGCGACGGATAAAAGTTCCGGTCCGTGCATTTGCGGGCCAGCGCGACCGGATCGACACCGAGCGTTCGCAACAGGCCATCGGCCACGGCGCTGTAGGGCCGCGGACTGTCGATGAGGAACGTGCCGCCATTCATCAGCGCCAGACGGCCGCCGAGCGCAAATTCGTTGCGTTTGGCGTGGCCGCCGAAATCGTCATGATTGTCGAGAATGAGGATGCGGGCGCTTTCCTGTCCGGCGCGGTAGAAATGCGCCGCCGCCAATCCGCTGATCCCGCCGCCGACGACCACGAGATCATAGGCTTCGCCGGTGTCGGTGATCTTGCCCGCTTGCGACCAAAACTCGGGGTCGCGCAGCCGATGCGCCGCCTCGAAGCTGCCCACGTGGTTGCCGCGCAACCCGGTGAGCGCCGGCGGATAGTATCCGGGCTCGTCCTGCGGCGCGCGGCCGGCGGCAAACGCCGGCGCCATGAATTGCGGCAGCAGCCGGTCCGCGGCGCTGGCGCCGATGGCAAGGGCGACGCCGTCGAGAAAGTCGCGTCGGGTGATGGGCAATCGCGCGCGCATCGGCCGGTCAGCCGCGGGCCGAATATCCGCCGTCGACGGCGAGCGAGGCGCCGGTGACGAAATCCGAGGCCGCGCTGGAGAAGAACACCGCCGCGCCGGCGAGATCGTCCGGCTCGCCCCATCGGCCCGCCGGCGTGCGCGCCAATACCGTCTCGTGCAGCCCGTCGATCTGCTCGCGCGCCCTTCGCGTCAGATCGGTGTCGAGCCAACCGGGCAGGATCGCATTCACCTGGATATTGTCGGCGGCCCAGGCGCAGGCGAGCGAACGCGTGAGCTGAACGAGAGCGCCTTTGCTGGCGGCGTAGGCGGGCACGTAAGGCGCGCCGAAGATCGAATACATCGAGCCGATGTTGACTATCTTGCCGCGCCTGGCCGCCTTCATATGCGGGTAGACCGCCTGCGCGCAGAACAGCGCACCGCCGAGATTGACATCGAGGACCTCACGCCACTCGTCTGCGGAAATCTCTTCCGGGCGCTTGCGTATGTTCATCCCGGCGTTGTTGATGAGAATGTCGCAGCGGCCGAAATCGCCGATCACGCGTTCGACCATCGTCGCGCAGGACGATTTCGCGGACACTTGCAGCGGATAAAACCGGCAGCGCAGGCCGGACGCGCTCAGCTCCTCGACCGCCTTCTGCCCTTTGCTCGCGTCGCGCGCGGCGACGGCGATGGCCGCCCCGGCGCGCGCCAGACCGCGCGCCATGCCCAAGCCGAGCCCGCCATTGCCGCCGGTGACGATCGCCACGCGGCCGCTCAGATCGAATTGTTTCAAGTAGGACGGCTCGCGGCATCAGGAGGGTGGCGAAGGATCAGCTTGCTTTCACCGACGGAGTAGATACCGCGTTCGAACTGATGGTAGACGCGCAATGCGCGGTCGTCGGCAAAGGGCAGGACCTGGGTCATGAACACGGCCGCGATCTGCTTTGCCGGATCGATCCAATAATAGGTGTTGAACAAGCCGGCCCAGGTCAGGCTCCCGGCGCTGCGGCCGTTCGGGCCGGCCTGCATGGTGATCATGTGGCCGAAGCCCCATTTGCGGCCGGTGCCGGGAAAGAAATCGACATTGTTGGAGAGCGCCGGGTTGGTCGTGCGCAGCACGCCCATTTCGAGCTCGCCGATCTGGTTCTGACCCATGAGCGCCACGGTCTCCGGACGCAGGATGCGCACGCCCTCGAGTGCGCCGCCGAGCATCAGCATGCGCAGGAAGCTCAGATAGTCCGGCGCGGTCGAATAGATGCCGCCGCCGCCGGAGAAGGTTTGCCGCGCGATTTGCTTCTCCATCGGCAGCGGCTTGAGCAAGCCGTCCGGCTCGCGCCGGTGCACGCTCGCCTCGCGGGCGCGTTGCTGCGGCGAGGCGACGAACGCCGTGTCCTTCATTCCGAGCGGGTCGAGAATGTGCTTGCGAAAATAAACATCGAGCGGCTCGCCGCTGATCGTTTCCACGATGCGGCCGACCCAATTGAGACCGGCGCCATATTGCCAGCGCTCGCCGGGATCGAACATCAGCGGGGTGCGCGGCGCGGCGGTCTTGGCGGCGGCCGGCAGCCGGGCGACCGCCTTGTAATACGCGACCGCCTTGGCGTCCCAGAGCCGATAGGTGAAGCCGCAAGTGTGCGTCAGCAGATGGCGCAGCGTGATCGGCCGCTTCGGCGGCCGCAGCTGCGGCTTGCCGGCGGCATCGAACCCGTCCAGCACCATGGGCGCGTCAAGCGCCGGGTCGACAGCGGGCGCGGGCGCGTCGAGCGAAAGCTTCTCCTGCTCCACCAGCTGCAGCGCGGCGACCGACGTGATCGCCTTGACCATCGAGGCGATGCGAAAAACCGTGTCGCGTGTCATCCCCGGCCCGGCGCCGAGTCCCGTGCCGAGCCGCCGGCTGCCGAAAACGCCCTCGTAGGCGATGCCCTTGTCGGTCGCCGCCAGCGCCACCACGCCCGGTAGGTCGCCGCTGCGCGTCGCGGCACGCAGCATGACGTCGAGTTGGGAAGGCGTTCTTGCATTCCCCGGCTTTGCCGCTTCGGCGTGGGCCGACCGCCGCGTAGTCCACGGCGAAGGAAGCGGCCACGGCGAGCTTCGCCGTCGTTCCCAAGACGTCGCGGCGACTAACGTAGCGGATCATGCGCCTTCTTCCGGTTCGGGTGCGGCGGCGGTCGCGAGCGTAGCCGCGATTGCCTGTCGTCGGCAAAATATCCGACAATGGCGGCAAGGGAACCATCGGATCCGGACTTCGCGCGCGTCCGGAGCGGAAACGCATCGGCGCGATAGGGAAATTGCCGGGGAGGAGATCAATGCTCGCGCGCCCGGGTGGCCGTCCGCCGTTCCGCGCCGACCACATCGGCAGCCTGCTGCGTCCGGCCGAATTGCGCCAGGCGTTCAAGGACCATCAGGGCAAACGCATCGACGATCGGCGTTTCGCGCAGATCCAGGACCGCTCGATCCGCGACGCGGTCGCGCTGCAGGAAGCGGCAGGCTTTGGCGTCGTCACCGACGGCGAGTTTCGCCGCGGGTCTTATTGGGGACGCTTCGTCGAGCGCATCGACGGCTTCACCACCAAGCCGGCTGTATTCAAGTTTCGCGATGATCACGGCCACGAGGTCGAATTCACCGGCGCCTACGCGGCCGGGAAGCTCTCTCGGCGCCAGCCGCTGGCGCTCGACGAATTCATCTTCCTGCGCGACGCGACGCAAGCGACGCCGAAAATCACGCTGCCGGCGCCCTCGACGATGCATTTCTACCGCTGCACCGACTTTGCCGACGCTGCCGCTTACCGCGACGCCGAGAGTTTCTTCGCCGACCTCACCCGCATCTATCGCGAGGAGATCGCCGCGCTCGCCGGCGCCGGCTGCCGCTACATCCAGCTCGACGAAGTGGCGCTGGCGCTGCTTTGCGATCCGGCGATCCGCAAGAAGGTGGAAGATGCCGGGCAGAAGCCGGACCGGCTGGTCGGTCTTTACATCGAGAGCCTGAACGAAGCCATCGCCGGCGCGCCCAGCGAAACGATCTTCGGCGTGCACATGTGCCGCGGCAATTTCAAGGGACACTATCTCGGCGCCGGCGGCTATGAGTCCGTGGCCGAGCGTTTCTTCACCGCGGCGCGCGTCAACCATTTCCTTCTCGAATACGACAGCGTGCGCGCCGGCGATTTTGCGCCGCTGCGCTTCGTCAAGGACAAGGGCGTGGTGCTCGGGCTCGTCAGCAGCAAGACGCCGGCGCTGGAGCGCATCGAGGATCTCAAGCGGCGCACGCACGAGGCCGCGCGCTATGTCGATCTCGACCGGCTCGCGCTTTCTCCGCAATGCGGCTTTGCCTCGACCGTCGCCGGCAATCCGCTCACCGAGGCCGATGAGCGGGCGAAGCTCAAGCTCGTGGCCGATGCCGCCGGGGAAATCTGGCACTGAAGCGCGACACCGAGATTTGCGACTGATCCGGCGCGAGGAGGAGAGCACGTGGAGTTCGGTTACTTTACGCTCAGCGACAATCACTACGAGAACAATCCCCGTACGCCCAACCAGTTCGTCGCCGACATCACCGCCGAAGCGCTGCACGCCGAGGAGCTCGGCATGCATTCGGTCTGGATCGGCGAGCATCATTTCAATTCGCTCGGCGTTCTCTCCTGCCCGGAGCTCGTCCTCGGCCATGTGGCGGCGAAAACCAAGCGGGTGCGCCTTGCGCCCGCGGTCACCGTGCTGCCGCTGCATCATCCGATCCGCGTCGCCGAGCAATGGGCGACGCTCGATCTGCTCGAGCAACGGCCGCGTCGATTTCGCCTGCGGCCGCGGCTATGACCGCCGCGAATATGAGCCGTTCCGCGTCTCCTTCGACGACAATCAGAGCATCTTCGAGGAGGGGCTCGAGCTGGTGCGCAAGCTCTGGCAGGCCGACGGGCGCATCTCGCATCGCGGCAAGCATTATTCTTTCGACGATGTGCGCATCACGCCGAAGCCGGTGCAGCGGCCGATCCCGACCTATGTCGGCTCGTTCTCGAAGCCCTCGATCGAGCTCGCCGCACGTCTTGGCTGCGGCCTGATCGTCGCGCCGTTTGCGGCGGCGATGAGCTTCGGCGGGCTGAGCGAGGTCGCCGGTCTCTACCGCCAGAGCTGCGGCAAATTCGGCTACCCGGCGGGCCGGCTGATGTGCAGCTATTTTATCCATTTCGCCGACGACAAGGCGCAGGAAGACGCCGCCCGCGCCCGGCAGATCCGCTACTACCGGGAGTGCGTGATCCCGGCGTTTCCCGGCGATCCGAAGACCGCGCCGCCGAGCTACCGCTATTTCGTCGGCATGGTCGAGCGGCTGCAGGAAGTGAAGCCCGAGGACCTCACCGAGAACTCGGTGCTGCTCGGAACGCCGGCACAGATCATCGAGGTGCTCAAGAAGGTCGAGGCCGCCGGCGTTGCCGAGGTCATCCTCTACTTCAATGTCGGCATGAAGCCGCACGCGCAGGTGAAGGAGGAGATGGACCGCTTCATGCGCGAGGTCGCGCCGGCATTCGACGGCGCGCACAAGCGCCGCGCGGCGTGATCGTCAGCCCCTCCTGCAAGGGGGAAGGGAAAGCGCGCCGCCTATCGCAACGCGATCGTCATCCCGCCCAGGCTGAGGTTTGCTTCCAGGCCGAGTTGCACGCCGCGCAGTTCAAGAACCACGCCCCTCGCGTTCTGCAGCCGCGCCACCTTCGGGCCGCCGACGATCGCGACACCTGCGGCGGCCGCTTCATAGACGCCGGCAATGTCCTCGGGGCTATGCAGATTGTAGGCGGTGCCCGCAAGCCTTGCTTCCGCAATCCCGATGGTGCCGACGCTGATGCCGCCGACGCTGAGCCGGTATCGGTGGCCGTTATAGGTCAGGGAGCCGCTGCCGCCGCCGGCGCCGATGATGAAACCGGCCTTGATGATCCGCAGATGAACTGTCCCGGTTTGCGCTTGCGACTGCGTCGACAGTCCCGCCAGCAGCACCGCGGCCATGACGGCCGCGCCGAATTTCACGACACGAACGAAGCGAAGCATGCTGCCTCCCGATTTTCTTTATGTTGCCCGGTCGCCCGGCAGGGCCTTGAGACCATAAATTAAAGCCGGTTCCTGGCAGCCTCGCAAGCCAAGGGGAACCGTGGCGGATTTGATTTGCTCCGGTTCTGTCCTAAAAGCGCGGTGAGCCGCCGGCGCCGGAGAGAGCTATGCCGTTCGACAAAGGCCATCAGGAGTTTCACACCCTCGACATGCGCGGCGGCTGGCAAACGCCGCCGGGCTATCCTGCGGGATTCAAAGAGAAGATCATCGCCGGTTCGCTCGACGAGAAGAACAAGCGCGGCAACCGCACGCGGCTCTTGCGCATCGCGCCGGGCACGTTCTCGACCGCGCCGTTCGTGCACGAGTATTGGGAGGAGGTGTTCCTGCTTTCCGGCGATCTCATTGTCGGCAACGACGCCGCGGGCAAGGGCGGCGAGCAATTCCGCGACTACACCTACGCCGTCCGCCCGCCGGGCGTCCATCACGGGCCGTTCAAGTCGGAGACCGGCTGCCTGCTGCTCGAGATGCACTACTACGATTGATCGTCGTCACCGCGCCCGATCTCGCCGCCTGTGTCGTACCCGGCAAGCATCTCGTCCACGAGCCCGGTGGCGCTGCTCCAATCATAGGTGCGGAACGAATGGCCGCGGGTGACGAAGGTCGCGCCGGCGTAGAACATCTCGTATTGCAGATGCCGGGACGCATATTCGGAACCGAGCGCGTCCCAGGCGAGCTTGTAGAATTTCACCTTCTCCTGCGCGCTCGCCGCCGGCGATTGCTGCGTCAACTCGATCAGCGCGGCGATCTCCGGGTCGGAAAAATCCTTCACCGAGGACGGCAGCGTGATCAGCGCGCCGCCGGCGAGCTCGCGGATTGAGGCGACGAAACGCGGATAGAGCTGCTGCGTCAGCACCTGCGCGGTGTAGAGCGTGTGCCGGTCGGGCACGAAATAATCTCCCTGGCGCGCGCCCTTCGCCTCCATGGCGGCGACGAGCGCATCGACCATGCCGGCCTCGGCCGCGAGCTGGCCCAGGCTCTCGCGCACTTGCGGAAACCCGAGGATGCCGTTGATCTCGGCGATACGCCGCGCCAGGCCGATGAGAAACCGCAGCTTCACCGTCAGCCGGATCATCGCCTGGTAGTTCTGATAGATGTGTGCCGGCGTCGCATGGAACTGCTTCTGGCACATCTCGACGTTCTCGACGACGAACAGGCGCTCCCACGGCACCTTGACGTCCTCGAAATAGAGCACCGCGTCGTTCTCGTCGAAGCGGCTGGCCAACGGATTGTCGAAGACCGACGGCGCGGCTGCCTCGTAGGATTTGCGCGAGAGGATCTTCAGCCCCTTCGCGTTCATCGGGATCGCGAATGACAGCGCGTATTTCTCGTCGCCGGGCGCGAGCGGCTGGATGCAGGTAACGAACACCTCGTTGGCCATGATGCCGCCGGTGGCGAGCATCTTGGCGCCGCGCACGGTGAGGCCGCTCGCGTCGCGGTCGACCACGCCGGCGGTGAGGTATTCGCTCTTCTGCTGCGCCGCGGATTTCGAGCGATCGGCCTGCGGATTGATGATCACGTAGGTGAGATAGAGATTGTTGTCGCGTGCGTAGCGATAATAGTCCGCGAGCGCCTCGGCGCGGTCGCGATCGTAGGCCGCGAACACGTCGCGCCCCATATACATCCCGGAGATGCACGAGGCGACGTGATCGGGCGCGCGGCCGAAGAACCCGCAATGCAGCCGCGTCCACGCTTCGAGTCCGCGGCGGCGCTTGACCAGCGCCTCGTAGGATTGCGGCAGCTCCCAGATCCGGTTCGCGCGGGCGCCGCCGCCGCAATCATAGGTCATCAGGTCGGAATTGCCGGGCGCGGCCTGGAAATCGTAGAGCCGCGCCACCGACCGGACCGCACGGGCGCAGGCCGGATGCGCGGTGACGTCCTCGATCTTGCCGCCGTCGAGATAGACCGCGCGTCCGTCGCGCAATGTTGCGATGTATTCCGCGCCGTTCTTGATCATGGTCGCGCTCCGGCCGCTTCGCTCCACGCCGGAGCCAGGCATCGTCCGCCAAGCCTGGGACCAACCGCGTGCCCGAGCAACTACGAAACGAAGCGCGTGCAGCTGCGGCGCAACTCAGAAACGGATTCCGCGTCTGGCGAGCCGGGACTTGCCTACTGAATGATCCGCACGATCGGCGTAATCGAAAGATCGCCGGCCGCTGTCTGGATCGCGATCAGCTGTGCCAGCAGGCCGAAGATGCGCTTGGTCGTCGCCGCGTACTGCGGCACGCAATAGTCGCCGTCGTAGAACCAGGTATGCGAGAAGCAACCCGGCGGTCCGCCACTTCCGCCATTTCCGCCCTCTCCGCCATTGCGGATGACCGTCACCAGATTCGCGTCGTCGTGCACGCTCTTGAGCGCGGGCGGGAGCTCTTTGACGTCTTCCCGGTCCGGCGGGATCAGCTGCGGGGCGGGCTCCGGCAGGCTCGGGTCCGCCTCGGCGATCCTTCTCTGCATCTTCATCAAGTTTCCGAGAAACTCAAAAACGCCATAGGCAGAACGCGGAACGATCTTGAAGGTGATCGAGCCAACCTGAAAGATGAACACATCGGGCTGCGGCTGGTTCAGGGTCGACAGCGGATTCCAGGTCGGAGATCCGCACCTTTGCCCAGGACTGATAAGCGACTCCGAGCCCAATTTGGCGAAAGTAGCCTCCACGAGCGCCGGCGGCATGGCGTCGCGGGCTTGCTGGGCAAGAACTGCACTGAAGCAGAATCGCGAGAACGCGGTCGTCGAGGGCTTGCTGGCTCCGCCCGCGGCGTCGGACCCGCCGCCCTTTTGCCCGCCGGAACTCGACTTCTGCAGGGTCTTTTGCTCGACGGTCAGGCCCGAGAGCGTGGCGAGGCGGACCCAGTCGATAAAGCATCGATGCCCACGATCCTGGGGCGGACAGCCATAGTCGTCCGGCGGAGTGTAGTGGAAACCCAAAATCTGACCGTTCGTCTTCACCTCGAAATAGTCGGTGAACAGCCAGAACAGCATCTCGCGCGGATAGCCCTGGCGGATGAAGTAATCCAAAGTCGTCAGATCGATCGGTTTTAGAAAGCCCTCATAGAAGGCGCTGGTTTCCTGCGTCGACACGCTGAAGTTCGTGCTGACGGCGGTCGCGTTCGAGGCAGTGCTGTTGCCGAAAATGATGTCTCGCCCGGGCGACGAGCTGGGGAGTGATTGGACGGCTTGCGCCGTGGTCGAGAATTGTGCGATTGGGCCGAGCAGAAACGCCGGCAAGCCAAAGCTCGACGTATTCGTCAGCGAGGGCGTCACGTTGGAAACGGTGGTGAAGCTGAGCGGATAGTCGTGGCTGGCGCGCACCAGATTGAGGAAGATGGCTTCGTCGCGGGCGCGCGCCAGACTCCGGCCGACGGTGTCGTACCGCGAATCGACGGGATCGATGACCGCGCACGCGCTGAGCAGGCCAGCGAACGTGCCGGCAAGCAACACACGAAACCACATAGACGACCCCCAACCCACTCACACGGTTCTTATTTTGCCATATTTTGCACATGGCAAACCGGGCCAGTCAATTCCATAAAACGGGGGAGCAGCCGATTATTGGCCGAGCAGGCTCTCTTACAGATCACGCCGGAAGCGACAGCGGCCGGGTGCGGAATATGGTCTGCCATTCCAGCAGTTCGGCCATCAGGATGTCCGATACCTTCTCGATGCGGTCGGCGAGGCGCGCGAAGCTCAACGGCTCGTCGGCCAGGACCCTGCCGACCGCTGCCAGCCGTTTCGCGGTGCGTGCCGATTGCTCGGCCACGGTCTTGAAGTCACCCTGGACGTGAATCGCCCCGAGCGCGGCGCCAAGCGTCGGGAACAGCGCGGTGAGAAAGGTGAAGACGCCGAGAATAAGCTCGCGCTCTTCCTGCTCCTTGGGAACGCCGACGAACCAAACAAGGCACAGGAACGCCACGCAGGCGGCCGCGGTCGTGCCGAAAACGATCTGCCCGGCGTGATGGATTCTGCTGTCGAGCTTGTCGGTCCGCTCGGCATTGTGGGTGTGATAGTCGAGCTGCCCGGCGATCTCCGCCGACAGCGCCGCCTCGCGCACCGCGGCGAGATAGGCGGCGTCGACAACGGAGTCAGGCAGCGGAATGAGGCGCCGCAGCGACCACGCATACCAGCCGACCCAGTCCTGCTCTTCCGCGTGCAGATCGCGCCGCGGGCGGCCGATCGGTCCTTCACGGCCGAGCGGCGCCAGGATGCGGATGTGCCGCAGGCACTCCGCCAGGCGCCGGTATTCGAGCCAGCGCTGATGCCTTTGTCGCCCGTGGCCGTGCAGCCAGGTGACGAGAATGGCAACGATGATCACCAGTTCAGCGAGGACGAGATAGCTCTTGGCCGTGGCGTCGTGCACAAAAATTCCGACCAGCGCCAAGGCAACCGCGACGGCGGCAAAGAGATAGTTGAAAACATAGGTGCTGCGGTAGACGAGCGAGTAGTAGACGGCGAGATGATCGGCGGCGCTCACCGCCGGCAGCAGGATGTTTTCGATCGCCGGGCGTTGCGAGCGGTCATTCGGCAGAATGCCGAGATAGCTTGCCCATTGCGTCTTGGTGTCGGCGAGCGCCGCGGGAAGGCGGAAGTCGCTGCGCCGCAAGCCGCGCCCGGCAAACAGCCACACCAGCAGCGGATACCACGGGCAAAAATTCCAGCGCCGCTCCTTTTCGATCAAATACTGTTGCAGCGACAGGCCGGTCGCGGTCTCGCCCGGCAACGAGAGAGTATCGGTGATCGCGCGCGCGATCGCCGTTTGGTCGGCGGGTTGAAAACTGTCCCGAGGCTGGGCATTGACGTTGGCCGGCGGCAGATCGCCGGCCCGCGGCAGCGATAGCTGCAGCGCGCTCGGATTCGCCGGATCGATCCAGATGACCGGAATGCCGTCGGCGATCGCGCGACCGACGATCTGCGCCGTGCCGCCGACGCCGGCCGCTTCCTTGCCGTCCCAGATGGCGATCAGGAGATCGACATTCGCCAGCATGACGAAACCGGCCGCCTCGTAGGCGCGCGGGCGTTCGTCGGCGCGGCCGTTGAGGTCGAAGACGGCGGCGGAGCGCGCCAGCAGCCGTTCGAACGCCGCGCGCGAGGATGGCGTATCGAAGTCGCGCGCGTATTCGGCGCGCGCGAGCGGCAGCACCGCTTCCAAGCCGAAGCCGGCCGCAAGCCCGGCCTCGGCGAGGAGGCGGTCCGATCCTTCCGCCAAAGAGGAGACGATCACGAACGTGTCGGCGAGGCTCGCCGCGCTCGCCGGATCCGACGCGGTGGAGCGTGCCAGCGCGGCATAGCCGCTTTCGCTCTCGCGCGCCGCATCGACGATGGTCGCGAGAATACGATCGAGCAGGGCGCGCACCGGCGCCTCGGCTTCGACCGGGAGTTTCGGCGGCAGGCGATGTCCGCTGACGCCGATGCGCAAGCGGATGCGCGGCGGGAACGGATAAAGCGCAACGCTCACCGGGCACCGCCGGTCGCGCTCGACCGCCCCAGCTTATGGTCACCTGCGTCAGATGCACAGGAGGTTGCCCAAGGGGAAGGAACATGCACAAGCGCACCTTGACGTAACGAGGCGACCTTTTGCGATGAACGCTATCACGTCCGCAAATGGCGCGGAACGACGTCGTCCGACCTTCGCTGTTGCGGCCGCACGACACCGAGACGAACGCTCACCAGCGCGACATCAGGAACTCGTCGATACAGGCCGGCGGCGCCTTCGCGTAAGTGCCGCGGCGGCTGACCACGGTTCCCGTGAGCCGGTGAAGCGCCAGCGCCATCTCCGTGGCCTTGGTCACGACCGCGATGCCGTTGAGGACGAGCGAGTTATCGATGATGAATGGGCACTCGCGTGCGAACAGCAGCATCGGCAGGCCTCCCGCCGGGATGATCACTTCCGCGCCCGCGGCGATCAACGGCCGGACCTCGGCGATGAAATTGCTGCGAACCTCGGCGTAGCTCGCATCGTCGGTGAAGGCGCGCATGAAGCCGGGCAGATCCACATGGATCGCACGCACACCGGCCACGCGCCGGTCGAGACCATAGGCGCTGACTTGGCGCTCGTGCCAACCAACAAAGATCGGATCGATGGTGACGAGACCAACCCGGCCCGCCATGCTTAGCGCGGCAAGGAGGTTGGCCTCGCCCAGTCCAACCACGGGAATGTCCACGGCGCCGCGGATTTCGAGCAGCCCGGGTTCCTGGAAGTGGCCGATGACGAAGGCGTCGTATCCGGCGCGCTCCGCCTCGAGCGCGTTGCGGATCGTTTGCGCGGCGCAACGGAACTCGGTCAGCGCGTGGAAGGAATGATCGGGCGGATCGAGCCCATGGACTTCGAACCGCGCGCCGGCGCCGGCGAGCTGATCGAGCGACGCCTGCAACCGCTCAATGTAAGGCGCCTGCTCGGTCGGGTGAACGAAGCTCTGATACCAGATGCGGGCAGGACGGGACTGATCGGAGGGTGTGACCATGCGCGAAACTCCCGCGGCGCAGTGCGAGCTTCCCGCACTCACCGCGAAGTTGTCGCATCAAGAGGCCGCCTTATGCAATCGAGCGTGCTGAACATCCGGTGATGTCCGCCTCCGAGCGAGGAACGGACATTTCGCGGCCGCGCCATCATTTCCGCTTTTGATGCTGTGGACGGCTCCTCCACCGGCACGCGAGTGCCATGGATGTGGGTGCTGTTAGGGCCCCCACGATTCGGAGGAGCCAAGTCATGCAAGCGATTACGACAATCGGTCTGGATATCGCGAAATCGGTCTTTCAGGTTCATGGCATTGACGCGGAGGGCAAGGTGGTCTTCCGCCGGCAGCTCAAGCGGCGCTATGTGCTGGCCTTTTTCCAGAAGCTACCACCGTGCCTGGTTGGTATCGAAGCCTGCGCTTCATCGCATCATTGGTCGCGCGAGCTCCAGGCGCTAGGCCACACTGTGCGCCTGATGCCGCCGGCCTACGTGAAGCCGTATGTGAAGCGGCACAAGAATGATGCCGTTGATGCCGAGGCGATCTGCGAAGCGGTCACCAGGGCGAACATGCGGTTCGTGGCAACCAAGAGCTGTGAACAGCAAAGCTGCCTGACACTGCATCGTACCCGTCACTTGTTCATCCGCCAGCAGACCGCAGTGATCAACGTCGTCCGCGCCCTTTTTGCGGAGTTTGGGATCGTCGCGCCGGTCGGACGCAATGGTGTCGAGCAGCTGCTCGGGGTCGCCGCGGACTCAAGTGACAAGCGGTTGCCCGACGTTGCCCGCGCCTGTGTTGCCGCTCTCGGCGCCCAACTGCGGATACTGAAGGCGCAGATCCTGGAGTTCGACCGTATGATCATGGCCTGGCACCGATCCAGTGAGGCCAGTCGGCGGCTCGACGACATACCTGGCATTGGTCCGGCATTGGCGACCGCTCTGGTTGCCAGCGTCGCTGATCCAAAGGTGTTCCGATCAGGAAGAGACTTCTCGGCCTGGATTGGGCTGGTGCCGAAGCAGAACTCGAGCGGAGGCAAGGACAGGTTCGGCGGTATCAGCAAGCGAGGCGATCGCTATCTGCGCAGCCTATTCACGACCGGCGCGCTCGCCGTCATCCGTTATGCCAAAATCCACGGTACCAGGCATCGGCCTTGGCTCACGGCGTTGCTGGCGCGGCGGCCCACCAAGGTCGCGGCCATCGCGCTCGCCAACAAGATCGCACGGATAGCGTGGGCGATCATGGCCAAGGATGAACGCTACAAGGAACCGGCCGCGCTCGCGGCTTGAACGAGATCACGCCGGACAGCCGGCGTGACGTGACGGTTGGAAGGGCGAACAGCACGTAATGCAGAGCCGGTCGATCCGGCGATCAGGACAACCCACTTGGGTCAGAGCATCATCGAATGCGAGCTTTTGATCGGGACCCGATCCGCGGAGGGCATTATGGCCAGCGGTCATGTGAACCGCACTCAAAGGCCGAACACATGGCTGCTCCGACCAAGCCTGCGACGTGAAGATTCTCCTTGCCAACTCGGAGCCGTCCACACATGACCCACAACGGACGTTGTGGTGGAGTCGATGCCTCCAAGACATCCCCGGCGGGGCTCGTGCGGAAAGGGCAAAGATGGGCGCAGATCCGGTTGCACAGCTGCTCAGCGATCCCCGCTTTAAAGGCCTGCCGGTCACCTGGGAGGTAACGTCAGAGGGCTATGATGCCATCCGGCGCGCCTGGCTGACCCACGTTCACGCCGAAGAAGTGTTGTTCAAGCCGTTCACGGAGGATGAATTCAAGACGCAGATGCAGGTCATGCTCAGCGTCTTCACCGATGATTGCGTGATGGAGCTGGTGCCCGCGGGGAAGCGCTGGGTGGGCCATGAGCAGGCAGCCGAGTTCTACCGCGTGTTCCTGAGTTCTTTGCACGGGATGCAGTGGGTTCCCCAGGCGCTGGTCATCGGCCCCCAGGGTGTCCTCGACGTGGTGAATATGACCGGGAAGCTCGTCAAGGAGTTCGCCGGTCTGAAAGAAATCGGCGCGCAGGTGCACCTCCAATGGGTGATCTACTTCCCGTGGGTGCCGCATGCCGGGAAGTTCAAGGGCGAAGTGATCTATTCGATCCGCCCATTGTGATCGAGGTGCGCAACAAGGTGCACGGGGCCCGGCATTGTGGGCAGTTCCGAAGAAGCTCGAAAAATCCTTTGAAACGGAGGGCTATGGTGGAGCCAGGCGGAGTCGAACCGCCGACCTCTTGAATGCCATTCAAGCGCTCTCCCAACTGAGCTATGGCCCCTTCAGGGATCAGAAATCAGGAGTCAGGCATCGGGACGAGTCATCGGGAGAGGCTGTCCTGACTGATCCTGACTGCCTGATTCCTGATCTCCTGATTATCCTTCCTCCTCGTTCTCGATGTCGCCGCCGATGATGTCGGTGACATCGGCGTCCTCCTCCTCCTGCTCCTCGATGAAGGTCGACATCGTCGAGGGTCTCGTCCATCTCGACTTCTTCCTCGATCTCGGGCTCGGCTTCTCCGCCGGCTTCTTCGCGCCCTGCGGCCTCGGCGTCGGCCTCTTCGAGCGAGACGAATTCGACCTCCTGCGGCTCCGGCACGACTTCCTCGGCCGGACGACGGGCGGACGCGCCGCGGGCGGCAGGCGCCGGCTCCGGCCGCGAGCGCGCCGTCGGCGTCTCCACCGGCACGACCTTGCCGCATTTAGGGCGAGATGATCGGATCCTTGTTGAGGTCGTAGAACTTGCGCCCAGTTTCGGGGCAGACGCGCTTGGTGCCAAGTTCGGGTTTCGCCACGGTCGAAATCCTTCGATTTGGGAGCTTCACTTGGCTAGTCGCGTGCGGCCTGTCAATAGCGGATCGTCGGCGTCGCGCTCGTTCGCCCGGCGCGTTGCCAAGGCCCGCGGAACAGACGGATGGGGACGCGGCGCGGCGCCCCGTGATAGAGGATCTTAATCCCGATGCACGCCGCGCCCGCTCCGCTCACCGCCCGCCGCCACGGCCCGCTCGCGCGGCCGCGTGCGCGTGCCCGGCGACAAGTCGATCTCGCATCGCGCGCTGATCCTCGGCGCGCTCGCGGTCGGCGAGACGCGAATCGGCGGACTGCTCGAAGGCGAGGACGTGCTCAACACCGCGCAAGGCGGTGCAGGCGCTCGGCGCCGAGCGTCGAGCGGACGCGGCGCCGGCGACGTGGCGCGTCCGCGGCGTCGGCGTCGGCGGCTTCGCCGAGCCGGCCGCACGCGCTCGATTTCGGCAATTCCGGCACCGGGTGCCGGCTGATGCTCGGCGCGGTCGCCGGCTGCCCGATCACCGCGACCTTCGACGGCGATGCCTCGTTGCGCCAGCGGCCGATGCGGCGGGTGCTCGATCCGCTGGAGCGGATCGGCGCGCGCACGCTCGCCGCGACCGACGGCCGCTTGCCGCTGACGCTTGCCGGCGCGCGCGACCCGATCCCGATCGTGTTCGAGCCGCCGGTTCCCTCGGCGCAGCTGAAATCGGCCGTGCTGCTCGCCGGCCTTGCGGCGCCGGGCGAGACCATCGTGATCGAGGCCGAGGCGACGCGCGACCACACCGAGAAGATGCTGACCCATTTCGGCGCCGATGTGCGGGTCGAGCCGCATGGCGACGCACGGCCGCCGCATCACGCTCGCCGGCCAGCCGGAACTCGCGCCGCGGCCGATCGTGGTGCCGGCCGATCCGTCCTCGGCCGCGTTTCCGCTGGTCGCCGCGCTGATCGCGCCGGGCTCGGACGTGATCCTCGACGGCGTGATGATCAATCCGCTGCGCACCGGCCTGATCACGACGCTGCAGCGAGATGGGCGCCGCGATCGAGCGGCTCGCAACGCGCAACGAAGGCGGCGAGGAGGTCGCCGATTTGCGCGCGCGGGCAAGTACGCTGCACGGCGTCGAGGTGCCGGCCGCGCGCGCGCCGTCGATGATCGACGAATATCCGGTGCTCGCGGTCGCGGCCGCCTTCGCCGAAGGCACGACGGTGATGCGCGGGCTGAAGGAGTTGCGGGTCAAGGAATCGGATCGCCTCGCCGCCACCGCCGCGCTGCTGCGCGCCAACGGCGTCGACGGTCGAGATCGAAGGCGACGATCTCATCGTGCAGGGCAGGGGCCGCGCCGCCGGCGGCGGCCTCGTCGCCACCCATATGGATCACCGCATCGCCATGGCGGCGCTGGTGATGGGCCTCGCGAGCGAGAAGCCGGTGAAGATCGACGACGGCAGCTTCATCGCCACCAGCTTTCCGGGTTTCGTCGAGCTGATGCGCGGGCTCGGGGCGGATTTGTCATGATCATCGCCATCGACGGACCGGCCGCCTCGGGCAAGGGCACGATCGCCAAGCAGCTCGCGCGCCGTCTACGGGCTGCATCATCTCGACACCGGCCTGCTCTACCGGGCGGTGGCCAAGGCGATGCTCGACGCCGGCGATCGGCTCGACGACGCGCCGCGCGCGGTCGCCGCGGCGGTCGCGCTCGATCCGACTCGAACTTCGACGACATCGCGCTCAAGAGCCAGGTCGATCGGCGAGGCCGCCTCGGTGGTCGCGGCGATTCCCGAGGTGCGCGCAGGCTTTGATCGCGTTCAGCGCGACTTCGCCGCGCGCCGCCCGGCGCCGTGCTCGACGGCCGCGATATCGGCACCGTCATCGCGCCCGGCGCCGACGTGAAGATGTTACGTCACCGCGAGCCCGCAGGTGCGCGCCGCGCGGCGCGCGGTCGCGAGTTGCGCCGGCGCGGGCGAAGCGGTGCGACGAGGAGCGAGGTCCTCGCCGACATCCTGCGCCGCGACGAGCGCGACACGACGCGCGCGATCGCCGCCCCTCAAAGCCGCGCCCGACGCGCACTTGCTCGATACCACACATTTGGGTATAGACGCCGCATTCCGGGCCGCCATCGCGATCATCGAGGCCGTCCGAACGGGCCGAAAGCGCCGCTGACCGCGCTTTCGTCATTGGAGGTAGAGCCCGTTCGCCGCTTCGTACCCACGGTTCCGGACTCTAGCTTCGTCCCGCATCGTGTGGCCTTGGCCCCAACCCGCCGGCTATCGCCGGCGGCTGCCGCACGTTCGGGATCATTTCAATCAGGAGAGGGCCGGGAGTGTTCATGGCTCAAGCTGCTGCCGCCGCGCCGTCGCGCGAAGACTTCGCCAGCATGCTCGATGAATCGTTCAGCGACGGCCATCTGCAGGAAGGGTCCGTCGTCAAGGGGACGGTCGTCGGCATCGAGAAGGACGTCGCCGTCATCGACGTCGGCCTGAAGACCGAAGGCCGCGTGCGCGCTGCGCGAATTCGCCGGCCCCGGCCGCACCGTCCGAGATCAAGATCGGCGACACCGTCGAGGTCTATCTCGAGCGCGTCGAGAATGCGCTCGGCGAAGCCGTGCTCTCGCGCGACAAGGCGCGCCGCGAGGAAAGCTGGGGCAAGCTGGAGAAGGCGTTCCAGAACAACGAGAAGGTCCAGGGCGTCATCTTCAACCAGGTCAAGGGCGGCTTCACCGTCGATCTCGACGGCGCCGTGGCGTTCCTGCCGCGCTCGCAGGTCGATATCCGGCCGATCCGCGACGTGTCGCCGCTGATGAACAATCAGCAGCCGTTCCAGATCCTGAAGATGGATCGCCGGCGCGGCAACATCGTCGTCTCGCGCCGCACCGTGCTCGAGGAGACGCGCGCCGAGCAGCGCCAGGAGCTGGTGCAGAACCTCGAAGAGGGCCAGGTCATCGACGGCGTGGTCAAGAACATCACCGACTACGGCGCCTTCGTCGACCTCGGCGGCATCGACGGCCTGCTGCACGTCACCGACATCGCCTGGCGGCGCGTCAATCATCCCTCCGAGGTGCTCAATATCGGCCAGCAGGTGAAGGTCAAGATCATCAAGATCAACCACGAGACCCACCGCATCTCGCTCGGCATGAAGCAGCTGCAGGACGATCCGTGGCAGGGCATCGAGGCCAAGTACCCGGTCGGCACCCGCTTCAAGGGCCGCGTCACCAACATCACCGACTACGGCGCCTTCGTCGAGCTCGAGCCGGGCATCGAGGGCCTGATCCACGTCTCGGAAATGTCGTGGACCAAGAAGAACGTGCATCCCGGCAAGATCGTCTCGACCTCGCAGGAGGTCGAAGTGCAGGTGCTCGAGGTCGATCCGGTCAAGCGCCGCATCTCGCTCGGCCTCAAGCAGACCATGCGCAATCCCTGGGAGGTGTTCGTCGAGAAATATCCGCCCGGCTCGGTGGTCGAGGGCGAGGTCAAGAACAAGACCGAGTTCGGCCTGTTCCTCGGCCTCGACGGCGACGTCGACGGCATGGTGCACCTCTCCGACCTCGACTGGAAACGGCCGGGCGAGCAGGTCATCGAGGAATACAAGAAGGGCGACAAGGTGAAGGCGCAGGTGCTCGACGTCGACGTCGAGAAGGAGCGCATCTCGCTCGGCATCAAGCAGCTCGCGGAGGGCGGCGCCGCGCCGGCCGCTGAAACGGCCGGCGACCTCAAGAAGGGCGCGGTGGTGACCTGCGAGGTCACCGAGGTGAAGGAAGGCGGCATCGACGTGAAGATCGTCGGCACCGATCTCACCGCCTTCATCAAGCGCTCCGAGCTCGCGCGCGACCGCTCCGAGCAGCGGCCCGAGCGCTTCGCCGTCGGCCAGAAGGTCGATGCCCGCGTGATCCAGTTCGATCGCCGCACCCACAAGGTCACGGTCTCGATCAAGGCGCTCGAAGTCGCCGAGGAGAAGGAGGCGATCGCGCAATACGGCTCCTCCGATTCCGGCGCGACGCTCGGCGACATTCTCGGCACCGCGCTCAAGCGCAAGGGCGAGGAGAACGAGAAGGAAGACGAGGAGGAGTGAAATATCCGCTTCCGCGACGTGAAGCAGAGCGGGGGCGGAAGACCATGCGAAGCATGGCGGAGGGGGCTGGCTTGCTCCGGCCTAGCCGGATTTGCCGCCACCGGCGCGCGGAGCCTGTCGTTGCGCCGGCCACTTCAGGCCGGATCCGTTGACGCCCGACCTCCCCGGCAAGCGGGCGAGGAAACAGAAAGGACCCTCCATGTCACTCGATGCCGACCTGATCGTCGATCGCCGCCGCATGCGGCGCAAGCTCACCTTCTGGCGCGTCCTCGCCGTCGTCGTGATCGCGCTCGCCATCGCCTGGGCGGCCGTCGCCGCGAGCAAGCGCCTGGGCTTTGCCGGAACCGGCGCCTACATCGCCCGCGTCACCATCGAGGGACTGATCCGCGACGATCGCGAACGGGTGGAGCAGCTCGATCGGCTCTCGCGCTCGTCGTCGGCGCACGCCGTCATCGTCCATGTCGACAGCCCCGGCGGCACCACCGCCGGCTCCGAGCAGCTCTACGACTCGCTGATGCGGCTCAAGGAAAAGAAGCCGATGGTGGTCGTCGTCGACGGCCTTGCCGCCTCCGGCGGCTACATCACCGCGCTCGCCGGCGACCACATCATCGCCAAGCAGACCTCGCTGGTCGGCTCGATCGGCGTGCTGTTCCAATATCCCGAACGTCACCGATCTCCTCGACCGGATCGGCGTCAAGGTCGAGACCATCAAATCGTCCCCGCTCAAGGCGGCGCCGAACGGCTTCGAGCCGACCTCGCCCGAGGCGCGCGCGGCGATCGAGTCGATCATCAAGGACTCCTACGCCTGGTTCCGCGGCCTGGTGCAGCGACCGCCGCCAGCTCGACGACGACGCGCTCGAGCGCGTCGCCGACGGCCGGGTGTTCACCGGCCACCAGGGCATCGACCTGCAGCTCGTCGACGAGATCGGCGACGAGCGGGCCGCCGTCGCCTGGCTCGCCACGGAGAAGCACGTCGACGCCAAGCTGCCGGTGCGCGACTATCAGCTGCGCAGCCGCTTCGGCGATCTGCCGTTCCTGCACGCCGCCGCCGCGGCGCTGCTCGACGCAGCGGGGCTCTCGACCGCTGGCGCGCGGCCTGCATGAATGGGGCGGCATCCAGGCGGTCGAGCGGCTCAATCTTGACGGTCTGCTGGCGCTTTGGCACCCTGCGAACGCGAACTGAGCGGTCGGGCGTTCGGCTCGGCGTTCCATCGCAGCCGTACCATCACCGGAGCCGTGTTCGCGGGCAAACCATGATCAAGTCGGAACTCGTGCAGCGCATTTCCGCGCAGAATCCGCACCTCTACCAGCGCGACGTCGAGAACATCGTCAACGCCATACTCGGCGAGATCATCGCGGCGATGGCCCGCGGCGACCGCGTCGAGCTGCGCGGCTTCGGCGCGTTCTCGGTCAAGCAACGCCCGGCGCGCACCGGGCGCAATCCGCGCACCGGCGCCCATGTCGCGGTCGATCAGAAGTGCGTGCCGTTCTTCAAGACCGGCAAGGAAATGCGCGAGCGGCTCAACCACGCGAGCCCGGGCTGACCGCCAACTGGCTGCGGCGCGGCCGGAGGTGCCATTGCTGCGCAAGATCGTCGCGGCGCTGATCCTCGTGCCGCTCGCCGTCATCATCGTCGCCTTCGCGGTCGCCAACCGCCAGATCGTGACGATGTCGCTCGACCCGTTCAGCGGGAGCGAGCCCGCGGCTTCGGTGACCTTGCCGCTGTTCGTGCTGATCATCCTCCTCTTGATCGTCGGCGTGCTGATCGGCGGCGTGGCCGCCTGGCTGCGGCAAGGCAAGTGGCGCCGCAACGCGCGGCGGCTGGAGCACGAGGTGCATGCATTTGCGGCAGAAGGTCGATGCGCTCGAAGGCGGGGCGGGCCATTCCAGCATCATTCCGCAGGAGGGGACCCCTCCTGAGCGCCTCCGGCTGCGGCCGCCGACATACTGAAAGCGGCCCGCCCGCCTCGCGAGACAAGGCCCGCGGGTGGATGTAGAAGGGCGACGTTCACCAACCGGCATCCTATGTCGCTGATTGTAAAGATATGCGGCCTTTCCACCCCCGGGGCCCTCGATGTCGCGCTCGATGCCGGCGCCGACATGGTCGGCTTCGTGTTCTTTGCGCCATCGCCGCGGCATCTCGGCATTCGACACGGCGCGGACGCTCGGCGAACGCGTGCGCGCGCGCGCGCAGAAGGTCGCGCTCACGGTCGACGCCGACGATGCGCTGCTCGCGGCGATCGTCGAATCCCTGGCGCCGGACCTGCTGCAGCTTCACGGCCGCGAGCCGCCGGCGCGCGTTGCGGCGCTCAAGCGGCGCTTCGGCCTGCCGGTGATGAAGGCGATCGCCGTCGCGGCCAAAGCCGACCTCGCCGCGGCGGCGGCCTATGCCGGCGTCGCCGACCGCCTGTTGTTCGATGCGCGAGCGCCGCGCGAGGCGACGCGGCCGGGCGGGCTCGGGCGGCCGTTCGACTGGAAGCTCCTGGAAAATCTGCAAGCGGGCGGGCAGTTCATGCTTTCCGGCGGTCTTGATGCCGGCAATGTCGGCGAAGCGTTGCGCATCACGCGGGCGCCGGCCGTCGATGTCTCCTCGGGCGTCGAGCGCGCGCCGGGAGAAAAGGACGCCGATAAGATCCGCGCCTTTGTGCGCGCGGCGCGTGACGCCGCGGCGCGGGTGGCCACGAGCGCAGTCGCGAGCCCGGCATGAGCGTCGCAGCAACCCAATTCCTTCCGCACCGGGCCGGACGAGCACGGCCATTTCGGCATCTATGGCGGCCGGTTCGTCGCCGAGACGCTGATGCCGCTCATTCTCGAGCTGGAGAAGGCCTACGCGCAGGCGAAGGCCGACCCGGAATTCCAGAAGGAGATGGACGGCTACCTCGCGCATTATGTCGGCCGGCCGTCGCCGCTTTATTTCGCCGAGCGGCTGACCGCGCATTGCGGCGGCGCGAAAATCTACCTCAAGCGCGAGGAGCTCAATCACACCGGCGCGCACAAGGTGAACAATGTGCTCGGCCAGATCCTGGTGGCGCGGCGCATGGGAAAGAAGCGCATCATCGCCGAGACCGGCGCCGGCATGCACGGCGTCGCCACCGCCACCCTGTGCGCGCGCTTCGGGCTCGAATGCATCGTCTATATGGGCTCGGTCGACGTCGAGCGGCAGAAGGCCAACGTCTTCCGCATGAACATGCTCGGCGCCAAGGTGGTGCCGGTTGAGTCCGGCTCGAAGACGCTCAAGGATGCGATGAACGAGGCGCTGCGCGACTGGGTGACCAATGTCGACTCGACGTTCTACTGCATCGGCACCATCGCCGGCCCGCATCCCTATCCGATGATGGTGCGCGATTTCCAGTCGATCATCGGCCGCGAGACGCGCGAGCAGATGCAAAAGGCCGAAGGCCGGCTGCCGGATTCGCTCATCGCCTGCATCGGCGGCGGCTCGAACGCGATGGGCCTGTTCCATCCGTTCCTCGACGACGCGGCAGATCGAGATCTACGGCGTCGAGGCGGCGGGCCACGGCCTCGACACCGGCCTGCACGCCGCCTCGATCGCCGGCGGCCGGCCGGGCGTGCTGCACGGCAACCGCACCTATCTGCTGATGAACGAGGACGGGCAGATCAACGAGGCGCATTCGATCTCGGCCGGCCTCGACTATCCGGGCATCGGCCCCGAGCACGCCTGGCTCGCCGATGTCGGCCGCGTCACCTTCCTCTCGGCGACCGACGACGAGGCGCTCGACGCCTTCCAGCTCCTCTCCAAGCTCGAAGGCATCATCCCGGCGCTCGAGCCGGCGCACGCCATCGCCAAGGTGCTCGAGCTCGCGCCGAAACGGCCGAAGGATCACCTGATGGTGGTCAATCTTTCCGGCCGCGGCGACAAGGACCTCGACTCCGTGGCGCGGCATCTCGGAAGCAAGGCGCGATGAGCGGACGCATCGATCGGCGCTTCGCCGCGCTCCGGGAGGAAGGCCGCGCCGCGCTGACGACCTTCATCATGGCAGGCGACCCGGATTACGACGCCTTCCTCGCGATCCTCAAGGCGCTGCCGCAGGCCGGCGCCGACGTGATCGAGATCGGCATGCCGTTCACCGACCCGATGGCCGACGGGCCCGCGATCCAGGCGGCGGGCGTGCGCGCGCTCAAGGCCGGACAGGACATGAAGAAGACGCTCGCCGCCGTGCGCGCATTCCGCGCCGGCGACGAGGCGACGCCGATCGTGCTGATGGGCTACTACAATCCGATCTACATCTACGGCGTCGATCGCTTTTTGGCCGACGCCAAAGGCGCCGGCGTCGACGGGCTGATCATCGTCGATCTGCCGCCCGAGGAAGACGCGGAGTTGTGCCTTCCCGCGCGTCAAGGCGGGCCTCAATTTCATCCGCCTCGCCACGCCGACGACGGACGATAAACGGCTGCCGGCCGTGCTCGCGAACACTTCGGGCTTCGTCTACTACGTGTCGATCACCGGCATTACCGGCTCGGCCGCGCCAGACCCGACGAAGGTCACGCAAGCGGTCGCGCGCATCAAGCGGCACACCACGCTGCCGGTCTGCGTCGGCTTCGGCGTGCGCACCGCCGAGCAGGCGCGGGTGATCGCGCAAGGCGCCGACGGCGTCGTGGTCGGCTCGGCGCTGGTCGAGGCCTTGAGCAAGAGCCTCGGCGCGGACGGCAAGGCGACGGCGGCGACGGCGCCGGCCGTCGCCGGCGTCGTTCGCGAGCTCGCCAAGGGCGTACGCGCCGCCCGCACCGCCCGCGGCGTCTCCGCGCCTACGATATGACCGCCTTCTTCAGGACACAGGCGCTGATCTTGAGACTGCCGTCGGGCTGCGGCTCCAGCGTGTAGAGCGCGTCCCAGGCTGCACCGTCGGCGTCGATGATCTGGACTTCCTGCACGATCTTGCCTGCGGAAGTCTTGGCCTCGCCAAACTCGAAACTCCGGTGACGGTAGACCGGAGCATACGCCTTGCGGACCATGCTCATGAAGATGTCCGCGGACGGAAACATGCTCTTGATGCCGGGCGCAGCGAAGGTGTAGGCCGCCGCTGCGTCGTCGCGGCTGAAGGCTTCTTCCTGGGAGCGGATGACGGACTGCCCGGCGGCCGTATCGTCGTCCGCGTAGGCCAAAGCGGTGGAGCCGATCAACAATGCGACCAGCAGTGCAACCCTAGGCATGAGCACGCTCCGTATTGGATGGGTTCGTCGCCAGCGTTTCGCGGGTTTCTCCTCTAAACTAGCCCCGGCCGCAGGACTTTTTCAACCGTCGCGGGGGCGACGCTGCGCGCCCGGCGTTGAATTTTCCGCGCCGGCTGCACACATTATCGCATCCGAACCGGAGCGGTAAAAATGGCCCGTGATGTCGTTCGCGACTGGATGTGGTCGGAAGCGTGCGAGATGCTCTCGCGCGCCGAGCGGATGCATCGCGAGTTGTTCAGGCCGGCCGGCGCGCAATCCCGACAGCCGGCTTGGGAGCCTCCGGTCGATATTCTGGAGACCGAGTTCGCGGTTCTGGCGCTCGTCGCGCTGCCCGGCGTCGACGCCAATGCGGTCCAGGCCGTGATCGAGGACGGCGACCTGGTGATTGCCGGCACGCGCGTTTATCCGGCCGAACTGCGTACCGCCGTCATTCACCGGCTCGAACTTCCGCAGGGACGGTTTTACCGGCGGCTGCGGCTGCCGGCCGGACGCTACGGCGGGGTGCGCCGCGCGGTCGTCGATGGCTGTCTGGTGATCACGTTGCAGAAGGCAGGAGCCGGTCGTGGCTGAAGCTGAAATCCTCGGCCAAGGAAGGCGCCGGAAACGCGCTGCCGGCATTGCCGCCGGACGCGCTCATCATCGTGCCGGTGCGCAACACCGTGCTGTTTCCCGGATTGGTGCTGCCGATCACGGTCGGCCGGCCGAGATCGATCGCCGCCGCGCAGCAGGCCGTGCGCGAGCAGCGCCAGGTCGGCATCCTGATGCAACGCGACGCCGAGGTCGCCGATCCGACCGCGATCGACATGCATCGCATGGGCACGGTCGCCAATATCGTGCGCTACCTGACCGCGCCGGACGGCAGCCATCATCTCGTCTGCCAGGGCGAGCAGCGCTTCCAAATCGGCGAGTATCTCTCGGGCTGGCCGTTCCTGGTCGCGCGCGTGGTGCAAATCCCCGAGCCCACGACACTTACCGCCGAGATCGAGGCCCGGTTCGTCGATCTGAAGGCGAAGACCCTCGAAGCGATCCAATTGCTGCCGCAGGTGCCGGCCGAGCTCCTTGGCGTCGTGCAGGCGATCGAGACGCCACCGGCGCTTGCCGATCTCGCCATCGCCTACATGGACGTGAAGCCGGAGGAGAAGCAGGAGATTCTCGAGACCGTCGATATTGCGGTGCGCATGGATAAGGTCTCGCGGCTCCTCGCCCACCGCATCGAGGTCCTGCGGCTGTCGCAGGAGATCGGCCGGCAGACCAAGGCGGCGCTCGACGAGCGCCAGCGCGAGGTGCTCTTGCGCGAGCAGATGGCGGCGATCCAGCGCCAGCTCGGTGAAGGCGAAGAAGGCAAGGCCGCGGAGATGGCCGAGCTCGACAAGGCCATCGCCAATGCCGGCATGCCCAAAGAGGTCGAAGATCAGGCGCGCAAGGAATTGCGCCGGCTGCAGCGCATGCCTGACGCGGCCGGCGAATACGGCATGGTGCGCACCTATCTCGATTGGCTGATCGAGCTGCCGTGGAAGCTGCCCGAGGAAAAGCCGATCGACATCGCCGAGGCGCGGCGCATCCTCGACGAGGATCACTACGACCTCGACAAGATCAAGCGGCGGATCATCGAATATCTCGCCGTCCGCAAGCTGGCGCCGCAGGGCAAGGCGCCGATCCTCTGCTTCGTCGGGCCGCCCGGCGTCGGCAAGACCTCGCTCGGCCAGTCGATCGCGCGGGCGATGGACCGCAAATTCGTCCGCGTCAGCCTCGGCGGCGTGCACGACGAGGCCGAGATCCGCGGCCATCGCCGCACCTATATCGGCGCGCTTCCCGGCAACATCATCCAGGCGATCCGCAAAGCCGGCGCGCGCAATTGCGTGATGATGCTCGACGAGATCGACAAGCTCGGCGCCGGCATCCAGGGCGATCCGGGCGCGGCGCTGCTCGAGGTGCTCGATCCGGAGCAGAACAACACGTTCCGCGACAATTACCTCGCCGTGCCGTTCGATTTGAGCCGCGTGGTGTTCATCACCACCGCGAACATGCTCGACACGATTCCCGGGCCGCTGCGCGACCGCATGGAGATCATCAGCCTCGCCGGCTACACCGCCGACGAGAAGCTCGAGATCGCCCACCGCTATCTGCTGCGCCGGCAGCTGGAGGCGAACGGGCTGAAGCCGGGTCAGGTCGAGATCGGCGACGATGTCATTCGCGACATCATTCAGCTTTACACCCGCGAGGCCGGCGTGCGCAGCCTCGAGCGCCAGATCGGCCAGGCGCTGCGGCACGCCGCCGTGCGCATTGCCGAAGGCCAAAGCGGACCGATCCGCGTGACCCGCGAAGACCTCGTCGGAATTCTCGGCGCGCCGAAGTTCGAGAGCGAGACCGCGATGCGCTTGAGCGTGCCCGGCGTCGCCACCGGTCTCGCCTGGACGCCGGTCGGCGGCGATATCCTGTTCATCGAGGCGACGCGCATTCCCGGCTCCGGCCGGTTGATCCTCACCGGTCAGCTTGGCGACGTGATGAAGGAAAGCGCCCAGGCCGCGCTCTCGATCGTCAAGAACCGCGCCGCCGCGCTCGGCATCGACCCGGCGCGCTTCGAGAAGCATGACATCCATGTCCACGTGCCGGCTGGCGCCATCCCCAAGGATGGGCCGAGCGCGGGCGTCGCCATGTTCATGGCGCTCACCTCGCTGATGACCGAGCGGACCATACGCAGCGATACGGCGATGACCGGCGAGATCAGCCTGCGCGGCCTGGTGCTGCCGGTCGGCGGCATCAAGGAGAAGGTGGTCGCCGCGCACTCAGCCGGCATCAAGCGCGTCATGCTGCCGGCGCGCAATCGCAGGGACTACGACGATATTCCCGAGACTGCCCGCAGAGAGATCGAGTTCATCTGGCTCGAGCGCGTCGAGGAAGCGGTCGCGGCCGCGCTGGAGCCGCGGACGCCGGCGGAGACCGCGGCCGCGCCGCAACTGGCCGACGCTGAAGCGTAGCGACATTCGCCTTCTTCGCCGCAGCCGATAGCCCGGTGCGCGCATTGGCTGCGCCGGATGATCACGAAATGTTTCCGCGATCCTGCCTCGCCCGTCATTTCGGAATCTGGCAAGAATTGCTTTTCCGGCAATGGGAAGGGCTGGTTGCAATGAACATCGATGTCGGCAGGAAAGCCATCGCCGAAGCGACCGAGAAACTCAAGAATTGGGGCCGCTGGGGCAAGGACGACCAGATCGGCACGCTCAACCACATCACGCCGGAAGACATCGTGCGGGCGGCCGGATTGATCCGCATCGGCAAGGTGTTCGCGCTCGGCATCCCGCTCGACCGGCGCGGCCCGCAATCCGGGCTGTGGGGCGGGCGCTGGAATCCGATCCACACCATGCTGGCGACCGGCACCGATGCGGTCGCCGGGCCGCCACGACAAGGTGCCGAACATCCGCTACGCCGACGACGCCATCAACATGCCGGTGCAATGCGGCGACGCACTGGGATTCGCTCGGCCACATCTTCTACGAAGACAAAATGTACAATGGCTTCGACGCACGCGAGGCCGACAGCAACGGCCTGCGCAAGCTCGGCATCGAGCACACCAGGAACAAGATGGTCGGCCGCGGCGTGCTGCTCGACATCGCCCGCTTCCGCGGCGTCGCCGTGGCTCAAGGACGGCGAGGCCATCGGCAATGACGAACTCGACAAATGCGCCAAGGACCAGAACGTCGAGATCAGGCGCGGCGATTTCGTCATCCTGCGCACCGGCCAGATGGAGCGCTGCCTCAAGGAGAAGCAATGGGGCAGCTATGCCGGCGGCGACGCGCCGGGCGTGAAATTCGAGAATTGCTACTGGTGCCAGGACAAGGAGATCGCGGCGATCTGCTCCGACACCTGGGGCGTCGAGGTGCGGCCGAACGAGACCAAGGAAGTCAACCAGCCCTGGCACTGGGTGGTGATCCCGGCGATGGGGCTGACCATGGGCGAGATGTTCTACGTCAAGGAGCTGGCCGAGGATTGCGAGGCCGACGGCGTCTACGAGTTCTTCTTCTGCGGCGCGCCGCTCATCATCACCGGCGGCACCGGCTCGCCGCTCAATCCGCAGGCGATCAAATAATCTCCTAGTGTCGCGCGGGGAAGGGCCGGCCGGCGACGATCGCGCTTGTCGGTTCACTTGATCGCGGCGTTGACCTTGGGCAGCACCTTCTCCGCCAGCAATGTCATCGAGCGCTTGGCGAGCGCCGGGTCGCGCCAGTCCTTGCCGGCATAGAGGAGCGTGCCGAAATCGCCGATGCGCTCGCGGAATTTCAGGATCTCGTCGGCGACTTTCTCCGGCGAGCCGTAGATGATGAGCTCGTTGCAGATGCCGTCGAGCGTCACCTCGCCGTCGGGCTGGTCGCGCCGGGTCTTGAACAGGTCGAGCCGGCCGCGCTTTCAGCTTGGCGTAGAGCTGGCTGTAGTAGTAGCGGTAGGGGCTGCGGGATCGGTCGCATAGGCCTTCGCGGTCTTGTCGTCGTCGGCGACGAAGATGATTTGGCGACGCGCCAGTTCGCCGGATCGGCCTTGCGGCCGGCGCGCGCGCAGCCCTCGACATATTTCGGCCAGTGGCTTTTGACCCATTCCGGCATCAGGAAATTCGCCGAGATCGGGTCCCAGCCGCGCGCCGCGGCTTCGGTCACGCCCTTGGAGAACGGCGCCACCGCGGTCACCACGATCGGCGGGTGCGGCCGCTGCAGCGGTTTCGGCAGAAAGCCCTGGCCGATCTCCGGCATCGCCTGCTTCTCGATCCTGATCGTTCCAGTATTTGCCTTCGATGTTGTAGGGCGGCTCGCCGGCCCAGATCTTCAGCACCGCGTCGATCGCCTCGACGAACATGGCGTTGCGGTCGGCATCGAGATTGCCGAAGGCCTCGGCGTCGGAGAGCAAGCCGCCGGGGCTGATGCCGAAGATGAAGCGGCCGTCGAGCATGTGGTCGAGCATCGCGATCTGCGCCGCGGTCGCGGCCGGATGCGCGTTCGGCATGTTGATCGTGCCGGTGCCGAGCTTGATCGTCCGGGTGGCGTCGATCAGGCTGGCGATGAACATCGCGCATGAGGTGATGTTTTCCGCGCGGTCGGTGGCGTGCTCGCCGACATAGCCCTCGACGAAGCCGAGCTTGTCGGCCAGCAGGAACGCCTCGCGGTCCTCGCGCAGCGATGTCCGCCAGTCCTTGTCCAGCGGATGGATCGGCATGGTGAAGAAACCGAGCTTCATCGGCTACCTCTGTCCGAAAAGTGCCGCGCGCGCACCTGCGGGCCGTCTAACGGCTTGTACGGCAGCAGCGCGCCGATGACCAACCACCAATCATGGCGCGCAACGGCGTCCGACCCCTGGGAATTCCCTTCCCCTCAGCCCTGGATTGGACAATGGTAGTTTCTCGCCGTTGGCGCGGAGGGGAACATGCGCTTTTGGATGCTGCTGGTTGCAGCTGCCGCGTCTTTGATGCTCGCGGGTCCGGTCTCGGTGTCGCCGGCGCTCGCCGATGACGAAAATACATGTTTTAAAGCGAGCGGCGATGAAGCCATCGCGGCCTGCACGCGCGTTATCCAAGACCGCGGGAAATCTGCGAAGAGCCACGAAGATGCCTACGTAAACCGGGGCGTCGAGTACAATAACAAGGGCGACTACGACCGCGCTATCGCCGACTACAACGAGGCGATCCCGCTCGATCCCAAGGACCCACACGCCCGCAACGATCGGGGTGAGTCGTACCGTCACAAAGGTGACTACGACCGCGCCATTGCCGATTACACCGAGGCGATCCGGCTCGATCCCAAATACGTCCACGCCTATAACAACCGGGGCGTGGCGTACCGCGCCAAGGGCAACAACGACCGCGCCATCGCCGACTCCACCCAAGCGATCCGGCTCGATCCCAAATACGCTCCCGCCTACTACAACCGGGGACTTGCAAAACGAGCCAAAGGCGACACCGCCGGAGGCGACGCCGACGTCGCTACCGCGAAGCAGTTAGATCCGAAAGTGGGCAATTGATCACGCCTTGAACTTCACCACCTTCTGCTGCTGCTCGCCGAGCCCGTCGATGCCGAGGCGCACCACGTCGCCGGCTTTCAGAAATTTCGGCTCCGGCTTCATTCCCATGCCGACGCCGGGCGGCGTGCCGGTGATGATGACGTCGCCGGGCTGCAGGACGAAGAACTGCGAGCAGTACCAGACGAGGTGGGCGACGCCGAACACCATGGTGGCGGTCGTGCCTTTCTGCCGGCTCTCGCCGTTGACCGTGAGCCACATGGCGAGGCGCTGCGGGTCTTTGATTTCATCCTTGGTGACGAGCCAGGGGCCGAGCGGGCCGAAGGTCTCGCAGCCCTTGCCCTTGGTCCACTGGCTGCCGCGGTCGAGCTGAAAGTTGCGTTCCGACACGTCGTTGGCGAGGCAATAGCCGGCGACGGCGTCCATCGCCTTGTCCTTGGCGAGATAGCGCGCGCGGCTGCCGATGACGACGCCGAGCTCGACCTCGTAGTCGAGCTTGGTCGAGTCCTTCGGGATCATGGTGTCGTCGTTCGGGCCGCAGATGCAGCTCGGCGCCTTGTTGAAGAAAATCGGCTCCTTGGGCAGCGCCATGCCGGTTTCGGCGGCGTGGTCGGAATAGTTGAGACCGATGGCGATGAAATTGCCGACTTTGCCCACGCACGGGCCGAGCCGCGGCGTGCCGCGCACGAGCGGCAGCGTGTCGGGCTTGAGCTTGCGCAGCCTGGCAAGGCCCTTGGCCGAGAGCACCTCGCCGGCGATGTCGGGAACGATCTTCGACAGGTCGCGGATGCGGCCTTGGGCGTCGAGCATGCCGGGTTTTTCCCGGCCGGGCGCGCCGTAGCGGACGAGCTTCATGGAATTCTCCCTGGGCTTTTTTAGAACGCGCCGGAAAAGACGCCGCCGTCGATCAACAGGTTCTGGCCGGTGATGAAGCCGGCATGCGCCGAGCAGAGGAACGCGCAGGCGGCGCCGAACTCGTCCGGCTGGCCGATGCGTTTTGCCGGCACCTCGGCGACGCGTTCGGCGAGCGCCGTCTCGTAGCTCACGCCCCGCTTCTTGGCATTGGCGTCGAGGTTCGAGCGCAGCCGGTCGGTGTCGAACGATCCGGGCAAGAGGAAATTGATGGTGACGTTCGCGCCGGCGACGCTGCGCGCCACGCCGGCGAGGAACGCGGTGAGCCCGGCGCGGGCGCCGGAGGAAAGGTCGAGCCCGGCGAGCGGCATCTTCACCGATCCCGAGGTGATGTTGACGATGCGTCCGAATTTCCTGGCGATCATCGGGTCGATCACCTTCTGGATCAGCTCGACGGCGACGATCATGTTGGCGACGACGCCGTCGATCATCTTCTGCCGGTCGAGGTCGCGGAAATCGCGGAACGGCGGGCCGGCATTGTTGTTGACCAGGATGTCCGGCGCCGGACAGGCGTCGAACAGCGCCTTCTGCCCGTCGGCCGAGCCGACATCGGCGACGACCGGAACGATCTTCGCGCCGGTCGCCTTGCCGAGCTCCGCGGCGGTGGCGGCGAGACGCTCGCGGTCGCGGCCGTTGATCACCACCTCGCAGCCGGCCTCGGCCAGCGCCTTGGCGCAGGCGCGGCCCAGTCCGCGGCTCGACGCGCATACGATCGCCTTGCGGCCGGCAATTCCCAGATCCATGTCCCAGCTCCTCCCCCGTGTTACGGCCATTTCACCACCGGCGGCAGCGAAGAAAGAATGGCCTCGATATTGCCGCCGGTGCGCAGGCCGAAAATCGTGCCGCGATCGTAGATGAGATTGAACTCGACGTAACGCCCGCGGCGCACCAATTGCTCCTCGCGCTCGGCTTCGCTCCAGGGCTTGGCGAAATTCCTGCGCACCAGCTCGGGGTAGATGCCGAGGAAGCCGCGGCCGACCTCCTGGGTGAAGGCGAAATCGGCGGCGAAGTCGCCGGTGTCGAGCCAGTCGTAGAAGATGCCGCCGATGCCGCGCATCTCGCCGCGATGTTTGATGAAGAAATATTCGTCGCACCATGACTTGAATTTGTCGTAGGGCGCGACGCCCGCATGCGCGTCGCAGGCGGCCTTCATCGCGGCGTGGAACGCGATCGTGTCGGGGTCGTCCTGCCGGCGCCGGCTTTCCAGGACCGGCGTCAAATCCGCGCCGCCGCCGAACCAGGACTTCGTGGTGGCGACGAAGCGCGTGTTCATGTGCACCGCCGGCACGTGCGGATTGTGCAAATGGGCGATGAGCGAGATCGCGGTGGCGGAAAAGCGCGGGTCGTCGGCGGCGCCGGCAATCTCCTTGCGGAACTCCGGCGAGAACTCGCCGAAGATATTGGAGACATGCACGCCGACCTTCTCGAATACGCGGCCCTTCATCACCGCCATGACGCCGCCGCCGCCATCCGGTTCGGCTTTTGCCGAACCGGTGTCTGCACTGCCGATCTCGGGTAAACCCGAGATCGGTCGCGCGCCGCTGTGGTCGGTGCGGTTCCAGGGCGTGCGTACGAAGCGGCCGGGCGCGCGATCGGCGAGCGGGGCGCCGGCGGGGAGGGCGTCCTCCAAATCCTCGAATGCGGCCACGATTTGGTCGCGCAGCGTCTCAAACCAGGCGCGGGCGCGCTCTTTGCGGGTGTCGATCTGGCTTGTGTCCATGGCGTCCAGAATGTCACAATTCCAGCATCATCACATCGTCCGTGGAAGGTCTTCGATCCGACACCTTAGAGACCCGCCAACAGAAGAAACTGGCCCGGTTTGGGGAAACACTAGGATGGCCGACGCGAATCGTATGACGCTGATGGAGCTGCCAAACGCTCTGCCGCCAAGCTTTGACTTCGCGGAACTGGTTCAAGAGGTTTCACAGGCGAATATTCCTTGGGCACGCCACTACAGTGAATACCAATCCGGCGACTGGTGGACGTGTTCCCTATTAGGACGGAGCGCCGATGCAAGGGACGTCGAGGTGACCGATGCCGTTCAGCCATTGGTCACCGACGCGCTGGAGAAATTGCCCGTTACCCGAAAACTCATTGAGGACATGGGATTGCAGTACATGATGGTCCGTTTGGCGCGTCTCGATCCGCACGGCGCCTTGTGGGAGCACAGGGATTATCAGGATCTGTGCCGCGTTCCTCGCCAACGGATTCATCTTCCGCTCGAGACGAACCCTGACGCTTTCCTGGTTTCCGGCGGCCAGCGCTTTCACATGGGCTTGGCGTCGCTGCAGACGTTTCGTCCCACCACCGCACACGGCGCGTGTAATGCCGGCACCCGCACGCGTGCGCATCTGATCCTCGACGTTTACGAAGACGAGCGCCTGAGGAAGCTCCTCGTACACGCCAACCCATTGCCTTCGGTACCGCTGCAAGCACTATCCGGGCGGGATTTGGCGGCGAAGGTCAGGCATCTTCGCCAGAGTCTGTGCCGTGACGAACCCGACGACGAAAACGGCGCGACTGTGGATTCGCTGAAACACTGGGAGCGCGCCGTTCTGGGACTTTATTTCGTATTCGCAGTCCCTGAGGGAGAACTATACGCCGCGTTGGAGCAGGTGTGCCTGGATAATGGCGATCGCGGACGCGCGGACTTCTGGACGGCGCGACGAAAACTCGTGCTCGGTGAGGGCCTTCACGATGGTTGAGGCGGGAACCGTTGACGCGGCGGTTCGTGGAAGTTGGCACGCTCTCGTTCTCCAAGATTTAAAGAACAGTCTCGCCGCGCGGCCATGGTCTCGCGACATATTGCTCCGGGGCTCGCTGGCGCGAGGAGTGGAAGATTTTGAGAGCGATCTGGACTTGGTCGTAACCGTCGCGGAAGAGGACTTTGCGGCCGCGCTCGACGATCTGCTCTGTACGCTCCCGCTGTCTCTGCAAGGTCGGCTTCCGCCATGGCTCGATGGGATCGTCCGTGACTTCGGCGGAACGGGTTTCGTCTATTTGGTCCAGGTCGATGAGCAAAAATGGGGACAGGTCGACATTTATCTCCTTCCCCACGGTCGTCAGCGGCTGCTGCTCGACAACGAGCTCGTTCTGTTGCTGCGTCGCGGCAGCGATCCTGAGCCTGCCGACGATGCGATGTTCGCTCGTATCGACGTCGTCCGGCGGCGCTACGAGGAACTCGCGATCCATGACCTGCAACAGGCGGTGCTTGCCTGCTACGTCGCGCTGTTTCTATTGCGCAAGCGTCTTGTGCGCAGGGACCGCTTGCAAACGTTCGCCGATACCTACGCAACGGCGCTCCGCGTCAGGGATATGGTCTTCGCGGCCTGCTACGCCGACCGGCCGGAACGCGGATGGCGCGATTTACCGCCGGCCGCCGAGCGTTCTCCTGACGCGGATTTGATCCTGAAGGCCATGTCGATTTTCGCCCAGCAGGACTTGCTGGAATTTGCCGGACTGTCCAGTCGCGTGGCAGCGCTAGAAGACTTGGTCGCCATGTTGGCGCCGGCCATTTGGCGCGAGCACGGCGAATTGCTTCGTGGCGTCGGGCGTTATCTTAGCAAGAGCCCTCACTCCTCACCGTGAGCGTGAACGCCCGGTGCGGCGGCAATTGTCGATCGGGTGTTTCCCAGCTTTACACTTTGGCCTTGAGCCAGCCGCCTTGCCAGAAGCGAAGCGCGAAGATCACGCCGCGGAATGCGACTTCTCCGCAGAGGGCGAACCAGATGCCGATCAGATTGTAGCCGAGCACGATGCCGAAGATGTAAACCGCCGGGAGACGCACGCAAAAAATGGAGAAATAGGAAAGGTACATGGGCGTGCGGGTGTCGCCCGCACCCCGCATGGCCGCGGACAGCACCAGATAGGTGGCCATGAAGATTTCCGACGGACCACAGATGCGCAGCAGCGTCGGGGCGTCGTGGAGGATAACAGGATCGGTGGTGACGATACCGATCAGCAGGCGGGGGACGAGCACAAACAGAAGGCCCATGGTGCCCATGATCGCCATGCAGAAATACCAGCAAAGGAGACTGGCCTGCTTGACGCGTTTGGGGTCGCCGACGCCCAAATATTGACCGGCAAGCGTCGCGGCGGCGGCGCTCATGGCGAAGCCCGGAAGATAGCTGATGCCGTCGACGCGGACGGCGACGGTATGGACGGCCAAGGCGTTAGGCAGCCCCGCATAGTCGATATGTCCGACCACACCGAGGACCAGGAATTGCGCGATCCAGAAACCGGACGCTTCGACCAGGCTGGGCAAACCGATGCGAAGCACGCGCTTGATCAACTGCCATTGCGGAGCGAGGCGGTGAAGGTAGAGGCGCAGGCCGCCGCGGCCGCGAAGGAGCGAGATAACCAAGATCAGGCTACCGAGAGTCCACGCCAGATCGGTAGCGCCGGCTATGCCGGCAACGCCATGACCGCCCAACGGAACGGGACCACGGACGAAGGCGTAATTGGCGGCGATGTTGACGACGTTAACAGCCAGCATGACCCGGAACGGCGTCACGGTATTCCCCGCGCCGCGGTAACACGCGCAACCAACGAAGAGCACGAAGCTCATGGGAGTGGCGAACGCGAGGACGCGCAGGAACAGGATGCTGTGGTCCAAGCCGCGGCCGGTGAGCCCCACGAACCTGCTGATGGGAACGGATAGCAGAAATAAAGCCATCCCCATGAGGACGCCGGCGACCGCAGCCACGGTCAACGACTGGCCGAGTGTGGCGTTGACCAAACGGCGGCGCCGCGCCCCGGTCGCGCGAGCGATGATGGCGACCGAGCCGATGCCCGCGGCGGACTGGATCATGCCGACGATGCCGATGACATATCCGGCGATGCCGACGGCTGCGAGGGCATCGGGATCGAGGTGGCCGGCCTGCACCGTATCGACGAAGGTGACCAGAAAGCTCAGAATTTGCTCGAGCAAAGGCCAGACGGAGAGAACCGCGACCTGCTGGAAGAGCGACAGGCCGGCGAGGCGGCCAGTCAGTTGGCGTTGGGCCGGATCGCCGGCGAACGCCTCAGAGCCGGCCAAAAAAGAGATGTCGGCGTCGGCGCTGAGCACGGCGGCTTTCATGGACAAGCCTCGCCGGTGGGACACAAGCGCTCTCGAGAAAACTGAAGCGGCAACGTCAAGACAGCGCAGACAGAAGCAGCTGTTTAGCCGCGACGGCGGTCTCGGGTGCTACCTCGAAGCGTTGAAACTCAATGCGCGGTGAATGGCCGTCACGACCGAGCACAGTCCCCACCCCGTTCGCCTCCGCATGGAACACGCAAAGCGTCACGCACTCGCCATCGTCCGGCACCTGGGTCGCGTGGAAAAGCCCCTTTTCCACTTCATATTGCCGACCCTGCTCGACGGTCTCGGAAACCTTTCGACCCTCCGAAATCCGGATGTCGCTTTTTGTCAGCACCGACGTGGTCTCTGTGTAGGACGCGAGATAGAGCGGATCGCCAAATCCAAACCTGGGCTGTGGCCAAATGGTATTCTCCAACGAGCCCCGAACGACGTAGCTGGACATCGCTATTTCGTGTGAGTGGATTGGCCAATTTGGCTCTTGTCCCGGCCGCTTCTCGCTGAGCCAAATGTTGAACCGAACTTGAGCGCCATCCACTGTGGCGCCCAGCCTGACGATCAGAAAGCCGTAAGGATGCCTCGACACGGCGGCCGTCGGGATCATGGAAGTCCAAGACGATCTTTGCCGCGCAAGTTCTTTCGCAAGATCCACGACTGCCCTCTGGCATGCATTTGTCGTTGCTTATTGAGCGCTTCAGCAATCTTCTCATATTTCAATCGCGGCATTGGCATGCCCGATCGATTTCGCGACCGCTATCAGAATTTCTTTCATCTGGCTAGGCGTGGCGGCAACTCGCGTTCCTAGGGCGTCGTTGATCCTCCCCTGGCGCGATTGGCTTCGAAGTTTGCAAGTCCAACGGATGTTTGCAGCGAATAATCGGTGGATCGATGGCCTGCATCAAATGCCTGGCCTGACTTTATGTTTCGGAACCAAGGCGCAGGGTCGACTCCATTCGCGGGCACCATTGCGCCTGAAGGTACTTGACCGGTTGAGTGACACGACAAGCAGGAAGAAGTCGGGTCGTCGATCGGACCGTTTAGGCGCCCCTGATAGCCGACATGCGGCATGTGGACTTCCGGGTTGAGCCAGGTCTGCGCCAGCGGTCCGCTACCGGAATAGCTTGGATCGTTTCCCCACATGCCGCCGACCGCCGCAACATTCGTCCATCCGGTCCCACTTCGACCCTGTGGACCGCCGCCATAGACGAATGTTCCAAATACCCATCCTGTCGTATCCGAGACGCGATCGTCCTTTACGGCAAGGTCGATTTGCAGCAACCGAAGGTCGATTGCGGCGCGCGGACTCGTAGCCGTCGGATCCGGCTCATTGCGATCGGAATAAACGTAAGCCTGCCACCGCGGCGCGCCTTGCAAATAGGGGACCTCGGTTTCCGATGCCGTTGTGAAAACCAGCTTCGCCGCGAACGTGCCATTGGGAAATAGCGCGGCGGCCGTGTCCGGGTTGCCGTGGTCCTTCCAGATGCGACCCAAAGTCATGCCGCCGGGCGCGTTGTAGAATCCGACGGCATAGTTGCTCCATTGATGCGCCTGTTGCGATCCGAGCTCATACGGCTTCGAGACGCGCTCGCGCGTAAGACCGTGAATGAACTCACGCCCGCTTATCCCAACGTCTTGCCACGGCGTGTTGTACCAAGCACGCGTTGTGTTGAGCGTCGGATCAAAGCTCGATTCCGGGTCGGGTCGAATGTTGCCTTCAAAAAAATAAGACAGAGCAGCATTCAAATATCTATCGAGCTCAGTCTTGGGATCAAATCGGGCCCATGGTTGCGCCTCCGGGCCGATTGTAACGGGATAGTTCTGACTCAAATGAAATACATGACCTGACCAATTCGGAGTGGGCGCCATGAGCCCGTCGCAGAATGGCGTTTGCGGAGTATCGCACCCGCCCGTCTGCGACGCATGGTTCGCCGGCTGAGCGTAAATTCCCGCTGCCAAAATGTTCAGAGCAACGACTACAAATGGCGCGCGCTTGATGAGCAGCGCGGCCCAAGCTCTCATTCCGTCGGTCCTTTTGGACTCATCCACCATCGGGCCGATTACCTCGAAAAGAATTGGACCAGCGGCTTCGCCGGCGAAGCCCGCGAGATCGAGACGGAATGACTCAAGGGTTGAGCGTCCGGGCGACCCGGAAGCCAAGGTCGTAGCCCCGGCGGTCGCTGGTGCCCCGGTCGCGAGCCGCGGACCGGATATAGTCCGGAGCGTCGTGCCAGGAACCGCCGCGGTCGATATGGCGGGTGCAATCGCCGCCGCCGGTCCAGGCCGAGCCATCAGCGGGCGCATCGGTGTAGTTGGGATGATAGCAGTCCTCCACCCACTGCATGGCGTTGCCGACCACGTCATAGAGACCGAACTCGTTGGCGGCGAATGAACCGACCGGCGCCGTTTGCGTGCCATCCCATCGGCTGCCGCAGCCGCTGCAGTTGGCGTTGTTGGTGCCGACGTCTTTGCCCCAGGGATACGCGGTCTCCCTTCCGGCACGCGCTGCATATTCGTATTCCGCCTCGGTCAGGAGGCGATACGGCTTGCCGGTCATCTTCGAGAGCCACGCCACGTAACGCTTAGCATCGTCCCAGGTCGCATTGATCATGGGACGTTGGCCGCGGCCCCAACCGAGATCGGTGGCGCCAGCGGTGCACTCGCCGAAATCGACGCAGGTGTCCCATTCGTCGAATGTCAGTGCAAATTTGGATACGGCGAAGGGTTTCCCGATGGTGACTTGATGCTGCGGGCCTTCGTGATCGTCGTGCCCTTTCTCGGTCGGCGGCGATCCCATCGTGAACGATCCGGCGGGCACCACAATCATTTCCGGGCAATAATCCTTCCCCTGCGCCGGCGAGCATTCCCTGAAGCTGTCCTTCGGCTTGAGCCCTTGCTCGGCCTGCGGCGTAAGCACGTAAGGCCAAATATTCGCAGAGGCAAAAGGCCGTTCGGTCGAAACCCAGCGCCATTCCTCTTTGACATACGCTTGATTGATCCAGCCGATGAGGCCGGCGATCAATCCAATCAACATCAAATAGATCAGCGCCTGCACCCGCCGCCGCCGCCCTTTCGCGGTCGCCTCGACCTTGCGGCATGCGGCGAGGTAATCGCGATCCGTCGCCTCCATGTGATCGGCGAGGTCGGGGCGCGCGGTCAGCCGTTCCGCGGCCGCCAGCCGGTCGGTCGCGTGGATAAGCCAAGCAGCATCGCGGTTGTTTGCGACCCAATCGCGGCACGCGCGCTTGACGCCCTCGAGGACGGCGAGAAGTCCGGCATCTTCGGCAAGCCAGCCTCCCAACAGGCTCCATTGCCGGAGCAGCGCCTCGTGCGCAGGTTCAATCGTGGTCCCGCCCGTGTCCTTGGCCACGTCGGTCGTGAGCAGATGCTGCCCGACAAGATGCTGGATCAGCGGCCGCGCCTCAGTCGGGATTTCCGACAGCCGCGCCACGCGGCGCCGCGGCGCGCCGGTGTCCGGATCGACTCCGGCGAGCCACGGAATGAGGCCGCGGCGAAGCAGCGCCATTCGCGATGCATGATCCTTTGGGATAGCCGGGTCCGCGTCGGCAGCCTTCAAGGCGCGCTCGACGGCCGCTTCGATCGAGCCCCTGATGCCGCCGAGGCTTCGGTATTCGGCGACTGTCAGATCGCCATCGCCGCCATGCTCGAGATAGAGACGCTCGAGCGTGAAGGCGAGCAGCGGCAACGCATCCTTGGCGCCGCCGGCCTCGATGTCGGCGAGGAGCGCATCGACCAGCGTGTCTTCGATTTCGATCTGCCTTGCGCTTCCGTCGAGCCGCCGCGCCGGCCCTTTGATCACCTCGGCATAAGAGCCCTTCGGCATGGGACCAAGGTCGAAGGGAATCTTGCGAATGCCATCAAGCAGATTTGCTTCTTGCAAATGCCCATAGGAATCCGAACGGATGCCCAACACGACGATCACCGCGGGATCATCGCTCAGGAGCAATCCGCGCAGCAGCGCCAACAGCGCTTGAGCCTCGTCCTGGCCTTCGACGCCGAACAATTCCTCGCCTTGGTCGATCGATAGGATCAGCGCCGGGGGCTTCGGCTCGCTGCTGCCATCGAGCGCGGGTTGCGCCGCTTTGTTGGCGAGCGCCCGCAACAATGGCTGCAGCGTCGATGCTCCGCCTTCAATCGCCGCTCGAAGCTTGGCGCGCGTCGTCGCGATGCCGGCGGCCGGTAACGCCGCTTCCAGCGCAAACAGCAGGCCATTGTCCCCGCTGATCGCCGCTCGCTCCGGACGGATGACCGGCAATGGCAGAAAATGCCGATCGTCACGCAGCAGACGCGGCAAGAGTCCGGCCCGCATGAATGATGATTTGCCGGCGCCGGAAGCGCCAAGAATAACGAACAGCCGCGGGGCGGGAATTGCGAGGAGGCCGCGCGCCTGATCGACCGCCTCCACGATCGGGCCGCCGCGACCGAAGAAGATGCCGGCGTCCTCGGCCTCGAGCGGGCGAAGTCCACGATAGGGCGGACGGTTCGGCTCGTCGACCGGCGGCCAATCGAAATATTTGGCCTCGAGACCAGCCTCCTCCAACCCATGCTTGAGGCGCTGCAAACCCTCCGCCGAGAAGGTGACATGCGCCTCTTCGTGCGTGACCGGAAGGACCACGCGCAGCATGACGTGATCGCGACCGACGGCGAGGCCCACGATCTGCCAAGTGCCGACGATCTCCTGCGGCAGTTGATCGAGCGCAAGATTCTCGATCATGATCCCAAAAAGCCGCTTGTTCAGCCGGTGCGCCAGAATGAATTCCTTGCGGCACCACGGCGAGGCGAGCCATTCCTTCGATACGAGGAACAACACCGCCTCGCAGCGGTTCGCCGCCTCGTTGAGTGCGCGTTCCCAACGCTCTCCCGCGGCGATGCCGCGCTTCGGGTCGAGGTCGAGAAAGATCTCGTCCTTCCAACCGTTGCTCGCCAGCCAGTCCCGTAAAGCGACTGCCTCGGCATTGTTGGTGCTCGAATCACTCAAAAAAATGCGCGACACGCCAACCGGCCTTAAGGAGTTGCGGCCCCGACGCAAGCGTAAAGACGCGTGTGGCCAATGTCACGATGGCGGTATTCTCTGTTCCTCGCCGGACGTTCTCGTTTTGATGTACGGTAAATTCGGTGCCGGTGCCCGGGTTTGCGGCTCAATCCGGCACAAATCGCGCTACTACGGGGGTGAGTTGCGCAAATTTTTGTATTTCCCCCGTTAGCAGGTGAATTTTCGGAGGAGACTGGTTCGCTGCGGATTGCCCCGGGGGCGTGGCTCAACCCGTCCCGCCCGTCTGCCGCAGCGCCTCGCCAACCGCCATCGCCGCGGCGAGCGCGACATTGAGCGAGCGCAGGCCGGGCCGCATTGGAATCACCACGCGCGCGTCGGCTGCCGCATGGACCTGCGCCGGCACGCCCGCCAATTCGCGACCGAACAGCAGGACGTCGTCCGCCCGGTAGTTGTGGTCGAGATAGGAGAGCGGCGCGGCGGTCGTGAACAGCACCAGGCGGTAGCGCTCTGCGCGCCGCCATGATTCGAAATCCGGCCATGACGCGTGCCGCACGCAGCGCGACCGCATCGAGATAGTCCATGCCGGCGCGCCGGAAGGCGCGATCGGAGGTCGGAAATCCGGCCGGCTCGATGATGTCCGCGGCGACGCCGAGGCAGGCGCACAGCCGCAGAATCGTTCCGGTATTCTGCGGGATATCGGGTTCATAGAGGGCGATGCGCATGGCAAAATGCGGGCCTGCAACGCCGCGGAAAGCGGGCCATGGGGTGCGGTCAAGGCCCACCTTGCACTCTCCCGGCAAGGGTGCCAATAAACGCCGCCGGATAGCGTCGCTTCTGATCTTCCCCAGGTCGGACGAGACGGACCTGCCGCCGTATGGGCCTTCCGGGGGCGGGCTTGCAGCGCGGTCGGGTTGACCGGCAAGACGGACGAGGATCGGGACGGTGACAGCAATCAAAGCAGCGGAGCCCTCGCGCCGCGATTTTCTTTTCATTGCGGGCGCCAAGGCGCGCGCAGTCGCCACGTTCGGCAACGCATAAGGTTCGACCATGAGCGGACAATCGACTTACACGCCGCAAAGCCCCTTCATGCAGTGGTTGGAGCGCCGGCTGCCGATCGCCAGCCTGGTCCATTCCTCTTTCGTCGCCTATCCGACGCCGCGCAATCTGAACTATTGGTGGACCTTCGGCGGCATTCTCACCTTCATGCTCGGGGTGCAGATGGTCACCGGCATCGTGCTGGCGATGCACTACACGCCGCATGTCGACTATGCCTTCAATTCCGTCGAAGCGATCATGCGCGACGTGGATTACGGCTGGCTCCTGCGCTACCTGCATGCCAACGGCGCCTCGTTCTTCTTCGTCGCCGTCTACGCTCACATCGCGCGCGGCATGTATTACGGCTCCTACAAGGAGCCGCGCGAGGTGCTGTGGATCCTCGGCGTCATCCTGTTCCTGCTGATGGTGGTCACCGGCTTCATGGGCTACGTGCTGCCGTGGGGGCAGATGAGCTTCTGGGCGGCGACCGTCATCACCAACCTGTTCTCGGCGATCCCGGTGGTCGGCAACGCCATCGTCACCTGGCTGTGGGGCGGTTACGCGGTCGGCAATCCGACGCTGAACCGCTTCTATTCGCTGCACTACCTGTTGCCGTTCGTCATCGCCGGCGTGGTCGTGCTGCACGTCTGGGCGCTGCATATGGTCGGGCAGAACAACCCGACCGGGGTCGAGCCGAAGACCGAGAAGGACACCGTCGCGTTCACGCCCTATGCGACCGTCAAGGACGCCTTCTTCGTCGGCCTGTTCTGCATCGTCTTTGCCTGGTTCGTGTTCTACGTCCCGAACTATCTCGGCCATACCGACAACTACATTCCGGCCAATCCCGGCCAGACGCCGACCCACATCGTTCCGGAATGGTACTATTTGCCGTTCTACGCCATCCTGCGCGCGATCCCGAGCAAGCTCCTCGGCGTCACCGCGCTCGCGGCATCGATCGTCCTGCTCGCCTTCCTGCCGTGGCTCGACACCTCGCGTGTGCGCTCGGCGAATTACCGGCCGCTTTACCGGCAATTCCTGTTCGTCTTCTTCCTGGTGGTGATCGGGCTCGGCTATCTCGGCTCGCAGCCGCCGGAGGGCGGCTACGTGATCGCGGCGCGAATTCTCACCTTCTATTATTTCGCGTTCCTGCTCGTCATCCTGCCGCTCCTCGGACTGTTCGAAACAACGAAGCCGCTGCCGAACTCGATCTCGGAATCGGTGCTGGGCGGAGGCGTTCCGGCCGGCGCGTCGACGCCGGCGGACGCCAGGCGCTAGGGGAGGACCGGCCATGAACGCTCATCGCGGTATCCTCATCGCCTGCATGCTGGCCTCGCTTTCGGTTGTCGGCGTGCGGCCTGCCGGCGCCCAGGAAGCGGAAGCGCCGCCGCTGCAACGCTGGTCGTTCTCCGGGCCGTTCGGCCTTTACGACACCGCGCAGCTCCAGCGCGGCTTCAAGGTCTATCGCGAGGTCTGCTCCACCTGCCACAGCCTGAAGCTGGTGGCATTCCGCAATCTCTCCGATCCCGGCGGCCCGGGCTTCTCCGAAGCGCAGGCCGCCACGATCGCGCCGGGGTTCCAGGTCACCGACGGCCCGAACGACAAGGGCGAGATGTTCCAGCGGCCGGGAAAGATCTCCGACTATTTCCCGCCGCCCTTCGCCAACGACCAGGCGGCGCGCGCCGCGCTCGGCGGCAAGTTGCCGCCCGATATGTCGGTGCTCGCCAAGGCGCGCGGCTACGAGCGCGGCTTTCCCTGGTTCATCTTCGAGGCGTTCACCGACTATCAGGAAGGCGGCCCCGACTACATCCATGCCCTCCTCAACGGCTACACCGACCCGCCGGCCGGTTTTTCGCTGCCGCCGGGCGGCCAGTACAATAAATATTTCCCCGGCTACGCCATCGGCATGCCGAAGCCGCTGAGCGACGGCCAGGTCGAATACACCGACGGCACGCCGACGACCGTCGACCAATATGGCCGCGACGTCGCCGCCTTCCTGATGTGGGCGGCGGAGCCGACGCTCGATGCGCGCAAGCGCCTCGGCTTCCAGGTGATGATGTTCCTCATTGTGTTCACCGCGCTCCTTTACTTCACCAAGCGGCGGGTCTGGCACGCCGTGCACCACCACCCGTAGCTGCCGGAGTCGCGCCCGCCGACGGAATATCCGCGGAGCTGATTGAAGCGAGAATGTTGCCGGCGGCCGCAACCGACCGAAAGGATCGATGCCATGAGCGACAATCCCATCGACCTCGCGCAGATTGAAAGAGAGATCCTCATCGACGAGATCTCCGACGCGGCGCTCGAGGCCAGCGCGGAGATGACACCGAAGGGACTACCCTGCACCGGCGCTCCATTCCTGGCGGCCACGTTCGGCGCGTCGCCCTGCTAGCCGGGCGCGCCCGACCATGGCCAGCGTCGCGTTGGAGAACGACCTCAAGGCCGCGATCCGCAACATCCCGGATTATCCCAAGCCGGGCATCATGTTTCGCGACATCACCACGCTCCTGGGCAACGCGCGCGCCTTCCGCCGTGCCGTCGACGAGTTGGTGCAGCCCTGGGCCGGCGGCAAGATCGACAAGGTTGCCGGCATCGAGGCGCGCGGCTTCATCCTCGGCGGCGCGGTTGCCCATCAGGTCTCCGCCGGCTTCGTGCCGATCCGCAAAAAGGGCAAGCTGCCGTTCAAGCGCGTGAGCATCGGCTACTCGCTCGAATACGGCATCGACGAGATGGAGATGCACGAGGACGCGGTGATCAAGGGCGAGCGCGTGATCCTGGTCGATGACCTCGTCGCCACCGGCGGCACCGCGGAGGCCGCGGTCAAGCTCCTGAAGCAGATCGGCGCCGATGTGCTCGCCGCGTGCTTCATCATCGATCTGCCGGACCTCGGCGGCGCCGAGAAGATCAGAAAGCTCGGCGTGCCGGTGCGCACGCTCATTGGCTTCGAGGGACATTAAGGGGCGGACATCGCGTCTCACGTCCGCCGGCCCGGCTCGGTCTCAAATGAATGGCGGCGGATACAAGTGGCAATATTCGCGATGCGCTGACGCGTAGCCGCTGTCGCCGCACGGGCCGGTCGTCCAGTAGCGCCTGACGTTCATGCGGCACAGCGCATAATCGCGCGTATGCGGGGTATAGCCATAGATCCGGCATTGGTCGAACGCGCCCATTGCGCGGCGTTCGCGCCGCCGGCAATCGTCATTCCCGCGAGTATCAGCAAAAGTCGAAGCGGCTTGGGCAACGACATTTTGTGCCTTCCTTGGTCTAGTTGCTCACCATAATGGTCGCACAGCGTTCACCGCCCGCCTACACGCCGGAGCTTGGCGGGAAAGCGGGCTTGCGCTTCTCCAGGTGCGCGGCCAGCCCTTCCGCCGCTTCCGGGCCGGTGAAGCCCAACATTTCCAGCGCCAGCGATGTGTCGAAGGCGGGCCCGGCCTGCCGCAGCCAGTTGTTGAGCGAATATTTGGTCCAGCGGATCGCGCTCTGCGCGCCTTCGGCGAGCCGCGTCGCGATCTCCACCGCCTTGCCGTCGAGCTCGGCATCTTCGACGGCGAGGCTCACAAGCCCGATCCGCTCGGCTTCGGCGCCGAGGAGCTGGTCGCACAGCAGGAGATAATATTTGGCCTTGGCCATGCCGCACAGGAGCGGCCAGATGATCGCGGCGTGATCGCCGGCGGCGACGCCGAGCCGGGTGTGGCCGTCGATGATGCGGCACTCCTTGCTGGCGATCGAGATATCGGCGAGGAGCCCGCAGACGAGCCCGGCGCCGACCGCCACGCCGCGCATGGCGCTGACGATCGGCTTCCCGCAATTGATGATGTTGTAGACGATGTCGCGCGCCTCCCGCCAAGCCCGGGTGCGAGCCTCGAAATCGCGGATGATCTCCTCGATCATGCGGAAATCGCCGCCGGCGGAAAACATCGCGCCGGCGCCGGTAATGATCGCGGCGTTGATGTCGGGATCGGCGTCGAGATCGTGCCAGATGCGGGCAAGCTCGGCGTGCATCGCACCGTCCGCGGTGTTGAGCTTGCCATTGTCCATGGTGATGCGCAGCACCTTCGGGTGCGGCGTATCGAGTTTCAGCCGGGTATAGCCGGAATAGCGGTCGGTCATGGTTGATGATCCGTGACGCACCTTGTGTAGCACGGCTTATCGTGCACCGCACTTTCGTTGATTGCCGCAACGGATTGTTAAACCGCCGCTCCGACCATGCGGCGATGTTGCGCATAGTGGTCGCCGCGCTGGCCGCTTTTGCGGTCTTCGATCTCTGCTTCCAGAACGGCATGTATACCTATGCCGTCCTGCTCAGCGGCGTCTCGTTGGTCCATCGTGTGGTGACGGGATACTAGATCGAACGGGCGAACTCAGCGGACTTGGCGCGCTTCCGTGGGCATGCCGCCCAGCGACGAGGTGAGCCGGCCCATGAGCAGCCGCAGCTCAAGCTCGCGAAATTCGGTGAAGATGGTGTTGACCCAGGTGTGGACCTCGGTCGGCCCACCCGGCTGCGCCTTCATGTAGGCGCCGAAGGAAAAGCTCGGCCGGTCGATCACGCCGCGCACGATCGGCGACAGGCGCGGGATGCGGATCACGCCGCATTCGGCGCGGGTCGGCGGGAAATCCTCCTTGGCGAACATGATCGATGCCGATTCATTGTGCACCGGCACGAAGTTGGTCGCAGGCATGCGGCGGCGCAGCTCCGCATAAGTGGTCGCGGTCGCCGCCGCCGAGTCGGTCACGTAAAGCACGATCGGCTCGATCAGGCGCCGCTGCGCCTCGTGCACGAACCCGATCTCCGCCATCACCGCGAAGAACTGGTCGAACGGAGCGTAGCCCAGATCGATGATCTTGGTGCTGGTGTGGTCGGCGATCAGCCGGTCGAACAGCGCCATCTGCCCGCGGGTGTCGCCGATATCGACCGGCCAGACCAGGCGCGGAAAACGCCGCGCCAGCGCCGGCTCGCGCGGTTGCAGATCGTAGCCCACGAGCGGCCGGCCGTCGGCGCGAAAATATTCGATCAACAGCCGGGCGATCAGCGTCTTGCCGACCCGCGGGCGGGGCGAAGCGACGATGTAGAGGGGAGCGGGCTGTTTCATCCCGACCGTCGCTATTCCACTGAAACGACAGAGCAAGGCCGGCGCGGCGGTCGCCGCCGCATTGCGATGACACCGCGACTAGGAGCGCACGACCTGGACGCGCGCGCCGCCGCTGCCGCTCGCCGCCGGCGCACTGGCGACGAGATCGTTGAGCTTGATGCGATCGTACTCCGCCCAGACATTGCCCAGCCAATGGCGCACATAGCCGCGCAGCACGAACGAATAATTGGCCGCCTCGCCTTTCGTTCCCTTGTTGGCAACGAAGGTGAGGAAGGGAACCGAAGCAAGCTCCACCTGCTCGAAGGCCATCTCGTCGAGCTTGGGGATGGTGATCTCGACCGCGTCCTTGTACTTCTTGAAATAGGACGCGTGCGTCGCCTGGTCCCATTCGAAGAAACTGGTGTTGTTGATGAAGTTCTTGACCAGGAAATACTCGGCGTCGCCGGTGAACGGCGCGGTGTCCTCGATCTCGTTGAGCGAGGCGATCGACGAGCCGAGAATGTGGAAGACGACGAAGGTGATCTGCCCCTTCTTCACCGAATCGAGAAAACCGACGTCGCGCAAGGCGCGCAGCGTCGGCGACAGAAGCCCGGCGCGCACGTCGATCACGGTGACGCTCGCGTCCGACAGCGTGTCGAAGATCCGCATCTGATCGGGGACCGAGGTGACGTCGACGATGTCGGTGATGTCGGGATGAAAACGCTTCAGCGTGCCCTTCGGCGATTCTGGAATCGAATGCGCGCGTCGCTACGTGATGGGCCGTGAAGTAATCGAGCAGGGTGCGTGCGACCGTGGTCTTGCCGACGCCGCCCTTGTCCGCGCCCACCACGACTACCGTTGGCTTCGCCATGGTCGATCCCCCGTTCACGCTACGCTACTACATTCTGGCTCGGTCCGGATCGGCATCCGGCAGAAAACCACGAGCAAAAGCGAGAAACGTCGCGCCCGTTTCCCCAGAACTTGCTTTTACACATCCCAACGAGTTTTTGGAAGGAGGATGTAGCGCGTGTTTGCTGGCGCTAGGTGGTCGATTGTGGCGCCATTGCGGCTTAGCCGCGATGCGGTCCCCAGGGGCCGGAGTCGGCGGCGTTGTCGGCTGGCGCAGAAGGGCGCGATGGCGGCAGCGGATTTCCGTCGTTGCTCTCGCCGGCGCCGTCGCCGGCCGGCGATCCCCAGGGGCCGCTCAGTCGGAGCCTGCTTGCCGTCGGAGGGTTCCTCGTCCCTGTTTGCTTGCTCGTCCTCGCGTCCTAGCGGCGGCAAGGCGATCGGGCCGGGATCATGGCCGCCGGCGAACTTCACCAGCGCCGCGACCCGGCGCTCGACCGACGGATGGGTGTCGAACAACTCGCCGAAACCTTCGCGCGGATTGTCGAGGCACATTTCCATCACCGCCGAGGTCGCGCCCGGCAACTCGCCGCGGCCCTCGATCTTGCGCAGCGCCGAGATCATGGCGTCGGGATTTTTGGTGAGCTCGACCGAGCCGGCGTCGGCGAGGAATTCGCGCGAGCGCGACAGAGCGAGGCGGATGATGAACGACAGCACATAGGCGACGACGATGAGCGCAATGGCGATCAGGATGGCGAGGCCGGCGCCGCCGCCTCGCCGGCCGTCGGCGGATCGCCCGCCGCGGAAGCTGAAGCCGTTGTAGAACCAGAGGCGGAAGAACAGCTCCGCGAAAAACGAGATCGCCCCGGCGATGATGACGGCGATCACCATCATGCGCACGTCGCCGTTGCGGATGTGCGTCAGCTCATGGCCGAGGACGGATTCGACTTCGGCATCGTCGAGCCGGTCGAGCAGTCCCGAGGTCACGGTGATCGCATATTGCTTCTGGCTCATGCCGGTGGCGAAGGCGTTGAGCGCATCGCTCTCCATCAGCTTGAGCTTGGGCATGCTGATGCCGCGGGAGATGCAGAGATTTTCCAGAAGGTTGTAGAGCCGCGGCGCGTCGGCGCGGCTAACTTCCCGCCCGCCGGTCAGCGCATCGATGATGCTCTGATGGAAGAAATAGGCGATGACGATCCAGAGCGCCGTGCCGAGCGTCGCCAGCGGCGCCGCGCTGACGAGGTCGCTCCACGCCCGCTGCATCAGCGTGTCGAGGTCGGCGTCGATCGAGAGCGCTTCCGCGGTCAGCGCGCCGGCATAGATGAGCACATAGACGAGGAAGAACAGCGCGATGAGCAGCGCCACCGACCGGCGCCGGTTCGACTGGATATGGCTGTAAAGACCGTAGGCGGCCATGGCTGTGATTACCGATCGCGGCGCGAGCCGCGAGCCCGCAATCCATCGTCACGAAACTCGAGGATTTTGACCGGTCGTCCCATGCTCATCCGGCCGCGGCTGTCGACTGCAGACTGACGGCTCAGAACTTCACCTGCGGCGCCTCGCCGACGGTTTTGCGCTCCTCGCCGAGATCGAAATACTCCTTCGGCGCGAAACCGAGCGCTGCGGCGAACGCGGCGGCCGGGAATCGCTGGATGCCGGTGTTGTATTCCTGCACCGCATTGTTGAAGAAACGTCGCGCCGCCGCGATCTTGTTCTCGAGGTCGCTCAGCTCTGCCTGCAATTGCTGGAAATTCGCATTGGCCTTGAGATCGGGATAGGCTTCGGACAGCGCGAACAACTGGCGCAGCGCGCCGGAAAGCATGTTCTCGGCCGCCGCCTTCTGCTCCGGACCCTGCGCCGCGACCGCCGCGTTGCGCGCCTTGACCACCTCGTCGAGCGTGCCGCGCTCATGCGCGGCGTAGCCCTTCACCGTCTCGACCAGGTTGGGAACGAGATCGTGCCGCTGGCGCAATTGCACGTCTACGTCGGCAAAGGCCTGGTTGACCCGCTGCCGCATGGAGACGAGGCCGTTGTAGATCGCGATCACCCACAAGACCAAAACCACGACGATGACGAGAACGACCAGTGTCGAGGTACCCATGGGCGGAATCCTCCGGCATCCTGATGGAAATCGACGGCGCGGCCGCAATCTAGCCGCATGACAAAACGCGCGCGAGGGCCGGCGATTGGCCGCGTTCCCCGCTCCGGCCTTAGATAGTTAACCGATCCCGTTAAGGTTAGATGCCGATGGTTATCGCGCCGCCGAGGCTGGTCGTCTAGGGAATCGTGGGTGCAGGCAGGTGAGCGTCATGGCCAATCATGATCTCGGCGTTTTCTCGGCGGATCGCGCGGCGCCGCTGCGGTCTAGCGTCAATGATGCGAATGCCGGTGATGCCGGCTGGCCCGCGTCCGCCGAACCCGATCAGCTTGCCCGCGACATTGCCGCAATCGAACGCGCGACTGCGGCGTTGCGCAAGGCAGAGCCGGCGCTCGAATCCTGGTCCGATCGGCCGCCGCAGGCGAGCCACAAGCCGCGGCCGATTTGGCTGCTGGTCGGCGTGCTGTGGATTTCGACCGCGATCGTTACCGTCGGCGCGGCCGTCGCCATCGCCGCGCTGGTCGGCTAAGCCGATCCCCGCCGCCGGTCTTTAGGCCGCCTGCACCTCGGCAAGGAAACGGCGCACTTGCGTCTGCAGGCTTTCCGCCTCGATCGCGAGCGCGTCGGCCAGCGCCTTGACGTCGGCGGCGGTCGTGCGCGCGCCGGCGCTCGCGCCGGCAACGCGGCTGATGGCGCTGGCGCCGGTGCGCGCCTCGGATGATGCGCGGTTGACGCCTTCGGCAATGGACGTGACCGCGTTGTTCTGCTCCTCGACCGTGGCCGCCACGGCGGCGGCGATCTCCGACATGTCGTCGATGATCGAGGAGACCTGCTCGATCGCCTGCGCCGCGTCCGCGGTCGCCGACTGGATCGAGCCGATCAGGGCGGCGACGTCCTCGGTCGCCCGTGCCGTCTGGGCGGCAAGCGATTTGACCTCGGAGGCGACGACGGCGAACCCACGGCCGGCGTCGCCGGCGCGCGCCGCCTCGATCGTGGCGTTGAGCGCCAGGAGATTGGTCTGGCCGGCGATCGCCGAGATAAGCCCGATCACCTCGCCGATGCGGTTGGCGGCATTGCCCAGCTCGGACATGGTGTTGGCCGTACGCCGCGATTCGGCGACGGCGCGGCTCGCCACATCGGTCGATTTCGTCGCTTGGGTGGCGATCTCGCCGATCGAGGCCGCGAGCTCCTCGATCGAGCTCGCCACCGTGGTGACATTGACCGAGGCGGCGCCGACGCTGTTCTCGGCGTCGTGCGCCTCGGCGGAGACGGCGTCCGCGGCGTCATTGAGCCCGGTCGATGCGCTCTCCAGCCGGTCGGCGGATTCGCGCAGGCGGCCCAGCGCCTGCTCCACCGAGGTGCGGAATTGCCGGATCATCGACGCGATCGCCTCGCCGCGCTGCTCGCGCGCCGCGCTCGCCTTGGTTTCGAGCGCGGCGAGCCGGCCGCGCTCGATCATGGTGTCGCGGAAGACGATGACCGCGCGCGCCATGGCGCCGAGTTCGTCATGCGCCTGGGTCTCGGGAATGTCCGCCGCGGTGTCGCCGCTCGCCAGCCGCTTCATCACCGCGGCAAGGTGATCGAGCGGCCGGGTGATGCTGCGGCCGATCCGCCAGCTCAATCCGATGCCGATCAGAGCCGCGGCGCAGCCCATCGACAAGATGAAATTTCGAATTTGCGCCCGCGATGCCGCCAATGCGGTCGCCGCCTCGCTGGCGCTCGACTGCGCCGTCTCGGCGATGCGGTCGGCGGCGGGCACCAGCCGCTCGGCATCGCCAGCGATGAGCGCCAACAGCGGCTCGATCTTGCCCGTCGTCGCGACCCATTGCGCGAAGGCGCTGTTATAGGCTTGGACCGTCTCGTTCAATCGCCGCTTCATCGGCGGCGCGCCGTCGACCGATTCGAAGAGGTCGTTGAAGTTCCGGATCTCGTCGAGGAACCGGTGCTCGGCCGCCGGCGCGTGGGTGAGGCGATACTCGATTTCGTAACGGCGCATGCTCGAGAGCGACGCCAGGAGTTTGCCGATATCGAACTGGGCAACCCAGGATAAATCCTGGTGGATGATCGTCTCGACCGCGTTGCTGGTCGTGCCGAGCTCGGCGGTCAAGCCCTCGGTTTCCTTGAAGCCGAGCACTCTCTGCTCGCGCACCACGCCGGCGAACCGGGCGCCGAGGTTCTGCACCGTGACGCGCAACGCCGGAATCGCGTCCCGTCCCGGCGCGGCGAGGGTGGTCTCGATGCGGTCGAGGCTTTGCAGCGCCAGCTCTTGCCCGCGGGCAAAGTCGCGGACCTCCTCCTCTGCGGGACGGGCGACGAACTGCGCGGTGGCGACGCGCATCATCAGGAGCCCGGCTTTGAGATCGCGGCTGGCGTCGGCCAGCTCGGTATCTCGATGCACGCTCTCGAAGGCGCGGCCGACCTCGTAGTCCCCGCTCATGAAGGCGACGCCAATGGCGAACAGTCCGCTTACCGGAATGAGGCCAAGGACAATGATGCGGGTGCGAACCGATAACCGGGCGAAAAACTGCGCGATGGGCATGGGCTGGCCGGGTAAGGGTCCTGCGAATGGGGGCGTGACGAGGAAGTCCCCGCCAGCAAAGCGGAAAATGGTTAAGATTTGGCAAGAATCGTGGAACCTGGACCGCTTTTTGTTGCACTGCACGCTCAACGCCAGTAGGCAATTCAAAGCTAACCGCTTGAAGTGGTGAGAGCCTTTATGCCGCTTGCCGCATCGCCGATCTCCTCCGATCACGAATTGATGACCGCGCTGCGCCAGGCGGTCCAAGGCTGCGAAGCCTTGTTCGCGGATGCGCGCCGCGCCGTCGCGGACCGGGTGATGGTCGATGGCCGGCCGCTTGCGCGCGCACTCGATCGCGAACAGCGCGCCACCCACGGCTTGGCCTGGCTCGCGACCTATGTGGAAGCGATCCGGCGGCTCGCCGCCTATGCGGAGCGCCTGGCGGAAGCCGGCGGCCTCGGTGAAATCGAGGAGCTGATCGTGCGCATCGGCGCCGGGGAATACCTGGCGCAGATCATCGGCGGCATTCCGATGAGCCAGGGCGAGATCGTACGGCTTGCCGATCTCGGCCTGAACCCCGCGGCGGTGTCGGCGCGGGTGACGCCCGGCCTCGAGCACCTGATCGCCACCGGCAATTCCGCGCCGCGCCGCGCGCGGCTCGTCGAGCTGATGCGCCAGCAGCGCGATGCCACCTTCGGCACCTGCGGCCTCGACGACACTCTCGATTCGATCCGCGAGGAGATGCGCAAATTCGCCGACGACAAGGTCGTGCCCTATGCGCATGAGTGGCACTTGCGCAACGAGTACATTCCGCTCGACGTCGTGGGGCAGATGTCCGACCTCGGCGTCTTCAGCCTCACCATTCCCGAAGACTATGGCGGCATGGGTCTCGGCAAGGAATCGATGTGCGTCGTTTCCGAGGAGCTGTCGCGCGGTTATATCGGTGTCGGCAGCCTCGGCACCCGTTCCGAGATCGCGGCCGAGCTCATCCTCGGCAGCGGCACCGAAGAGCAGAAGCGCAAATGGCTGCCGAAGATCGCCTCGGGCGAAGTGCTGCCGACCGCGGTCTTCACCGAGCCGAATACCGGCTCCGATCTCGCCTCGCTGAAGACCCGCGCGGTGCGCCAGGGCGACAGCTACAAGGTCTACGGCAACAAGACCTGGATCACCCACCCGGTGCGCGCCGATCTGATGACGCTTCTGGTGCGCACCAATCAAGCCGAGAAAGGCCATCGCGGCCTTTCCATGCTGCTCGCGGAAAAGCCGCGCGGCGACGACGACAAACCATTCCCCGCCGCCGGCATGTCCGGCACCGAGATCGAGGTGCATCGGCTACCGCGGTATGAAGGAATACGAGATCGCCTTCGACGGCTTCGCGGTGAAGGCGGAGAATCTGTTGGGCGGTGTCGAGGGGCTCGGATTTCAAGCAGCTCATGACCACTTTCGAGTTGGCGCGCATCCAGACCGCGGCGCGCGCCGTCGGCGTGGCGCAGGCCGCGCTCGAGCAGGCGCTCGATTATGCGACGACGCGCGTGCAGTTCGGCGAGCCGATCGCCAATTTCCCGCGCGTCGCCGACAAGCTGGCGATGATGGCGGCCGAGATCATGATCGCGCGGCAGCTCACCTATTATGCGGCGCGGGAGAAGGATTCCGGGCGCCGCTGCGACCTCGAGGCCGGCATGGCCAAGCTCCTTGCCGCCCGCGTCGCCTGGTCTGCGGCCGACAATGCCGTGCAGATCCACGGCGGCAACGGGTTTGCGCTCGAGTTTCCGGTCTCGCGCATCCTCTGCGACGCGCGCATTCTCAACATTTTCGAAGGCGCCGCCGAAATCCAGGCGCAGGTGATCGCGCGGCGTCTGTTGGACGGATCGAACTAGATGTAGCCCGGGCAGAGCACAGCGAAACCCGGGGACGATCTTGCGGATCGAACGCCGCTGCCCGGATTTCGCTGGCGCGCAATCCGGGCTACAAGTAGCGCCCATGTCCGAATTCCTCTCGCACGGCCTCGTCCCGATCGCCATCGGCGCGGTCGCCGTGGTGCTGCTGCTCGGCCTCGTCAACATGATGCGCGGCGGCTCGGGCAATACTTCGCAGAAGCTGATGCGGCTGCGCGTGCTGCTGCAATTCGTCGCCGTCGTGATCATCATGTTCACGATCTGGGTGATGGCGAAATAGGCCATGGTCGTCCTCAACAAGATCTACACCCGCACCGGCGATGACGGCACGACCGCGCTGGGCACCGGCGAGCGGCGCAAGAAATACGATCTGCGCATCGCCGCCTACGGCACGCTCGACGAGGTCAATGCGGCGCTCGGCATCGCGCGGCTCCATACCGGCGATGCATGCCGCGCTCGATGCCGCGCTGGCGCGCATCCAGAACGATCTGTTCGATGTCGGCGCCGATTTGTGCACGCCCGGCAAAGGCAAAGGGCCGGGCGGTGCGCGGCTCACGGTGACGCAGACCCAGGTGACCTGGCTCGAGAGCGAGATCGACCGGCTCAATGCCGAGCTCAAGCCGCTCAGATCCTTCGTCCTGCCCGGCGGCAGCGCGGCGGCGGCTTATCTGCATCTTGCCCGCACCGTGTGCCGGCGCGGCGAACGCCTCATCGCCGAGCTCATGGACAAGGCGGACGAGAGCGTCACGCCCGAGGTGCTGAAATACGTCAATCGGCTGTCCGATTTCCTGTTCGTCGCCGCGCGCTACGCCAACGACAAAGGCGAGAGCGACGTGCTGTGGCAGCCGGGCCGGAATCGCTGAAAAGAAACTCAGGAGGGAAGTTCATGGGAAGGCTCGACGGCAAGGTCGCAATCGTCACCGGCGCCGGAAGCGGCATTGGCCGCGCTACCTCGATCCTGTTCGCGCGCGAAGGGGCGCGCCTGGTGATCGTCGATAAGAACGCCGAGGGCGTGACTGAGACGGCGAAAACCATTGCCAAGAACGGCGGCACCGCCCAGAGCATGAGCGCCGACGCCGGCCGCGAAGAGGACGTGAAAGCTTACGTCAACCATGCGCTGAAGACCTACGGCGGGCTCGACGTCGTTTATGCCAATGCCGGGATCAGCGGCGGCCTGGTGCCGCTGTTCGAGCAGACCGTCGAACAATGGCTGCAGATCCTGCAGACCAATCTGCTCGGTCCGTTCCTGGCGATCAAACACGCCGCCGCGCACATGGTGGAGAAGGGCCGCGGTTCGATCGTGCTCACCGCATCGGTCGCCGGATTGCGGGCGAATGCCGGCGGCGCGCCCTATAGCGCCAGCAAGGCCGGCGTCATCAGTCTCGCGCAGACGGCGGCGACCGCGCTGCTCGGCACCGGCGTGCGCGTCAACGCGATCTGCCCGGGGCTGATCGAGAGCGGCATGACCCGGCCGATCTTCGAGCGGGCGCGCGAGCGCGGCACGCAAGACAAGATCGGTCAGCTCAATCCGCTGCAGCGCGCCGGCGCGCCCGAGGAAATCGCGGCCATGGCGCTGTTCCTCGCCAGCGACGAGTTCTCCTACGTCAACGGCCACGCCTTTCCGGTCGATGGCGGCCTTGCCAGCACGCTGCCTTTCACCCGACCGATCCGTTGACCGCGAGCGCGACGGCCGGTACGTTCCCGCACCGCAGCATCGCCAGTACGCAAAAGAAGCGGCCGAAAGCAGCCGAACCAACCGTATCCAGCCATGAAAATTCTCGTGCCCGTGAAGCGGGCGGTCGATAAGGACGTAAAAATCCGGGTCAAGGGCGACGGCACCGGCGTCGAGCTTGGCAATGTCAAAATGTCGATGAATCCCTTCGACGAGATCGCCGTCGAAGAAGCGATCCGGCTCAAGGAAGCGGGCAAGGCGACCGAGATCATCGCCGTCTCGATCGGCCCGGCGCAGGCGGCCGAAACGATCCGCACCGCGCTCGCCATGGGCGCCGACCGCGGCATCCTGGTCAAGGCCGACAGCTATGTCGAGCCGCTCGCGGTGGCGAAGATCCTCAAGGCCGTCGCCGCCGCGGAACAGCCAGGCCTCATCATCATGGGCAAGCAGGCGATCGACGACGATTGCAACCAGACCGGCCAGATGCTGGCGGCGCTGCTCGGCTGGCCGCAAGGCACGTTCGCCTCCAAGCTGGCGCTCGACGGCGAGGCGCTGATGGTCACGCGCGAGGTCGACGGCGGCTTGCAGACGGTGAAGCTGAAAATGCCGGCGATCGTCACCACCGATCTGCGCCTGAACGAGCCGCGCTACGCGTCGCTGCCCAATATCATGAAGGCGAAGAAGAAGCCGATCGACGAGAAGACCGCCGCCGATTACGGCGTCGACGTCAAGCCGCGGCTCGAAGTGGTCAAGACCACCGAGCCGCCGGTGCGCAAAGCCGGCGTCAAGGTCAAAAGCGTCGCCGAGCTGCTCGACAAGCTCAAGAACGAGGCGGGGGCGATCTGAAATGCCGACGCTGCTCCTCGCCGAACACGACAACAAATCGCTCAAGGATGCGACCGCCAAAGCGTTGACCGCCGCCAAGGCGCTCGGCGCCGATGTGCACATCCTGGTCGCCGGCCATCAATGCAAGGCGGCGGCCGATGCCGCCGCCAAGCTCGACGGCGTCAAGAAAGTGCTGCTGGCGGACGCGGCTCCCTACGAGCACATGCTGGCGGAGCCGACCGCGGCGCTGATCGTCTCGCTGGCCCAGCCTTACGAAACGATCGTGGCGGCGGCGACCACGAGCGGTAAGAACATCATGCCGCGCGTCGCCGCGCTGCTCGACGTGATGCAGATTTCCGAGGTCATCAAGGTCGTGGCGCCGGACACATTCGAGCGGCCGATCTATGCCGGCAACGCGATCCAGACCGTGCGCTCCGGCGATCCCAAGAAAGTGATCACCGTGCGCACCGCCGCCTTCCAGGCGACCGGCGAAGGCGGCTCCGCGCCGGTCGAGCCGGCTCCGGCCGCCGCCGATCCCGGCCTTTCCGGCTTTATCGGCGAGGAGCTTTCGAAATCGGAACGGCCGGAACTCACCTCGGCCAAGATCATCATTTCCGGCGGCCGGGCGATGCAAAGCCGCGAGAACTTCACCAAATATATCGAGCCGGTGGCCGACAAGCTCGGCGCCGCGGTCGGCGCCTCGCGCGCGGCGGTCGATGCCGGCTATGCGCCGAACGACTGGCAGGTCGGGCAGACCGGCAAGGTCGTGGCCCCCGACCTCTATATCGCCGTGGGCATTTCCGGTGCTATCCAGCACCTCGCCGGAATGAAGGATTCGAAGGTCATTGTCGCTATCAACAAGGATGAGGAAGCGCCGATCTTCCAGGTCGCCGACTATGGACTGGTTGCCGATCTCTATCAGGCCCTGCCGGAGCTCGCGAGCGAACTCGGCAAGATGGGCCGCTGACCGAAGGCGGCGTGCAGCGCGGGATCATCGCAGAAGGTAAGCGAAGATGGTCGAAGTCAAAGAGCGGCCGAAGACGCGCGGCGAACATGCGGCGGCGCATTCCATTCGCAATATCGGCGTCGTCGGCGCCGGGCAGATGGGCAGCGGCATCGCCCATGTCTGCGCGCTGTCCGGCTTTCACGTGCTGCTCAACGACATCGCCGTCGAGCGCATCTCCGAAGGGATCGCCACCATCAGCGGCAATCTGGCGCGCCAGGTCAGCCGGCAGCGCATCACCGACGAAGAGCGCCAGGCGGCGATCAAGCGCATCGCTCCTGCGAAGTCGCTCGACGACCTCGGCGATTGCGATCTGGTGATCGAAGCCGCGACCGAGAAAGAGGAAACCAAGCGCAAGATCTATGGCGCGCTGTGTCCCGCGCTCAAGCGCGATGCCCTCCTCGGTACCAGCACCTCCTCGATCTCGATCACCCGGCTGGCCTCGGCGACCGACCGGCCCGAGCGCTTCATCGGCATCCACTTCATGAATCCGGTGCCGCTGATGGAGCTGGTCGAGGTGATCCGCGGCATCGCCACCGACGACGCGACCTTCGAGACCACCAAGCAATTCATCGCCAAGCTCGGCAAGCAGATCGCGGTGTCGGAGGATTTCCCGGCCTTCATCGTCAACCGCGTGCTGCTGCCGATGATCAACGAGGCGATCTACACGCTCTATGAAGGCGTCGGTAATGTCGAGGCCATCGATACCGCGATGCGGCTCGGCGCCCACCATCCGATGGGACCGCTCGAGCTCGCCGACTTCATCGGCCTCGACACCTGCCTCTCGGTGATGCAGGTGCTGCACGAGGGGCTCGCCGACTTCGAAGTACCGGCCGTGTCCGCTCCTGGTGAAATACGTCGAGGCCGGCTGGCTCGGCCGCAAGACGCAGCGCGGCTTCTACGACTATCGCGGCGAGAAGCCGGTACCGACCAGGTAATCGGAAATCGTGGCCGGTGATCGGAGAGCCGAGCCCGCGCGCATCTGCGTGCCGACCACCGGTCGCTGATCCCGCTCAATCGCAGCAAGAATCCGAAGTCTTCGGTAGCTCGTACGTCGCGTTCGCATCGATCGCGGCGCCGCCATAGCGGTCGTGATGGCGCACCCAGGCCATCGTGTAAGCGAGGCCGGCCTCGTCGCGGCCCTTGGGCGCGATGTCGAGCAGATTGTATGCGCCGATCAGGATGTCGAGCCCGCGCCCATAGGCCGAGTAGGTGTGAAAGACCTCGCCGGCGGCGTTCTTGAAGAAGACACTGGCGCCGGGGCGTTCCTCGCTCGGAAATTCGGTCACTTCGTAATTGTACATCACCTTGCCGGTTGTCTTCTCTTCCGGCGAGGCTGACACCTGATAGTCGTAGTTGAAGTCGCTGGCGAACGAGGACACCCATTTAAAGTGCCAGCCCATGCGCCGTTTGAACGCCTCGATCCGCGGCAGCGGCGCGCGTGAGACGACGACGAAGGCGACGTCGCGTTGCGCGAGGTGCGTCGCCGCACCGTCGAAATGATCGGCGAGCAGCGAACAGCTCGGGCAGCCCTCTTCCCAGTCGGGGCCGAGCATGAAGTGGTAGACGATCAGCTGGCTCTTGTCGCCGAACAGGTCGGCCAGCGTTTCCTTGCCGTTCGGGCCGTCGAAGGCATAGGCCTTGTCGACTTTCACCCAAGGCAGTTCGCGGCGCTTGCGGCTGAGCGCGTCGCGGGCGCGGGTAAACGCCTTTTCCTCGGCAAGGTGGGCCTTGCGGGCAACGAGCCATTCGTCGCGGGAGACGATCTTGTGCGCTTGCATGGGTTGCTCCTCGAACATCTGGCCCGCATGGAGCGCTCAATGCGGGGACAGAAACGAGTGGTCTACAAAGGCAATCCCGGATTGCGCTCCGCTCTATCCGGGTTACGGCGATCACGACGCCGGCGTCATCCAGCCGATGCCGGCGCCGCCCGGTTCGAGCAGCATCACGATACGTCCGACGCCGGGCACGTCGAAGGCCGGCTTCATCACCTTGGCGCCCGCTTTGGTCGCCTTCTTCACGCGGGCGTCGACGTCGTCGACCGCGATATAGGGAATCCAGCTTTCCGGCACGCCCTTGATATTCGCGGCCGCTGATGTCGAAGAGGCCGCCGACCGGCTCGTTGCCCATCTTGGCGATCCAATAGGTTCCGCCGTCCGCCGGGCATGGCCTCGAAGCTCCAGCCCATCGCCTCGGCGTAGAATTTCTTCGCCTTCTCGACATCGCGGGTCATCAGTTCGTTCCAGTAGAATTTTCCATGTGGCGTCGGCATGCGCCTACTCCTTTGCTCGGTGTTGGTATTCTGGCCTCGTGTCGCAAAGCTCAGGTGACAAGCGTCTCCGAGCTTGTCGAAGGCGCCGATCCAGCCCTGTTCGTGGCCGGCGCGGGATTCCTCGTCGAACAGACGCTCGTGGGTCAGCGTCAGCACGGTGCCGGCGCCGTCCGGCTTGAGCAGCACCGTGACCAGCAATTCATGCGGCTCATCGGGCGGCGCGACCTTCCACGCCCAGGTGAAGACCAGCTTCTCGTTGGCGACGACTTCGCGGTAGACGCCGCTCACGTCGTGTTCCTCACCGCCGGGCGAGCTGCATCAGCACGCGATAGCGGCCGCCGACCCGGGCGTCGGCTTCTGCCCGGACGGCCTTGATCTCACCCGGACCCATCCAGCGCTTTATTTTTTCCGGGTCGGTCCAGGCCGCGAAGACCTTGGCGGGCGGCGCTTTGAACCGGCGCTTGACGGTGAGGCTTGGCCTGACGGCTGCTTGGGTGGACATGGCTCTTCTTCCTCCAGGAATGTGGCAAGGCGCGACAGCGCGTCGGACCAGAACCGTTCGTAGCGATTGAGCCAGGCGATTGCGTCCTGCATTGGCGCGGCTTTCAGCCGACAGGTGACGGTGCGGCCGGACTTGGTTCGCCCGACCAGTCCGGCGTCGGAAAGCACGTCGAGATGCTTCATGATCGCCGGCAGGGAGATCGCGAACGGCTTGGCGAGCGCGCTGACCGATAGATCGGGCTCTGCGGCGAGCCGCGCCAGCAGCGCCCGCCGTGTCGGATCGGCAAGCGCCGCAAAGGTGCGATCGAGCACCGCCGGGTTTAACTTAACCATCTAGTTAAGTATAAGCCGACGGCCGCCGCCTGTCAAGCCGCGCCTCGGCCCACCGACGCGGGCAAAAGCCCACGCGCGCGTCGCGCTTTGCTCTCCTTACTTTGCAAGACTGATAGTCACGCCGCGCGGTGTGGAGAGGCCGCGTCGTCCTTGACAGTTCCCGGTTCCATTGCCACGCTCGCCCGCGAAAAAAGCCAAGCAAAATGCGGCCGGCGCAACGGTCGCCGAAAGCGCATTCACGCGCACGGGAGGAGAACCAATGACGCAAACTCGTACTACAATGCTGCTCGCCAGCGCGGCCGCGCTGGCACTGGCGGGTGCGGTTGCTGCGAATGCACAAAGCGAGGTGAAACAGGGCGGCGGCGGCGGCGCGATGGCCGCGCCGGCGGCGAACGTCACGCAAGCAGATGCTCAATGGCGCCGGCGGCGACAGCAAGAATTTCCTGGCGCACCAACGGCGATTACAACCAGCGCCGCTTTTATCCCGGCAAGCAGATCAACACCAAGAACGTCAAGGATTTGCGCGTCGCCTGGATTTTCCAGACCGACGTCCGCGAGTTGATGGAGACCTCGCCGATCGTCGTCAACGGCGTGATGTACGTCACCACCTCGTTCGACCACGTCTATGCGCTCAACGCCCAGACCGGCGAGCAGTTGTGGCACTACAAGCACGATATGGGCCCGATCACGGTCTATTGCTGCGGTCCCAACAATCGCGGCGTCGCGGTCTATGGCGACAAGGTCTATATCGCCACGCTCGACGCCAAGCTCGTTGCGCTCGACGCCAAGACCGGCAAGCTGGTTTGGTCGCAGCAGATCGCCGATCCCTCGCTCGGCTACAGCGAGACCATGGCGCCGACGGCGGTCGACGGAAAAATCCTGATCGGCACCAATGGCGGCGAATACGGCATCCGCGGCTTCGTCAAGGCCTACGACGCCAATGACGGCAAGCTGTTGTGGACCTTCGACACGATTCCGGAGAACTCGGTCGGCGTCTGGGCGACGAAGGACGCGACCGGCCGCGACATGCACCGCGACATCGCGGCCGAGAAGGCGCAACTCGCCAAGACCGGCGATCCGTGGAAGACGCTCGGCGGCGGCGTGTGGCAGAATCCCTCGGTCGATCTCGCCACCAAGCGCATCTATTTCGTCGTCGGCAATCCCTCGCCCGACCTCGACGGCGCGCAACGGCCCGGCGACAACCTCTATACCGACTCGCTGGTTTCGGTCGATCTCGACGACCGGCAAGATGGCGTGCTACTTCCAGTACATCGCCCATGACGTCTGGGATCTCGACGCCACCAGCCCGACCGTTCTCGTCGATGTCAAAGACAAGAGCGGCAAGATGATCCCCGGCGTTCTCCACGCCGGCAAGACCGGCAACATCTACGTGCACGACCGCAAGGATTGCAGCCTGATCCGCTTCTCCGAGGCGATGGTGGATCAGACCGGCATGTGGACGCTGCCGACGGCGACCTCGCCGGACAAGGCGGCGCGCATGTTCCCGGGCGCGAATGGCGGCGTCGAATGGTCGCCGATCGCCACCAGTCCCGGTGCCGGCCTCGCCTACGCGATCAACCTGCACCAGCCGATGACCTACAGCATCGAAAGCTCGCCCTATCCGCAGGGCAAGCTGTGGCTGGGCGGCGCCTTCACGATCATTCCGGGCTCGACGTCGTTCGGCAACGTGACCGCGGTCGACTACAACACCGGCAAGATCAAGTGGCAGGTGAAGACGCCGGAGCCGATGATCGGCGGCATTCTCGCGACCGCCGGCGGACTGGTCTTCACCGGCGAGAGCAATGGCTGGTTCAAGGCCTATGACGCCAACGACGGCAAAATGCTCTGGAAGTTCCAGGCCGGCGCCGGCGTCAACGCGCCGCCGTCGTCCTACATGGTCGGCGGCAAGCAATATGTCGTGGTGGCGGCCGGCGGCAACGTGCAGGTCAACTCCAAGCGCGGCAACAGCATCATCGCCTTCACGGCGGAATAGCTGAACGCTTCGCCGTTACTGCTCTTATCGGGACGGGACCGGAAACGGCCCCGTCCTTTTCGCGTCATTGCGGGCTCGCCGCGCCGCGGCGTGCCGAATGACAGGGAGCCATATGTGAAAGGAATTTCGGTCGGGATTGCCTTCGCGCTCGCGGCGTCCGCGCTTCGCCGCGCATGCGCAAACTCTCGAGGAGAAGGCGCAAATCTGCGCCGCCTGCCATGGCGACAACGGCATGCCGCAACAGCAGGCGTTCCCGATACCGGTGATCTGGGGCCAGCAGCTCGGCTATCTGTTTTTCCAGCTGCGCGACTTCAAATCCGGCGCGCGCAAGAACGAACAGATGTCGCCGATCGCGGAAGCGCTCGAGCGCGACGACCTGATGGCGCTGGCGCAATATTTCTCGAAAAAGCCGTGGCCCAATCTCCAGCAGCCGCATGCACCGGCCGAGATGGCGGCGCAGGCGCAAGCGCGCCGACACCTCGGTCGTCTGCACCAGCTGCCATCAGGAGGGATTCAAGGGCGACGGCACCCAGCCGCGCCTCGCCGGGCAGAACCGCGAATACCTGCAGAAGACCATGACCGATTTCCGCACCGGCGCGCGCGGCAACAATCCCGGCATGAGCGATTTCATGAAGGCGATCTCGGAGGCGGATATCGCGGCGCTCGCCGCCTGGCTTGCGGGGATGTGAAACTTTCCTTCGCCCGCGCGGCGGGGAAGGAAAACTACTTCGCCGCCAGCCGCTCGCGCACGTCGGCGTTGGCCGCCAGATCGAGCGCGGTCTTGCCGTCCTTGTCCTTGCGCGCGCGGTCGGCGCCGCGCTGCAGGAGAAGATCGACGACGCCGGCGTCGCCGAGCTCGGCGGCGATCATCAGCGCGGTGCGGCCGCGATTGTCGGCGTCGTCGAGGCCGGCGCCGTGCGCCAGCAGGAGATCGACGACGCGGGTGACCGCCGCCGCGCCCACGCCGTCGTCGTGCCCGGCGGCCCACATCAGCGCGGTCAGATCGTTGCCGTAGCGCGCGCGTGGCGTCGACGCCGGCGTCGAGGAGCCGCTGCACGATATCGTCGAAGCCGCGCGCGGCCGCATAGACCATCGCCGCCTTGCCGGTTGCGTCGCGCGCGTTCGCGATCGGCGCCGCGCGCAAGCAGCGCTTCGACGATGCGGTCGTTGCCCTTGAACGCCGCGGCGATGAGCGGCGTGAGGCCGGAGCGGTCCGGCGAGGTTCGGGTCGGCGCCTTTGGCGAGCAGCAAGGCGACGGTCGAATGCTTCTGGCCGTCGGCGGCGGCGAACAGCGCGGTGCCGCCGTCGACATTGCGCGCGTCGATCGGCGCGCCGCCGGCGAGGAAGAGCTCGACCAGCTTGATCCGGCCCTCGCGCGCGGCATGGGCAAGCGGCATGGCGCCGCGGCGGTCGCGGGCGAGCAGCGAGGCGCCGGCGTCGAGGAGCTTGCGCGCCAGCGGCTCGCAGCCGCGGTCGGCCGCCGCGAACAGCGCCATGTTGGTTTGCACGGAGACGGCGTCGGCCTTGATCAGCTCGTAATTGCGTTCGACATCGCCGCAATCCTCCTCGGCGCGCGCGGGGGCGACTGCGGCGAAGACGGCAAGCAGGAAGCAGGCGAGGGTGCGCAGGAGGGGGGTCATCATCGGCGGAGTGTAGCGTGTCGGAGCACCCCTTGTTAATGCGGCGTCAACCCTGGTTTCGTTCACCGGACGGACCGTTGCCCACGCCGTTGCCCACGAAGTCGTCCCAATCTGGGACCGGCGGTGCGCGTCAAGCTTTTCTTAAACGTCCGGCGCACAATGCAAGGCAGCGGCGCCGTGGAGGCGCCTGCGCGAAGACGCGTCATGGACACGAGCCTCATTTCCGCGTTGATCAGCGCCCAGGTCGGCCGATTGCAGCTGGCCGTCGCCGCGTCATTGGCGCGAACGGATCCACAGAGCGGATCGTCGATCGCGCAGCTCCTCGACGCCGCGCAGCAGAACTTCGCGCCGCTCGCCAATGTGCCGGCCGGCTTGGGCACAAATCTCAACGTCAGCGTGTGACGCTGCCCTTGTCGTCGGCGAGCGCCGCGCTCACCAGCTTCACGCCGTCCGCACTTGCCCATTCGGCGGGTCCCGCCATTTCGCCGATCTCGCAGCCGGAAGGATCGACGATCAGCGTGGTCGGCATGCCGAACGCCTTGCCGGCGAGTTTCAGGTCCTGAAACGTCTTGGCGCTCGGGTCGGCATAGTAGGCGAGGTGGGTCACGCCGACTTCCTTGAGGAAGGCGAGCGGCTTCTCCGGGTCGCGGGTGTCGATGTTGACGGCGACGACCTCGAAATGCGGCCCGCCGAGCTCGTCTTCCAGCGCGTCGAGCGCCGGCATCTCCTTGCGGCACGGCACGCACCAGGTGGCCCAGAGATTGAGAAGGACGGTGCGGCCGCGCCAATCGCGCAAGCGTTCGCGCGCGGCCCTCGGCGTCCTTGAAGGCGAGGTCGGGAAGGCGGAAGGCCTTGCGGCTCACGGCCAGCGCCGCAACTTCGCCGCGGGCGAGCGGCGCGATCCGGCCGGCGGTATCGACCGCGGCCGCGCAGGCCGCCGCGTCCGGATTGCTTCGCAGACGGTCAATCCCGTATACCCCCGCCAGCACGACCAGCATCGCCGCCAGCCGCGGCGCATTGCGATACGGCGCAGGCGGCCGCAGGCTGCGGCGCGGCGGCGTGGGTCGGATTGCTCGGTCACGAAGAGAACCTCGGCGGACGCATCATGAGCAACAAGATGTGGGGCGGACGCTTCGGCGTCGAAGCCCGATCCGATCATGGAGGAGATCAACGCCTCGATCGATTTCGACCGCCATCTTTACCGCCAGGACATCGCCGCGAGCAAGGCCCACGCCGCGATGCTCGCGCAAGACCGGCATCATCACGGCGGAGGATGCAAAGCAGATCGCTCACGGTCTAGACACGATCCTGTCAGAGATCGAGGCCGGCAGGTTCGCGTTCAAGCGCGCGCTCGAGGACATCCACATGAACGTCGAGGCCGGCTCGCCGAGCTGATCGGGCCGGCGGCCGGGCGGCTGCACACCGCGCGCTCGCGCAACGACCAGGTCGCGACCGATTTCCGGCTGTGGGTGCGCGACGCGATCGACCGCCTCGACGCGGCGCTCGCCGCCTATCAGCGCGCGCTGGCCGAGAAGGCGCTCGAGCATGCCGACACCGTGATGCCGGGCTTCACGCATCTGCAGACCGCGCAGCCGGTGACCTTCGGCCACCATCTCCTCGCCTATGTGGAGATGGCGGCGCGCGACCGCGGCCGCTTCGCCGATGCGCGCGGGCGCCTCAATGAATGCCCGCTCGGCGCCGCGGCGCTCGCCGGCACGTCGTTCCCGATCGACCGGGCGATGACCGCGCAAGGCGCTCGGCTTCGACCGGCCGATGGCGAACTCGCTCGACGCCGTCTCCGATCGCGACTTCGTGCTGGAGACGCTGGCGGCGGGCGCGATCGCCGCGGTGCATCTGTCGCGCTTTGCCGAGGAGATCGTGATCTGGACGTCGCCGCTTGCCGGCCTCGTCAGGTTGTCCGACAAATTCACCACCGGCTCCTCGATCATGCCGCAGAAGCGCAATCCGGACGCGGCCGAACTGGTGCGGGCCAAGGCCGGCCGCATCATCGGCGCGCTCACCGCGCTGCTCATGGTGATGAAGGGCCTGCCGCTCGCCTATCAGAAGGACATGCAGGAGGACAAGGAAGGCGCGATCGATGCGCTTCGGCACGCTGGCGCTGGCGATCGCGGCCATGACCGGCATGGTGCGCGACATGACGCCCGATGCGGCGCGCATGCGGCAGGCGGCGGGCGAGGGCTACGCCACCGCGACCGATCTCGCCGACTGGCTGGTGCGCACGCTCGAGATGCCGTTTCGCGAGGCGCACCACGTGACCGGCCGCATCGTGGCCGAAGGCGGCCGAGGCCGGGGTCGCGCTGGACCGGCTGCCGCTCGCGACCATGCAGGCGATCGAGCCGCGCATCACCAAGGCGGTCTTCGCCGTGCTCTCGGTCGAGCATTCCGTCAAAAGCCGCGCAGTCTATGGCGGCACCGCGCCGAAGAACGTGCGCGCGCAGGCCAAACGCTGGCTCAAGCGGCTAGGCAACAAGGCGTAAAAGGGAAGCCGTAAACGCGCCGGCAAGACGTTGCCGACACAATATCGCCGCTGCGGCCTGATCTGCTATGTTGCCGGCGTCGCTCGAGCGACCGTGGAGCATCCCTTGGCCTTCGCGCGTGTCAGTGTCCAATTTGCGCTTGCCGCGGCCGCTCGTCGCCGGCCTCGGCCTGTCGGCTTGCGGACGCGCCGGAGCTCCCGAATTGCCTCCGGCCCGGCGATCCAAGCGGTGCCTACGTGCATCGTCCGGCCCGCGCCTTCGGCGACCGCTGCTGCTCCGGAGGTGCCGGCCGCTGCCGGCGCGCCGGGTGGTGCGGCTACGGCGCAGAACGTTGCCGCGAAAACCGGCTTCGATGCCGAAGGCCATCCCGCGGCTCCGCCGGGGCAGAAGAAACCATTTTTGCTCGATCCGTTGCTGCAGTAGCGCCGCACGCGGCGTCCGGTTTTCGAAATTCCGTTTCCCCGTTTTCCGCTTCATGCTCTAAACACGTGCCATGCATCATTTCGCCTACCGCAACGGCGTGCTTTGTGCCGAGGCCGTCGATCTTGCCGCGCTCGCGCAGGCCGTCGGCACGCCGTTTTATTGCTATTCGAGCGCGACGCTCGAGCGCCACTATCGGGTCTTCGCCGGCGCCTTCGCCGACGTGGACGCGCTCGTTTGCTACGCGATGAAGGCGAATTCCAACCAGGCGGTGATCGCCACGCTCGCCCGGCTCGGCGCCGGCGCCGACGTCGTCTCCGCGGGCGAGCTGCTACGCGCGCGCGCCGCCGGCGTCGCTGCGGAAAAGATCATGTTCTCCGGCGTCGGCAAAACCGAGCACGAGCTCGCGCTCGCGGTCGAGCAAGGCATTCTCTGCGTCAATGTCGAATCCGAAGCCGAGCTCGAACGTCTCGCCGCGATCGCCGCCGCCAAGGGCCGCTCGGCCGACATCTCGATCCGCGTCAATCCGGACATCGACCCGAAGACCCACAAGAAGATCGCCACCGGTACGGCGGAGAGCAAGTTCGGCATTCCGATCAGCCGCGCCCGCGCCGCCTATGCGCGCGCCGCCAAGCTCAAGGGCGTGCGCGTCGTCGGCGTCGACATGCATATCGGCAGCCAGATCACCGAGCTCGATCCGTTCGGCGACGCGTTCACGCTGTTGGCCGATTTCGTGCGCGTCCTGCGGGCGGACGGTCACGCGATCAGCCATGTCGATCTCGGCGGCGGCCTCGGCATTCCCTATCGGGAGGACAACGAGCCGCCGCCCGATCCCGATGCCTATGCCGCCGTCGTCAAGCGGGCGACGCGCGGTCTCGGCTGCCGGCTCATTTTCGAACCGGGCCGGCTCATCGTCGGCAATGCCGGGATTCTGCTCACGCGCGTCCTTTACGTGAAGCAGGGCGAGAGCAAGACCTTCGTCATCGTCGATGCCGGCATGAACGACCTTCTCCGCCCGACCCTCTACGACGCGCACCACGACATCCGCCCGGTGCGCGAGGCGGCGGCCGGGACGCCGCGAATCATCGCCGACGTGGTCGGTCCGGTCTGCGAATCCGGCGACTTCCTGGCGCTCGACCGCTCCATGGTCGAGCCGCAGCCGGGCGAGCTTCTCGCCATCATGTCGGCCGGCGCCTATGGGGCGGTGCAGGCGGGCACCTACAATAGCCGTGCGCTGATCCCGGAAGTGCTTGTCCGCAATAGCGAATGGGCGCTGGTGCGGCCCCGCGTCGCGGTCGAGGAGCTGATCGCGCTCGACCGGCTGCCGCCCTGGCTCTGATCTTGCTTTGACGTCTGCCGGGCATGTGCTTGGCGCGGGCCGATGCCTTGAACCCGCCCTCATGCTAACGTGTTGATCGTGCGGATTTTGTCCTCTGCGGAGAGCGTGGTGACGGATACCGCTTCAAGCAGCCAGCCCCGGGAAGATCGCCGCGCCCACCCGGACGCGCGATCGACGCTGGGCGCTGCGCTGCGCCGCGCGCACTGGACCATCTTGTGGGAGCGGCTGTGGCCGGCGCTGGCGACGCTGGCGACCGCGATCGGCCTTTTCCTGACGGTGTCGTGGCTCGGGCTGTGGCTGTGGCTGCCGCCGCTCGGCCGCGCCGCCGCGGTTGTTGCCTTCGGGCTCGTCGCGCTCGCGGCCGCGATTCCGTTCGGTCTCGTGCGCCTGCCCGGCGCCGCCGAGTCGCTGCGCCGGCTCGACCGCGGCAGCGGTCTTCGCCATCGGCCGGCGACCGCGCTCGTCGACGAACTCGCGGTCACGCCGCAGGACCCGTATTCGCTCGCGCTGTGGAACGCGCATGTCGCGCGCACGCTTGCCGCCGCGCGCGCCTTCAAGGCCGGCTGGCCGGCGCCGCGCGTCGCGCTGCGCGACCCGTACGCGCTGCGCGGTCTCATCCTCATCGCCTGCATCGCCACCTTCGTCGCCGCCGGCGGCGAACGCTGGAAGCGCATCGCCGCGGCGTTCGACTGGCAGGGCGTGGTGCTGCCGGCGAATTTCCGCGTCGACGCCTGGGTCACCCCGCCGGCCTATACCGGCAAGCCGCCGATCATCCTCGCCGGCATTCATCCCGGCGAGCCGGCGCGCGCCGAGCCGGGCCGCGCCGACGGTCCGCTTTCCGTGCCGGTCGGCAGCACGCTCGTCGTGCGCGCGACCGGCAAGCTCAGCCTCGACATCTCCGGCAAGGGCGGCGTCACGCCGGCAAAAGAGCAGGCGCGCGTGCCGGCCGGCACGCAGGAGTTTCGCTTCAAGGTCGACGGCACCGGCACCGCGACGTTGCGCGGCGTCGGCGACGACCTGACCTGGGCGTTCAACGTCATCCCCGACAAGGCGCCGACCATCGCGCTCACCAAAGACCCCGAACAGCAGCGGCGCGGCTCGCTCCTTTTGTCCTACCACGTCGAAGACGATTACGGGGTGACCCAGGCGCAGGCGACCTTTGTGCGCAAGGACGAGACGCCGGCACAGAGCGAGGGCCGGCGTCCGCTGTTCGGGCCGCCCGAATTTCCGCTCGTCCTGCCGCAATCGCGCACGCGCAACGGCGTCGGCCAGACCATCAAGGATCTGACCAATCATCCCTGGGCCGGCGCCGAAGTGGTGATGACGCTCATCGCCCGCGACGAGGGCGGCAACGAGGGCAAGAGCGAGCCATTCACGCTGCGCCTGCCCGAGCGCGTCTTCACCAAGCCGCTGGCGCAGGCGCTGATCGAGCAGCGGCGCAATCTCGCGCTCGACGCCAATGCGCGATCGCTCGTCATCACCGCGCTCGATGCGCTGGCGGCGGCGCCGGAGAAGTTCACGCCCGACGCCGGCGTCTATCTCGGGCTGCGCTCGATCTTCTGGTCGCTGGTTCGCGCCAAGTCCGACGACGATTTGCGCGACGTCGTCGGGCGGCTGTGGTCGATGGCGGTCGGCCTCGAGGACGGCAACATTTCCGACGCGCAGGCGGCGTTGCGCAACGCCGAGGAGGCGCTGCGCCAGGCGCTCGAGCGCGGCGCCAGCGAGCAGGACCTCAAGCAACTCATGGACCAGCTGCGCGCCGCGATGGATCGCTACATGCAGGCGATGCGCGAGCAGCAGAAGAACAATCAGCAGCTCGCCCGGCCGCTCGACGGCAACGCACGCGCGGTGCGCCCGCAGGATCTCAAGAACATGCTCGACCGGCTGGAGAACCTGGCGCGCAACGGCGCCAAGGATGCGGCCCGTCAGCTTTTGCAGGAGCTCCAGCAGATGATGGAGAACCTGCAGATGGCGTCGCCGGATATGAACGGCGACGACCTCGGCGACATGATGCCGGAGCTCGACGAGCTCGGCGACATGATCCAGCAGCAGCAGGAACTGCGCGACCGCACCTTCCAGCAGGGCCAGGACCGGCGCCGGCAGCAACGCGGCCAGCAGGGCCAGCAAGGCCAGAATCAGCAAGGGCAGCAGGGTCAACAACAAGGCCGGCGGCCGGGCGAGGCGATGGGCGATCTGAAGCAGAGCCAGCAGGCGTTGCGCGAGCGGCTCAACAAGCTGCTCGAAGAGCTGAAGAGCCGCGGCTTCGGCCAGAGCCAGCAGCCCGGTCAGCAGGGCCAGCAAGGTCAGCAGGGCCAGCAAGGCCAGGGGCAGGGAGAGCTGGACCAGCTCGGCCGCGCCGGCGACGCGATGGGCGAGGCGGAAGGCAGCCTCGGCGAAGGCAACGCCGACGGCGCCGTCGACTCGCAGGGCCGCGCGCTCGACGCGCTGCGCAAGGGCGCGCAAGGCCTCGCGCAATCGATGATGGGGCCGGGCGGCACCACCGGCCGCAACGGCCGGCTCGGCATGCCGCGCGCGCGCCAGGATACCGATCCGCTCGGCCGTCCGCTGCGCGGCCACGAATATGGCGACGACACCGTGAAGGTGCCGGGCGAGATCGACGTGCAGCGCGCTCGCCGCATCATCGAGGAATTGCGCCGGCGCTTCGGCGACGTCGCCCGCCCGCAGGAGGAGCTCGATTACATCGAGCGGCTGTTGAAGGATTATTGAGCGACCCCGGCGGCACGATGGATTGTCCTTGGCCGCGTTGATATGATCCTCGCACAAACAGTTACGGCCGGCGGCTTTCGCGTAAGTTTGCCTCGGCCGTTGTTTGTTTCGTCGTTCGGAGCGCACCTGTCACGCGCCCTGCGTTAACGGGTGAGGATTGCAGTGCCGGCGATCGAAGAGTGGCTGGCCAGTCTTGGGCTCGGTGAGTACGCGGCGCGTTTCGCCGAGAACGATATCGATTTCGCGATCCTTGCCGATCTGACCGATCAGGACCTGGAAAAGATCGGCGTTGCCTCGCTCGGCCACCGGCGCAAGATTTTGCGAGCGATCGCCGCGTTGAAGGGGGCAACTGCGGCGGTGGCGACAGCCGCGCCGGCATCTCCCGTCGTTTCCGCGCCAATCCCGGCTGCGGTGGCGTCGCCGCCGCTCTCCCCATCGGCCGAAGCCGCGGGCGAACGCCGCTACCTCACGGTGATGTTCTGCGATCTCGTCGGCTCGACCGGCATCGCCGCGCAACTCGACGCCGAAGAGTGGCGCGATTTGGTCGGCGCTTATCTTGATGCCGCTTCGGCGGCGGTGACGGAGATGGGCGGCCATGTCGCCAAGAAGCTCGGCGACGGGCTGATGGCGTTGTTCGGTTATCCGGCCGCGCAGGAGAACGATGCCGAGCGCGCTGTGCGCGCAGCGCTTTCGATCCAGCGCGCGCTCGCAGAACTCAACCGCAAGAACGCGATCGCCGGCAAACCGGAGCTTGCCGCCCGCATCGGCCTCGAAACCGGTCCCGTGGTGGTGGATACGGCCGGCGAGATTTTCGGCGACGCCCCGAATGTCGCGGCGCGGGTGCAGGCGCTCGCCGAGCCGGGCGCGGTTCTGGTCACCGCGCGGGTGCAGCGCCAGGTCGCCGGGCTGTTTGTAGCCGAAGAGCGCGGCAGCCACGCGCTCAAGGGCGTGCCGGAGCCGGTGGCCCTGTTCCGGCTCATCCGCGCGAGCGGCGGCGGGCGCCGCTCCGGCGCGCGCAATCTCACGCCGCTAATCGGCCGCGACGACGAAACAGCGATGCTGACGCGCCGCTGGGAGCGCGCGCGGCAGGGCGACGGCCAGCTGGTCATGATCGTCGGCGAGCCGGGGCTGGGTAAATCCCGCCTGATCGAGGAATTTCACAGCCGCCTGCGGGACACGACGCACACCTGGGTCGAATGGAGCTGTTCGCAGCTCTTGCAGAACACGCCGCTGCACCCGATCGCCGAATGGGGCCGCCAGCGTTTCGGCGGTGCCGACGTGCCCGCCGCGCGGCGTATCGCCGAGCTGGAAAGTTCGCTCGCTCAGGTCAAGCTCGACCCGGCGGAGAACATCCCCTTGCTCGCTCCGCTCCTCGACATTCCGCTGCCGCCGGACCGCGTGCCGGCTTTGGCGCCTGAGGAATTGCGGCGCCGGCAATTGGCGGCGCTGACCAACTGGATGATCGCCGGCGCCAAGGTTCAGCCGGTGGTGCTGGCGTTCGAGGATCTGCATTGGGCCGATCCGACCACGCTCGACGTGCTGCGCGGCATCGCCGAGCGTGGCGCGCTAGCGCCTCTGCTCATTCTTGCGACGACCCGACCCGAATTCCGGCCGCCCTGGAGCATGCGTTCGCACCACAGCACGATCTCCTTGGCGCCGCTCGATCGTGCGCAGGTGCACGACATGGTGGCGGAGCTTGCGGACCGCCATGCGCTGCCGCGCGACGTGGTCGAGGACGTTGCCGCACGTACCGGCGGCGTGCCGCTGTTCGTCGAGGAAGTCACGCGGTTGTTGCTGGAGCGCGGCGAGCAAGGCGGCATCCACGTGATCCCGCCGACGCTGCAACAATCGCTGATGGCTCGGCTCGACCGGCTCGGTCCGGCGCGCGAAGTGGCGCAGGTAGGTTCGGTGATCGGGCGCGGCTTTTCCTACGGTCTCTTGCGCGATGTCGCGGGCCTGGAGGATATGCCGCTGCAAGCGGCGCTGGAGAAGCTTGCCGAGGCGGACATCCTTCTCGTTCAGGGCGCGCCGCCGGAGAGCGACTATCGCTTCAAGCATGCGCTCATCCAGGACGCGGCCTACGAGAACCTCCTCAAGAGCCGCCGCCAGGTCTTGCATCGCCGCGTCGCGGAGATTTTGCGTGACCGCTTCGCCGATACTGGCGCCGTCGAGCCGGAAGCCTTGGCGCATCACTTCACCCAAGCGGGCATGACCGACGCCGCCGTCGAGTGGTGGGGCAAGGCCGGCGACCAGGCGCTGCGCCGCTCGGCCTTCCAGGAAGCGATCTCGCATCTCGGCAAGGCCATCGAGATGGCGGACAAGATCGGCGTAAGCGAACCGCGCGGCGTGGCCGCGCCGGCGGCCGCAGGTCAGCGGCTGAAGCTACAAACGAGCTACGCTAAGGCGACGATGCTGTCGCGCGGTTTCGGGTCCGAGGAATCGAAGACCGCTTTCACTCGCGCTCGCGAACTCGCTACGCAGACTAACGCTGACGAGCGCTTCGACACCTATTACGGGCTGTGGATCGGCAGTTTCCTTCGTGGCGAACTGCAATCGGCTCGGGAGAGCGCGGAAGCTTTCCTGCGCGAGGCAATGAGCGCCGGGCGGATGACCGAAGTGGCGGTTGCCCACCGTAACTTGGGTCTAACGTGCCTGGTCCAGGGCGACTCCGCGGAGGCACGAGCAAATCTCGAGGAGGTGCTTCGGATTCGACGATCCGGAGCGCGACCGTGAAGTCAAATTCCGCTTCGCCTCGGACAACGCGGCGAGCGCCACCGTCTATCTCGGCTTGCTGGAGTGGCTGCGCGGCAATTTGGGACAGGGTAAAGAGCTAATCGAGCGGGCGGTCAAGCTTGCGGTCGAAATCGAACCATCCGCCGACACTAGCCAACGCCTACGCCTACGGGGCCATATTCGAAATATTCCGCGGCAATGCCGTAAATGCGCAGCGCGCCGCGGAAGCCATGATCAAAACCAGCCGAGAGTATGGGACCGCGCTCTATTCAGCGGCCGGCGCGATTGCCAACGCCTGGGCAAGCGCGCGGCTAGGCGACCGCGAGACCGGCATCGCGGAGCTTCGACAGGGGCTCGTGGCCTGGAGCGGTGAAGGAAACAAGTTACTCTTGCCGTTCTACGAAGGGCTGCTCGCTGAGCTCGAAGCCGAAGGGCAGGGTGTAGCAGGAGCGTTGACACGGATCGATGAAGCTTTGGCGCTCGCGAATGAGACGGGAGAACATGGAACTGATGCCATCCTGCACCGCATCCGTGGCGAGATCTTGCTCAAGCACGATGCGGCGAATATAGCGCCCGCCGAGGACGCCTTCCTCGCCGCTATCGCTGTCGCGCAAGCGCAGAAGGCGCGAAGCTTCGAGCTGCGCGCAGCGCTGGCGCTGGCGAAGCTCTACCAATCGAGCGGCCGCCCCGCCGACGCGCACGCCGTTCTGGCGCCAGCGCTCGAAGGCTTTGCGCCGACGCCGGAAATGCCGGAGATCGCTGAGGCGCAAGCGTTGCTCGCCGTGTTGGCGCAAGACGAGCAAGTCAGGGAAGCGCTCGCGAAGCAACAGGCCCGCGCGAAGCTGCATGTCGACTATGCGCGCGCGGTGCAGTGGGGAATGGGCTTCGCCGCCGACGAGACAAAGGCGGCGTTCGCGCGCGCGGGCGCGCTTGCGGCGCCCGCGACCGGGGATCCCGAATATTGGGCGCTTATGTACGGACGATTCAGCAATTTTCTCATGCGCGGAGAGTTCGTCGCGGCGCATGAGGCGGCGGCGACCTATCTTCGGCAGGCCGAGGTCGCCGGACGGCCGGATCATGCGGTCAACGCACGCCGGCTTCTTGGCACGGTCAAACTCGAACTTGGCGCGTTCCAGGATTCGCGAGAGGAATTTGAAGCTCTGCTGGCGAATTGGGACGAGGACCGAGACAAAGCGCTCCGGGCCGTGACCGGCGCAGACGTGCTCTGCGTCGGATGGGCTTACATGGCGCAAGCGCTGGTGTGCCTCGGCGAGGTGGAAGGCGCTGTGCGGATGTCGGAAGAGGCGATGCGCCGCGCTGAGGCGCTCGACGATTTCGGCGCGCGGGCGTTCGCCTTGACTAATCGCCTGCAGGCCGACGCCATTCGAGGAAGGCCCGACGCTATGCGCGAGCCCACCGAGGCTTTGCGCAAATTGGTCTCCGAAAAAGGCACGCCGCTGTGGGAGCTGAACGCCAGGGGCTACGCGGTCTGGGCTCGCGGCCCGTTGCAACCCGACCCGGCGGCGGCCGCTAACGAGCTAGGCGAGGTGATCGCCGCCAAACTCGAGCGCAAGGAACTGATGCGCATTTACCATTGGCACGGCCTGGTCGCCCAGCTGCAAAGCGCGGCAGGCGCGTGCGAGGACGCGCTCGTGTGCGTCGCGAAGGGCCTGGAAATTGCCGCGCAGACTGGCGGCCACTGTATGGATTCTTATCTTTACCGCGTGCGCGGCGACGTTCTCGCAAGACGCGACGCCAACGCCGCCGAGGCCGCGTACCACGAAGCTCTGCGCATCGCTCGCCAACAGGCCGCGCGCACGTTCGAACTCCAAGCTGCGCTGGCGCTGGCGAAGCTCTATCAGTCGACCGGCCGCCCCGCCGGCGCCCATGCGGTTCTTTCCCCCGCGCTCGAAGGCTTTGCGCCAACGCCGGAATTTCCCGCGATCGCTGAAGCGCGAGCGCTGCTGCTCGCTGCGCCGGCGTCCTAGGTGAAGCGGACCGATTGTTGCTCCGCTCATTCCCGCGCAAGCGGGAATCCAGCAAGCGGTCGATTGAAGGCTGGGTCCCCGCCTTCGCGAGGACGAGCGGGAGTGGACCGACAAGTTTCCCGCCGCAATTGTTAATTTCTTCCAACCGAATCTTAACGCTTCCTTGCTAACGGTTCCCTGTTGCCGGCTTGAGCGCTCGCGGCGGCGCGTACAGAGGTTCTTGTGGCATCGATCGGTTCGGAGCATGCGCCGCGTCCGCACTGGCGCGCGTCGCGGTACGCCGACCTCGGCACCGCCATAGAGCGGCTGCGCGCGCTCTTTGCCGATGGCAGCGACTCTTCGGTGGCGCGGCGCCTTGCCGGCGCGGCCTTTTTGATCCGCGTGGTCAGCGCGCTGCTCGCTTTCGGCTCGCAGGTTCTGCTCGCGCGCTGGATGGGCGGCTTCGAATTCGGCATCTACATCTATGCCTGGACCTGGGTGCTGCTGATCGGCGGCATGGTCGATCTCGGCCTCGGCTCGGCCGCGCAACGGTTCATTCCCGAATACACCGAACACAAGCACTTGGCGTTGCTGCGCGGATTTCTCGGCGGCAGCCGCTGGCTGGCGTTGGTCATCTCGGCGACGATCGCGGCTCTCGGCGCGCTCGTCGTCACCGTCTTCGCCTCGCGCCTTGATCCCGCGACGATCGTTCCGCTCTATCTGTCCTGTGCCGCGCTGCCGCTGTTCGCCGTCGGCCAGGTGCAGAGCGGCATCGCGCGGTCCTATAACTGGGTCAATCTCGGGCTGACGCCGGTTTTCGTGCTGCGCCAGATTGTGCTTTTGGCGCTGATGGGTCTTGTTTATGCGCTCGGCCTGCCGACCGACGCGATAACGGCGACGCTGGTCGGCGTCGTGGCGCTGTGGAGCGTCACGATCGGCCAGCTCGTCGTCCTCGATCGGCGGCTTTCGACCAAGGTCGAGAGCGGGCCGAAGGCTTATGCGGTCGCCGCGTGGCTCTCGACCTCGGCGCCGATCTTCGTGGTCGAGGGATTTTATCTGCTGCTCACCTATTCCGACATCATCGTGCTGCAGCAATTTCGCCCGGCGGACGAGGTCGCGATCTACTACGCGTCCGCCAAGACGCTCGCCATGGTCGCCTTCATCTACTATTCGGTGGCGCAGACGATCGCCCACAAATTCGCCACCTACCACGTCACCGGCGACCGCAAGCGGCTCGCCGATTTTCTCAAGCTCGGCATCCGGCTGACATTCTGGCCCTCGCTCGCCGCGATTCTCGTCCTGCTCGCTTTGGGCGAGCCGCTGCTGCGGCTGTTCGGCCGCGACTTCGTCTCCGGCTACTATCTGATGTTCATCATCGCCATCGGGCTCTTGGCGCGCGCCTCGGTCGGGCCGGCCGAGCGGCTGCTCAACATGCTCGGCGAGCGCCGCGCCTGCGCGCTCGTCTATGCCGGCTCGTTCGCGATCAATATCGGGCTGTGCGTCGCGCTGATCCCGAGGCTCGGCATCGTCGGCGCGGCGATCGCCAACGCGGTGGCGCTGACGGTTGAATCGATCAGCCTGTTCCTCGTCGCCAAATACCGCCTGGGCCTGCACTGCTTCATCTTCGGCGGCCCGAAAGAGCGCTGAGCGCCGCGATGACGATCGAGGCACCGACCGATCAGGCCCTGACGCTGACGCTGGAAGGCGGCGCCACCTCGGCGATTGCGAGCGTGCGCCGCGCCACGCTCGCTGAGCGTTATGCGGCCGACGCCTTCGTCGTCGAATGGCGGGACTTCGCGCAACTCGCAGCGATCGCCGGCGAATGGCGCGAGCTTGCCGCCAATGCGCTCGAGCCCAACGCGTTCTACGAGCCCGCCTTCGCGCTCGCCGCGGCGCCGGTGTTCGGGCGCGGAGCCGGCGCCGTCCTGGTCTGGTCGGCGAGCGCGCCGCGCCGGCTGCTCGGATTTTTTCCGGCGCGGATCGCGACGCGGCGTTACGGCGTCAGATTGCCGGTGTTGCTCGGCTGGACCCACGCCTATGCCCCGCTTGGGGTGCCGCTGGTCGAGCGCGAAGCCGCCGAAGCGGTCATCGCCGCATGGCTGGCGCATCTCGCCGCGGACGCGGAGCTGCCGGGCGTGCTGCTGCTGCCGTTCCTTCCGCGAAGACGGTCCGTTCGCCGCGACCCTGGAAACAATCCTGCGGCGCACGCAGACGCCGAGCGCCGGTTTCAATCGCCACCAGCGGGCGTTACTGGCGCCGGGCGGCGAGCGCGCGCGCTATGTCGAGCTTGCGCTGGGAGCGCGCCGGCACAAGGAGCTGCGCCGCATCGGCCGGCGCCTCGCCGATGTCGGCGCCGTGTTGCTTACGTCGGCGGTCGAGCCGGCGAGCGTCGCCGCGGCGATCGAGGATTTCTTCGCCGTCGAGGCGAGCGGCTGGAAAGGAAAAGCCGGCACCGCGGCGGCCGGCCACGAGGAGCTTCGCCGCTTCATCCGCGCGGCGGCGGCGGGGCTTGCCGCGGAAGGAAAGATCGCGGTCGACCGCGTCCTGCTCGATGGGCGCACGATCGCCGCCGCGATCATTCTGCGCAGCGGCCATGGCGCCTGGTTCTGGAAGATCGCCTACGATGAAGCGTTCGCCCGATTCTCGCCGGGCGTGATGCTCACGGTGGCGCTCACCGATGAGCTCATCGGCGATCCCGCGATCGTCCGCGCCGACTCGTGCGCAACCGCCAACCACCCGATGATCGATCACGTCTGGCGCGAGCGGCTCGCGCTCTGCGATCGGTTGATCGCGGTGCGGCCGCAGGCGCCTTTCATTCCCGTCCGGCGTCTGGAACGGCTGCGCTCCGCCATTATCGCCGGCGCCAAGAGCATTCGGCGCCGTATTCGCGGCTAGCTCGCAAGGGGGCGTGAACGCTCAGCCGCGTCGGCGCCGCCGCGCTTTCGCGTTCGGTCGAGCGGCAGCTCGCCGACCCCGCGCGCCCTGCGCCTTGAGCGTGGTGATGCCGTGCTCGCGCGCGAACGCGGCGAAATCGTCGCCGGCCAGCGGCTTGGTGAACAGGAAGCCCTGGATCTCGTCGCAATGCTGGTCGCGCAGGAACTCTTCCTGCGCCGGCGTCTCTACGCCCTCGGCGACAATGGTCAGGTTGAGCGCCTTGCCCAACGCGATGACCGTCTTGGTGATGGCGCGGTCATTGGCGTCGATCGGCAGATCGCGGACGAACGAGCGGTCCACCTTGATGGTGTCGATCGGAAACTGCTTGATCAGCGACATCGAGGAATAGCCGGTACCGAAATCGTCGATCGAGAGGTGTACGCCGATCTTCTTGAGCGCGGCGAGGACCCTCTTCGCCTCCTCGGGATTCTGCATCACCATGCTCTCGGTGATCTCGAGCTCGAGGAGCTGCGGCGCCATTCCGGACGCGGCCAAAGCGCCGCGGATGTCCTGCAACAGATTGGGGTCGGTGAACTGGCGCGGCGAGAGATTGACCGCGATGCGCATCGCCGGCAGTCCCTGTTGTTGCCAGGCGACGTTCTGCGCGCAGGCGGTATCCAGCACCCATTTGCCGATCGGCACGATCAGGCCCGACTCCTCGGCGGTCGGGATGAAATGCAGCGGCGGCACCAGGCCGAGGTCGGGATGCTGCCAGCGCAGCAACGCCTCGACACCCGAGATGTCGCCGGTCGCGAGGTCCCGCTTGGCTTGATAGTGCAGCAGGAATTCGTCGCGTTCGAGTGCGCGCCGCAGGCCGGTTTCGAGCATCAGCCGCTCGATCGATTGCGTCTTCATTTCCGGGGCGAAGAAGCGGAAATTGCTGCGGCCTTCCTCCTTGGCGAGATACATGGCCGCATCCGCGTTCTTGGTCAGCGATTGCTCGTCGGTGCCATGGTCGGGGAACGTCGCCACGCCGATGCTCGCGGTCACCCGGCACTCGCGGCCCTGAATCATCATCGGCGTGACCGCCGCCGAAAGCAGCTTGCGCGCCACCGCGGTCACCTGCGCGACGTCCGACACCTCGTGCAGCAGGATCACGAACTCGTCACCGCCGAACCGGGCCAGCACGTCGCTGTCGCGCAGGCACCGCTTGAACAGTCCGGCGACTTCCTTGAGCAACAGGTCGCCGGCGGCGTGACCGAGTGTGTCGTTGATCAGCTTGAAGCGGTCGAGATCGACGAACATGATGCTGAACTTGCGCCGGTAGCGCTGCGCGACCTTGATCGCTTCGCTGAGCAACTGGCCGAACATCACCCGATTGGGCAGATCGGTGAGATCGTCGTGGGTGGCCAAATGGTGCGCCCGCGTCTCGGCGCGCTTGCGTTCGTCCTCGCGTTCGAAATTGTCGAGCGCGAACGAGATGTTCTCGGCGAGGCGCGCCAAGAGCGCCATGACTTCCTCGTCGGCCGCCCATGACTTGCCGAAGAAGATCATCAGCACGCCGATGCTTTGTCCTTTCTTGGTGAGCGGAGCCGCCGCGCAGGCGACGGCATTGACCGCCAGACCGGCCTCGCGCCACGGGCGTCCCTGCTCGGAATTGAGAATGTCGGCATTGATCGCCAGCTTGCGGTCGCGGAACGCCTGGCCGACCACGCCGCCGCCGTAAGGGTTGTCCGGATCGATCGAGAACCGCGTTATTTTCACCAGCTCCATGACGTCGCCCGAACCGGCCACCGCCTTGAGCCAGGGCGAATCCGGTTCGGCGAGCAGCACCGCCGTGGCGATCGATTTTCCGCCGCGCACCGATGCGTCGCAGATGCGCTCATAGAGTTCCTGCGGCGATTTCGAGCGGATGATGGCCTCGTTGGTCGCGGACAACGCCGCGTACATGCGCGCGAGCCGCCGGGCTGCGCGCTCGTTCTTCTTGCGCTCGGCTTCGCTGTCGAGGCCGTCGAGCGCGAACACGACATTTTCGACCATGCGGGCGAGGAGCGAGACGATCTCGTCATCGGCGGCTCCGACTTCAGCGAAAAAAACCAGGAGCACGCCCACGCTGGCGCCGCCGCGGACAAGCGGCAACGCCGCCGCCGCGCGAATGCCTTCGCGACGCAAGGCCTCGCGCCAGACTTTGCTGCGAGTGTCGTTCAGGAGGTCATTGCTGACGCATGGTTTTGCCGTGCGGAACGCCAGGCCGGTGATGCCCTGGCCGGTGGGCTCATTCTCCGCGACCGAAATGTCGACGTTGCGCAGCCGTTCGATGCCGTTGCCGGCCCCGCCGACGAACCGGAGCTGCTCGGTTCCGGGTTCGCGGAGCAGGATCGCAGCGCCGAGCAGACTGCCGCCGCTCAACGCGGCGCCGCAGACCTGCTGGTAGAGCTCATCGGCCGATTTGGTGCGCAGGATCGCTTCGTTGCTCGCCGAGAGCGCGGCGAACATCTTGGCCAGCCGTTGCAGCGACCTGGTGGTCTGGCTCTGAGCGTTGCCGTCCAGGGTCAGCATTCTTGGGCCCGAAGCCTCGAAACCGCGCGTTGTCATCACGTCGGACGCGACCGCGGTCCGGCAGGCTTCAGCCCTATCAGTGCGCGGTTTAAGAATGTTTGGGTTTTTCGATCGGGATTTTCACGTCGCCTGCCGGCCGCTGGTGGCGCGCCCGCGGCGCGTCGATTCGACTTGCATAAGCGCGCCCGCGCACGCGTGCACCGCTCGTTAACCTCAAAAGAACATATTGCCGGGCGATTGTTCGATCGACCGGTCACGCGATCCAGGTACGCACCGCATGCTTCGCGGCATATCCCTGGCGAAAGCCAGCCGCCATTGGGGTTTCATCATCCTTGTCGCCGCGGCGGTCTACGCCGCGGGCGTCGCCGCTTTGGCGGTCGTCGGTGTCGCCGGAGTGATCCGGCTCCTGACCGATCTGCCCGTTCCGGTGGCCGGTGCCGTCATCGCGGCGCTGCTTGCGCTCGCCGCCACAGCCGTCGCGGCTCTGCTCGTGGTCGCGCGCCTGCGCGCGCATAATCGCCTGATCAGATCCGCGCTCAACAACATGCAGCAGGGGCTCTACATGTTGGACACGAAGGTGCGGATCGTGCTGTGCAACGACCGCTACTTCGAAATGTATCATCTGGGCCGCGACACGGTGCGCCCGGGAATGACGCTGAAGGAGCATCTGCGGCATCGCGCCAATGTCGGCATGTTCTCCGGCGATGCGCTCAACTACCTCAAAGGCTGGAAGCAGTCGGAGGCGGGAGAGACCGAAGTCAGGACGGTCGAGATGAAGGGCCGCATCTTTTCCGTCGTCAGCCGGCCGATGCCGGGCGGCTTCGTGGTCACCCATTCCGATGTTACCGAGCAATTCACCGCCGAGAAGGAGCGCGACTCGCTGCGCCAGCGCGAGGAGCGGCGCCGCGCCATCGACGTCGAGATCGGCTCGTTCCGCGGCCGGGTCGAGAACGTGCTGAAATCCGTCGGGCAGAGCGCCGCGGCGATGAAGCTCGCGGCAAACACGCTGCTCACCACATCCGATCACACCCTGCAACGCGCCGAGAGCGCGGTGCACGGTTCGAATGATGCTTCGGTCAGCGTCGAGACCGCGGCGGCGGCCGCCGTCGAGCTCTCCGCTTCGATCAAGGAGATCAGCCGCCGGCTGGTGCAGGCGAACGAGGTGGTGCGCAGCGCCGCCGCCGCCGCGGCGGCGACCAACGAGGATATCGCCGCGCTCGCCCGCGTCGCGCAAAACATCGGCGACGTGGTCAAGCTCATCCAGGACATCGCCGGCCAGACCAATCTCCTCGCGCTCAACGCCACCATCGAGGCGGCGCGCGCCGGCGAGGCGGGGCGCGGCTTCGCGGTGGTGGCCTCCGAGGTCAAGTCGCTCGCCGTACAGACGGCGAAGGCGACCGAAGAAATCACCCATGAGATCACGTCGGTGCAGAGCAGCACCGGCGAGGCGGTGACGGCGATCCGCGCGATCACGCAGCGGATGCAGGATATCAACAGCTACACATCCGAGGTCGTCGGCTCGGTCGAGGAGCAGGAGACGGCAACGGGCGAAATCTCGCTCAACGTCGCCAACGCCGCCGCCGGCGCCAAGGCGGTGGTCGCCGCGCTCGGCGACGTGGCCGGCGGGGTGACGCAGACGCGCAGCTCGGCACAAACCGTGCTGGCCGCATCGGAAGAGGTCGAAAGCGCCGCCGTCAAGCTGCGCACCGAGTTCGAAGCCTTCCTCGCGACGGTGGCGGCTTAGCGCCGAGCTCTCCGCTGCCGTTCGTCTACCGCCCCGCGGCGTAGCCCTGCATGCCGCGCGGATTGGCGGCGGCGCGGCGGCGGCGGCCTTCGCGCGCGGCGGCAGTGAGCCGGCCTTCCGACCAGTCGGGGCCGACCTCAACGAGGTGGCCGCGCCGCTTGAGCTCGGCGACGGTCTTTCCCGGTACGCGGCCTTCGACGACCAGCACGCCGGGCCGCGCGGTACGCGGCCAGAACGAGCTGGGGAAATGCTCGGAATGCCACGCCGGCGCGTCGATCGCCTCCTGCAAATTGAGGCCGGCATGGACGTGACGCAGGAACAGCTGGGTGATCCATTGATCCTGCTGATCGCCGCCGGGCGAACCCCAGGCGAGGTAGGGCTCGCCGTCGCGCAGCGCGAGCGTCGGCGAGAGCGTCGTGCGCGGCCGTTTGCCGGGCGCGAGCGCCGCCGGATGGCCTTCCTCGAGCCAGAACATCTGCGCGCGCGTGCCGAGGCAGAAGCCGAGCTCGGGAATGACCGGCGACGACTGCAGCCAGCCGCCTGACGGCGTCGACGACACCATGTTGCCGGCTGCATCGACGATATCGAAATGCACCGTGTCGCCGCGCGTGCCGCCGAGCCGGCCGACGGTCGGCTCGCCGACGCCGGCGGCGAGCGGCGCCGTTTGCCGGCGCAGCTTCACCACCGCGCCATAGCCTTCGATCGAGCCCGGCCGCAATTCGAGCGAAGCCGCATCGCCGACGAGCTGGCGGCGTGCGGCGCTGTAGGCGTCGGAAAGGAGCGTCGCCATCGGCACTTCGACGAAATCTGGATCGCCGTAGAATGCCTCGCGGTCGGCATAAGCAAGCTTCGAGCATTCGACCGCCAGATGGATAAAGTCCGGCCCGGCCGGGTCGAGGCCGTCGAGCGTAAAGCCCTTGAGCAGCGCGAGCTGCTGCAGCATCACCGGGCCCTGGCCCCACGGGCCGGTTTTGCACACCGTGTAGCGGCCGTAATCGTAGGTCAGCGGCGCTTCGACGCGCGGCGTCCAACGCGCCATGTCGGCGCCGTCGAGGACGCCGCGATGGCGCGCGCCGCTTGAATCCATGATCTCCTGCGTGCGGCAGAAGCGGTCGATCGCTTCGGCGACGAATCCCTGCGACCAGGTTTTGCGTGCGCGCTCGATTTGCCCGATCCGATCGCCGCCCGCTTGTTCCGCTTCCTTGACGATGCGGAGATAGGTCGCCGCCAGCGGGCCGTTGGTGAACAGCGTTCCGGCCGGCGGCACCTGGCCGTTCGGCAGGTACAAGGCGGCCGAGGTCGGCCAATGGTCGCGAAAGAGCTCGGCGACCGTGGCGATGGTGGCGCTCGCGCGCTCGACCAGCGGGTGACCGTTCTGCGCGTAGCCGATCGCGGGCGCGAGCACCTCGGCAAGCGACATGGTGCCGTAGTCGCGCAAGAGCAGCATCCAGGTCTCGAACGTGCCGGGCACGCAAGCGGCGAGGAGGCCGGTGCCGGGCACGAGATCGAGTCCCTCGCGGCGATAATGCGCGATGGTGGCGGCGGCCGGCGCCGGTCCCTGACCGCAAATCACCTCCGGCTTGCCGCGCCGCACGTCGTAGACAATGACCGGCACGTCGCCGCCCGGACCGTTGAGATGCGGTTCGACCACCTGCAGCGTGAACGCCGTCGCCACCGCCGCATCGAAGGCGTTGCCGCCCTTCTCCAGCGTCGCCATGCCGACGGCGGTCGCGATCCAATGCGTCGAAGCGACGACGCCGAAGGTGCCTTCGATCTCCGGCCGCGTCGTGAACGGGTTGGGATTGATGTTGGTCATGCCGCTATGTAGCCCGGATCGAGCGGCGGCGAAATCGGGAGCGTTCGGGCGTGCGATGCGCAGCCGGCATGGAGCCGGGCGAAATGCGGCAGGAGCCTATCCGCGTAGATGGTGATCCCGGATTTCGCGGAGCCTGTCATCGGGCCGGCCACTTCGGGCCGGACCCGTTGGCGCCATCCGGGCTACATTTCAGCTCGATCCGGCGGGCGCCGGCGCGAACTTCAGCGCCACGCCATTCATGCAGTAGCGCAGGCCGGTCGGCTTGGGTCCATCATTGAAGACGTGGCCGAGATGGCCGCCGCAGCGGTGGCACGAAATAGCCGTTCGCGTCGTGCCGAAGGAGTGGTCTTGCGTTTCATCGACGGCGTGCTCGAGCGGGGCCCAAAAGCTCGGCCATCCGGTGCCGCTTTCGAATTTGGTCTTCGACGAATAGAGCGGCAGATCGCAGCCGGCGCAGGCGAACGTTCCGGGGCGGTGCTCTTTCAAGAGCGCACTGGTGAACGGCCGCTCGGTCCCCTCGTGCCGCAGCACCTCGTAAGCATCGGGGCTGAGAAGCTTGCGCCATTCCTCGTCGGTGTGGGTGACTTCGTAAGTTCTGCTCTCCGCCGCCATGAGCGATCCGGGCCGCGCCAGCCGGCCGACCAGGAGAGCCGCCACTCCGGCAATGCCGCCATAAAAGACATGTCTGCGCGTCAGCATATTCGTCCTCCCGAGATTGATTGCGAAACAAGACTGATTGCGAAGGTGCGGACGGTATCCGTATGGCAGAACAAACAAGGATTCGACAGCCAACAATCCGTGATGGCGATGTGAAGGCGGTCAAATCTTCCGGCGCTCGCTCGTGGCATTTATCCTCGCCGCGGCATAGTATTTACCGCCCGAGGCGGGTCAATCACGCACGCTCGCAGGCCATGCGCAACAGATCCGGCAATGCTCAGCCCCGAAATCGATGAGTTCGGTCCCGGGCTCGACGCGGCCGTTTCGCGTGTTGTTCTTGCAGAGAGCCGGAAATGCCGCGCAGATGCGGATTCGCCCGCTTCTCGATCTGCTCCGCTCGCAAGGTCACATCAGCGGCTATGCGGTCGTCGATCGCGACATGTCGATCAGCGGCGACGTCGCCGAGCACTATGACGTGGTTCTCGCGCATCGCATTCCGAGCAGCCGGCAAATCGCCTGGCTGCGGCGAACGTCGCCGCGATTTGCCTACGACATCGACGATCTGTTGCTGCCGGCTCCCGGCGAGAGGTTGCATGGCCAGCGCGCGATAGACGCCGGATCGGTGGCCTGGTGTCTCGCCAACGCACGCTGCGTCTCGGCGCCGTCGCAGCGGCTCCTGGCGACGCTGGAAACCCGCCTCGGAGCGGGTTTTGGCGAACGCAGCCGGCTGATCCCGAACGCCGGCGCCGAGGAACCGCCGCCGGTGAAAAAATTTGCCAAGCCGCGCTTGCTATGGACTTCGAGCGCGGCGCTGCCGGCGAGCGACGACATCCTGTCGGCGTGCAAAGGCATCGACGCGGCGCTGCGCGCCATCGATACCGACATCGTCCTGGTCGGCCGTTTCGCGCCGGGCGTGCTCGATCAGTTCAGCCGCAGCGAGTACGTATCCTGGCTTCCTCCGGAACTGTATCGGAGGCTGCTTGCCGAGGGCCCGTTCGTCGGGGTGCGGCCCCTGCCGATGGACCTTTCGCCCGAGATGCAAACGTTCATCGGCTGCAAGTCCGACATCCGGGCCGCCGAGTATGGCTCCAATCGCATCGCGGCGGTTTACTCGGCGGTCCCGTCCTACACCGAGTCCGACTTGCCGTGCTGCATCGCGCCGACCAACAGCGCCGGCGATTGGCAAAAATCGATTCTCGCGGTCGCCGAAAGATTTCCGCGCGGCGGCAATGATCTGGCCGAGCACGCGGCTTTCGCGGCGCGACGGCCGAGCACCATCGCGCTGCAGTTCCTGAGCGCGCTTGCGCGCGCTCGCGCAGCGCAAGAACGACCGGTTGGATTTCGCGCGCTGCCGACGCCTCGGGTGTTTCGCAACCTCGAGCGCGGTTTCAGGAACCTCCGGTCGAGACTTTCTCGCTGAGGTCTGGCGCCGACGGCGCCGGTTGCCCCGCCGCTTGGACGCGCCGAGCGCCCTGACCCGGTCCATGTTCGATCACGTCGGCGGCCACGACCAAGCCGTCGACCGGTACGACGCGTGCGGCCATATTCGATGCCGTTTCGAGAAAACCGGCCGCCCAGCGCCGGATCATCGAGGCGCGTCACCGCGGCTTCGAGGGCGTCCTGCCGGAACGGCTCGGGCAGCACAATTCCCGCCTCGGCGGCGCGGACAAGACCGGCGAAGCCGCAACAGCCCGACGCGATCACCGGCAGTCCATTGATCATCGATTCCAGCAAGACCTGGCCGGTCACGTCGAGGCGCGCCGGGTGGACGAGAATGTCGGACGCGGCCAGGAAATCCGGGATGTCTTCGCAGTAACCGTAGAAGCGCACGCGATCGAAGATGCCGAGGCGACGCGCCTTGGCGGCCGCCGCGCGGCCTTCGCCGCGGGTCGCGGTCACGCCGACAATAAGCAGAAACGCATTCGGCTTGGCGACCATCGCCGCCATGACACGGTCGAGCCCCTTGATATGCGGCTTGGCGCCGACCCAGAGCCAGACCGAACGGTTTGCCGGGATATGCAGGCGCGCGCGCAGCGCGCTGCGCCGATCGGGATCGCGCAATTCCTGCCGGCGGCGGGTCGCATCGATCACCGGCGGAATGACCGTGAACCGTTCGGCGTCGAGCTGCCAATATTGCTGATAGGCCTCGGCCGACGATCTGGTCAGGGCAATGATGTGGGTCCGCGCGTGCGGCCGGAAGGATTTGCCCTCCAGCGTCAGCCGCGCCCAATAGCGCGGCAGGAACCGACCCCACCATGTGCGCCGGGGCACGTCAAAAGGCGGATCGGCGCAGTAGAGAACATCGAGGCCGGTGAGTTTGTTAAAGCCGACGATGCGGTCAAAACGGCCGGCCGTCGCCGCCGCGAACTTTCTGGCAAAAGCCCAGTCGGTTCCGTGGTTGGTGAGGGCGCGAACCGGCAGCAGCGTCAGCGGAAAGTCGTCGGGAAGATCGCAGAGATTTCTGGCTGCGAACACCGTCACCTGGTGGCCGCGGTCGCGCAGCAGCCGCGCGATATCGAGGCAATGGCGTTGCAATCCGCCTTCGGGGAACAGCTGAACTATGCCGAGCGCAACGCGCATTGTGGTCCAGCAAACACCTACACGACGGTGCGATGGTCGACTTCGGTCGCGATTGACGTCACGCTCTAGAAATTCCAACGCTGCGCGTTGGCGACGAGGAAATCGCGGAAAGCCTGCACGCGGGCGACGCTTTTGAGCTCCTCCGGAAAGACCAGATAGGCGTCGAGCGCAATCGGATCGCCCTCCGAGAAGAGCTGCACCAGGCCGCCATTCCCCTCGACCAGATAGTCCGGCAGCATCGCCAAGCCGAGCCCGCGCTGGCAGGCGCGCAAGATGCCGAGGATATTGTTGATGACGAGGTGCGGCTTGCGCGGCCCCTTGCCGTCGCGCGCCACGTCGGTCAGCCAGTTTGCGCGCTGCAGATAGGTCGGAATATTGCCGCCGAGCACCAGGAGGCGATGGCTGTCGAGGTCGTCGAAGGTGCGCGGCGTGCCGACGCGCTTGAGGTATTCGGGCGAGGCGTAGACGTGGAAGTGCACCGAGAACAGCTTGCGCTGGATCAGATCGGGCTGCGTCGGCTGGCGCAGGCGGATGGCGACGTCGGCCTCGCGCATGGCGAGGTCGAGCTCTTCCTCGGTGGTCAAGCAGCGTGACGTGGATGTCCGGATAAAGATCGATGAAATCACCGAGCCGCGGCGTGAGCCAGTGCACGCCGATGCCGGGCGTCGTGGTTACGCGCAAATCGCCGTTCGGGCGCTCGCGGCTGTCGGTGAGCTTGGTGCGCGCGGCTTCGAGCTTCATGAACACTTCATGCGCGGTGCGATAGAGCAATTCGCCCTGCTCGGTGAGGATCAATCCGCGCGCGTGCCGATGGAACAGCGACACGGTGAGTTCCTGCTCGAGCGCGCTCACCTGGCGCGATACCGCCGATTGCGAAAGCCCGAGCTGCTCGCCCGCATGGGTGAAGCTGCCCGCTTCCGCCGCGGCGTGAAAGACCTTGAGCTTATCCCAGTCCATTACGTTCCTTCTCCTTCTCTCCGCTTGCGAAGAGAAGGTCAGGATGAGGGGCCTGTCCGCGGGGTTCAGAATCGCGGTAACGCCCTTCACCCTCGCTTCGCTCGACCTCTCCCCGCGCGGCGGGGAGAGGTAAATTCTATTCCGCCGCGGCGCGCCGCTCGGCATGCACGGCGAGAAAGCGTTCGGCCTCGAGCGCGGCCATGCAGCCCAGCCCGGCGGCGGTCACGGCCTGGCGATAGGTTTCGTCGGCCACGTCGCCGGCCGCGAACAGGCCGGGGACCGAGGTCGCCGTCGAGTGCGGCGCGGTCTTGATGTAGCCCGACGGTTTCATCTCCACCTGGCCGGCGACCAGCTGCGTCGCCGGGGTATGGCCGATGGCGATGAAGATGCCGTCGGCCGGGTGCTCGACGATGGCGCCGGTCTTGACGTTCTTGAGCCGCGCATGGGTCACCTTCAGCGGATCCTCCTTGCCGCCGATATCGGCGAGCACGGTGTCCCAAAGGACCGCGATCTTCGGATTCTTGAACAACCGGTCCTGCAGGATCTTCTCGGCCCGCAGGTGATCGCGCCGATGCACGAGCGTGACCTTGCTGGCGAAGTTGGTGAGGAACAGCGCCTCCTCGACCGCGGTGTTGCCGCCGCCGATGACCAGGACCTCCTTGCCGCGATAGAAGAAGCCGTCGCAGGTCGCGCAGGCCGAGACACCATAGCCGCGGAATTTTTGCTCCGAAGGAAGATCGAGCCAGCGCGCCTGCGCGCCGGTCGCCAGCACCAGCGCCTCGGCGACGTAGGCGTCGCCTGAGTCGCAGTCGATCCGGAACGGCCTTCGCGTCAGATCGACGGAATTGACATGGTCGGGAACGAGCTTGGCGCCGACATGGGCCGCCTGCTTCTGCATCTGTTCCATGAGCCAGGGCCCCTGGATCACGTCGGCGAAACCCGGATAGTTCTCGACGTCCGTGGTGACGGTCAGTTGGCCGCCGGGCTCGATGCCCTGAATGAGGATCGGATCGAGCATGGCGCGGGCGGCATAGATCGCCGCGGTGTAGCCCGCAGGTCCCGATCCGATGATCACGACCTTGGCGTGGGTGGTTTTCGTCACCGACAAGTTCCGTCCGTTGCCGCAGGCGTTGAGGCTGGCCTGCCCGGAAGCCCCGCGAAGTCGGAAAGTCTGGACTTCGGTCGGCTGGCCGGGCCTAACCGGGAAGCCAAATCCCTTGGCAAAGTCCGGCTCCACGCGGCCATTCACCGGAAATTTAAGCATCCCCGGGAGCTATGCAAGGCGCGCAACCCATTACCCACAAGGCCGCAGTTCCGGCTCAGGTCCCGGACGACAAAGGAGCTTTCGGCGCCCGCCAGATCGCTACTTCCATTCGATTTTGAGGATCTCGTAGGCCTTGGCGCCGCCTGGGGTGACCACCTCGACCTGCACGCCCTTCTTCTTGCCGACAAGGGCGCGGGCGAGCGGAGAGGTGATGGAAATCTTGCCCTTCTTCGCGTCCGCCTCGGGCTCGCCGACGATGTGCCAGACCGTTTTCTTGTCGGTGTCCTCGTCGATTAAGGTGACGGTCGCGCCGAAGGTGATCGTGTCGCCGGAAAGCTTCGATACGTCAATGACTTCGGCGCGCGCGAGCTTGTCCTCGAGCTCGGCGATGCGGCCTTCATTGAGCGACTGCGATTCTTTCGCCGCATGATATTCGGCGTTCTCGGACAGGTCGCCATGGGTACGCGCGTCGGTAATCTGCTGGATGATGCGCGGGCGCTCTACCTGCTGGCAGTGCTTCAACTCGGTCTCAAGCGCCGAGTAGCCCTCCGCGGTCATCGGAATCTTGTCCATCGTTCTCGAACCTCCATACCTGTAGAGACAAAATTCCAGTCGCGGGCCGAAGCATTGCCTGGCCACGCGACCGTAACCCTGTCTCTACACGAGCCGTCGTGCCGGCCGCTCCGATTCGGGATCAGCGACGGCCGCAAAATAAGCTTGCAGCGCACAGACCTCGAGGTCGCCCCCGAGATAGGCTTTGATGCCCTGCGCTGCAGCGACAGCCCCGGAGAGAGTGGTGTAGTACGGCACTTTATGCAAGAGGGCCGCGCGGCGCAGCGAGCGGCTGTCGGCGAGCGATGCGGCCCCCTCGGTGGTGTTGAAGACCAGGTGGACCTTGCCGTTCTTGATGGCATCGACAATGTCCGGGCGGCCTTCCAACACCTTGTTGACCTTGACCGCGGCAACGCCCTGTCCGGCAAGGTAACGCTGGGTTCCCGAGGTCGCGACCACGCTGAAGCCCAGCCCGGCCAAGAGGCGCACGGCCGGGAGAATGCGCGGCTTGTCGTCGTCCTTGACCGACACGAACACGGTGCCGCCTTTCGGCAGCCGCGCGCCGCCGCCGAGCTGGCTTTTGACGAAAGCGACGTTGTAGTCGCGGTCGATCCCCATGACCTCGCCGGTCGATTTCATTTCCGGGCCGAGCACCGTATCGACCTTGTCGCCGAAACGAGCGAAAGGAAAAACCGCCTCCTTGACCCCGATATGACGGGCGGCGGCAAGCTCGAAGCGCTGCGGCTTGAGCGCGAAGCTCTTGAGCGTCTCGCCGGCCATGATCCGCGCCGCGATCTTGGCCGCCGGTACGCCGGTCACCTTGGCGACGAACGGCACGGTGCGCGAGGCGCGCGGATTGACCTCGAGCACATAGATGTCGCCGTCCTTGATCGCGTATTGGGCGTTCATCAGGCCGCCGACCTTCAGCGCCAAAGCGAGCGCGCGGGTCTGCCGGTCGAGTTCGCCGATCACGGCGCGCGAAAGATTATGCGGCGGCAGCGAGCAGGCGCTGTCGCCGGAATGGATGCCGGCCTCCTCGATGTGCTCCATGATCCCGGCGATGTAGCTGTCCTTGCCGTCGGCGAGGCAATCGACGTCGACCTCGACCGCGTCGGTGAGGTAGCGGTCGATAAGCAGCGGCCGCTTATCCGAGACCGCGAACTCCGACGGCCGATCGAGATCGGCAGCGAGGCGCGCCACGTAGCGATCGAGCTGCTGCGCGTCGTGCACGATCTCCATGGCGCGTCCGCCGAGCACGTAGGAGGGGCGGATCACGATCGGGTAGCCGATCTCATCGGCGATCGCGCGCGCCTTTCCCGGGCTGGTGGCGATGCCGCTCTTCGGCTGCCGCAGCTTGAGGCGGTCGAGGAGCTCGCGGAAGCGGTCGCGGTCCTCCGCCAGATCGATCGCATCCGGCGACGTGCCGAGGATCGGCACCTGCGCTTTCTCCAGCGGCTCGGCGAGCTTGAGCGGCGTCTGTCCGCCGAACTGGACGATGACGCCGTGCAGCACCCCGTTTGAGCGTTCGGTATCGATGATCTCGAGCACGTCCTCGGCGGTGAGCGGCTCGAAGTAGAGCCGGTTCGAGGTGTCGTAGTCGGTCGACACCGTCTCCGGATTGCAGTTGATCATGATGGTCTCGTAGCCGACTTCCTTGAGCGCGAAGGCGGCGTGGCAACAGCAATAGTCGAACTCGATGCCTTGCCCGATGCGGTTCGGGCCGCCGCCGAGGATGACGACTTTCTTCTTGTCGCTGGGCGCGGCCTCGTCGACCGCGCGGCCGGCGAACGGCGCCTCGTAGGTCGAATACATGTAGGCGGTCGGCGAGGCGAATTCGGCGGCGCAGGTATCGATGCGCTTGAATACCGGCCGCACGCCGAGCCCGCGGCGGCGCTCGGCGACCGCCTCGGCGGCAAGGCCGGTGAGCTTGCCAAGCCGCGGGTCGGAAAAACCCATGGCTTTCAGCCGGCGCAGCGACGGCGCCGTCGTCGGCAGGCCCTTGGCGCGGATCTCCGCTTCCATCTCGATGATCCCGCGGATCTGCGCCAGGAACCACGGATCGATCCGGCAGGCGGTATGGATGTCCGCGTCGCTCATGCCGAGCCGCATCGCCTGCGCGACCTTGAGGATGCCGTCGGGCGAGGGGGTACCGAGCGCGGCGCGGATCGCGTTCTTGTCGTCGCCCTGATCGAGCCCGGCGATCGCGATCTCGTCGAGGCCGGTCAATCCGGTCTCCAGCGAGCGCAGCGCCTTCTGCAGGCTTTCCTGAAAGGTGCGGCCGATCGCCATCGCTTCGCCGACCGACTTCATCGAGGTGGTGAGCACCGGCTCGGCGCCGGGAAATTTCTCGAAGGCGAAGCGCGGCACCTTGGTGACGACGTAGTCGATCGTCGGCTCGAACGAGGCCGGCGTCGCGCCGCCGGTGATGTCGTTGGCGATCTCGTCGAGGGTGTATCCGACGGCGAGCTTGGCGGCGACCTTGGCGATGGGGAATCCGGTCGCCTTCGACGCGAGCGCCGAGGAACGCGAGACCCGCGGATTCATCTCGATGACGAGAAGGCGGCCGTCCTGCGGATTGACGGCGAACTGCACGTTGGAGCCGCCGGTCTCGACCCCGATCTCGCGCAGCACCGCGATCGAGGCGTCGCGCATGATCTGGTATTCCTTGTCGGTGAGCGTGAGCGCCGGCGCCACCGTGATCGAATCTCCGGTGTGCACGCCCATCGGGTCGACGTTCTCGATCGAGCAGACGATGATGCAGTTGTCGTTCTTGTCGCGCACCACCTCCATCTCGAATTCCTTCCAGCCGAGCACCAATTCTTCGATCAGCACTTCCGAGGTCGGCGAGGCGTCGATGCCGCCCTCGACGATGTCGATGAACTCGGCCTTGTTGTAGGCGATGCCGCCGCCGGTGCCGCCGAGCGTGAACGAGGGCCGGATGATGGCGGGGAGCCCGATATCCTCGAGCGCCTCGAGCGCCTGGATCAGCGTCTTGACCTGATGCGAGCGCGGTGTCGCCAGCCCGATCTTCTTCATCGCCTCGCGGAACAGCTCGCGATCCTCGGCCTTGTCGATGGCGTCGGCGGTGGCCCCGATCATGGTGACGTTGAACTTGTCGAGTGACGCCCATCTTACGCAGCGACAGCGCGGTATTGAGCGCGGTCTGCCCGCCCATGGTCGGCAAGAGCGCAAAACCTCCGGGAAGGACGTGCCGCTCCTTCTCGATGATCTTGGCCACGATCTCCGGCGTGATCGGCTCGATATAGGTCGCATCCGCCAAGTCCGGATCGGTCATGATCGTCGCCGGATTGGAATTGACGAGGACGACCCGATAGCCCTCTTGCCTGAGCGCCTTGCAGGCCTGCGTGCCGGAATAGTCGAACTCGCAGGCCTGGCCGATCACGATCGGCCCGGCGCCGATGATCAGGATCGAGGAGATGTCGGTCCGTTTGGGCATTCAGCGTCCGCGTCATCCGAGGAGGCACAAAAAGGGCGCGCCTTACGCGCGTCCTTGAGCCGGTTCCCCGGCGCCGGGGCTCGGCCCCGCGCGCGCGCTGTTTAGACCAGAAAGGACGGGCAGGGAAGGGCAACCATTTGTGCGCGCATTCGTTATCCCTCGCCATCATCAGCGATCCAAACCCCCGATGTCGGAGAGACCAGCGCCGTTGCCGTCCATCCTTGGCCTGTGCGCCATGGCGCTGTTCATGCTCGTGAGCGCGCCGCAGCGCCGGGCGCGGAGCAGGCGGTTGCGGACGCAGCAGGCGCCGCACACGCAACCGGCGCCCGGCAAGCGGCCGTTCGGCGAGCCGCGCAGTTCCGAGGAGCCATTGTCGGTCGAGCAGCGTCGCGCGCGCGAGCCGGGCCGCGGTCGCTCGGCCACGCATCCGCTGCAAATTCCCTGGGCCGGCTGGAAGGACATTCTCTGGCGCAGCTACGCGGGAATGAACGCCAATCGCCTGTTGGCGATCGCCGGCGGCGTCGCGTTCTTCGTCCTGCTCTCGATCTTTCCCGCCGTCACCGCGCTGGTCTCCGCCTACGACCTGTTCTTCAACGCCGCCACCATCACCAATCATCTGTCGTTGATGCAGGACGTCGTCCCCGACAACGTGCTCGGGCTGGTGCGCGAGCAGGGCGAGCGAACCGCCTCGCATGGCGGCACGCTCAGCATCGGCATCCTCGCCGGCATGCTCGTCGCGCTGTGGAGCGCGATGAGCGGGGTCAAGGCGGTCATCGACGCCCTCAATGTGATCTACGAGCAGCGGGAGGGCCGCAGCTTCGTCAAGCTCAATGCAGTGGCGTTGATGTTCACGCTGGGAGGCTTTGCCGGCTTCCTGGTGGTCATTGCCGCGGTCGTCGTGCTGCCGCTCGTCCTTTCTTCCATCGGCCTTGCCGGCGCGACCGCAACGCTCACGCGCGTGCTGCGCTGGCCGGCGCTCTTCGTCATCCTCCTGGTCGGGCTCTCGGTGCTCTACCGCTATGCGCCCGACCGCCGGACGCCGCGCTGGCAGTGGGTCAGCGTCGGCAGCTTGTTTGCCACGCTGACGTGGATCGCCGCCTCATACCTGTTCTCCTGGTTTCTCGCCAATTTCGCCAACTACAACGCCACCTACGGTTCGCTCGGCGCCGCGGTCGGCCTGATGATGTGGTTGTGGATTTCGACGATCGTGGTGCTGCTCGGCGCGGAGCTCAATGCCCAGATCGAGCGCCAGACGGCGCGCGATTCGACCGTCGGCGCGGAGAGGCCATTGGGCTCGCGCGGTGCGGTTGCGGCCGACACCGTCGGCGCCGGACGACCGTGAGCGTGCGCCGACGAGATGTTCTCAGCGCGGCCGCGCGATGAAGGTCATGCGCGCCTGGTTGTGGCCGATGTTTTTTCCGGCCCGTTGCGCGGCAAATCCGGCGGCGGCGAGCTTTTGCAGCATTTTTGCTTCGTCGTAGCGGGTGAGGCCAAGCCGCGCGCGCAGCCGCATGTAATCCGACATCAGCGTGCGGGCGATGCCGCCAAGCGCCGCCAGCAGAAATCCGTTGGCGGCGGCAAATCGGATCAGCGCCGCGGCATCGGTCGCGGCCGGAATATGCGGCGGGATCACATCGCCCACCACCAGGACCCCGCCGGGTTTCAGCAGCCGGTGAAACAATTCGAGGAGCGTTCCTGCCTCGGCGGCCGTCAGATATTGGGCGACCGAATGCAGCACGATGAGATCGAGCGAATGCGCCGGCAGACGCGCGACGTCCTCGGGCGCGACGGCGCGGATTTTCGCGACGCCGGCAAAGCGCCTGGCGATGCCGGCGCGCAGGCCCGGCGCTCCTTCGCAGAGCAGGAGCTCGTCCGCCTGTGCGGCGACGAGATCGGCATGCAGGGCTTCGCCCGAGCCGTAGTCGAGCACGCGCGCCTGCGGTCCGGGAACGAGCGCGGCGATCTCGCTGCGCGATCAGCCGATAGTGGACGTCCTTGTGGCGCGCGCTGACGTAGATGGAATGTGGACCGTCCCAGAACGCGAGCCAACTCGAGATCATTCGCGCCACAGCGCCATCAGCGGGCCCTTCGGTCCGAACACCGGATCGCTCGCCGGCGGCGGCACCTTCGGGATCGAGACGAGCGCCTTGGCGTGCTCGGCCTTGCTGCCGCGGCAGAGATTGTACTTGCCGCTCGGCGGATAGGCGCCGATCACCACCAGATCGTCGGTCTGCTTCAATTTCTGATGGCCGGTGCCCGCCGGCAGGATGACCACGTCGCCGGGCACGATGTCGATGTCGCGCCCCTTGACCCCGCCGAAGCGGACCGTGGCGCGCCCGCGCGCCACGCCCATCACCTCGTGGATCATCGAGTGATAGTGCACGTAAGGGTAGATGCCGTTGCGCCACATGCCGCCCCAGCCATGCGAGGCGAACGTCTTCTCGATCACCTTCTCCGGATCGGGCGAGCCGGCAAGATCGATGGCGCGCCGATAAAGCACGAGCGGCAGCTGCGGATTGTTGGGGATCGTCCCATCGTCCGTGAATCTGTGGGTGATCGGTGGCGCGGTGCGATGGGTCGCGGTCGGCATCGGATTTTGGCCTCGCCGCAATGCGGCCGGTCCGTTCTATCGGTATCGGGTTGAAATTTGTCTAACCTCGATCCCGGACGGCTCAGCCGCGGAAATCGCGCATCAGGCCGGTAAAACGCCGGAACAAAGCGTGGCTATCGCGCGGGCCGGGCGAGGCTTCGGGGTGGTACTGCACCGAGAATACCGGCCGGCCCTTGAGCGCCAGCCCGCAATTGGAGCCGTCGAACAGCGAGACGTGCGTCTCCACCGCGCCGGCCGGGAGGCTCGCACGCTCGACGGCGAAGCCGTGGTTCATCGACGTGATCTCGACCTTGCCGGTGGCGAGATCCTTGACCGGATGATTGGCGCCGTGATGGCCCTGATGCATCTTCACGGTCTTGCCGCCGACCGCGAGCGCCAGCATCTGGTGGCCGAGGCAAATGCCGAACACCGGTTTCCTTTCGATCAGCGTGCGCATCACCGGCACGGCGTATTCGCCGGTCGCCGCCGGATCGCCGGGGCCGTTGGAGAGAAAGATGCCGTCGGGCTTGAGCGCGAGGATGTCGGCGGCCGAAGTCGTCGCCGGCACCACGGTGACGCTGCAGCCGATTGCCGGCAAGCTGGCGCAGGATATTGCGCTTGATGCCATAGTCGATGGCGACGACGTTGAACTCGGCGCGCTCGCGCTCGCCATAGCCCTCGCCCCAGCGCCACGGCGTCTCCTGCCAGGTGAAGCGCTGGGCCGTGGTCACCATCGGGACGAGATCCATGCCGACGAGCCCCGGCCAGGCCTTCGCTTCGCGCTTGAGCGCGTCGAGGTCGAAACGGCCGGAGGGCTCGTGCGCGATCACCGCGTTCGGCATGCCCTTCTCGCGGATGAGCGCGGTGAGCGCGCGGGTGTCGATCCCGGCGAGCCCGATGACGCCGCGGCTTTTCAGCCATTGGTCGAGATGGCGCGTGGCGCGGTAGTTCGACGGCGCCGTGATCGCCGCGTGCAGCACGACGCCGCGCGCGCCTGGCGTCGCCGCGAGATTGACGGTCTCGATGTCCTCCTCGTTGGTGCCGACATTGCCGATATGCGGGAAGGTGAAGGTGATGATCTGGCCGGCATAGGAGGGATCGGTGAGGATCTCCTCATAGCCGGTCATCGCGGTATTGAAGCAGACCTCGCCGACGGCGTGGCCGGTCGCGCCGAAGCCAAGGCCTTCGAGCACGGTGCCGTCGGCCAGGACCAGGAGCGCGGTCGGCTTGGGATCGTCCCAGAGTTGCCGAGTCTGCGGTTGTGTCAGCATCGCCGAGGGCCTACATCTCTGGCTCACCCGCCGAGCCACCGCGCCCGCGCGGGCGAATTGCGAGAGGCCATAGCCGTGTTGCGTGACGATATCAACAATGCGCTCAAGGCCGCCATGAAGGCGGCGGACAAGCGCCGCGTCTCGACGCTGCGCCTGGTCAACGCCGAGATATTGAAGCGCGAGACCAGCGCCGCCGAACGGCTGACGCTCGGCGACGCCGAGATCCTCGACGTGATGGGCAAGATGATCAAGCAGCGCCAGGAATCGCTCGACATCTACGAAAAGGCCGGCCGCACCGATCTTGCCGCCCAGGAGCGCGAGGAGATCGCGATCATCTCCGCCTATCTGCCGCAGCACCTCTCCGACCTCGAGGCCGGCGAGGCGATCTCCGCGCTGATCAAGGAACTCGAAGCCGCCACGCTCAAGGACATGGGCCGCACCATGACGGCGCTCAAGGAGCGCTTTTCCGGGCGGATGGATTTCTCCAAGGCGAGCGCGCTGGTGAAGAGGCTGCTCGCGGGCAAAGGCGCTGCCACCGGCTGAGCCGGACTGTGGATAACCGGGACAATTGCTGCGCCCATCATTCCTGAGGCGGGGCGCCCTATCTTCGCACCTGATCCGCGCTACCTTGCGCGAATCACCATGCGATTTTCGCCGCAATTCCTCGACGAGCTGCGCGCGCGGCTTCCGGTTTCGGAGGTCGTGGGCCGGCGCGTGAAATTGCGCAAAGCGGGGCGGGAATGGAAGGGGCTCTCGCCCTTCAACAAGGAGAAGACACCGTCGTTCTTCGTCAATGACCAGAAGGCGATGTGGTTCGACTTCTCCTCGGGCAAGAACGGCAACATCTTCGATTTCGTCATGCTCACCGAAGGGGTGAGCTTCCCCGAGGCGGTCGAGCGCTTGGCCGGGCAGGCCGGTGTCGCGGTCCCGGTCATGACGCGCGAGGCCGAGGAACGCGAGGAACGCCGCAAGACGCTGCACGACATTGTCGAGCTCGCCGCCAAATTCTTCGAGGCGACGCTCGCCGCGCGCGCCGGCGCGCGCGGGCGCGGCTATCTCGCCGACCGCGGCATTCAATCCTCGACGCAGCTCAAGTTCCGGCTCGGCTACGCGCCCGGCGAGCAATACGCGCTCAAGGAACATCTCGGCGCCGCGAAGGTCTCGGTCGAGGACATGGTGGCGGCCGGGCTCCTCGTTGCCGGCGACGATATCCCGGTGCCCTATGACCGCTTCCGCGACCGCGTCATGTTTCCGATCGCCGACTGGCGCGGGCGCGTCATCGCCTTTGGCGGCCGCGCGCTCGAGAAAGAGGTGCCGGCGAAATATCTCAATTCGCCGGAGACGCCGCTCTTCCACAAAGGCGCGACGCTCTACAACATCGCCGCCGCGCGCCAGGCGGCCCACGATGCCGCGCAAAAGCTCGGCCCGTCGGTGCCGCCCGCCGCCGACAATTTCGCCGCCCGCGTGATCGCGGTCGAGGGCTATGTCGACGTGATCGCCATGGTGAGCGCCGGCTTCGAGGCGACGGTCGCGCCGCTCGGCACCGCGCTCACCGCCGACCAGCTCGCGCTGATGTGGCGGATGGCCGACGAGCCGATCCTGTGCTTCGACGGCGACGACGCCGGCCGGCGCGCGGCCTATCGCGCGCTCGATCTCGCCTTGCCGCTCCTCAAGCCGGGCAAGAGCCTGCGCCTCGCCGCGCTGCCGGACGGCCAGGACCCGGACGATCTCGTTCGTTCCGGCGGCCGCGAGGCGGTGAACGATGTTCTCGCCGCGGCACGGCCCCTGGCGGACATGCTCTGGGCGCGCGAGAGCGGGGCGGGTCCGTTCGACACCCCCGAGCGGCGCGCCGCCTTCGAGGCGCGCATCATCGAAGTGACGACGGCCGTCGGCGATGAAACCGTGCGCCGCTATTACCGGCAGGATTTTGCCGCGCGGCTGCGCCGGCTCTTCGCGCCCGCGGAGATTACGACCGGCCGGCGCGAGTGGGAGCAGAGGGGCCGCCGCACCGGCTCCGGCGCTGCCGCCGGCTCTCGGCTCAATTCGCCTCGATCAAGATTCGGCGGCCCCGAGAGCTACGTGGTCGCGAGCCCGCAGCTGGCGGCGGGCCCGTTGCATCGCGGCCATCGCACCGCGATCCCGCGCCGCGAGGCCCTGATCCTGCAAGCCGCGCTCAACCATCCCTGGCTGCTGCACGACCGAATGGAGGAGCTATCCGAGGCCGAGTTCCGCCACGCCGAGACCAAAAAGCTCAAGGCCGCGCTGATCGACGTCCTCGCCCATCGCTCCGGCCATGAATTCAGCCATGAGGAGGAGGTCGAGCGTGCCGAGGTCATCGCCGAGCTCACCCGGCAAGGCTTTGCCGACCTGATCGCCCGCATCGAGCGCGCCATCACCACGCCTTCGGTCTGGGGGGCGCGCCCGCAGGCGGGGCAAGCCGATGTTTTGCTGACCTGGCGGCAGCTTCTTGCCTTGCATCGGCAATGGCATTCCCTAATTAGGGAACTTAAGGACGCGGAGTTGGCGCTCGGCGAGGACAATTCCGAAACGAACTACGCGCGGCTTCAGGACGTCAAGGCTCGGCTCTCCAGCATCGACGGGACCGAGGCCCTGATCGAGGGGTTTGGCGCCTCTTCCGGCCGCCAGTCGCGGTCGCTGTGAGCATTTCGGCCTGCGACCATGCGCCTTATGGGTGGACGGTCCGGCAGCGAAGGAATAAGGGTTCACGGCGCCGTCGGCATAGTTAGTCGGAGCTTAACGGAGTTCCGCGGATACTGCGGCCCTCAATTCGGGGGCGGTGCCGCGCTGGCGCTGCCCTTTTTGGTGGATGGCCGGGTTGAGCCGACCCCTGGCGGGTCGTTTCCTCCCGGGCGTATCGAGTCGCCATAGGGTAGGGGGACGCCGTTGTCCGTCTGCCGGGTGTAGCCGTTGCCCTGGTTGCTTAGAAGGTAACGGGGTAAGGGGTGGCCGTCCGACCACCCCGGCGTTGGAAGTGCATAGGGCAGGGACGCGGTCTGCGACGGGCGTTGGCGGAGAAGAACATGGCAAGCAAGAGCGCTGGCACCAAGACGGTAGCGATCAAATCCAAGGCGGCCCCGCAAAAAGAGGGCGAGGCGCCGGAGAAAGAGGGGCCCGAGACCCCGGACGCGCCGCTGCCGCTGCTCGATCTTTCCGACGCCGCCGTCAAGAAGATGATCAAGCAGGCCAAGAAGCGCGGCTATGTCACCCATGAGCAGCTCAACTCGGTGATGCCGGCGGAGGAGGTGACCTCCGAGCAGATCGAGGACGTGCTGGCGATGATGAGCGAGATGGGCATCAACGTGGTGGAGACCGAGGAAGCCGAGGCCGACGAGGAAGCCCGCGAGGAGCCCGAGGAGGAGGAGACCGAGGCGGGCGAACTGGTCGAGGTCACGCCGAAGACGCCGGCAAAATCCGAAGCGAAAGAGCCCGCCGAGCGCACCGACGATCCGGTGCGGATGTATCTGCGCGAGATGGGCACGGTCGAGCTTCTCTCCCGCGAGGGCGAGATCGCGATCGCCAAACGCATCGAGGCCGGCCGCGAGGCGATGATCGCCGGGCTGTGCGAGAGCCCGCTCACCTTCCAGGCGGTCATCATCTGGCGCGACGAATTGAACGAAGGAAAAGTCTTCCTGCGCGACATCATCGACCTGGAAGCGACCTATGCCGGCCCCGACGCCAAGCAGGTGGCGCCGGGGGCGATACCGCCGGGCGACGGCGGAGCGGCGGCCGCCGCAGCCGGCGTGCCCGGCTTTGCGCCGCAGCCGCCGCAGGCGGTGGCGCCGCCTTCGGCGCCGCCGGCAGCGACGCCGTTCAAGCCGCAGGGGGCCGAGGCTGGCGACGGCGAGGAGGCGCTCCCCGAGGGCGCGCTCGGCGAGCCCGACCTCGACGAGGACGATCTCGAGAACTCGATGTCGCTTGCCGCCATCGAGGCCGAGCTCAAGCCCAAGGTGCTGGAGACCTTCGACACCATCGCCGACACCTTCAAGCGGCTCCGTCGCCTGCAGGAAATCGATATCCAGAACAAGCTGAGCAATGAAAAGCTCTCGCTCTCGCCCAATCAGGAGCGCAAATATCGAAAGCTGAAGGAAGAGATCATCCAGGAGGTCAAATCGCTGCGCCTCAATCAGGCGCGCATCGACGCCCTGGTCGAGCAGCTCTACGACATCAACAAGCGCCTGGTGAGCAACGAGGGCCGGCTGATGCGGCTCTCCGAGAGCCACGGCGTCATCCGCGAGGACTTCCTCAAGAATTATCAGGGCTTCGAGCTCGACCCGCGCTGGCTCAACCGCGTCTCCAAGCTCTCCGCCAAGGGCTGGAAGAATTTCGTCGGCCGCGACAAGGACCGCATCAAGGAGCTGCGCGCGCAGATCCACGCGCTGGCCACCGAAACCGGCCTCGAGATCCCCGAGTTCCGCAAGATCGTGCACATGGTGCAGAAGGGCGAGCGCGAGGCGCGCCAGGCGAAGAAGGAAATGGTCGAGGCCAATCTCCGCCTCGTCATCTCCATCGCCAAGAAATACACCAATCGCGGCCTGCAGTTCCTCGACCTGATCCAGGAAGGCAATATCGGCCTGATGAAAGCGGTCGATAAGTTCGAATACCGCCGCGGCTACAAATTCTCGACCTACGCCACCTGGTGGATCCGCCAGGCGATCACCCGCAGCATTGCCGATCAGGCGCGCACCATCCGCATCCCGGTGCACATGATCGAGACGATCAACAAGATCGTGCGCACCTCGCGGCAGATGCTCAACGAGATCGGCCGCGAGCCGACGCCGGAGGAATTGGCCGAGAAGCTCGGCATGCCTTTGGAGAAGGTGCGCAAGGTGCTCAAGATCGCCAAGGAGCCCTTGTCGCTGGAGACGCCGATCGGCGACGAGGAGGATTCGCACCTCGGCGATTTCATCGAGGACAAGAACGCCATCCTGCCGATCGACGCCGCGATCCAGTCGAACCTGCGCGAGACCACGACCCGCGTCTTGGCGTCACTGACGCCGCGCGAAGAGCGCGTGCTGCGCATGCGCTTCGGCATCGGCATGAACACCGACCACACGCTGGAAGAAGTCGGCCAGCAGTTCTCGGTGACCCGCGAGCGCATCCGCCAGATCGAAGCGAAGGCGCTGCGGAAGCTCAAGCATCCGTCGCGGTCGCGGAAGCTGCGGAGCTTCTTGGATAATTGATCGCGGCTGACGGTCGCGATTTCGAATTACCGCCAACATTACGTCAGATCGCAAAACGAAAACGCCGGGTTAGAGGCCCGGCGCTTTTCACAACGCACGCGCGTCGGCCGCTTTTTTTCAAGCCACCCGCATCTCTTTCCTCTTCGCTCCCGCGCGCGTAATGCTCTTGATCGCCAGCGGCGGCCGGCCGGATTTCTCGGCGATGTCGCGATCCTGCTCGATCAGGTAGCCGTGCGCGGGCTTGTCGCCGTCGAGGCCGCCAGTGAGCGTGCGCGGCACTTTGCGGTTCGAGCGCTGCGTGTCGTCTTCATAGAGCACATCGAACATCACGAATTCGGAATTCAATCCTGGTTTTCTCGGCATGGGTCGTTCTCCTCGCGGCGGACAAGACGTGAGAACGCCGGCGCCAATGTGACGCCGGCGCGGTTTTTCAAGTCGACAATCAGATCGATTGCAGATTGGTCGCGGCGGACTTGCCGCTGCGCCGGTCGGCTTCGATGTCGAAGGAGAGCTTCTGCCCCTCATTGAGGTTCGACATGCCGGCGCGCTCGACGGCGGAGATGTGTACGAACACATCCGGGCCGCCCGCGTCCTGCACGATGAAGCCGAAACCCTTTTGGGCGTTGAAGAACTTGACGGTACCTTGAGCCATGATGGCCTCCATTTGAAACGCATAAAGCGTTTTGTGGCCGTGCGAACCATTCGCGCGGTCCAATCCGGATTTTGCGTGTTCTTGGGAAAGGCCCTTGGCGGGCGAGACGACAAGGCAGGCTAATCGGGAATGCCGTCTATATAGAGAGGCGTGGCCGGCATTGCAATCATGGCCTTTGGCAAAACTCGGGCGGATCGCGCCGCTATTGCAGACGTGCCGACCGGTCTTTCGGCTGCGTGCGGTCCCCATTCGCGGTCTTGGCCTCAAGGTGCGGCACGACCACAAGGCGGTCGATCTCCCCGCGCAAGAAGGCTTTGAGGAACTCCGCATAGTTCTTGAAGGACACGCAGCCAAACGACTGGCCGGTGGAGCCGAGCATGTAGGTGTGGGCGAGAATGCCGTCGCGTCCGAACATCCTTCCGTCATCGACAGGATTGAGGCGAATGGCCTGAACGCCGTGAAAAGGCTCCTCGCGCAACACCAGATCGTAGACGTTCGGCGGCGTGGCGCCGCGATTTTTCTCATCGACATGACGCGGATCGTCCAATCTTTGACCCAATCCCGAATGCGCCTCGAGCTTGAGTCCGTTGGGCAGATAGACCGTGTGCGCTTCGATGTCGTAGATCGCGGTGCGGCTGTCGGCGTCGGCCAATAGGATCGAATTGTTGCGCGGCGGCGGCGCCGATATGCGCTTCTGCAAGACCATGGAGGAAATGGACGCGGTGGTCGAAGGATCAGCGTCGGCGACTTTGGGCAAAGCCGGCGCTGCCGGAGCGATCTCCGCGGTGCGTCTGAGCGCGGAAGTCAGAATCGCGGCGGACGCCAGTTTGGCATGCAGCGTCACGTCCGCCGCGCGGACGGTATGCGTCAAAACCCGGATCAACCCGGAGAACTTCGCCGCGCCGGCGCCGAGCCTGCTGCCCGGATTGGCGAAGACAAACGTTTGCAGCGCCGTCGGCGGCGTGGCCTTGAGATGTGCGGCGGCGCTCAGAGCGACAGCGACAATCGACGCGGCGGTCACGGCGACGGCGCCGGCGGTGATTGCCGCCGCAGTCGCCGTTCCAAGGCCGACGACGACAGCGCGCCATATCGCCCGGCGACGATCGCGGCGCGCGCACGCGTGGCGCTCGAACGCAGTGACGCCGGCAGACGTCGCGGCCACGCACGTCATGATACGCACTGTGTGAAACGACGGCTTAGCGTCGAGCGGATGGCGGCCGCAGCGGCTGCGGCGCAGCGACCGGTCTTGGTCGCCGGGCGAATCCTTGTCGGCTGAATCTTGGTCGGCTAAAGATTACGGAACCCGGTCTGCTCATCCCCATCATCGTTCCCCTGACACTACGCAACGCCAAAGAGCGACAATGCAGTGGCCACGGTTAAGCGGCTGTAAATGGGCCGCGCCGTGGCATTCTTGGGGAGAACCCGCCGATGACGTCAGGAATAAACCCGCACCTTCTTCTTCGCGCCGGTACGCGTGATGCTCTTGATCTTCGCCGCCGGCTTGCCGGATTTCTCGGCGATGTCGCGATCCTGTTCGATCAGGAAGCCGTGCGCAGGCTTGTCGCCGTCGATGCCGCCGGTGAGCGCGCGCGGCACCTTGCGGTTCGAGCGCTGCGTGCCGTCTTCGTAGACGACGTCGAACATGATGAACTCGGAATTCAGTCCCGGCTTTCTCGGCATGGCATGACTCGCTGTTTCTGATTGTTGGCGCCGGATAGAAACGAAAAAGCCGGCGCCAGTATGACGCCGGCGCCTCTTTTTTCCGGGCGTGATCCTATCCGAGGCCGGTGAGCGGCCTTCAGGATCACGCATATATAGTGAGCGTTCAGGCCGCTTGCAGGTTGGTCGCGGACGACTTGCCGCTGCGACGGTCGGCTTCGATGTCGAAGGAGAGCTTCTGCCCCTCGGCGAGGCTGCGCATGCCGGCGCGCTCGACCGCAGAGATGTGCACGAACACATCCGGGCCGCCCGCGTCCTGGACGATGAAGCCGTAGCCCTTCTGGGCGTTGAAGAACTTGACGGTACCTGTAGCCATGATGGCCTCCATTGGAAACGCAAAACGCGTTTTGTGGCCCTGCGAACCATTCACAAGGTCCAAATCCGGATTTCGCGTGTGCTTGGGAAAGGCCCTGCTTTTAGGGCGCATGATCTTTTCGGAAAATCGGTATCCATCTTTCCGGATCATGCTGTAGGGCGAGACGGCAAGGCAGGCTAAATCGGGAATGGCGGCTATATAGAGAAGCCTTGCCGATTTGGCAATCGGGCACGCGGACCGCGACGGCCGGAATGTTAACGGACCTACAACGCCGCCACCGCGCTCACCTCGATCAAAAACTCCTCGCGCACCAGCCGGTCGATGATGAGCAGCGTGTTGGTCGGATAACCGCCGCCGGGAAACAGGCGCGGATATTCGCGCGCTGCGGTATTGCGCGAATTTCGCGATGTCCTGCGAGTGCACGAGGTAGGTGGTGAACTCGACGATGTTGGGAAAGCCGGCGCCCTGCGAGGCGAGCGCGGCGCCGATATTGGCGAACACCTGCGCGCATTGGCCTTCGAAATCGGCCGGCGTCTTGCCGTTTTGGTCGATGCCGACCTGGCCGGCGATGAACAAGAACTCCGACGCCTTGACGCGGGTGATGTTCGAATAGGGCGCGATCGGCTTGCCGAGATTGTCGGGGTTGAGAAACTGGATATTGGGCATGAGCAGCTCCGCGCGAACATGTGAGGGGCGTAAAGATTAACCCGAGACGCGCGTAAACGCATCAACCGGCATCGGCGGCGTTCGATCTGCGACGGCTTGCGTTCCGCGACCGCCTTCCCATCTGAGCGAGGGGCGCAGACGGGACGCAAGCGATGGCCTTCTCGGGCACGAGCGGATTTGCCTCCTACCAGTTCCCCGGCGTCGGGCGCTATGACGCGCGCTCGCGCCGCGCCGCGATCGACCGGCTCGACATGCTGGCGACGCTGTTCGACACGGCGATCGTCGTGCCCGGCACCAATCTCCGCTTCGGCGTCGAGGCGCTGCTGCGGCTCGTTCCCGGCATCGGCGATGTCGCCGCCTCGGCGCTTTCCGTCTATCTCCTCTACGAAGCCTCGCGGCTCGGCGTGCCGCGGCTTTTGTTCGCGCGCATGGTGGCCAATGTCGTGCTCGAGGGCGCGGTCGGCGCGGTGCCGCTCGCCGGCGACGCTTTCGACGTGTTCTTCCGCGCCAATCGCCGCAACGTCGCGCTGCTGCGCCGGCATTTCGCCCGCACCGGCTACGCCTAGCCTCGACATTCGGCACGCGCGGAGTACCATCGGCTTTCTCCAAAGCCCGGAGGCGGACGAGACGATGTCGTTCCTCAGCGCACTGTTCGGCCGCCGCGCCGCCGCGGAAAATACGAACGCTGCCGAGCCGGTCGAATACAAAGGCTTCATCATCCGCGCGGCGCCGTTCAAGAACGAAGGCCATTACCAGACCGCGGGAGTGATCGAGCGCGAGATCGGCGGCGTGCGCAAGGAGCACCGCTTCATCCGCGCCGACGCTTACGCCCGCTATGACGACGCCGTGAGCTTCACGCTGACCAAGGCGCGGCAGATCATCGACCTGCAGGGCGAACGGATCTTCAACTAGCGCCGCGACAAAAGATGGATTGCCGGGTCAAGCCCGGCAATGACGATCCGGAATTACGCCGCTTCCACTTCGCCCGCGGCCGCGAGCTCGTTCCTCAGCTGCTTGAGCATGCGCCGCAGCGCGGCGATTTCGGTCTCGAGCTTGTCGACGCGCTGCGCCAGATCGCCGTCCGCCGGGGCGGCCGCCGCGCGCGCCGCCGCCGCGGGGAACGCGAGGCCGACCTCGTCGCCATGGCGCCATTTCACCCGCGCGCGGATCGTCTCTTCCTTCTGCGGGATGTAGAGCTCGACGACGTCGGGCACGTTCACCGCGCTCGAGAAGATGATGCGCGCGCCGGCCTCGGAGAGGTCGCGGATGAGGCAATCCATCGCGCCGCGGCGCTTGTTGAAGTAGACGCAGCCGCGCAGGAAGCTCTTCTTGCGCGCGGCGTGACGGCGTTCGGCCATGTCGGTGTCCTCGACCAGTCGTGTCCTCGACCAAGGGTTGCGCGCAGGTTACGCGCGTCGCGGCTAACACATTCTTAACCGACGCCGTTCCGCGCCCGCGGTCGAGGCGATAGACTCGCGGCCGGTGGGGAGCGGGTGAGGAGGAGACATGTTTCGCAAGCCGCATTGTCCGGTCATCGCCATCGAGGAGCACTACTGGGACGACGAGCTGGTCAAGACCTATAGCGGCCCCGAGGCGGTCCGCGCCGCCGAGCTGTCGGACCGGCTGCGCGACTTCGAAGGCATCCGCCTCAAGGAGATGGACGAAGCCGGCATCGACATGCAGGTGCTCTCGCACGGCGCGCCGTCGGCGCAGAAGCTTGCCGCCGATATCGCTGTGCCGCTCACCCGCGGCGTCAACGACCGGCTGCACGCGCTCGTCGCCCGCCGGCCCGACCGCTTCGCCGCCTTCGCCGCGCTGCCGACCGCGATCCCGGAAGCGGCCGCCGACGAATTCGAGCGCACGGCGAAGCTCGGCTTCAAGGGCGCGATGCTGCACGGCCTCGCCGACGGCGTCTTCCTCGACGACAAGCGCTTCTGGCCGATCTACGCCCGCGCCGAGAAGCTCGATCTGCCGATCTATCTGCATCCCTCGCTGCCGCATCCCGACGTGCTTCGCGTCTACTACAGCGACTACATGAAAGACTTCCCGATGCTGGCGCAGCCGGCCTGGGGCTATACGGTGGAGACCGCGACCACCGCGATCCGCCTGGTGCTCTCGGGCGTGTTCGAGAAGCACCCGAAGCTCAAATTCATCCTCGGCCATCTCGGCGAGACGCTGCCGTTCCTCCTCTGGCGCATCACCCACACGCTGGCGCGGCCGGGGCAGATGCCGGTCGGCTTCCGCGACATCTTCGCCAGCCACTTCTCCATCACCACGAGCGGCAACTTCTCCGATCCGGCGCTGCTTTGCTGCGTGATGGAAATGGGCATCGACCGCATCCTGTTCGCCGTCGACTGGCCGTTCGTGATGAACGAGCCGGCGACAAGATGGATGGAAAGCGTGCCGCTCTGCGACGAAGACAAGGCCAAGATCCTTTCCGGCAACGCCAAGCGCCTGCTGCGGATGTGATCCTTATTTTCTCCCCTTTGTGCGGAGGGATAGGGGCGGCGTTGCGCTAGCGTCTCCTATCTCTCGTCACCACCGGGCTTGACCCGGTGGTCCATGCCGACGATGCCGCAATCCGAAAACCGTGCGGCCGAATATCGGCGAGCCGCAAGTCCGCATGGATTGCCGGGTCAAGCCCGGCAATGACGACCAGCAATGACCGATCGACAATGACGACCGGCAATGACCGATCGGCAATGACGACCGACAATGGCTCCTTGAAAACCCGGCCGCTAGCTCGCCAGCCGCTTCCATCCACGCTGGATGTCCGCGCCGGCGTTGCGCAGGTTCGTCTGCAGGCCGTGCCAATTGTCGCTGACCACGTCCCAATTCACCATCGGCGGATGCCCGCCGGCGGAAGCGGCCGGCAATCCGTTCGCCGCGCGGCCGGTCGACGAATCGTAAGCGAACGCCCCGGCGATGGTGAGAAAAACCCCGAGAATCACTCCGAGCAGCACCGGCATGGAAATCCCTCCGCATCAATTCGGCTGAAGCGATAACGCAGTGATTGCCGTCGTGTTCCTCCCCGCAAGCAGTGGATAACAAGACCGTTCTCGCGACGCGACCCGCGCCCGAGTTTTGCCAAAGCCAAAACACCTCGTCATCACCGGGCTTGACCCGGTGGTCCATGCTGCCGTGCGGCTCTGAGCGCCGTAGCCCGGATTGAGCGCCAGCGAAATCCGGGAACGATCGACGAGCTTGAAAGCCGCATCCCGGATTTCGCTGCGCTCAATCCGGGCTACATAACAAAGAGGAAAGAAAAGGAGGCGAAACGCCGGCAGGCGCATATCCAATGATCCGCATCGACGGATGCGGCGCGCGCTGAGAGCGAGCGCGCTCGCCTGTCGGCGTTCCACCGCGGCGCTTGCTGCAGCGAACGAACGCCGCAGCTCAGCTCCAGCTACGCGCTTCCTGGGACCTGGTCGGAGCGCACGATCCCGATGGTTCGAAAGACCGTGCGCTTTTCAACGGGCGTTACCCGCTCCTTCCTGTCCCAGTCCAGCGAGTTGCCCCGCAGACCGGTCATCGTGCCGGCCGGGCGTATATCCCCGGAGCCGCCCGGGAGCGGCAGTGACGAGCCGCCGCCCGCGGGAACCGCTCTCGCTCCGCCAGCCGGCGTCACCGGCTGACGTCCTTTACGGGAGCGAGATTCGGTGTGGATTCTGTAGCTGAAACGGGGACGAAAGTCAAGGAAACGTCTCTGATAAAGAGACGGCGGGCTGCAGCTCGATTGGCCGTTATGGCGACGCGGCGGGTTGCTTGCGTGGTGGCGGAGAGGCTCTATGTTGGGTCTAATTCGGACCGTAGAAACGGCCATGTGCACGCTGCACATCGCGAGAGCATCGCCATGAAGATCAAAGTCGTTGTGCACGAAGCGGAGGAGGGCGGCTTCTGGGCTGAGGTGCCCGCTATTCCGGGCTGTGCCACCCAGGGCGAGACCATGGACGAGCTGATGCGCAACCTGCATGAAGCGATCGAAGGTTGTCTCGCCATCGACGTGGCGCCGCCCAAGCCTGGGGGCAAGGAACGCATTCTCGAAATCGCCTTATGAGGGCGATCGCCGGCCGCGAGTTTGCGCGGATGATCGAGCGGCGCGGCTGGCAGTTGCTGCGCATCAGCGGCAGCCACCACATCTACGGTAAGCTCGGCAGCGTCGTTCGCTTGTCCGTTCCCATTCACGGCAATCGCCCGCTCAAGACCGGCCTGCTCCGCCATCTTGCCAAGCTCGCCGAAATTCCCGACGCCGAATTGAAGTGAGCCGGCGCACTCCCTGGCCAGGGCTCGATCAAGTAGTCTATGCTGAGAATCGGTGGGACGCCGCTGGTGATCGGGTGGAGGCGGTGATGTTCGAGGGCCTGTGCTGCTCGCCGTTTTACTGATCTGGATTTCGCGATCGCTCAGCCGCGACAACGCTCTCAGCCGACCTTCCCCGCCTCGATAATCTTCCCCTGCTGCGCCCCCTCAACCGCGGCGACATAGGCCTTGGCAACGTCGGCGGCGGCGAGGCCGGGGGTCGGGTCCATGCCGAATTTCACCATCGTCTCCTTCACCCAGGGCGGGCTCACGGCGTTGATGCGGAGCTTGCGCGGCAATTCGAGCGCGGCGGCGCGCACGAAGCCTTCGAGGCCGGCATTGACGAGCGAGATCGACGCCGAGCCGAGCATCGGCTGCATCGCCAGGATGCCGGTGGTGAGCGTGATCGAGCCGCCATCGTTGAGGTGGTCCTTGGCGATGCGCGCGAGGCCGACCTGGCCCATCAGCTTGCTGCGCAGGCCGAGCGCGTAGTCGGCGTCGGTCAATTCGGCGAAGGGCTTGAACACCGCGCTGCCGGCGCAGGAGATCACCGCGTCGGCGTTGCGCACCGCCGCGAACAGGGCGCCGATCGTCGCCTGATCCTCGAGTTGACCTTGACCTCGCCCTGGCGCGAGGCGCGCACCACTTCGTGCTTCTTCGCGGCGAGCGCGTTCGCGACCGCGGCGCCGATGGTGCCGGTCGCGCCGATGACGATGATTTTCATGATCTATGCCTCGACATATTCGGCGATGCTGGTCGGCACCGGCACCGCCGCGCCATCCGCTTTGAGACCATCGATGTGAAATCGGATCGCTGCGCGGATTTCCGCCTCCACGTCCTTGATCGTGGTCCCGGTTGCGACACAGCCGGGCAGATCCGGCACATAGGCGGAATAATTACCGTCGGCCTTTTCGATGACGACTGCGTAACGCATCACTTCTTCTCCTTCAGGCCGGCTTGCTTGAGCACGCTATTGACGCGTGCCGGGCGCCATATCGTCAGAGGCCTTCCCGGCAATGGTAACACGGCCGGGCTTCGTCGCGTGTTTGTATTGCCGATGCGAGCCTCGCGTGACAACCAGCATCCAACCATCTTGTTCGATAAGACGGATGACCTCGCGCACTTTCATGCGGCGAACATCCGGCAGTTTGTCTCGACCGGCAAGTCGCTGGGTCGAGCCTCGCCCCCACCCCGGCGCGCCGCTGCTGCGGCGCGCCGACCCTCCCCCTGCAGGGGAGGGTGAAGTGTGTTGCCGCCGTTACGCCGTGGCGGTCACCACCAGCCGCGGTGCCAGCCCCATGGCCGGTGCCAGCCCCACCAGCCATAGGGCCGGTGCCAATACGGGCCGGGTGCGTAGGCGTAGACGCCGTAATAGGGCCGCCAGAATGGCCTGCCCCAATACGGGCCGGGGCCCCAACACCGATAGGGTCCGCACCAGCGCACGTGCTCGACGCCGCTGCCGATCGCTTTCGCCGCCGGGGCGAGGCCGTTCGCCGGCATGGCGGAGGCCTGCCCGGTCGCCCCGCCGATCATCAGCGCGGAACCGAGCAAGGCGGCGAGCGCCAAGCCTGTCGTTCTCAACCTGGTCATGAGCATTCTCCTTTTCTTGTCCTCTTGATTTCTCGCGAAATCGCCACCCGCGGCGCATGGTCCTCCGGCGGCGATGTAAGGACGCTGAAGGCGCCCTTTCGCTCCCATTAATGTCGATGAACGGTGGAACCGGCCCTTCCGTCCGCTGGGCCGCGCCCCATATTAATGCCGGCTGAGTTCCGTATCGCCTGATGGGGTCGGGGGTCGGCCGGATGCTCTTAAAATCCACCCCATGACGATGTTCCGTTCGCGCCTTTGGGGCGTTCGGAATAGGCCGAGGGAAGCGACATGAATTTCGAGAAGTACACCGACCGCGCCCGCGGTTTCGTCCAGTCTGCCCAGTCGCTCGCGCTGCGCGAGGGACATCAGCAATTCGCGCCCGAGCATCTGCTCAAGGTGCTGCTCGACGACCCGGAAGGGCTCGCCGCCGGGCTCATCGACCGCTCCGGCGGCAATTCGCGCCAGGCGCTCGCCGCCGTCGAGGCGGCGCTGGCCAAGCGCCCGAAAGTATCGGGCGCCGGCGCCGGCCAGGTCTATCTCGATCCGGCGCTGGCGCGCGTGTTCGAGACCGCCGAGAAAGCGGGCGAGAAGGCCGGCGACAGCTTCGTCACCGTCGAGCGCCTGCTGCTCGCGCTGGCGCTCGAGAAGGACAGCGAGGCCGGAAAAATCCTCGCCAACGCCGGCGTCACGCCGCAAAACCTCAATGCCGCGATCGAAGCGCTGCGCAAGGGCCGCACCGCCGATTCGGCCTCGGCCGAAAACGCCTATGATGCGCTGAAGAAATACGCGCGCGATCTGACCCAGGCGGCGCGCGACGGCAAGCTCGATCCGGTGATCGGCCGCGACGAGGAGATCCGCCGCACCATCCAGGTGCTCTCGCGCCGCACCAAGAACAATCCGGTGCTGATCGGCGAGCCGGGCGTCGGCAAGACCGCGATCGTCGAGGGCCTCGCGCTGCGCATCGTCAACGGCGACGTGCCGGAAAGCCTCGCACGACAAGAAGCTGCTGGCGCTCGATCTCGGCGCGCTGATCGCCGGCGCCAAATATCGCGGCGAGTTCGAGGAGCGGCTCAAGGCGGTGCTGCAGGAGGTGACCGGCGCGGCCGGCGCCTTCATCCTGTTCATCGACGAGATGCACACGCTGATCGGCGCCGGCAAGGCCGACGGCGCCATGGACGCCTCGAACCTGCTCAAGCCGGCGCTGGCGCGCGGCGAGCTGCATTGCATCGGCGCCACCACGCTCGACGAATACAAGAAGCACGTCGAGAAGGACGCGGCGCTCGCCCGGCGCTTCCAGCCGGTCTTTGTCGACGAGCCGACCGTCGAGGACACGATCTCGATCCTGCGCGGCCTCAAGGACAAATACGAGCAGCATCACGGCGTGCGCATCACCGACGGCGCGCTGGTCGCGGCGGCGACGCTGTCGCACCGCTACATCACCGACCGCTTCCTGCCCGACAAGGCGATCGACCTGGTCGACGAGGCGGCGGCGCGGCTGAAGATGCAGGTCGATTCCAAGCCGGAAGAGCTCGATACCATCGACCGCGAGATCATCCGGCTCAAGATCGAGCAGGAGGCGCTGAAGAAGGAGCGCGATCCCGGCTCGCGCGCGCGCCTCAGCGGGCTCGAGACCGAGCTGGCGGCGCTGGAGAAGAAATCCGCCGACCTCACCGCGCGCTGGAAGTCGGAGAAGGAAAAGCTCTCCGACGCGCAGAAGCTCAAGACCGAGCTCGACCAGCTGCGCGTCGAGCTCGCCAATGCGCAGCGCCGCGGCGAATACCAGCGCGCCGGCGAGATCTGCCTATGGCCGCATCCCCGAGCTCGAGAAGAAGCTCAAGGCGATCGAGGCCGGCGAGGGCAAGGGCGCGATGGTCGAGGAGGCGGTCACCGCCAATCACATCGCGCAGGTGGTCTCGCGCTGGACCGGCATTCCGGTCGACCGCATGCTCGAAGGCGAGAAGGAAAAGCTCCTGCGCATGGAGGAGCAGATCGGCAAGCGCGTCGTCGGCCAGGCCGAGGCGGTCAAGGCGGTGTCGACCGCGGTGCGCCGCGCCCGCGCCGGCCTGCAGGATCCGCACCGGCCGATCGGCTCGTTCATGTTCCTCGGGCCCGACCGGCGTCGGCAAGACCGAGCTCACCAAGGCGCTCGCCGAATTCCTGTTCGACGACGAGACGGCGCTGCTGCGCATCGACATGTCGGAATACATGGAGAAGCACTCGGTCGCGCGCCTGATCGGCGCGCCGCCCGGCTATGTCGGCTACGAGGAAGGCGGCGCGCTCACCGAAGCGGTGCGCCGGCGGCCCTATCAGGTCGTGCTGTTCGACGAGATCGAGAAGGCGCACCCGGACGTGTTCAACGTGCTGCTGCAGGTGCTCGACGACGGCCGGCTCACCGACGGGCAGGGCCACACCGTCGATTTCCGCAACACGCTGATCGTGATGACCTCGAATCTCGGCGCCGAGCTTCTGGTCAACCAGCCGGAAGGCCAGGACACCGACGCGGTGCGCGATCAGGTGATGGCGATCGTGCGCGCGAGCTTCCGGCCCGGAATTCCTCAACCGCGTCGACGAGATCATCCTGTTCCACCGGCTCAAGCGCGGCGGAGATGGGCGCGCATCGTCGACATCCAGATGCGGCGGCTGCGCAAGCTGCTCGAGGAGCGCAAGATCACGATCACGCTCGAGCCGACGGCGCGCGAATGGCTCGCCGACAAGGGCTGGGATCCGGCCTATGGCGCGCGCCCGCTCAAGCGCGTGATCCAGAAGTCGGTGCAGGATCCGCTCGCCGAGCTGATCCTCGCCGGGCGCGTCAAGGACGGCGAGAAGGTCGTGATCTCGGCCGGCAAGCAGGGCCTCAACTTCAACGGCGAGGTCGCCGCGGCGGCGTAGCCGCAGATGCGTCATTGCCGGGTCAAGCCCGGCAATGACGCACTGAGACAGCACGATCAATGGCGCGGCTGCAGCGGCGGCGTGGCGGCCGCCGCTTCGTTGATCCGCTCGCGCACGTGCTCGACGAAATAGCGCGCCGGCGCTTTCGGCAGCCCGTCGACGACCAGCGGATTGAGCCCGCCCGAGCTTTCGATGCTGATCGTGTCCCAGATGAAGCCGCGGGTGTGCGCCACCTCGGCGATGTGCGACATCGGCAAATGCTCGTCGGTGCGCCGCCACGGCGTCAGCCAGAACTCGACGATGTTGGTCGAGATGCCGATATGGTCGGCGATCATCCGGGCGGGGAACAGGAGCCGGGTGAGCTTGAAGGTAAGCAGCGCCCACATCCGGCTCGAACGCACCTGGATGCGGTCGTCGACGGTCAAAGGCCTGAGCCACGAAAATCTCCGACGGCAGTGCCGAGAACGTCAGCGCGCCTGCGCGACATGCCCGCGCGCCATCAGCGCGTCGAGCTGCTCGCGATCCTTTTCGAACGAGGCGAGCGATGCGCCGTCGAGCACGCGGCCGCGCGGCAGCTTGATCTTCATCGGATCGACGAAGCGGTCGTTGATCAGGATCTCGAAGTGCACGTGCGCGCCGGTGGAAAGGCCGGTCGAGCCGACAAAGCCGATCACCTGGCCCTGGCGCACCTGGCTGCCGACGTCGAGGCCGCGCGCGAAAGCGGTCATGTGGCCGTAGGCGGTCTCATAGCCGTTGGCGTGGCGGATGCGCACATATTTGCCGTAGCCGCCCTTGAGCCCGATCTCGTCGATCGATGCCGTTGCCGGCGGCAAAGATCGGCGTGCCGTACGGCGCCGCCCAGTCGACCCCGGTGTGCATCTTCATGATAGTGCAGCAGCGGATGGTTGCGCTCGCCGAAGCCGGAGCGCATGATTCCCATCGGCCACCGGCTTGCGCACCAGGAATTTCTTCGCGCTCTTGCCGGTCTCGTCGTAGTAGTCGTAGATGCCGTCGTCGGCGGTCTGATAGCGATAGTATTTCTTGGTGTCGCCGCCGACGGTGAGCGAGGCGTAGCGCACCTCGTTGCGGCCCTCGCCGCTCTCGTCCTCGGCATAGAGCACCTCGAACGAGTCGCCGCGGCTGCACCTTGCGCTGGAAGTCGACGTCGTAGGAATAGATGCGGACGAATTCCTCGATCACCGGGCGCGGCACGTTGTTGCGCAGCGCCGTCTCGTAGATGCTCTGATAGAGCCGCACGCCGCTGCCGTCGTCCTCGCTGTCCTCGTCCGCGTCCGCTTCGGCGACGTCGGTGTCGATGTTGCGGACGTCGACCGCAACGTATTTGCCCATGTCGGACAGCGCGACCGCGGCCTCGATGCCGCTGTCGCCGGCGACGATGACGCGCAGCGGCTGCATGTGGCCGAACCCGGCCGGCGACGGTAAGGACCCGCAGCTTCTGGCCTTCCTTGAGCGCCGCCGTCGCGGCCGCGCGCGCCGAGCACGGCGATGATCGCCTTGATCTCGTCGGGCGTCGCGCCGAGATCGCGCAGGATCGAGCCGACCGTCTCGCCCTTCTTCGCCGACGACGGCGCGCTCGCTCCAGTCGTTGCCGCCGTCGCGCTGGTCTTCGGCAGCAGCGTGATGTTCTCCGGCACGACGCGCGCCTCGAAGCCGACATAGGGATCGGGTCGCCCTCGGCGGCGTAGCTGAGCTTGAGGCCCGGCGCCGCGGCGTCGGCGTTCGCGAGCGAGCGCGGCTCGGTCCGGCGCTGCTGCCGACGTCGCGCACGCGCGTGACGACGTCGTCGAGCGACAGCAGCGCCGACGGCTTCACCTTCGGCAGCAGCGAGTTGAGATCGCAGGCCGCCGGCGCGCCTTTGCCCTTGGCGCCGGACGAGACGAGATCGCAGGTGACGAAGGAAACCTCGGCATCCGGTTCGGCCGCCGGCGTCGTCGGCACTCGGCCACGCCTTCGGCAAGCAGCTTTTGCGGATTGAACGGAGGGATATTGGCGGAGAGCTCGGAAGCCGAGAGCGAAAGGTTGCCGGAGACGCGCACGAAAGGGCGCACGCGCACCAGCTCGCGATCGCGCACGCGCGTCGTGGTCGGGACGCGCAAGATCTGCCGCGCGACGCTCGGCTCGCTGAGGGCGGCAAGCCGATCGGTCTTGCGCAATGCCGGTCAGACGTGCTCGCCGATGCTGTTGAGCGCGCCGCGCAACGCCGTCTCGACGCGCTCCGGCGCCGCGGCGAAATTGGTTTCGCCGTCGAGCGAAGCAAAAACGGCGCCGCCCATCAGGGCAGCGCCGCATAGTCCGGTCAGGATCGTGCCGCTGAACCACTGCACCGAGAACCGGCGCCGGTCGACCAGACCGCCCGATGCCCGCCGTCGACCGAAAGCGGCGGCTCATTGCCGAGATCGATCGTCTCGGCCTCGAGCCTCCGATTTCGCGCCGCGCAGCCTAGCTTGGTCCAAGACCACGTCCCCTGCAGTCGCGATCGCACAAAGCGTGCCGCCCCCGCGGCGGCATAGTTCCGGCAGCTAAATCCGGCGACAACATTCCCCGAGACCGACGGCCGGACCGGCTCAATGCGAAGGACCTTGAATGCAAGCGCGCGCACAGATGTCGCGCCCGTTGCCATCCCGATCGCGATGCGATCGGATGTTCAAGGCTTTAAGCCTAGGATGGTGCTGTCGCTTCCCCCACATGGCGACATTCCCGACACCAATTATGCAAAGAACGGCGGAGGAATGTGGCCGCAGTGCGGCGCGGGACGCCCTCGCCACGCCGTATTCCGCGCGATCCCGACGGCGGCCGCAGCGCGATGTTGCGCAGCGCAGAACGCGGCAAAAATTGCCGCTTTGTCGGCTGTCCACAGGGCTGATTTTGCGCTGGCGGAACCGTTGACAATGACGGGAGCCGAAGACTATATAGACCCTCTTGGGCGCGCCGCCGCTTGGCGCGATGGCGCGTCTGCGAAGCCCCTCACTGTTTACGCGGTGAATCATCCGGCCATGCAGCTATGGCTCATGTCGGATGTGCGGGCTTCGGCGGCTTCTCCGGCTTGCCGGGAGGACGAGGGTCGGAAGGTCTCCGGGCTGTTTGACAAGTGAATCGGAAGAAAGAGAAACGTGGACGGCGGAGTCCTTGCGGGCCGCTTCCTCGAACGGAGACGGCTTGGCTAACGGCTCGGCTTTGTCCGCAAGAGTGCGGTCATGGAAGAGACTTCGGCGGTCGACGTTTCAGGTCAACACGATGAACACTTTGGCGAGCAATCGCCCGAGTGGTCAAAGTGGGACCTCGTCAAACGTTGTGATCAGCCGAGATCAAAGTTCTCATCCAACTTGAGAGTTTGATCCTGGCTCAGAGCGAACGCTGGCGGCAGGCCTAACACATGCAAGTCGAGCGCCGTAGCAATACGGAGCGGCAGACGGGAGAGTAACACGTGGGAACGTACCCTTCAGTTCGGAACAACCCAGGGAAACTTGGGCTAATACCGGATACGTCCGTAAGGAGAAAGATTTATCGCTGAAGGATCGGCCCGCGTCTGATTAGCTAGTTGGTGAGGTAACGGCTCACCAAGGCGACGATCAGTAGCTGGTCTGAGAGGATGATCAGCCTCACTGGGACTGAGACACGGCCCAGACTCCTACGGGAGGCAGCAGTGGGGAATATTGGACAATGGGCGCAAGCCTGATCCAGCCATGCCGCGTGGGTGATGAAGGCCCTAGGGTTGTAAAGCCCTTTCGGCGGGGAAGATAATGACGGTACCCGCAGAAGAAGCCCCGGCTAACTTCGTGCCAGCAGCCGCGGTAATACGAAGGGGGCTAGCGTTGCTCGGAATCACTGGGCGTAAAGCGCACGTAGGCGGCTTTTTAAGTCAGGGGTGAAATCCTGGAGCTCAACTCCAGAACTGCCTTTGATACTGAGAGGCTCGAGTCCGGGAGAGGTGAGTGGAACTGCGAGTGTAGAGGTGAAATTCGTAGATATTCGCAAGAACACCAGTGGCGAAGGCGGCTCACTGGCCCGGTACTGACGCTGAGGTGCGAAAGCGTGGGGAGCAAACAGGATTAGATACCCTGGTAGTCCACGCCGTAAACGATGGATGCTAGCCGTTGTCGGGTTTACTCGTCAGTGGCGCAGCTAACGCATTAAGCATCCCGCCTGGGGAGTACGGTCGCAAGATTAAAACTCAAAGGAATTGACGGGGGCCCGCACAAGCGGTGGAGCATGTGGTTCAATTCGAAGCAACGCGCAGAACCTTACCAGCCCTTGACATCCCGGTCGCGAGTACCAGAGATGGAACTCTTCAGTTCGGCTGGACCGGAGACAGGTGCTGCATGGCTGTCGTCAGCTCGTGTCGTGAGATGTTGGGTTAAGTCCCGCAACGAGCGCAACCCTCGCCCTTAGTTGCCATCATTTAGTTGGGCACTCTAAGGGGACTGCCGGTGATAAGCCGCGAGGAAGGTGGGGATGACGTCAAGTCCTCATGGCCCTTACGGGCTGGGCTACACACGTGCTACAATGGCGGTGACAATGGGACGCAATGGGGAAACCCTGCGCAAATCTCAAAAAGCCGTCTCAGTTCGGATTGTGCTCTGCAACTCGAGCACATGAAGTTGGAATCGCTAGTAATCGCAGATCAGCACGCTGCGGTGAATACGTTCCCGGGCCTTGTACACACCGCCCGTCACACCATGGGAGTTGGCTTTACCTGAAGACGGTGCGCTAACCGCAAGGGAGCAGCCGGCCACGGTAGGGTCAGCGACTGGGGTGAAGTCGTAACAAGGTAGCCGTAGGGGAACCTGCGGCTGGATCACCTCCTTTCTAAGGATGCCAGGTATCAGGGTCAGAAATCGGTATCAGGCATCTGATATCGGATTTCGTTCTTACCCGGCGCTTAGAACAATGACAGGGCAGCGATCGGTCAGTAATTTCTGATTACTGATACTGATTGTCTGATCCCTGATTGCGGGACGCCGCCGTCTTCGTTTCTCTTTCTTCGCGAACGAGCAGACCAGGAGTCAGTAATCAGTATTCAGTAATCGGATTGCTTGTTCTGATTGCTGGTTTCTGACCACTGACTCCTGGTACGGGCTTGTAGCTCAGTTGGTTAGAGCGCGCGCTTGATAAGCGTGAGGTCGGAAGTTCAAATCTTCCCAGGCCCACCAGCTCCAGGAATCAGGTAGATCAGGTGTCAGGTACATCAGACGCGGCGCGAGCTGCTGGCGTTCTGATTACTGATCACTGATACCTGATCCCTGACGGGGCCATAGCTCAGTTGGGAGAGCGCCTGCTTTGCAAGCAGGAGGTCGTCGGTTCGATCCCGTCTGGCTCCACCAGACGGTCGTCGATTGCCGTCGGCCGCATGGCTGCGCGCCGCCAACTGTCGAAAAGCTCGTTCGTGAGAATTCTTGATCGCGCGCGCTCTCGACATTTGTCGCCGGGCGCGCGTGTTGTCTGACATCGTGAAGAGGAGATCG